>DASYEB010000026.1:0-198948 GCA_036499285.1 Puia sp. | reverse complement strand
CGGTTCCGTCAGCGTCACCACACCGGGCGGTACCGTTTCCCTGAACGGGTTCACGTTTGTGGGCATTAAACCTATTATCATCTCTTTCTCGCCCGCCATTGCGAAAGATGGCGATACCATCACCATCACGGGGGCCAACTTCACCGGAGCCTCCGGTGTCAGCTTCGGATACATACCCGCGGCTTCCTTTACTGTGACCAACGCCAATACCATCAGGGCCGTAGTCGGATCGGGTGCCTCAGGCGCTGTGATCGTCGCGGTAAATACGGATACCGCCTACGCCTATGGATTCACTTATTCCAATTCGACACCACCACCGCCGCCGCCTGTACGCAGACCTCTACTTTATTACATAACACCTGCGCACGCAGCGAAGGGGGCTATTGTCACGATCCATGGCGCATACCTGGACAGTGTGAATGCGATCAGTTTTGGCGGTACGGCTTCTCAATCCTTCAATATCGGGTCGGACAGTTCGATCACAGCTGTGATAGGCACCGGATCGAGCGGTAATGTTATTGTCCGGTCACAATATGGAGCGGATACGTTATACGATAGTTTCAGGTTCGACAGTACGATAGTGACGCCACCCGGAGATACTACGGTTATGCCTCCCGGAGACACCACAGTGACGCCGCCGGTTATCCCGCCGGTAATGCATGCACCGGTCATGAACGGCTTCACCCCTAAGCATGCCGCGCAGGGTGCTACGGTCACTATCAGCGGAGCCTATCTGGACAGTGTAAGCAGCGTCAGCTTTGGCGGTGTAACCGCACAATCCTTTACGGTCGTCTCGTCCGGTATGGTCAGGGCGGTAGTAGGTGCTGGTGCGAGCGGAAATATCTTTGTCAGCACCCGGCTGACTAACGACAGCATCGGAGGTTTTCTCTTTGATGAGACTTCACCACCTGCTGTATCGGCGCCGTTCCAACTGGTACAATTCTCAGGAACAGCCTACAGCAATCAGCCAGTGTTGTCATGGAGCGTGAAACACGACAGCAGTATTGCCAATTACGGAATTCTGCACGGTACCGATACTTCTCATTTGACCCTTCTGGCTAACATACCGGCAAAGTGGAAGGATACGGCTAATTATACATTTACGGATATAAACTCCAGTAATGGTGTCAACTACTATCGGCTGCAAATAACAGATATCAGGATGAATATTACGTATAGTCCTGTTATAGCCGTTCAACTGGCAGGAGTATCGCCTACATTGACGATGTATCCCAACCCGGTGACGGGCTCCTACGTAACCGTCAATCTGCCGTCGGTGACTGCGCCTTCGCAATTTCAGGTGGTGGATATGTCGGGCAATGTATTACAGTTGGTGCCAGTGGCTGCAGGCACGCCACAGGTCAAAATAAAAGTGATGAATATGAACCGGGGGATGTACAAAATCACCTGGAGTGATGGGAGTAATTTCTCCTATCAAACGGTGTTGATCTTGAAATAAGGGTCCGCCAGTCTAACGTTGTCAAAGCCTCCACATCGTGGAGGCTTTGTCTTTTTTCATTTCATAAACACCTTTATAAAAAACGCCGCCGTGATCAGGAAATTGAAAATGACGATCCCCATCCGGAGCTTTGCGGGATCTAGCCGTTTGGTGACGGCCGCACCAAAATACCCGCCTAGTATAGTAGCACCCATCATGATCAGGGTCTCAGGCCAATAGACTTTACCAGCCACGATGAACAGGACGACGGCAATGGAATTGGCAATGCCCACGAAAAGCGTTTTATTGGCATTGACGACCTTAATGTCCGCAACGCCGAAAAGAGCCCATACCGCCATCATCATGATGCCTACTGCGCCGCCAAAATAACCGCCATATATTCCCAATAACAATTGCCCGGTCAACACCAATGCCGGGCCGATGCTCACCTTTTTTCGCAGCCATTCACCCGCCGGTTTTCCAAAAGCAAAGGCCAGCGACCCCGTGAGCAACAACCATGGGACAATGCCGTCAAATTTTGAGGAAGGCGTGTACAGAAGGAGTAAGGCGCCCGCGAGCCCACCAAACAGCGTCAGTGCGATCATCGCCCGCATGGAAACACCCGGGAATGGCCGGATGTATTCCCGGAACTGCCAGGCACTCGCCAGGCTGCCGGGGAACAAGGCCACCGTGCTGGAAGCATTGGCGGCTACGGAAGGCAGTCCTGCATATACCAACGCTGGAAAGGTAATAAAGGAGCCACCCCCGGCCGCGGCATTCATGGCGCCTGCGATAAGACCGATAAAAAATAAAAGAATGCCTGTCGTCATACCCCCGTTTGATGCGTCCAAAGCAAAGATAACCCTTGAAACCGGGTCATCAGCGGACATGTATCATGACCGTACACCTGATGTTATGCCCGCGGACAGTTTTTTGCTAATCCTCAAAATAAAATATTGATTATCATATGTTTAATTATCTGGCATATCTTTTAGACTAACTGTAATGCTAAATTAGCTGTGTCATGATAAAAAGCTACTTAAAGACTGCCATTCGTAGTGTTAAAAAGCGCCCGTTTATCTCCTTCATCAACATATTCGGATTAACCGTTGGGTTAACCTGCTGTTTGCTTATCCTGACTTATGTTATATACGAGCGCAGTTATGACCGTTCCAACAAGAACGCGGATGATATTTACCGCGTTACCCGTATCTTTTACTCAGCGCCGAATGTGGAAACTTTGCACTTAAGCGCGATCGCGCCGCCCTTTGCCCCATTGTTAAAATCGGCTTTTCCGGATATTAAAGAAGTAACGCGGTTACTCAACTACGGCATGACTGCTTTTCGCTATAAGGAAAAGCTTTTCAACGAGCCCAACGCCTTTATAGCTGATGAAAACTTCTTTGATTTTTTCACCACTTCAATTTTAAAAGGCGACCGGCATAAAGCCCTGCTTGATCCATACAGCGTAATGCTGACGCCCGAACTGGCGAAAAAATACTTTGGTGATGACGACCCCATGAACAAAACCGTCATCCTGGATATCCTGAATGACAAACATCCGTTGAAGGTGACGGGTATTTTCCAGCCTCTTCCGGCTAACTCGCACCTGCATCCCAACGTGTTGATATCATTCAACACCTTAAAAGCCATTCCGATGATCGGCGAAAAGGGTTTAGCCGCCGATTTCGGTGACAATGCGTTTGATACCTACCTGATGTTCCCCAAAAATTACAATGTAGAACCTATAAAGGCGCAGTTCCCCGACTTTTTAGACAAATATTGCGGCGGCATTGCAAAAGGAAACAGTTTAACCCTTCAGAAGTTGGCTGATATTCATCTTACCTCGCATCTGGATGACGAGATCGAGGAAAACGGCAATATCAATCGCGTTTATATTTTTTCGGCTATTGCACTATTCATTTTGCTTATTGCCTGTATCAACTATATGAACTTATCAACCGCGCGTTCGGTTTTGCGTGCCAGGGAGATCGGCATCAGAAAAGTTGTGGGCGCACAACGCAGGGAGATCATTACCCAGTTTTTGACCGAATCGGTATTGATCTGTTGCCTTTCGTTATTGCTGGCGTTTGGGTTGACAGGCTCAACGCTGCCTATGATCGCAAAAATTTCGGGTTTGCAGCTCACCGTCAACAGCTTGCTAAGCTGGCAGGTACTTGTTCCGGTATTGGCCCTTCCATTTGTTATCGGGCTGATCAGTGGCATATATCCGGCCTTGTATATGTCATCCTTCATCCCGGCAAAAGTGCTTAAAGGGATCTTTAAGGTAAATACGGGTAATTTCTCCTTGCGGAAGGTGCTGGTCGTATTTCAGTTCTCTATATCTATTATGCTCATCGTTGCAACTATAGTTGTTTACAAACAGCTTCAATATATCCAGGACAAAGACCTCGGCTTTAATAAAGATCACGTGCTTACGATGAACTACGACGGTTCCCTGGGCGACCAGTTTGACGCGTTTCGGGGCGACCTGCTAAAAAATCCCGGCATTAAGGCAGTCGGGCGTTCGTCGCGCATCCCTTCAGGGCGTTTGATCGACTATCAGAACGGTGCTGTTTTGGAAGGGGGGACGTTGCAGCCGCTGAAAGTCGACCTTAAGGAGCTGACCGTCGATGATGATGGGTTTATTCCCACGTTTGGCATGCAAATGGTGGCGGGAAGAAACTTTTCCGGGGACATTAAAACCGATTCCAACAAATGGATCATCAACGAAACGACCGTTAAAACACTGGGTTGGAAGACCGCTCAAAACGCACTCAACAAGCAACTGAAATATGGCGATGTTATGGGCAATGTTGTCGGTGTAGTAAAGGATTTTCACTTTGAGTCCCTGCATCAGACGATCGTTCCCATGATATTTCTTTTGGGCTCATCCTATCACGGCATGTCGATAAAGATCGATGGACATAACGTGCAGTCCTCAGTTGCCGCCATCCGGCAAACCTGGCAGCGCTATTTACCCAACACACCTTTTGATTTCTCCTTTTTGGATGTAAAGTTTGATCAGCTGTACCGCAGCGAGCAGCAGCAGGGGATGTTGTTTACCATCTTCTCCTGTATCGCTATTTTTATAGCCTGCCTGGGGTTGTTTGGCTTATCGGCGTTTACGATCACTCAAAGGGTTAAGGAGATCGGGGTACGCAAGGTACTCGGCGCCAGTATTAATCAAATCGTAATGGAACTTTCAAAGGACTTTTTAAAACTGGTTATATTTGCTGCATTGGTGGCAATACCAGCCGCCTGGTATTTGATGAATAAATGGCTGTCGGATTTTGCCTCCAGGATCAGCATCAGCTGGTGGATATTGGCAGCAGCAGCGATAATTGCGTTTGTCATCGCTTTTGCAACTATCGGTTTTCAGTCTGTCAGGGCGGCGATGGCGAATCCGGTGAAGAGTTTGAAAAGCGAGTGAGGAACAAAGACATGCGCATACAATCATATGATATTATCCCTGCTTTACAGCCGTATATAAAACTGATATGCACCATGGAGTGTGACGGTGATACTGACACAAGTTATATCCGTGTGCTGCCCGATGCCTGTGTAGAACTTTTTTTAAACTATACCAGTACACCTGTAGCTATCATTGGTAATGAATTACATAGACACAGCATTGTTACTTTTCGGATGAGCCAGTTTATGGATGTTCGAATGCGGAAGGGGACCGGGGTTATCGCCATTTGTTTCCACCCGGGAATGGCATACCCCTTTATTCAAGCCTCGATGCATATATTCTCCGACACGACTACCGCTCTTGCCGATATATGGGATTGTACGACAGAGATAGAAGATAAAGTGGCGGGAACCTTCAATAATGAGGTCCGTGTAAGCCTGGTACAAAAGTACCTGTTAAAGAAACTGGCCAATGGTAAAGATGATTTGCAGATAGCTCATTGTCTTAGACAAGTGCGATTGTCAGGGGGATTGATCCCTGTGGAAAGGCTGGTTTGTGATACCGGCCTCAGCCAGCGTCATCTTTCAAGAAAGTTTCAGGAGCATGTAGGTCTGTCACCTAAAGAATATCTGCGTGTTTCCAGGTTCATATTTTCACTTGATCATCTGAAAAGATATCCTGAATTTTCCCTTACTGAAGTTGCTTACGAGAGCGGCTACTACGACCAGGCTCACTTTATCCGCGATTACAAGGATTACACGGGTTACACACCGGGTCAGGTAGTGCGGGCCAGACATATTTTATATTGATGTCTGTTTTGTACAATTAATCTAAATCAGATCTATGCATCTTTGCAATGTAAATATTGACATTATGCGAAAACTAGTATTGGGATTGGCTATCACATTGGATGGATATATTGAAGGACCTAATAGCGAATATGACTGGTGCTTTACAGATCAGGACTACGGGTTAAGCGGATTTTTTGAGCGTATTGATGCGATGTTCATCGGTCGTAAGAGTTATGAAATGGCGCAACAGCAGAGCGAAAGCAGTAGTGGCGAGGCTGTACCAGGGATGCCTGCGTTGACAGAATACGTATTTTCTAAAACGTTAACATCGGTAAAAGATGGTGCTATACTGATATCGGAAGATAGTATTGTTGAAGCACGGCGAATAAAAAATCAGCCGGGGAAAGATATCTGGTTATTTGGCGGTGCTTCGCTGTATAATTCCCTGATGAAGGAAGGATTAGTAGATGAATTGTGGATGTCTGTGCACCCAATATTGCTTGGCAGTGGCAAGCGCCTGTTCCAGGAGCAAGATAGCAGGATCAGGCTCAGGCTCCTGGAAAGTAAAACATATGAAACGGGGCTGGTATCGATCCGCTATAGCGTCGAAAATGACTAATTTATCTTTCGGATCGGCAGGTCTTACTTACGCTGCCGGAAAAGCCATTCCATCATAAGAGGATCTGTGTAAGCACCCAACCAGGCAAAGTGACCCACTTCCGGCAGCATGGTAAAGCCTGGTCGCGCGCCGGCTTTCCACAGTGCTTCCAGCATATTGAGTGAAAATTCGGGATTGACGGCAGGGTCTTCGGCTCCTGTGAAGATCCACATGGGAAGCTTTGTGAGGGTTCCTGCTTTTGCGGGGTCGCCACCGCCACATACCGGTACTGCTGCGGCGAAAAGGTCGGGCTCCCGCTCGATGGCATCGAACGTTCCAAAGCCGCCCATTGAAAGTCCGGTGATATAAATGCGTGAAGTATCGATTTTGCCCTCGGCCTTGATCTTTTTGATCAGGGCAAGGAGAAGTTCCATCGGTTTCGTAGGGGTTGAAGCCAGGGGTGCCGTGATGGCGGTGCGGCTGCTGCCCGGCCCTGTCCAGCCTGAATTGGCGGGGCATTGTGGTGCGATGATAACGGCAGGGTATTTTAGCTGATTTTGTTCGGTTGCAAAATTCATCACTCCCCATTTCAACTGTGAGATATTATCGGAACCGCGTTCGCCGGAGCCATGGAGAAAAATTAGCAGGGGATAATGCCGCTTTGGATTGGCATCAGGATTAAGCTGTCGGTAATAAAGGGTGTCTCCTTTTCCATTGGCATAAAATTGCGGAGAAAAAGCATTGGGGACCTGGGCGTTTGTACCAATAGACGCAAGGAGGGCAATTATCGCGACAAGAAGACGTGACGAGGAGCTTTTTACAAACATATGTCTATTCGTTTAATGATTTGGCAGATCAATTTAAGCAAAAATAGCCAACCAACTTTTGTTTTACAGGATATTCCTACGGATGCTTTGTGGTTGCGGCTTGTATATGAGCCCACATTTAGCGAAGCCTTTTATTCCGTTTATCGCTTAAATATTTCCTTACGGGCATGTCGAAAACGACCATTACCAGGTACGCTGCGCCAACCAGCAGGATCAGTCCGGTTATGATGATAAAAGCCAGTTGCATAGTACCCGGCTTATGACTGGTGTAGTAATTACCGAACGTCCATAGCACCGCATAATGCGTCATGTACAACGGGTAAGAGATATTCCCCGAAAATCTACAAACCTTTTTTAAGCCGGGTGCCAACGTAGTCCCTGCGCCCAGGGCTATCAGCAAGGGAAAATAAAACAGTATTACCAAAGGTTCGGAGATCCAGTTCCATTTTGAGAATGGCATTATAAAAGCCAGGAACAACAATATAGTCAGGCCGATAAATCCCAACCTGTTTTTGATGATCCGGTTGCTACGGTAAATAAGAAGTCCTGCTAAAAAAGAATACGATACCCGGGCGCTACCGTCCCAAAAGGTTGGACCGCTCCAGCCGCCCAGTAAATTGCCGGAACGGTAGCATACCCAGCAAAGAGCCATCCCCGAAAGTATAGTTAACAGCACCAGGTATTTGCGGCTGACCCTGTAAAGCACAAACGCATAAACGATATTGGCGACATATTCCCAAAACAATGACCAGGACGGTGCATTGAAGCCGAACAGGTTAAATCCGCGGTCGGGTATTACAGGAAAGGGAATAAGCAGGATCGAACAAAGAAATGCCAGGATGATCTTGCCGGTGCTGTATAATTCAGGATGACCGCCAAACGGGTCAAACAAAAACGCCAGCAGGCCCAGCACAGAGCCTGCTATAACCAACGGGTGCAGCCTGATAAGCCTCGATTTGAAAAATTCGGGAACGCCCATTTTTGCTATGCGATCGTCATAGGCATAGCCGATAACAAAACCCGAAAGACAGAAGAAGAAATCGACCGCCAAAAAGCCATGTCCGATAAAGTTCTTGCTGTAATCGGTATAGGCCCATTCCATAAAATGAAATGTAACAACGGCCAGGGCGGCAATTCCTCTTAGTCCGTCGAGAATTTCGAAATGCTGTTTTGTTTGAAGAATTGACGCGGCGGGTTTGTTCGTATCCATTTAATGTATATCCTATCGGTTAAATTACGTATTTCCTATCATAAAGTATTGACTTCCGGAGAAGTCGATGGAACGATCCGTTTTGTAGTTGGACAATTCCTGTATAATGATATACATTTCCCCGTTCCTGGGCTTGTGCTGCGATCTGCCTTCAAATTTTTCGGTAACTTAGGTATTATTCATTTAATAGGCAGGATATGAATACGAAAGAATCAGAATCCGCGGGTTCATCAACGAATCCCGTACAAGTCGAACAGAAGAGCTATGAGATGCCTCCGCGGGAAGGGATCTCCATCGCACACTTCCTAACCGTCGCCGACATAGGCAGATCGGCCCGCTTTTACGAAAAGGTTTTCGGCGGCCGCATTCTGAGCAACGGCGACAGCGACGGCGCACCCGCCTACATCCAGATCGCGAATACGTGGCTGCTTGTCAATGTCGGAGGCGGGCCGACTCCCGACAAGCCGACGGTAACGCTTAGCGTCCCTGACCCCGACAGGATCAACAGCTTTATGAACATCCGTGTTGCGGATATTCAGGCGTGCTACGAATTATGGAAAAGCCGGGGAGCGGAGTTCATCACGGAGCCGATCCCCAAGTATGGCGAGATCCGCTGCTATATGCGCGATCCGGACGGCTATATTATCGAGATCGGACAGAGCACTGATCTTACCTACGGTTAACCCGGCCCCTACCTTTTCTACCCTACCCTCCACTCCTTCCGCATGTGACGCCAACGAAGCCGGTTCGCCTCCTTATCCCGATGAAATTCTTCCTTAACCGGATCCCATTTTAACGGTCTTTTCAGCGCGTAAGCTATATTCCCCAGGTTGCAAACGGTGGCGCTCCGGTGCCCGGTCTCGATGTCACAAATAGGACGGGTCCTTTTCCGGACGGAGTTGAGAAAGTCCTTATAATGATTGTCGCTGAAGTAGACATGATGCTCTCCTGGGCCGATGACCTTATCTTTCAGGGTTTCGGGACTCGTCGTCAATTTATGCCGTTGAATATCGAGCTGTCCTTCCGTGCCGATAAAACGGACGGCATGAGGCTTGCCAAAGTTTTCATGTGTCACAGTGATGCCATCCGAATAATAATAAGTAAGAAAGGGATGTTCTTTCCCATCGGGGGGAACGATAGTCACCGGCCCGGTGTCGTCTTTATCCAGCCCCCATTGTACGATGTCGAACATATGGGCTCCCCAGTCTGTCATATCGCCGCCGCCCAGTCCCTGGAAGTCTCTCCACCTGGCCCAGAGGTCGGCGCCGATGACCGGTGCGAGCTGGCTGTTGTAGGCTACGGGTGCGTTTGGCCCCAGCCAGAAGTTCCAGTCCAGTCCATCGGGGATGGTCTCTGCCGGCAGGTTGTAAGGAACCGGAGGGCCGCCTACGCTGACCTTTACCGTCTTTATCTTCCCGATATACCCGTTGCGGACCAGCTCTACCGCCTGGCGGAATTCCGGCCAGGATCTTTGCATACTGCCGGCCTGGAAGATCCGATCGTGTTTGCGGACGGCGTCGACCATGGCCCGTCCTTCCCTGATCGTGAGTGACAGCGGCTTCTCGCCATAGATGTCTTTACCCGCTTCGGCGGCCCTGACAGCCAGTGCGGCGTGCCAGTGGTCGGGTGCGGCGATGACAACGGCATCGATATCTTTGCGGTCCAGCAGTTCCCGGAAGTCCGCGTGTTGTGTACAGCCTTTATATCCGGTCAGTCCATTTTCTTTTGCATGGGCTTCATCGGCCGCCGCCGCAAAATGCCGTCTTTTGTCGGCATAGACGTCGCAGGCGCCAGTGATCTGCACCTCTTCTGTCTTGAGGAAATACCCCTGTAGCGTATGGCCCTGTCTGCCGCAGCCGATAAAACCGAGGCTGATGCGATCGCTGGGGGCGGTAAAACCTCTGCCGAGCACATGGCGGGGTACGATAAAGATGGCCGACAACGCCGCACTGCGGGTTATGAACTGCCGCCGGTTCAGTTGATTCTTTTTTTGCAAAGTCATATCTTTTATAAGTTTGATCTTGATCTGTTATACGTTTATGGCGCCAGCAGCGTCTTTACCTGTTGCCGGAAATAGTCGGCGCTGGCCTGTACTTCCGGCCGATTGGTATTCCAGTTGTATTCATATTCTATCGAAATAATACCTTTAAATCCCTGCCGTTTTAATTCTGCCAGGATAGCGGGGATGTCGCTGATGCCGGTCCCCCAGGGAAGGTCATGCGCTTTGCGCACTCCTTTTTCATTCAGGTCTTTCATATGCAGTTCGATCACCCGTCCCTGCAATTGCTGCAGACATTCGATGGGGGACAGTCCGGAACGGATCCAGTGGCCAATGTCGGCACAGGCGCCGATGCGGGGGCTCATCCCTTTGATAGCTGCCACAACGGTATCCGGGCTCCAGTAATGAGAGGGCCGGGGATGATCGTGGATGGCGACGTTGATCTTATACCGATCGCAAAGTTTTGAGATCAGGGGAAGCTGGGCCTCCTGTGGTTCGGATACGATGTTCTCCAGGTGCATTGCCTTCGCAAATTCGAACAACTGCACCCAGTCGCTGTCCGTCTTCGGTTTTACGACCCCGTAAGAAACCATCATAATCCCTTTTTTCCGCAGCAGGTCCAGCACTTTGCCGCGGGTGGACGCATCCATGTGATAGTCCATCTGCCCGGGGATGCCGGCGCCGATATCCTGGTTGGGAATAGCTTCGACGAATTTTATTCCACAGGAGTCGATCCTGTCCAGGGCATCGCTGAAGTTGACCACATGAAAGGTCCAGGCCTGGACGGCGAGGCGCCAGTCAGACTGATGCGGGGGCGTGCCGGGATAACTGAATGTATTGGGCACCAGCCACCTTGCCTTGTACATCTTTAAACCCGGCAGCCGCAATACCGACTTCCCTTTGTCATCCAGTACTTCGTCAGTCCACCATTTCTCTTTTGGCAGCATGACGATGGTTGGATAACCGGCCGGCCCGGACGAAACGTCCTTGATATTTTTTGTATAGGGCCCATCGATCTTTCTAAGCACACGGGTAGCCGGGTCTACTTTGAACACCGCATCCGGATTTGTGAGCCATAAGGAGTCTTCACCGTACACCGGGTAGAGATCGTGCGCGTCCGTGCCGGGCAGGCTGACCGAGTCTTTCAGTGTCAGATCGGGATGATTTCGATCGAAATTATAGGTCAGCGTATAGAGATGATCTTTTGCCGCTGACCACAGGACCTTCCGCTTCTGATCCCAGACGACATTGTGGGCAAAAGGCAAAGAGATCTTTTTTGTATATACATTATTATGGGTTCCCAGCGTATCGGCATGAAAGACCATCAGGTAGCTGGCCGTGCTGGAGGCGGTGACGATGTTACCATCCGGCAACAGTTCTGCCGAATGGGTGTTGCCCCCTGCATAGGCGTAGAAGACGGTCTTCCCGTCTGCTATCCGTACCAGCGCCACACCGCCCAGGGAGGCATTCAGAAGAATGTATCTTCCGCCGTACACCGGCTTGGCGTCACTGGGGGCGTTGAACCATTTCACGTCTTCCGGCCGCACACCGGATCCCGCGGCATGCCATTCCCATACTATCTTTCCGGTGCCGGGCTCCACGATGGCGATGCGGTTGGCTGCCTGGTCGGTGATGATCAAACGGGGGGACGGCTGCCCCATGCAAAGCGCGTGGGTGAAAAGAAAGAAGATCAAAAAAATATTTCTGTTCATACTTATTTTAATAGTTCGGATTCTGAGCCAGATTGACGTTTTTGTCCAGTGCTGACTGAGGTATTGGTTGCAAATAATTTTTTAACGGGCTAAAGGTAACTTTTTGAGCGTCGACTACCTTATAGTTCAGCGTGCCATCGGGATTTTTTGTGATTTGCATCGCCTGTACGGGGTTCTTGAATACGGTCTCGGCGATCTTCCAGCGCATAATGTCGAAGAAGCGTTTGGCTTCGAAAGACAACTCAATGCGGCGTTCGTGGCGGATGCGGTCGCGCATATCCAACTGGTTCAGACCAGCGGGCAGGTCTGGCTGTGCCGCCCGTTCCCGTACCTTATTGATGGCATCATATACCGAGGCATCGGGACCCGCTATTTCATTCTGCGCTTCTGCATAGTTCAGCAGGACCTCGGCATAACGCCATAGGATCTGGTTGGCGCCACTGGTATGCTGGCTGATATTGGCCGATCCGGGAAGCGTGCTGGGGTCCAGCGTCTTTTTGCAGTAGTAACCTGTCCGTTCGCTGGCATTGCCACTGGCGGAGATATTCAGCTGATTGATGTTATTGGGAATGCCCAGGCGGGTAAATACGGTATCGTTCCGCCATTTGGAGCCGTCATAGATGATAGAAGAATAAAATCTTTTCTCGCGGTTGAGATACGGATGAGCGGGATCATAATAAATAGATCCCTGCGCGATGGTCTTCCCATCGATAAATTCATAATCATCTACAAGACTCTGGGAAGGATTGGCTCCGCCGTACCCTGTACCATCGCTGAGCTTTACCACACCCCAATAGCTGTCTTTGGCGGTACCTTTTACGATCGGTGCATATTGGATGTCGAAGATGACTTCGGGGTTGTCCTCATTTGCCTGGTAGAACAGGGTCTCGCAGTCGGGGTACAGGCTGTACAGGCCCGACTTCATGAGCTGCAAGTTGTCGGCGGCGGCATCCTGCCAGTCGCTGGCGTATAGCTCCTCCTCCCCTTTCATTGCCATGGCGGCGCCCCAGGTAGCATGGCCCAGATCGACCGTTGCGACTTTGGCGGGAAGGTCTTTTGCGACGGCGGCGCATTCTGCCTGTACAAAGGCTACGCAGTCTGCATAGCTGCTCCGGGGATAGAAGAGCGTATCGGCCGCGTTCTCATTGTTCAGCGGTTGTGTGATCAGGGGAACGCCTCCATAAAGGTCGATCAGCTGTTTGTAAAAATAGGCCCGCAGGAACCGGGCCTGTGCAATGGTTCTTCTTTTAAAACTGGAATCCAGGGACGATGCCGCTATTTTCCCCAGGCACAGATTGCATTTGCGGATATTCGTATACATGTTGGTCCACTCATTATTGAACATCCCGTTGGAAGGGCCGTAGCTATCATTCGCGAACAGCGTGTAAGAGGGAGTTCCCAGGTTGCCGTTGAGTGAATTGTCCGTAAAGTTATCCAGGGGATCGCTGCTGATCTCCGTGGGGAGGTTCTCATAGATGGAAGACCATGGCCCCGGATTCAGCTGATTATAGATATCGTTCAGGAACAGTTTAGCGGTACCCGTATCACTCCAGATCGTGGCATCGCTAAGGCGATCTGTAGGAGTAATATTCAGCAGGTTCTTACTGCAGGAACCAAGTACCAAAATAAGGCCGCAAACAACAACTGACAAAGAGAGTTTCATCCTTTTCATAAATTATAGTTGATATCGTCCCCGGATCCTCAGTGGTCAAAGAATCAGAGAGTAAAAGTTAGATAATTAAAAAAGTACTGTGTACTGATCAAACGGGATGTTGCATCTGCGTTTGGATCGGTTCCGGGGGTCGGTATTACCCCGTTGTTGCTGGAGAACCAGCAGTAGTAGGCAGCCGATGTATGTCCGCCGGAACTGTGGGTGGCGGCATAGTTGACCTGTTTGCGCATCCAGGCAGTGTCGAGGCCTTTGGCTGTGGCGCAGCCTACTTCACCGATCCCCCAGGGGACGTTCTTCGACTGGGCGAAAGTGAGGGCAGGTCCCCAGAGGGTGCTGTCGGATCCGGTGTCGGAATAACCGTCTACTCCAAATACATCTACATAACCACTGCCGGGCCACATGTCCGCATAGGTGGTGCCGGTGCTGGGATGTTGTCCCGACCAGGCTTCGCAGATGAGTGTCGTATATACATGCGGTTTACCGGCAGCATGCACCAGGTCACAAAAATGCTGGAAAGCGGGTTTCCATTGTGCGAGGGTGAACTATCCTTTGCGGATCTTTCCATCGGGTTCGTGCCATACCGTGAGGAAGGCAACATGGGTGCTGGGGATGGTGGCGAGGAAGGCGTTGATCGAAGCGTCCAGGGCTCCGGAAGCCAGCTGTGCCAGGTCAGGCTTGGCGGAATACACGCTGGCGCGGTGACTGACGTCTATCCCGGCTACGCTGGCTGTCCAGGTGGCGGGTATCGCTCCGCCATCATACGATCTGCGCACAGTAAAAGGGCCGGCCAGGGAATCGAGGGCATGGAAGTCGGAGCCTGAAGTGTTCTGTGAAGCGGCGCCTACCAGCATTCTGGTAGTTGTCAATAAGGTATTGACGGAGTTGTTTCTGCCGGAAGCGCCCAGTGTACTGCCATTGGGGCCGGGGGCAATACCCTTCTGGCAGGAAGCGCATAATAATAAGGCGGATACAGTGGTAAGCAGGGATGTTGATCGTGATCTGAATTTCATAAAAAGGTTTTTTAAAAGAATGTGAAAAGGATTAGAAACCGACGTTGAGCCCGAAGGCGAATAGTTTTTGCTGGAAATAATAACGTGCACGGTTGTTTCCTAATTCAGGGTCCAGGTATTTTACCTGTGTAAAGGTCAGCAGGTTCTGGCCAGATACATAGAATCTGACGGAATGCAATCCTGCTTTATCTATGAACGACCTGGGCAATGTATAGCCGATCTGCGCTGTCTTCAGTCTCAGATAGGCTCCGTTGCGGATCCAGAAGGAAGACGTAGCCTGGCTGTTGGTAGTGGGGGCCGGCATCACCCGGGGATAAGTAGCATTCGTATGTGCCGGGGTCCAGTAGTCCTGTTGTTCTTTAAATGCTTTTGCTCCGTTGAAGAAAGGGAGTGCGGCCTCATCCAGCAGGTATAGATTCGCTGCTGCAGCACCTTGCCAGAGCATGGACAGGTCGAGGCCTCTCCAGGACAGGTCCGTCGTGAACCCATAAATGATCTGGGGGAATAACGGCTTGCCGATAACGGTATAATCATTGATATCGATCTTTCCGTCCGCACCTGAAGGCTTGCCGTTGGGGCCAGGACCCGCAAGGTCGGCATATTTGATATCACCGGGCAATACGGCTCCATAGGTAGGCACCGGCTCGCCAGGTTTCAGGGTCTTTCCATCAGCCAGAAAATCGCTTGTCTGATAAAGGCCGAGGGACTTCAATCCGAACTGGGTATTCAGGGGACGGCCCGTGGTCCGGCGGTTGGGATTGTTATAGGTGGAGGAGCTTTCGAATGTCTGTATCAGCTTGTTCTTTGCATACGAAAAATTGAAAACGATATTCAGGCGCAGGTCATGGGAGAGATGCTGTTCGGTGAGCAGGCTGAAGTCAAACCCATTGTTCTCCATGATGCCCTCGTTCTCCTGCGCAATGCCGATGCCATACTCTGCCGGGATGGTCTCGGTAGGATTGAGCAGCATATCGGAACGTTTCTGGTGGAAGAAATCGAACTCAAATCCCAGAAGTCCTTTCCAGAGAGTTCCTTCCAGGCCGATGTCCGTCTGTTTGGAGGTCTCCCAGGTAATATTAGGATTGGGCTGGCTCTGTTCGTAAACGCCCTGGACCTGGGTGTAATTCGTTCCGCCATATACATAACTGCTACCTATCCCATAAGCGCTTAGATATTGGAACGGTCCGCCAGCCAGGTTGCCGGATTTACCATAGGACCCCCTTAGCTTCAATGCGCTGATCCAGCTAAAATTATCTTTGATGAAATGTTCTTCCGATAGTTTCCAGCCTGCAGAAGCGGCGGGGAAAAAGGCAAAACGGTCACCCGGAGCAAAATAATAATGTCCATCGTAGCGACCGGACAATTCAAACAGGTATTTACTGGCATAGGCATAGTTGACCCGTCCAATCCATCCGACCTGGGCGCTCTTTGCGGATGATCCGCTGTTATCATAATTATTTTTATTGCTGCTGCCCAGGGAAAGCTCGTCCAGGTTGACGGCATAATTAATGCGGGAAGCCGAAAAGTTATTTGATGCTCCTGTCCTTTGTTCGTACACTGCCAGCGCACCGATGTCATGTTTGCCAAAAGTTCGCTGATAGGTGAGATATCCCTGCATGGTTATTGCTTGCCCCTGGCTGAATGTCTGGCTGAGCTGAGGTGCTGCCGGACCTGTAGCCAGTGTGTTATAAGTGTCCTGTGCCGTCAGCGTATAGTAAGAATAGGGAGTCTGCCAGTTCTTTACAAAGGAATAGTTGTTGGAATAAGCATAGTCCCCTTTCAGACTCAGTCCGGGCACGAAGGGAATCTTCTGCTCGACTTCAAACCTGGCGTTCAGGTAGTTGTTGTTGGTATTCAGATAGCCGCTATTGTAAATGGAAGGCAGAAGGCTGTTGCCGGGCTTACCATTAGGGAATTGCAATTGTTGTGGAGAAAGGGGCATGTTCTTGGTGATGGCCGTGAAAATGCCTACACCACTGGTGCCGCCAGGCTCTTCCTGTTTGGTCAGAGATCCATTGACATCCAGGGAGACTCTTGTGCTTGCCGTAACATCCGCATCTACGTCCACGGTGGCATTGTACCGTCTGAAGTTGATAACACTAACGATCCCTTCCTGATACATATAACCCAAATCGCTGTAAACCCGAAGTTTTCTAGTCCCCCCGGTAAAAGACAGGGTATGGCTGGTCATAGGCGCTTTGAAATTCACGACCTCTTTGATCCAATCATGATCGGGATAATGCAGGGGGTCCGAATGATCTTTGAATTTCTGCAGGTCTGCATCCGTCCAGGCCGCCGGCAGGTTTGCATTTGCATTGGCGGCATTCTCCATGACGGCAAAATCGTAGGAGTCGAGGTAACGGGGATAGCGGGTGGGCTGCTGAAAACCATAATAACCGTTGTAGTCGAAAGAGAACTTCCCTTCCTTTCCTCTTTTAGTAGTAATCAGGATCACGCCATTGGCGCCGCCCAGTCCGTAAGGTGCGACGGCGGCCGCATCTTTCAGAATAGTGACGTTCTCGATCTCATTCGGGTTGAGCTGATTATAGTCTCCGGGAATGCCGTTGATGATCACCAGCGGTGCGGAGTTGCCCGTCGTTGCGATGCCGCGGATATGAATTTCATCTGCGTCGCTGCCGGGTTCTCCGCTGTTCTGGCGGGAGAGTACTCCGGATACACGGCCTCCAAGGGTGCTGCTCACGTTGGCAACAGGCGCCTTTGCGATCTGGTCTCCTTTAACGGAAGAGATGGCGGCGGTGACGGAACCTTTTTTCTGTGTGCCATACCCGACGACAACTACCTCATTAAGATTATTGTTTGTTGGTCTGAGGCTAATGGAAGATAGCCGGGACAGGCTCATCGCAGAAATTTCTTTTGTCTCGTAGCCCGTATAGGAGAAGCTAATGACCGCATCCCCGGGGGTATTCAGCGACCAGGCGCCGTCTGCGTCTGTTGTCGTTGCCTTACCGCCTCCTTTTGGCTGGACCGTCACTCCTGTAAGGGGAAGACCTTTCTCATCTGTTACTTTTCCTTTGAGGAGGATGTCGACATCATAGGATTGCAGGGAATGACGGGAAGACTTCTGGGCATGCAGGGAAGCGGCGCGTATGGGAATAGCGGCGTCGGCGGGTGCGGAGCTGCTCCCCTCATTGGTAAGTACTACACCCGGCAGGGTTGCTTTTGATGCAGGCGGCATGGGGCGGATAGAAAAATAGTTGCCGATCTGCCGGAATTCCAGGCCGGCCTCTCCGGAGAGGAGCTGGAGGATCTGGTACAGCGATTCTTTCTTTGAAGGAAGTGTGATCTTCTGATGAATATCGAAGTCTCCCGCATCGTAAAAGAAACGGCATTGCGTCTTCTTCTCGATCTCGCTCAGCACATTGTCAAGAGCGGCCTTATTCGCATTTACGGTGAGATAGGTGTGCCGGGCATTCAGCTCCTGGCTATAACCACTTTTTGCAGACAGGAAGGGGGATGACAGCGCAATGATGCAAAATATCAGTATAGAATACCAGCTCGTCCTTATTGCGTGGCGGGTGAGTTTTTTTTGCGGGAGCATAACCAGTTTTTGTGATGATTAATTTTAAAATATCAATGCCGGACAGGTTCGATAGTAAGAAAATCTTTTTTTAGTGTATATCGGATATCACAGGTGTAAGCAATGTTCTGAAGGACTATTTCCAGCGGTTGGAAATCAAATTCCCCTGACACCTGCCAGTGAACGTCTTTCAACAGATCGTAGCGGACCTGTACATGATAGAATGCTTCCAGCTTGTCCATGACTTCCCTGACGCCGGCATTCTTGAAATAAAGGATATCTTCTTTGTAATTATATTGGCGGGCTCCTGTCTTCTGCAGGCGGCCGGCGCCTCCATAAGTAACGGCTTCACCCGGATCGAGGAAAAGCTGGTCAACCACTTCTTTCTCCCGTTGGTTGCGGACCACCACTTTCCCGGAAGAAAGCGCCACATGTACGCTGTCTCCGTCAGGGTAGGCGTCTACCTTAAATGAAGTACCCAAAGCCGTAGTGTGTATCGCTCCCGTGACGACGGTGAAAGGACGGGTGGGATCTTTTGCCACTTCGAAAGACGCCTCTCCGTTCAATACGATCTCCCGCCGATCGCTGGAGAAAGGCTGTTGCATCCTTACGGATGACCCGGGCCCCAAAAAAACGACGGAGCTATCGGAAAGCGTGATCCGTTCCCTGTTATGCTTAGTCGTTGTATATACCACTTCATCCCTATGGAAACCTCGCTTCTTTCCGTAATAGAACAACATGCCGCCGCCAAGCACGATCAGCAGTACAATGGCGGCCACCTGCATCGTCCTCTGCCATAAGGGAACCTGGCGTCCCGTTCTTTTTCCGGGAGCCCGTTGCATTCGCTCCTGCAATTTATTCCAGATGGAATGCCGCACCAGATGCGGTACGGGGTTCTCGATTGTCCATTCGGGCCATTGTCCGTCTTCCAGCCATTCTTCGATAGCGCGGATCTCTTCCGGGCTGCAACGGTCTTCGGTGTATTTGCGTAACAGGTCTCTCGTTATTTGCATGTCGTACCAGGATCTTTCTTTGTAAACGTTTATATCCGGTGAGTTCCTTTTACGTTCCCGTACCCTAAAAGAATTTTAAAAATAATTTTGAAAGAGCCGGCGCCCCTACATAATGATGGTCACCCACTTTAACTTAACGTTAAGTTTACGCAACCATGGAAATGAAGCCATATTTCTTTACAAATTTGCGCTTCCTTATCTCCGCTCCATAGAAGTATATTCTGTTCACTACGCAAAACAACCTGATTGAACAAACTGCCTGATGAAATATTGATCAACAAATTGCAGGAAGGCAATGAAAAGGCTTTCCGGGCGATTTATGAACGTTACTGGCAGCGGTTGTTCAATCTGTGTTTTCATTATTCGGCGGCGCGGGAGGAGGCAGAAGACATTGTGGCGGAAATATTTCTGTCCTTATGGAACAATCACGGCAAACTGCATATAGAGCATCTTGAGCACTACCTGATAAAAGCCGCCAAGTACAAGTCTCTCAAATTTATTGACCACCAGCAGCGGAAAAGCAAAAAGATCTATTCACTCACACAGAAGGGGGATGATTTTTATGTAGAAGAAAACTCGCCGGAAAGGACGCTGGAGACAAAGGATCTTTCCAGGCAGATACTGCAGAGCCTGCATGATCTGCCCCAAAAGACAAAAACGATCTTCCTGCTGAACCGGGAAGACGGGTTGACCTATGAAGAGATCGCCGGTCAGATGGGAGTCTCCGTCAAGACTGTCGAATACCATGTCTCAAAAGCCTTGAAGAGCCTGAGCAAGTATCTGCCGGTATTGTTCTTATTCCTGCGACGATAAACATACAGAAGAAAACATGATAGACCTGGTTGAAATAAAGGAGTTACAGGAAAGGCTGACCATCTCGGACGATCAGGTGGCCTATGTACGCCTGTACCGTATTTATTTTAGCCCGCTGCTGCGTTTTGCCCGTTCTTTCGTCGGCGCTCATCCCGTAGCTGAAGAGATCGTCAGCGACGCTTTCCTGCATATCTGGGAGATACGTAAGAAACTCAGCACCATCCGGCATCTGACAGTCTATCTCTATACCTGCGTCCGCAATCATTCCCTCAACCAGCTTGACAAACAAAGAAGAGAATCCACACTCCTGCTGAACGAAGACAGCCTGCTCATCCCCGGCTCACTGGCCGATCCGGAAGAATATCTTATTACCTCCCAGTTGGTCAGACAGATAGACAATGCTGTCCGGCAACTGCCTCCCCGATGCCAGGCTATTTTCAGGCTGGTCCGTGAGGAAGGGTTAAAGTACCGGGAGGTAGCTGAGATACTGGAGATCTCGGTCAAGACGGTGGAAGCACAGATCGGCATTGCTATGAAAAAGCTTAGTGAAGCCATCCAGCCGTATACGGGTGAGAAGAAAGCCTCCCCCTCCCACCCTTTCCAAAAAAAATAATAGATCTCTTTAGGGGTATCGGCCGGAAATTTTGCCTTAGTGTCGAACGCGGCCATACCTTATTCTTAGCATCAACTCTTATAGCTATCATGGAAGAACAGAAATTATGGGAATTACTGGGTAAAAAAATAACGGGTGAAGCCAATGCGGCCGAGCTGGAGGAATTGAACCGGCTGCTGGAAAAATTCCCCGAAACGCTTTATACGCTGGAAACGATGCAGTCTTACTGGAGGTCGTCCGATGAAAAGGCCGATATCCTTCAGCGGGAGGCCGCGCTGGAACGACATCTGCAGCGGCTTCCCGTGGAAGACGCCAAGCCCCGGCAATTGGGTTCTTATCGTCGTTACCTGATCGGTGCGGCCGCTGCAGCCGCCGTATTCACAGGCTGTCTGCTGCTGCTGCCGGCGCTCTGGAAAAAGACAGAACAGCCTTCTCTTCCTGCACCGCGGCAAATGGCCGTGACCACTAAAGGAGAGCGGCGCAGGCTGCAGTTGCCGGATGGGTCTGCCGTCTGGCTGAATGCGGGGACCACGATCCAATATACACAGCGTCCCGGCATCGACTCTCTGCGGGAAGTATCCTTATCGGGGGAGGCTTATTTTGAAGTGAAACATGATGCGGCTCATCCTTTTATCGTGCATGCCCGGCAAATGGAGATCCGGGACCTGGGCACCTCCTTTAACGTAAAGGCCTATCCGCTGGATCGGACGTCAGAGGCCACGCTGGTAGAGGGCTCGATCGATATCCGGCTGAATAAGGAGAAAGGAGGGGCCGTGCTGACAAAACCTAATCAGAAATTTATTGCATATGTAAGATCGGGCAATGGTAGCATCCTTCCTGAAAACCCGGATAATGCCGGTCAGACGCAGGCGTTGAAAAGGGAGACGATCCCGGAGACCTTCCGGGTATCGGCGGCGGTCGCGGGTCCCGTCGACAGTACGCTGGCGGAGACGGCCTGGATGAAGAATATGCTGGTCTTCCGGAATGAATCCTTTGCCGACCTGGCCGTGCGGCTGGAAAGATGGTATGATGTCAGCATACATTTCACTGACCAGGGCCAGGCCCGGTACCGGTTTACGGGTGTGCTGGCTGACGAGACGCTGCAACAGGCTTTGCAGGAATTGCAATTGATGAAGCCATTCCATTTTTCGATAAGCGGCGAGACTGTCAGTATAGAAAAATAAAAATAGTTATAATCTAAAAATCAGCTTATGTAGTCCGAGCAAAAAAAACGGGGAATGCTACCAACATCCCCCACCGTTAAAAGTCATGGAACCCGCGGCCGTGGAAAGCGAAAGGTTCCGAATCAGTCAACTTAAAACTTCCAGCAAAAGTATGAAAAAAATCATACGCGGGGAAAGGCATCCTTATTCCCGGATCTTTTTCAAAGCGTTCGTCTACATGAAATTAAGTTTCATTTTAGTGTTAGGGCTCTGTCTGAATTCCTTTGCAAAGGGATATTCCCAGGAGAATGTCCGGCTTTCACTGGACCTCTCGCATGTACGGCTCAGCAAGGCGCTGTCTGTCATCGAGAAAAAGAGCGGCATCCGTATATTTTACAGCGATGACGATTTGCCGGCGGGACTCGTGGATATACGGGTCAAGGACCAGCCCCTGTCCCGTATTTTGGATTATATCCTGTCTTCGCAGGGGCTCCGGTATAAGATGCTCCGGAACAAAGCCATGGTGCTGATGCCGGCTGACAAACCCGATGCGGTGATCCATATTACCGGCAAGGTCTCGGACAGCAAAGGACAGCCGCTCTCCGGAGTATCGGTAAGGGTGCGGGACTCCCAGTTGGGCACGGTAACGGACGGGGAAGGAAATTTCGATCTGCGAATACCCGAAGACGTCTCCCCGGTAGTAGTATTCAGCTCGGTAGGCTTTGAGAAAAAAGAAATGGTCGTCAGCAATAATCAACGTCTGACGGTGGTATTGGGACAGGAAGCGGCCGGTCTGAATGAAGTCGTGGTCGTTGGATATGGCAAGCAAAAAAAGACTACGGTCACTGCCGCCGTCTCTTCAGTGGATGGCGGCCAGATCAGCAAGGCGCCTGTCGGCAGTATCAGCAGCACCCTGGGTGGCCGCGTCTCCGGCGTGCTGTCCCGTCAGGGCAGCGGTGCGCCCGGCAACGACAATGACCAGATCCAGATCAGGGGCATCGGTACGACCGGGAATTCCAATCCATTGGTGATCGTCAATGGCATCCCTATGAATTACAACCAGCTTAACCCGGCTGAAGTGGAAAGTGTAACGATCCTGAAGGATGCGGCCGCCGTAGCGCCTTATGGGGTAGCCGGCGCCAATGGCGTAATTCTTGTCACTACCAAAAGAGGAAAGGAAGGGAAATTTTCGCTGAACTACGATGGGTTTTATGGATTCCAGCAACCGACCTATATGCCTCATTACCTGGATGCCTATGGATATGCCAGCCAGTACAATATAGCCAGTAAGAATTCGGGTGGTACACAACCTTATACCGATGCGCAGCTACAGGCTTATAAGACCGGCAGCGACCCGGACCATTATCCCAATACGGACTGGGTACACGAAATACTGAATTTCCGGGCGCCGATAACGAGACATACGCTTTCTTTTACCGGGGGATCTCAAAAAGTACGTTTTTATACCAGCCTGGGCTATCTCTACCAGGAAGGGGTGGTATCGGTCATCAATTACCGGCGGTACAATCTGTCGGCGAATGTGGATGCCAATGTCACCAACACAACTACTGTCTCATTGGATATCGAGGGCAACCTGGCTTTGGGGAAACAAGCCAGCGGCGAATCACCCAACGCTATTTTCACGGATGTAACAGAAATACCGCCCATTCTGCCATTGCGTTTTCAGAACGGGATGGCGGCACATGCCATATTGCCGCAAATTTATCAGAGCGGATATCGGGATACCACCAGCCATTTTATCGATGTGCGGCTGACAGGAGAGCAAAAGATCCCTTTTGTTCCCGGTCTTTTTGTAAAGGGTGTGTTCGCCTATCAAAGCAGCTACGACTTTGCAAAGACGTGGAGTCTGCCGGTTACTTTTTACAGCCTGAACGCGCAGAACCAGTATGTTCCGCAACACGCCGGTCCCCCCCAGCCTACGCTGAACGAAGGATTCGACCAGGGACAGATTCTGACAGCACAGGGCTATCTCGGGTACAAACATTCCTTTGGGAAAAGTGATATCGACCTGTTGGGCGTCTATGAGATACGATCGGGCAACGTGGATTCGCTGACGGCAGGACGTATCGGTTATTCCGTTAACCTGGACCAGCTGTCGATGGGCAGCAGCAATACGTCCAATTTCACAAACAGCGGTACCGGCGGCAGCAATGCCCAGGTAGGCTGGGTGTATCGTGCCGACTATGCCTATGCCGGGAAATACCTGGTGGAATTCTCAGGTCGTTATGACGGCCATTACTACTTTGCTCCGGGAAAACGTTATGCCTTTTTTCCGGCGGTATCGGCAGGATGGAGATTATCCGAAGAGAATTTTATCAAAGATCATTACTCCTGGGTCGACCAGCTAAAGCTCAGGGGCTCTTATGGCAAATCGGGCAACCTGGCGGGCTCTCCCTTTCAATACCTTACCTCTTACGGGTTGAACAACAGTTATATTTTGGGTGGCACTGCTCCCTATCAGACACAAGGTATATTTGAGAATGCGCAGGCAAACCCCAACATTACCTGGGAGACGGCTAAAAAAACGGACATCGGTCTGGATGCCATTCTCTGGAAAGGTCAGCTGGGCTTTAGTGTTGATTATTTCAGCGAGAAGCGATCGGATATGCTGGTCAAACCGAATTCGGTAGTGCCGGCGGAATATGGCATCGGCATCTCGCAGGTGAATGAAGGCATTATGCAAAACAGGGGTATCGACCTTAGTCTGAGCACGGTCCAGAAACTGGGCAAGGGGATCCGGCTGAATGCGGCTTTTAATTTCTCGTATGCGCAGAACAAGCTGTTACAGATCTTCGAGAATGCATCTACCTATAACAATCCTAACCGCCGCCTGACGGGCAAGCCTTACAATACGCAGTTTGGTCTGAAGTCCGTGGGACTTTACCAGCAGAGTGATTTTATGCCCGACGGCACGACGCTGAAACCCGGCGAGGCGGTACCGACCTTTGGACCTGTAGC
This sequence comes from Puia sp., assembly GCA_036499285.1. GTDB lineage: Bacteria > Bacteroidota > Bacteroidia > Chitinophagales > Chitinophagaceae > Puia. The sequence continues at coordinate 174,157 of DASYEB010000026.1, read as the reverse complement.
TCCGGGAGATATCAAGTATGCCGACCTGGCCGGCGCCCCCGGCGCCAATGGCAAGCCTACGGGCTCTGACGGCAAGATCGATGTCAATGACAATACGGCTGTCGGCAAACCTTTGTATCCGGAGATCGTATATGGAGCTACCCTCGGCGTGTCCTGGAAGGGACTGGACCTGACGATGCTGTGGCAGGGAGCGACGGACGCCAGTATTTATCTCACGGGGGAATATGCCTATCCGTTCTACAACGGGGCAAAGATCTTCTCTGAGCAGACGGATGCCTGGACGCCGACGAATACCAATGCCAGGTACCCACGGCTGATGACCAATCCTACTACCAATAACACGCAGCCTTCTTCTTTCTGGCAGTACAGTGGAAGTTATCTGCGGTTGAAAACGGGCGAGCTGGGATATACATTACCGTCTCCGGTGATGAACCGGATCAAACTCCGGTCGGTCCGCTTTTTTGTAGCTGGTCAGAACCTGCTTACTTTCTCGTCCCTGAAATTTATCGACCCCGAGACAGGTAATAACAGGGGCCGGTATTATTTCCAGCAGAAGACATGGTCTTTTGGAATGAATGTAGGATTCTGATATTAACTGACTATTTAAAAATTTGTAAATAAAATGAGACCTCCTATCATATTATCTTTTTGCCTGGTCCTGTCGGGTGTCTTTCTGCTGGGCTCCTGTAAAAAGGATCCGCTGGCGATAACGCCCGCCAATGCACTGAGCGACGCGACAGTATTCGGAGATACGACCACGGCCTATCTTTTTCTGAATGACATCTACAACCAGGTGAATGCAGGCCCATGGTCCTCTTCCTTTACCATTCTGCCGACAGAGGTGAGCAATGACCCGCTGGATGACTATACGGACAATGCTACCTATGGACCGGCTTCGGGGACCTTATCCTCTACCCTTTTTGATAACGACAGTTATGGCCCTTCCGCTTCCGCGCAGATCTTTGGTCCGCAGTGGCCCAATATGTATGCCTATATCCGGAAGTGCAACCTGTTCATACAAAAAGTAAATGCCGCGACTTTTAGCGATGCCTCCAAAAAAGGGATGATCGCGCAGGCACGATTTCTCAGGGCCTATTTTTATAAGTCACTGATCGACCTCTATGGCGGCGTACCGCTGATTACGAAGGTTCTCGATAACGGTACCCAGGGCGATTCGATCTTTTATGCCCGCAACACTTATGACGACTGTGTAGCCTTTATCCAAACGGAATGCACGGCAGCTGCCGCGGACCTTCCTGCAACCCAGACGGGAGTGAATATAGGCAGGGCCACCAGCGGGGCCGCACTGGCCTTGAAAGGAGAAGAGGAGCTATATGCCGGCAAATGGCAGGATGCGGCCGCCACTAACCTGAGCATCATGCAATCGAACACGTACAGCCTGTTCCCGAATTTTGCGGGGCTGTTCTATTCCAATAATGAGAACAACTCCGAAGTCATCTTTGACATACAGTATGCAGCCAATACCCGGCCCCGGCATAATAATCAATACTGGGGTGTTGTGGAAGTGGCCAAAGGTGCGGGATGGGGAGACTGCGACCCCACGCAGGAGCTGGTAGATGAATTCGAATTCACGGATGGGAAGACGGCGGCGCAGGGGTCGGCCGTCTACGATCCGGCTCATCCGTACCAGGGAAAGGAAAAAAGATTCTATGCCAGCATTATCTATGATGGCAGCATATGGCGCGGAGAGACCATCTATACGCGAAAAGGGATTGCCAACAACGCCAATGAGATCAATACGACGGGTAAGTCCGGCAATACCGGACGGACAGGTTATTTTGTAAAGAAACTGCAGGACTCTACCATCGCTTCTACACCGGGTAACCTGGATGGCACCAATGTCATCGTCTGGCGTTATGCAGAAGTATTACTCAACTACGCTGAAGCGCAGAATGAAGCAGCGGGTCCCGACGCCTCGGTATACAGCGCCATCAATAAGATCAGGGAACGCGCCGGGCAGCCCGATCTGCCGGCAGGTCTGAGCGAGTCGGATATGCGCGACCGCATCCGGCACGAACGCCGTATCGAGCTGGCCTTCGAAGGCAAACGCTTTTACGATCTGTTGCGCTGGAAAACGGCACAGCAGGTGTTCAGCAAGCCTATCCATGGTATGCAGGTCACCGGTACGGGCAACAACCTGGCCTACCAGGTCATTACCGTCCGCAACATCGTGTTCAATCCTTCGAAGAACTATTTACAGCCCATTCCCCAGACCGTACTGGATCAGAATCCAAAATTAAATCAGAACCCGAATTATTAAATTATGAAAAGAGCAATGCTGCTCTTGCTTCCTGCCCTGCTACTCTTCGTAGCAGGGTATGGACAGCAGAAGCCAAATATTATATTCATCCTGGCGGATGACTTAGGATATGGAGACCTGGGTGTTTATGGCCAGCTGATGATCAGGACGCCGCATATCGATTCACTGGCGTCCAGGGGCATGCGATTTACCAACTATTATGCCGGATGCAGTGTCTGTGCTCCTTCCCGGGAGACCTTGCTAACCGGCCGGCATACCGGTCATACCTATATCCGCGGGAATTTTTTGACGGATTCGAAGGAAGACCCTCCCATGCCGGACAGTATGAGGACGGCTGCCGAAATTCTGAAAGGAGCGGGATATCGTACGGCCCTGATCGGAAAATGGGGACTGGGCGGTGAGGCGCATGGCCCGGAGAAACAAGGCTTTGATTATACCTACGGTTATCTCGACCAGATCCACGCGCATAATTATTACCCGACTTACCTGTATGAGAACGGGAAGAAGTTCTTTATCGATGAAAACAAGGACAGTGCCCGCAAGATATTAAGCGAGGACCTCTTTATAAAAAAGACGCTGGACTATCTCGGCAAGACAGATACTAAGCAACCATTCTTTCTTTATCTGCCTTATACGTTCCCACATGGAGAATATAACCTGCCGCCCGATACACCCTATTCATCCACTGACTGGCCAAGACAATTCAAGGTATATGCTACCATGGTCACGAGGTTGGACAAATATGTAGGGAAGATCCTGCAGGCACTGAAGGAAAAGGGGATCGCGGACAATACGCTGATCTTTTTCACCAGCGACAATGGTGCGAATATGGGGTTTGCAAAATTCTTTAAAAGTAATGGCGTCCTGAACGGATCGAAATTCGGATTATATGAAGGGGGGATCCGGGTGCCGATGATCGCGTATTGGCCGGGGCATATTCCCGCCGGCCAGGTCTCTCACCTGATCACTGCCTCCTGGGACATGCTGCCAACTATCTGTACTATAACCGGTCTTGCCGTGCCAAAGGGGATCGACGGCATTTCGTTTTTGCCGGAGCTGCGCAATAAGAAACAATCGGCTGTTCATCAGTACCTCTATTGGGAGTATTATAACTACAACTATAACTGGGCTAAACCGGATGCAACCCTGCCGCGGAACTGGCTGGAGAGTGTTGCCCTCCGGATGGGGAAATGGAAGGTGATGAAAAAGAATATGTACAAGGACAAAAACGCACCGCTGGAATTGTATGACCTCGATACTGATCCGGGTGAGACGAACAATGTAGCGGCAGAACATCCGGATGTAGTAAAAAAAGCGGAAGGGATCCTGTCTGCCAGCAGTGTGCCTAATGCTCCTTATTTTCCTTATCAACCTTCAAAAATCTTACCATGAGCCTTACCTCCAAACGTCATCGGCTGCTTCTCAGGGCGGGAGTAGTCGGATGTTCTCTTTTTTTTAGTTTTTCCACGTCCGCTCAGACACCCGGATGGAAGACAAGACTATTACAATATGTCGACAAGACCCTTGCTAAAAGTGACGGGGGGTATGGATGGGAAGACCAGCCGGATTCGCATCTCGAACCGACGTTTGCCGTCGTGGGGATCCTGAATGATGTCAATGCGCTGCCGGACAATCGGGATGCCCTCATCGCCTTTATCCGGGGCCACCATCCGCAACGGCAGGCGAACAAAGAGACGGGGCCCAGCGGTTTTGTTCCGCGCACTTTGCTTTATGAGCAGATCCAGGGCATACAATGGCTTGGAGGGGGTTTGTCAGATTTCAGAAAAGAAGTGGAAGCCCAAAAATCGGATACCAGGAATTTATATAACTATGAAGATCATGGATATGGTGTGTTTGACCAGGAAGTATTGACATTGGTGTGCAATCACCTGCTGCAAACGGGGCAGCAGGAAGGCTATCCCGGACTTGTTGAATATATCCAGGCAAGAAGAAGGGAGAATGGCAGTTTCAACAATGCGCCATCCATGTCCGGCGGAGACGGTAATATCCTTAACACCTACTGGGGGCTATATGCCTTGCAGATCCTTGGAAAGCTTGAAGAGAAAAAGCAGCCGACGCTGCAGTGGCTAAGGGCTTGTCAATTGAAAAATGGCGGCTTTACCCACCAACCGCATCCGGTGATAGGCGCCAATGACGATGTAGCTTATACCTGGGCGGCCGTGAAAGCGCTGCAGCTATTATCTGCTGTGCCTGCCAGGGCATCTTCCTGTATACGATACCTGGTCTCGCTGGAAAACCCGGATGGCGGATTTGGCAACCGACCGGGTCTGCCGTCGACACCCATGTCCACCTTTTATGCACTGGATGCATTAAAGACCCTGCACGCGCTGTCTTCGCTCGACAAGGTGTGGCCTAAGGAACTGACGGACCTCTCCCGCCGGGACCTGTCCGGGTACAAGGTCTTCACGGTGCAGATACAGTCTATCGGAAATGGAAGTCCATCGGAAGCCGTGTTATTGGCTGACAGTCTGCAGATCCAGCTCTGGGGTGCCAAAAACGCACCGCAGGGATGGGTGGAAGCCGCTCAGAAAGCAGCCGACGAAAGAAAAGTCCCCGTGACCTTCTTCCATGCTGATGAGCCTTATGGAAAAAATGTCCTGGCAGATGGGATGGGCAGCTTTGGTCATATCCTCGATAATTATTATCCTGCCGGTACCTCTTTGTCCATCCCGGACAGCGCCTCGTGGCAGGATCTTTCCAAAGGCTTCCTGCCGTCGCTGAAAAATAAAAATGGGGGGCTGGTACTACAGATCTCCAATAATGAACCGTTGGTGCGGATCTTGTTGGATGAGTCTATTAAGACCGGACAGGGATATGCGGCGATAAGCACGATCCATTTCGGCCAGAACTTCCTGTTCTTCCTGCCTTTCCTTTATCAGTACCGTCATCAGCTGCCGTTTATCGCCCTGCAGGATGCCCATGGAACGGAATCCTGGTGGTGGAGCAACGACCTGGTTGCCTATCGCACGCTGTTCCTGGCAAAAGAGCCGACCTATGCTGCGATGATCGATGCCATAAAAGCAAACAGGATCGTGGCTGTGCGGCATGATTCGGTGACGGCCTTTAAAACGAGGATGCTGGGAGGTGCGCCGGGTGTCCAGGAATATATGCTTTCGCAAAAAGACAGCTGGAAATGGTGGGATGAGTCGACCAATGACCTCCATCATCCCTGGACCGTACTTACCGTGGTACATCCTGACGACTCTTTTGAAGTGGCCCGCCCGGACAAGGGAACGGTGATCCGGATCCGTCCCTGGTGGCATACCGACAAGCAGATCATGAAGTTCCCGCTGGTGACGCTGAGGCGGCTGCTGGTTGATGATAAGCCGGTGGAATTTCAATATGTCGAGAGGAAGAACAGGATGGGCGCCGTTACGGACAGCTATTATCTGTATGAGGTGCCGGAGACATTAAAAGGAGAACACCGGATCAAAATGATCTGCAGGAAGATCCGGACGGAGGTGGAAAGGACGCAGCTGCAGACCGTTGACTTTGGCGCCGCCTCCGCTGTTCACCGGATAGTGGTGAAGAATGCCGGTGAGCTGAAGGATCTTTTTCATTATAGCGCGGACCGCGTGCCGTTTATCTCGTCTCACCGGGGCGGCCCGCTAAAAGGCTTTCCTGAGAACAGCACTGCTACTTTTGACAATACCCTGCAACACTCCTGGTCGATGATGGAAATGGACCCGCATTACACAAAGGACAGTCAATTGGTGGTGATGCACGACCCCACCCTCGACAGGACTTCGGATGGCCATGGCAGGATCTCTTCGTATACGCTGGCGGAGCTGAAAAAGGTGAGGCTGAAGGACCCGGAGGGAAATGTCACCGGGTACGGGATACAAACGCTCGATGAAGTGCTGGAATGGGCAAAAGGGAAGACGATCCTGGTGGTGGATATGAAGGAGGTGCCGATCGAAGTGCGGGTGAAAAAGATCGAAGAGCATCATGCGGAGAACAGCGCCATTGTCATCGCCTACTCTTTTGAAGATGCGCAGAAATGTTACCGGATGGACAAAAATATCGTGATGGAAGTGATGATGCCGGACAGGGATGCCGTAGCGCGGTTTGATTCGACGGGAGTTCCCTGGAGCAATGTGGTGGCCTTTATCACGCATACGCAGCCAAAGGATAAGGAGATCTTCAGACTGGTGCATGAAAGAGGGGCCTTATGTATGATGGGAAGTTCCCGGTCTGTAGACAGGGAATACCAGGAAGGGAAGATTGGAAGTTATGACGCGCTGATGGACCGGTATAAGGCAATGATCCACGAAGGTGCAGATATCATCGAAGCGGACAGGGGTATTGACGCCGGTGCAGCGGTACAGTCCCTTCGGCCTGTGGGTAGTCCCAAAGAAAAATATTTTTTATGAAAATGAAACACTGGCGGCGGTGACCGGCTTATAGTCGAAAATTACTTTTATACGCGTACCGTTGTGCGTTTCAATGCTGAAACTGCCTCCCAGATCGTCGGTGAGTCCCTGCAGCAGTTCCATACCCATGGAAGCTCCGATCTTTGAGTCAAAGTCAGCGGGGAGCCCGCGTCCGTTATCGGCGATGCTCAATAAGATCTGTGATTCTGAAATATGACTAAGGGAGATGGAGATCGATCCGTCTTTTGTCCTTGCAAATGCATATTTAATGGCATTGGTGATGGCCTCATTAAGGATTAGTCCTAATGTAATGGCAGACGCATGGTTCAATTCAATGTTCTCTATTTGTAGCGAGAACCCGATGTTTTGCCGGATCGAGTAACTTTCGCGAAGGTATTCAACCAGTTCATATATGTATTCGGGCATATGGATAGTAGAAAGCGTATCGGACTGGTAAAGTTTTTGATGAATGATCGACATGGAATGGATCCTGTGCTGGCTTTCTTTTATAGCGGACAGGGCTGCTTTGTTTTTCAGGTAACTGGACTGGATCTCCAGCAGGCTTGCAACGATGTGGAAGTTGTTTTTTACCCGATGGTGAATTTCCTTGATCAACCATTCCTTGTCCTTAACCAGTTGTTCAAGCGACTGATTTTTTTCATTTATCTCCTTGTTCCGTCTTTGTTTGTTCCGGTACAGGTAATATATCAACCCTGTTACTACCAGCATAACCAGGATGCCGGCAAGCGTAACTTTTTTCATGACATCCGACTGGCGCAGCGTTGCCTGCTGTACTTTATCTTTCTGTTCCAGCAGTTCGATATTTTTATCTTTTGTTTCCGATTCGTATTGGATCTGCAGCTCAGAAAATTGGTTGGCCCTTCTCAAGCTGTAGATGCTGTCATCAGCTACCTGGGCGAGTTTATACTCACGCAGCGCTTTCGAATAGTTTCCTTCACTTGAATCGATCCGGGATTGGACCCCATGTATTTTGCTTATGTTGAAAATTTTGCGTGGATCGGCAAATGGCTTTCCCTTTTCGAAATACTTTTTTGAAAGGTCGGGACGTCCAAGGGTCATATAATAATTTGCGAGATCGAGATAGGCAGAAAAACGTTTGTCGTTCTCTTCCGGATCATTTCGTAATGAGTCCATTAAAGGCAACATGATATCAAAGTACTTTTTGCAAAGATCCTGCCGATCCAATAGAAGGTAAGTATATCCCAGGAGATAAGCTACGTGAAATTTATTGTCTGCGGATACAGGCGGATAATTCCGGATAGTCTTTAAAGTGAAGTCAAGTGCTTGTTGGGGATGACCAAATTTTGAGACATTCAGCGCAGTATTACAGAATTGATGGTACCAGATCCTTTTTGCCTTGTTCGCCGGCTCCTGCTGAAGGCTTTTGCCTAACCATTCAAGCGCCTTTTCATAATTGTCAAACCGGGCATAGATATTGGCCAGGTTCGCATAAAAAAAATTTGAGAACGCGAAATCGTGATTGGCCTCCATTATTTCAATGGCCTTTTTTGATTTTGAAAATACACCCGCATAATCTCCCGCATTGTAATCAAGGTAAGAGAGAACGTAATAGTTATAGTGAATATGCCTGAACCCGATCAGCTTTTCCAGTTCAGTTACCTGCAGCAGCTGTTTCCTGACGGTGTCATATTTTCTGAGTACGAAATATATTTCGTAGATCCGTGTCAGCATCCCGATCTCCCCGACGGTATCCCGGAGCTGCCGGGATAATCTCAATGCTTCATTGAGGTCTTTTTCTTTTTGGATATCGTCATAACCTGCGTATGCGCCGCGGTTTGCCAATGCCCGAAACAAGAGAGCGGGATCATCTGCCTTCCTGGCAAGATCGACCGCCCCGGAAAAACAGCCTCTGCTTTTCAGCACGTCATTACTTTGCAGATAATACCTGCCCAGCGCTGCCAGCGCCGCATTCTGGAAATAGAGGCTTTTACTTTTTTCTGCTTCCAGCCTGGCAGTAAGTAAAAGGGGAAGGGCGCTATCCAGGTCTTTTTTATCTGAACCTGATCTGAAAAGGAAATAACTTCCTTTCTTTAATAGTTTTTTTATGTTGTTGTCGGGGCCATTCGAATAATCTTCGTCATAATAAAGGGAATAGGGCAAATGTTCCCCTTCGCTAACCATAATGGCGGTGCTGTCCATTTCCAGCTGGCCCTGCATACAAAAATAAACAAAAGAGGTAGTCAGGTTCAGCTGGAGGCGCTGCATGGCGGCTGAATACGCGGAAGAAGGCCGCGATCGATCCGTCTGGCCAAACGCACGTATGGCTGCAGTCAGATTGCCTACGATTAAAAAAGGGATTAATAATAGATGTTTTGGCTTCATTTTCTTTCAATGCCCAATTTTTTCATCCTGGAGTTGAGTGTGTTGACGTTGATATCTAGAATTTCAGCAGCGCCCCCCTTTCCCGATATTTTCCATTTGCAGCTTTCCAATACAGCCAATATGTGATCCCGTTCGTTTTCCGTTATGGTCTTAAATCCGTTGCTATCGCTATCGGCGATGTTGGCCGCTCTTTTTGAGACGGGGATCTGCGGGGACTCGATCACAGATCCTTTTGTAAGCACGAGATTTCGTTGGATAGTATTCTCGAGTTCCCTGATGTTCCCGGGCCAATCATATTGCATAAGCATTGCTGTCGCTTCTGCTGATAATACAGGCGCCTGTCTTCCTCCTTCTGCGCTATACTTTTTCAAAAAATAATTTGCCAGCAGCGGTATATCTTCTCTCCGTTCGCGCAGCGATGGCAGGAGTAGAGGGAATACATTGAGCCGGTAATACAGGTCGATCCGAAAGCGTCCGGCTGCTACATCTTCTTCCAGGTCTTTATTGGTAGCGGCAAGCACCCGCACATTGATCTTTTTTGGTTTGCCTCCAATCGGTTCGATCTCTCGTTCCTGTAATACCCGCAGAAATTTGACCTGCAATTCAAGCGGCAACTCGCCTATCTCGTCGAGGAAGATGGTGCCACCGTCTGCCAGCTCGAACTTGCCTTCCCTTTTTGTGACGGCTCCTGTATAAGACCCTTTTTCATGTCCGAACAGGTCGGATTCGATAAGATTAGCCGGCAATGTGCCGCAATTGACAACGACGAATGGCTTGTACCGTCGGGCAGAGATCTTGTGGATCGAATGGGCGATGATTTCTTTTCCTGTGCCGCTTTCGCCCAGTATCAGTACGGAGGTATCCGTAGGGCCGACCGTATTTGCCTGTTCCAGCGCTTCCACGAATTTGCGGCTCTTGCCAATCAGGTGGCCGAATTCAGGAGGAAGTATGGCGGGTTCAGTTGCCTCTGATGAAGGGGCATTACTCTTTTCAGCCAACCGGTTCTTGTGCAGGTACAGGGCAACGTCCAGCATGATCAGTACATCTTTCGCCCGAAAGGGTTTCACCATAAAACCGTACGGCTTAGTCGGTTTTGCATCATCCAGGATCTGTCTGTTCGAGTTTGCTGATAGATAAACAAAAGCCACATTTTTTTGATTCAGGATCCTGCCAAGATCAATACCCGTACCATCCCCCTGCAAAAAAATATCAACTAATACTAAGTCAGGCTTTTCCTCTTCGACTATTGATAATGCACTGGCGACCGATCGTGCAATGGAACAAGTGGAATATCCTGCATTTGTTAGTATTACTTTGAGACTTTTCGCTTCGATAAATTGATCCTCGACTATCAGAATTTTGGCTTTCATTCAACGCTTTTACTGTACCCTTTTATTCAAGGTAATTGCGAATAAATTTACAACAGTTATCCCTCCAAACCATAAAATATTCTTTTCCAACGATCTGTCGCGAAGTTTTTCAATAATTATTGATATGCCGATAAATGATCTCACTGGCAAAAAATTAAAGTATTCGGAACCAGCCTTCTAAAATATTGGCATGCCGTTAGTCTCGTCACTGCAGTATAAAATCAAAAACTCAGGATTATGAAAATTGTAGTCATTGGAGGCTCGGGCCTCATCGGAACAAAAGTCGTCGGAAATCTTAGCCAGAAGGGTCACCAGGTTATTGCGGCGTCCCCGGCTGCAGGTATCAATACCATTACGGGGGAAGGGTTAGCCGAGGCTATGAAAGATACAGATGTCGTCGTGGACCTGGCAAACTCTCCATCCTTTGAGGACAAGGCCGTTCTGGAATTCTTTCAAACATCCGGTCGCAATTTACTGGCGGCAGAGATCAAAGCCGGTGTAAAGCATCATGTTGCCCTGTCGATTGTTGGGGTTGAGCAGATGCAGAATATCGGTTATATGCGGGCGAAGCTGGCGCAGGAGACGCTGATCAAACAATCAGGCGTACCTTATACTATTGTCCACAGCACACAGTTCTTCGAATTTTTACCAGGCATTGCCAAGGAAGCTTCGCAAGGAAATGAAGTACACATTTCTACTGTGCAATTCCAACCTATCGCCTCGGATGATGTGGCTGCCTTTGTAAGCCAATTTGCCTTATCGGCTCCGATGAACAACACTATGGAAATAGCCGGCCCCGATCGGTATACGATGGCCGCGCTCGTTGCACTATACCTCCAGGAGACAAATGATCCGCGCAAGGTAGTACCTAACAACCAGGCCCGGTATTATGGCGGACAGATCCCCGAGATGGCGCTGGTTCCGGCCGGGCCGGCGAAACTGGGATCTGTGTCCTTTGGAAAATGGCTGAGCAAATCGCTGCAAAAAGTCTGAAAGCCAGGCCTGCTGCCTGTTGGAACGAAGATGACGGGTGACGGCTTGCCGAGGCGGTTGTAATTGGAATTGCGATCTTATAATTAAATAAACAAAAGGATATGAAAAATATAGTATTGGTTCATGGCGCTTTTGCCGACGGATCCAGCTGGTCAAAGGTTATTCCTTTGCTCCAAGTTAAAGGATACAATGTGATCGCTGTGCAAAACCCGCTGACTTCGTTAGCCGATGATGTTTCCGCGACCAGGCGGGCTATCGCTCAAATGGACGGCCCGGTGCTGCTGGTGGGACATTCCTATGGTGGAATGGTGATCTCCGAAGCGGGAAAAGATCCAAAGGTAGCAGGATTGCTTTATGTTGCGGCATTAGTTCCTGAAGACGGACAAAACGTCAACGACGTCAACGCTGCGATGCCGCCGACGGCAGTCGGACCGGAATTCCGGCTAAGTTCCGATGGGTTTTTAACCTTGTCGGAGAAAGGGATAAACGAATGTTTTGCGCAGGATCTGCCGCCTGAAGAAAGAAAAGTAATATTTGCCACGCAGGGGACCTGGGCGGCGGCGGCCACACAGGAGAAGGTGTTTAATCCCGCCTGGAAAACGAAACCATCCTGGATGATCGTCGCAGAAAATGATGGAATGATCAACCCGGACCTGGAACGATCCAAGGCCAAACTGATCAGGGCGACTACGATCGAATTGGCGTCCAGTCATATTCCCATGGTGTCTCAACCGGACAAAGTAGCGGAATTTATTATTGGGGCGGCTCAGAAATTATAAAGAAAAAGCCTCCGCAACGCGGAGGCTTTTTCTTATCGGCTACTCTTTTCTTATTATTTATCCCACCACACAGGTGTCGTTTCGGTAACGGTACCCGGATAGCTCAGGTTTCCCGTCAGCTCGGACTGGGGATAAAGGAACCGCAGGGGAACACCGCGTCCGCCGGCGGCGCCGGAGAGGACAAAGAACGTTGGGTAACCAGTACGTCTCCATTCGGTCCAGGCCTCGAAACCCTGAGAACCGCACATCGCATAATATTTCTGCGTGATGATGGCCTTGATCTGATCGGCCTGGGCGGCAGGGAAAACTGCGTCCGGTGCGCTGGTGAGATACTGGGCGGCGGAATCGGGAATGCCGTCGGTCGCAAAGCTGGCATTGATACCAGCGGTAAACAGGGTGCTTGCAGAGCCCGTAACCCATCCGCGGGCAACCGCTTCTGCCTGCAGGAATTTACTTTCCGCTGCGCCGATCAGGATCACGGGCGCCAGCGCCGAAGCGGTATTCTGGGGATCGCCTCCTACCAGCGGTGAGGGCTTCGAGTTCACCTTATTGGTATTTTGAGCGGATGTCCCTTGAACCATGTCGGTGATGGTGTCATCGGTAGCCTTCACCTTTTCAAATATGGCCCACTGCCTCGGATCGCTGTTGCGCTCGAATTGGGTAACGACCGTCGCGCTCGCTGCAAGATTCACGGCCTTTCCCAGGGAGACAGCCTTGATATAGAAAGGATTCTGGTTACCGCCGGTCGAAGTATAGGTCATCTTCGCATCCGTACTTAGAAAAGTAGGATTCGTTGCATACAGCGCCTTTACGCCAGCCTCGGCCGTAGCAGGATCCACCTGTGACAGGCGCAGGTAGGCGCGAAGCTCGAGCGTGTTGGCAAAAGCGATCCAGCTATCCATATCGCCTTTGAAGATCAGGTCGTCCGATTGGGGCCCATTGGGATCCGTGTCGCTCATCAGCGCCTTTCCCTTCTCGATATAGTAGAAGATGGAATCATACACTATCTGCTGCGCATCGTAGTGCGGGTTCTTATTGAACGATCCCTCCAGGGCTTCCGTCATTGGGATATCGCCAAATCCGTCGGTCGCCAGTTGTAAGGTGTAGGCTTTTAAAACATAGCCGATCGCCTGATACTGGATCAGACCCTTATTACCGATAGTGTTGCCGATCATCAATTGATTATTGATCAATGTGGTTTGGTAAAGGTGCGCCCACATATAATTGAAATCATTGTTGGTCTGCAGGTACTGATCGATCGGCTTGTATTGCGAAGCGATGGCACTCTGCGTAAAATACTGCGACCAGAGATTGCCGAAGGGATAAAGATCGTCTCCCAATACTACGCCGACGCCGGCTTCCACCGTCGGCAGCTGTTGTGCGGGTTGAGCATTGCTAAGATTGTTCGGATCCTGGTTCACATCCAGAAACTTTTTACAGCCGGTCCCCAGCAGCAAAACCGCCAGACCAGCAAACACCGTGCTTCTTCTTATATTGATTGGTATTGTCATAAATAGATGCATTTTAGAAAGTTAACTTTACGTTGATGCCATAGTTACGTACGGAAGGCTGTGCCACGAAATCAAAGCCTTGCTCGTTGCCGGATCCCGAAGAGTTCATTTCAGGGTCTACGTACTGATTGGCCTTTGGCGTCCAGATAAAAAGGTTATTACCATATAAGCCGACGCTGGCGTGACCGAATGGGGTCTTGCTCAGTGTATTTGCAGGCAATTGGTAGTCCAGCTCCAGGGAGCTTAGCTTGACATAGGAGCCGTCGATAACGCTCTGGCCTGCAGGTATAAAGTTTGTGAAATAGTCCTGCTTGATGTATTTGGCTGTTGTGTTGGCCTGGTAGACAGGCTGGGTTGCCGTTCCGGTATTGATCACCGAATTGGCCCAGATCTGCGGATCGCGTACACCGCCTGTCTCAGCTGCCGTACCTACGAAGTCGCTGATCCCCTTGGTTTGGCTGAAGTATACACCACCCTGCTTGGTATTGAACAGGAAGCCCAGGCTCCAGCTGTTGTAGGTAAGCGTTCCGCCAAAAGATCCCTGCCACTTGGGGAGATAGCTGCCAAGATATACGGCGCTGGTTGTAGGCACCGGCATACCGTCGGCAGCGCTGACTACCGTGTGACCATTCTCGGTCTGGTTATCTACCGCATAGAATTCGCCCGAAGGCTTACCTTCCTGTGCGACAATGGCCATGCCATTAAATCCACCGATCACGATTTGGGCATGGTTGGGCAGGGCAACAATTTTGTTATCGTTTTTGGTATACGTAGCGAAGAGTTCCAACGAGAAGTGCTGGCTTCTTACAGGTGTTCCGCGGAGAGTAAACTCGACTCCCTTATTTTGTTCCACGCCTGCATTCACGGTTGCGAATGAATATCCGCTAGCAGGGGCAACATTAGACTGAACGATCAGGTTTTTGTGCCTGGAGTTATAATAGTTGGCGTCAAGGGTCAGCCTGTTATTCAGGAAGCCGAGTTCCACACCTATTTCACGGGCAGTGGTAATCTCTGGTTTGATAGCGGGATCTCCCAGAAGATTATTGACTGCGAGACCGGGTACGCCATTAAAGGGGAAAACCGTATTGCCACCGGCAAATCCCCCTGCTATGGAAGTCTGACCATATGTCGTGTTCAGCAGGTAGGGGTTTGCGTCATTACCAACCTGGGCCCAGCTGGCGCGCAATTTTCCATAGTTCAGTACTCTATCGATGGCGCTTTCTTTCAGCAGCTCGGTAAAGATCCAAGATCCGTTGACGCTGGAATAAAAGAAGGAATTGGCATTGACAGGCAGCGTGGAGGACCAGTCATTTCTGACCGTAGCGCCCAGGTAGAGCATTCGCTTCCAGGACAGGTCGAGACTGGCGTATGCAGCCACCCTTCTCTGTACGGTGCGCGTGTTTTTCGCAAGGATGGGGCCATTGCTGTTTCCGAAATTATACCAGTCCGGAACGACCAGCCCGCTGCTTTGGTTGGTGGAGGTCTGTGTAAAATTGGTGTTATTCAACCGAAGGTTGTTGCCGACCATTAGCGAACCCGTAAAATCATCTCCGAAATCATGCTTGGCCGTGACCATCAGGTCGTGGTTCATTTCCCCGACATTATAAACATCCTCTTCGTATCCGCCGTTGCTGGTTACGATGTTAGCGGAAGAGTAAGCCGGTGGGTTGCCATTCGTTCCGTCGTCAGCGGGCTCAAAGTTATATTTTGGGGTCAGCAATCTTCTGCGATCCGTATAGTAGTCTTCCGTTACTCTTTCCTGCACATCCAGCCAGAGGGTCGGTTTATAGCCCAACGTGATGCCGCCGGTGATCCTGTCCACGTCGTCGAAGTTTTTGTAATCAGCGATCAGGAAGTAGGGGTTGGGGGCAAACTGGTTGTAATAACCATATTTATCGCCATGGTATACGCCCTGGTCATCGGTGTAGCCATAACCGTTGTATTTGTTGCTCAGATCGCCCATCTTGTTAATGGGAATATCTCTCGGGGTCTGATAAAGGTTGATCAGTGCAGAGCCGCCGCCCTGTCCGCCTCCGATATCGCTGCGGTGGATATGAATATAGTTGAAGGCGACACTGCTATAAAAATTATTGCCAAGATTGGTCTTTCCATTGAATCGTACGCTGTACCTGTTGAAATTATCCGCATCGGTGGGATAGATGCCATTGGCATTCACCGAGTTGAGGCTGAGGTAGTAGCTGGATCTTTCATTACCGGATGAAATAGAAAGGGAGTTGTCCGTGGTGACACCGGTAGAAAAAAAGTCCCGGACATTATTTTTAAGGGCCGAATACGGTTTGCTCAGCTGCTTGCCGTCGATGGTCTGACCCCAGGGAAGGACCTGTCCGGTGAACGGAGCGCCCCAGCTGAAGTTATCACCCCAGTCCTGGGTATTATAGTGCAGTGTTCCGTCGGGATTTTTGCCGTCGTAATAACCCTGACCGTATTGATTCTGAAAATCAGGGATCTTGAGGACGGACGAAAATGTGTTCTTGGTGCTGAACGTGATCTCGGCTTTCCTGGCGCTGGTTCCGCTTTTGGTCGTAATGATCAAGGCACCATTGGAAGCTCTTGAACCATAAAGGGCGGCACCGGCCGGACCAGTCAGAACGGTCACGGAAGCAATGTCGTCGGGATTGATGTCGTTACCGCGGTTGCCGAAGTTTATGGAGGCCAGGCTGTTCGGCCCTGCAAAGTTGTCCTGGTTGGCGTAAGGGATACCGTCCACCACGATCAGGGCCTGGTTGTTACCCGTGATCGAGGAACCGCCTCTTAGCACGACGCGGGTTGAACCTCCCACCGCACCGGTAGTGGAGGTGACGTTGACGCCGGCTACGCGGCCGCTCAGCGCCGTAAGGGCACTGGTGCTCTGACCTTGTGTCAGCTCGGCAGCTTTGATGGTGGAAGCGGCATAACCCAGCGAGCGTTGTTCTCTTTTGACGGAGTTGGCTGTTACGACGACCTCCGTCAGGCTGCTGTTCTTGTCCTTCAGGGTGATCTGGAGGTTTTCCTGTGCTTTAATATCGACTGTTTCGTACCCTACAGCACTGATGATCAGTGACTTTCCATGAGCAACGCTGATGGTAAAATTTCCGGCATCATCTGTTTGTGTGCCTACATTGCTTCCTTTTATCTTAATAGTTGCGGCGGGGACAGGTATTCCTTTTTCATTTTTTACTGTTCCCGTTATCGGCGGTGTTTGCGCGTTCGCAAATAAGATCGCAACTGTGCTTAACAGCAGTAGCAGTTTTCTTCTCATATTAAATTGTTGACTGTGTGTTGACTAGTGACTGGCATCCGATGTTCGGAAATCGATGCAATTCTAATATAGTGTGGATTGTTAATCGGTTAGGGCAATTAGTCCTGCTAATTGCCCTTCAACAAGGAAGGTCAAGTATCTCATTATAGAATAGAATAAATGTTTATATGTTAAGTCTAATGTTAAACCTGTAGAAAGAGACAAGCAGAACCCCCAAAATTCTCTTAACGAATTGTTAATATTTGAATAAATTTATCGTTGGCGGCCGGAAGCGATAAAAAACGGGATACTTACTGCGAGAAAGATCCATAGTGCTTCGTAAAGCCAAATTTTGTAAAATGAAGGGAAGCGTATGGGGGTAATTTTTTGATAGCATTTTAAATCGCCTGGCGGGGTAACAACAAATGGCTTGAGAACCAGATTGACCTTCGCTCGTTTTTTTATTATCTTCGGCCACCCGGGATCTCAAAAATGGAAAAATTACGAACTTACATTCATTCCCTGATCGATCTTTCTGAAAAAGCGTGGACGATGCTCCTGCCGGCCCTGACTACAGTTGAATATAAAAAGTACGATTGTCTTTTACAGGAAGGCCAGGTATGTAACCACCTGTTCTTTATTTCTACCGGCTATTGCCGTGCGTTCTACAGGAAGGGTGATCAGGAAATAAATACAAACTTTTTCTTCGAATCAGAGATAGCCACCAACATCAATAGTTTCTGGAATGGCGAAAAATCTGAGTTCTCTATCCGGGCCTGTGAAAACACCACAACCATTGTGTTCGATAAACCAAGACTGGTTGCAGCGGGGCAGGAAAACCAGGAACTTGCCACATTGGGCTGGCTTTGTGGAAACCAAATGGCTGCAAAGCTGGAAAACCACGCCAATCTGTTTAAGCTCATGACCGCTCAGGAACGTTATGAATATGTGGAAGAACATTGTCCAATGATGTTGCAGCGTGTGCCTTTAAACCAGCTCTCCTCCTACCTCGGAATTGCGAGGGAAACGTTAAGCCGCATCCGCGGCCGGAGATCGTAGTCTCTCTCTTTTGTGACGATCGTCACTTGTATCATTGCCTTTGCCGGTCGACCTTCGTGTCAAAATTAAACATATGAAAATCGAAGGGAAAACAATTTTGGTAACCGGCGCCAATCGTGGCATTGGGCGTGCGCTGGTCGAAGAAGCGCTTAGGAGAGGAGCGAAGCAGGTGTATGCCGGTGTGCGTACTTCATTTACCCACTCCGACCGGCGTGTCACTCCCCTGACGCTGGACGTGACGGACGAGGGGCAGATCCGGAAAGCTGTCGGGAGAGTCGTGTCTTTGGATATCCTGATCAATAATGCCGGTGTCATGTTCTACGACGACCTGAGCGATCGCGCCATGATAGAACGGCATCTGTCCGTCAATTTCTTTGGTATGTACGGCATGACCAGGGCGTTTCTGCCGTCGCTGGTCCGAACGCATGGAACGATCGTAAATATTTTGTCGGTCATTGCGCTTGCTCCTTTGCCGCCGACCGCATCTTACTCGATCTCAAAGGCGGCTGCTTTCTCGATGACCCAATCCATGCGTGCCTTCCTGGCTGGACAAGGTGTAAAGGTTCATGCCGTTCTTGCGGGGCCCACCGACACCGATCTGATCAGGGGCCTGGATATACCCAAAACTTCTCCGGAATTAGTTGCACAGGGCATTTTTGACGGGGTGGAAAAGGGAGAGGAGGATATCTTCCCGGATCCCCAGTCCGCGTCCGTGGCGGAGAGCTGGCGCAACAGCGCGATGAAAGCACTTGAACATAGATTTGCTGCACTTGTGCAGGCGCAAACTGTATAAGCTGATTTCCAAAACCCGCCACCACGGCGGGTTTTATAGCGCAATAGAAAGAGAGGATGGGTGATAATGGAAGATGAGATCATCGGAAGGCCTTTAACTTATTTGCCATGTTCCGGGCTCCTTCCGATACAAAGGTGCCATCCGCACCGCAGGCGATGAACCGGAACCCCATGTCATGGTACTTCTTATAATCATTGGGAGTGGCTATCAGTATGCCCACGGCCTTACCGTGTTTCTCTGCTGCATTGACGGTTGCCTTCAGCGCATCGATGTAAAGGGAATGATCAAGCTGACCGAAGACGCCTAAGTCCATGGAAAGATCGGAAGGACCGATAAAAAGCACATCGATGCCGTCCAGCGCTGCGACTTCATCCAGGTGATGGAGTACTTCCGCCGTTTCGATCTGAACGATACCCAGGATATTATCCTTTCCTTCGTTGTAATATCCGGTAAAGTTCTGACCAAAACCACTGGCACGAACCATTTTGGCGATGCCCCTGTTGCCTTCGGGAGGATAATGCAGTGCCCTGGCTACGGCCGCCGCCTCTGCTGCGGTGCTAATCCGGGGGACCATGATCCCTTCCGCTCCCAGATCCAGCATCCGGTGGATCCTTTGCCGTTGGTCGCCTTCGACCCTCACGATGGGTGCCGCAGACGTATGTTCCAGGGCCTGCAGCTGGTGCAGTACATCCTTTTCCACTCCTGCTCCATGTTCAAGGTCTATCAATACCCAGTCAAACCCTGACATTCCAACGATCTCTGCGGTTATGGAACTACCAAGGTTCAGCCAGCATCCATTCAGTGTTTCTCCCTGTTTAAGACGTTTTTTCAGATCTTTCATATTGGCATCATTTATAATGGCACATTTTGATTGTCATTTTTAGTATCGCTTAGCACGTATGTCCTGATTCAGATCCGTCAGCCACAGCGGATACTCCACATTGATCTTCCGCTGACTTTGATCCAGTACTAATTTTATACGATTATCTGAATGTACAGGCGTACATCCGGGTTAGGGGTTGTTAAATGGTATAAAAGATAATATTACTCCGTACTTCCGGGATTACAAAATGAGGGAAGAGAAAAATCAGGCAGGTATTAAAAACATTTTTACTATATCTCAGCCTTGAACGTTTTGCCCAATTCTTTGCCAAGCCCCTGGTAATGCCTGAAATTGTAGATCAGGGGACTCCATTTAGCGGGATCGATATGGTTGTCGCCGGCAATCATGTTTTCGTCCGTATGGACTTTTAGTACGCGGACCTCTACTGCAGCAATCGCAGAAGACTCCTTAGGATCGTCCCGGATGACGATCTCGTTCTTAAAGATCGCTTCCAACTGAAGACGACACTCCGCTATGCGCGGGGGAGCTACCTGTTCTGCCGGCATTTTCGAAAATCCGCCCGCCTCGAATTTATCAGCCGAATAACTATATCTGCCCTTTTTGTAATCCGGGACGGGATCGGCGCCGGTGAGGCTGGCTATCTTTTCTACGTTTTGAAATAGCGAAGGGTCGGCGAGGTTAACGACGCATTCTTTTTGGGAAATTAGGTTCTGATAGGTCTTGGAGGCACATTCCAATCCAAGCAGAAGCGTCCATCCCAACGCCCACACGGATGACATAGGGCCAATGTTAACATTTCCCGTTGCGTCGACGGTAGTGATTAAAGCTACAGGTGTACCGAAGTATAGGATACTCGGATTTATCATTTTATGTGTCATGATAAAGCCTATGAAAAAAATGTGCCACCACTTCCTCTATGCCCTACCCTTTCCATATCTTCGCTCCTGATCTTAAAAGTATATTCACCCATGCTCAAACCGGCCGTTCAGATCGTCGTATTCCTCATGGAGCTCCTTATGCTTATCGCTTTTGGCTGCTATGGATATAGCATACCAACTGATATGCTTCTTCGTATAAATTTGGCAGCAAGTTTTGTAATATTAGCGGTTATCTTATGGGCTTTGTTTGCAGCGCCGAACTCCGGGCGTAGACTTCCTTTGCCGGCTTTGGCCATATTCAGAGCGGGCATGTTCCTGGTGGCTGCTTTTTTTATTTACCGTTTGGCATATAAAAGCATGGCACTGATCATGGGAGGGCTTGCGGTCATTACGCAGACCATCAGCTGCTTTACGGAGAAATAGACCAACCTGGCGGAAACCGTTGTTGCGCTTGGTATGAAAGATCAGGCAAGCGGTCAGCATGCGTGGCTGCTATTCACTTTGGCTCCGATACTCAACATTGATCCTGGCCAGCAAAAAATAATTTTTTGCTTGTGCTTTAAATAATCGTAATATTGCAATGAAATGATAATCGTATGGGCCTGACCAAATCCGAAATATTCAGCGACAAGCAGAACAAGCTGGCTGGCATGATGAAGGCCCTCGCCCACCCTGCCCGGATCGCTATCGTTCAATACCTGATCAAGGCCAATGCCTGCGTCAACGGTGAATTGGTTGAAGAGCTGGGTCTCGCACAGCCGACCATCTCACAACATTTAAAAGAGCTGAAAAACGCCGGCCTGATCCAGGGGACTATCGAAGGCACTAGCGTATGCTACTGTATCGAGCCGAAGATTTGGGCTTTGTACCAAAAGGAATTCGGCGCGCTTTTCGCCGCCTATAAAGGTGCCGACAATTGCTGCGGATAACACCGGCGCTTTTTTTTGACCCAAACCATCGCAATATAGCAATATTAAAATGTAACCCATGAACAGCAAGCACCGCATCCTCTTTGTCTGCATTCATAATTCCGCCCGCAGTCAGATAGCCGAAGCCTTCCTAAAGAAGCACGGCGGCGACGCCTTCGAGGCCGAAAGCGCCGGTCTGGAACCCGGTACCCTAAACCCCAACGTCGTCAAAGTCATGCAAGAGATCGGCATCGACCTCACCGGCAAGCCCACCCAGGGGGTCTTCGATCTATTCCAGCGGGGCCGGCTATACAACGCCGTTGTTACCGTCTGCGACAAAGAAGCCGCCGAACGCTGCCCCCTCTTCCCTGGTGTGGTCAAACGCATCGCCTGGTCTTTGAAAGACCCTTCCAGCTTTACCGGCAGCCGGGAAGAAATCCTACAACAGACCCGCGCCGTCCGTGACGAGATCGAGCAAGCCATAAAGACCTTTATCCAACAGGCCAGCCAGGTCAGTTATTGGATACCTGCCACAGAAACCAATCCATCACATTAAACTATATACATCATGGAAACGACAGAACAAATAAAGGACATGGTGCGCGAAAAATACAGCGTCATCGCCCTCCAGGACAAGACCACTAACGAATCCTCCTGCTGCGGGTCCGGGGGGTGTTCTACCGACGTCTACAACATCATGAGCGATGATTACAGCGTCCTTGAAGGCTACAACCCCGATGCCGATCTGGGCTTGGGATGCGGACTGCCCACGCAATTCGCGCAGATCAAAACCGGCGACGTCGTGATAGACCTTGGCTCCGGTGCTGGTAACGACGCCTTTATTGCCCGCAAAGAGACCGGCGAGACCGGACGGGTCATAGGTATAGACTTCACCCCCGCCATGATCGAGAAGGCTCGCGCCAACGTCGATAAATTAGGTTACAACAACGTCGAGTTCCGGCAGGGCGATATTGAGAAAATGCCCGTCACCGCAAACGTCGCCGATGTCATCGTCTCCAACTGTGTGCTGAACCTCGTACCCAACAAATATGGCGTCTTCCAGGAAATATACCGTGTCCTGAAGACAGGCGGCCACTTTAGCATATCCGATATTGTCCTGGTCGGCGAGCTGCCCGCCAAAATCCGCGAAGCCGCCGAAATGTATGCCGGCTGCGTCGCCGGAGCCATCCAGAAGGGCGAATACCTGGGCCTTATCGAGACCACCGGCTTTACCGCCATCGCCATCCAGAAGGAAAAGGCCATCACCGTCCCCGACGACATACTCGGTCAGTATCTCAACACCGACGAGATCGCTGCCTTCAAAGCCTCCGGCACCGGCATCGTCAGCGTCACCGTTTACGCCGAAAAACCGGCAGCCGCCAAAACCTGCTGCGGACCTGATTGCTGCCAATAGCGAAAGCCGATGAAGCATTCCAACATGTTCAAACGCTCCGTAGCTGAAATTATAGGCACCTTCGCTCTGGTCTTTTGCGGAACCGGCGCCATCATCATCGACAAGGAAACCGGCGGCGCCGTATCCCACGTAGGTGTCGCCGTTACCTTCGGTCTTATTGTCACCGCTATGATCTACGGCTTGGGAGAAATATCCGGCGCGCACCTGAACCCCGCCGTCAGCATTGCCTTTTCCCTGGCTGGCCGCCTCCCCCTCCGCACGCTGGGGCTTTACATCCTCAGCCAGATCGCCGGCGCCCTGCTCGCCAGCGGACTGCTCCGCTTCCTATTTCCGGCCAATGCCCTGCCTCCGACAGCGATAACATCCGGGTGGAGATGGTGCGGTTTGAATACGATGTCGAAAAGGCAGCCAGGGCCGTAGAGAATAGCCCTTTGCCCCGGGCCTTCGCCGACGCGCTGCGTAAAGCCCGCTAAAAAGCGGTGCCTTCATTCAAATTTTCAAGATGGCGGCTGATAAGGTCCTTTTGCCTCTCCCCATCCCCAAACCGGCATCGGTGCATCGTCCGCAATGGGATTATCTGTGGCATTAGAATTTGCAACCGCGATCCGCGATCCCCATTCCAGGTATGCGACCAGCGCCGAACGAAATTCAGGGTCGGCTGGAATACCCATCTCATCGGCTGTATCGAGCAGCAGCCCGACCCACCGTTTGCGATGCTCCTCCGTCAGGTGCCGGTTCAGATGATGGGCGACCATCAGCGCATGGGAGCCGTTTCGCTCATTTGTATACAGCGCGGGTCCCTGAAAAACTTCTGTAACGAACTGCGCCACGTGTGTCACGTGCTGCGCTGACATGTGCTTGAATAGCGGTCCGACGAGTTCATCCTGAAGCACTTTTTCATAAAACTTCGTCATTAGCTCCTCCATCCTGGGGTATCCCCCTATCCATTCGCTTAAAGTGGGTATCTTTTCCATATTCTAAAGTTAGCCAATAACTTGTACCTTTATTCCATGAGGCGGCTGCTTTATCTATTTTCTCTGTACATCCTTCTGCTGTCCGGCATACCCTGCAAGGCAGACGACGGGTGCTGCGTGGACGAGATCAGTGCAACCTCTGCGCAGCATAAAAACAGCTTTCCGGATCAGAGACCCGCCCTGCCCTGCTCGCCGTTTTTCGCCTGCGGCGCGTGTCATGGCTTTATTATCCCGGAAATGACTTTACCGCACCCGGAACCTGTCCCGCGCAGTCGTAAACAAACACACTATTTTACTGACCATTATTTAGGCGACTTCAGCTCCTCCACCTGGCAGCCTCCCCGGCAGGCATAACCCTCCCGCAATTTCATTCCCGCAGCCGCAAACCGGCTGATCCTTTATTTATTGACGTCAAGCACATACCATGAAAAGAATGGCAGGCATCCTCATCATGCTTTGTTTCGCATATATATCCAACGCCCAATCCACCCTCATCGCCGTTATCCAGGACGCCCGTACCAAAGAGGCCTTATCCGGCGCCACTGCACAACTCAGGGGCTCCGTTGAAAACGGCTCCGGTATAGCGCCCGTCTCCGCTGTCGCCGACGGCAACGGCATGGTTCTCCTCCGCGACATCCCCGATGGCCGGCAAACACTTTACGTCCGTTTTGTCGGCTATGAGGAACGCACCCAAACCATCACCATGCCCAGGCTGGCCGATACCCTGTATATTCTCCTGGAACCGGCCGGTGAAGAAATGGGCGAGGTCATTGTGTCCTCCACCCGCAGCAACCGGAGCATCCAAAACATCCCCACCCGCGTCGAGATCCTGAGCCATGAAGAGCTGGAAGAAAAAGGCAACATGAAACCCGGAGATATTCGCATGATGCTCAACGAGAGCACCGGTATTCAAACACAACAAGTATCGGCCACCTCCGCCAATTCAAGTATCCGCATCCAGGGGCTCGATGGCCGTTACACTCAGATCCTCAAAGACGGTTTTCCTCTTTATGCGGGTTTTTCCGGAGGGCTGGGCTTATTGCAGACCCCGCCCCTCGACCTCAAACAGGTGGAGATCATCAAAGGTTCATCCTCCACCCTCTATGGCGGCGGCGCCATCGCCGGGATGGTCAACCTTATCTCCCAAACTCCCACTCCGGAGCGCAACCTGCGTTTGCTTGGCAACGGCACCAGCGGCGGCGGTCTCGACCTTAGCGGCTTTTACGGTCAACGTTTTGGCAAAATAGGTCTGACCCTCTTTGTCACCCGCAACAGTAACAAAGCCTACGACCCTTCGGGCAGCATCCCCTTTACAGCCATACCCAAATTCGACCGGTACGTATTCAACCCCAAACTATTCCTGTATTTCAGCCCCCGCACCAAATTGAATTTTGGAATCAACACCGCCTTTGAAAACCGCCTGGGCGGTGACATTAACTATATCGACGGGCACGGAGACAGTACTCACAGTTACTATGAAAAGAACAGGACCCGGCGCCTATCCACTCAATTCGATCTCGACCACCAATTTGATGACAACAACAGTCTGACCATCAAAAACTCCGTCAGCAGTTTCAACCGGACCATCACCATCCCCGGCTATGTATTTGACGGGAAACAACGATCCACCTATTCCGAGATCGCCTATAACCACAAAGAAAAAGATATGGATTGGGTCGCCGGTCTCAACGTCTATACAGACGACTTTAAAGAAAATCCCCGCGACACCTTCTCCAAAAGGGATTACACCCAAACTACCGGCGGCGCCTTTATTCAAAACACCTGGAAAGCCAATGACCGTCTCCAGATCGAAACCGGCCTGCGCGGCGACTATGTCGCAGACTATAGCTGGGTCGTGCTGCCCCGGATCTCCGGGCTCTATAAGATCACGCCGCGATTTAGCACCCGCCTGGGCGGCGGCCTTGGTTACAAAACACCCACTATCTTCACCGAGGAGACGGAAAAAATACAATTCCAGTCCGTATTGCCGATTTCCCCGCAGAACAACCAGCTGGAACGATCCTACGGCGCCAGCTTCGACCTCAACTACCGGACGACCCTGTTGCATACTGTCAGCCTATCCGTCAACCAGCTTTTTTTCTTTACCCGGATCAACCACCCCCTGCTTCTGGACACTCTCCCCGGAAATATCTACCGCCTGGATAACAATTCCGGCTATATCGACAGCAAAGGCTTTGAGACCAACGTCAAGATCAGCTATCAGGACTTCAAACTCTATCTTGGCTATACCTTCACCGACGCCCATCTCGACGAAAACGGGGTCATCCGCGAAAATCCGCTTACCGCCCGGCACCGGCTCAATAATGTACTGGTATATGAAAAGGAAGATCAATGGAAGATCGGCTTCGAAGCCTACTATTACAGCACCCAGCCTCTCACTGACGGCACAATAGGGAGAGCCTACTGGACCTTTGGATTTATGGCCGAAAAAATATGGGAACGGTTATCTCTCTTTATCAACTTTGAAAACTTTACCGATACCCGGCAGACCCGTTTCGACAGCATCTATACGGGCACTATCACCCACCCGGTATTTAAGGATATTTACGCCCCGCTGGATGGTTTTGTCGTCAACGGAGGTTTTAGGATCAAATTATAGCAATTTCATTTAGAATAAAGCTTGACGTTTGTAGTGTAAACCCTAGCTCTTTTTCGCTCGCAAAAGCTTCTTGAAATTTACAATCTTTTCGAGGTATTCGGCGATGCGACCTGGGACTTGCCCCAACTTATTACGACGGCTTTTCGCTGGCCGATGGCGGCGGGGATCTTTATTTCATACGCGACGCAAAAAATAAAATAACCGGCTATAGGATCTCTGTTGGCAGTGTAATAAATTGTGCAAGGAATATCGTGTTTAAAAAAATGGAGTAACATGAAAGCAATCAGAAACCTAACCGCATTGATGGAAGAGGCACGGGAGCGGGAACAGGCGGGAAACCTGGATATTGCCGCAGCGTTGTACCAGCGGATAGTGGACAAGGATCCGGCTAACAGGGATGCGGTTCGCCGACTGTTGATGGTATACCGACGACTGAAGGAATACCGTAAAGAGCTGGCAGTAGTGGACGCAGCTATGAATGCCGTTGCCCGGCGGGACAAGGCTACACGGGAATCGTGGCTGGCGGCGCACCCTGAAGCGGCAAAGCTGGGGAAGGCTATGTTGAAGTCATTGGGAGGTGCGCAGGAAGCCGCCTACGGAACAGATTCTTTTGTACAGCAGCTGCTAAAGCGAAAGCAGCTGGTAGAAAGAAAGATCAGCGGTGTAAAAGGAAAAAGGGCCAGGAAAGAGCAACCTGCTGCACCGGCAGATAAAAGTGTTGCGGTAAAGAAAAAGGAGCAGGCTGTGGAGTTACGGCGCCAGGCAGCGGAAAGGAAGAAGCGGCAGGTCGAAGCCAGGAGAGCAGCAAAGCAGGTTGCGGCTGAGCAGCCATCATTGTTTGTCATCTTTTTGCGATACCTGGTCTCCCTGGAAAAGATCGACGCGGTGATGGAAAAGCATGTGGCTTTCCTGGATAAATATTTTGCAAGCGGTGAGTTTTTGGTTTCGGGGCGCCAGGTGCCCAGGACTGGCGGGATAATCATTGCACGCGGCAGGGACCGTGCGGCTGTAGAGCGGATCACGAAGCAAGACCCTTTTATCAAAGGGAGGCTGGCAAGCGTGGATATAGTCGAATTTAAGGCAAGTAAGAAGGGGAAGGGAGTGCAAGGTTGGATGAAGCGATAATAGCGCAAATGCTCGACGAGCGCAATAAATAAAATATGGCGATTTAAGCCCCTCCCCCCGCTGTTAATCTTTAATTAATCAATTATTATCAGGCCGGCCTGTAGATTAGCGCTTATCATCTACATTCCACGTTCATGAAAGGACTCACTATCTGCTTGCTATTGCCTATCGTCTTCTCCCTCCGAGCCGATGCCGCGGATATACACGGCACAACTGGCCGCGACAAGGGAACCGGTAGGCCGGGGGATCCAAACATAAAATATTTCGGGCGCTGGGATCTTAGCCATTCCGGGAAATATGTAGCCTACTGGGGAGGCTCGTATCTGCGGGTAAATTTTACCGGTACCACGGTAAAGGTAAAGACGGGCAACACGGCGAGTTTCTATGCAAAAATAGATGACGGCCCGTGGATCGCCTTCCGAAAAACAGGCGGTACGCTCGACCTCACCCCTTCCCCATTGGCAAAAGGCACTCATATATTGATCGTCGCCGAAGGACAGGACTATAATTATGAATTTGACTTTGAAGGGCTGATCCTTGATCGGGGCGCAAAGACCAGGGCTCCGGCAAGCCTGACCGCCTTTATCGAATGGATCGGCGACTCCATTACGGCGGGTTATACCGACTCCCTTGCTAATGTACAGGACTATGCGTGGGTATGTTCGGATTCGCTGCACGCCGAGCATGCGCAGATAGCCTATCCGGGGATCAACCTGGTCGCAGGATATAAGCAGAACGCCATGGAAAACCAGTACTTAAAGCTGCGATCCAACTATAAGCAAGCCTCACCGGAAGACTGGGATTTTACCTGGTACAGGCCGGATATCGTCGTGATCAATCTGGGGACGAATGACAATGCCAATAAAGTCCCGGACAGTGTTTTTCAGATGCATTACATCAGCTTCCTGGCTTTGATCCGGACCAAATTCCCGGATGCCGAGATCTTTGCGCTCCGCACCTTTTTGGGACTGAAGGCGGCACCGACCGCCGCCGCTGTCGACGCGAGGAACGCGGCAGGAGACCGGAAAGTCCATTATATAAACACAGAGGGATGGCTCACCCGGCACACGGACGACTACGGGGTTAACGATCAGACACATCCAAGTCCCACCGGCCAACAAAAAGCTGCAGCCTTGCTGCGGCCCATTCTTGCACCTTATCTGGTTCCCTCCAGATAAGAATGATCCAATAGCAATCCCAACCAGCAATGGTTGTTACAAAAACCATAAAACCTTCCTAAAATGAAACAGTTATTTGCTTGTCTCTTTACTCTTTTTTTATTGATGGCTTGCCGCAAGAACGAGCTGACCCACACGTTCTCTTCCGGTAAAACGACTGCAAGAGCCCTATCTCCCACCGGCGATGTCGTCGGGAAAATAACCGCGGGCTACCAGGGGTGGTTCCAGGCGGCTGGAGATGGCGGTCCTTTCAACAACTGGCAGCATACGAACCTTGAATGCTGGCCGGATATGCGTCAATACACAAAGACCTATGGAAATGTCCAGTTTACCCAGGATAACGTTGTTCAGCCACCGTATACGGGGACGCTTGGCAACGGACAACCGGTGACCATGTTCTCCGATTGGGACCAGTCTTCGGTGAACCTGCACTTTTCCTGGATGCAGCAGTATGGTGTCGACTGCGCGGCCTTACAGCGTTTTGGCGCGCATTTCGATGATCCGCGAGCTAAGAAATCCAGCGATAGCGCCATCGCGCGCGCCCGAAGAGCCGCCGAGGCTTATGGGCGTAAATTCTATGTCATGTATGACATCAGCGGCTGGACGAACTTTCAGACCCAGCTGAAGTCCGACTGGACCAGTTTTATGCAGCAGCATACGGCTTCTACAGCCTATGCGCACCAGAATGGAAAGCCTGTGGTCTGCGTTTGGGGCATCGGCGTTTCTGGCAGGCCGGGGGATGTGAGCACCTGGTCTGATCTGCTGACCTGGTTCAAAACCCAGGGCTGCTATGTCATTGCCGGTGCGCCGGGTAATTTCAATAGCGATACCGTCAACCGCCCCGCTTATCTCACTGCTAACATGCTGATGGGTTGGCGTGTAGGAGCCAGTCCACATACCAATTTCGTGCAGGAAGACTCTTTGGATCGCAATCTATGTACGACCAATGGTCTTGACTACCAGGTGGCCATCTATCCGGGAACCAGCTTTTACAACGGTAACGGGACGACAAAGAATATCATTCCCCGGAACCATGGCGATTTTATGTGGACGCAATTTGCAGCAGCTAAAACCGCCAATATTCCGAGTGTTTATATCTCCATGTTCGATGAGATCAATGAAGCGACCGGCATTATGCCTTGTGCCGAGGATAGCACCATGATCCCGAAGAACGAGTACTTTCTTACACTGGATGCAGATGGAACGCATGTCTCGGCAGACTTTTATCTCCGCCTGACCACCGACGGCGGCAGAATGATCAAAGGGCAGATCCCGTTGACGGCTACACACCCGACACCCCATGTGCTGACACCGCCTGTCAGCCTGACGCCGCATGTACAGTCCGGCACTTCGATCCTGGTAAATGTCTCAGCCGTGACGGATGCACCCTGTTATAATTTCAAGCGATCCGTGGTTAAGAGAGGACCTTATGTTACTGTAGCCGCGAATCTCGCCGGCCCCAGTTTTACCGACATCGGGCTTACTCCCGCAACTACCTATTACTATGTTGTGACAACGGGGCATATCAATGCCGGCGAGAGCGCGATCAGCCGCGAGGTCAGTGCGACTACCAATCCATAAGCACAAATATTTTTTAATATTTATGATACTCACTTATTGTCAAATAGTAT
This sequence comes from Puia sp., assembly GCA_036499285.1. GTDB lineage: Bacteria > Bacteroidota > Bacteroidia > Chitinophagales > Chitinophagaceae > Puia. Next base: position 143,803 of record DASYEB010000026.1, on the reverse strand, counting down.
CCGTCCAGATCTCTAATCGAAAATTCCTTTTTTGTTGAGTTTGGATTTACATGAATATCTTCTTCGACAGGACCACCTGTCTTTTCTACGTTTTGGCGAATGGCGTGTAAGTCATCTGTTCTGAAATAAAGAATTAATCCATTTCCGGGTGTAATTGCCGGGTTTCTCATAGTAGGATGGTCGTGTTCTTCCCACGCGTGCAAACATAACAAGATCTCGTCATCTTCTGATACCAGAACGGCAAAGCTTTCGCTTTCACCATGAGCTCTTTTAAATCCAAATACCTGTTGATACCACTTTGCACTGGCTTGGACATCTTTTACTGCGATTATCGGGTCAAGTGCTGTCATAAAAAAACTTCTTGTTTTTGAAGTTACGAAAAACGGGCATGGGCCTGTCTGCGTTTCCATTGCAGGGCTGTATCCATCCGGGCATGGGAATTGCATTTGGTAAATTCCAAAAACACCTATAATGAAGAAGTATATTTTTAGAATTCTGCTTGCTATCAGTATAACAACTGTGATTGGTTCCAGCTGTGTGCCGCCGCGTCACGGCCCTCCTCCACCCCCAGGTCATCATGAGCGACCCTAAAAATAAAATACTAAATTAATTAGTAAATATCTTATCTTTGGCCTTTAGTTCACTTATTGATATAACCCGGGCTCCCGTAGGGCCTGGGTTTTTGTTATTCTAAATCTATCCGGCGTAATTTGGGTCAAATTCCACAATCCATTCAATGCCATACTTGTCTCTAAACATTCCAGCGTATGTACCCCAGGGAGTGTCGCCAATGGGCCCCTCAATATTTCCGCCTGCTGATAGTCCGTTAAATATTTTGACTGCTTCTTCGCGGCTTTCTGCGTTAACTGATATTTTCGACCTGTTTTCGTTTTCATTTGTTCGTCCCATAAATTCGGGAACATCATTGGCCAGTAACACATTGTGTTTGCCAATAGGCAAAGCGATCTGCATTATTTTATTTGCCTCATTTTTAGCAACCGGAAATTCGGCGCTTGACAGGTCTTTAAAACGAACGATCTTCGAGAACTCGCTGCCAAAAACTGATTTGTAAAAAGTGAATGCTTCTTCGGCATTTCCGTTGAAGTTGATCCATGGATTAATTGCTCTCATAAATCTAATTTTTATATGTGAATGATTGAGGCTTTTCTTACGATTTCTGCGGTCGCCAGCTATTGGATGACCTGTTCCAGGTCTGAAAGAGAATTGTACGTGACGATGGTTTCCACCAGTATTCCGTCCCGTTGGGTTCTACCATCGCGTAATGCCAGTGACCACCCTCCTGAAAATCCATCGATTTGGTCTTAGTGGTCGTCAGTGTGTTCTATTCCTTGTCTGCAATGAAGTCGAACTGCAAATTGTGATTCATTATTTTTTCTTTTTTATAGTCAATAGAAGTTGATCCAGCTGCATAAAACGGTTCTCCCAGATCTGCCGAAACTGCTCCAGCCATTTATCTATCTCTTTCATTTTGTCAATTTCAAGTTGGTAATATATTTCCCGGCCCTGATGCTCCTGTTTCACCAGTTCGCATTCGGTTAATACCCTTAAATGTTTCGAAATTGCCTGCCTTGTTGTGTCAAAATGATCCGCAATGGCATTTGGCGTCATTGCCTGTACTGCAATTAAAGCGATTATGGCCCTTCTTGTCGGGTCAGCGATGGCTTGAAATATGTCTCTTCTCATGGTTTGTGATGTCGGTTGTGAAACCAACTGGTTGCAAATATATGGGCAACTGATCGGTTTCGCAAATATTTTTAGAAAATATTTAGCCGGTCACCCTTTTACCATTGCTGAATGATAATACAAACACTGGATTCATCTATCAATGCAAATTCCCGTGCGCCCCAGGGCCGCGGTGTTATGGTTTTGAGATTGGGATGCAGGTATTGCGGCCCACTTTAATGTCTGTATAGAATATGTTTGGAACAAGCTTTGTAAATTGCATAATTAGCTTTTAAAGTAAATATACCTATTCTCATATTTAAGATTTGCGTAAAGCGAGTCTGGAGCGGGGTGGCAAATGCGGTTAGAATTCGTACTGTTTGGAACCCGGAATTGGAGTCTCCTTCTGCTTGCATTCAGTTATTTTTTGGGTAATACGTATCTTATCGGTCGTAGACCGCGTAAGCTCTAAAGCATTTTGCAGATGCAAAATTGCTTTTGCATTGTCAATGCCGGTATAAAGCTCGCCTAAAAGCGAATGGTATAAATGATTGCCCGTAAGGTTTATTTTTTCCGCTTCAATTATCGCTTCCCTTTTTCCGTTGGCTTTCGCAAGCGCATAGGTTCTGTTCAATGCCGCAATCGGAGAATATTCAATAAGCAGCAACTGGTTATAAAGCTGTAAGATGTTTTCCCATTTTTCTTTTGTGTCTGCCCTGTTAGTGTGCCAGTAGGCGATACCGGCTTCCAAATGATATTTTGAGATCTTGTTGCCTTGTGAGGCCTGATCCAAAAAGTATTCTCCTCTCCTGATCAGTTCCTGATCCCAGAGGTCTGTGTCCTGGTCCTGGTATAAGATCGTTTCCCCATTCTGATCAAGCCTTGCGTCAAATCTTGACGACTGAAAACACATTAATGCGAGTAAAGCATTTGCAAAGGGTTTGTTCGTTTGCTCGAACTTCGCCAAAGCTTCGTCTCGTTCATTCCCTTCGCAGGCTTGGGAATCAATCAGCAAACACGTCAATCTCATCGCCTCCAGGCAAAGGTCTTTACGCAATGTGATATCCTGGCCTGAAGAATAATAGCCTTCATTATAAAGAAGATACAGGATCATCAGAACGGTAGACAGCCTGTCGTCTATTTCTGATAAAGTCGGTTGTTCTATTTGGATCTTTTCTGTTCTGAGTTTTTCCTTGGCTCGTTGAAGCCGTTTGTAAATAACTTCCCTGTTTGTCAAAAAGGCATTCGCGATCTCTTCAACGCCGAAACCACAAAGAAGATTCAGCGCTAACCCGATCCGGGCTTCTGCCGGGTTACAGGGATGACAAACGACAAATATCATTGCCAGTTGACTGTCATTGATATTTTTGACGGACAGATCAATTTCTATTTCTTCTGAAACCGTCGTATTATGCCGTACTTCTTTTGAAATGTGTTGGGCGAAAAGTAAATTACGTCTTAAATAATCCCGGGTCTTATTTTTTGCAACCGTATAGAGCCAGGCCGTTGGGTTTTCGGGCAGATCTTTTAAACCCCATAATTCGGATGCCAAAAGAAAAGTATCGCTTACAATGTCTTCCGCAATTTCAATGTGATCAATCCCAAATAATTTACAGAGTACAGAAACTATTTTCCTGTACTCTGTTCTGAATAAATGCGGAATTAATTCTGCCTGTTTCATAAAAAATGCCTTTATAAAAGTACAAAAGCATTTAGGATTTTCTCAATTCCTCTACATTTGATTGACTTCCCTGACTTCTACATTTCCGCCCGCCGCTAAAATGGGGCAGCCTTTTGTTAATTCAGTGGCTTCTTCGATGGACGCGGCCTTTACGATGCTATACCCTACGATACATTCTTTTATTTCCGTGTAGGGTCCGTCGGCGATTACGTTGTCGGCCTTTACCACTTTGCCCGAAGGGTACAACCTGTTTCCCCGGTCACCCAGTTTGTTTTGAGCCGCGATACCGCCTATCCAGTCCATCCAGCGTTTTGTTGTGGCTTGCATTTGTTCGGGTGAAGGGTTCTTAGGCATGGCATTTAAATCTGCTCTGTATACCAATAGGAAATCTTGCATTTTTTTGAAATTTTGTTGTTAAAAATTAAGTTTAACCGGTTAAAAACAAATGACGATCGGGCTTAAAGGAATTGGACAAACTTTTGAAAATATTTTTTTAGTCAGTTATATTGCACCCTCATGTTACCCAATGTATTCCTGTTGGATGACAAGGGATGGATGGTCTTTCCGGGGTTTGGCGCTATGATAAGAATATTACTGCTATGAGCAGACACCTCATAGACAAGCTGGCTGCCGGGCTATAGTAGTCCCGATGACGGCTAACTGGTTACCTGATCTTCTTGCCGGGGGCCAGCCGGCCGTTCTGATGAAGCACCAGCTTTTCCACCTCGTTATTGGCGCCCTTTACAAATTCAAGCTGTGCATCGACAATTTTCAGGAAAAAGAGATTTTCTTTCTCCGGGAAGATCTCCGCCTTTCCCTGCCCGGTCGCCTGGCTGAACAGGCTTCCTTTTTCAAAGGTGATCGTTATAACAAAATTTGGCCTCAGCTGGTAGTCGCCGACATATTGCTTTAATATCGCTGAATCCAGTTGTATGGCAACATGAGCTTTTGGTATGACGTATTCTTTGTTATTGAGGAGCGCATAGATGCCATTGGCTATCATTCCCGGCTGCGCCTGCGACGGTGCATTATCCAGCACGATAATACAGGTTTCGTCTTCTGGAACCCTCATTATGAACGATACAAAACCGGTGATGCCACCTCCGTGTTCCACTACTTTTTTCCCGTAGAGCGAGTCGATGACCCAGCCATAGCCATACCTGGCCAAATGGGGCGTAAAGGCTTCTTCCTCGGATGGATGGCTAAGGATGCTGCTGGAATAAAGGGCGCGGTCCCATTTATAGAGATCCCCTACGGTGGTGTAGATCGCGCCGGCAGCGAATGATGCGGAGGAGTCAACTATTTCTGCCGGCTGCTGGGGATTGGGCGGATCATAGCCCGTAGCTTTATCGGAACTGCTGAGGTGAGTGAAATCAAACCCGGAGTGGTCCATATGCAAAGGACGAAAGATGTTGTCGCGCACGACCTGGAAATAAGATTGGCCGGTGATTTTTTCGATGATGTACCCCAGTAGGATATAACCGGAATTGCTATAGTTGTATTTTTCTCCCGGCTTGAAGTCCAGGGGTTTGTTCCTGAATAGTGCAAGCAGGCTGTCCCGGGCGATGGGTTTTGCGGATCTATTTTTCATGAATTCCCGGTCATTTGTATAATTGTATACCCCCGAGGTATGTGTCAGCAGATGTTGTATGGTGATCTGGTCGCCGTTGGGATAGTCCGGAATGTATTTGGATAACTTATCCTGTACTGATAGTTTTTGTTTTTCCTTCAACTGCAGGATGATCGCGGAGGTGAACTGCTTTGTGATGGATCCTATCTGGAAAATAGTGTTTGGGTTGTTTGGCAAAAGTGCCTTTTTGTCTTTATAGCCATAACCCTTCTCAAAAATGATCGTTCCTTTCCGGGCGACCAGGACCGAGCCATTGAAATTGCCGACCTTTTCATAGGCGGTCAGCAGGGTATCTATTTTTTCGGAGATCGTTTGCGGGAAGGCGCCATAGGAAAGGCCTATTGCATAGGCAAAAAGGATGTAATTTTTCACAAGCGGTGTATTATACTGTTAAAAATTCCTGGTTTATAGATAATGCTATCTCCCCGGGGTTACCCGCTCAAGCCAATTTTCCAGGGCGACCCGGGGAGTACAAGGGCCGTAAGTAATGACCCTGATCCTTCTCTTAAGCGCTTCTCTCCTCAATACCCTGAGCTGGATCAACTTCTGCGGGGAAGCTGTTGTTGGCAGGATCTTTTCGATCTGATCAATAAGCCCGAACCCGATGAAGTCTATGACTTCGAGCCGCTGATCAAAACTTCGCTCTTCAAAGAGGGATGGGTTTTTCTCTGTTTCGTCTATATATGTCTGGATCTCGGAAAGGGGCATATCTATACGGGGCATTTTGCCGAAGGGTGCAATCCTTCGTGGTCAACCAGTAGCCTGGCCTTCCCTTTTTTGCTGAAGGTAATGATCCAGATCGTGTCAAAATCATCATCTTTCCAATGCAGCTTTTCTTCGACCCCTAATTTCTTCGCCAGATCTTCAAGCCCATTGTGCTCCCATACAACGAGGACCGTTCCCTTCTGCTTCAGGATATTCTTAGCAGCACTATTGATGTCGTTGACCTTATAGCTGCTGTTCAACTGAAGATGATATTTTTCAACAAAAGGGGTTATGGTCTGGGTCATCCTGCTGTGTTTACCCATATCATTTTCATTAAGGGATGGAACGTATACCAGACCCGGGAGACCGAATCTGGCATAAAGGACGGCGGGCAAAGCATTGGCCCTGTTGATCCCCCGGCAGTTGAGCCCGGACCCTTCCTTTGGCTTTTCGCCATGCCGGATGAGCACAACTCTGAGCGCGTCGTCTTTTTGCTGGCTGTGGGCGTTGAAGGCGAACAGCAGACAGAAAAGCAGTGTCAGCGGACGAAGGGATTGCCGTAAAAGAAACGATGTGTTATACATAAAAGTGGATTAAACAGGCTAAAAGTTGCCCGAATAGTTATTTTGGTGTTATTGCCGGGCTTCCGGCTTTGCCCTGTAATTCAATCCTGCAGTGGTGCCGCAGGTCACGTCAATGGTAACGCCGGTTATTTTCCCGGCGAGATCGGATGCAAGGAATACCGCTGCATTGGCAATATCGGCCATTAAGGGCAACTTTTTAAGCATTGTATCGGCTTCCATTTTTCGCAGGACCGGCTCCATGACGGAAGGGTGGCTGTCGATTGCTTCTTTAAATACCCTTGAATCCGGAGAACCTCCCGACCGGATGTTTACGACACGTACGCCATATACACCCAGCTCTGCAGCAAGGTTTGCCGACAGGCATTCTACAGCGCAACAGGCGGGTGCAAAGTTGCCCGTAAAAGGATATCCGATCCCCGCGGGTGTTGCAGTCAGGGATAAGATGACCCCTGATCCCTGTTTCATCATTACTATCCCTGCTGCCTTTGCCGTCAGGAACCGGGTTTGCATGGTCAATGTTATGGTGCGCACAAAATCGTCTACCGGTATATCGATTAAAGGGATGTTTTGTGTAACGTCAATACCTACTGTATTGAATGACAGGTCTAACGTACCCGCTGATCGCAGAACGGTATCTATATGACTATTGACCGCCTTTTCATCAAAGGCGTCGACTTGCGCTGTCTCGGCCAGGCCACCGGCTGCAACGATCTCGTCTGCCGTCTTTTGAACGGAGTAAAGATTGCGACCGGTTAAAAACACCCTGGCGCCCACAGCCGCAAGCGCCTTGGCGATGGCTCCGCCCAAAGAGCCGCCAGCACCGTAGATAATTGCGTTCTTGTTTTGAAGTATCATTATGGTTATCGTTAGTTTTAGTTAAAGCGGATCGTCTGATTAGTCTTTTTCTGCGTCCTTAACTTTCAACAGAAGGCGATCGAGTGAAAACGGCCCCGAGCCGATCAAAAGGAAAAGCAGGAGCAAGGCGAGAACTAAAATCGACAGCCACAACTCAGAATTGATATATGGAGAGGTGATATTCACAAAAAAAACGGCAGCAAAGACAATCGGCAATTGCAGTAATGCCGATAGCCGGGTAAAAAGGCCTAACAAAATGAGGCCGCCGCCGACAATATGAACATAGGTTACATATATGATGATCGCTGTGATCATTTCCGGCGATTCATTGATGGCTTTGCTGTCAATGATCAGGTAGCGGAGATAGGCCGCATTGTTGAAGAAAACAATACCCCTGAAAAGTAAAAAAATGCCAAGAAGCATCCGGAGGATGTCCAGGATCCCGGGATGATGGCGGTCACCCCAACTGCTTATTTTGTGAGTGATATTCATATTGTAAAGTTAGTATTTTGTTTATTTCACCGGTTTTTGGCCTATTTGAGCACCAACACCGGCTTCAGCGAATTCGATGACAGCTGCTGCAGTAAACTCCGGTGTGTGAGGTTATACAGGAAGCTATGTTTGCCGGCTAAAGCAACGATCAATTGCACTTTCTTTTCTTCCGAAAATTTTATAATACCGGGAAGAATGGCGGCATCCGGCAGGTTATCAAACTCAAATTTGAACCCCCTGGGCAGGTGTCTGACAACGTCTCGCATTTTAGCAAAAGGCTTGTCTGAATGCAAATCTCTTTTCGCCGGATCCAGGTTTAGCAGTAATAACCTGGGATGACGCCACAGGTTTACTTTTCCCAGGCGCTGCAGAGGATCGAGGCAGGTGAAGGATATAAACTCACAGGCAACAAGCACATCAGCAATTGGCTGGTAGCTGCTTTTGCCCGGAACAATGAGTACCGGTACAGGGATAACTTTGGTGAGTTCGATCACCTGGCGACCAATGATACTATCGTCTTTTATGTCAGTATTGCTGCTTCCGATAAGTACCAGGTCCGGCTTATTTTTTATGACTTGTTCCACGATCGAACGCACCAATGTCAATTCACTGATAACCACCCTGACCGTGACAGCCGGATGCAGCTTTTTTAATAAGTCCAGCTTCAACTCTTCCAACTGCTGCCTGAGTGTATGGATCCTGATCTTAATATCGGACTCACTGATCTGGGTCAGGTCAGGAGTGGGAATGATCTGTTCAAACAGGGGGACAAACAAATTTGCAACGAGAATGATCTCATTAAATTCAAGATCATTGGCAAGGCCGACTGCATAAGCAGCAGCATTATTTGTTGATGCAGAGAAATCGACGGGAACCAGCAATGTTTTCATAAAGGAAAAGTTTGAATGTTTTAGTAAAACGTAATACGGTTAAATCTTTAACTATACAGGCAAAAAAACAACTATCTCCTGTCTGTGATCTTTCCGCTCAGCGTCAATAATACCCCGGAAACATCTTTTAGCTTTTCATCGGATATATGCCCCCCAATAAGGCCATAGATCTCATTGAGCATAGGAGAAAATTTCTTTTTATATTCTTTTCCTTTAATGGTAAGTGAGATGATTTTATTTCTTCTGTCATTGGGATCTTCCGAGCGTGTTACCAGATTTAATTTGACCAGCTTATCGATCAGCGGCGTAAGGCTTGCCTTGTTCTTTTGAACTGTATTGGCCACTTCCTGCTGATTGACCTGATTCTTTCGCCACAAAACCATGATCACCTGCAACATCTCATAGGTTAATTCCCTGTCATGCCATTCCCGGATCTTTTGTTGGGCCAACTGTTTAATAGCCTGCCGCACAGTAATCACGGCATCTACAAACCCGCTGACAACGTCGTAGTCTTTTTGTTTTTTTGTCATTTCAGTCCTTCATATGTACAAAAATTTTCGTGCCCGGTTCACCATATAAATATACCACTTTTTTAGTTAAATATTTAACCAATTTTAGAAACCGGCTATTTGCGGAATATAGCCTGCCCGGAAGGTCCTGACGACAGACTCCGGTGTAAGCACCGTCAATTTTTCCTCCGTTGGCAGATTTATCCCTTTTTCATATCCAAACGGAGACCAGGGATAGATCGATGAACCGACAACTACAGCCGGCTGATCCTTGTAGAGCACAAAGGCGCCATCCGGAAGATCCTTAAGCGTTTCGGTATGAGTTACTTTTGAACCGTTGCGATCGATCCTTTCCCGGTGAAGGACCTCGTCGATCTTCTTAATGGAAGTCTTTTCATCAAAACCGTATTCAGGATTGGCCTTTATCCATAATGTCTTAAACCGGTCATAGTCCTTTCTGCGGCATTCAAAACAAGGGCGATGACCTGCCGAGAAGGCGGTAGCCTCATCCATGAAAAAGAGCTCCGTATATTGACGGGGGGCCATGACCGGTCTTTTCCTCCCTTTAAATTCGAGCAGGCAGATGAGCCATGCCTGTAATTTAAACGGCCGGCGGATGTTCTGCTGTTCGTCGTGAAGCAGCCCCCTGTTCCCCATCCAGGACCCACGGGCGCTTGTCTTTATTAGATTTCCCAGGGGATCGACCCTATTTTGCAGCATATCTTTAAAATTTGATAGATCCGGCCGAAAAGATCTCTATCTGTCGAGAAAGGACAGGACCATCTTTATCAGCGCCACTCTTTTGTTGGTAAAGGGATGATCTGTCGGCCAGACCTCGTAATCGAAATAAGAAGTATTATCGCTCTTCAGGGCAGCCGCCAGGTCTTTGTTCCGGCTATGTTCGTCGAGCATGACGATCTGTTTGCCGGCGAGTCTTTTTGAACCATTTTCCAGGATAAAGTAATTGGGGTCTTTTAAAGCGGCGGCATAGATCTGTTTGTCCGGGGTGTTCAAAACAAAATAGCCCTCCCCGAATTTTGTTTTCATTTTTGCATAAAGCTCGTCTTCCGTCTTAAACTCTTTTACGTCGTTGTGGATATTCCAGGTTGACAAGGCAAACCCCTTTTTTATTCCGGGTAATTCCTGCAGGGCTTTAAGACAGACCCAGCCTCCCATGCTGTGTCCGAACAGGACTATATTCGAAGTATCGATGCGTAAAGAGTCCTGGTATTTTTTGCACCAGGCGACGACATTGACCACGTCCCGAACGCAGTTTCTAAAACTGAACTGTCCCTGGCTGCCCCAGGAGCCGCGGTAGTCAAAATAGATGACATTCCAGCCATGCGCCCTTACGACCTGCGCCAGATCGAGGTTGCGCTCGTTGCCCGGATAGCCGTGTAAGAGCAATAAGGTGGGATGTTTTTGCGCTCCGTTGGTTTTGTAAATAAAACCAGCCAACAGCGATTTTTCGGATGGGATGAATATCTCGGACATGCCGGCGGGGGCATCTTTATCCCAGCTGATATCCTTTAGAACGATGCTGTCGGTTTGTGCAAAAAGGCCTTTTGAACTGAGCAGGGTCAATAGGACCAAAAGCCGTAGAAAGCGTGTACGCATAGTTAGTTGTTGATTGGCTAAACTTACAAAATAATTGGATAGTTACTTATCTTTAATAAATGGACAGACGCAAATTCGTTCAATCGACGATACTTTCCGGCTCCCTGCTTGGCGGCGCGCTTCCGTTTGAAAAGGACATTATGAAAGAGGAAAGCAGTAAAAAACAGCAATGGTATGAGCTTCGGACCTACCTGTTTGCCAATGAGAGCCAGACACAGGTGACCGCCGGCTATATGGAGCAGGCTTATCTGCCCGCTCTCAACCGGGCCGGGATCCGGAATGTCGGTGTATTTACCGAAACACAGGCGCAGCAGCCGCAGGGCATAGCGCGACTGTTTTTGCTGATCCCGTTCGATTCCATAGAATCATTCACCGCGATCAATACGAAACTGGCCCATGACGAAGTCTATCAGAGGGCCGGGGAAGCTTACCTGGCGGCACTGCCCACCAGTCCTGCCTATCAGCGGATAGAAAGCTCCCTGTTAAAAGCGTTCGTCCATATGCCGCAGATGGAGGTGCCGGAAAAGAAGCCCCGCCTTTTTGAACTGCGTTGTTATGAAAGCCCGACGGAATCCGCGGGGCAAAAAAAGATAGGGATGTTCAACGATGCCGGGGAGATCGATATCTTTAAGAAGGCCGGAGCGCGTCCCGTATTCTTTGGGGAGACGATCATCGGGGAAAGAAGGCCAAACCTGACCTATATGCTTTGCTTTGATAATATGGAGGCGCATGATATGCACTGGAAGGCGTTTGGGGCTGATCCTGAGTGGAAAAAGATCAGCTCGATACCCGAGTATTCGGATGCCAACCTGATCTCTAAGATCACGAGGACCTTCCTGGCGCCTGCGGGGTATTCTCAGATCTAAATTTATTTTTAATACATCTGAATCTTATGTATATTTGAAGGAAATAACCTTCATATGCTTTTTGACAAGATCATCAACACAGCCTTTTCACTGGGGGCGGCGATCGTGATATTCGGCGCCTGGTCAAAGCTGGAGCACAAAGAATTCGGAGACACGGCGCTGACGGCGGGGCTGCTAACGGAAACGGGTATCTTCTGTATCTACGGGTTACTGGAATGGCGCAAGGAGCCGGCGCAGAAGGAAGTCCCCCCTGCCCCGCCTGTGCACGAACACCAGTTTACGGGTACTCCGGTCCATAAAGAAAATGTAGAGGAGCTAACCGATTCCATCCGGCAGGCGGCGCGGATCCTGAATAAGATATTCCGGATATAAGGCGTATATTGTTCCTTTTTTTATGAAACCGAGCATTACAAAATTTGACACACAGGGGGATGAACAGCGAGGTTCCATCCGACCATTGAAAAGTAATTATTTCCGGATAAAATATCCCATTTCTTTTACGCTTCTCCTGATCTTATTGTCAGCCTGTACTGCGAATCCCTATAAAGTTACCAATAGAGTGTATAAAGATCAGGCCAGAACCTATGCGGGCGTGATCCGGCAGAGTCCTCTACCGACGGGGGTAGACTCGGTGCCGGCTGCTCCTTACTGGGTGGGGACGATCAATTTCAACCTGCGCAAACCAAACTTTGTGATCATCCATCATACTGCGCAGAACAGCTGTCCCCAGACCTTAAAAACTTTTACCGTGGTCAGCACCCAGGTCAGCGCTCACTACGTGATCTGTAAGGACGGCACCGTACATCATATGCTGAATGATTATTTAAGGGCCTGGCAGGCCGGTCTCAGCAGGTGGGGAAGCATAACGGATATCAATTCCATCTCGATCGGGATCGAGCTCGACAACAATGGTAATGAACCTTTCCCAGACGTCCAGATCGCCAGCCTGGAACACCTGCTGACGAAGTTGAAGACCACGTATAATATTCCCGCAACCAATTTTATCGGGCATGGCGACATCGCCCCTACCCGTAAGAACGATCCCAACTATCTCTTTCCGTGGAAGCAACTGGCGGATAAAGGTTTTGGGGTATGGTATAACGATACTACGGGCGTATCGCTTCCGGCCGGCTTCAGCAGCCTGACGGCTCTGCGGCTGATCGGTTATGATATCCGGGACAGCAGCGCCGCGGCGATGGCTTTTAAGCGTCATTTCGAGCAGGACACTCTCCGTTCCTGGGGAGACCAGGAGAGGAAGATCCTGTATACATTGTATCCGAAATACGAATAATAAAAAATCTTTTGACTACGATCCGCTGTGAACGGCCTCCGGCGGCGCGGACGCAGGGCGGGGCGCTACGATAGGTTTGGCGATGCCATTCAGATCATAGACGATCTTCCCGTCCCGGATGGTCATCTCGCATTCCAGCTTCTGGCTGCCCTCTATTTTGTAGCCGACATAATCGAAAAAGCCAAACTTTCCATGCTGCACGCCCAGGATCGCAAGATCCGCTAAGCCTCCTACCGAAAGGTTGCCCAGCTCCTCGTGTTTGATCTCACGGGCCGGATTCCAGGTCACCATCGGGATCACCGTTTGCACGTCCATGCCCATCGCCATAAATTTGGACATGATATTCAGAATATCTTTCATGGCGCCGTTGATATTGCTCATATGGATATCCGTGGAAATGGAATTTGGCAAAAAGCCGCTCTTGTATGCTGCGATGGCCTGGGAAAAGGCAAAGCTGATCTCTCCATACCCCACATCGAAATAGGTGCCCTTCTGCTGCGCCTCTTTGACAAAGGGTTTGATTGTCTTTGTAGTAAGGTCTACGATGGCTTCCCTGCTTTTCAGCTCACCAAAACAATGCGTGAAGATATCTCCGGGGCGAAGATGTTTGAAGAAAAGTTCGTTGATGGATAAGGGAGGATTGCTGCCTCCAAAGTCAACCATCACGGGGATATTGGCCAGGTTCCCCGCTTTTACGGCTTCATCCACTACCGTCCATTCCGGTCCTGTATAATGCGCCACTTTTACCCCCACGATATAGTTTCGGTACTGATGGGCTACCATCCCTGTCAGCTTGCCATCCATATCCTTTGTGTCCTGTTCATAGGGTGTGCCGCGCATGCCCGAGCCTACGATATTGAGAAACGCCAGAACCCTGGTGCGGGAATTGTCGATCACCTGCTTTTTAAAGGTGGGGAAATCACGCCAGCCGGAAGAGCCGGCATCGACGAGGGTCGTGACACCCGACCGGAAACTAAACGCATCCGGAACGATGGCTTCCAAACCGCCGTCATATGCTCTCGACGGGTCCGTCCCGTAGAAGACATGGGCATGAATATCGATGAGACCCGCTGTGACGATCATTCCGGCTGCATCAACGACCTGTACACCTTGTTTCGGGTCGATATGTTTTTCGATCTTTACGATGCGGCCATCCTTTACGGCGATGTCGAGGGTATCATGGAGCTTGTTCTTAGCATCGATGACATACCCGTTCCTGATAACAATATTGTATTGCTGTGCCTGTGATGAAAAAGAGACACAGGCCAGCAATACCAGTATACAAAGTTTGTACATGGAGAGAGATTCAATTTGAAAAGAAGGGTCAGGATCAGGCCATAGCGATGCAGTCCATTTCCACGAGGGAATTGCCTGGTACACCGCCTTTGGCAACAGCGACAGTAGTACGAACAGGTGGTTTGCTTCCAAAACGTCCCTTATAGACCTCGTTCATTCCGGCATAGTCTGCGATGTCATTGAGGAATACCGACACCTTGAGGACTTTTTCCATGGACGAACCGGCAGCGATCAATTCCTTTTCCAGCTCTTTCAGCACGATCTCCGTATGGGCCTTGATCTCAAAAGGTTCGACATGCGCGCCTTTGCCCGCAATGTAGATCAACCCATTGAACTTGGTCGCACCGGAAAACATGGGCACCTGCTGATCTTCGACCACATTAAATACTTCTTTTTCGGCGGGGGCCGCAACAGGCTGTCCTTCTTTGGGGGCGGGAGCTGCCACGCCTCCGGCTTTAGCCATCAGACCAAATCCGGCAGCACCGGTTACAGACAGTAAAATTCTCTTGAGGACGTTTCTTCTTTGCTTTTCCATAGATCTCATTTTTAGCTAATCGTGATTGGTATAAATTTGCAATTTATTTGCAATAAATATAGACATTATTTCAAACAAGCGGCCAACTTTGCAAAATAATTGCACCGATTGTCCATAACAATTTTGGTTCATCCCCTGCCCTATACTATATTAGGAAGATGAAATCCGGTACCGGTGTCACACCTCAGGATCTAAATCAGAATATATGCTTGCTATCTCTTTGCTAATCTTTGATGAAGTCGTCCCCTCTTCTATCACCGGGGTGATCGATCTGCTTTCCGGCGCCAATCTTTATTTGGCCGGTATCGGCCGGCCACCTGCTTTTCACCTCGAATTGGTCGGTGAAAAAGACAATCCCCCGCCCGGATTTCCACTGATCGGGTATCGTACCTATGCGGATGCCGCCAGTCCTCATCTTATCATCATTCCTTCCTTCAGGGTGGGTAATGTCTCCCTGCTATCGGATAATGCTGCCGGCATCGAATGGATCACGCAGGAGCGGAAAAAAGGTACGGAACTTGCCAGCCTCTGTGTGGGCAGCTACTTCCTGGCAGAAGCCGGTTTGCTGGATGGAAAGGAAGTAACTTCTCACTGGGCGGTAGCGGGCGATATGCAGCGGCGTTATCCTGCGATAAAGATGCGATCGGACCAGGTCATTACCGACCAGGATGGGATCTACACCAGCGGCGGGGCTTTTTCTTCTTTAAAGCTGATCCTTTACCTGATCGAAAAGTTTTGCGGACGTGAAGCAGCTATCTGGATCAGCAAAATGTATGCGATCGAAATGGACAGGACCAGCCAGGCGCACTTTGCCGTCTTCACAGGCCAGCATCAACATGAAGATAAAGAAATATTGCGAGCCCAGCAATATATCGAACAACACTACCCCGATCCCATTTCGATGGACGATATATCGAGACTGGTAAATATGGGACAGCGAAATTTCATCCGGCGTTTCAAAGCGGCAACCAACAATACTCCTTTTGAATATCTTCAGCGGGTACGGATCGAGTCGGCGAAAAGAGCCCTGGAGAACAATGACAAAGATGTTATATCCATCATGGATGATGCCGGTTACCGGGACCAGAAAGCGTTCCGGTCGATCTTCCGGCGTCTTACCGGTCTTTCCCTGCAGGAATATAAAAAGAAATACGCGAGGAAATTACCCCAATGAAGATCCTGATATCTTATACTGCTGCTACCCTGTTTTTATACCGTTTATTCGCAGACAGACACGATCCCGCGTTCGGACACGCTGAAGGCGATCAGGGTCACCGGCGTCAAACCCACTCTCAGCAACAATCCGGAAAAGCTGGTTTATGATGTCTCTTCCGCCATCCTGGCCAGGGGTACGGATGCGCTGACGGCTGTCAGCCAGGTTCCGGGTATCAAGGTATCGGGCGATGGGATAAGCCTGGTGGGAAAAGGTTCTGTCGCTGTGCTGTTGAATGGCCGGCTGTTGCAGCTTGGCGGGACCGATCTCATCCGGTTCCTGCGATCGCTGTCTTCCAACCAGCTTGCAAAGATCGAGGTCCTCAAAAATCCTGCGGCCAATATGGAGGCCGAAGGCAGTGGCGGGGTGATCAATATTGTCACCAAACGCAGCAACGCCGAAGGTTATGCGGGTGACCTCCAGGTCAGCGGAAAACACTGGTTCCATCATGCTGCCGAGATCTATGGCACAAGGAATTACTATGCCCTTGACGGAAGTACGAATGGCTGGTATAATACCGGCAAATGGTCTCTTTATGGCAGCTTCAACTATGACCAGGATCATCATCTCGAAGGTTTTGAGACCGATGTTTTCTATCCGGCGGGATCCTGGCTGCAGACCGATACCGGCAACTACACGTACCACAACTATAATTTTGTCGCCGGGCTGGATTACGCGATCAGTCCGGGGACAACGATCGGCGCCTCCTGGCTGAGCGGCCGGAGTGTGTACGATGGCTCGGACAACGTTCGTAACCCGGTTTATAACAATACAGGCAAGCTGGATTCCACACTACGGACCTATGCGATCTATCATCCTGTAGCCTTTAGTAATTCCGTCAACCTGCATGCGGCGATCAACCTGGATACCAGCGGCAGGCGACTGCTGCTGAATGCGGATTATTTTAATTATTACCGGACCGATCATTCAAAATTCGAGAGCAGTAGCTACCCCGGTGACGGCCAGCAGATGGCATCGGGCACCACCCGGTATGCCGATACGAATAAACAGAACATCCTTGTCTATACGATCAAAGCTGATATGGAGCTGCCTACCCGGTTCGCGCGGTTTGCTGTAGGCGGGAAGCTGAGCTTTATCAGCAATTACAGCAACGTCTTTTATTACGGGACCAACAGCGGCACACCGGTCTATGACGCCAATCTCAGCAATGAGTTCGACTATACCGAGAATACACAGTCCTTATATGCCAGCGCCGCCAAAGAAATGGGAAAATGGAAGTACCAGGCCGGGCTAAGAGCCGAATATACGGAGACGCGGGGATATTCCCATACACTGATGCAAACGACGACCAACAATTACCTGAAGCTTTTTCCTTCCCTGCTTTTGTCGTATCAGCCGGAGAAAGACAATGTTCTTACGCTGACCTATGGCAGGCGGATCAACAGGCCGATCTTCTGGAACCTGAATCCCTTCAAGTCGTTGTATACAGCGTATAGCTATGGAGAAGGGAATCCTTATCTGCAGCCGGAATATACCAGCAACCTGGAACTGACACATTCCTACCGGAACAGGATCAACTCATCCGTGTTTCTCAACGTGACCGACAACGGCTTCAACAATGTAACCATCGCATCTGCGGATACAAACCTGGTGTATACGATCCCTCTGAACTTTATCAGGACCTGGAGGTATGGGCTGTCGGAGACTATCACGCTGCATCCGGTGCGGTGGCTGGAAAATACTGCGCAGGTCAGCGTTTATCATACCGATGCCCGGAGCAGCCTGCCGGCGATAGCCGATATTCACGGTTATGGCCTGTATCTCTCCTCAGGCAATTCCATTTATTTTAACCCGGACAAGACAATTGCAGCGGCTATAAATTTCTGGTATCAATTCCCCGAGGTCGATCATATCGGACGATCGGCCCCTTACTATAAGTTGGACCTGGGGTTTACGGCTCAGGCCTTAAAACGAAAGCTTTCGATATCACTGATGCTGAATGATGCTTTCCGATCGGGCGCCTCGTCGGCAACGACCACTGTCAACGGCATCAAACAAAAGTTCACCAATTTTCAGATCAACCGGTATGCACAGCTGACCCTTAGCTATCGTTTGGGAAACAAACAGGTAAAAACTGATTTGGGGGATACCGGCAACAAGGACGAACGTGCGCGGGCGAAGTAGGTGGTGGAGTCGCCGATAGCTGGTGTCATATTTATGCAGTAAATTTAAGTAATTAAAACCCTTCACCATGCTTGCTCGCAGAGAATTCCTCCAACAGATCGGGTCGGCTGCCGCCGGGCTTTTTCTTTTGCCGGCGGTTTCTTTTCCGCGGAACGGCGCACCCTATAGCGTGTCGTTGACGACCCTGTCCCTTCCACGCAGTACTCCGGAGGCACAGGGCGTCCCTTCTGCGGTCGTCAGAAACTTTCTCGGTGCGATCAAAGCCAGCGGACAGGAGTTTCACAGCGTAATGGTCATCCGTCATGGTCATGTGATAGCGGAAGGCTGGTGGTATCCCTATTCGCCGACCCTTAAGCATGACCTGTATTCTCTCAGCAAAAGTTTTACCGGGACGGCCATCGGGCTGGCGGTGGACGAGAATCTGCTCAGCATAGAAGACCCCGTGATCTCTTTTTTCCCGAATGACAAACCCGCCACCGTCAGCACCAACCTGGCTGCGCTGAAAGTAAAACATCTGCTGAGCATGTCGGTGGGCCAGGAAAGGGACTCCATTCTGATGCTGGAAGCGACTCCTCCCGGCGAGAGGTGGGAGAAGACATTTCTCAGCCTGCCGGTCGTGTATGAACCCGGGCTCCATTTTTTATACAACTCGGGTGCGAGCTATATGCTTAGCTCGATCATCCGGCAGGTGTCGGGGCATTCGACGCATGAATTCCTTAGCTCCCGTCTGTACGGGCCGCTTGGCATCACGGGCGCCACCTGGACGGAAAATGCAGAGGGAAATAATATGGGTGCGTCACATCTTCGGGTCCGGACAGAGGACATCGCCAGGCTGGGGCTGCTGTATCTGCAGGACGGCCGTTGGGGAACAAAGGAAATACTTAGTAAGGAGTGGGTAGAGCTGGCGACAAAAAAAGAAATAGAGAACGGGAAGAACGACAACCCCTGGGGGTATGGTTATGGCTACCAGTTCTGGATGAACCCGACCGGCGGGTACAGGGCCGATGGCGCTTATGGCCAGTATAGCATAGTTTTCCCGGATAAAGATACCGTCGTGGCGATCACCAGCGAGAGTGTCGATAAAACCGCCACGATGGCGACGGTGTGGGACCATTTATATCCCGCCATCAGGGAAATGACCCCGCTCCCACCCAATGCCGCCGAACACAGCCGATTGGAGAAGGAACTAAAGGGGCTTGTTATCAAACCTCCTTTTATCAAAAGCCGGTCGTCATTTGCTGCGACCATCTCCGGCAGGAAATTTATTCTCGACAGCAACCCGTTCAATACAAACGCGGTGTCCTTTAGTTTTTCCGGTGATAGAACGGTGTTTAGGCTGATGGAAGAGGGTAAACCGGACATAGTCGTCACCTGCGGAATGAAAGACTGGATCACCCACGGTAATAAAAAGCCTTCGGCGCATTCACTTTTCTCGCTGAGGCGTATCGACTTTGACTCGGTGGTAGCCGCCAGTGCGACCTGGAAAGACGATCATACCCTCCTGCTTACGTTCCGGTTCCTTGAAACCGCACATGGAGACAATCTTACCTGTATCTTTGACGGGGATCAGCTGAGGATCCAATTTTTGTTCAGCGCGTCCCGGCTGGAAGAAAAGCCCGATGACCGGGCCGATATCACCGGGAAAATGGAAGGTTAAAATAATAAACAATGATAGCATTTTTAGGCATGGGCTTACTGGGCTCCAATTTCGTCCGGGCAATGATCAGCAAAGGAGAGACCGTCCAGGTATGGAACCGGACCACATCGAAAGCGACAGACCTGGAAAAATATGGCGCTAAGGCTTTTGCAAATCTAACGGCGGCCGTAAAAGACGCCGATGTCATCCATCTCACCTTAAAGGACGATGGTACGGTGAATGAAGTACTGGCTATGGCCGGCGCGAGTCTTAAACCAGGCGCGACGATCATCGACCACACTACCACCTCCGCCAGTGGCGCGATACAACGAACGGCGGAATGGAAGAAAAAAGGATTTACCTATCTGCATGCCCCGGTATTTATGGGGCCGGTCAACGCGCTGGAGAGCACCGGGTCCATGCTGGTCTCCGGTGACCAGGAGGTCATCGCCAAACACAGTCCGGCTTTATCAAAAATGACCGGTAAGCTGATGAACTTCGGCCCCGAAACAGGCAGAGCCGCCGGAATGAAGCTCGTCGGCAACAATTTCCTGGTGGCCTTCACCGCAGGAATTGCGGACACTCTTTCGCTGGCTAAGGCGTTACAGATCCCTACCACCGATATTTCTACTTTATTCGATTCCTGGAATCCGGCTGCCATGCTGCCCGCCCGGCTGAAAAGAATGACCAGCGGCGACTATAGCAACCCGTCATGGGAGCTGAATATGGCAAGAAAGGATGTGGGGTTGTTCCTGGAAGCTGCCAAACAGGCGGGGACGAACCTGGTGGTCATCCCGGCGATCGCAGGCGAGATGGATCGTTACATTGCAAAAGGTCATGGCAACGAGGACTGGACGGTGATCGGGAAAGAGGCGACCGGCTTATAAAGTTCTGTTAATCAATTTTTGTGAGTAAAAAAGTCTACAACACGACCGGGCTTTAGCAGCGGTTTGTGTTTAAAGACGGGCTGGCATCGGCTTTGAAACAGTTATTTTATTCGTTCACCAAAAATTGATAGTATGGAAAACAAAAACTATAAGCTAACCAAATCGTTTGTCATCGCCACATTTGCCCTCTGTGGTCTTGCGGCCTGTAATAATAGTGATTATAAGACCGACAACAGCTCATCCGACAGCAGCTCCATGACAGCTGCTCCGGCGGCCGACAAAGTCGCTACGGACAAGATGCCTACCGATACATCGAATGCTACTGCGATAACATCCCCCGCTCCGGCGCCGGGGACCAGTGCGGATAGTGCGTCGCCTATGGGTAAAACGTCCGTTACCGAGAAGCCCGTTGCGGCCTCCAAAAGCTTCGTTGCTAAAAGAAAAGGAAAGATGTCCATTAAAATGCCGGCGATTAATAACACTGAAAAAATGGCAATGGATAAGGATGGTGTATATAATTGGGCGGAGGCTGCGCCTGAATTCCCCGGCGGTCAGAATGCCCTGGACAATTATGTCAACAATAATATCGATTACCCCGCAAAAGCGATCGATGATAATACGACCGGTACCGTAAGAGTGTCCTTTGTGGTCGATGAGCATGGCAAGGTGTCAAGGGCTCATATCGTCGGGAACAAGCTGGGTAACGGGCTGGACGAACAGGCGCTGAAAGTCGTCAACAATATGCCTGCGTGGAAGCCAGGAAAAGTACATGGTAAGAATGTCAAAACAAGGCTTGAGCTACCGATCGCTTTCCAGGTAGAGGCTTAGTCTCAGTAGCAGATTGCTCCCCATAAGTAAGGCCCCCGTAAAAGGGGGCTTTATCTTTTGTGGTATATTTATGGAAATTTTCCCGATGACCTTGCTTGTACATAAACTTACCGCTTTGCTGATAACGGCTGCGAGTCTTTCTTCGCCGGATGGCCGGACCCGTTTTGACTTCCGGCTAACCGACAGTGCTGCAACCTATAGCGTCTATTATAAGGGTATACGGCTGATCGAACCTTCTGCGTTGGGTCTTACCCTTAGCGATGGAAGTGAATTTGGGAGGGATCTGATGCTGCATAAACCGGTAACAGGGAAGGGGGAGGATAATTACAGCCTGGTCGTAGGAAAGACAAAGCTGGTACGGGACCAGTACCGGGAGATCATACTGCCGCTGGAAGAAAGATCGGGGCGGCATCGCCGGATCGACATACAGGTCAGGATCTTTAATGACGGGCTGGCCTTCCGGTATGTATTGCCTCAGCAGAATGGCTGGGAAAGCTACCAGCTAAAGAGCGAGAATACCACCTTTCATTGCAGCGGAGACCCAACTCTTCTTGCATCTTTTTTGCCCAATTTCACCACTCCGCATGAAGGCCGGTACACGCGGCTGCCGATCAGCAGGATGGCCACCGATAGCCTGATGGACCTGCCTGTGCTCGTGGAATATCCTGAAAAGATATTTATGGCCGTTACGGAGGCGAAACTGGTGGATTATGCGGGGATGTACCTGGTGAGGGAAAAAGGTCTCCTGAAGAGCAGGCTTTCTCCCCTGCCCGGCCAACCGGATGTTTGTGTAAAGGCTGCTTTGCCACATCAGAGTCCGTGGCGGGTGCTGCTGATCAGCGACAGACCGGGCGCACTGCTGGAATCGAATATCATTACCGATCTGAATGAGCCGAATGCCATCGCCGACACTTCGTGGATCAAGCCCGGAAAAACAGACTTCCATTGGTGGAATGGAGATATCGTTCCTGATACGACGTTTTCGCCGGGCATCAATTTCGAGACCAACCAATACTATATTGACTTTTGTGCCCGCAACAAGATCGAATACCATACGATCATAGGTTATGGCGGCATAGCCTGGTATAAGAATGACGGGGTCAGCTACGGGCCCGGTCTGCATTCGGATGTCACTAGTCCAGTTCCGGGACTCGACATGAAAGCGCTTTGTGACTATGCGCGCAAAAAGGGAGTCGGCATCCGGGTCTGGGTACACTGGAAGGCCTTGTATCCCAATATCGACAAGGCGTTTGATCAGTTTGAAAAATGGGGCATAAAAGGAATGATGGTAGACTTTATGGACAGGGACGACCAGGAGATGGTCAATATCCAAACGGAGATATTGCAAAAAGCGGCCCGGCATCATCTGCATATACAGTTTCATGGGGCTTATAAACCGACAGGGCTAAGCAGGACCTGGCCAAACGAATTTACCCGGGAAGGCACACTCAACTATGAGAATGACAAATGGGGTAATCCCATAACTCCGGAGGATGACATCAATGTGGTATTTACCCGGCTGCTTGCCGGGGCGACGGATTATCACCTGGGTGGTTTTCGGGCGGTGCCGCCTTCCGCCTATAGAGCGCAATACACCCGGCCGCTGGTGCTGGGTACCCGCTGTCATATGCTGGCCATGTATGTCGTGCTGGAGTCCTATCTGCCGATGGTCTGTGACTACCCTGCAGCCTATGAAGGACAACCCGGTTTTGAGTTTATAAAAGAGATACCGGGTACATGGGATCAGACGGTTGTTCCGGCAGCTGTCCCCGGGCAGTGGGTAGCCGTGGCGCGGCGAAAAGGAAAGGACTGGTTTGTCGGGATGATCAACAATAGTGAGGCCCGGACCGTAAATCTATCCCTTGATTTTTTGCCGCCGGGATCATATGAAGCCACTATCTATAGCGACACGGAAGAAGCGGCGGCAAAACCCAACGAGCTGAACCGGCAGGCGCGGACCGTCTCTTCTTCCGATACCCTGCAAGTCCGGCTGGCCGCCGGTGGAGGGCAGGCTCTTATAATAAAAAGAACAGGGTTATAAATGCAGGTCTACTTTTTTCCCGGTTCGCACGGCTTCATAAATGGCATCGATGATCTTAAGATCTTTTACGGCTTCTTCGCCATCCGCGGGAACGACAGGTTGTTTGCCTTCAAAGAGAATGCCGGCAAACTCATCCATCTGAACGGTCTGATGGGTGGTGGTTGGCTGGTCGATCTCCCCCTTGTTGGTGCGACCTTTTATCGGCCCATATCCTGTAGCAGGCATCAGTTCGGCAAAACCCGATGAGCCATCCAGGAAAAAGCGATCGAGGAAATTCATGTTGTAGGTGGACAGGCAGGAAGCCACTGCTCCGCCGGGAAAACCCAGCTGGAACTGGATCGTCTCATCGACTCCTTCCTTGAATTTCACGTGATCGGTCTTTGTTTCCTGTGCAGTCACCCAGATCGGGTCTTCTCCTATCATATAACGTGAACCATTGATCGAATAAATGCCGATGTCCATCATCGCTCCGCCCCCGGCCAACTGCTTGTTCAGCCGCCATTGTGTGGGATCGCCGATGACAAAGCCGGACAGGCCCTGGAAGAACAGCGGCTTGCCGAACTCTCCTGCTTTTCGCATGCGGATGATCTCCAGCGTATGCGGTTCGAAATGCATGCGATAGCCTACCAGCAGTTTGACATTTGCCTGCTTACAGGCATCCACCATTTCCTGCCCGTCTTTGGCATTGACGGCCATCGGCTTCTCGCTGATCGCGTGTTTACCCGCTTTTGCTACGCGGATGACCTGGTCATGGTGCAAGGCGTTGGGGGTAATGACATACACCGCATCGATGTCGGGATTGTCTTTGATCTTATCAAAGTTTTCGTAGTTGTAACAATTCTTTTCGGGTATATTGTATTTGGCCTGCCAGGCTTTTATTTTTGATGGCGTGCCGCTGATGACTCCTACCAGCTTAGCTTTCTTAGAGCTCTGCATAGCTTCTGCTACTCTTGTCCCATAACTGCCGAGGCCCATGATGGCGACGCGCAGTATGGGGCCATCATACGGGCGCGGGTCGATAGGATGATCTTCAGCCAGGAGATGGTTTGGTAAAAAAGAAAACGCGATTGCCGAACCGGTTAGCTTTTGTAAAAAGTCGCGACGTGAATTCATACAGGCAATTTATTTATTGAAAGAATAAGGAAAGCAGGGCGGGTTACATAATATAATAAAGGTATGAAGATCCCGGCAAAGATTCTTGTTGAGGAAAGCCTTGTTTATCAGGGGTTTTATTATTTTTAGCAACTGCGTGTGGATGAAGTTATCCACAAACACTTGCATAATTGAACATCGGCTACTATCTTGCCTGCTGGAATTGATCCTTCTTCAGTCAGAGTCTATACCCTTGAAATACCATGAGATCATTCATCGTATTTCTTAATTTTTAATTAGACTCTATGTTACACGCAAAAGACCTCCGAATCGGCAACAAGGTATTCAATCGCAAAGGCGAAGTCATCACGGTCCAGCAATTACTCGCCAACACCCTTATCTACGATACACAGATCAATATCAGCCGAAAAGTTGCGAATGCCGGTGCTTTCTACGAAGACAGTTATACTACAGAAGTGATCGAACTGATCAAAGAGATCGATCTCCAGGATGTGACTCCGGTGTCCCTGACGCCAAAGATCCTTGAGAAGTGCGGATTCAGAAATTATATCCGTGACGAATGGATCATCAGTGTTGGCAACACGCATACGGATTTTACATTCTCCGGCGAAGGGCTGCGTCTCAGGCACTCTACTCCTACACGCGTTGGTATTAAATACCTCCACCAGCTGCAGAACTTCTTTTACGCCATAACGGGTCACGAGCTGGAGGTGGATCTATAGGATATCCACGTTTTGCGAACCTGTACTACCCCTGCGATCAGCAGTGCAGAACCCACCGCCCAGTTGATCAGGCCCTGCTGCCCCATCAAAAAGGTGATAAAGAGGCTGCCTGCCGCCCCGTAAAGCAGAAAGGCGAGGGCCGTACCGGAACCAATGGCTATGACGTATATGTTGTAGGCGGGTTTTGAATCCATCAGCACCTGTTTCTGTTTCAGCACGGCTGTCCAGCCCATCCAATAAGGCAGATGGAGGGGATTGAGACTGCTTAAAAGCAGGCCGGCGAGGAAAGGATCTTTTTTTGTGAACGGGAAAACCATCTCCGGCGTTCGCATATGGAAGGCGGCTTCGAGGCTGATACTGGCAAACAGGAGCAGCACGATACAGGCGACAATGCTGAACAGCCTGAACAGGTGCCGGAGCCTTTCCAGCCTTTTTATAGCCACAAGAGCGATGCGCACCAATATTACTTCTACGAGGATGGCGGCAACTCCGAATTGTACCGCTTCCGAAAAACCCATGCCGATAGCCAGATTGGCGATGTTCGAATTTAAGGTGCCGATTGGCAGCGAGCCGGCGAAGCTGATCAGCAATGCCCAACCATATAATTTGAGGTATCCGGTCAAGGTCAGGAGATTAATTTTTCATGCCGGGCGTAATCCCGTAACATTTTCCATCCGGCGGAAAAGCTCATGGAGCGGAGTCCCTGTTGTTGCGCATTCGCGCGGCTGACCTGGTAAAGCAGCCGCAGATGCCGGATGATTTCTTTCCATGCGAAAAAAATGGAATGGGCCGGGTCATAGACATGTGTGGGTTCGCTTCCCGCGCCGTTGAGCTCGATGACAGAAAAGGCTTTGCCGGCACTCAGCTCTTCCCATGAGCTGAACTTTATATCGAGACGTCCAAAATAAAATCCGGGGATCTGGCAGCAATAGTCATCGATGACCTTTATCAGCCGGGGCTCGATCCGGTCACTCCAGTCAATGAACTTTGCTCCCCGGCTGTGGTTGCCATAGGGTACCAGGGTCAACTGTTCTCCCGCCTTCAGCGTTTGCCGGAGGAATTCGCCATAACCCTTGCGAAGCACCGGCAGCTGCAACAGCGCACGGTTCTGTTTCACCAACAATTCCTCTACGGTACTCCGGCCATCGCCGGTGACAGCCAGCAATTCCTTTCCAACGATGCCGGAGATGTGACCTTTCGGCTCACCGGGTATCCGGTAGTAAAAGACACCGATCTCGTGGGGGTAATCAATGTATTCCTGCAGGAGGAAGTCAACTTTGCTATTTGTAGCATAGGCTGACAGCTCCATCCCTGTTTGCAGCAGTTTTACCTGCAAGCCTCTTTGACCGACATCCGGTTTTGCCATTAAGGGAAAGGACAGCCCCATCCGGACCTGTTGTTTTTCGATATCGGCAGGTGTCGTGCCCAGGGGACAGAACAGCGTCTTTGGAAAGGAGCCGGCCGGCAGAAGCCCGTAAATATCCTTTTTGGACTCCAGCAGAAATCCGGCATTTAGGATCGATGGGTTAGCCGTGCTGAAGAAAAAGAAGGAACGGGCTTTCCCGCTAAGCCATACCCAATATAGAAAAATGGGCGCATATACGATGGGGAAAGGCCAGTACTCCCATGACCTTAGCCGGATGAAAAGGCGTCTCATCCGGATGAAGAGCCGGCTGAGCGGGCGGTGTGTTCGGGATGCTTCGGCCACTTTGTGTGCGGATATGCCGCCTGTTTCTTTCAGATCGTAATAGGTGAGCTTACCGTTGCCGGCTTTGATCCGGATGGAGGTAATGCTTACGGTGGCTATCTCTCCCTGTTTGGCTCGTGTACTCCGATGAAAATCAAGGACCCTGTCTTCCGATACATTCCCTTCCTGATACCATTTATTCAACCAGGCTCGTCGCTGATCGCGGACTGTCTCATCATACAAGGTCACCGAAGACCAGATATGCGGGTCGGCTGCGTTTAGCTGTACCATATGCTTTTTTATTCCGTCCCAACGGCATTCGAAAAGCCTTTGGCTGACAAAGAGCACCAGGGTAAAAGGCTCGATGTCGCTGAGTTCAAGATCTCCGAAAAACGTCAGGGGCTGATCGGACTCAACGATATCCAGGAAAACCAATCCCCGGCTTTTGCGATACCCATTCAGACGCCGGTGCCGGACAAAGGCGCCGTTGAGCAATACCGCTGCATCACCGCTATTTTTCAGAGCTATCCAGCTACCTCCCGCCGTGGCATCTTTTGGGTAAATCAATTCCCGGTAAGATCGGGGATGGAGGGCTTGTCTCCGCGAAGTGTGTTCATCCCGGTTGGAGGTCAGGTAGATATCATCCCGCCCGGGAATAAATGTCACTGTGCACATGTCTGTCTGAATTTTAAGGTAGACATCGCGACGCCGAATGCCGGAGGCAGGACCAGTGAGGATACGGCCCCGATGCCCACGCGCAACAAAGCCATATGATGAACGGTGTGTTCGAGATTGTAGATCAGTTCCCGGAAATAATTGGTCCTTACTTCCAGCGGTCCATCTTCCCCGGCAGTAACGTCGGTTATCAGCATCAGCTCCTTGTCGGATCGAGCGATGGTTCTGGCTATTTCTTCCAGCTTTTCCATGGCTACCCAGCGATGGGATTCTATTAATTCATCCCGGTTTCGCTGGTCATAATTGACACAACCGCTGTCATATCCTTTGATCAGTTCCACGTAGAACTCGATCAAATGCCGGACATGGCTGCCGACGGTCGAGCCCGATAATAAACTTACCGGCGCCGTATACTGGCGATCCGTCAAATTTCCAAGCGTCTGCTGAAGCTGTAACAGTAATTGCAGAATGGGATATCTAAGCTGCATAATTAAAAAATTGTTTTCGAAAGGACCAAACGAGGATGAGACAGCTGATAAAGACCAGTAGTGCATAAATAAACAGCTGTCCGTGATCGTCTTTGACGACGATGCCCAGCCTGGTGAGATGTGCGAGGAGGGCTCCGCTCATGACACCCAGGCCCAACAAAGCTCCAAACGGAGTCGTACGCGGGATCAGGATCAGGATCGAGGCGACAAGCTCTACGACACCCGAACCGATCCGCCCCCAGGGTTCGATGCCCAGTTTCGAAAAAATGTAAATGGATTCTTCGGCGCCGGAAAATTTAAAGAACAGGGTCTGCAGCATGATGAGGGCAGCCAGTATACGTAAGGCCCAGAACAGGATGTTGAGCTTATGGTGTGTCATGGTAATAAATGAATGGATCAATTATTTGTCTTTCAGATCAGGCCATGCCTGGTCGGCCTTTTGGATAAGAGCCGGCTGATCTTTGACCCACATCTCTTTTACCTTCATATTGTAATTGAAGTAGAGCTTGTCATTTACGATCGACCAGGTATCCGTTTCCGAGGGAGCCTTATGTCCCTGGGAAGTTCCGAAGGCACAATATCCTCCGTATTGGGGAGCATATTTCTCGGGATTGGCTTTGAAGCTTTCCATGTTCATACGGCTGGAGAACAGCCAGTCGGCGCCTTTCCAGTTATACACCAGGCTATCCTGCCCTTTTACAGGTTTGGATGCCGTAAAGAATGCAACGGGATCATATCCTTTGATCGCTTTTCCTCCGCTTACAAATATTTCAGACTTTTGTGCAAATGCGCTTACGCATACAAAGAATGCCAGCAATGCTGCTGTGATCGTTTTTTTCATTGATTTATTTTTTAATGATTAGTCTTTACCCAGTTGGCATCGGCCTTTGTCTTCAGGCCGGTCTCGTCCTTGTTCCAGGACTTCAGGGTATTGTTGAAGAACTTATTATAAAACAGGTATAGCTTTCCGTTTATGATCTTAAACGTCTCCGGATCTACATCCACTTTTTCGCCGCTGGCTCCCATTGCATAGGCGCACCAGCCGCCATACTGGGGTTTGTACCGGGTTGGATTGGCCCTGAACAGCTCTTTGTTTTGAGGAGTAGAGAACTGATAGCTGATGCCGTCGACCGTAAGGGCATATTCTTTTTTTCCTTCGACAGGTTTTCCTGTCGTAAAATAGGCGACGGGGTCGTACCCATCGATAGCCAGGCCGGATTTACTGAGATTGCAGGATTGTTTTTCCGTTGGGGTCTGTGCTGAAACCCCTTTGATGGCTGAGATGGACAGGAACAGAATGGTCAATAATTTTTTCATGATCGTACCTTTACTTTTGAGTATGTAAAGGTGCAACATGATCAAGCCCCGTGAAATACCTATAGTTCCCGATGTTTTAGCGGATTTGCCCTAAATTTCATTTATTGCAGGTCCAGCTGAAATACCTGTGCCCGATATTTTTGCGGCAACAGGACGAGCTTCAACAGCCTGTCGAGACGAAGCAGCCTGATCCCCTTGTACAGTTGTATCACCGGCCAGAGCAAAGGAAGCCGGGATAAGCCAAGAAGTCTGCGCACCCGCGCCGGTACCAATATGATCTGTGCCTGTAGCAACAGCCGGTACCGGACCTGGCCCAGGCTCCTGCGATAGCGCCGGTAGAGGTCCTGCGAAAGGCCGCTTCGGACCAGGTTTACCTTCAGATAAACTGCACGCCGGGCTCTCCATTCGGAATAGGTCACCGGTAAAGCCTTTAAGCCCATCCGCGCGCCCACGCGATAAAAGACGTTGAAAACTTCGGCTTTTTCTTCCGGGTTCAGGCGCCGGTGCAGCAATTCGAAGGACCGGATCGAGTAATCGATCAGCAGGAACAGGACGTCGAGGTAGGCTTCGTCGGGTATGGAAGCGCCCCGGCTGGCTTCCACACCTTTATGGATAGCCGAAATGCTGTCTATCGCTGCATTGGCTTTATCCGTTGGGGCAAAGACGATCTTCTGTGCATAGGCTACTGTCGAAAACAACCTGCCAAGGGGGTCGGCGGGCAGCTTTCCCGTAAAGTACAGCCAGTCCACCGATTTGTTCAGCGCGAACTCGGCCGATGCCCCTGCAAAAATGAAGAGAATGGTATCTGCGCTGCCCCAGATCTTTCGGACTATCGAATCTTTTGTTACAAATTCTTCCATACTAATCCCTCCAGGCTTATTACGGTCAGTATGCCCAATGTATAACAGAACAGGTCGGTCCAGCTGAAATGGTAACCCAGCACAACCCGCATCACCGATGGCTCCGTAAACCCCAGGCGATCTGCATAACCGAAATATTGCAATGTCTCTATTACATAGGAAAACAGCAGGACAAGCAGGGCTGTCGGTAATACCGGCCATTCCCAGAAACTGCGTACCAGGCAGTAGAGCCAGATGACGACGAGATAGTCCCCGCCATAGGGGCGGATGATGGAATCGTGCATTTTGGCTCCGATAAAGATCTCTATAAGAAGGAGGAGCAGGCTGAGCAGGAAATATGGGCGGCTGAATCGGATCATGCCTTAAAAGTACTTTGAAATACAAAGTAATGGATAAAATCCGAGCTTTTCAAACTTTGCTTAACCTTTGTGCGTCTGCCAGTCGCGAATGGCCCTCCCCGCCCCTTCCAGGTTCTCGCGGCGCATCTCCGAATATTTACGGGAAAGAACAACACCGCCTGCACCGGCCTCCAGTGCGGCAAAAGTCGCCGCATAGGTGTCTTCGGGTGAGGCCTTGCGGCTCTCCTCCCCTACCGGGATGCTGACGTCGATACCCGGGAGGATGCCACATCTTCCTTTTACCCCTGCCAGGGCACGTTTTGTCTCCCGGCCCACGTAGCTGGCGGGCAGGCCGGCTTTTGGCAGCTGATCCAGCGGAGCGAGGCCTTCATAATTAAGCCAGTGATTGAGCACGCTATACAATTCTTCCTGGGGGATGTCCCGGAAGATGGTGGCTCCCAGCGTATGAACGAAGTCAGCATAACGTTCGCCCGCGCAATTATTATACGTTGCAGGTTTTAGAAAGTCGGCGAGATCATAGAGGTGCTGGTAATTCAACGTCGCCCGTGTAAAAGGATTGAAAGAGATGGTTTGCTCGATGTGAAAGATCAGCTGCAGATCGTTTCGAACGCCTTTCATAGCGGCTTTCAGATCCCTTACTACCTGCAGCTTGCCTTCATCGCATAGACGATTGTACGCTTCTATTTCGGGGAAGTCCCGGAGGATCTGCTGAAAGGTGACATAATAACCATCAGGCGGGCGGTCGCTGGCAATGGCTGCCCGGACGAAGTCGCAGAGACTTTGATAACCCTGTCGCACGCGCTGGAAGTCGAGTCCGCGCTGTTCCGCGGCTTTTTGATGATGCTCACAGAAACAGGCCACATGGGAGGTATCGCCTACTGTTTTCCGGAAGGGCGTGGCACCGAGGACGTTCATCAGCGGGCCGCTGCGTTCGTTCTCAAACAGGAGGCCGTCTATTTGATAAGAAGAGCAAAGGTCTTTTGTCAGCCCGGTCCAGAATGCCCTGACATTTGGGTTAAAGACACAGGTCGTGATGCTGCGGCTGCGGTCGAACGTGCTGCGTCCCTTTAGATCCACTTCGGCGCATTGCTGCAGACCGGGGACGTCAAAGGCTTTATCCCATCGATCTTCTACACCACAAAAAACTTTCATATTCTTTTTGCGGGCGGCTGCCAGCACTTCGGCGAGGACGTCTCTGCCGTTATGGTCCGGCGCTTTGGTGTTGTTGAGGATGGTATCGGTATAAAATTGCGCATGCGGAGTAGCGAAATTGCCGCCATGAAAGGGAGCTCCCTTTTCAGCCGGCTCGCCATGTCCGGGGAAGAGGCGGCCCGGTCTGAGCCGGCCGGCAAAACCCTGTCCATACGTAAAGGTGGTGAGGCAAATGGTGTTGACGCCGGCCTTTTCTTTCAGCCAGTCGAGGAGAGTATCGATGCCTTCGTCGACAAAGGATTCGGGACCGACCTGGATGGCGACCATCGGTGCAGGTGCGGCCGGGCCGATGATCGTTGTGGCAGCCGGGCCGATGAGGGGTGTCGCGTCCGGGGTGATAGCCGGGGTTCCCGTTGACGTTGTCCAGCTCTTTGGAGGCAGCAGCATCGCTCCCGCGACCAGCGAAGTGCTGTTCTTGAGGAAGGTGCGGCGACTGCGGTGTTTGTGTGTCATAACCGAAGCTATTGAGACCGTCCAACTTTCCGGCAATCGTTATTAACCCAAAGTAAATCGATATTAACCTCTAATTTTTTATTCTGTGATCGTGGCTTTTTTAGGGTAACGGTAAAAGATATCAAAATACAGCGGGTATGACCTTTATATAGGGCTTTTTCCACTGGATCAGCAATTTGCAATGTCGGGGGATGAGGGGATCGAATCTTGCAGGTGTCAAAATTATCACGAGCCAGATAAGTACCGGACACAGGAGATTGACACCCGTCTGTCCCCAGATGCTGACGGGCCGGTCTATGCGGGCATCTTCGGGATCGCTTACGCTGTAGCGGACGGGGACGGGGTCTCCGGGCTTATAGCCATAGCCGTTCAGGCCATTGAAAAAGACGCTGTCCTTACCCAACTGAAAGAAGATGACCGGGTAGGTGGTGATCCCCAGCGTCGACCCGATGCCATCGTGTCCGACAAAGGCCATAGTGCCGGTGGTGTGTCGGGATCCGGCCATCCATAAAAGCCGCGGAACGAGGAGCGGGCCTGCCAGAAGACCGAACAGGAGGAGGAAAAAGCGGGTTCGGGAGAGTAACATTGGATGTCCTTTTTCTCAAATATACATAGGAAACATATGCATTCAAATATTTTGTATTAAATTGTCGGAAATGGCTGGATCACAACATTTAATATCAGCAGGCCGGGGTTATCCTGGGCGCGGGTACCTCAATTATTGAAAAAGGACTAAATTTGCGAAATTGCCCTGAACAAAGGGCATTTGTAAACTGTAATCAGAAAATGCACAAATACGAAATCTGCTGCGTAGGACATATCACGTTAGACAAGGTAGTAACACCCCGATCGGTTGTACATATGGCAGGCGGTACCGCCTTTTATTTCTCTTATGCGCTGTCGCGCATGGACGTTCGGTATACGCTGGTCACGGCACTGGCAAAGAGTGAAATGAACACCGTAGATGAGTTGCGGGCCAAGGGGATCGAGGTAAAGGCCCTGCCCAGCAAACATACCGTGTATTTTGAAAATATCTATCCGGAGAACAGCGACCACCGTGAACAGCGGGTATTGCAGGAAGCGGATGCTTTCACCGTCGATCAGCTGAGCCTGATAGATTCCCGTTATTATCACCTGGGGCCTTTGCTGGCCGGAGACATACCCGTAGATGTGATCCGTAATCTGTCCGAACACGGTAAGGTTTCGCTGGATGCACAGGGATATCTGCGGAAAGTACAGGACCACGATGTCCTGGCCGTGGACTGGCCTGCCAAAAAGGAGGCGTTGCAATACGTCGGGATCCTAAAGGTCAATGAATCTGAAATGGCGGTGCTGACGGGACAAAAAGGGGTCAGAAAAGGCGCGCGTGTCCTCGCCGACTGGGGCGTAAAGGAAGTTGTCATCACCCTTGGCAGTATGGGTTCCGTCGTCTATACCAACCAGACCTTCTACAACATCCCGGCTTATGTCCCTACTACTTCCGTAGTAGACGCCACCGGCTGTGGGGATACCTATATGGCCGGATATCTTTATCAGCGGGCAAAAGGTGCATCGGTGCAGGACGCGGGGGAATTTGCGGCTGCCATGGCTACGCTGAAGATCGAGGGCTCCGGGCCTTTTACGGGTACAAAAGAAGATGTGCTGGACCTCCTGGCCAGCCGGAAAGACAAGGTCTATTATGACACCTACTAGTATCGCCGACCATATGATGAAGAACGACCGTTTTTCCCGGTGGCTGGGTCTGGAGGTCGATGAATGCGCGACAGGTTATTGTAAGCTCCACTATCGTATTACCGAAGACATGATCAATGGGTTTCATACGGTTCATGGCGGAATCCTCTTCTCCGCCGCCGACTCTGCTTTTGCGTTCGCCTGCAACTCCCATGGCATCCTTGCCGTCGCCCTGGACGTCTCCATCAGCTTCACCCGTCCCGCCCGCGCCGGCGACCTGCTCACCGTCGAGGCCAGGGAGCTTTACGTCGGCAACAAGACCGGTCTTTATGAGGTCCGTACGACCAACGCCGAGGGAGAACTGATCGCCCTGTTCAAAGGCACCAGCTACCGTACCTCGAAAGCATGGGGTGTGTCGGATGGCCTACGGCCGGAATAAAGCCTGACCCGGCTTCGGGAAATGCCCCGAACGGGCTTCCAACTTCTTATTTAATAGCTTTTTAATTAAACAACTCCGCACAATCCGGCAAAAAAGATCGACTTTTGCCAACTCACTCCTGGTCTGACTTATCGATTACAACGCCGTTTTTTCCGGAGCTGGCATAATAATAATGCGGCCCTGAAAGAATAATCATATAGTAAATTTTACAAAATCGATATGCGTAACGCCGTTATGGTTCCTTTGTCAAAGCGCTTCGTACTCCCTGTTGTCCTGATCTGTATATCAATTGCTGCCTTTTCACAACCTGGTAATCAGTCTGATACGGCGCTGACCCTGGATCAGTGTATCAGTTATGCCCTTAAGAACCAGCCTACTATCAATCAGGCCATCATCAACGTAGCCATCACCCGGGCCACGAATGCCATCAGCACTGCCGGCTGGCTGCCGCAGGCAGGTATTTCGGGGAACCTAACCCATTATCTTACCCTGCCTACCAACTTTATCAAGAACTCCAATACCGGGGTGGTCACGCAACAGAAAACGGGGGTAGTCAATACCTTTAACCCGGTGGCTTCCGTCACCCAGACTATTTTTAATCCGTCCCTTTTATATGCTGTGAAAAGCGCTCCTTTGTATGTCAAACAGTCCCAGCAATTTACGGACAGCGCAAAGATCGACGCCATTGCAGCCGTCAGCAAGAGCTTTTACAGTCTCCTGCTGACACTGGAACAGATCAGGGTTCTTAAAGAAGACACCGCCCGGCTAACCAAGACCGTTAGCGACACCTATCATCAGTATATCGGGGGCATCGTCGATGAGACGGACTATGATCAGGCCCTGATCACGCTCAACAACTCTAAGGCGCAGCTAAAACAGGCGACGGAAACGGTCTCTCCGCAATACGCACTGCTGAAACAGGTGATGGGCTTCCCCCCTGCCCGGCAATTCAATGTAGTATATGATACCGTTCGCATGAAGGACGATATCGCGTTTGATACGACCCAGCAATTGCAATTTGAAAAACGTATCGAATTCCAGACGCTGCAAACCTCGAAGCAGCTGCAAAGCCAGCTGGTCAACTACTACCGGAAGGCCTGGCTGCCTACGGTGGGCGCCTTTTTTGACTATGACTATGCGATGCAGAGCAATTCTTCGCTTGGAGACATGTTCTCTCATAACTATCCTTATTCCTACCTGGGTCTTTCCGTGAGCCTGCCCATCTTTACGGGGTTTGCCCGGACAAACAGTATTCGCCGCGCCAACCTGCAGTACGATCTGCTGGACTGGCAGGAAGCGGGCTTGAAGTCGGAGATAAATTCGGAATATACCAATGCACTGGCGACCTA
The DNA here is from genome assembly GCA_036499285.1 of Puia sp. Classification (GTDB taxonomy): domain Bacteria; phylum Bacteroidota; class Bacteroidia; order Chitinophagales; family Chitinophagaceae; genus Puia. The sequence goes on along the minus strand of DASYEB010000026.1, from coordinate 108,074 downwards.
TAAAAGCAATTTATATAATCTCAGCTCCACCCAGGAAAATACAGCTCTGGCTAAGAAGGTCTTTGACATCGTAACGCTGCAGTATCAGCAGGGTACGGTGCCTTATCTCAATGTGATCACGGCCGAATCCAATCTAATCACTTCGGAGATCGGTTATCAGAACGCACTGTTCCAGCTTTTGTCCAGCAAGATAGACCTGGAAAGAGCGATGGGAGTAATTACAGTAACTAAATAATCAAGCAATAAAACACGCATATGAGCAGACAGGCATTGACCCTGGTTTTCATCATCAGCCTCGCGCTTTTCTCCTGCGAGCAAAAGCCGACGGCATCCAATCCCCCTACGCCCGTCAACCTGGCTACGGTAAAGACAGCGCCTGTCTTATACTATGACAACTATCCGGCGACGACCCAGGCGCTGATGCAGGTAGACCTGCACGCCCAGGTACAGGGATATGTCACGGGGATCTATTTTACGGAAGGCACCCATGTGCACAAGGGGCAAAAATTATATTCCATCGACGAACGCCTCTACCAGGCGGCATATGACCAGGCAGCTGCCAACGTAAAAGTAGCCGAAGGCAACCAGGTCCAGGCACAGCAGGACGCTGACCGCTATCAATACCTGATCCAGCACAATGCCGTAGCCAAACAGACGCTGGATCATGCCGTCATCGCGCTGCAGAACGCCAAGAACGAAGTGGCCGCCGCTCAGCAGGCGCTGAAGACCGCCGCCACCAACTTTACCTATTCCACTATCACGGCGCCTTTTGACGGCACCATCGGCTTTAGCCAGGTGAAACTCGGGAACCTTCTGACGGTCGGTACGACTATCCTCAATACCATCTCTACTGACAACCCGATGGCGGTGGACTTCCTGATCAACGAAGCGCAGCTGAGCCATTACAAGGAGCTGCAGCACGAAAAAGAACACCAGGTCGACTCGCTGTTCACCATCGAGCTGCCCAATCATGCGATCTACTCCCAGCTGGGAAAGATCTCGGTGATCGACCGTGCGGTCGACCCGCAGACCGGTACCATCCGTGTGCGGCTGGTCTTCCCGAATAACAAACAGGAGCTGCGGGCGGGGATGAGCTGTGTCGTGCGCGTACACAACCTGGAGACTACTCCGCAGATCGTTATACCCGGAAAGGCCATCGTCGAGCAGATGGGCGAGTATTTTGTCTATATCGCAAAAGATACCATCATTCATCGCGCGGCTGATTCAACGCGGGGGAAGAGCGCCGGGGCCGACAAGGCCGCCGCCGGCATAGACGGGACAGGTGCGCCAGCTACAGATTCCGCTGCCGGCAAGCCCCATCTCGTGGCCATCCAGGTGAAAGTGGAGACCGGTCAGACGATAGGCTCGAATGTCCTGATCAAATCCGGCCTTAAGAGTGGTGACCGGATCGTTGTCGACGGGGTTCAGGCCCTGCACGATGGTTCGCGCATCACGACCGAGAACAGACAAGGGCCCGCCCAGGGTGGCCGTGGAAGGTAGGCCCTAAAAAAAAACTTGATACAAATTATCTATGCTCGCTAATACTTTCATCAAAAGGCCGGTAACCGCTATAGTGATCTCTATCGTGTTAGTGCTCACCGGCGCGATCTGTATCTTTATCCTGCCTATCGATCAGTACCCGGATATCACACCACCCATCGTACAGGTCACGGGTCAGTTCACCGGCGCCGATGCACAAACGGTGGAACAGACCGTTGCCACGCCCATCGAACAGCAGGTCAACGGTACGCCGGGCATGGAATACATGCAGAGTAACAGTACCAACAACGGTCTGATGACGATGAACGTGACGTTCAACATCGGCACCGATATCGATGTCGCCGCGCTGGACGTCCAGAACCGCGTCAGCATCGCCACTCCCCTGCTGCCGGCCGTCGCCAGCCGTCTTGGCGTCACTGTCCGCGCCGTCAATCCCAGCATGCTGATGATGGTGGCTATCTATGCCCCGAAGGGAACACATAACATCACCTTTCTCGACAACTATGCCAACATCTTTGTACAGGATGCGCTGCTGCGCGTACCGGGTGTTGGTACGATCACTCGTTTTACCGATGACTTCAGCATGCGGATCTGGATGAACCCGCAGAAGATGGCGGCCTACAGCCTTACGCCGCAGGATGTCATCAACGCCCTCAACGCCCAGAACGTACAGGTAGCCGCCGGCTCGGCAGGCGTGCCGCCGCAGAATAAGGCCCAGACGTTTGAGATCGGCATCCTGGTCAACGGCCGTCTGAGCAAGGTGAAGGAATTTGAGAATATCATCGTCAAAACGATTCCCGCCACCGGCGAGCTGGTATACATGAAGGACGTAGCCCGGGTCGAGCTCGGGAAGTTCACTTTTTCCAGCAACTCTTTTGTCGATGGTCAGCGCGCTTCCTATCTGCAGATCTACCAGGCGCCGGGCAGCAATGCGTTGCGCACCGCGGAAGGCATCTATAAAGAGCTGGCTCAGCTGAAGCAATTCTTCCCCGCCGACGTCGAGTATAAAGTTCCTTTTGAATCCGTCACCGTCGTAAAAGTATCGATGGCGGATGTCGTCACTACCTTATTGATGACCCTTGGCCTGGTGGCTGTCGTGGTCTTTCTCTTTTTGCAAAACCTGCGGTCTACCCTCATACCTGTGCTGGCTATCCCGGTGTCTATCTTTGGCACCTTCTGTTTCTTTATCCCGCTTGGCTTTACGATCAATACCCTTACGATGTTTGGGTTCGTGCTGGCGATCGGGATCGTGGTGGATGACGCCATCATCGTCGTAGAGGCCGTGCAGCATTATATCGATCACGAGAAGATGTCACCAAAGGAAGCCACCTATCATGCGATGAAGGATATCTCCGCCCCGGTCGTAGCGATTGCGCTGATCCTGGCGGCGGTCTTTGTGCCTGTCGGATTTATCCCCGGCATCGTAGGGCGTCTTTACCAGCAGTTTGCGATCACGATCGCCATCTCCGTGATGATCTCGGCGTTTATTGCGTTGTCGCTGACACCGGCGCTGTGTACCCTGCTGCTCAAGCCGTCCAAATCAAAAGAGGAAGCAAGAGGGCTCGACAGGTTATTCATAAGATTCAACGACTGGTTCCAGCGGGTGACCAATTCCTATTCCAATGGGGTCAACCGCAGCATCAAGGCGTCCCGTTATATCGTTATCCTGCTGATCTGCGTATGCGTGGGCGCCGTCTTCCTTTTCAGGGATAAACCATCCGGCTTTATTCCTTCGGAGGACGATGGCAATATCTATGTCACCTACCAGCTGCCCCCGGCTTCTTCTACGAGCCAGTCCGTCGCCTTAATGACAAGACTGATGAAGGTGGTGTCGGAGACGCCGGGTGTGGCGCATTATGCAGCGCTGTCGGGATTGAATGTCATTACCAACGCCACCAACTCCAACTCCGGGACTATCTATTGCCAGCTCAAACCATGGGACGAGCGTGGTTCCGATGATGAAAAAGTACCCCGCATCCTCGATGTCATACAGCAGCGTATCGCCGACGCGGGCATTCGCAATGCCAACATCGAAGTGATCCAGCCCTCTCCCATTCCGGGGATTGGCGCCGGAGTAGGGTTTAGTTTCCAGATCGAACAGCGCAGCACCAATGACGACCTGCATGGCTTTGAAAATGTCGTCAATAAATTTATTGCCGAAGCCAATAAGAACCCCGCTATCAGCAATGCCTATTCGTTTTACTCCGCTCATACGCCGGGATATGCGCTGAATGTAGACCGGGAAAAGTGTGAAAAGCTGGGGGTTAATATCGCCGATGTCTTTACGACCATACAGGCCTTTATGGGTAGTCTTTATATCAATGACTTCACGACCTATAACCGTACTTTCCATGTCGTCGTCCAGGCCGACACGGCGTTCAGAAGCATGATCTCGGACATGGACAAATATTATGTACGCAACCAGGCGGGGAATATGCTGCCCCTGGGTACATTGATCTCCTACAAACCCACCGAGACGGCGCCGCTGATCTCGCATTTCAATATCTTCCGTACGGCCGAAGTCGATGGGGCGCCTGCACCGGGGCATAGCAGCACGGAAGCATTGAAGGCTTTACAGGAAATAGCCGGCAGGGTCTTACCCGACGGATACACCTATGAGTTCTCGGGACTTAGTTACGAGGAGGTGAAGGCCGGTTCCACTACAATATATATTTTTGCGTTCTCGATCACTTTTGTCTTTCTGTTCCTGGCGGCCCTGTATGAGAGCTGGTCGGTACCGTTCTCCGTCCTGTTGGCAGTCCCTATCGGAGCTTTTGGCGCCATTCTGACCCTGGTCTTTGTGCCCAGTCTCACGAATAACGTTTATGCCCAGATCGGGTTGATCACGCTGATCGGTCTGGCGGCAAAAAATGCCATCCTGATCGTCGAGTTCGCCAAGGTGCGGGTCGATAGGGGCGAAGACCTGATCAAGTCGACGCTGGAGGCGGTCAGTCTGCGTCTCAGGCCGATCGTCATGACCTCGATGGCCTTTATACTGGGGGTATTACCACTGGTCTTTGCCACGGGGGCCGGCGCCGTCGCCCGCCGCACCATCGGCTATACGGTATTGGGTGGCATGCTTGCCGCGTCGACGCTGGCTATCTTTATCGTGCCCGTCCTTTTCGTGCTGATCACCCGCGCTTCCTATGGCAAGAAGAAGCTGGACTATCTCCGGGCACATCACGACGACCTGATGGAAAAGGCCCGGAAGGTGGAACAGCAGAGCATCGATCCCGAGCTGGAATTCGAAATTCAAAAATCCCGCGACCTGCACGGAATGGATCCGAAGGACGGGCAAAACCCACAACCTGTTCAAGGATGATTGCCAATACATTCATAAAAAGACCCGTAACGGCTATCGTGATATCGATCGTGCTGGTGATCTCCGGTGCGATCTGCATCTTCAACCTGGCTGTCGATCAATACCCTGATATTTCGCCGCCTTCGGTATCCGTCAATGGTTCATATACGGGCGCCGATGCCGAAACGGTGGAACAGACCGTAGCCATTCCTATCGAAGAGCAGGTCAATGGATCTCCCGGTATGGAATATATGCAGAGCACGAGCACGAATACGGGAAGCATGAACGTTCGCGTCACCTTTGGCATCGGAACCAACGTGCATATCGCTGCTTTGAATGTGCAAAATCGCGTCGGTATCGCATCCCCTCTTTTGCCATCCGTGGTCAGCAAGCTCGGGCTGACCGTTCGCGCGCGTAACCCGGATATGCTGATGATGGTGGGCATTTTTGCTCCGAAAGGAACACATAATATCACCTTTCTTGACAACTATACGAATGTTTTTATCCAGGACGCGCTGCTTCGGGTACCGGGTGTAGGGGATATCACTGCCCGTACCGACCAGTTCAGCATGCGGATATGGCTCAACCCGGATAAGATGGCGGCTTATGGATTGATGCCAAAAGATGTGACAGCTGCGCTTCAGGCCCAGAATGTATATGTCGCGGCAGGATCGGTCGGCGCTCCGCCGCAGCAGAACAGCCAGGCTTATGAGCTCAGCGTATTGCCGAACGGGCAATTGCAAAAGGCTTCCGATTATGAAAAGGTCGTCATAAAAACGATACCGGACAGTGCCCAGCGTGGAGGCCGTCTTGTCTATCTGAAAGATGTCGGACGGGTGGAACTGGGTAAGTTCACCTTTTCGGGTAATGCTTTTGTCGATGGGAAAAGAGCGTCTTTCCTGATGGTCTACCAGGCTCCTGGCAGTAATGCCCTGCAAACTGCCGAGAACGTTTATGCCGAGCTGGAAAGGCTGAAAAAATATTTCCCCCCGGATGTAGCGTATACGGTCCCATTCGAATCTATTACGATCATCAGGGTTTCCATTCATGAAGTGCTGCTGACGCTGCTGCAGGCGTTGGGGCTGGTGGCGATCGTGGTCTTCCTGTTCTTACAAAGCTTCCGCTCGACACTGATCCCTGTGCTGGCTATCCCGGTATCCATCCTTGGCACTTTTTGTTTCTTTATCCCGCTGGGTTTTACGATCAACACGTTAACGCTCTTCGGCTTTGTGCTGGCGATCGGGATCGTGGTGGATGACGCCATCATCGTTGTGGAGGCGGTGCAGCACTACATCGATGAACAGCATATGTCGCCCAAGGAGGCTACCTATCATGCCATGCAGGAGATATCGGCGCCGGTAGTGGCGATTGCCCTGATCCTGGCGGCGGTGTTTGTGCCGGTTGGTTTTATTCCGGGTATAGTAGGTCGTCTTTACCAGCAGTTTGCCATCACCATTGCCATCTCGGTGATACTCTCGGCCTTTATCGCGTTGTCGCTGACACCGGCGTTGTGTACGCTGCTGCTGCGTCCCTCCCATCTGAAGAAGTCGAACATCTTTGACCGGTTCTTTTTGTCTTTCAATAACTGGTTCGGGCGTTTTACCAGCCGGTACTCCAATGGGGTCAAACGTGGCATAAAGGGCGCCCGTTTTGTCGTGCTCATTTTGCTTTGTATCTGTTTCGGCACTGTTTTCCTGTTCAAGAAAAAACCGTCCGGATTTATTCCGCCGGAGGATGAAGGTCGTCTTTATGTCACCTACCAGCTGCCGGAGGCTTCTTCCGTGACACAATCCGTCGAGCTGATGACCAGGCTGATGGATATCGTCGGCAAGACACCGGGTATCAAACACTTTTCCGCAATTTCCGGTTTCAACATCCTCAATGGAGGATCGAACTCCAATAACGGGTCGCTGTTTGTGATGCTAAAACCCTGGGAGGAGCGGAAAGATCCAAAGGAACGTCTCCCTGGCCTGCTCAATGTGATCAAAGAGCGTGTCGCCCATGCCGGCATCAAGAATGCCAACGTGGTCGTCATACCGCCTCCGCCGATCCGGGGCATCGGGACGGCAGCCGGTTTCAGCATGCAGATACAGCAGGGCAATACCAGTGACGACGTTCATCAGTTTGAGAACGTCGTAAAGAAGTTTGTTGCAGCGGCGCGCACCGTACCCTCCACCAGCACCGCCTTTAGTTATTATGGCGCGCATACGCCCAGCTATAGCCTGACAGTGGACCGCGACAAATGCCAGAAGCTCGGCGTCAATATCTCCGATGTCTTCAATACCATGCAGGCCTATATGGGCAGCCTGTTCGTCAACAATTTTACCCTGTATAACCGGACCTATCATGTAGTGGTGCAGGCAGATACGGCCTTCCGCGCCCTGATCAGCAATATGGACAAATATTATGTTCGCAACCAGGTGGGGCAGATGCTGCCGCTGAGCGCGCTGATCGTCTACAAGCCGATAGAGACAGCTCCGCTGATCACGCACTTCAATATCTTCCGTTCTGCCGAGGTGGATGGATCGACCCCTCCGGGCTACAGCACCGGTCAGGGTCTCGAGGATCTGAAGGCGACGGCGGCAAAGGTGCTGCCGCAGGGATATACCTATGAATTCTCGGGGCTTAGCTACGAGGAGATCAGGGCCGGGTCGATGACGGTATATATATTTATCTTCTCGATCGTGTTTGTGTTTTTATTTTTGGCGGCTCTGTACGAGAGCTGGTCGGTGCCGTTCTCCGTTCTTTTGGCGGTGCCTGTCAGTGCCTTTGGGGCCATCCTGACGCTCACGCTTATTCCGCCGCTCACCAATAATGTCTATGCGCAGATCGGGCTGATCACCCTGATCGGGCTTTCAGCAAAGAATGCCATCCTGATCGTGGAATTTGCCAAGATCCGGGTTGATCGCGGGGAAGAATTGATCCAGTCGACGTTGGAGGCGGTGCGTCTTCGTCTGCGTCCGATCATCATGACCTCGATGGCCTTTATTCTCGGGGTTATGCCCCTGGTACTGGCTTCCGGCGCCGGGGCCGTGGCGCGCAAGACCATCGGCTTTACCGTACTGGGGGGAATGATCGCCTCTTCTTCGCTGGCTATCTTTATCGTGCCGGTGTTGTATGTGCTGTTCACGCGGCTATCCTACGGCAAGAAACAGCTGGCCTGGCTACAGGAACACCGGGAGGAACTGATGGAGAAGGCCCGCCGGGTCGAAGCGCAAAATATCGACCCCGAGCTGGAATATGAAATTGCGCAGGCGCATCATGAGAATAAGAAAAGCAGGGAGGAAGCCAATGGAGAAGGTGCAGAGCCATCGCATGCGTGATGGTTTCCATAACTAGTTATAAAGTGAAGGCCGGAGCGATCCGGCCTTTTTTATTAAAGTCTACTGATCTTTTAGGATGGTCGATTCAAGTTCCCTTCTTGTCGATTCTGCCAGATCTGAACCATTTCCGTGCCGCACCTTTGTGAGGACCGCTTCAGACGAATAGATGATTTTCTAACTATTAAAATTTAAACTATGTTCTTCGCAACTTTCATTCTGATAAGAATACTATTGATCACCTGCATGGTGTTTGTTCTGGGCTATGTGTTTGGCAATTTTTCCAGGAAGCCGTCGCTGACAAAGATCACCAGAGTTGCAGCAGTATTTTTAGTTGTTTCATTTATCGCCGGCAATGCCCTGTTCTTTCGTTGGAGTACCGGAGGGCGGTATGGGCACTTTAACAGACACGACCGGTTTCAGCATCACTGTGAGCGGGGGGACTCCGCGACATCGGGGCACTCTTTTTAAAATATCTTGTTATGAAATTAAAAATGATAGAATTTTTCAGCTTAATGTGTAGTGCGCTTGTGATGGGCGTATTTTGGGGTACATGGTTCACTCTCACCCGGTCTATCCCGGTTTTTTCCGTAGCTGAATTTATTCATATTGGCAAGACGATCATGAATAATGTGGGTGTTCCTATGAGCATCCTCATGCCTTCAACGCTATTATTTATGCTGATCGCAATTTTGCTAAGCCGGCGCTCAGGCAGTTTTTATTTATATACTATTTCTTTTCTCCTGATGCTGATCACGCTTATTATCACTGTCGCTGTTGAAGTACCGATAGATAATCAAATAGGAACCTGGACAGAAGCCACAGCACCGGCAAATTGGGAGTCATTAAGACAAAAATGGGATTTGTTTCATACTTTGAGGACCTTCTTTTCTATTGGAAGCGTTGGGTCTTTTGCATGGGGAGTGATAAGGCGAATGCCAAAAACTGCTTTAGGTCAGAATATACGGATGCCCTACTGATTTGTTTCGGGCTTTGGATTGGTTAGTAAAATCCTGGTTCGCCATCCTGGATTTTTTTTGTAATGGCTGGGAGATATTGCTGAAACCAACGTGGAAGCATTTCTGATGGTACCGCATTCAACTGTACGGGGATCAACATAGTGGCCGCCGGCTTGTGACCGGTCAACCCCTTGCTGCCGGATATACGCTCTTCATCGTTGGCCCCATCGGGAACATGGTCAGGGCCACTTTTTGAGAGGTGTTCATCCCGGGGAACTATTCTTCCGAAGATTGCGCCAGGCCGTCTTGATGTAGTTTTTGAACATGCATGCGGATTTGTGTTTTTGCTGCCATAAAAATGCCGCTTTCCCTGCAAACTCCTAATCATTTAGTTATAATAACTGATCCATTAAGAACTGTCCGGTTTCGATACAGTCTATGTTCATTTTTATGACTTCTGATCTTTCTCCATCTGACGCGGACCCGTATCGGCTTTCCGGCGGCTTCCCGACGGGGTCGTCAATTTTTTTCCCATGACGGATGCAAAGGGCGCGCATGGGTTCAATGAACGCCCGCCTGTCATCGACCTGCAGCGTGGTATTCATTTGATGAGTACGATCATCGAAGAAAGTGGCCGGGAATTTCGGTAAATGCGGGTGTAAAGGATTATTTAAACCGCTCCAGCAGGCGATCGGACGCTTCACGCCAGGCGGCATGCGCGCCTTTCTCCGCGATCTCTTTTCCTGCCTGCTCATTCATGCCGTTGGGTGTCGCGGCATGTTGGGACAGCTCGGCAAAGTCGATATGTTTGGCCCGCTGAGCCAGATAGGATAGCGACTGGAAAAGATCGGCGATATAGGTATTGGCTACTTTTTTATCTACTCCGTGGTCGGTCGTCCAGGCGCTGAGTTCGCCGAGCAGGTCATAAAACGGTGTGATGAGACCCGTCAGGGTCCAGATCGCATGCAGCTGTCCCTCCTCTGCAACCGGGAGAGGCTGACCGATAAAACCAAACAGACCGACAACGGCTTCCGGCGCCCTGAACAAGGGGATCGGGCAATTATGTTCCATCACTGCCGGCAAGGGAATGGCCCGGCAAATGGTCCCTGCGGGCTGGACTGCCGCCGAGAGACCGGCATATTTTAAAAGCGGGATCAGCGACACGACAGTATGCCGGGTTTGAAAGGACAGGGTCTCCAGGATCTCCACGGCAACGGCAGGTCGCAGGGCGATGATCACGATGTCACTCCTGTCCAGCACTTCCTGGTTGTTTTCCATTCGCCGGACGGCGGGATACTTACCCGCCAGGTAAGCCGAAGTCTTTTCATTCCGCGGGGACAAAAATATTTCCAGGCCATTGGCCTTTGAAGTACACAAGCCTTCCACTACTGCCGAGGCGATCTTGCCAATGCCGATAAATCCTAATTTCATGGTGCAATTATAAAACTTATTTTTAGAGTATGAATTATCCTGAATCCGGAGCGGGCGGAAAAGGCCGTCGCGATTTTATAAAGAACACGGCGGCGGCGGCTTTGCTGCTGGCCGCAACCGGCAGAGTTGAGGGAGCCGGGCAAGCTGGTGAGACCGACTATGCTCGGCCAGCCGCTGGAGGTGGAGGTGTTGGGCAAGCTGGTGAGGGGAGGATTGCTCCGGAAGCTGGCGGGGCTGAGCACCCGGTGATGGCCGGCCCGGATGGAGGGACGCCTGCCGACGCTCCCTGGTACCGCACCGTCACCCGCTGGGGCCAGGTAAACATTACCGAAAAGGATCCTCAACAATACGACATCCATTGGTGGCGGGGGTATTGGAAACGCACCAACACAAAAGGCATCGTCGTCAACGCCGGCGGTATTGTCGCCTATTATCCAACGAAGATACCGCTGCATCGCAAAGCCGAATATCTCGGGGATGGAGACCTCTTTGGAGACCTCTGCCGTGCCGCACACGAAGACGGTCTTGCCGTCTTTGCCCGCATGGATTCCAACCGGGCGCACGAACAGTTCTATAAAGCCCATCCCGACTGGTTTGCCGTTGACATAAAAGGCAACCCTTACCGGGCCGACGACCTCTATATAACCTGTATCAACAGCCCCTATTATAGTGAGCACATCCCTTCCATACTCAGGGAGATCGCAGAGACCTATCACCCGGAAGGGTTTACGGACAACAGCTGGAGCGGTCTGGGCCGTGACTCCATCTGTTATTGCGGGTATTGCCGGAAGAGCTTTAAAGAAAAGACGGGTCTCGAAATTCCCCTGATGCATGACTGGACCGATGCCGGCTACAAAAAATGGATCCGGTGGAACTACGACAGGCGCCTGGAGGTCTGGGATCTGAACAACGCTACCACGAAAGCCTCCGGCGGGCCCAACTGTATCTGGTCGGGCATGAACAGCGGCTCCATCAGCGCGCAAAGCAAAAGCTTCCGCGACTTTAAGGCCATCGCCCAAAGGGCCGACATCATCATGCTGGATGACCAGGCTCGCAGCGACAGCGGTGGATTCCAGCATAACGGCGAAACCGGCAAACTAATCCATGGTATTTTGGGCTGGGACAAACTGATCCCCGAAAGTATGGCTCAGTACCAGGCGCATAAACCCTGGTTCCGTGTGGCCAGCAAACCCGAGCCCGAAGCCCGCCTATGGATGATCGAGGGCCTGGCGGGCGGGATCCAGCCCTGGTGGCATATGGTCGGCGCCTATCATGAAGATCGCCGGATGTATCATAACCCGGAAGCTATCTTACACTGGCAGGCCGCCAATGAAGCCTATCTCATCAACCGCCAGCCCGTTGCCAGCGTCGGTGTCGTCTGGTCGCAGGAGAATATGGATTTCTATGGCTCCGACAATACCGAAGAACGGGTAGAATTACCCTGGCGTGGCATGGGGTCGGCCCTGATCCGGGCCCGGATACCTTATCTGCCTGTCCATGCCGATCTCATCGACCACGACTCTGCCGGTCTTTCGGTGCTGATCCTGCCTAATCTTGCGGTGATGAGCGATGAACAGGTGGCTGCTGTCAGGCGTTTTGCCGGCCGCGGCGGCAGTGTTATCGCCACCGGCTCTACCAGTCTCTTTGACGAGTGGGGGAAAAGGCGCTCCGACTTCGCGCTCGGGGATCTGTTTGGCGTTCACCTTTCGCACTCCGAAGAACCGAAGCTCGCCGCCCCGCAGCGGAAATTGGCCGGAGAAGCCTATCATACTTATCTCCGGCTGACACCGGAGCTCAGGAGCCAGATGGATGGCCCGCACATCAGCGGGGAACCATCGATCACGGGTAAACGCCATCCTATTCTGCGGGGTTTTGAAGAAACCGACATCCTCCCCTTTGGCGGCCTGCTCGACACTTCCCTGCGTCTTGACCCGGGTGCCGAAGTACTGCTTACTTTTATCCCGCAGTTCCCCGTTTATCCGCCAGAGAAGGCGTGGATGCGCGTACCCAAGACCGATATACCCGGGCTGATCCTGCGGGATAACCGGAAGAGCGGAGAAGATAGCCGGAAGAACGGAACGGAGAGCCGGAAGGGCGGAAAAGATGCCGGAAAAGGCGGTCGTGTTGTCTTTCTCCCGGCTGATCTTGACCGGCAGTATGGCCGTTTCAATCTGCCTGATCATGGGAATCTGCTGCGCAATATTGTCAATTGGGCGGCAGAAGGCGCCGCCGGGTCTGCAGGCGGTGATCAGGAGCATATTCCCGTTGTCGTCGAGGGCGCGGGGCTGGTTGACACGCATCTTTATCAACAACCCGGCCGGCTTGTGCTGCACCTCGTCAACCTTACGAACGAGAATACCTGGCGTCAGCCGCTGGATGAGCTGATTTCTATCGGACCGTTGAAGGTGAGGGTAAAGTTGCCGCGGGGCTTGAAGGGGAATCATCTGCGACGGCTTGTCGGCGGAGGGGCGGCAGCATCGCAGGTAAGCGACGGCTGGTGTCATTTTGAGATCAGATCTATTTTGGATCACGAAGTTATCATTATAGCATAATCACTACACATGGCGCCGTCCTTTTTACAATCGCTGATCTGTCTGCTGGCTGGTATAACGCTGATCGTTGTGCTGACGGCGCGTTATAAGATACATGCCTTTTTCGCCCTTCTGATCTCCTGCCTCGTGGTAGGTCTGGGTGTAGGTCTATCCCTGGACAATGTGATAAGCATTGCAAAGGATGGTTTTGGAAATATCATGAAGTCGCTCGGCTTTATCATCGTGCTGGGTACGACCCTTGGCGTGGTGCTCGAATATACCGGGAGCACGCGGGTCATGGCGAATTATATTCTGAAGAAGGTTGGTGAGCGGCGCGCGTCGCTTGCAATGAGCCTGACAGGTTTTATCGTCGGCATGCCTATTTTTTGCGACTCTGGTTTTATCGTGCTCAGCGGTCTTAATAAAAGCCTGGCTGATCGCAGTCGCACGCCGATGGTCATCATGTCGGTGTCGCTGGCTACGGGTCTTTATTCCATTCACTGTCTTATTCCGCCGCATCCGGGGGCTGCTGCGGCGGCGGGGGCTATTGGGGTGGAATATGGACGGCTTATTTTACTTGGTATTCTGGTGGCTGTGCCGGCGGCTGTCGCCGGGCATGTGTGGGCGAGGTATGTGGGCCGGGGTACGGAGCTGGTGGGTGAGAGCGGGATCAGAGAGGGTGCAAAACCGGCAGGTGAGAGTATGACAAGATCAGGGGCGGCTTCAACGGATTCGGGCCGCGGTGCCGGGGATGGCGCCGGAAAAGACCCGGGCGTATTCCTGTCTTTTCTACCGGTGATAGTGCCCATCGCTCTCATCGCGTTCAAATCTTTTTTTTCCATCGAACATACTCAAAACATACCGGGCTTGTCGATCCTGCTTTCTTTGGGCGACCCGGCCGTTGCTTTGTTCATCGGAACAATCCTTGCCTTTGCCAGCGGCCGCCAATGGACCCGGGGTCCGGTCAGCGCGCTATTAGGCGATGCCGTAGAAAAGGCCGGCAGCATCCTGGTGATCATCGGCGCGGGCGGCGCATTTGGGGCGATACTTGCGGCCACTAAAATGGGAGATCGGCTTAGCGATACCCTGCCACTGTCCAGCCTTGGCATTCTCTTCCCCTTTCTTTTAACGGCTGTCCTAAAAACGGCGCAGGGATCATCTACTGTAGCCATCATCACCGCAGCATCCATCGTAAAGCCGTTAATGCCGGCCCTCGGGCTCGCTACTGGAAATGGGCCCCTGCTCTGTGTATTGTCCATGGGCGCCGGCTCGATGATGTTGTCGCATGCCAATGATGCTTATTTCTGGGTCATCACGCGGTTTTCCGGGCTCGACATGAAGACGATGCTGAAGGTCTATACGGTAGCTACCGGCTTTATGGGAGTGGTTGCCTACGCGATGGTCTATATCTTATCCCGTATACTCGCCTGACATATGGCTTATATTGCCGTCGTTGCACCTGATATGATATTTTGCTGTTATCGAGCGTGATGTGAAACACTGCAATTTGCCGGCGATGCGGGCGCGCCGGGTGACGGGCTGGCAATAAATGTCAGAACAACGGGTAAAATCAGATAGGTTTACGTCAAGAAATGACAAGCCTTTTTTCAGCGGTCTGTGTATTTTTAGTAGGTATACTAATCATTAATTTATGAAACGCCATTATTTCACGATCCTGCTTGTCCTTCTTTACCTTTTTATTACCACGCCCGCCGCAGTAAGGGCGCAGTCTGCAAATCCTTCGCAGGCGCAGTCCGGGCCCGGGAATCTTGCCGTAGTCGCAACAGCTACCGGCTCTGGCCGCGCAGACTATGTCATCACCACGCTCAACGATGGGCTTACCCCTACCCCTCCGGGCAATTCCCGTTTCCTGCGTGCCCAACCGCGATACGCGAATCAGTGGGTCCAGTACGAATGGAAACAGCCTGTCAGCACGCACCAGGTGGCGCTATTCTGGTGGAACTATACAAAACATGCCCCTCTGCCAGGCGTTTATCATCTTGAATACTGGGATGGAAGTGGCTTTCAGCCGGTACAGCATCCAAACGGTCTGGGCCTTCAGAATGAGCAGTTCAATACTACCAGCTTTGACGAGGTCCGCACTACCCGTCTTCGCGTGGTCATGGATTCCAGCGACCGGTTTGCGTCTACCCTGGTGGAGTGGAAAGTCGATGAATCGGAACACTCTGCGGCCATTGCGCCTATCGTCGCTGCCGGTGACGACCGGGACGTCATGCTCGACGGGAAGACCTATCTTTCCCCGGAGATCCGCAGTGTACATCCAATCACCCGCACAGCCTGGACAAAGGTTGCCGGCCCCGGCGAGGTGCGTTTCAGCGAGGGGATCGCCGGCAATAGCGGAACCGGTGCCACCGCAGGCAGCGGGAACGCTAACAGCGGCAACTTCAAAGAAGGGACCGCAACCTTCACCACCCCCGGCACCTATACCCTTCTTTTCACCGCCTGGCAGGGAGATGTTAAAACCACCTCCCCGCTGACCGTAAAAGTCGTCACCCCCGCTCCGGCCAAAAGACTGGACGTCGTATATACTAAACACTATTCCATCGACAGCAAGCTTTGGAACGATCGTGCGAAGTCGATCATCGTCAACTGGATCCCCTATTGTATAGCACAATGCGAGCGGACCGATCTCACTACCGGGGAAGGCGGTCTTGACAATTTTATCGAAGCGGCAAAAGCGCTGAGAGGCGAACCGCATGGCAAACATAAAGGATATGTCTTCTCCAATGCCTGGGTCCATCAAACCGTCGAGGCGATGTGTGAAGCGCTGATGGTCGATCCGAAGGGCGACGCGGAAGTCATCAGCGCACAGAATAAAATGAAGGCTACCCTCGAAAGATGGATCCCGATCATCCTCGCCGCACAGGAGCCCGACGGCTATCTGCAAACGGCATTCACGCTGCGGGACACCAGCCGCTGGCATCATCGCTGGTCACCCGAAGGCAGGGGCAACCACGAAGGATATGTCTCGGGCTATTTTATAGAGTCGGCGATCAATCACTATACGCTGACAGAAGGGAAAGACAAACGGCTTTACAATGCCGCTAAAAAACTCGCTGATTGCTGGGTGGCGAATATCGGACCGGGGAAGATCGCCTGGTATGATGGTCACCAGGAAATGGAACAGGCGCTGGTGCGGTTCGGGCGTTTTGTCAACGACATGGAAGGCCATGGCCGGGGAGACAGCTATATCCGGCTGGCGAAGTTCCTGCTTGACAACCGAAAGAACGGCAGTGAATACGATCAGAGCCATGTCCCTGTACAGCAGCAATACGAGGCCGTAGGACATGCAGTACGCGCCACCTATACCTATTCCGGTATGGCTGATATAGCCGCGGAAATGAAAGACGTGGACTACCAGAGTGCGGTACTCTCGCTATGGGACAATATGGTCAACCGGAAATATTATATCACGGGCGGCATCGGCAGCGGTGAAACATCCGAAGGATTTGGCCCCGACTATTCGCTGCGCAACAACGCCTATTGCGAATCCTGCTCCAGCTGCGGGCTGATCTTCTTCGAATACAAGATGAACCTTGCCTACCACGACGCGAAATATGCCGACCTGTATGAAGAGACCATGTACAATGCCCTGCTGGGCTCCCTGGCCCTCGATGGGAAGGACTTCCTGTACACCAATGCGCTGGCCAGCTCTCAGCCGCGTTATGAATGGCATGTATGCCCTTGCTGTGTCGGGAATATCCCCCGCACCTTACTGATGATGCCGACCTGGACCTATGTACGCGGCGACGATGGGTTATATGTAAACCTTTTTGTCGGCAGCACCATTAAAGTAGAAAAAGTAGCCGGCACCGACGTGGAGATGGTTCAAAAGACCGACTACCCCTGGAGCGGAAAGATCGGCATGACGGTGAATCCCTCTGTTGCAAAGGAATTTACGATGTATGTCCGGATCCCCAACCGTACGACGAGCGAGCTTTACAAGCCTATCCCGGAAGTCAATGGCCTCATCTCTCTTTCGGTCAACGGCAAGACGATAAAACCTGTCATCGTACACGGGTATGCCGTCATTCGCAGAACCTGGAAGAAGGGAGATAAGATCGACCTCGAGCTGCCCATGAAGATCCAGCGGGTTACCGCCGACGAAAAGATCGAAGCCGATCGCGGTCGTGTGGCTCTTCGCTATGGACCACTGCTTTACAATGTCGAAACAGCCGACCACCAGGACATTACCAAGGCTATCGGCAACGCCCCGCTGAAGCTGGAATGGAATCCCGACTTCCTTCACGGCGTGATGACTATCAAAGGCACCTGGGCCGACGGCTCTCCGTTGCTGGCCATCCCCAATTATGCCCGGCTCAACCGTCTTCCGACAACGGCGACACCGGAGGCTCAGCAGGTATTGCAGCCTACCCGGCCGAACGAACCGCCTCAGTATATCAATAAAGCGCCCAGCTCCATCGTATGGATAAAAGAATAAGTCTCCTCTTTTTGCTGTTTTGTTCCCTACTGCTGCATGCGCAGGAGAAGAATGATCTTTTTACTATACAGCGAACGGGATATGGACTTAGCGGTCTGTGGAAAACCAACGATGTCTATCCGACCAACTATATCCGAAAAGGAAAATTATTTGGCGAGGTGAATTTGCGGTATCGGCGGCAGGACGGGGTCTTGGATTCATTGAAGGCCGGTGATCCGGACAATACAACTATTTCCCTGTCCGAGTCGTTTAAGCTGGAAGGCCTGGGGCTCACCTGGACGATCAATTTAAAAAACAACAGCAGCAGTCTTATTACCATCGAAGATGTGGCTTTGCCTCTTGCCTATAACAGCGGCGGTGGTGAAAATCCGACCGAGATCTTCGAGCAGCGGGTGATCAAACATCATTTTATTTCCGGTAACAATTCCTTTCTCTACTGGGAAAGGCCTACCGGTGTCGGTCCCTATCTGGTAATGGTGCCATCACCAGGCACATCGCTGGAATATTTTTCGACCTATACACCGGGAGAGACGCATGGCATTTTCCAGGCTTTTATACATGCGGCTTTCACGGGCGGGAAGGAAAAAAGAGGGACCTGGCGTCAGCCGTTGACTTCGTTGTCCCTGAAGCCGGGCGCCCAAAAGTCATACCAGTTTGTCTTTCGCTGGGCCGATAATTACCAGGGCGTTCGCGATATCCTTGTCGAAGAAGGAGGCATCGATGTGCAGGTAATGCCGGGAATGACTATTCCGACCGATCTGGATGCGGCGATGGCGCTGCGGACAAAGCAGCCGATCGGGCGTATTGAGGCTGAGTTTCCGGCCGCTACGATGATCCAGGAACTTAACCGTACCCGTGATACTGGGAGCCTTAGCCGGAGCCCGCAAAAAGGCGATAGCCGGCTCTATAAAATCCAGTTCACCCGGCTTGGCGAAAACAAATTAACCATCGAATACGGCAATCATTACAAAACCTATCTTGAATTCTTTGTCACCGAACCATTAGAGACACTCTATAAAAAACGGGCTGCCTTTATCGTCAATCGTCAGCAGCATAAAGATCCTTCGAAATGGTATGACGGGCTCTTCTCCGTTTATGACATGAAACATCATGTGCTGCGCGGACCGGACAATGCCGATTACTTC
Organism: Puia sp.; assembly: GCA_036499285.1. Taxonomy (GTDB): domain Bacteria; phylum Bacteroidota; class Bacteroidia; order Chitinophagales; family Chitinophagaceae; genus Puia. The sequence continues at coordinate 89,425 of DASYEB010000026.1, read as the reverse complement.
GATACCAGCCGGCTGAGCTATGTGCTTACCTGTGATGACCCTGCATTGTGCAAGGCCCCGTTTGTAGCAGCCAAGAACTTATATTATCCCGATCAGCGGGAGATAGATGCCCTGGAATATTATATCCGGCATTTTGTCTGGGGCAAGCTGCAAAGAACCGATGCCGAGACCCCCTACCCTTATGGCATATATGGCACACCGAACTGGAAGGTCAACCGGGATACGCTTCTGCGCAAGGCCAATCTAAATGATCGCAACAGGGATAAGATGCATGTCTGGAGAAGCTATGACTATCCCCATATCATGATGTTGTACTACCACATGTACCAGGTGGCCAAAAACAATCCGGGCAGGACGCATTATCTCGATGCCAGGGGTTACCTGGTAAGAGCAAAGGAAACAGCCAAAGCCTTTTTCAAATATCCATATGAGATCCTGCCCTGGTATGAAACGTATAAATGGGGTTGTTACAACGAATTGCTGCTGGTGCCGCTGATGGCAGACCTGGAAAAGGAGGGTTTTGCCGAAGACGCCCGTTTCTTACGCGGCGAATGGGAGAAAAAGGTCAAATACTTTATCTATGATGACCCTTATCCGTTCCGGTCGGAATATGCCATTGACGCCACGGCTTTTGAATCTACGGAAGCCCTTGCAAAATATGGCGTGCTGAATACGATGCAGCCGGACAGCAATCTTTGGTTTGACAAAAATCTCAAACGCTGGTATTCTCATCCGCAGATAAAAAAAGAAGATGCCCGGCGATTTATGGATCGTCAGCTGGCCGCGAACATCGCCTTGCGCGGCGCCATCGAACCGGCTTATTATTACCTGGGCAGTGACTACCGGGGGCGGAGCGATAATTTCACGCTGACCTATATGTCCCAGATGGGCGGTTGGTCAATTCTGGACTATGCACTGCATTTCGCGGACCCTGCCGCCGGCCGATCGGGCCCCGCGCCGGCGGACTATCTGCGTCTGGGATATGCTGCTTATCTCAGCGCCTTTGCGCTGATCAACTCGGGTACGGCCGCGTCGAACTATGGATTCTGGTATCCGGGTAAAGATAATGACGGCGCCTCCGGCTGGGCCTTCGAATCACAACAGTATACCAACACCTGGATACAGAAGGCGCAGGGCCGCGGTCCGTGGTACTATGATGGAGAAACAGACCTTGGATATGGCGGCGCCCTGCGTACGGCCGCTACTATTGTGACCGAAGATCCGATATTTGGCTGGGTGGCATATGGGGGACATTTGCTGACTGCCGGAGAAAAGTTCTCTGTCATTCCCCGGGATGGCATCCGCACCCGCCTGTATGTCCGCAGTAAAGGTCAACAACTGGACATCGAACTGCAGCAGGACGGCTTTGCAAAAGAAGAACCGGTTGTCGTCGGTCCGCATGGAATTAGTTTTGTCCTGGAGAACCGTTCGGGTCTGCCGCATGAAACTTCTTTCGTTCTGAATGGCATTACTCATACTGTCTTTCTTCCTGCAGGAAAACCGGTAGTCTTTCATCAGAGCCTGTAAGAGTTAAAATTTGTAAAGTATTGATTAATTCTTATAAAGCATCTTCGTATAACCATCGATATATTTGAGAGACCGCTGCTTTAACTATTAAACACCTTGCTATGAGAATTTGTCTTCTAAGACTCACCGGACTTTTATTGCCCCTTCTCTTTTTATTAACAAAAGCCGACGCGCAAATCTCTCCCGACCCATATGTGCCCTGCCAGGAAATGCCGCATCTTATCGAAACCTATAATGCGGACCTTCGGGCGCTTGTCCGGTTCTATACCAGCAATTTTTATGGTGGAAGGAATGGAGGCAACGCCGTCCAGACCGAAGGCGGTTCACCCGAAAAACGGAGCCGTCTGCAAGCCCTTTATCACGAATATCTCGATAAGCTCGAACACACCGATTTTAAAAGCCTGCCGCAGGAGTGTAAGGTCGACTATCTTCTTTTGAAACGGGAGCTGAACGGGAAACTCCAGCTTGCCGCTGATGAAGCCGTTCAATACGAAAAAGTAAAAAGCTGGTTCCCGTTCGCAGACTCCATTTATTCCAGCGAAAGGTTACGTCGCCGCGGGCATGTCCTTGATGCGGAATCACTCGCGAAGAACTGGTTCGACTATTCCAAACAGATCGCAGCGTTAAAAAACAAGATCAAAGCTGATAATACATTGAATACGGATGCTCTGTATGAGGCGGGGCAGGTCATTAGTGATCTTAAAAGAGCCGTCAGCAGTGTTTATGAATTTTACAACGGCTATGATCCTCTTTTTACCTGGTGGATGCCCAAACCTTTTAAGGAGCTGGACGACGCGCTTTCTACCTATGCAAGCGAGTTCAAAGACAAAAACAAAAGCCTGGCCGTGCCGGACAAAAGCGGGATCGCGGGACATCCTGTAGGCCGGGACGAACTGATGCGGCAATTGAAATACGAGATGATCCCTTATACTCCCGAGGAGCTGATCGACATCGCCAATAAGGAGTTTGCCTGGTGTGACCAGGAGATGCTGAAGGCTTCGCGTGAGATGGGCTTTGGGGACAACTGGAAAGGGGCGCTTGAAAAAGTAAAGAACTCTTATGTTCCCGCCGGACAGCAACCGGAGATGATCCTGGGACTCTTTAATCAATCCGTCGACTTCCTCAAAAAACATGATCTCATCACCATTCCCCCGCTGGCACTGGAGACCTGGGGGATGATCATGATGACGCCCGAACGCCAGCTTGTCAATCCCTTCTTTACCGGAGGCAACGAGATCAGCATTTCATATCCAACCAATACTATGGACGAGGACGACCGCCTCATGAGCATGCGGGGCAACAACCCACATTTCTCCATGGCGACCGTACACCATGAGCTGATCGCCGGTCACAACCTGCAGGCCTTTATGAACGGCCGTTACCGCACCTATCGCAATTTCGGGTCCGGCTTCTGGACGGAAGGCTGGTCGCTCTACTGGGAGCTGATCCTCTGGGACCTGAAATTCCCAAAGACGCCGGAAGACCGGATCGGGTTTTTGTTCTGGCATATGCACCGCTGCGCGCGGATCATCTTTTCGCTGAACTACCATCTCGGCAAATGGACACCCCAGCAATGTATCGACTTCCTGGTCGACCGGGTTGGTCACGAGCGGGCCAATGCCGCAGGGGAAGTCCGCCGGTCGTTTGAGACACACTATCCACCCTTATACCAGCTGGCCTATCTCACCGGGGGACGGCAATTCTATGCCCTGAAAAAAGAACTGGTCGACAGTGGCAAGATGAGCTTTAAGCAATATCATGATGCCATCATGCATCTCAATGCCATGCCGGTGGAAATGATCAGGGCGATCCTGACCAAACAGCCGCTCGAAAAAGACTTTACAACCAAATGGCGGTTCTACGATAATATGACGCTGCCATGAAGACCATTGTAACCCGGGCCTTCTGCCGTCTTTACCTTGAGCAGTTGCCTTTGTAAACTCCCCAACCCGGAAACACGTCAACGATTTTTACTGTCTGTAATGCCAGGATAAACGCCTATTGTCCTGCCGGCATTTTATTTCTTAAAAACCAAAACAGAAAAGGTATGAATCAACCAAAACACCAAAACTGCCTGCCACCGGCCTTCTCCCGATGGCTGTTGCTGGCAGTAGTGCTACTGGGCATGGCTGTTACACCGGTGCTGGCACAAACACAAAAGATCACCGGTAAGGTCTTCGACGAAACCGGGCACCCTGTCAACGGCGCCACTGTCCGCGAGAAAGGCGGCAAAAGAGGAGCTGCTACCGATGCAGAAGGAAAATTCAGCCTTGTTGTAAAACCCGGCGCCGTCCTGGTCGTCACGGGTGTGGGGCTTGAATCGCAGGAGATCCCCATCGGCAGCCAGAGCAGCCTGGACATTCACATGAAGGGCAAAAGCACTGCCCTCAACGAGGTCGTCGTCACGGCCCTGGGCATTCGCAGGGAAAAGAGCCAGCTGACCTATAGCACCCAGCAGGTGAAGGGTGAGGCTCTTGCTGCGACAAAAGAGACGGGTGTTCTCAACGCCCTCGCCGGCAAGGTCTCCGGTGTTCAGATCACTTCCTCCAGCGGTCAGCCCGGCGCATCCTCCCGGATCGTCATCCGGGGAAGCAGCTCGCTGCTGGGGAACAACGAAGCCTTGATCGTTCTCGACGGTGTGCCTATCAACAATGCTCAGAACGGTAATGCCGGCGGCGTAGCTACTAATACGGCCGTCGGCGGCACCAGCCGGCTTTCGGATATCGATCCGGCGACGATAGAAAGTATCAATGTGCTCAAGGGGTCCGCGGCCTCTGCATTGTATGGCTCAAACGCAGCGAGAGGGGTTGTGCTGATCACCACCAAAAGCGGCTCATTCGCCAAAAAACCGCAGGTTAGTATAAACAGCCAGTACTCTTTTGAAAATCCGATATATCCGGAGATGCAGACCAAATATTCTCTCGGAGACCTGTTGAACGGCGTCAGAACATATTATGACGGGGATGTCATGAAGACCAGTGCGGTCTGGGGGCTTGACATCGACAGCCTGGTAAAGCAGGGCATCGTCAAGTACAACAGGAACCCGATGAAGGCTTTCTTTACGACAGGGCGCAGCTATACCAATACGCTGACCGTGGGCGGCGGCAGTGAAAGATCCAGCTATTTTTTTTCTTACTCGAATCTGGACCAGACCGGTACGGTCCCCACGACCACCTTTAAGCGCAATGCCCTGTTTGCCAAGTTCAGCAACCGGATCACCGACCAGGTCAGCACTACCCTGCAGCTTGGATATACGCTTTCCAATAATCATTCCACCCCGGAAGGATATGACCTGACCGATCCTTTATGGACGATATATACTGCGCCGGCTACCTGGAACCCCCTTCCTTATCTTGACTCCGCCGGCAACCAACGGGTATTCAGACCCGGCCGTAACAATGCGTACTGGGCGTTGTACAACGTCTATAATAACAGCAAGACAAGCCGGATCATCCCTGTGCTGACCATCAATTATAAACCAACGACCTGGCTTACGTTCACCGAAAGAGCAGGCGCCGACACTTACTCTCAGCAGGCCGACTATTACGAAGCTCCAAGCTCGGCCCTTACCACGGTTGGAACGATCACACAGATGAGCGTCAATTACCGCCAGTTCAATCACGACCTCATCGGGCAGGTTCAACAACAATTCGGTGATTTCAATGGCAGCTTCCTGCTGGGCAATAATATCAATACGGAATATAACCAGACGCATCAGCTCACCGGCACCGGGACTTCCATTATCGGATTTGACAATGTTACCAATGGTTCGACGATTGTGGGCAAGGAATTTTATACCCGCAGGCGTAAGCTGGGGTTTTATGGCCAGGTCAACCTGGAGTATAAAAAATTCCTTAACCTTTCCCTCACGGGCCGCTATGATGGAAGTTCGGTCCTGTCGACCAAAAAGAATTTCTATCCCTATGGGTCTGCTTCCGCCGGATTTATCTTTTCCGAATTGCTGAAAGTCCCTGCGATCAGCTTTGGGAAATTACGGGTATCCTATTCCAGTGTGGGAAATGACAATGTGACCCCTTACAGCCTGAGTACTCCATTCACATTAGCCGCCGGTTTCCCTTATGGAGGCAACTCGGGATTCCTGCAAAGCACTACGCTGGGTAACCCCAACCTGATCAATGAGACGACAAAGGAAAGTGAAGTGGGGCTCGAGATGAATTTTTTGCACAATCGCATTGGCTTCGAAGCAAGCTATTTCTACCGGCATCATGAAAACCTGCTGACGCAGAATGTGCCCATTGCACCTTCCACCGGGTATAACAGCACCACGCTGAATGCCGCTGATATGACCAATAAAGGGGTCGAGGTCTTACTGAACATCAGCCCTTTCAAAGGCAAGGATCTTGGCTGGGATGTCACGCTTAACTATACGCGGATCCGGAACAACGTTACAAAGATCAATGGGAATACACAGCAATTGCAGATCGGACAGACCTGGGCTTTTGTCGGTAAACCCTATGGCGTATTCTACAACTACGGATATGCGCGAGACTCTGCGACGCACCAGATCCTGATCGACGATGGCGGTCTGCCCAAGGTCAGCAGCAACAATGTCGTCATCGGCAACCTGCAGCCTGATTTCCTGGCGGGGATAAACAACTCCTTCTATTATAAGAACTGGACGCTTGCGTTTTTCTTTGACTATCGCAAGGGCGGTGAGATCCTCAATTCGGACGATCGTTATGGCTATTTCTATGGTACGCCGAAGGTCACCGGGAACAGGCAGGACAGAATCGTGCCGGGCATATTGGCCAGCACCAAGGAACCGAATACAAAGCCCGTTTCCGCGGAAGCGTATTACCAGCGGTTGAACATGATCTATGAAGCGGCTATGCAGGACGGCACCTATCTCAAGCTACGAACGGCCTCCATCGGATATAAGCTGTCGCCGGCCGTGATGAGTAAAACGCCCTTTAGCGCCGCCAGCCTGACCCTCACCGGGAGGAATCTCTTTATCTATGCACCGCATTTCACCGGCTCGGATCCGGAGGTCAGCAGCTATGGCACCAGCAATGGTGCGGAAGGGACCTATGGCAATACTGTTCCGACCTCCCGATCGTTCAACCTGACATTGAATATGGTATTTAAATAAAAAAGATAACCATGAAAAAAATAATTCTTTATACAGGCGCCCTTGTTCTTTTTGCGGTCGCGGGCTGCAAGAAGTTTGTGGATATCAACCAGGACCCGAACAACCCGACGAGCGTACAGGAGAAGATCCTGCTGGCGCCGATAGAAGTAAATATTGCCAATAGCATTGCTGCCGGTGGTGAAGCCACTGCCGCCACCTATGTCAATCACTTTATGCAGATGATCTGCTACAACCAGATCGCGCTGAACTACGGCACCTATTATTTTGTGAATACGAATATGAACGCCAGCTGGTCGGCGGTCTATGCGACCTGTCTCAACAATCTGAAGATACTTCGCCAGGAAAGCACTGCCGACGGCAACAGTAATTATACCGCTATTTCCGAGATCCTTACGGCGTATACCCTGGCTTTCACCAGCGATCTCTGGGGAGATATCCCTTACTCGCAAGCCCTGGAAGGCGCAGGGAATTTCGCTCCCACCTATGATAAGCAGGAGGTCATCTATGACACGGTGCTGGCACTGCTGGATAAAGGGGTCGCGGATATCGACAAAAAAGCCGGGCAGAAACCGGGCGCGGACGACTATTATTATTCCGGTGACATGAGCAAATGGAGAAAGCTGGCCTATAGTCTGAAGGCCAGGTATTATATGCATCTGACCAAGGCGCCCGGCCACACCGCTGCCGCGCAGGCCGATCTTGCGCTGGCTGCTCTTCAGAACGGTTTTACGGGTACGGCCGATGAATGGAAATTCGTCTATCCGGGCAGCTCTACTTCGCAAAACATCTGGTATGTCAACATGCAGGCGCTGTCTACGCTGGTAGCTTCAACCGCTATCGTGGACACCCTGAAAACGCGGAATGATCCAAGGCTTCCTTTTCTGATCGCTCCTTCTAAAAACACCGGTTTGTACACCGGAAGAGCTATCGGCAGTCCTTCGGTTGGTGTCTACCAGGACTATTCGCTGCTGGGAGCTGCCTATTGCAGCGTCGGTTCAACGGAATACCTTATGCCTTATACGGAGGTGCAGTTTATCCAGGCGGAGGCCAATTTTATCAAATCCGGAGCCGGCGCGGCACAGCCTTTTTATACGGCGGGTATCACGACGCATATGAGCAAGCTGGGCGTGGATGGCGGCAGGATTACCACCTACCTGGCGTCGCGGGGAACGCTTACGGATGCAAACGGTCTCGAACAGATCATGCAGGAGAAGGTGATCGCCGACTTCCTCTCCCCGGAGAATTATAATGACTGGCGCAGAACGGGTTTCCCCCGTCTCACTATCGTACCCAATGCGCAGGCTCCGGCTATTCCGCGCAGGCTTATCTATCCGCAAAGCGAGATCAATGCGAATCCGCAGCCCCAGCAATCGGCTACGCTGGTCGACAGGGTCTGGTGGGATGCTCAATAAGGGTTTCCTTTAGTTCTACTATACATGCGGTAACGAGGCCGTCTCAAAGGAGGCGGCCTCTTCTCTTTATTAATAAATAAATCTTATCAGGACCAAAAGTTGGTACGATTTTTACTGCAAAAGTGTCGTTCGGGCATGAAACGAGTTAACCTATCTGAAAGTAAGTAAGTTACGACTAAAAAAAACCCATAAGTAAGACCAAAAAGACACTTAGAAATGGGAAATAATTGCCACAGTAGCGCCTAAACCACCCTTATCCTTATAATTTTGGTACGCAAAAAGACGTTTTTTAACAAGTAGCTAAAGTCCTATTACTATTTTTTCAATCTAAAAGCCAGCTCTGATTGATCATGAAATCCAATTTCTACCCTCGCAAGAATTACACATTACTGTTTATTGCAATGCTATTTTTCGGCAGCCTGCATGCCCAGCATTTTTTTGTATCTCCCAACGGCTCCGCGACAGGAGACGGCGCTACCCAGGCGACGCCGGTGAACCTGGCGCGGGTAAAAGTTCTGTTGAGGCAGCATCCGACGACGACCTGCGTTGTCTATATGGCTGACGGCACTTACCCGCCATTCAGCCTGGATGCCACTGACACCCGTCCGGCGACCGCCTGGGCCGTGTATACGGCGATGAACCCGCACCGGGTTGTATTCCAGCCGTACAATACCGTCAACAGGGCAAGTTTCCAGCCGATACCCGACAGTATCAAATCCCGCATTATCGATGCTACGGCAAAGACAAAGGTGATGCAGATCCCGTTGAGTGCGATGGGCGTTGCCGACACGGCGCAATGGCCGACACAGTTTACCCAAAAGAGTCTTGTTTCGCCGAAGTTTTATAAAGACGGGCTACCGCTGACAATGTCGAGGTATCCTGCTATCCCCGATTCGAACATGACGGTGAAGCAGATCATCAACCACGGAACCTATCGTGTGGCGCCCGGGGGCAGCTTTAAATACCGCAACGACCGGGCGAAGTACTGGCTGAAAGCCATCAATGACGGAGGGCTTTTCCTGAGCGGCAACTGGCAGACCCAGTTCGAAATGGACGTAGTAAAAACTCAGTCGGTGACGCTTGCAGACAGCCTGATCACCCAGTCGATAGGCATCTATGGCGGCATCGGGGCCCTTCCTTCCGGCAGGCTGGTAACGGGAACGGAACCTTATTATGCACTGAATCTCGTGGAGGAAATTGCTGCAGAAGGACAGTGGGCTATTAATTTCAGGACGAAGATGCTTTATATGTGGGTGCCGGCTTCCGGTGTCATCTCCTGTGCCGGCAACTCCAAGGCGCCCGGTATTAAAGTGACGGGGGTCAGCAACACGCAGTTCACCAACATCGATGTCCATGGCGGCAGCGGTAACGGCATCGAGATGAAGGACTGCAACAACGTACAGATCGACGGGGGGCATATCAGCTATTGTTCGGGCAACGGCGTGACTATTACGGGGGGCGTCAATTGCACGGTACAGAGCTGCGACATCGACTCGGTGGGTGCGGGTGGCGTCATCGTTGCCTCCGACAACTTCACTACCGACCAGTTCAATGTGACGCGCTCGAATCACCAGATCCTCAACAACCATATCTATAGTTTTGCCCGGGAGGCCTTTTTGTACTCTCCTGCCATCGATGTGTCGAACGCCGTAGGTGTTCACGCCGCATACAACCGCATTCACGATTCTCCGCATGTGGGTGTCTTATACGGAGGCAACAGCAATGTCCTGGAATATAACGATATCTTCGATGTCGTAAAAAAATACGCCGACATGGGCGCTTTTTACAAGGTGGACATGGCGACGTTCTGGCTTTCGAGGGGTAATAAGCTGACGCATAATTATGTACATGATGCCCTTTATGCCGATGCTTTCTATAACGACAACTACTCCGGCGGAGACAGCGTCAACTATAATATCGTAGAACGGGTAACGATGGGCATGTTCAATCACTATGGATTCTTTTCCGCCTACACCAATAATATAGTGGTCAATACGGTTTACCCGGTTACGTCGATGGCTGAGGCGGCTTCGAGCACTACCTGGTCTGCCCACTATAACTCTTTGAAAACTATGTGGACAAATAGCGCTGCCTACCGGGCCGCCTATCCCGAATGCGCTGAAATGGTGGGACCCAGCGGGACCAACCGGGCCTATACTTCGAAGATCTGGCCTTCCTTTGTCGGCTGTGTATTTGCCAACAATTCGGGCATCTTCTCCAATAGCAATATCGATCAGATGTTCAACAGGGATGGCACCACCAATGCGGCGTATTGCACGACCACGGGGCCGATCTTTACGACATGGGGGACGGTATTCAAGAACGGGATACGTTACAATACCACGACGGCCGGTGTCTATCCATTTGCGGTCGACACCCTTACGAACAGGGGGCTTTTCAACAAGACCCTGGGCCAGGACTGGCACATCAACCGTATCGGCCTGCACAAGGATCAATGGCGGGCGAACCTGACGGGGCTGACTATCCCGGGTATGAGCCCGGTGCTAAAGCTGAAGGATTCCAGCGGCAATGGCTTTAAGACGGGTGCGCCCGTTTACCTGGTCATGGGTTACAAATTTCCCAATGCTACCAATGTTCTTTCGGCAACCTACTGGATGGAGAACGGTAAACCCATTACAGGCATGGGGATTTATAAGCGGGTCTTCTCTGCCGACTCTGTGACTTATACGATGGTATTGACCAACCCGTCTGCGGGAACGCATACGATCTATATGATAGGCAATGACGGTGACGGCGCCTGGTGGCAATACACTTCCAATAGTGTTGCGTTTACGGTCACCGCTCCGGTCAAGACGGCTGACTCCACGGTACGAACGGCTACTGCCAGCAGGTTCGCTGACGATTCCTCCACTGTCGCCCGTGCGGTGGACAGCGTAAAGGCTGCCGACTCGAGCCGTCTGAATGCAGAGCTGAGCCTTTTCCCGAACCCGGCCCGCACGCAGGTCAACATCAGCTACAATCCTTCTTCACCGCAGCAGAACGTGAATGTCGTGATCTATGACATGCTTGGCAGAATTTCGATGAAAAAGGTCACAGACTTCCAGGCAGGGCCAAATGTAATGACGATGTCACTCGGCAATATGCCCAATGGAAATTATCTGCTGGTGATACAGACGGCTCAGGGTGCCGTCATGACCCGACGGTTTGTGATCAACCGGTAACCGGATATTGTAACAGAGTATTGTAAAAAAATATTATTTAAGATCGACTACATAGGTGGCAACGGCTTTTTCAGCCAGTGACGGACGGATCCGCTGCCCCTTATATTCAATACAGAAAGTCTGCGGGCTTTCTGTATTGTTTAATACAATGACCACCAGCTGATGACCGGGCGTAAGAAAGGCCACGTTGGGCAATGTGTCATCCGAGTTGGTCGCCACCCGTATTGAGCCGGGCCGTACAAACTTCGCGGCATGGGCGATAATATAATAAGCCGGGTTACGCCCTACCTTATCACCGTCGATCGTGACGGCTCCAAGACAGCGGTCGCAGCCTCCGCGGTCCGTATGCGGTTCCCACTTCGAATTTGCCGCGAGGTTCCACTCTATTACTGTCTTGCACCAGTTGCGGGATGCTCCTACGATCAGCTTTTGAATGTGTTCGGGGATATCCTTTTTAAAGTCGCCCGGTGCGCCTACCCACTGTTCAGTGAAATAAAGGTTCTTATCCGGGAAGGCCTCGTGTACAGATGAGAGGGTGTCGATCTTTCCGGCATACAGGTGAAACGCCGATCCGTCTATATACTGCGCCGCGTCGGGATCTTTCAGGATCGAAATGGGGTAATCGGGGCGGTCCGCGTTGTGGTCATAGATGATGATCTTCGTATCCAGTCTCGCCTTCTGGAAGGCTGGTCCAAGGGCTTTTTTTATAAAGGCGGCTTCTTCATCCGCCGGCATGAGCATGCTGGGATTGTTGCCCGGATGCAGGGGCTCGTTCTGGACCGTGATGGCCTCGATGCCGATGCCCTGGTCCTGCATAGCCAGGATATATTTTACCAGGTAATTGGCAAAGGCAGAATAATACTGCGGCAGGAGGCTCCCGCCCCGGGTGTCATGGTTGGTCTTCATCCAGACAGGCGGTGACCAGGATGAACCCAGGATCCTGATCTGGGGATTTATTTCAATGATCTCTTTCAGGACCGGGACGACGTCCTTCAGGTCGGGCCCAAGGTCGAAGTGGGTCATGTCGGTGTCCGTCTGTCCTGCAGGCAGATCGTCATAGGAAAAAACATGATCGCTCAGATCGGAGGCGCCGATGCTGACGCGCAGGTAGCTGGTGCCGATGAAATTGCTGTCTGTCCGGAACAGCTCCTGCAGCAGGGCCTTCCGGGCCCCGGGGCTCATTTGGATGATATGCTGCGCGCTGCCGCCGGTGAGTGCAAAGCCAAAGCCATCCATCTGCTGTAAGCCATGAGAATCGTCGACCTTTATCACCGGCCCCTGGGGCGTACTGCCTTTTTCGAAGAAAAGCGCAGGGGGCTGTTTGGTAAAAAAAACGTTGTGAACGGGATCTGTCAGCCAGACTTCGACGGGTTTTGCTTTTTGCGCAAAAACGTTTGACCCCAGGACGCAGCAAAAGGTCGCGCCGAGCAGGGTTCTCCTGGTAACCAATAACATTATTTGATAATTAGAGTGACGATAGAATGTGGCAGGCTTTCGGTGACGGCTGCCTGTCCTTTTACGATAAGATGATAAGGCAAGGACTTGTCCGTATCATTCATCACAATGACAGCGATGCTTCCGTCTTTGTTCGCAAACGCTGTAGTTTGCAAAGCGGCACGGTTGGAAGATACTGCGATACGGCGGGCTCCTGGTCGTACGAATTTTGAGAAATGCCCGATATAATAAAAGGCATTGGTATAGATGAGCTGTCCGTTGCGGGTATCGGCATGAACGGGCGCAAAACAAAAGTTGCCCGTATGATTGGGCCCACCATTTTCGTCAAGCAGGATGTTCCAGTCGGTCCAGCCCGTCGCGCCGCCATTGAAGTCATTGATCATGGAATAACCATATCGCTCGCCCAGCGACCAGTTCTGCAGGCTGTCAAAGGAGAATTTCTCCTTACATCCTTCGGTAAAGATCAGGTTCTTTCCGGGGAAGGCCTCGTGGACCAGCCTCAGGTTGTCAAACTGCATAGGGCCGCCCGTCCAGGTCTCATACCAATGGAAGCCGATGCCCCAGATGTATTTGGCGGCGCCCGGGTCTTCGAGGATGGTGCTGGCCTGCTGATAAAGCAGGTCCCGGTTATGGTCCCAGCAGATCAGCTTCTTGCTGCTCATGCCTTCTTTTTGCAATGTGGGCCCTAAGAAGTTCTTTATAAAGTCTCTTTGCTCTTCGGCCGTAAACACACAGGACTCCCATTTCTGTTTGGCCATCGGCTCGTTTTGTACGGTCAGGCCCCAGATGGGGATCCCCAATGCCTCATAGGTCCGGATGAATTTTATATAGAAATTGGCCCAGGACTGGTCAAACTCCGGTTTGAGGTGTCCTCCGCCGGTGACGCTGTTATTGTCCTTCATCCAGGCGGGCGGGCTCCAGGGGCTTACATAAAGTTTCAGCCTGCCGCCGGCTGCTGCGATAGCCTGTTTGATCAGGGGGATGCGGTATTGCTTGTCATGATCTACGCTAAAGGTCTTTAGCTGGGGATCGTTGTCTCCGACGTAACTATAGGTTCCGCTGGAGAAGTCGCAGCTTTGGATGTTTGTACGGGCAAGGGTGTAGCCGATGCCGCCGGCGGGATCATAATAGGCGCTTAAAAGCTCCTGTTGTTTATCCTTTGGCAATTTGGCAAACGTTTCGGCCGAAGCATCGGTCAGCGCTCCGCCGATGCCTTCTATCGACTGGAAGGCTACCGAGGCATCCACGAGGACAAAGGGTTCTGTCTCGAAAGGCTGGCGGAAGGGAGAGAAGTTCAGTTTACCGTTGGGAGTAAGGCGAAGCTGGGTCGAGGCAGCAGTCGTATAGACTGTAACGGTCTTTTGTTGTCCGAAGGTCGCGGCTGCGGCCAGGCAGGACAATAGAAAAAGGCTGGCTTTTAACACGTTGTAAGTTTAAAATTAATGTCTGGAAATGACCGGGCGGAGTAAAGTTAGGGTGTTTTATACACGTTACAAGGCGCAATGGGTATGATAATTCACGAGGCGTATTGATTCAGTAGTCGGGGTATAGCCCCTGTACTGCTCTTCTACCTCCGATAGCAGCTCTTCGACCAACTTTGCTTCGGACAGACGGACCAGCCGGCGCTGATATTCCTGGATGCCGGGCAGTCCTTTCAGATAATGGGCATAGCGGCCCTTCATTTCATTCAGTCCCTGTACCGGTCCGTTCCAGGCCAGAGCTCCGGCCAGGTGCCGCCGGCAGACGTCTACCCTTTCTTCTGCTGTCGGGCCGGCGAGGATGTCCCCGGTATCGAGGTAATGCCGGATCTCGCGGAAGATCCAGGGGTAGCCGATGGCTGCGCGGCCGATCATGATGCCATCCACTCCATACCTGTTCTTATATTCGAGGGCTTTCTGCGGGCTGTCGATGTCGCCATTGCCAAAAACGGGGATGGTTATCCGCGGGTCGTTCTTTACCTTACCGATGAGGGTCCAGTCTGCTTCGCCTTTATAAAGCTGGCAGCGTGTCCGGCCATGGATGGTCAGGGCCTGAATGCCCACGTCCTGCAGGCGCAGGGCCACTTCTTCTATGTTCTTTGAATCTTCGTCCCAACCGAGCCTGGTCTTAACGGTCACCGGCAGCCGGGTAGCGCGTACACAGGCCTCCGTCAGCCGGACCATCCTGTCAAGGTCCTTTAAGACACCTGCGCCGGCGCCGCGATGAACGATTCCTTTTACCGGGCAGCCGAAATTGATATCCAGCAGGTCGGGATTGGTCGTAGAATCATTTACGATTGCCGCGGCCAGCTCCATCTGCTCTTCATTCCCGCCATAGAGCTGAATGCCTACGGGGCGTTCGGTTTCGAATATATCCAGCTTCCGGCGGCTTTTGATACCTCCCTTCACCAGACCTTCACAGGAGATGAACTCAGTGTAGGTCAGATCGGCTCCGCTGGCCTTGCAAACAACCCGAAAAGGCGGGTCGCTGACGTCCTCCATGGGTGCTAATAAGAGAGGGAAATCCGGTAGTTGAATATCACCAATTTTTACCATATCTCATATTCCATTCGGGGACAAAGATATACCAAAAAGCGCTTCTGGCCGAGCCTGGCGGCTTGCAATAAAGTTAACCACTAGCCGTTTTGAGAAGAATTCTAAAACTTAAAACCCCAATTTGCTATGAAATTGAATGTTACTTCACTGTTAAGCTTCTCTGTTATCGCCTTCTCTACCTTATTTTTCGCCACCAGCTGTAGTAAAAGCAACAACAGCAACCCTTCTGCCGGCGTCTCTGCTAGTGTCAACGGAACTAATTTTTCGGCTACGGGTGCATATGCAGGTGGTGTCTATGACAAAGGCTCGGGATCATTGGAAATTGCAGGATTTAAGCTTGCTGGCACGGACAGCTCTGCTTTCTTTATCACCTTCGATGACACGGTTACTTTAAACAAGGCACTTGATCTCACTGCGTTCTATTCAAACGCTGACGCCGAAGTAATCTGGACAGACAAGTCTACTGAGTTTGGTTCGGACGCTTCTGGTTCGCATGGAACGATGACCGTGACAGGTTTTGATAAAACCAATAAAAAGATCTCAGGGACGTTCAGCGGTGTCTTTTATAATTATTATTCAACCGACAGCGTGAAAGTTACCAATGGCACCTTCAATACGGCCTACGTTACACCTTAACCAAAGATAATAGCCGGCAGGTCCGGGTATAAAAAAGGGGCAGATCGTATAGGTCTGCCCCTTTTGCACGTAGGTTATGTGTTTACTTCATGGTACCTGTAATAAAAAGATAAGAGAGCAGCAGCACAAAACCCAGAAAGCCGACAGCTAATAAGACAGTTGTGGCAGTTTGGCCAAACGTGTTGGCATGTGTGGATTGTTTCATATGGCGGAATTTGTAGTAAAAAATCAAATACCTACCCTAAATATATATAAGAAAATCCACATCCGCAAGCCCTGTTCAGGACAAACCAGCCTCTTGTCCGATAAAAACCTCCCTGCTAATGCTTTGCGCTCGTTTGACTAATGCTTTGCGCTCATATAAAATACCAGTTTTCCCCCGTTGAGGATCTCCTCGTGGGTAATATACCGGCGGGTTAGCGGCTGACCGTTGAGTGTCACCTTTTTAACATAGACATTCTTCTCTCCCTGGTCCTTTGCCTCTATCGTAAAGGTCTTGCCGTTGTCGAGCTGAAGGACGGCTCCATCCACTGCGGGGCTTCCCAGGGAATACTGGTCGGAGCCCGGAGCTACCGGATAAAAACCCAGTGCGGTGAAAATATACCAGGCGCTCATCTGGCCGCAGTCGTCATTGCCGCCCAGGCCATCGGGGGATGGGCGATACTGTTTCTCCAGGATCATCCTTACCCGCTCCTGCGTTTTCCAGGGCTGATCGGTCCAGTTATATAAATAGGCGACATGATGGGAAGGCTCGTTGCCATGTACATAATTCCCAATGATGCCATCCCTTGTAATGTCCTCTGTTTCGGCAAAGAACCTGTCGGGCAGCTCCATGGTGAAAAGGGAGTCCAGGTGTTTTACAAACTTCTTTTTGCCGCCCAGCATCGTGATCAGCGCTGCAGGGTCATGCGGCACATAGAGGGTATAGTTCCAGGCATTGCCTTCGATAAAACCCTGTCCATTGGTACTAAGGACGTCAAACGATTTCCGGAAGCTGCCGTCTTTCAAACGGGGCCGCATAAACCCGATGGAAGGATCAAAGACATTCTTATAATTCTCCGACCTTTTCATATAGGTGGTATAAATATCCATACGTCCCAGCTTCTTTGCGGCCTGGGCGATGCACCAGTCATCATAAGCATATTCCATTGTCGTAGACACAGAGTTGCCGTTGGACTCCGATGAGATATAGCCGTTATCTATATACTCCCCCAGCCCTTCAAAACTGCGGTGGTTAGAGGTAGTGATGCAGGCATCGAGGGCCCTGGCGGGGTCAAACGGCGTATTGCCCTTGACGATAGCGTCGGCAATCACCGATACGGAGTGATAACCGGACATACACCAGTTCTCATTCGCATAATGTGACCAGATAGGCAGCATATGCTCTGCGCTCTGGTCATAGTGAGCCAGCATCGACCGGATCATATCCGCATTGCGGCGGGGCTGGAGGATGTTGAACAGGGGGTGCAGGGCTCTGTGGGTGTCCCAGAGAGAAAAGGTCGTATAGTTGACAAAACCATCCGCTTTGTGATTCACCTGGTCGAGTCCCCGGTAAGAACCATCCACGTCCATATAGACCGTCGGGTTGATATAGGCGTGGTAGAGAGCTGTATAGAAGTTTTCCTTTTGCGCTTTTCCGCCTTCGATGCGCAGCCTGGCCAGCTCGGTATTCCAGGCTTCCTGGCCCTGGCGGCGGATCCGGTCGAAATCCCAGCCGGGGGTTTCTGTCCGCAGGTTGAGCAGGGCTCCGTCCGTACTGACGGAGGACAGGGCAAACTTGACGAGGATCTTTTCCCCCGCCTGCGTATGAAAATCAAAATGCATGCGCAGCTGGCGGCCGGCCAGGTCGGGGAAGTTGTGGTTCTGGTCGAATTTTCCCCAGAAACCGCGATAGACCTGGTGTTTTGAATAATTACGGCTGCCGTACTGGTAAAAAGGCTTTGAGAAGCTCATGGCGAAATAAACGGTCCTGGTCCGGCCCCAGCCGCTGGTCTGGCGGTAACCGGTTACCAGGGTATCATTGGCAACCCTAACGAACGTCCATACGTTCTTGTCTTCGTAGTTATAGATCCCATGCATGAGATCGAGGATAATGTGCGCCTGTTCGGTGGCCGGGAAAGTATACTGGTGGACCCCTACCCTGGTCGTGGTAGTCAGCTCCGCCAGTATATTATAATCCTCCAGCTTAACTTTATAGTAATCAGCCTCTGCCACTTCTGTGGAATGGCTAAAGGCCGAGCGGTAACCGCTGTGGGGCTGACCCGCGACACCCGGGTTCAGCGCAAGCGTGCCAACGGTTGGCATGATCAGGAAATCGCCCAGGTCTGAATGTCCTGTACCGGAAAAATGGGTATGACTAAACCCAACGATGGTTTTATCGTCATACTGGTATCCGGCGCAGTATTTGTAAACGTCGGGATTGTATTTTCCATTCTGTTCATAAGGTATCGTATCCGTATCCGGGCTCAGCTGAACCATTCCAAATGGGGAAGTCGCGCCGGGGTATGTATGCCCCATTCTTTCTGTGCCGATAATAGGCCGGACATACTGGGTGAGGTTCTCCGGGGTTTGGCCACTGACCGGATGAGAACCGGCCAGCAGGACCACAGCGAAAAGACGGAAGGGTATTTTACGCATGACTTTTGATAAATCTTTTATTGATATTTAATTATGAAACGGTAGTTCAGTAAACGGGAGGACTCTTTCCGTCGCAAATTTGAGACTTTTGCGTCTATTGTACACCATCATGACCGTTTTTTTTCACGGAAGAAAATTAATGGCATGGATTTGGTTTGTGGAAGGCTGGCGAAGATGAACGGTTGGAAATGAAGCCATTTAAACAGCATTTTATTCACATAAAACGTTAAGAATTTGATACTATCACTTTTTTAATTATTTTCGTGGTACTAAAATCTCCTAGCTAACTCTCTTCCGTCCTGAACAACTCCAAATCCTTCTAAAGGCTCAATCTAGTATCTCCTTACGTTTTCTTGCCATGTGCTTAATGTCGAAGCCCCGCGATTGTACGCAATGCCGTTATCAATTGTGGAAAAATCTCTAATGAAAACTCTAATATGGGATATATAGGAAAATGGTCTTTTCTATTTTGTTCGGCTTTTGTTTTGTTCTTTATGGTATCCTGCGTGAGCACGAAAAAGGTGATCTATTTTAATAATATACAGGATACAACACTGAAAAATGTCAACCCGTCCGTAGAATCCGCCATCACCAAAAGTGACGTGCTTGGTATCACGGTCAGCAGTGTAAACCCCCAGGCGGCGTCCATTTTTAATACGCCTGGCAGTACGTCGGCAACGCCGATGAACCCGGTCACTTCCGGGAGTAATGTTGCAGCGCTGTCGTTTAACAATAATACGCTCGTACCCCCCATAGGATATTTGGTGACGGAAGATGGAACGATCCAGTTTCCCGTCCTGGGACCGATAAAGGTGGCTGGCCTGACCAAGAAGCAGCTGGAGAAAAAAATTGCCGATGAGCTTGTTGATAAAAAATTATTACTTGACCCGATCGTAAATGTTCGGTTTCTCAATTTCAGGGTCACGGTAATGGGTGAAGTCGCCAAGCCTACTACCATCAATGTCTATAATGAGCGAATATCTTTATTGGAAGCGTTGGGTCTGGCCGGGGATATGACCATTTATGGAAAAAGGGAGAATGTGCTCCTGATCCGTGAAGAGGGGAATGACAAAATTGTCAGAAGGCTTAACCTGAATTCGGAAAAGATACTTACTTCGCCTTATTACTACCTTAAAACGAACGACATAGTCTATGTAGAACCCAATGCTGCCAGGGTTGCCAGTACAAGCCGCACTCAGCAGTTGTTGCCAATTATCTTAAGCGGCCTGTCCTTTATCGCTGTCATAGTATCCTATTCATTATTCAAACATAATTAAACGCTATGCAGGTAACGAGGAAAAAGGGTATTGAAGACAACGGCGGAAATTTTTTTGCTGAGCTACTCTACAGGTATCTCCCCTATTGGCCGCTGTTCGTTGGATTGATGGTCGTGAGCCTGGCCTGTGCCTGGTTCTATCTCCGATATACGCTGCCCGTATACGAGGCTACCGCGACGATCATGGTCAAAGATGAAAAGAAAGGCGTAGACGACGCCAACCTGATGGAGCAGCTGGATATGTTCGGTTCAAAAAAGCTCGTGGAAAATGAGATAGAGGTGCTGAATTCGCGTATGCTTATGCGTGATGTGGTGAAGAACCTTTCTCTTTATGCTCCGGTGTCTGCGAAGGGGTCTCTCCGGACTCTTCCTGCTTATTCGCTGTCTCCCGTCGTTGTCCAGGTATTGAATCCCGATAGGTTAACGGCGGAAAAAAGGGTTGATTTTGCCTTTGACAGCGCTAAAAGAGAAGTTATTCTCCTGGGGGCGAACCTACCGGGAGGTACGCATTTCCCCTTAGGGCAATGGGGGTCTGACGGTAAAAATATGGTCCGTTTCCTGCTCAATCCCAATTACTCCGCGCCTGAAGAGCCGGTCAGGGGATTGTCCTTCTCGCTCAATAATGTAGACGCCGTTACCGGCGGAGTGCTCAACGGTTTAAAAGTTACGCAGGCAACCAAGCTTTCCTCGGTCATCGACCTGAAAATCAGCTCCTTTGTACCCAAACAGGGCGAAGACATTCTGAACGGCCTCATCGATGTCTACAACAAGGCGGCTATCAGCGATAAGAATGCCCTGGCTTCCAACACGCTGAAGTTCATCAACGAGAGGCTGAAGCTGGTGGCGGGGGAGCTGGATTCCGTGGAGCTTGGTATCGAAAAATATAAGACGAGGGAAGGCATCATCGATATCAGCGCCCAGGGACAACAATACCTGGAAAGCGTGGGTACCAATGACGAAAAGCTAAGCCAGGTCAATGTACAGCTCGCTGTCATGGACCAGGTGGAGAAATACGTCGAGTCCAAAAACAACCAGACAGGCATCGTGCCGTCCACCTTTGGGATCCAGGACGCTTCGCTTACAGCACTGCTCACAAAATTATACGACCTCGAGGTTCAATATGAAGGGATGCGGAAGACTACCGCGGAAAACAACCCCCTCCTTCTGACGCTACAGAACGAGATAGACAAGATCAAGCCGAATATCCTGGAGAATATCCATAATCTCCGGCAGAACCTGATAGCAGGAAAGGGAGATCTTACGGGTACCAGCGATCGCTACACGGCCGTGCTGAAGAAGCTGCCGCAAAAGGAAAGGGGGCTGGTGGAGATAAGCCGTCAGCAAACGATAAAAAATGGCATTTATAGCTTCCTTCTTCAAAAAAGGGAAGAGACAGCGCTGTCCTATAACTCAGCCGTGGCGGATACGCGTATCGTAGACACCGCCAGCTCGGGAACGAATCCTGTGAGCCCTAAGGCTACACTCGCCTACCTGGCTGCCTTTATCTTTTCGATAGGTGCAGGAGTAGGTCTTGTTGCCATTCGCGAAGTGCTCAACCGGAATATTGTATTCCGTTCCGATATCGAGCAATACACCACGATCCCGGTGATCGGTGAGATCGTACATCATAATGAGGATGAACCTCTTGTCATCGGCGAGGGGACCCGAACCATGATCGCGGAACAGTTTAGGCAGCTCAGAACGGCCCTGGCCTATATCGGCATCAATGGCCGGAAGAAAAAGATCCTCGTCACCTCCACGATCGGCGGAGAAGGCAAGAGCTTTGTCAGTGCCAACCTGGGGATCAGCCTGGGCCTGACCAATAAAAAAGTAGTGCTGCTTGAGATGGACCTTCGCAAGCCTATGCTCAGCCAGCAGTTTAATGTCAGCCGGGAGGTGGGGCTCACCAATTATTTTATCGGGAACAAGGAAGCTGACCATATCATCAAGAGTACTACGGTCAGCAAAAACGTCTTTATTATCCCTTCCGGGGCGATACCACCCAATCCATCCGAGCTGATCCTGAACGGGCGGCTGGATGAGTTGCTGGCCTACCTGGAAACGATCTTCGACTATATCATTATAGACTCGGCGCCTTCCGGCCCTGTCACGGACGCTTACCTCATCTCGCCTATGTGTGATGCTACGCTGTATGTCGTTCGCCACGGCGTAACACCCAAAAGAGCCATCATGATGCTGGATGAGAACATGACCCTTCGCCCGCTGAAGAATACGGCCATCGTGTTCAATGGGGTAAAGAACCGTGGTGTAGGCCAGTATGGATACGGGTACGGATATGGATATGAAGGAAATTATGGATATGGCGACGATGTCGCTAAAGATAAAGGGAAGAAGAAAAAGGATAAGAATAAAAAATATTCGGCATAACCTTTGCAATGCGCTCTGCCAGAGTGCGTAAGGAGGTTTCGATGAAGGTGACTATTTGTTTTTGCCCCGGTTTCCCAGCCACCTGTGAGTGGACTGGGCGAAGCCTGAGAATCCAATTATCTGAAAATCCAATTAATTGATTGTGATTGCTTCCATTTGCTAAAATTTAAGACCCCCGCTAAACCCCAGTA
This sequence comes from Puia sp., assembly GCA_036499285.1. Classification (GTDB taxonomy): domain Bacteria; phylum Bacteroidota; class Bacteroidia; order Chitinophagales; family Chitinophagaceae; genus Puia. The sequence continues at coordinate 67,077 of DASYEB010000026.1, read as the reverse complement.
CTTGTAGGAGCCCTTAAAAAGTCTCGGCGAGAGGGACATCTTATTTAATTAGTAAATCCGGAATTATGATCCAAAAGGAAAAACAGTGGTATGTATTGTATACCAAGCCACGCTGGGAAAAGAAAGTATCAAGACAACTGGAGCAAAAAAGCATCGAGCATTATTGCCCCTTAAACAAGATCCAGCGTCAGTGGAGCGATCGGAAAAAGATTATCGAAGAGCCTTTGTTCTCCTGTTATGTTTTTGTCCGGCTTACCGAGACAGAACACCTGGCAGCAAAAATGGTCGACGGAGTGATGAACTTTGTCTATTGGCTTCATAAGCCAGCGGTCGTCCGGCAGGACGAGATCGATGCGATCAAACGCTTCACCAGTGAGTATACGGATGTCAAACTGGAAAAAAAGCCGGTCAATCTGAATGACACGGTCAGGATCATCAACGGGCCATTGATGCTAAGAGAAGGCAATGTCCTCGAGATCAGAAAAAAGACAGTCAAGCTGTCGCTGCCTTCGCTGGGCTATTTAATGGTAGCAGAAGTCGCAAACGCCAATGTGGAGATCATATCCATGTCGGGTCAGTATTATAAAGTGAGCGGATAATAAGGTCCATTATCCGTACACCCCTAACCTATTATTCACTCTCTCGTTCAAAATGGATATTCAATTAAGTCTGTTCGATAAGCTAAAGTCTAAGAAAAAGATCATATTCAATTCGTTCTGGGTAATACTCGATAAGATTATCCGGCTGATGGGAGGGCTGATCGTAGGGATCTGGGTCAGCCGCTACTTGGGTCCATTTGATTTCGGGAAGATCAACTACGCCGGCAGCATTATTGCCATCTGTCTTCCGTTTGTCAACATGGGCCTGAACAATGTGGTGCTGACGGATATGATCAAGACAAAAGATGAAGGGGAGATCCTGTTCACTTCTGTCGTGCTAAAGCTGACGTCGGGCTCGCTGATGTTTGGGGGTATCTATCTTTTCTCACTGACCATGCACAACGATCAGCTGACGAGGATCGTTCTGATCATTCTCTCCTGCCAGTGCATTTTTCAGTCGGCTGACATATTCGATCTGTTCAACCAGTCCCGGACGGAATCCAAAAATTCGGTGATTGCGAAAGCCAGCGCCTATATCGTCATCAATATCATAAAGGCGATAGCGCTGATAGTTGGATTTGACCTCGTCTTTTTCGCCGCACTTACCGTCCTGGAAACAGTGCTCGGTATGTCGATCCTTTTGTTCTTCTATTTCAAGGTAAGCAAACAAACCATCGCCAAATGGAAATTTAATCTCGCCATCGCTAAGAACCTGCTGTCGAGATCCTGGACGCTTATCATCTCCGATGTTTTTATCTCCTTTTACATGCGCCTGGACCAGCTGATGCTGAAAAGCCAGGCTGGCTATACCGAAGTGGGCCGCTATAGCGCGGTGGTCCGTATTTCCGAAATGCATTATTTCCTCGCAGGCGCCATCTGTATATCCGTCTACCCTTCTATTATAAAGCTAAAAGAAAGAAGTGAAGAAGATTTTCTCCTGGGTTTCCAGCGGCTGTTCAATATCTTAACGACGCTATCGGTGGGAATCGCCCTCGTCGTTACCTTTTTCGCGAACGATCTTACGCATGCGCTATATGGGGCCAAGTATCCCGGCATCGGCAGCATCCTGTCGGTTCACATCTGGACGGGCGTCTTTGTCTTCCTGGGGGTCGGCGCGAGCAACTGGTACTTCGTCAATAACTACCAGAAGTACATCCTTGTATTTACCGTGATCGGTCTGACGGTCAACGTGATTCTGAACATCATCCTGATCCCGCGGTACCAAAGCCTTGGATCGGCCGTGGCCACTCTTATCTCTCAAATGTTCGCGGCTGTGATCGCCAACTGTCTGATCAAGAAAACAAGGCCGATCTTCTGGCTGCAGGTCAAGTCATTTTTGGTTTTTATTACGCCTTCATTCAGAAACTATATCTAAACTATGACCTCCTCCCCTATATTGTTAATCGTCTTCAACAGGCCGTCGCATGCCCGTGCTGTGTTTGAAAAAGTAAGAGCAGCACGTCCTTCCCGGCTTTATGTTGCCGTAGACGGACCGCGGGAACATCGCCCCGAAGACGCTGCACTGGTGCAGGAGACCATCGGGATCTACGAAAATATCGACTGGCCCTGTGAGGTCCGCCGGTTGGTCCGGAAGGATAATCTCGGCTGTAAGATGGCCGTGAGCTCCGCCATCAGCTGGTTTTTTGCCAACGAAGAGCGGGGCATCATACTGGAAGACGATTGTCTGCCAGATGCCTCTTTTTTTCCCTACTGCGATCATTTGCTTGAAAAATATCAGGCTACGGATTCCGTCATGCACATCAATGGTGTAAATTTCCAGGATGGTAACCGGCGCGGGTCCGGCACCTACTATTTTTCAAAGATCTGTCATGTCTGGGGCTGGGCCAGCTGGAGAAGGGCCTGGCAGAAATACGATATCAACATGAACGGGCTGGAAGAGTTCTTCTCTCAAAAGCTGTACCTCTCCGTTCTGAACTATAAAGACTCCCTGCAGTACTGGCAGTCTTCTTTCGTCAGGACCAAAGAAGGGCTCATCGATACCTGGGATTACCAGTGGGTATTTTCGGTCTGGAAGAATAATGGGCTGAGCATTACGCCCAATGTCAACCTGATCTCCAATATCGGTTTCGATGAAATGGCGACACATACGCATAAGGATGATCCGAGGGTGTCGAATAAGCCCCTGACGGCGCTGACCGGCGAGATCAGCGATCCCCTTCTTATGGTCCCGGACTATGACGGGGACCAGTATTCTTTCGACAAGCTCTTTTCGTATAAAAATGACTTTGTCTCCAAGGTGAAGCGAAAGTTGTATTCCCTGACCAATAGCCAGTAACAAACAAGAACATTCATGAAGCTCAAGCTCAGGATCCTGCATGTTTTAAGTTTCGTTTTTGCTGCGGCCATCCCGTTCTACAATTCGCAGAGTACGGGCAGCCACACCTATGGCAAGCCTCTTCACCTGATGATACTTGGTGCCGGCCTTTATTTTCTGATGGGCTCTGACTATCAGAAACGAAATCCGTTCAGGAATACCCGGGTTTCGTTCTCCGGCCATTTTTACCTGTTCACTATTCTGCTGATGGTGTCAATGGCTTTGACCAATGCCGTCACCCTGACAGGATCGCTGCTGATCATCTATTATGTCGAGCTGACCATCGTCTATATGCTGTTCTCTTCGCTCTTTTTTGAAAGGTCTGTAATAAATGCCTGTTTTTATGGTCTGATGTTCGGCTTTTGCATTTCCATTTTTATTGCGCTGATGCAATTCCTGAATATTCCGGGGTTCAGTATGTTCAAAGACGACCAGCTCAACGCCAATGTCTATTATTCCTCGCAGGCGGATGCCGTCGACGTGCTGCGGATCTGGGGACCGTTCGGGAACGCGCTGACCTTTTCCTATTATCTGTCTGTAGCCGGCTGCCTGCTGTTCTATTTCTATTTCTATGTCCTCAAACGCCGGATCCTTGCCTGGGCTGTATTTGGCATGACGCTGTTCGGGATCTCCGTCACCATTTCGAGGACAGCGTTGTTCGCTTTTTTGTTTTGCCTTGCGCTGGTACATTTTTTTGCTATTTCCCCGCGCAAGCGGATTGTCTTCCTGCTGGCGGCGGTTGTACTTTTTGTCGCCGGCTTTGTTTATATAAATTCGCTGGCTGCCGACAATCCGTTGCTCAGCCGTCTCAACTCGGTGCAGGATGACTTCAGAGGCGGGCGGCTGAATCTGTGGGTGGCAGGATACAAGGCCTGGCTGAACGACATCTTCTTTGGCACGGGGCCCGGCAACCTGAACAGGAGACTGTATGAGAATGGCTGGCGCAATATGAATTCGGATATGATGGACAATACTATCGGGCATGTCGAAAACTATTACCTGACCCTGTTGTTCACCTTTGGCCTGGTAGCCTTTTTCTTCTATTTGCTTTTTCAGATCCGGTTTGTAAAGGCGGCCTTTCAGATCATGAAAAAAGGATTGAAGGACCCGAAAATGGCAGCAGGCATTCCCTTTTTCGGATCCATACTTTGCCTGATATTGAATAATATGACGAATCCGGCGCTGAATTTCGATGTCCGTCTGCAGGTGGTGATGATCATCCAGATGGCCATAGTCAACAACCTGTACAAGCAATATATACTGGCTCCGGACGAACCGGCGGCAACACTGCTTCCCTTAAAAACTGTAACTATTTAACAAGTATGAAAGTATTGGTCGATTACCAGATATTCCTGATGCAGCGTTATGGCGGCATTTCTAATTATCATTCGAGGATCCATGAAATGGTCAATGGTATGGAATCCGGTGACAGGTCCACTATTATCGCGCTGGGGTCGGACAATAAATATATCCGGAACCAGCTGCAGCTGTTGCGGCCGCTGAACCTTCGTGGAAAAAGGATCCTGCGGTCGATCAATCAATATGCGCTGGAACAATCGATCCCGCGTTATGATGTCTTTCACCCTACTTATTATGACAACTATTTTTTGAAAGCGGATAAGATGCCGCCTTTTGTCATCACCGTGCACGACGTCATTCCCGAAAAAAACCCTGGCGATGAGCGTTGGGTTACCCTGGTCAGGAATAAGCAGAAACTCATTCCAAAGGCCGCCAGGATCATTTCGATCTCGGAAACCACCAAAAGACAGCTGCTGAATTTTTACGACCTGGATCCGGCCAGTATCGTGGTGATTCCGCACGGCTATCCTGATGACTTCAAGGCTGCGCCGGAAAAACAGGAGAAGAGCTGGGACAAGGACCAGCCTTATATACTGTATGTTGGACAGCGGAATCCGTATAAGAATTTTCTCCCTTTTATCCGGAGTGCCGCCTCCTTCCTGATCAAATACGGCATGCAGCTGAAGGTCGCCGGACCGCCTCCTTCGGAACCGGAGCTGAGGCTGATGGAAGAGCTGAACATAGCCGACAAAGTAATATTTCTTGCCTATCCTTCTTCGGAAGAGCTGTTTACATTATATCATGAGGCCTTTTGCTTTGCTTTCCCGACTCTTGACGAGGGCTTTGGCATTCCCTTACTGGAAGCTGCGGCAGCGGGCTGTCCGGTGGTATGTTCGGACATCGAAATTTTTCACGAGATCAGCGGCCAATCGGCTCTGTATTTCGATCCGCATTCCGCGGAAAGCATCAACTCGCAGCTGGAAATGCTGGTCTCCGACAGCAGTCTCCGAAAGGATCTGATCCGCAAAGCGGCCGATAACCTTGTAAAATATTCCTGGATGGAAGCGGCCAAAAAAACCCTGGCGGTATACCAGCAGGCAGCTGCTTCTGCCTAAAATGACCTGATATGAAGATTAGTATTCTGATCGCAATATACAACCGCCTGGAGGTTACCAAAAAAGGACTCTTCGTCCTTTTTGAGGCGCTGGACCGTTACAGGTCCCCGGGTCAGGGGCAATGCCAGTTCGAGGTAGTGGTGGTGGATGATGGCTCTACCGACGGCAGCTCTGAATGGATCGCCCAAAATTTCCCCCAGGTACACCTGCTTTCGGGGGACGGCAATCTTTGGTGGAGCGGCGCCACTAATATGGCAGCGAAATATTCCGTCGAAAAGCTGAATGCGGATTACCTGTTGTTATGGAATGACGATATCGCGCCGGCCGCCGACTATTTTCAAAAAGTGGAAAAGCTGTTTGCTTTGCCATCTGCTACCGGCGCCGTCATCGGCTCACGGATCCTGTCCGCAGCGACGGGCGTCACCTGGTCGGTCGGCGGTTATTTTTCAAAATGGGGCGGCTATGGCATGTACAACGAGACTCTGTCAAATCCATTGGGCAAGGGACCTGATAATTTCTTTGACTGCGACTGGCAGCCGGGGATGGGGACTTTTGTACCGGCATCGATCATCCGTTTGCATCAATTGTATTGGGACGAGCGGCATTTCCCCCAATATCACGGGGACAGCGACTATACGCTTCGCTGTAAAGAACTTGGTTTCCCGGTCCGGACCTGTCTTGACCTGGTCATTTACAATGAAAGCAACAATATCATAAAACCCGGGAAGAAGAATGGCTGGAAAGTTCTCGTGAACAGCCTGGTGTCGATGCGCAGCAATTACAATTTCCGGAAGAGATGGATCTTCTACCGCCGGCATGGTTCTTTTCCATTTGCTTTCTGGGGTTTGGGCAAGACCTATTTCTTTTATATCGGGGCGTCACTCAAACAGGCTTATTTAAAATGAAACAGCATAAAATCTCTTTGCAGATCAACCTTTCCGCTGCCGACCTTCCGCTTTGCCGGCAGCTGCTCGAAAGACAGATCCGTTTCTGGTATGAGGAGCTGGATGAGATCGTTCTGTCGATCGAGTCGAAAAAAAGCTTTGGCAAGTTCGCCCATGATTTCGACCGGAACCAGGCGGGGCTGCTCGCGCTTGTCGAACAGTATGAAGGTATGTTCTCCAAAGTAAGGCACCACTTTATAGATTATTCCGCGGAGCGAAAATACCGGCTTGCGGAACTGTTCTTCGATGGCCGGCTGATCCCGGAAAAAGACTATCGCGGCTGCGCCTTTTATGCCTATCTCGACGGTTTGGCCTCCTGCCGGAACCGGTATATCATCCATATCGATTCCGACATGATGATCGGCGGCGCTCCTAATGCGTGGCTGCAGGATGCTGTCGATCTGCTCAATTCAGATGATAGCTATCTGCTGGTGAACCCGCTTGCCGGGCCTCCCGCGGCCGACAATGAGATCAGCCAGACCTATCTCCGGAAGGCCGGCTCTTACCGGTTCCTGTTCGATAAGATGTCGTCAAGGGTTTTCCTGGTCGATATGGACAAGCTGAACAATAACAAGCTGACCCTCAAAAAGGCGCCGATGACACCGCGATATATCAAATGGTTTTTCAAGAGCGGTTACCGCTGGGGTTATATGGCGCTTGAAGACCTTTTTTCCGAAATGATGGTGCGTCGGGGCTTCGTCCGCGTCGATAGCCTGGGGATCAACCAGCAACGGTCGGCATACAGCCTGCACCCGGTAGTCAAGCCGAAGCAATACATACAAGCCATCCCCGAGCTGTTGAGAAGGATGGATACTAATGACATACCGGATTCACAGAGGGGCAATTACAATATAAACAATGACTTCTTTGACTTCGAAAGCGCCAAATAAATCCGCCCGCCGGGCGGCCTATGTCTATCCCAATATTCCTGTCGGCAGGATGGGATCGGGTAATCCGTATATCGAACGGCTCAAGGACGCCTTGCGGGCAGAGGGTATGGAGGTGACGGCCACCGTTTCCGGCAACGCCTTTGCAGACCTGGTCAGGAAAGGGCATTCCGCGGATGTGGTCATCCTCAACTGGCTGGAAGACCTTCCCTCCCGCCGGCTGGGCGTCCTGCAAAGCTTTATCCTGATGCCTTACCTCTTCCTCATCCGGCTGCGGGGAACAAGCCTCATCTGGATCAAACATAACAAGGTATCCCATACGCAGCGATTGTTCGGTCTTCGTAAGATGATCCAGCGTTTTCTGCAGCGTCATGCCGACCATATCATCGTACATGCGCGGGATGAAGAGATGGCCGGGGCCGCCAAAGCCGTTTTCCTGCCACATCCCTGTACGGTGACTCCGGAAGAGATCCTGGCGCCGGATGAGACGATGAAGCCTGAGATAGACCTGCTGATCTGGGGGAGTCTGCAGCCGTATAAAGGTGTGCTGGAATTTCTACAATCAGTGGAAAAAGATGCCCTTATGCAGACATTGCGGATCCATATCGTTGGAAAATGCTCCCCGGAGTACTGGCATCAGCTGAAAGAACATGCGGGTCGGAATGTTACGCTTGTCAATACCTTTATCAGCGAAGACGAAATAAGGGAACTTTTTTCCAGGACGAGGTTCATTGTCTTTACCTACAACAAAAAGTCGGTCCTGTCCTCGGGAGTGTTAATGGACAGCCTGGTGGCGTGTAAAAGGATGTTTGCTCCGGACTGCGGGGCATTCCGGGATATGGCTGAGGAACAACGCTTTGTCACCCTTTTTTCGGATATTTCCGAGATCCCCGGGCTGTACCGGGATAATGTAGACAACTTTATATTGGACCGCAGCCGCGTTTCAGCATTTGTGGCACAAAATTCATGGAATAATATGGCCGGATATATCGGCCGATTGCTTGCCCGCTCACCCACTTCCCTTTATCCAGAGATAACGCTTTCTGAACCGACCGAGATCAGCTCCTGATAACTGACTATGATCGTCGTTTGTGTTCATCTTAAAAAGCAAAATCTATGAAGTACTTTTTCTGGCTATGCCTGGCCTGCCTTTTTATGGAAGGCGCCTGGTGTCAGTCCTTGCAGTCAGTTACGTTTTATGTATCGCCTTCGGGCAAAAAAGGGAATCCCGGAACAATGGAACAACCGTTTGCACATCCTGAAGATGCCTGGAATGCCGTCCGTGCATTGAACAGACCGGTAAATGCTACCATTTACCTGCGTGCTGGCAGCTATTCCTTTTCCAATAGCCTGGTCCTTTCGCCGCTGGGCACTGATACTACGAGCAAGGTCAGCTTTACTGCGTATCAAAACGAAAAAGTACAGTTCACCGGAGGGGTCACTTTGAATAACAGTCAATTCACGGTCACCAGCGATCCGCAGATCCTGAACCGGCTGCCTGCTGTAGCAAGAGGGAAGGTGATGGAGATCGATCTGAGACAGGCGGGCGTGACGGATTTTGGCAAGAAAGTACCACACGGTTACAAAACAGTACGCAACGCTCCGCTCGAACTTTTTTATAACGACTCGGCCTTACCAGTCGCGCGATATCCCAACAAAGGCTATCTGCCGGTTGGACAGGTACTCGACCACGGGTCCAATCCAAGGAACGGTGAAAAACCTGACAGAGGCGGGAAATTTGTGTTCAATGATCCGCATATAAAGAAATGGGGCCAGGTCAGGGGCGCCTGGGTAGCGGGTTTCTTTTCGTATGGCTATTCGGACGATTATCTGCCGGTCGACAGCTTTGATCCCAATGCCGGTACTATCCTTCTGAAAGATCCCTCTCTCTATACGATCTTCAGCAGCGATGATATGAGCACCGATGCGTTAAAGAACTCCGCCCGGCTGAGGGGATTTTATGTGTATGATCTGCCGGAAGAGCTGGATAGTCCCGGCGAATGGTGGCTGGATGAGGGTTCGGGGAAGCTCTATTGCTGGCTGCCCGGTGGTGCTGCAGGCGGAGCCGATATAAAGGTCTCTACGCTCGAGCAGCCTATCCTCGTTATGAATGACGTACATAATGTCACGCTGCAGGGGATTCATTTCGTCTGTTCAAGGGCCTCTGCGATCGTGCTGAAGAATACGACGAATGTCCGGATCGATCACTGCGCTGTCGGGAATGTCGGCAACTATGCCATCTATGCTTCCGGCGAGGGTGACGCCTACAACCGGGATCTGCTGGTCAGCAACTGTTCTATTTTTAATACCGGCACCGGTGGGATCATTCTTGATGGCGGTGACCGAAGAACGCTGAAACCCGGCAACAATGTCGTGGACAATTGCGATATCTATAATTTTTCGAGGATCAACCAAACCTTCAGCTGGGCCGTATCGATCAACGGAGTAGGTAATAAGGTAACCCATTGCGATATTCACGATGCGCCGGACGGAGCCGTCAGCTTTTATGGCAATGACCATGTCATCGATTACAACCACTTTAAGGATCTCGTTTCGTATATGACCGATGCCGGCGCCGTAGGGACGGGCAGGGATATCGGGTCGACCGGGAACAGCATCAGCTATAATTATTTCGAGAATATAGAAAGCTCCGTCGGCGGTTCGGTCTGCGCCATTTACCTGGACGATGGCAGCAGTGGAATGGAGGTGGATGGAAATGTGTTTAATCGCTGCGGGACGGCCGGCAGCTATCACTTCGGAGCGGTGCATGTGCATGGCGGCAGTGATAATGAATTCAAAAATAACCAGTTTATCGAATGTCACCAGGCTTTTTCGATCTCGCCCATCAACGACGATGACTGGAAGAAGATCGTAAGCGATCCGAATCTTGAAAAGACCTATCGCCCGGGTGTGGATCTGCATTCCGCCGCATATGGCAAATACAAGCACCTGGCGCGGCTGATGGCTCCGGGCGCCACGCCGGCCCGGACAAATACGATCGTCAATACCCTGACCTATAAAGTCGATGTGCTTGCTGCCGGTGATGCGAAAGGTCTTGTGGACAAAAATTCGGCATCAGTAAGTTCAACTCCTGGTTTCGCCGGCGCGCGATCCAGGAATTTCAGGGAGATCGATGCTCCGTCCGCGATGAAGAACGCGGCGGACTGGAAACCGGTGCCGATCGATCAGATCGGAAGGCACCAATAAAACTTGACCCTTAATAACAACATGTCCCGAATCTGTCTTACCGTGGTCTGGATGGGCCCTCTTCCATCCTATTTCCCGCTTTGGGCGCGGACCTTGTCCGCCAATAAGGCGTATGACTTCTTATTGGTCACCGATCAGCCGGTAGGGACTCAGCGACCCGCGAACCTCCGGGTGCTGACAATGTCCTTCGACAGACTACGGGCCTTTATCGCTACCCGGCTATCCATGGAAATAAGCCTGGATCATCCCTATAAGCTTTGCGATTTCAAGCCTGCTTATGGAGAGATCTTCGAGGACTACCTCGCTGGCTATGACTACTGGGGCTGCTGCGATATGGATATGCTTTTCGGCGATCTCGACCAATTCATCACCCCTGAGATCCTGCGTGCGAACAAAAAACTGTTCAGCCGCGGGCACCTCACTATATACCGGAATGAACCGGCCGTCAATGCCGCCTACCGGTCTTCCACACTCATCGATTCACATCAGATCTTTACTACTCCTGCCGTCTGCCTTTTCGACGAATGGCAGGGTATTCACCGCATCTTTGAAGAGCTGGGTCTCGGACAATATAACAAGGAGATCATGGGAGACATCAAGGTATACAGCTCCCGGCTGGTCTGCACGAACATACCCAATCATAACCCGCAGATCTTCGTATGGGAAGAGGGGCATGTCAGGCAATACTTCCTGAAGAACGGCTCCGTGGCGGCTACCGGGCTGGCTTATGTACATTTTCAAAAAAGAAAGATCGTGATAGCCGACGAAAGAGTGCGCAACAGCAGGGCAATGATCCTCAATCCCCAGTCGGTGCTGCCTTATGACGGGGTCATCACTGCCGCCGTCATCCGGAAATTCGACCGCACCGATCTCAGTCATTACCTGCAATCCCAGCTGAAACGCATCAAAAAGAAGATAGGTTCTGGTCGACACGGATCGTTGTCGATCAATAAACAACTAATCGCAGAAAAACCCTGATCGCTATGAAACTTTCACCCATATTACTATTCACTTATAAGAGGCTTGATCAGACCCGGCTTACTGTCGAAGCCCTGCAGCGCAATCATCTATCGAATGAGTCGGAACTGTACATCTTTTCCGACGGTCCCGCGACCGACGCCGACGCGGAAAAAGTACAGGGCGTCAGGGAATATCTGAAGACCGTCGGTGGATTTAAAAAGACGACGATAAAAATGGCGGACCGGAACCTGGGTCTGGCCAATTCCATTATCGGCGGTGTGACGGAGCTGATCGACATCTATGGCAAGGTCATTGTGCTCGAGGACGACCTGGTCACGAGCAGCAATTTTCTTGCGTTCTGCAACCAGGCATTGTCCCATTACAAGGCCGACCCGCAGGTGTTTTCGATCAGTGGCTATACGAGGCCGATATCCGGTCTGAAAGACAACGGCGTCTATTTTACCAGCCGCGCCTCGTCATGGGGATGGGCCAGCTGGAAAGAGAAATGGAACGAGGTGGACTGGGCCGTAAAGGACTATGCCGGTTTCTCTTTGGACGGCAGGGCCAGGAGGGCGTTCAACAAAATGGGGTCCGATATGGCGGGGATGCTTGACAAACAGATGCGCGGAGAGCTCGACTCCTGGGCCATCCGCTGGTGTTATCACCAGTTCAGGAAAAACTATGTCACGGTCTTTCCGGCGACTTCCAAGATCCGCAACATCGGGTTCACCGAAAACGCCAGCAACACCACCAACCGGTTCAATAGTTTCCGGACGGACCTCGACGAATCCGGTAATCAATCCTTTGAATTCTCAAAAAATTTCAGCCTCGACAAAGCCATCATCCGGGAATTCACCAAACCTTACTGGCTTTCGGAAAGGATCAAGAACAAGGTGCTAAACGCAATTTTTGCCTGATAACATGAGAGTATTACTTGTTCATTCTTATTATTTACAACGGGGCGGAGAGGATAACCTCTTCGAGCAGGAGTATGCCCTGCTAAGCCGGACGGAAGATGTCCGTACCCTTTCGTTCCGGAACAAGCCAGGTTATCGCGGCGCTCTCCAGTTTCTTTATTCCATCTGGAACCTGTCTGCCGCCCGCCGGCTTAAAAAAGAGATCAGGTCCTACCGTCCCGATGTGATACACCTGCATAATTTTCATTTTGCCATCGGTCCTTTGGCGATCAGGATTGCAAAACAATCCGGCGTACCCGTCGTAATGACCCTGCACAATTACCGGCTGCTCTGTCCTTCGGCCACTCTTTCCTATAAAGGTGAGCTCTTCACGGAAAGCCTGAAGGAAACATTTCCCTGGAAAGCGGTTCGCAGAAAAGTATACCGCGATTCTTCGGCTCAGACCTTCTGGCTGGCTTTTATCATATTCTTCCATAAAAAGATCGGCACCTGGAAGATGGTCGACCGGTACATCGCGCTGACCGACTTTGCGAGAGAGCTTTTCCTCCATTCCTCTTTTGGGCTGAAGTCGGAAAAGTATGTCATAAAATCCAATTTCAAGGAGGAGGCAGCTCTTTCTTCCGTAGAAAAAGGGAAACACTTTTTATTCGTCGGCCGCCTGTCGCCCGAAAAGGGCATCCGGGTGCTGCTGGATGCTTTTGCCGGCAGCAGTCTCGAGCTGCATATCGCGGGGGACGGACCATTGCTCGCGGAAGTGATGAATGCGACGGAAAACAACGCCAATATCCATTTCCTCGGGCCATTGGATCATAAGAAAGTGGAAGACGCTATGCAGCAGTGTACTTCCCTTGTATTCCCTTCCATCTGGTATGAAGGAATGCCAATGACGATACTGGAAGCTTTCTCTACCGGTACGCCGGTGATAGCCGGCAAGCTCGGGGCAATGGCCTCCCTGATCGAGCACGGTTACAACGGGCTTCATTATGATGCAGACGATCCCCGGTCACTATCCGAAAAACTGCTGAGCTGGCAGAACATGGACAACGGCAGACAGGAGAAGATGAGACAAAACGCCTTGAGTACCTACAAGGCTCATTATACACCCGAACAAAACAGAAAAGTATTATTAGACATCTACAACAACACTGTTTATGCAAAAGGAATTGATCAGTATTAACATTAATACCGGCCCGTACAAACATTTTGTACGGGAGGTGGTAGAAATGGCCGGGAAAGAGTCCAGCTATACGTGTATCGCCAACGTTCACATGCTGGTCGAAGCCTACAGCAACGAATCTTTCGCGCATGTAGTCAACAATGCGGATATGATCACACCGGATGGCATGCCGCTGACCTGGGGTCTTAAGCTATTGCATGGTGTCACCCAGGACCGTGTCGCAGGCATGGACCTCCTGCCTGATATTCTGCGTGAGGCCGAGGAAAAGCAGATCCCCGTTTATTTTTATGGCGGCACGGAACAGATGCTTGGCGCTATAAGAGAACTGCTTCCTCTCAAACATCCCCGTCTGAAAACAGCGGGAATGTTCAGCCCGCCTTTCAGGGAGCTATCCCCCGCCGAGGTCGAGCTGACGGCCCAGTTCATCAACAACTCAGGCGCGAGGATCGTGCTGGTGATCCTTGGCTGTCCCAAGCAGGAAAGATGGATGGCGATGATGAAGAATAAGATCAATGCCACGATGGTGGGTGTCGGCGGGGCATTGCCTGTCATGCTGGGGATCCAGAAACGGGCTCCGCGGTGGATGCAGCGTGCCGGTCTCGAATGGCTGTTCCGCCTGGTGCAGGAGCCGCGCCGGCTTTTCAAGCGTTACGCCGTGACCAATTCGATCTTCCTGGTCCTCTTATGCCGCGAGTTTGTCCGGATCAAGATCCTCCGGCAGAAGCCCCGCTTCAACCTGAAGAGTCTCGGCGAAAAAAAATAACCCTGTGTTCCCCCTAAACTACCCTCTTGCTTATATGAGAAACAGATGGACTATCCTGGTGCTGTTGTTATCCTGCTCCCGCTGCTGGGGGCAGGTAGGCGACTATCATGCCTCCCTGGAGGCACAGGGCGTCTTTACCAGCGACCATGACAACGTGCCGTTCTGGATGCGCAGCGACCGTTACGGCAGCGTTCCCTTACCTGGCGTCTCTGCCAGTTTTCTAGCCGCGGCATCAAAGGACTATTCTCCGAAGGCCGGAGTTGTCGATTGGGGAGCATCCGTTCTGTTGCGGGCGGATGTCGGCTCTTCTTCCAGGGTGACCCTGATCGAAGGATATGTCAAGGCCAGGTTCAGCATCTTCCAGTTCCGTGGCGGCCGTATCCGGGAATTCACCGGGCTGGTCGACTCGACATTGTCGTCGGGTGCATTTGCCCTTTCCGGCAATGCGCTGGGGATCCCAAAGGTTCAGCTTGCGATACCCGAATTCTGGTCCCCGCCTATATTTGGCAGGCTGCTGGCCTTCAAGGGGAACTTCGATTATGGATGGCTGGGAGAGGACAGCATCCAGTACACCCGGTACACCAACAGATCGAAGGTCTACTATCACCAGCTGTCCTTCTGGGGGCGCCTCGGAAAACCCGGCTGGCGCCTCAAACTGTATGGCGGCTTTACCCACCAGGTTCAGTGGGGGGACGAACGGAGCGTCTACGGGCCTAAGTACCTGCTGACGCCTTTCAAAGTATTCGAGTATGCCGTTATTGGCAAGACCTATGCAGGCTCGAAAGTCGGAAATCACATTGGCTCTATCGACCTCGCCATGGACTACGATTTCGGAAAGGTGAAACTGTCTCTTTACCGCCAGAATTTTTATGATGAAGGTGCGCTGTCCAAACTGGCCAATATTGCGGATGGACTCAACGGGATCAGCCTGACTAACAAAGAATACCGGAAAGGGGCTGAAGTTCCCGACTACTATCCCGTTCAGGGCGAGCTCAATCCTCCGTTTCAATGGCATAAAGTCGTGTTCGAGCTGTTCTACAGCAAGAACCAGGCGGGTTATCCCTGGTCAAAGCCAACCAAATCAGGAGACGAGAACTATTACAACAATTTTGAATTCTATTCTGGCTGGTCGTATAAAGGGCTGGGGCTTGGCAATCCCTTTATCACCCCGGCTTATACTACCCGGTCAGGATTCCCCAATTCCTCCGGGGACTATTTCAATAACAACCGGGTGATAGCTTTTTACGGGGCCGTCGAGGGGAGCATATATAACTATCGATTCGTGGCCAGGGGCTCCTATTCGTTCAATTACGGGACATTCGGCACCAGCCCCTGGGGACATACCACCGGATCTCCGGCCAACTATATACCCGTACCAAAATATAAACAATTTAAAGAAGTGAACCAATTCTCCGGCAGCGTGGAAGTCACCAGGGACCTGGACAATGGCTGGCAGGCGGGCTGTATGGCAGGCCTGGATTACGGAGGTTTGTTCTATCATTCTGCGGGACTTATTCTTTCTCTCAGAAGAGGTTTTTGACCCGATATTAATTCAACTCACCCTTAAAAGAATCATATGTATAGTCGCTACAGCAATCTCTTCAGATTCTTCTTTGTCTGCGTGGACCTTTTGGTCCTCAATGTGGTATATCTGATCCTGATCAATTCCCTTCACCACATCCCGTTGGCAAGCGAACCCAAGTATGTCGTGCTGTTTATCGTTGCGAACATGCTCTGGCTGCTGTCCGCGTATGGAACGGCGCTTTATATCGAGCAGGCAAACCGAACCTATGAATGGTTCCTGAAAAGGACAGTGCGATGTCTCGTCGTCTTTTTCATCTTTATGGTGTTTTTCGTATTCTTTTACCATTACCCATTCTCACGCCTGTTCATCCTGCTGAGCATCGGTATTTTCAGCTTTATCCTGCTGGGTACCCGTCTGATCATGCTGGTGGTTGCTTATTACGGCACAAAAATGGGAGGCGTAAATAAAAAAGTGGTGATCATCGGCTACAACGAAGTGGCCCGGAAGCTGGCGTATAACTTTGCGATGCAGAAAAAACATACGATGGTGGAAGGATATTTTGAAGATTCCAACCTGGTGGATGAGCTTTCGATACTGCCCATCATCGGGAATATCGACGACTGCATTTCCTATGCGGTCAAGAATAATGTCAACGAAATCTACTCAACGATCTCGCCGGAAGTCAACACGTCTATCTATGAGATGGCGCATACGGCAGAAAGGTCCCTGATCCGGTTCAAGTTCGTTCCTGATTTTAAGTTCTATGTGAACCGCAATATCCACATGGAGTACATGAATGAGTTCCCGGTGCTTTCGCTGCGGCCGGAACCGCTGGAGGAAGCGACCAACAGTATAAAGAAAAGGATCTGCGATATCCTCTTCAGCCTTTTCGTCATTATCTTCATTTTGTCCTGGCTAACTCCGATACTGGCCATCCTGATCAAGCTGAATTCACGGGGACCGGTATTTTTTGTACAGCCGCGGAGCGGAAAGGATAACAAGAAATTCAACTGTTATAAATTCCGGACCCTTTCCGTGAACAGGGAGGCGCATACGAAACAGGTGACAAGGAACGACAGCCGGATCACGCCGCTTGGCAAGTTTCTCCGGAAAAGTAACCTGGACGAGCTTCCCCAGTTCGTCAACGTCCTCAAGGGAGACATGTCCATCGTAGGTCCGAGACCGCATATGCTGGCTCATACGGAATCCTTTTCACAGCTCCAGGATCAATACATGGTGCGGCATTTCGTCAAGCCCGGCGTAACGGGATGGGCCCAGGTTAACGGGTTCCGGGGTGAGATCAAGGAGCCGGACGAACTTCGTCTTCGTATCGAACACGATATCTGGTATATGGAAAACTGGAGCCTCTGGCTGGATCTTCGTATCATCTTCCTTACTGTTTATAATACATTCAAAGGCGATAAGAATGCTTTCTAAGACGAGAAAATCTATGTCCAAATTAACCCCATCCTTCCAGGCTGCGCCGGCAGGTGTTTTAACCGGCCGTCCGGCCGTGACCTGGATAATGCCGGTGGCAATCACTTTTTTTTGCCTGTCCGTCGGTTGTTTCCTTTTTCATTTTCTTTTGTTCCGGCACTCCATTCCCCCGAACAATATCGACGAGTCGAGCTTCTTCTCTCCTGCTCAAAGCCTTGCTGAACACGGCGTATTCTCCTCTCCCGTGCACCAAGGCTTTTTGCCCGGCGCCGGCCGCTACACTTACTGGATGCCTCCATTGTATATGCTTCTGCTGGCGGGTGTATTCAAGATCTTTGGCGCCACGGTGTTCAACGCAAAGCTCCTGACGTTTATCCTGACAGGACTGTCGGCATACCTGATCACCCTGCTTAGTAAAGATCGTTATGTCAGGATCTGTCTTGCGGGTCTTTTTCTGGTCTGTCCATATATCATCACCGCGTCGGCCTTTATCCGTATGGAAGGTCTGGCCATTCTGCTGCTGACCGCCTCGATCGTCGCCGTCAGATTCAGGGTCGGATCTCACTGGTTGGGAATACTGGCCGGGTTGATGGTGCTGACCCACCCCATGCTTGGCCCTTGTTGTGCAGCACTGGCCTTTATCGTCCTGCGCAGGGGGATCCGGCCCTTTCTTATATTTTGCCTGCTTGCTTTAGTTGTGGTCAGCCCATACCTGATCTATATATTACAGGATCTTCCTGTTTATAAGGCGCAAATGGGATTGCAGCTGGCAAGGAAGACGCATAAAAAGCTGTCGGATCTGCAGCTCGACTATGTCGTTCAGTTCGTACCATTGTCCCTGTTGGCTTTATTTGCGCTGGTCAAGCTCCGGAACGTCACCGAATCCAGGATATTTCTCGGGGTTGGGCTGTTTCTCACCATGCTGCTGGTACTAAAATCCTCCGAATATAATTACCAGATATACGTTATGCCGTTTATTATAGCCGTTACGGGTCTGGTCCTGGATGAAAAGGGGGCTGAGGGCGTCTATCGTTACGCCGTTCCTCTTGCGGTCTATGCTGTATTTGGTATTTTTTTGGTGGGAAAGCTTGTCAAATATCGCTTCAGGGACGACAGGCCTTACAACGAAATGATCAACTATCTTCAGGCCAACAGGGACTGGCAGGGTAAGAACATCTATGTAGACGGAACCCCCGATATTGCAACCTTTCTCCTGATGAATCACCAGCAGGTCGAAAGGCGTAATGCGGTGGCTTCGGAGTACAGCGACAGCACGCTGAGCAAATATAATTATATCATGGAAGTCACCGACAACAGATCAAAAGACCGGTTCAGCATCAAAGATGCACCCTGGCAAAAATGGGTTTCTAAAAAATTGTTTACTACTTCCGATGGGAATTTTACACTGGAAAGTTACATCCAATAAAAGCGGGGAGTGACCTGTACTGATCACTTTATGGCTTTAGAGGCTCACGCCCCCATTGAGCTTGCAGCAGCTGCATAAAATATCCTCCCACTACGCTACGCGCCTGAAACCCCGCCTTTTTGCCATCGGTGGTCTGGTGCCAGTCGCTCAATGGCACCCGGTCCGGCGTTTCTGTTAAGAACTTGTAGACGGGGTCTATGAGCGCATCAAAGTCTTCCTGTTTTTCGGCCAGTGTTGCTGTCCAAAGGATCCAGTCGGATTTGGTATAGGTTTCCCGGCTGTCCAGCGGCAGGCCGAAGGCGTTTTGTTTCTTCCGGTACCAGGCTATTTCCTTTTCATAGACCTCTTTTGGAAAGAGATCCAGTTTCAGCAATTTATCCCACACCAGATTGTATTTCTGGCTCCACGAATCCTTTTTATCAAAGGTCAGCGCATAGTGATCGCCGCTTTCGCTTCCGGCAAGCTCCATCCACTTTTTTGCCCATTCTTTTGCCAGGTGCTGGTATTTTGCAGCGGTGTCGGTCTGTCCCATCTGCTGCGCCATCCAGCCATATGCTCCGAGAGCGACTATCGCCTTTACGGATAGATTGGCGTTACGGGCCAGGTGTCCGGCGAAGTCGTCGGTACAGAGCTGGTTGACAGGGTCGAATCCGTTCTTTTCGAGATAATGGGCCCAGCTGCTCAGCGTGGGCCAGTGACGGCGGGCATAATCCGTATTCCCTTCCGCGCGGGTGATGCCGGCCGTCAGCAACAGCATATTCCCGCATTCTTCCACCGGCATGTCTTCCCCATAGGTCTGGCCATTGGCCAACGGATAGGTTCCCAGGTCATGTGCTGCAAATGGTTTTTCCCATTTACCGCTTTCACTGTAATAAAATATGCCGTTCAGCATTCCTTCCAGCAATACCGGGTTGTATAACAGGTACAGCGGCGCTGAAGGATAGGTCACATCGACCGTATTGATACATCCCCCGCTGAAATTTTCCTTGGATAAAAAAAGCAGCTCACCCTGCGGGCTTCTTACGAGCGTGTGAGCGGATATGCTTTGCCGGTAGGCCGCCACACAGAGCTGGGCATAATGTTGTCCGCCGATGGTCATGGCCTGCGAGTACATCGTTTTATTGAAGGTATCGCAGCGGGATAGGACTTTGTCGTAATCGGCGTAGGATCGTTGTAGGAGGTTTTCCATTGTTAGCGCCGGGGTTTTTGCGGACGCTGAGCCGCCGTCTGTTCCGGTGCGCCACAATGGCTTTAGGTCCTGGTGGAAGAATTGTACCGAATACGATTCATCATACGCGATCAGCGCCATCTTTTCCACGGGGTCCTCCCCTACCGTTACCGGTGCGAAGCGGGTATTTAAAAATTCGGGCTGTCCTTTTTTTCCACCGGTGATGGTTTGAACGGTTGTCTCTCCTGCCGGTGTAGCCACATAAAGCCATCCCCAGTCGATGCGCAGGTCGTCGCCTTTTTTGGCGAGCACCGGCTGCTGTCGTGTTCCTGTTTTCAGAAATGACAGCGGTCCTGCCGTCCCCTGCTGTGCTTTTAAGGGTTGTCCGGGGGTATTGGAGGCCAGGTCGCCGGCGACGTTGAAAAAAAGCTCTGCGGTATGCGGAGAACCGTCGTTGCTGCGTAAGCGAAAGCTGATATACGTTACGGGCCGGGATAAGAGGTTCAGATCCTGCAACAGCAGGGGCGATGTAAATGTCAGTGAGAGGTCGACACCACCGCAGCCGAATTGATACTTTGTCTGGGTGGCGTTGACGCTGACCCATTGCTGATCGGCGGCCAGCGCGGTGTCGGTTTCGGCGGACATGGGTCTGAGGATGTTGAATGATACAGTGGTATCTGCGGCCATTCGTCCGAGGAAACGGTACATGGTTCCATCTACACGCAGGTAACCCAATAAGTCCTGTGGCTTGCCGGTCCAATGACTGGTCCTTGTGCCGTTGGCCTCCTCGCCAAATGACCATACACTAAAATAAGTGGAATGTGTGATCAGGGGATAGGCGGGCATCTGCCGCAGCTGCGCGAAGGTTAGGGTCGGCAGAAAAAATAAACAAAAGATAATTTTCTTCATATGTGTTACCAGGGGATTGACAAATATATCATTTCCACCGACAAATCCTCCCCTTCTACCGGCCTTTTCCCATCGCTCCGGGGGAATACTGTTTAGCCCCAGTCCATATTTTCCTATTTTTACGCCCGATGAGCCAGAAGAATCAACCAACGAAACAAGCCGGGGGCGCTGCGGCACCGCCGGAAAATGCCGCGGGATCGGGTGCTGTGTCAGCCGGACCAGGCGGGAAACGGGGCAATAAACCAAAAGGGCCCAGTCTGTTTGGCCTGTTAAAGCCTTACCGGGGCCTTGTCCTCTTACTGATAGCGCTGTCCTTTGTCAGCAACGGTATCAATCTCTGGATCCCAAAGATCATAGCCGAGGGCATCGACAGCTTTACGGGCGCGAAGCTGGACACCCATTATATCATCTGGAAGTTCCTGGCTGCGGCTATCGGCGTCTTTGTCTTTACCTGGGGCACTACGTTTCTACAAACCTATGCTTCCGAGCGGGTGGCCCGTGATCTGCGTACCCGGCTGGCCGATCGGATCTCCCGGCAGAACTATACTTTCCTGCAAAAGACCAATCCTTCCCAACTACTGACCAATCTGACATCGGATGTGGATTCCATAAAGATGTTTGTTTCGCAGGCGGTGGTTTCGATCTTCTCTTCGATCTTTGTGATCATCGGAGCCAGCACCCTGCTTCTTTTTATCCAGTGGCAGCTGGCGCTGGCGGTCATTGCCATTATCCCGATCATCGGTATTACGTTTTATATCGTATTAAAGAAGGTGCGGGCCCTGTTTAAAACAAGCCGCGAGATCATCGACTGGCTGAATAAGGTCATCAACGAAAGTATCCTTGGCGCTGCCCTGATCCGGGTCATCCATTCCCAGAATCTCGAATATGTCAAGTTCCTCGAGGCGAATGCAAAGGCCCTGGGTCTGGGACAAAGGATCCTTCAACTGTTCGCCTCGCTGATCCCTGTGATCATCTTTACCGCCAACATGGCCACGCTGACCATTCTGGCGCTGGGCGGACATTTTGTGATCACGGGTCATATGAGCCTGGGTAATTTCTCTGCCTTCAACAACTACCTGACCCTGCTGATCTTTCCAATCCTTGTCATCGGGTTCATGAGCAATGTCATCGCCCAGGCCTCGGCCTCGTATATGCGTATCTCGGGTGTGCTCAATGCACCTGATCCGGTGGAGACCGGGACGATCACAAAGGACCTCAGGGGGAAGATAGAGCTGAAGGATGTCACGCTCTCCTATGGAGAAAAAAGAGTGCTCAGCGATATCTCCTTTACCGTGGCACCGGGGTCAAAAACGGCGATCATCGGGCCTACCGCAGCGGGCAAGACACAGCTGCTTTACCTGCTTACCGCGCTGAACCATCCTGACTCGGGCAGTATCGAGCTCGATGGTCATCCGTTGGACAATTATAAAAAGGAAGACTTTCACCGGCAGGTCGGATTCGTTTTCCAGGATAGCATCATGTTCAATATGAGTATCCGGGAGAATATAGCTTTTAGTGATACCGTTACCGATGAATCCCTTGCAAGGGCGATAGAAACGGCTGAGCTGAAAGACTTTATAGACGCTCTTCCCGACGGGCTGAATACGGTGGTATCCGAAAGAGGCATGAGTCTGTCGGGCGGTCAGAAACAGCGGATCATGCTGGCGCGGGCCCTGGCCATACAACCCCGCATCCTTTTGCTGGATGATTTTACGGCGCGTGTCGACTCCCAGACCGAACAAAAGATACTGGCCAATGTAAGACAGAACTATCCGGGTATCACCCTGCTGTCTGTTACTCAGAAGATAGCCTCCATCGAGGACTATGAGCAGATAATCCTGCTGATGGAAAGCGAAATGATCGCCTCCGGTACGCACAGCCATCTGATGGCGACCTGCCCGGAATATGTTCAGATCTATCAATCACAAAGAAGCACCAGCCATTATGAGCAGCACGAACTACAATCTTAATATCGTCACGGATGAGCAAAAGAAGACTTCTACCTGGCCTGCTCTCCGCAAGCTGATCGACTTATTGCCCGATCAAAAGGGCCGGCTTTATCTTGCATTGGTGATCATGATCATCTATGCGATACTGACCATGGTGGCGCCGATCATCGTCGGGTCGACCATCAACAATTATATACTGAATAAGACACACCAGGACTATTCGGGCATTATCCGTAATTGTGGCTGGCTCCTGCTGATATTTTCCTTAAACCTTGGGGCGGTGTATTTCCGTACGATCCTCATGGGTGGGTTTGGGCAGCGGCTGCTGTTCTCCCTGCGCAACGCCATTTTCAACAAGCTCCAGGAGCTGCCCGTTGCTTTCTTTTCACAGAACAAGGCGGGCGATCTGATCTCCCGGGTCAACAACGATACGGACAAGATCAACCAGTTCTTTTCCCAGTCCCTGATGCAGTTTATCTCCAGTCTTTTTATCATAGGCGGGGCCGGTATCTTCCTGCTCGTCATCAACTGGAAACTGGGACTGGCGACGCTGGCTCCTTCGGTGCTGATGTGGGTCTTTGCGAAATTCGTATCGCCCTGGGTAAAGAAGAAGAATGCCGCCAGCTTAAAGAGTACGGGGGCGATGA
The DNA here is from genome assembly GCA_036499285.1 of Puia sp. Classification (GTDB taxonomy): domain Bacteria; phylum Bacteroidota; class Bacteroidia; order Chitinophagales; family Chitinophagaceae; genus Puia. Next base: position 43,813 of record DASYEB010000026.1, on the reverse strand, counting down.
GCGGCGAGATCCAGGAAAGCCTTGGGAATTTCAAGGTGGTGCTGGCTTTTAACCGCCGGGATTATTTCCGGCAGCGTTTTTCGGAGGCCAATACCGACAACTATACCACTTCTATCGGGGCGGGCATTGCCAACCAGGTCTATACTCCGGTATTCGGGTTTTTTGCGAGCATGGGGCAGCTGGTTGTGCTGACCTATGGGATCTATCTGATAACCATCGGACAGTTTACGGCCGGGTTCCTGATCAGCTTTTTTATGTATGTCAACAACTTCTATGATCCACTGCGGCAGATGGCTGCGTTGTGGGCCAATTTTCAGCTGGCTATCGCCAGCTGGGACCGGATCTCGAAGATACTGTCGATGGAGTCGGATCTTGTTACGTTGCCGGATGATAGTTTGGCAGCTGTTGGAGCGACCGGTGATGCGAGGGCGCCGGCGTTGCTTGAGTTCCGCGACGTCTCCTTTCGTTATCCCGATGGTAAGAATGTCCTGTTCAACAACAGCTTCCGGATGGAAAAGGGAAAGACCTATGCGCTTGTAGGACCTACCGGTGGCGGGAAGACCACGACCGCTTCGCTGATCGCCCGGCTTTATGATCCTACCGAAGGAAAGATATTACTCGGCGGCAGGGATATCCGGACTTATACGCCTGCCGAACGCACGAAAAAGATCGGCTTCATTTTGCAGGAACCCTTTCTTTTCACCGGTACGGTAAAGGAGAATATCCTATATGGTAATGAAGAATATAAAGACTTCTCCGACGAGGACCTGCATACGGTCCTGGAGCAGTCGGGGCTCGAAACGCTGCTTACCCGGTTTGACGAGGGGCTTGCCACAAAGATCGTCTCAGCGGGGGATGGCATCAGCCTGGGGCAGAAACAGCTGATCGCGTTTATCCGCGCAGTGCTCCGCAATCCGGAGCTGCTGATCCTCGATGAGGCTACCGCGAATATCGACACCGTCACCGAGAAGATGCTGGAAGAGATCCTGCGGCGTCTACCGGAGACCACTACACGGGTTATTATCGCGCATAGGCTCAATACCATTGAGAATGCGGATGAGATCTTCTTTGTCAATGGAGGGGAGATCACCCGGGCGGGAAGTCTTGACCAGGCGGTGGATATGCTGTTGCAGGGGAAGCGGGTGAGCTAGGTGGAGGTGCCAGCATCTGTGATGCCGCCGTTCGCGGGCAGCATCGGCGCGGGCATCCAGAATTTTACCAGATTCCGATTCTAGCTTACTGGCAAATGCATACAATGAAACGCTGGCACAACTCCCTTTTTCCCATCCTTTGTCTTTTTTTCCAATCTGTCAACGCACAGGACGTAGCGGGTTTCCGTTTGTCAAAGACCTTTAAAATAGGAAGTCCGGGAGGCTGGGATTATATCGCCGTTGGTCCCGATCACAAACTTTATGTCTCTCACGGTACACAGGTGAATATCCTGGACCAGAAGACGGGCGACTCGGTTGGCGTGATCCCCAATACGACCGGAGTACACGGCATCGCCTTTGTCAGATCGCTGGGAAAAGGCTATACCAGCAACGGTCGGAGCAACAACGTCACGGTCTTCGATCTCAGGACTGCGGCTGTGTTGCAGCAGATCCCTGCCGGGCAAAATCCCGACGCGATCCTATATGACCCTTTCTCCAAAAAAATAATTACCTGTAACGGGAGAAGTCATGATCTGTCGGTCATCGATCCGGCTTCCGGCAAGGTGACTGCCACCATAACGCTCGACGGCAAACCGGAAACCGCCGTTTCGGATGAAGCCGGGAAGATCTTTGTCAATATAGAAGATAAGAATAAGGTCACGGTGGTGGATATACGAAACAACAGCGTGATCACGAGCTGGCCGCTCGGCGCCGAAAGCCCGACGGGTCTGGCTCTCGACAACAAGACCCATCGCCTGTTTGCCGGTTGTGACAAACAGCTTGTCGTAATGGACGCCGCCAACGGTTCTATCGTCAGCAAGCTGCCTATCGGGGATGGCTGTGATGGCGTAGGTTTTGACGATGGGCTAAAGCTGGTCTTCGCCTCCTGTGGTGAAGGGAAGCTGACGATCATAAAAGAAGAATCCGCTTCTTCCTTCAAAGTAGAGGGAAATGTCCCGACAAAAAGAAGCGCCCGTACGCTGGCTGTCGACCCCGTTATGCATGCAGTATATCTGCCGGCCGCAGACACCGAAAAAGCAGCAGCGGGTGAAAGGCCAAAAACGATCCCCGGTACGTTTGGGGTATTAGTGGTTACGAGGGGATAAACGGGTACGTTCCAGGTATTAGTGGATAAACGAGAAAGGTACTCACTGCGGATATTGCGGTGAACGGGCGCGTAGCGGTGGTCTATCGCTGCGGCAGCTATTGTTGGAGGTCTATATGCATTTTTTCGTTATATTGTATATCATAACCAAATGCATATGGAACCTGCTACCTCTCCCGCTATTCTTGAATCCAAATACGGGGTCTTAACGAATTTTATCGACGGCAGCTTTACCGCAAACGGACAAGGCCGCAGCCTCGCCGTCATTTCTCCGCTGGATGGCGCCCCCTTAGCCGACATGTACTGCTCGACGGCTTCGGACCTCGATGCAGCCGTCAACGCCGCCCGGGCTGCTTTTGCCAGCTGGAGCCGGACAACGGTAAAGGAAAGGGCGCAGGTATTTTTCAGATACAGAAATCTGCTGGAGCAAAATAAAGAGGCGCTGGCGGCCCTTGTCAGCGAGGAGAATGGCAAAACCCGGGATGAGGCCATTGCCGAAATAGACAAATCCATCGAGCTCACCGAGTTTGCGACCTCCATGCCGCAGCTGATAGCGGGTGAGGTACTGGAAGTCAGCAAAGGGGTGGAATGCAGGACCGAACGGATCCCATTGGGTGTGGTGGCGTCGATCGTCCCCTTCAACTTCCCGGCCATGGTCCCCAACTGGACCATCCCCAATGCGCTGGTCCTTGGCAATTGCATGATCATCAAACCATCTGAAAAGGTACCGCTCAGCACCGGGCGGCTGGCTCTTCTGCTGAAGGAAGCCGGTCTGCCGGACGGGGTACTAAATATCGTCAACGGTGAAAGCGATATCGTCAATGCCATTTGCGATCACCCGGGCATCGACGCCGTCTCCTTTGTCGGTTCTACAAAAGTAGCCCGGCTGGTTTATCAGCGGGCGACCCACCACCTCAAACGTTGCCTGGCCCTTGGCGGCGCAAAAAATCATTTACTTGTACTGCCCGATGCACAGCCGGAAATGACAGCCCGGGATGTGGTCGTCTCCATGAGCGGCTGCGCCGGTCAACGTTGTATGGCCGCATCCGCCATGCTTGCCGTCGGAGCTGTCGACTCCATTATCGAGAGGATCTGCGAAGAGGCAAGACGCATTATCCCCGGGAAGAACCTTGGCGCCGTCATCAACAGAGCGGCAAAGGAAAGGATCGAAAGATATATAACGGAAGCCGAGCAGCAGGGGGCAAAGATCCTTGTCGACGGCCGGGGATATGTCGTCCCCGGAAAGGAGAACGGCAATTATATCGGCCCTACGGTGATAGACTGGGTAAAACCGGGTATGGCGGTAGCCACCGAAGAGATCTTTGGCCCTGTCATCAGCATCATGCGGGTGCCTACCCTGGACGAAGCCCTGGCCATCGAAAACGCCAGCCCTTATGGTAATGCAGCTTCTGTCTACACCCGCAACGGCGCCTCCGCCCGTTATGTCATAGACCGCGCCAGCGCGGGCATGATCGGTGTGAATGTCGGAGTGCCTGTGCCACGGGAACCATTTTCCTTCGGGGGATGGAATGAAAGCAGGTTTGGCGTAGGAGACATCACCGGCAAGTCCTCTATTGAATTTTGGACCCGGCTGAAGAAGAGTACGGTTAAATGGAATCCCGAAGCCGGTGTCAACTGGATGAGTTAATCTAAATCTTATTATATGGCAGCATCCTCCACTCTTTCCGAAACACAGGAGATCATCCGGGACAATCTCGATTACACCCTCTTTTCCTGGAGCAAGCAAAAAGGATTGAACCCCATCGCCGTCCAGCGTGCCGAAGGCGTCTATCTCTACGACTATGAGGGGAAAAGATATCTTGACTTCTCCTCCGGTCTGATGAATGTCAACATCGGTCATGGTCATCCCCGGATCGCCGAAGCGGTATACCGGCAGATGCAGGAAGTCAGCTATGTCACTCCCGGCTGTGTCACCCGTGTCCGGGGTGAGCTTGGGAAAAAGCTGGCGGAGATCACACCGGGGAATCTGCAAAAAACGCTTTTCACCGTTTGCGGGGCGACAGCGATAGAGAATGCCATCAAGCTGGCGCGGATGTATACAGGGCGTCATAAGATCATCACCCGTTACCGCGCCTATCATGGCAGTTCCTATGGCGCCATGACGGCAGGCGGTGACCCGCGCAAGCTAGCCGTCGATTCGCAGCAGGCGCCAAATGTCATACACGTCGAAGACCCTTATTGCTACCGCTGCCCGTGGGACAAAAAGATAGAATCCTGTCACCGCGAATGTGTGCAGCATATCGAAAGAGTCGTTGAGTTTGAAGGTCCTGAGAACATTGCCGCGATCTTAATGGAAGGTGAGAGCGGGAGTTCGGGCTGTATCAAATATCCCCCCGATTATCTGCAAAAGATCAGGGCGCTGTGTGACCGGCATGGCATATTGCTGATAGCGGATGAGGTCATGAGCGGCTTTGGCCGTACGGGGAAATGGTTTGCGACTGAGCTGCATGGCGTCGTTCCCGACATGATCGCCACGGCCAAGGGGATTACGGCGGGTTATATTCCGCTTGGCGCCCTGATCGTCACCGATAAGATAGCCGAACATTTTAACGATCATGTCCTGTGGCTTGGGCTCACTTATTCCGCGCATCCCGTGGCCTGTGCCGCGGGGCTGGAAACGCTGAAGGTCTATGAAGAGGAGAACCTGATCGAAAACGCCGCTTCGATGGGGCGTTATATCGACCAGCAGGCAGAACTGCTGAAAGAAAAACATCCCTGTATCGGCGACTTCCGGAATACGGGTCTGCTGGGTTGTTTCGAGCTGGTGAAGAACCGCGATACAAAAGAACCGATGGCGCCCTTTAACGCGAAGCCGGACCAGATGGTCGTTATGAACCAGGTGGCGGCGCGGATCAGGCAGCTGGGTATGTATACGTTTGTGCGCTGGAACTATGTCTTCATCGCACCGCCGCTTAGCATCACCCGCGAGCAGATAGACGAGGGGCTGGCCATGATCAGCGAGGCGCTGACGATTGCGGATGCCCACACTACTTAAATCAACTGCTTATGCATTCTGATCACCCGCCATCATCCGGGACTTTGGCAAATTCCGCCGGCGCGAAACAAGCCGCGACGCTGATCAATATGGGGCCGCCGCCTCGTCACGATCCCAGTCCTTCTTTGTACAGTGAAGACCTTGCTCCTATCGCGCCGTCTGAACGTACCTGGACCACCTGGAATTATGCCGCCCTCTGGATCAGCATGAGCCTTTGTATCCCTACTTATATGCTCGCCAGCTCGCTGATCGGCGGCGGCATGAGCTGGTGGCAGGCCATCGGCACGATCTTTCTCGGCAATACGATAGTCCTGGCGCCGATGATCCTCAACGGTCGTGCAGGAGCAAAATATGGCATCCCCTTCCCTGTTTTTGCAAGGGCCAGCTTTGGGGTAAAGGGCGCAAACGTTCCGGCGATGCTGCGGGCTATTGTAGCCTGCGGCTGGTTTGGCATCCAGACCTGGATCGGAGGTTTTGCCCTGTACCAGCTGCTGCGACTTTGGATCCCGGCGCTGGATCATCTGCCGCAGCTGCCGTCCGGGCTGGGCCTCGCTGCCGGTCCCGCCATCTGTTTCCTGGTGTTCTGGCTGATCAATATGTGGGTAGTCTGGCTTGGTGTAGACAGTATCCGGAAGCTGCTGGTCTTCAAAGCCTTTTTTTTGCCGCTGGCTGCGCTGGCATTGTTGTGCTGGGCCGTAACGCATGTTCGTGGAGGACTGGGCACTGTCCTGGCTGTGCCATCCCGTTTTACTTCGGCTTCATCATTCTGGGCTTTCTTTATCCCGGGTCTCACCGGCATGGTAGGATTCTGGGCTACCCTATCGCTGAATATTCCTGACTTTACGCGGTATGCGGTGAGCCAGAAGGCCCAGATCAAAGGGCAGGCGATCGGGCTTCCGCCTTCAATGACCCTCTTTGCCTTTATCGGCGTGGTCGTGACATCCGCCACCACCCTCATATTTGGAACGACTATCTGGGACCCTGTCGTACTGGCCGGTAAATTCGACAGCAAGCTGCTGGTCAGCTTTGCCATGCTTGCCGTAGCCCTCTCTACGCTTGCCACCAATATTGCCGCCAACATCGTCAGCCCTGCAAACGACTTTGCGAACCTGGCCCCGGCCCGTATCAATTTCAGGACCGGTGGATTTATCACCGGGATCATCGGCATCCTGATCATGCCGTGGAAGCTCATCGCGGACCCCAGCGGGTATATCTTCACGTGGCTGGTCGGATATTCCAGTCTGCTGGGACCTGTAGGCGGCATCCTGATCGCGGACTATTATTTTATCCGGCGCCAGCAGCTGGTGCTGGAAGACCTGTATCTTCAGAAGGGCGTTTATACGTATGCGGGAGGTTTTAACCGCAGTGCGCTGGTCAGCCTCGTGCTGGGCATCCTTCCGAATGTCCCGGGTTTTCTTGTGACCGTCGGGCTTGCCGGTGCGGACAGATTTCCTTCCTGGCTGGTTAATGTATACAGCTATGCCTGGTTTACGGGTTTCTTCGTTGCCGGCGGCATTTATTGCCTTTTGATGCGTTCCGCCAAAAAATACAAAGAGGAGGTTAACTATGCCAGTGTTGATTAAGAACGGAAGAATTGTCACGGCTACAGATGACTACTATGGTGATGTCTTTATCGAGGGAGAGACGATCTCCGCTATAGGAAAAGATTTGCCTTTGGAAGCCGATACGACTCTTATAAATGCCAGGGGCCTGCTGGTCTTGCCGGGAGGTGTCGACCCGCATGTCCATCTCGACATGCCCTTTATGGGTACCTTCTCCAGCGACACCCATGAGACCGGAACGCGCGCTGCCTTATTTGGCGGCACGACTACGGTGATCGACTTTGTCCTGCAAAAGCAGGGGCATTCGCTAAAGGAGGCGCTTACCGAATGGCAGGGCCGGGCTACGGGCACAGCTGTCGGCGACTACAGCTTTCACATGGCCGTCACCGACTTTAATGAATCGACGCGTGGAGAGATCCGTGAGATGGTGGAGCGGGAGGGGATCACCTCTTTTAAAACGTTTATGGCGTATAAAGGCGCGCTGATGATCGACGACAGGCAGATGACGGCCCTGATGCAGGAGGTCAGCCGGCAGGGCGGCATGGTCACGGTACATGCTACCAATGGGGATATGATCGACTATCTCATTGCCAAACACCGGGCCGAAGGCAAGCTCTCCCCGCTGTATCACTACCTGTCCCAACCCGAAGTCACCGAGGCCGAGGCTTCGGGCCGGTTTGCGGACATTGCCGACTATACCGGATGTCCGGGATATATCGTCCATCTTACCTGTGAAGGCGCTCTCAATGCGGTGCGGAACGCCACCCGCCGCAATCAAAAAGTCTTTGTCGAAACCTGTATCCAGTACCTGCTGCTGGATGCCAGCTTATATGAAAGGGATTTTGAAGGGGCCAAGTGGGTCATGAGTCCGCCGCTGCGGCAGAAGAAAGACCAGGAGACCTTGTGGGCGGGCATCAACCAGGGGCTCGTCAATGTGGTAGCCACCGATCACTGTCCTTTCTTCTGGAAGCAGAAGCTCATGGGGGAAAGGGACTTCTCGAAGATCCCCAACGGCCATCCGGCTATCGAGAACCGAATGGAACTATTGTATAGTGAAGGAGTACATAAGGGCCGGATCAGTCTCAACAAATATGTCGAGGTGGCCTGTACCAATCCGGCAAAGATCTTTGGCATGTTCCCGAGGAAGGGGACCCTTGCGCCGGGCAGCGATGCCGACATCGTGCTTTTTGATCCAAAAATGAAACACAGGCTATCGGTCGCAACGCATCATATGAATGTCGACTATTCCGCTTATGAAGGCTGGGAGCTGACGGGAAAGGTGTGCAAGGTGCTGCTTCGGGGGAAGCTTGCTATCGACAGGGATGAATGCCTGGTGGATAGGGGTTATGGTCAGTTTATCCGGCGGAGCAAGGTCAGTGGAAGAATTTAACCAAAATACAATCAGCAATGCCCAGAATCATCAAATCCGGCCTCATCCAAATGAGCCTTCCGAAATCGGAAGGAGAAGGCAGTATCGAAGAGATCAAAGAAGCCATGATGCAAAAGCATATCCCGCTTATCGAAGAGGCAGGGAAAAAAGGCGTTCAGATCCTTTGTCTCCAGGAGATCTTTAATACCCCTTATTTCTGTCCGGGACAGAACAGCGCCTGGTACGGCTCTGCCGAGACTATTCCCGGCCCGACCACGGAGCTGATGACCGGATATGCAAAAAAATACCAGATGGTCATGATCGTTCCGATCTATGAGAAGGAACAACCCGGTGTACTCTATAATACAGCTGCCGTCATCGATGCCGACGGGACTTTGCTGGGCAAATACCGGAAGAACCATATCCCGCATACTTCGGGGTTCTGGGAGAAGTTCTTTTTCAAACCGGGTAACCTGGGTTATCCCGTCTTCCAGACCCGCTATGCAAAGGTCGGCGTCTACATCTGTTATGACCGCCATTTTCCCGATGGAGCCCGTTGTCTTGGTCTCAACGGCGCAGAGATCGTTTACAATCCATCGGCTACCGTAGCCGGGCTCTCTCAATATCTCTGGAAGCTGGAGCAGCCTGCTCATGCTGCTGCCAACGGTTACTTCATGGGCTGTATCAATCGTGTCGGGGAGGAAAAACCCTGGAACCTTGGCCGGTTCTATGGAAGCAGTTATTTTGTGGACCCCCGCGGACAGGTATTTGCGCAGGCTTCGGAAGATAAGGATGAGCTGTTGATCGCAGACTTTGATCTTGACAAAATTGAAGAGATAAGAAGTGTCTGGCAGTTTTATCGCGATCGTCGCCCGGAAACTTATGGAAAGCTGACCGAGCTCTAATACATCTATTATGCCGATAAGCAATCATAGGCTTAGTGACGAAGAATATGCCCGCAACTTCAGCGACATCCATCCGCCCTTCGAGACCAGGGATGCGGCTCTTGTCGATGCCAACCGCTGTCTGTTCTGTTATGACGCCCCCTGTACCAAAAGCTGTCCCACGGGCATCGATGTACCGAAGTTTATCAAACAGATCAGTACCGATAATCTCAAAGGTTCCGCCCATACTATTTTCCAGTCGAATATCATGGGCGGCGGCTGCTCCCGGGTATGTCCGGTAGAAAAGCTTTGTGAGGGCGCCTGCGTCTATAATCTCCTGGAAGAAGAGCCGATACCTATCGCCAGGCTGCAGCGATATGCCACCGAAAAAGCTATCCGTGATAAATGGCCGCTGTTCCACCGGGCTGAGCCTACGGGCAAAAAAGTTGCCGTGGTCGGCGCCGGTCCTTCCGGTCTCAGCTGCGCCCATGTGCTGGCCCGGTCGGGCGCCGACGTAACCATTTATGAGAAAGAGGAAAAAGGCGGTGGTCTTATGACCTATGGCATCGCTGCCTATAAGGTTACACCTGCTTTTTGTGAAGAGGAGCTCGAATACATTCTTTCGATCGGCGGCATCACGGTGCTGTATGGACAGGAACTGGGAAGGAATATATCGCTGGCCGGACTACGGTCGCAATATGATGCCGTCTATCTCGCTTTTGGCGTGGGGCTGGCCCGGCAGCTTGAGATACCCGGAGAGGAATTGACGGGTGTTGTCGATGCGATCCATTTTATCTACGAGATCCGCTCTAACGGATATCCTGCTGTAGCGGTGGGTGATAAGGTGGCTGTCATCGGATTGGGGATGACGGCTATCGACGCGGCGACGCAGGCGAGGCGACTGGGTGCAAAAGAAGTGACCATCGTCTACCGGCGGACGCAGGAGGAAATGCCTTGTACGCAGGCGGAGCTGGATATCGCGAAACTCGATGGCTGCAGGATCCTTTGGCTGGCTGCGCCGAAGGTGATAATTGGGGGTGACACACGGGTGACCGGGCTTGTATGCAGCGTGATGCAGCTTGGTGCCCCTGATGCCAGTGGGCGTCGTAGTCCTGTAGACACGGGGGAAACTGTTACGCTTGAGGTGGATATGGTTATTAAAGCGGCGGGACAGACACCATTTATGCAGCTGGTGCAGGATGCGGGTATTCAAAATGAAAAAGGGAAGATTGTGATCAATAAAGATGGGGCGACCCTTGCGGCCGGCGGCGTACCCGGTGTATCCAACGAATCTGACGTTACGGCAAATTTTGCCGGCGTCTTTGCGGGCGGCGACTGTGTGAATGGGGGCAAAGAGGTTGTCGATGCCGTGCAGGCCGGCAAGGAGGCGGCGGCTTCAATTTTAAATTTTATTTATGGCTAATCTATCTACTGACTTCCTGGGCATTCGCAGTCCAAACCCGTTCTGGCTGGCCAGCGCACCTCCGACTGATAAAAAGATCAATGTGCTGCGGGCGTTGGAGGCTGGTTGGGGTGGTGTCGTCTGGAAAACGCTCGGCAGCCAGGTAAAAAATGTGTCCTCCCGCTATTCGGCTGTCGACTACCAGGGCAGCCGCGTCATGGGACTGAACAATATCGAGCTGATCAGCGACCGGCCTCTCGACATCAACTTGCAGGAGATAAAGGAATGTATCCGGCTTTTCCCCGACCGGGCGATGATCGTCTCGCTGATGGCGGATAATGACCGGGAAAGCTGGCACGAGCTGATCCGCCAGGTCGAAGACACGGGCGCCCATGGGCTGGAACTCAACTTCGGCTGCCCTCATGGCATGACGGAAAGAGGAATGGGCGCTGCCGTAGGACAGGACCCGGAAATTGCGCGCCTCGTGGTGGAATGGGTGATGGAAGCCGCGACGATCCCTGTCATCACCAAGCTGACGCCCAATGTACACTCGGTAGTGCCCACCGGCCGCGCGGCGGTGGAAGCGGGCAGTCATGCCCTCTCGCTGATCAATACCATTCAGTCGGTGACCGGCGTCGACCTGGATACTTTTGTTCCCAATCCCAATGTCGCGGGCAAATCTACCTTTGGCGGATACTGCGGTCCCGCCGTCAAACCCATCGCTCTGAAAATGCTGACCACCATCGCCCAGGACCCTGTCACATCCAAAGTGCCGGTGTCGGGTATTGGCGGCATCAGCACCTGGAAGGATGCCGCGGAATTCATGCTGCTGGGCGCTACGAGTCTACAGGTATGCACGGCCGTTATGAAATATGGCTTCCGGATCATCGATGATCTTTGTGAAGGACTGAGCAACTGGATGGATGAAAAAGGTTTTGGGCAGATCACCGACTTTATCGGCAAGTCCGTGCCTGCTCTTACGCACTGGGAAGACCTCGACATGAACTATCATATCGTGGCCCGGATAGACCCCGGGAAATGTATACACTGCGGGCTTTGTTACATCGCCTGCGAGGACGCGTCGCATCAGTCTATTGCGATTGAGCGGGGGCAGCCCTACAACACCTATACGATCAAGGAAGAAGAATGTGTGGGCTGCAATCTCTGTAAGCTTGTCTGCCCGGTGGATGGGTGTATTACCATGGTCGAACAGCGCCACGGCGCGGAATATCTCAACTGGAAGGAGTATCAGCAGCGCGGGCTGCCGCTGAATGATCATTGAGGCGGTTTGGTGAAAAGCGGGGCCTATACCATCGCAGACGTCTATAGTGCAATATGAGCGGGTTCCCGAGATGTAAATAATAAAAAATACCCCCGCCGGCGGCGAGGGTATTTTTTATGAGGCGGGGGGTGTTTTTTTATGCGGCGGTTCTTTTATTATTTGGTTGAGAACTCATAAACCGTTGTCGACTGATAAGTCTGTCCGGGTTTTAGTTCCGTCGAAGGGAAAGAAGGTTGATTGGGTGAATCGGGATAATGTTGTGTTTCGAGGCAGAAGGCGCCGCGATACTCGTCTTTTTTACCCGCTTTCAGCGGATTGGAGCCCGTCATGAAATTGCCGCCATAGAATTGTATGCCGGGCTGTTCCGTATATACTTTCATCACGATGCCGCTGAGGTCACCCTGTACGGTGGCCGCAAGAGTCGACTGATGGCCGGTGCCGGCGGCGCGGTTGATGACAAAATTGTGGTCATATCCTTTCCCGTATGTCAGCTGGATGTTGTCGGCGCCGATCCTTGATCCGATAGCTGTTGCGGTGCGGAAGTCAAACGGGCTTCCGGCTACCGGCTCGATCTTTCCGGTTGGAATGAGGGTGCTGTCTACCGGCGTATACTGGTCGGCGTTGAGTGTCAGCAGGTGATTGTTGATCGTCCCGCTGCCCTGTCCGTTGAGATTGAAGTAAGTATGATTGGTGAGGTTCAGAACCGTGGCCTTATTGGTAGTAGCCTGGTAATTGATCGCCAGCGCATTGCTGTCCGTCAGCGTATAGGTTACTTTGACCTCCAGCGTGCCGGGGTAACCTTCTTCCCCATCCTTTGACGTATAAGATAATTCGACGGCGTGATCGTTGAGCTGCTTAGCCGTCCAGACTACTGCGCCAAAGCCTTTTTTACCGCCATGCAGGGAGTTGGGGCCGTTGTTCTTTGCCAGCGTATACTCTTTCCCTGCCAGCTTGAATTTGCCTTTTGCTATGCGGTTGCCATAACGTCCTACGATGGCTCCGAAGAAGGTCTCCGGCTGATGGACATATTTGCCAACGCTGTCATAACCAAGGACTACATCGGTCATCACTCCATGGCTATCCGGGACGAGCAGGCTTACGACACGGGCGCCATAATTCGTGATGGCGGCAGTAGCCTGGTTTTTATTTTTCAGAATGTATAAGGCGGTGGGCTGTCCGTCAACCACATCCCTGAAGGCGGAAGTATCTGGCAGGACGGCTGCAGCGGCAGAGTCCTTTACCGTGCTGTCCTTGCCGGTCTGTGCAGGGTTCTCGTTGCCATTACCTCCACATGCCGTCAGAAGACAATAAGATATGGCCATAGAAAATAAAATAAGTTTGTTCATATAGCAAGTATTGATTTACTCTCTGATTTATTCACCCAAAGAATCATCGAGACGCGAGGTACCATTCTCTATCTGTCCGATATACACTTTCATCTCCTTGTTCATGGCTTTTCGGTACACCGGCGTCAGCCGTTCGATGAGTTCGTCAATGGCCTCTTCCTTTACCAGGTTGATGGTACAGCCTCCAAAACCGCCTCCCATCATCCGGGCGCCGATGACAGCGGGGTTGCCTTTTACCTGTTCGACGAGGAAGTCCAGCTCTTCGCAGCTGACGGCGTATTTACGGCTCAGTCCTTCATGCGTGGCAAACATCTTCCGGCCGAAGGCATGCATATCCCCGTTTTCGAGGTCGGTTGTCGCAGCCAGCAGGCGGCTGATCTCTTCCACGACATATTCACAACGCTGATTGACCAGGGCATCGACCGGGGCTACATAGGCGGCCAGCATTTCCAGGCTGGCATCGCGCAGGCTTTTTACTTCGGGATGATGAGCCTGTATCAGCTTAACCCCTGCCTCGCATTGCAGACGGCGGGTATTGTACTCGGAGGAGGCCAAAGAATGTTTGACGTTGGTATCCAATAATACGATGCGGATGCCGGCGGTATCAAACGGCACGTAAGCATAGTCCAGCGACTGGCAATCCAAGCGGATGACATGGTTCTTGCGGCCGAACATGCTGGCGAACTGATCCATGATGCCGCACTGTACTCCCACAAAAACGTTTTCCGCCTTTTGGGATAGCTTGACCATCGTCATCGGATCGAGCCCCAGCCCGAAAAGCTGGTTTATTGCAAAGGCTGTGGCGCATTCCAGGGCTGCGGAGGAGGACATACCCGCTCCAAGGGGGATATCGCCGCCAAAAACGCAGTTGAAGCCACCTACCGTATGGCCCAGCTTCCGGATCTGTTCGACGACGCCCAGGATATAATCCGGCCAATGCAGGGTCGTTGGGGCGATGCGGCTGACGGAGCCGGTATATTGACGATCGAGGTCGAGAGAGACCAGATGTATCTCGTCATCGCTGCGGCGGCTTACTGCCATGTATATGGCTTTATTAATAGCTGCCGGCAGAACGAAGCCGTTGTTATAGTCGGTATGTTCACCGATCAGGTTGACGCGGCCCGGAGACCGAACGACCAATGGATCGGATACAGAAAAGGAGGTTTTGAATTTCTCTTTTACCCGGTGGGATAAGGATGGCACGTTTTCGGTTGTCTTAATCATATGTGTAAGTGTCAAATCTACATCTATTTTATCATTCCTGCTTCCCCGGTTCTTGAAAAAAGCCCGGTAAATTCCACGCCTAAACCCGGGCCGCGGGGGATAGTGACGCGCTCCGTGTCGAATTTGATACCGGTCGCCACATCTTCCCTTAACAGGAGTGGTCCATCCATGTCCACATAATCCAGTTCCGGAAGCAGGTGCGCAATGGCTGCGCTGCCGATGGTGCTCTCATTCATGCTGCCGACCATCACCTTCATACCCAGTGACCGGGCCCTGCCGATCATCCGGCGGGCGGGCGTGATCCCGCTGCACTTGGTCAGCTTGATATTGATGCCATGGAAGTGACCCGCGCAGGCATCCACGTCGCTTTCCTTTACACAGGACTCATCGGCTATCAGCGGCAGAACGGATTCCTGGTAGAGACGTTGCATACCTGCCCAGTCATCTTTTGCCAGGGGTTGCTCTACGAACTCTACTCCCAGCTGAGCCAGCCGGGGAATCTTCTGCAGCGCTTCTTCCACGGTCCAGCCGGCATTGGCGTCTACCCGGAAGACGGCATTGGTATGACGGCGCAAAGCTTCCATGATAGCCAGGTCATCCGGAGTACCCAATTTGATCTTATAGATAGGCCAGGGTTTTTCCTTCATTTTTTCGACCATCTTATCGACGGTGTCGATCCCGATGGTAAAGTCGGTTTGCGGTCCTTTTGCCGGGTCCAGCTTCCATATTTCATATAAGGGCAGGTTCCGCATCTTGCCAAACAGGTCCCAGCCTGCCATATCGAGGGCACAGACGAGGAAGGGGTTGTCCGGTATCAGGTGATGGAGGTAATGCCAGTAACGTTGGGGATCGGTGATCGCAAAACCTTCGATCGCCTTCCGTTTCGTTTCGATATCGGCGATCATCTTTTCAACGGGTATATGATAATAGGTGATAGCCGGAGCCTCTCCATAACCCTTCAGCCCGCGGTGCTCCAGCTCAACGATGAGGGTCGGCTGGTGCGTTTTGGTGCCTTTGGAGATGGTAAAAGGGTGTCTGAATTCGAGGTTATAAGAATAATACGTGCAGATCATGGGTGCCAAAATTAAGGAATTATGCGGTTTCGGAAATTACGGTTGAACCACGGGCTTCCACGCGTTTTTTTGCATTTTTGAGAAATATTTTCCCGTTCCGGGAAGACCGCAGCGGGTGGCACGCCGGCAAAAGCTTGTACCCCAACGGGTTATTTTTTGGCACCCTTTTCCAATATATCCGTTCAATAACGCAATCGTACCCTATATGAAATCGCGCACCTTAACAAACATTATGCAGCAAGATTCGGCCCGTCCTTCAATGGTCAATAGTTTCCGGGCCAAAACTTCTACCGCAGCCCTGTTCTTCGCCATCCTGATCTCTGCTTTTGGTCGTGCAAACGCCCAGGTCACTACCAGCGCCGGTGTCACCCCTACCCTTATGATGGGTTTTACCGGGAAGATCCTGAACAAGACAGCACAGCTCAACTGGACAATGGAAAGCCAGACCAACTGTAAATGGTTTGTGGTCGAAAGATCAGGCGATAATGGTGGATTTGATTCTATCAGCGTTGTCATCGGTCTAAATAATGGCAATACGAACGGATATAATTTTTTCGATCCCAATATGCTGGAAGGTAACAACTATTACCGTCTGCGCGAAGTAGACATGGATGGTGTCACCCGTTATTCAAAAGTGCTTACGCTGAATAACGTGGAGGCTTCCACTAAAATGGCCATCTATCCTAACCCTGCCATTGCAACGCTGAACTTCTCTGTCAGCAGTCCCGCTGCGCAGCAGGTGATCGTTCAGGTCTATAACCTGTCCGGTATAGTGCTGCTGACATCGCAGCAAATGCTGAATGCAGGCAGTAATCAACAAACGGTAGCCATCAACGGATTGAAAAGCGGTAACTATATTTTAAAGGTCAGCAGCCGTACGGGTGCGAGCCAATATGTGCAGCCTTTTGTAAAGATCATGTAGAGAAGATCGAAAGCCTGAAACCACCCCTAATCTTTTAACCCCCTCTCCCTAAGGCAGTCGGCACTCGGTTCTGAGTGTTCGGCTGCCAACTATTTCAGGCCTGCCGTGTTGCCGGAGTGAAGCCACTATCGCCCCGCGGCCTCTATTTCTTCTTTAAGCCCTTCGTTGAACTCCTTTTCCTTGATCATCTCTTCAAGTGTCAGGTGCATCCGGTACCGCCAGTAATGATGCGGATCGGCCGGCACATTGATCCGTTCGTCGTTGGGGTTCTCGCGCCGGAAGGTCTCGCTGATCCCCATGAGGTCCTGCAACTGGAAGATACACCACAGGGCCGGCGAATGAAGGTGCTGTAATACGATGGCCTTGTTGATCCAGGCCTCACAGAACAGGGGCGCCTCTCCCCATTGTCCCAGCTCGTGGTTAAAGAACCGCTGCGTCTTGTCCCGGTCTTCTTCCCACCAGCCGCGGATGGTGCTCATGTCATGTGTGGACGGCGTAACGACCGACAGATAAGGAGCTTCGGCGGGATGAAAAAATTCCCGGGCGGGGTTCTTTGGCATGCGTTGTACTTCCAGGCTCAGAATGCCCAGCTGACGCATTACATCCGGTACGCTGCGGGGCACCATTCCCAGGTCTTCACCACAGACCAGCATATTGGTCGCGCGTTTCAATGCCGGGAGCTTGCGCATCGCTTCCTTCTCCCAGAAGCTGTCCTGGCGGTTATAAAAATAATTGACATAAAGATCCTTCAGCTGCTGCTGGGTATGCCATTCGAGATAACGGAACGACGAGGTGGTCTCCATCGAGATCCGGAAATGGAACTGCTGGCCGCCCGACCCTTCCACTTCGAGGAGGATCACATTGGACACCAGGGTATAAAGACCGGACCTCAGCCGAAGATCGGGCGAAGATGCCTCCTGCCCGCTAAAGAACGCCTCGATCTTTCTTTGTGTGTTGTATGCATCCAGAAGCCGGTAATTGCCATAGCCTGCCGGTTCGAGAAAAGTCGAACGGACCTGGTCTGCATCGGAGCCAAAAACCTCTGACAACACGGCATCATTGATAAACGGCTTTGTATAGCGATTGTAATCGAACCAGATATTTCGTTGCTGGAATTCCACCACATAAACGGGTATGGCCGGCTCAAATCGCCCTAAAATGCCTTCTACCACATCCATGGGTATACTCCAGATCCGGAAAAAGCCGAGGATATGGTCGATCCGAAAAGCATCGAAGTAATTGCGCATATGCCCGAAACGCTGTTTCCACCAGGCATAACCGTCCTTTTGCATCTCTTCCCAGTTGTAGGTAGGAAAACCCCAGTTCTGGCCTTTAACGGCAAAATTGTCGGGGGGCGCCCCTGCCTGCAGATCCATATGATAAAGCCCCGGCTCTACCCAGGCGTCACAGCTGTAGCGATAAATACCGATCGGGATATCTCCTTTCAGGACTACCCCATGGTCATGGGCATAATCCACTGCTTCGCGCAGCTGGAGATGTAAATGATACTGGATGAAATATTGCAGGGCGATGGAATCATAATGCCTGGCTTTCGGAGCCGTATACTTTTCAATAGCTTCCGCATCATAGCGGCTATGCAGCTTCCATTTCGTAAAATCCGGGGTGCTGTGCTTGTCCCGCAGATAACAGAATGCAGCATAGGGAACGAGCCAGTTCTTATTCTCTTCAAAAAAGGTCATGAAGCCTGGGTCTTTCTCAAATTCTTCTTTCTGTAACGCGTATAATTCTTTAACAGTCAGCAGTTTGATTTTCATTACCTGCTCGTAGTCCAGCTCAGGTAAATCGTTGAGCTCCTTTTGTTTTTTGCGCAGGGGCTTGACCAGTGCGGCATATTTCCGGCCGGCGCATTTCTCCAGATTGAGATAGATGGGATGCAAGGCAAAGGCGGAAATGGCTGCGTAGGGATAGGAATCGAGCCAGGTATGGGTTGCGGTTGTGTCCTGGGTGGGGAGCAGCTGTATCAGCCGGAGACCGCATTTGACAGCCCAGTCGACCAGGAGTTGGATGTCAAGGAACTCTCCCACTCCCATGGAGTTTTTGCTGCGCAGGCTGAAGACCGGGATGGCTGCTCCGGCCCCTCGCCAGCCCGTATTGGGCAGATGAATAAAGCCATCGTGGATGACGCTGACCTTTTCTTTCCGGGCATCCCCGGGCAGGTTTCGGTTGGGGCCATTCTCAAAATGGAGAAAGGACTTTTCTTTTTTGTTATAGATACCATATTTATATTCTATGGGAAACGACTCCGGCGGGATGGTCAGACGCAGTGTCCACCAGTTGCCTTCGGGAGATAGCAACAGCGGGTCAGCCTGGGCCCAGTCGTGCAGGGCGATGCCATTGCCTGAAAGACAGATGACCTCATTTGCGGCCAGCAAGGGTGCTTTTACCCGGAAGATATGGGTGATCTCCCTTTTGGCAGGACTGCCTTTAGCCGGCTTACCAGGCTTATGCGACTTATGTTTTGGCAGCAGGACCTCCCGGAAGGGATCGCTGTAAAAGACGTTCTCGTACTCCCCGGCATAATTCCAGGTATCGATGACGTGGATCTCTTCAATGCCCGGCGCCGGCGGTTCGATGACTTTGTCATCCCCCCATTCTTCCGTCAGGGTGGAGTCTTCGTTCTTCAGGACGTAATGATACTGTAAAGGCCCGGCCAGGGGGGCGTTGAGTGCGATGCTGCCATGCCAGAACTCCCCGTTGACATATTCAAGAGGAAGGGCGGCGTTGATGTCATCATTGCCAAGCTCCGCGAGGCTTCCTGTTAACAGAATGGACTGGCCCGGATGTGTATAAAAGCGTAAATAGAAATCTATTTTCATTTTCCCGTTTTTCGATCGGTAGCAATCAGCAATGTGTATTTTTTACATCATGCTGCTAAATTATACCAGAATGCCCGAAGATATTCATTTTTTTAGCTTTGGTTCATTGGGACCTTTGCCTTAGATTTGCACAAATTTTAGTCAATGGAACAGCAAAAGAAAAGCACGGGAATTTACTGGTTATTGTTCTTCCTTTTTACGGCCTTGTTTGGTGTGGCTGTAGCTAAGCACTTTGAATACCTGACTCTGATCCTTCCTTTCGTCTGCACTTTCTTTGTCAAGGCACTGGACATCATGTAAACAGATAACTTTTTTTTATACTAAAATGCCACTTGAGATCAGGTGGCATTTTGCTTCTTAACCTGTATTGCTTCCTATGTCCACGACCAACTTCTACCAGGCGACACTTGATGATTGTAACGATCATGTACAGCGTTTACGAAAAAAGATGAATCTCCTGTCGCTGGTGCGTCTGCTTTTGTTTGCCGGTTTTATTTATATCATTTACCAGCTTACCCTTGCCTTTACTATAACCCTTCTTTTCCTGTCCGTGGCGGTATTTGCCATCTTTCTTGTCTGTGTCAACTTCTACTATAGATTAAAGGATCAGCGGGCACTATGGGAGAAGCTGGCCTGGGTTAATAGCAACGAGCTTGGTCTGCTTCGAAACGGGCTGAATGATTTCCCCGACGGTTCCGGCTTCCTGGATTCGGATAATTATCTTGACGACCTTGACATCTTCGGGAAGCGAAGCATTTTTCATGTCCTTAACAGGACCACTACCAGTCATGGGACCAAGACCTTAACCAGTCTTTTGCGCAACAGTCTTTTGTCTGTCGATGCGATCAAAGAGCAACAGCAGGCGATCCGTATCCTGGCGCCCCAGTCTTCCGGGCGTCAGCTGCTGACAGCGAAAGGACTGCTGGCCGGTGAAAAAGAAGGTAACCTGGACAGTATTCAAAGCTGGCTGGACACGGAACCCATTCTTTTCAACCGCAAGGGTCTCCGGATCATTATTAATCTACTGACCGTATTCAACCTTTTTGGCCTCTTCTATTATCTTTCAAGCAACAACTATACCCTCATGCTGGCGGGGGTCCTGTTGACCTGGATGCTCACTGCTTCTTTTACAAAAAAGGTCGACGAGGAGCACGAGCACATAGCCCGCAAACAAAATATCCTGGATCAGTATGCCGCCATCCTGGACATATTCAATACGGTAGAAACGGCTGATTCCTCCCTGTTGAAGCAATTACAGGCCAGGACGGATAATGCGCATAAGGCTATCCGGCAGTTGTCAAAGCTGTCGTCCTTTTTTGATCAGCGTATCAACGTGCTGGTGAAGACTATCCTCAATGCCTTCCTTGCTTACGATCTGCGTTGCCTGATAGCCCTCGAACGCTGGAAGCTTGCCAACAGGAGTCTCTTTCCCGGCTGGATCGAGGCCGTCGGGAATGTAGAATGTCTCAATTCGCTGGCGACGTTTGCTTTTAATAACCCGGATTATGTTTATCCTGTGCCAGGTGTTTCTTCCGGGCTTTTTATCGAGGCCACCGGTCTCTTCCATCCGCTGATCCCTGCTGCTTCCCGTGTCGCGAATGACTTCAGTATTGGCCGCGGCGAACGGCTGATCCTTGTTACGGGCTCCAACATGTCGGGAAAGACGACCTTCCTGCGCACGGTAGGCGTCAATCTGCTTCTGGCGCAGTGCGGTCTTCCGGTTTGTGCCAGCGTCTTTTCCTTTACGCCGATGTGCCTGCTTACGTCGCTGCGGATCAGCGATTCCTTGCAGGAGCAGACCTCCTATTTTATGGCAGAGCTGAAGAAGCTTCGGAATATCGTTGACCAACTGCAGGCGGGTAAGCCTGCACTGGTGCTGATCGACGAGATCCTGCGGGGTACAAATTCAGAAGATAAGACCCATGGCTCGGAACTCTTTATCCGCAAGCTGATACAATACCACTGCCTGTCGCTGTTTGCGACCCATGATCTTTCGCTTGGGCAGATGGAGCAGGAACTAACGGGTACCGTCAGCAACTATTGTTTTGAAAGTGTGATCGAAGAAGATTCTTTACATTTTAATTACCAGCTGCAGCGTGGGATCGCACGGAACCGAAATGCTTCCTTTTTGATGAAGAAGATGGAGATCATCTAGCCGGGACCGGTAGATCGATAAAAAAACCCGCTCATTGCTGAGCGGGTTGCTAATCTACGCTAACCATTGCCTTACCTTAACTTTATTAAAAACCGAAGCCGGTAATGATCGTTGGGTTTTTACGCGGATGTCGGCCGTAGCGGCTTCTCCGGCGCATATTCCACAGCTGCAGAGCCCCAAAGCTGCGATTGCGGGGTTTTGAGAATACGACATCTGTCGCCACGGTCTCTTTTACTTCGGTTACAAGGTTCTTAAGGATAAGGTCATCCAATTGCACGCGCGAGTGCATTACATCACTGTTCATAACATATCTGGTTTAAAAATTTAAAAAATTAATCGGAGCAACCTTTGGAGAAAAAACACTAAAGCATCGTTGTAAGAAGTGTCAATCAGGCCTTTATGAGTGAACTGGGTTTTGCCAGTTTTTGGCGAGCTAATACGTTTTAGTTGCTCAATTCGGGTGCAAAATTACGAGTTTTTTTCGCATGTGCAAGCTTTTGGTCTAAAATTTTATCGGACCATCTGCGTCGCATTGATTGTCAGCCTATTATGCTATTCACAAAAAAGCCCCGCACTAGCGGGGCTTTGATATTGTAGCGAAGCTATCTATTTATTTTACTTCTTCGAACTCTGCGTCGGTGACATTCTCTCCACCGCTGTTGGGCTGTTGTCCGCCAGCTTCAGCACCTGGTTGTTGTCCACCGGCTTGCTGAGTAGCCTTGTACATTTCTTCGGAAGCTGCTGTCCAGGCAGTATTCATCTCTGCTACTGCGGCATCGATGGCGGCAAGGTCCTGTGACTTCTGTGCTTCTTTCAATTTGTTCAGCGCGGTTTCGATAGGCGCCTTCTTGTCTGCGGGCAGCTTGTCGCCGAATTCCTTCAGCTGTTTTTCCGTCTGGAAGATAAGGCTATCGGCCTGGTTGATCTTGTCGACCTTTTCGCGGGCTGCCTTGTCGGTAGACTCGTTAGCCTTTGCTTCTGCTTTCATCTTTTCGACTTCTTCCTTGCTGAGGCCGCTACCGGCTTCGATACGGATCTTCTGTTCCTTGCCGGTGCCCTTGTCCTTTGCCGTCACGTGCAGGATGCCATTAGCATCGATGTCGAAGATGACTTCGATCTGCGGAACGCCACGGGGAGCGGGCGGGATCCCATCCAGGTTGAAGGTACCAAGGCTCTTATTCTGATTGGCCATCGGGCGTTCGCCCTGCAGAACATGGATCTGTACGCCGGGTTGATTATCGCTGGCTGTAGAGAAAGACTCCGATTTCTTTGTCGGGATCGTCGTGTTGGATTCGATCAGCCTTGTCATTACACCACCCATCGTCTCGATACCGAGAGAAAGGGGCGTTACGTCAAGCAGCAACACATCCTTTACTTCACCCGTAAGGACTGCACCCTGGATGGCTGCACCAACGGCAACGACTTCATCCGGATTTACGCCCTTGTTGGGTTTCTTACCAAAGAACTTTTCGACGATCTCCTGTACCTTGGGGATACGCGTAGAACCACCGACCAATATTACTTCATCGATCTGGGAAGTGCTGATGCCTGCGTCCTTCAGGGCCTGTTCGCAGGGTTTCAGACAGCGCTCGAACAGGGAGTCGGCCAGCTGTTCGAACTTTGCGCGGGTCAGCTTCTTTACGAGGTGCTTTGGCACTCCGTCAATGGCTGTGATATAAGGCAGGTTAAGCTCTGTTTCGCTGGAAGAAGACAATTCGATCTTTGCCTTTTCGGCAGCTTCCTTCAACCTTTGCAGGGCCATAGGGTCCTTACGCAGGTCGACATTCTCTTCCTTCTTAAATTCGTCAGCGAGCCAGTCCATCACGACCTTATCAAAGTCGTCACCACCGAGATGGGTATCCCCATTGGTAGACTTTACTTCAAACACGCCATCGCCCAATTCCAGGATGGAGACGTCAAACGTACCACCACCCAGGTCAAATACGGCTATTTTTTCATCCTTTCCGGCTTTGTCCAGGCCATAAGCCAGGGCAGCAGCGGTAGGTTCATTTACGATACGACGAACCGTCAGACCTGCGATCTCGCCGGCTTCCTTGGTTGCCTGGCGCTGAGCATCATTGAAGTAAGCAGGCACCGTGATAACGGCTTCTGTCACTTCCTGGCCCAGATAGTCTTCGGCCGTTTTCTTCATTTTTTGCAGGATCATCGCGGAGATCTCCTGCGGAGTGTATAACCGGCCGTCGATGTCGATACGGACGGTATTATTGTCACCCTTGACCACTTTATAGCTCCAATGTGTGATCTCATTGGTCACTTCGTCATACCGGCGACCCATGAACCGTTTGACGGACATGATCGTATTGATCGGGTTTGTAATCGACTGACGCTTTGCCGGGTCACCTACTTTCCTTTCTCCGTTTTTCAGGAAACCCACGATAGACGGGGTCGTACGACGACCTTCGTCATTGGCGATCACGACGGGCTCATTACCCTCCATGACAGCCACGCAACTATTCGTTGTGCCGAGGTCAATTCCTATGATCTTTCCCATATTGCTTATCTGATTTTAAAGGTTTTCAATTTCGTTACTTACCCGATAGCATTGACAATCATTATGCCACGGCCCCAAAAATGCAAAAATGGCAGGTCGCCGGGGCGCACCTGCCACTAAATAGTTAGAAAATGACGGCCTGGCCGCTTACCGTACCACTTCCAGCACCGGTTTCAAGGAATCCCCTTTAAAAACATAATCTGCCACCGCATCCAATCCGGGTGCGGTCGAATTAAAAGAAATGCCCGTACCCGCCATTTTGACCATACAAATGTCGTTTTCTCCGTCCCCGACTGCCACGGAATCTGCCAGGCTGATCCCAAACCGGTGCAGGATATACTGGAACATGTTGGATTTACAATGGTCGTGTTCGCACTGGCTGAACCGGTCTTTCAGCAGCTGGGAGGGGATACGGACCTCTCCGGTCGCTACGCTTTTCTGGAACTCGAGCTCGTTGCCAAGGGTAAAATCGAGGCCCAGCAAGTTCTTGACATGATTGGCGATGGTATGATAGCTGTCGCTGATAATGCCACAGACATACCCCCTCACCTGCAGTTCCCGGATCACCTGTACCGCGTCCCCGATCAGGGGAATAGATTCTACAACGTGGATCAGCTCTGCAAAGGTCCTCCCCTCGAGCAGGCGGGCTATCTTCTGGGTTTTGATGTAATTGCTTTTGGGCTGTGCCAGGATATCGGTCAGCTCCCGTGTAAAGCCGAATCGTTCGGCCGCGGCTTTTATAAAGCTGCCCTGCAGGAGTATGTTGTCCATGTCAAAAACGATCATCTTCTTCGGCTGACGGACCATCTCCTTCAGCGCGAACTCCACCTGTTCGCGCATAATGTGCGGGGTATCGTCTTCCTGGCGTCTGCCGCCATCAAAAATATTGACGCGTTTGAAAATGGCATTGGCAACCTGTTTGGACATGCGGCCCAGGACGTGCAGGGGATGGCGGTCGTTTTCTACCTCTCCGATACAGACCTCTGTGATCCTTGCGTTGACATTGTGCATGTCGATGAGCAGCCCGATGTCCACTCCATAATCGTTGTCAAATTCGACTTTTTGGAGGAAAGATTTCTTTCCGGCGATCATCCCGCTGAGCGGCTGTTTGAACTGTAATAAATGAGGGAAGAAAAATTCCAGCATCGGTTTGACCAGGATCTCCGCTACGCGGCCGCTCTGCCGTTCAAAATAGGATTTTACAAAATCCGCCTCGTCGCGTACCAACGGCGCCGTTAGCATCCCGACGATATCCACTTCGTAGTCCGGCGTATCGGCCTCCAAAAAGACTAGGATCTCATTTTTTGCCATCAGCAGCCCTTCGCGCATCGAATCACCTTTTCCCACATGGGTGCTCGTGATGACTTTAACATCTTCTTCCATTTTTGCTTCCGCAATAGTATTGTCTGTCGACATATCATCTACGACAATGATCTCATTCACCAACTCGCTGCGTTTCGCCTGGCGAATGACCTGACGAATCGTCTTTTCTTCATTAAGAGCGGGAATGATAACTGTTACCATAGGCTTATTGTTTTGAAATGTGTATCTGTAAAGTTACGAAAAATGATGCTGGTGAACCCCATAAACTGTGCCAGTAAGTTCGTGATAAGGATTTGAAAAACAAGAATTAATTTCGTTAGCAGGAATTTTAATACTGTATTATGTCTATCGCCCCCGAAGTATATAAAAAAATCGTCACGGCTAAGGTCTATATCGATGATAATTTCCGGGAATCTCTTGACCTGGACAAGCTTTCACGGGAGGCCTGTCTTTCCCGTTATCATTTTCACCGGCTTTTTACCCGGATCTATAAGGTCACTCCTCATCAATACCTGACACAAAAACGTATCGGGCAGGCGCGCCGCTTCCTTGCCGGCACCAACCTTACTATAACAGAGATCTGTAATCACGTGGGTTTTGAAAGCATCGGCTCCTTCAGCCTGCTTTTTAAAAAAGAGATAGGCGCTGCGCCCACCAGCTACCGGGATGAGGCCTGGCGGAGAGAAGAGCAGGCCATCCGGCAGCCGCGGTCCTTTATTCCCAATTGTTTTTT
This sequence comes from Puia sp., assembly GCA_036499285.1. Taxonomy (GTDB): domain Bacteria; phylum Bacteroidota; class Bacteroidia; order Chitinophagales; family Chitinophagaceae; genus Puia. The sequence continues at coordinate 17,917 of DASYEB010000026.1, read as the reverse complement.
TGAGAACTGCGGTCTTGATACACCCGCAGCCGGCGAGCCGGCGGAGAAAAGCAATTCTCAATAAGCGCTTCCACCCCGGAAGGCTTAGTTTTAACTCTTAAATTATTTTTTATGATCACAAAGCTCTCACACATCACTTTTTTTGTACTCGATCAGGACAAGGCCTATGATTTTTATGTAAACACGCTTGGGTTTACTGTCAATACGGACGCAAAGATGCCAAATGGCTTTCGCTGGCTGACGGTATGTCCGCCTCAGCAGCCCGATCTGGAAATAGCCCTGCTCCCACCCCTCGCCGGTGGCATGAGCTATGACGAGGAGACGCGTAATGCGTTCAAAGTGCTGTTGGAAAAGGGCGCCCTTGGTGCGGGCGTCTTTGATACACCTGATTGCCGGGCTACCTATGCCGAGCTAAAAGACAAGGGCGTGACATTTAAATCCGAGCCCAAAGAGCAGTTTTATGGGACAGAGGCCGTGATGGCTGATGGACAGGGGAACTGGTTCAGCATGACACAGCGGAAAGAGGGCTGAACGCCCCTAATCCACCTGCCGGTTGGTCTGTTCCTCCTTGAAAGTGAACTTTTTCTGAGTCACATAACTGAACGCCACCACTATAATGGTCGTAAGGATCTTTGCCGCCGTGGGGTAGATGTGAAACTGTTCTACAAAGAGCTTGATGAAGATATAGTTCAGGATAAGACAGATGACCACCAGCAAAAAATAGCGGAAGAGCTGTACCCGTCCGTGCAGGGTGGATTCGGTGAACACGATATAGCGGGCCAGGAAAAAGCCTGTTGGAAAGCTCACGCAAAAGGCTATGAGAATAGAGGCGATATGGGATTTGATGACAAGAAACCCAAGGTCAACGTCGTGTTTGTGCAGGATCAGGTTATACCCTATGGAATACATGACGATGTCCAGGACAGTATTCGTACCCCCGCACGCCGCGTAGCGAAAAGTTTGCAGCGGCATTACTTTGCTGAAGGGGGGGTAAAAATAGTCGATAAAAGAGTTAATGTTTTTTTTCAGTATCCGTATCATTCCCGTTAAAACTTCAAAGATACTACCAAATATGCGTTTTAAAGTTAAAAAATGGCTACTATTCCGACATGCCTTACATTTGCAGCCAATCTGTGGAAAAAATGGACATCATCAGTCAAATCAGAACAGCCGCCAGCCAGGCCCTTCGTAAAAAATTTCAATTCGACCTGGCTCCGGCCGATATCACGGTCAGCGAAACCAAGCCGGAATTCGAGGGCGACTATACGGTGGTGTTGTTCTCTTTTGTCAAACAGCTGAAGAAATCCCCCGAAGTGTTGGGCAACGAGCTTGGACAAGCGATGCTGACCGGCAACCCGGAACTTTTTTCCGCCTTCAACGTCATCAAGGGTTTTCTCAATCTTACCGTGGCCGACAGCCGGTGGATCGATTTCCTCACACAGGAGCATGCCAATACCGGCTTTGGCCGGAAGCCTGCCAACGGGAAGAAAGTGATGGTGGAATATTCCTCTCCCAATACCAACAAACCTCTTCACCTGGGCCATCTCCGGAACAATTTCCTGGGATGGAGCATCGCCGAGATCTACAAGGCCAATGGCTATGAGATCGTCAAGACCTGTATCGCCAACGACCGCGGGATCCATATCTGTAAGAGCATGGTCGCCTGGCAGCTGTTTGCCGACGGCGCGACGCCCGAAAGCACGGGGCTCAAGGGTGACCACCTCGTCGGGGATTATTATGTCCTCTTTGGTACCGTGCATAAAGAGCAGATCGCGGCACTTGTAGCAGGCGGGATGGACAAGGAGCAGGCCGAGAAGGAGGCGCCCATCATGAAAATGGCACAGGAGATGCTGGTCGATTGGGAAGCGGGCAAGCCGGAGGTGATCAAGCTTTGGAAGATGATGAACAGCTGGGTCTATGCCGGCTTTGATGTCACGTATAAAAGGATCGGCAGCGACTTCGATAAGATATATTATGAAAGCAATACTTACCTGCTGGGTAAGGAACTGGTCGAACAGGGGCTGGCAAAGGGCGTCTTCTTTAAACAGGAGGATGGCAGTGTGTGGATCGACCTTACGGCCGATGGGCTTGACCAGAAGATTGTGCAGCGGAAGGACGGGACGGCGGTATATATGACACAGGATATCGGGCTGGCTGTCAAAAAATACGAAGAGTTCAAATCCGATCTCAGCATCTATGTCGTCGGAGACGAACAGAACTATCATTTTAAAGTACTGAAACTGATCTGTCAGAAGCTGGGTTTGCCTTCCGCTGAAGGGATCTTCCACCTGAGTTATGGGTTGGTGGAACTTCCTACAGGCCGGATGAAAACGAGGGAAGGTACCGTTGTCGATGCTGACGACATCCTTGATGAGATGAACAGCGAAGCGGAAAAGAAAACAAAAGAACAGGGCAAGACGGAAGGGTTTACCTTTGAAGAGCTGAAAGACCTTTATGATATCATTGGCCTGGGCGGTCTTAAATTCTTCCTGCTTCGCGTCGACCCCAAAAAGAAGATGGTCTTCAACCCCGAAGAATCCATTGATCTGCATGGTTATACGGCTACCTTTATACAATATGCCTATGCGCGGATCCGGTCGGTCCTTCGTAAGGAAGGCATTCCCGGTGATCAGCGGGTAGACGCGACCGCTACTCCGACGCCATTGCTGCCGGCTGAGAAAGCATTATTGGTAGCCACCGAAAAATACTCCGGGATCATAACGCAGGCCGTTGATGAGATGAGCCCGTCGCTGATCTCCAACTATACCTTCGAGCTGGCACAGACTTTCAATTCCTTTTATAACCTGCATTCTATCGCAAATGCGGAAACGCCGGAGAAAAAAGCACTACGGCTACAGCTGGCGCAGCTGACATCGACGATCCTTCGCTCGGCGCTGGGCCTTCTGGGTATCCGGGTGCCGGAAAGGATGTAATGATCTACTGCAGGATAGCACTTACAACATAAACTTGCTACTGTTTCGGTATCTCATTTTGAAATAAAAAGTAATTCTTTAACAAGATGATGAACACGTGTACATGGATTTTGATTGGCATAATTTGTTTGGCCATCCCATTGTTGTTCTAGCCTCATAGCATTCTCAATCGCAAAGTTGACATCCCCATACTGATTAAGCAAAATATACATATTCTTGCTATTCTTGGTATATTTGAAGTTTTCTCCCATCTTAGTCGAGAGTTGCTCTTCCAGCATCCTTTGATATTCTGTTCTTCGAATTGATGTATCAAAGTAAATTAAGTGTAGAAGATACCAAAGTTCAAATGCTTCATTGCTCCAGGCACAACCTATTTCAGGTTTTTCAACGCTACATCTTTGTACTGCATTATTAAATTGTTGGGCTTTAAAGCTATCTCTGTCAAAAACAACCCATGCCTTGTCTATTTGACGACCAGTCTCGCTGCTCCACGCATTAATGAGGCGAATGGTTTCATCTACCAAAGACTCAGTGTTTTGGCCCGCGCCTTCAATCTCTATATGGCAGGAAGTCAGCACACCCTTTGGCAAACGTTCTTTGAACGCTTCAAAATAATTTGGTTCAGTTTGAACTCCCTCACATACAATTAAATAATATTTCCTTTTAGGCTTTATATCCTTTTTGCGTTTTGTTTCCCTTCGTACCAATCTTTTTTGCAAATGGTTAGGGATTTTTACTTTCCTAGCCATTTGCCATTATTTTGTTCATGTTTCCTATAAATGGAATCGCTCCGTATCGCCCTTGGATATAATCCTTCTCAAATGAACGATCATTTCTTACCTTTTTACCATCTTCCTCTTTATATTCAACTAATGAATATAAATCAGATGCTCCATAGACATCTTTCTCAATAAAATAAATTTGGTCCCTTCTGTAATGACCATACTCAAATAGATTAGTATCATGAGTAGCAAAAATTAACTGGGCATTTTTTTTATTATATTCCGACGAATTAAAAAGTTTGCTTATAGTTAATGTCATTAAAGGGTGTAAACTAGCATCAAGTTCATCAACAACCAACACTCCTCCATCTTTTAAAACTTCAAAGACTGGTCCTGACATATTAAATACCTTATTTGTTCCTGACGATTCTTGTCGTCGCATATCAAATTTTTCAACGCTGGCAATTTCATTTCTTTCATTATATCTATTGTGTAAGGTCTTTATATTAACCTTACTTTTACCTTCTATATCAGGTAAAAGTTGTTTAAGAATTTCTTCGCTAAATATTTTTGGATATTCTTTTGTATCAAGAGGCTCTTTCTCCAGATCAATTGATTCAAACCCTAAATCTAACTTTTTATAAAACTCCAACAAGTGGACTTTGGTATCGTCATTCTCAAGCATTTTAAATGTCACATTCCTGTACCTCTCATGTGATAGCCCTGATATTGTAATAAAATTTACAAACCATTGCATTATTGATTTGGCCGTACTTCCATTAAACTGGTCTACGACAGGAAGGAACAAGGAATTATCACGAGTCTTCTCTTCAAGATCCTTAGCCTCTTTAAAAAGTGGGAATATTTCTATCCCATCCCCTTCTCTTATAAAAAGAGGTTTTTCTGAAGTTTTTTGGGAGATAAAAAGCCATTCTGTTTTAACTGATATATTGTCAATTTCAAACCCATACCTATATCTAACATTGCCAACCAGAAACAAAATTTCGAAATAAGATGGTTTATTACAGGTGTCAGTATTTAAAAGAAATGGGGTCACATTTAGTTCGTCAGTAGAAGATGCATTAAAACTATGTAATACTAATCTTCTCATAGTACTCATAGCCCTGATAAAATTACTTTTCCCTCCGGCATTTGCGCCATAAATAACGGCACCTTTCAACAAACTATACTTATCCTTTTGTATAGTGTTTGTTTCGAGGTATTCTTTTATTGACGTTGCTTCAAGACTAATAGTTTTCTTGTCTTTGAAAGAAAGAAAGTTTCCTATTGTGAATTCGATTAACATAAATAATGAATTTAGTCTTTTTGAGAAATTTTCTCATTTTTTAGCTAAAATAAGAAAAAATAATACTTTTTGAGAAATTTTCTCATTTTCCATGTTGCAGCCAATTGCAAAGGGATTTATCAGTTTGCCTGCTGGACACGGGGCAAAGCCTATAAAAAACGAACGGTAAGCATCTCGGAATCAAACTGTAATGCTTGCAACTCGCTTTAAATCAAAAAGAAAGTGGTTCAAGAATTGTATCGTAAGGCCCGTGGACCGACCTACCAGCAACGCACATTCATCGCAGCACCACCGCTCCGAGCGGCGGCAGATGCACCGTCAACTCATAAATATCATCGCTCTCATCGACGAGCTTCACGGGTACATCCGGATTATTCGTATCCCCGGTGCCCCAATATTTTTTATCATCACTATTAAAGATCTCTTTCCACTGCGCCTTCCCGCGTGCATAGACCTTCCAGTCCCGGCGCACCACGGGAGTAAAATTCAGGATCACCAACACATCCTTCTCCGAGTCCTTTGCCTTCCGGCGATAGACCGCCACACTCTCGGCCCTGTGCTGCAGGTCCACCCACTCAAAACCATATTGATTGAACTGGTTCTCAAACAAGGCCGGCTCGCTGCGCAACAAAAGATTGAGATCCTTTACACAGTCCTGTAAGAGACGATGCGAGTCGAACTGCAGCAAACCCCAGGGCAGCTCGGTCTTGTAGTTCCATTCAGTGGTCGAACCAAACTCATCTCCCATGAACAGGAGCTTCCCGCCGGGATGCGTCATCATATAACTATACAATAACCGCAGGTTGGCAAACTTCTGCCAGTCATCGCCCGGCATCTTATAGATCATCGGTGACTTGCCGTGTACCACTTCATCATGACTGAGGGGCAGCACAAAGTTCTCATCGTAATAATACATCAGGCTGAAGGTGAACTTATCCTGCCAGTCCTTCCTGTAGATGGGGTCCAGCTTGAAGAAATCGAGGGTGTCATGCATCCAGCCCATCATCCATTTCATCCCAAAGCCCAATCCGCCCGCAAAGGTCGGCCGGGTTACACCCGGCCAGTCGGTGGCCTCTTCGGCTATCGTCTGTACATCGGGGAAATCGCGGTAGACCGTTTCGTTCAGGTCTCTTATAAATGCGATGGCTTCCAGGTTGCCGTCCCCCCCATATTCGTTGGGTTCCCACTCCCCTTCCTCCCGTGAATAGTTGAGCTTCAGCATCGAGCTGACGGCATCCACCCGCATCCCGTCGATATGATATTTATCCAGCCAGTAGCGGGCATTGCTGATCAAAAAGGATTTTACCTCTCCTCTCTTATAATTGAAGATATAACTGTTCCAGTCCGGATGAAAGCCTTTCCGCATGTCGGCATACTCATAGGTATTCGCACCGTCGAACAGGTAAAGGCCATGATAATCATAAGGGAAATGCGATGGCACCCAGTCGAGGAGCACGCCGATGCCTTCCCGGTGGAAGGCCTCCACCAGCGCCATAAAACCCTGCGGATCGCCAAAACGGGAGGTCGGAGCAAAATATCCTGTTCCCTGGTAACCCCAGCTGCCATCGAAAGGATGTTCCATCACCGGCATCAGCTCTACATGGGTAAAGCCCATCTTCTTTACATAGGGTACCAGCAGATCCCGGATCTGATCGTAGGTGTTGTATCGTTCCTCGTCGTTCTTATCCGGCCGCATCCAGCTGGCCAAATGAACTTCGTAGATGCTCCACGGCGCTTCGAGTGAGTTGGCTTCCTTCCGGCTGCTCATCCACTGCCCATCCTGCCAGGGATATTCCAGCTCCCAGGTGATAGAGGCCGTCCTCGGCCGCATCTCCCAGAAATACGCATAGGGATCGCCTTTATCCAGCGTGCCCCCCTGGTAGCCATGGATATGATACTTATAGGATTCGCCGGTTGGGACATGCGGAATAAATCCTTCCCAGATACCAGAACGCTCCAGCCGGACAAAGAGCGGATGGACGTCCGGTGTCCAGTTGTTGAAATTGCCGATCACGGACACGGCCGTTGCATTGGGCGCCCACACAGCAAAGTAATATCCTTCTGTCCCGAGTACCGTGACCCGGTGACTGCCAAACAGAGTATACAAACTATAATGTGTTCCGTTTTGAAAATTGCGGATGTCCTCTTCCGTAAAGAGAGAATAATTCCACACCCGTTTTGTCGAATCCACAAAATGCGTCTCTTCATATTTCTGACCGATAGGTGTATCCACGATTTTTGTCTTTAACGTAAATTTAAGGGATCGCTTTTGCATATCGCTAGTTTTGAAATTAATTTGGTGCATCTTAACCATTTAAATCCTTATGCCTAAGCTGACCGCTTTCTTATTCCTATGGCTGGGTCTGTCTATGACTTGCCTGGCGCAGGTTTCCCATATCAAAGGGACTGTCTCCGATACGGCAGAAAAAAAGAATTTGAGCAATGGCTCCGTTCTCCTGCTTCGCCCTTCCGATTCCATCTTAATCCAACATACCCGCACCGATGCGGGCGGGCGTTTCACGCTGAAGAACATTCCCCCCGGGCATTATCTTTTTATGGTGACCTACCCTGCCTATGCCGACTATGTTGACGACATCAATATAAAAGACACGGGGACGACCACCCTTCCCACCATCGGGATGGTGCTGAAATCCAAGTTGCTCCAGGAAGTGGTGGTCAGCGGCAACAGGGGGGCTATCCGGATGAAGGGGGACACCACGGAGTTCAACGCCGACAGCTTCCGGACCCAGCCCAATGCCACTGTAGAAGACCTTTTAAAGAAATTACCCGGCATACAGGTCGACAAGAACGGGAAGATCACCGCCCAGGGAGAGGCTGTAAAAAAAGTGCTGGTCGACGGGGAAGAATTTTTTGGCGATGACCCTACCCTTGTCACCCAGAACCTCAGGGCCGACATGGTCGATAAAGTACAGCTCTATGACAAGAAGAGCGACCAGGCCACCTTTACGGGTATCGATGACGGCAAACGCGACAAGACGATAAATCTGAAACTAAAGGATGGGAAAAAGAACGGCTATTTTGGCCGGGCCACCGCCGGAGCGGGCACGGAGGGATATCATGACTACCAGCTAATGGCCAACTATTTCCGAAACAAGGAAAAGATTGCCGGCTATGGCATTATTTCCAATACCGGCAAGACGGGGCTTACCTGGAATGAAAGGGATAACTACGGGCAAAACTTCCTCGCCAATGCGGATGTGGACGAGAATACCGGGAATATCTCCATCCAGGGCGGTGGATTGCGGGACGACCTCGACACCTGGTCCGGTCAGTACGAAGGCCAGGGTTTTCCATCCGTAAAGACGGGAGGACTGCATTACAACAACAAATGGAACGATGACAACCAGTCCATCAACGGCAATTACAAATACATGCAGCTGAATGTCAACGGCACCAACACCACCAATTCGCAGTTCATCCTGCCGGATACGCTGTATTATAACAATCAGCGCCAAAGCTTCCGGAACCAGATCATCCGTCACAGTTTTGGCGGCGCTTATGAATATAAATTCGACAGCACGTCTTCCCTGAAGATCATGGCTGACGGCGGGACTGATCGTAAGACGACAAACAATCTCTTTCATTCGGAAGCCCTCGCCAGCGACAGCAGCCTCGTCAACCAGAACGATCGTACGACCAGCAACACCGCGGACAATCATGCCGTCAACAGCAACCTGCTCTGGCGCAAAAAACTGGCAAAAAAAGGAAGGACTATCTCTGTCAATCTGAGAGAGAATTATACCGACAATACCTCCAGCGGCTACCTCAACTCGGACACCCGGCTGTATACGGGAGGAACGCTTTTCAAAGACTCCCTCATCGATCAGTACAAGAACTATCATACGCAGACCACGCTGTTCGATTCGAGGATCACCTATACCGAACCGATGTCAAAGGTCTCCTTTCTCTCCGTCAACTATGGGATCTCTGTCAACAACAGCCATTCCAACCGCAATTCCTTTAATAAAACGACAGGTGGAAAATACAGCGACCTGGACTCTTTATACAGCAACGACTATCGCTACAATGTCTTTTCCCAAAAGGCCGGTCTGAGCTATAGTCTTGTCAAAAAGAAACTTCGTCTCACCACCGGCAGCGATGTGGGATTTACGAATTTCACACAGGACGACCTGCATGCCGACACTTCCCTGAAACGTCATTTTGTCAACTGGTTTCCCAACGCTTCCGCGACCTATTTCTTCAACAATATGCGGCGGCTGAACTTCTATTATTCAGGTAATACCATCCAGCCGCAGGTACAGCAGATCCAGCCTATCCTTACCAATGAGGACCCCTTGAACATCACCATCGGCAACCCGGGTCTGAAACCCTCGTTCGTGAACCGGATGCAGGTTTTCTTCAACGACTATAAGATCCTTACGGACAGGGGGGTCTGGATCAGCGCTGCGTACAACTTCACCCATAATGCTATCGGCAACAGCGTATTCGTCGACTCGGTGGGAAGAAGGGTCTCGCAGTATGTCAATGTGAGCGGGAATCATTCTATCTCCGGCAATATCGGGTATAGCTTTAAATGGCATAAGCCGAATATCAATTTCGACTTTTATGGCAACTTCAACAACAACACGAGTGTCAGTGTCGTCAACAACCTGCCGAATTCGACGCACAGCCAAAACTATTCCCTGGGGAATGGGATCTGGACGTCAAAAGAGAAAAAATATGAGTTCAGCATTCGCTATTCCGCCACTTATACCCAAAGCCAGTCGTCCATCAATACCGGCGTAACCACTCATTACTGGACCTACAATATTAACCAGGGGTCCGATGTATTCCTGCCCTTTAAATTCCAGGTCCACGCCGATGTGGATATCAATCTGCGGCAAAAGACATCCGTGTTTGACAACAACAACAATGTAGTCCTGCTCAATGCCTGGCTGGGCAGGAAATTCCTGAAGAACGACGCCCTGCTCCTGAAGGCTTCCGGTAACGATCTTTTAAACCAGAATGTTGGTTTTAACCGGACGGTTAACAGTAACTTTATTTCACAGAACACCTACAGCACGATCAAACGTTACTTTATGCTCACCCTTGTCTGGAACTTTACCAAACCAGGGACGCCCGCGCCGACGCGGAATTAAAGAACCTTGTAAAATTATTCCTATGCCGCGACTTCTTTTTATTCTCACCTTCGTTTGCGCTGCAGCAGCTGCCGTCGCGCAAAACAATACCGTCTTTATTTCGCAGGGAAAGATCGAATACGAGAGAAGCACCAATGTTTATGCGCAGATCAGCAAGGATGACGATGGAGAATGGAGCGAGCTGCAGAAGAAAGCTTCCTCCCATTTCAAAACGGCCTATTTCGACCTGTTGTTCAATCGCAACAAAAGTCTTTACCGCCCCGGCAGGGAAAACAATGAGAAGGACAACGGCTGGTTCATGATCCAGCCTCCGGCGCAGAGTAATATCATCTATTCCGACCTCGAGAATGCAAAAGGCATCAGCCAGAAGAACATCTTCGAGGACCTTTTCCTGGTGCAGGACAGCATCCGCAGGATAAAATGGAAGATCACCACCGAGAACCGTACCATCGCCGGCTTTTCCTGCCGCCGGGCCAATGCGGTCATTATGGACTCCATTTATGTGGTCGCCTTTTACACCGATGAGATCCTTACTTCGGGCGGCCCCGAGTCTTTTTCCGGCTTGCCCGGTATGATCCTGGGGATCTCGCTGCCGCATGAGCATGTCTCCTGGTTTGCCACAAAGGTAGAAGCGGTTCCTGTCCCGGACAGTCAGCTGGCTCCGCCGGTAAAAGGAAAGAAGACGGACAGCAACAGTTTGACGGAGACCATCCGGCAGGGAATGAAGAACTGGGGAAAGGAAGGACAACGATTTATGCGGACGGCTTTATTGTAGCCAACGCTTAGCATGTAACTCATCCTTAGCGCCGCAATTCCAGCACCCACATGGTACGCCCCGGCAGGTCTGCGGGATGCTGCATCGCGTGCCGTCGCCCCGTCAACACATCGACCGCTTCGGTGAAACCGCCGGTCCGTTGCGCATAACGGCTAAAGTCCAGCTTTACCGGGGCATTGCCCGTGTTCATGGCACAGAGGATCGTCTGTTTCGCATCGTACCGGAAATAAACATACAATCCTTTATCCGGTGTATACTGCATCAGCCTGCCCGTTTGCAATGCGGAAGACTTGCGGCGAAATAGACCCAGGGTCCGTACCAGCTGCTGTACGGATAGTTCCTCCGGCGTCAGTCCTTCCCCTGTAAAAGCGTCTTTTCGGTCGCCCGGCCAGCCTCCGGGAAAATCCAGGCGGACCCATCCGTCGGGATTGGCGAATCCTTTCATCAGGATCTCTGTTCCATAATACAGCTGTGGGATGCCTCTTGTGGTCAGCAGCCAGGACAGGCCCATTTTCTGTGCGGCAAGGTCCTCTCCTACCTGGGAGAAGAAACGGCTCATGTCGTGATTATCGAGGAAGACGACATTACGCGTCGGGTCTTCATAAAGGAAATCATTGCTCAGGGTATTGTACAGGTCGTTGACACCTGCACCGGTGGTATCTTTTACTGCCGGTACGATGCCGCTGAAATTACATTGAAAGTCCACCACCCCGGGCAGGTTGCTTTTATAGGGAACATCCAGGTGATTGCGGGTAAAATAAGCCTGGTTGGCCGTTCCGTGAACCCATGCTTCACCGAATAAAGTGATATGCGGATATTCGTCGAGGAGGGCCTTGCTGCACCGGTTCATAAAATCCAGGTTGTTATAAATATAGGTATCGATGCGCCAGCCATCTACGCCAAAGGTCTCCACACACCACAATGCATGCTGGATGAGAAATTCTGCCAGGTCGGGGTTGTCCTGGTTCAAATCGGGCATCTGGGGAGTGAACCAGCCATCGCTGCTGAGCTTCTTATCGATATCGCTGGCATGCGGGTCCAGCAGCGGTTGATCGCGGTAGTTAGTTTGGGTATAGGACGGCCACTGGTGCAGCCAACTCTTCTCGGGCAGGTCCTGTATAAAAAAATGATAAAGACCGACGTGGTTGTATACTGCGTCCTGGATCAGCTTCATCCCGCGGCGGTGCAGCTCGTCGGACAATTTTTTATAGAGGGGTGCGCCTCCAAGCCGCGGTTCGATGGTATAATGATCGGTAAATGCATAACCGTGCTCGGTACGGTCCGGCATGTCGTTGACCAGCACTGGTGTCATCCACAAGGTTGTCACGCCGAGGCCCTGCAAATAATCCAGGTGATTGATGATGCCTTGCAGGTCGCCGCCGTGACGCAGGAAAATAGAGTCGCGGTTCAGGGACTGATCGCGCATTCCGGGGATACGATCGTTCTGCGGATCGCCATTGCTGAAGCGGTCCGGCATCAGGAAATATATAAAATCCGCCGACGTGACGCCCTGCGCATAGGTCGTCCCTTTCCTGCTGCGGCGTGCGAGGAGCGGATATGAGAGGACGCTTGCCGTGCCATGCTTGTGGGTTATCCGGATGGGGACATTGCCTGGTCTTGCCGTTTCAGCGAGCTGCAGCCGGATAAAAAGATAGTTGGGATTGCTGACCCGGTGGAATTCGATCAGCTTTACTCCGGGGTATGCTATGCTGACCGCGGCATCATTGCCGATGCCGGGAGCGTGAACCATTATCTGCAGGGAAGAATGTTTCATTCCGACCCACCAGTTGGTGGGGTAACATTTCAGGTCCTGCGCGGTGACGGCAAGTCCGCTCAGTAGCAGACAGACCCAGCATAAGATTCTCCTCATGTATATAAATTAGTTTAAGACTGTTGTCCGGCATAAAAACCGGCTTTTTCCTGCTGCATACGGATGGCGCCGCCATCATAAACGAAGAGGACGGATATGGCCGCCGCTATCAGGCTGAATCCGGCGAGGACGATCGAATAAATGGGTTGTCCTCCGTAAATATGTTTGATGATCCAGCCGCCGAGCAGGCCGTTGATGATCTGTGGCAGCGTGATAAAAAAATTGAAGATACCCATGTAGATGCCCATCTTTCCCGGGGGCAGACAGCCGCTGAGGATCACATAGGGCATTGCAAGAATGCTGGCCCAGGCAAGGCCTACGCCGACCATGGCATAATTGAGATAAGAGGGATTGTGAATAAAGAAGATGGATATAAGACCGATCCCCCCGGCCATCAGCGACAGGGCATGTGTCATCTTGCGGCCCAGCCGTGCTGCGATGGCGGGTATGAACATGGCATAGATCATCGCTACGAAATTGTAGACGCCAAAGGCAACGCCAACGGCATTGCCGGCGTCATTGTATGCCACCGTCTTCGCAAAATCGCCTTTCAGACCATAGACATGTGTAGCCACTGCATCGGTCGAAAATACCCACATGCTGTACAACGCAAACCAGCTGAAGAACTGCACCAGTCCCAACTGCTTCATCGTTCGCGGCATCTTTACAAAGTCTTTCAGGATCTCGCTGAGGCCGCTTTTCCCTTCGGCCGGTTCGGGCTGGCCATGATAACGTGCATACTCGGCGGGCGGATATTCCTTTGAAAAAAGTACGGTCACCAGGATGGCGATGATAAATACAGCAGCCCCGATGTAAAAGGCGTATTTGACATTATTAGCGATACCATCTGCGCCGGGAACCTTGTTCACGCCCCAGTCCGCCAGCCAGGAAGGCAATGCCGAACCGGCTACCGCGCCAAGGCCGATGAGAAAGGTCTGTACGGAGAAGCCCAGGGTCCGCTGACGATCGGGCAGGTTGTCGGCAACCAGGGCCCGGAAGGGTTCCATGGCGATGTTGAAGGATGCGTCCATCACCATTACAAAGCCGGCGCCTATCCATAATGCGGGGATCACACCTGCGAGGCCGCCGGAGTTGGGGAGAAGGATCAGGGCCAGCGATGACAGGATCGCACCGGTCAGGAAATAGGGCTTTCGCCTGCCCAGCCTGTTCCAGGTGCGGTCGCTGTAATGGCCTATGATCGGCTGAACGATCATGCCTACGAGAGGCGCGACAATCCAGAATAAAGGCAACTGTTCGACGTCCGCGCCGAACGAGCGGAGGATGCGGCTTGTATTTGCATTTTGCAGGGCAAAACCGAACTGTATCCCCATGAAGCCAAAACTCATGGTAAAGATCTGTCCCAGCGTCAGCGGAGGTTTGAGGTCCTGCCCGCGCCGGGATGTTCCAGGGGATTGTACAGTGGCCATAGCAATCAGTTTGGGTTATAGCAGGTTGTTATCTTTAGATAACAAACCCGTTGGGTAACACCGCTCCCTTCTTGATCACCACCACACCTTCTTTCACCGTATACAGGGAGTGATCCGAATTCTCGAGGTGATGTCCGCCATTGATGCGCACATCATCGCCGATGCGGCAGTTCTTGTCGACGATTGCGTTGCGGATATAACAGCGGTGCCCGATGCCCACTGTCGGAAGGCCATGCGTACGGGCCAGCTCGATCTCTTCGATGGTCTCGTAAAAATCGACGCCCATCAGGTAGCTGCTGACGATGGTCGTGCCGGTGCCGATACGGGTGCGGATGCCGATGATGCTGTTCTCTATACGCGAGGCGTTGATGATACAGCCTTCTGCGATCACCGTCTTTTCCAGCGTAGTGCCGCTGATCTTGGCCGGTGGCAGCATACGGGCGCGGGTATAGATGGCTTTCTCGTTGTCGAAGAGATTGAAGTCGGGGATATCCTTGGTCAGGCCCAGGTTAGCCTCGAAAAAGGAAGGAATATTTCCGATGTCGGTCCAGTAACCTTCATACTGGTAGCTGACGACTTTGTATTTCTCCAGTGATTGGGGAATAATTTCCTTACCGAAGTCGGTGGCTTCCGCACATTCATTTTGCAGGAGGTCGCTCAGGAGCTGGCGGTTGAAGATATAAATCCCCATTGAAGCCAGGTAATGACGTCCCTGCGACTGCATTGCGTGGCCGGTGTCGCTGACCCATGGCGGAAGCATGTCCTTCTTTGGCTTTTCGGTAAAGGAGGTGATAAAGCCGCCTTCGTCCATTTTCATGATCCCGAAGTCCGAAGCTTCCTTGTCATTGACCGGGATGGTGGCGATGGACATGTCCCCGCCCATCTTCTTGTGATGGTCCAGCATTTCCATGAAGTCCATCTGGTAGAGCTGGTCGCCCGAAAGGATCAGAACGTATTCGCTGTCAAAAGGCCCGATATGCCGCAGACACTGTCTTACGGCGTCGGCAGTCCCCTGGTACCAGGTGGGATTGTCGGGAGTCTGCTCTGCCGCCAGGATGTCCACAAAAGCCGAGCTGAACGCGCTGAAATGATAGGTGTTTTTGATATGCCTGTTCAGCGACGCCGAGTTGTACTGCGTCAGAACGAACATCCGCGAAATACCCGAATTAAGACAGTTGGAGATGGGGATATCCACCAAACGGTATTTCCCCGCAATGGGTACGGCTGGCTTACTACGGCTGGCGGTCAGCGGATATAGACGGGTTCCTGCCCCTCCTCCCAAAATCACAGATAAAATCTCTTTTGACATATACAAGCGTTTAATGGATGAACGATTCTTGTTTTATTATTTATTCCTACCTAAAATTATGCCTCGGCTTCCTTATGCATGTCCTCATACAGCTTCAGATAGATCTTCACGCTGGAATGCCAGCTAAAATCCAGCTTCATCATCCGCTGCCGGATGTCATATAGCTTTTTCGGCTGCTGGTATAATTCCACCGACCTGAAGATGCCATGTGTCATATCCCCTACTGTGGCCTGGTTAAAGCGAATGCCGTAACCGTTCCTGTCGCCGTAGTCGATGACCGTATCGTGCAGACCGCCCGTATTACGGACAACCGGCACCGTACCATAACGAAGGGCATAGAGCTGATTGAGGCCGCAGGGCTCTACCCGTGACGGCATGAGAATGAAATCGGCTCCTGCATAGATCAGGTGGCTGAGCTTTTCGTCATAACCGATATAGGTATTGTAGTCTCCCCTGGACAGCCCCCGGATCCCCTGTAGCCTTCCCTCCACTATGGGAGAGCCGCTGCCAAGGATCAGGAAGTTCATCTTTCTTCCTATATAATAGAAGGAGTCTTCGATAGCCTGCGGAAGGAGGTCGGCGCCTTTTTCCCCGACCAGCCTGCCGATAAACGTGATCAGGGGCTTCTTCGGATCGAGATTGAAGCGTTCGCACAGCAGGAGCTTGTTCTTTTGCTTGCCTTCTTCGGCCGTAGCCACCGAATAATGATCCTCAAAATAATAATCTGTCGAAGGGTCCCACACAACGGGGTCGATGCCGTTGAGGATGCCGGTACATTTCCCCCGTTCGTATTCCAGCAGGGCTTCGAGACCCGCGGCACTGTATCTCATTTCTTCCAGGTAAGTAGGGCTTACCGTCGTCACCCGCCAGGCACTGCGGATACCCGCCGCCAGCGGATTAATGGTGCCTTCCCAGTCGAGAAGGCCGGTTTTATAGTTGTCCCACTCGGGGATCAGCGAGCTTCTGTCCCAGCCAAGCCAGCCCTGGTACTCGCCATTGTGGATGGTCAGGACGGTAGGGATATATTGTAAATGCCGGTAGGCATAACAGTATTTGAACATAAAGGGGAGCAGCGCCGTGTGGTGATCGTGCACATGTACGACGTCGGGGCGATGTCTCCAGACTGCCAGCCAGTCGGTAACGGCTATCTGAAAAGCGATGAAGCGATCGGAATCATCGGCATAGCCATAGATCTTTTCCCGGTCCAGCAGTCCAAAGATGTCTACAAGATAAAGGTCAAAACCCAGCTTATTGGTCACTTCCTTTATGATCGTGTAGTTGAACCAGTAACTTCCCATATGGGTGTAGCCTTTGTGCACGACTTCGAACTGGTTCTCGTTTAGGAATTTGGTCCGGTACATCGGCATGACCACTTTTGCTACGTGGCCGGCTTCCCGCTGGTATTTGGGTAGTGCACCTACTACGTCGCCCAGTCCGCCAGCTTTGGCTACGGGATAACACTCTGCAGATACATGAATTATTTCCATCGATTTGGCGTTAAAGTGCGGGGACGTGCGAGGACTACAAGTCCATCGTTAATAATTGTTGTTCAATTTAGTAAGGATTTTGATCAAAAAATGTTCAGACGATGAAAATATTTTTCTCACCGGAAAAAGCTGTATTTTCAGCCCTTATTTTGTTAAAGCATTAACCACCCACTGATTGCATATGCAACAAAAAACCAAATGGTCGCAGTTCGGAATCCTGATAAGTGTGTTTTTCTTCTGGGGCTTCGTAGCGGCGAGTAATGATATTCTAATCCCGGTCTTTAAGGAAAAACTGAATTTGGAGAACTGGCAGGCTCAATTCATTTCCTTGTCTTTTTATGCTGCGTATACGGTAGGTTCGATCATTTATTATCTTATCTCCAAAGCAAGCGGTGGAGATATCCTTAACCGCATGGGCTATAAGAATGGTATTGCATTGGGTCTGGTCATCTCGGCGATAGGCGCCCTCCTTTTCTACCCGGCAGCAATGTCTGCCTCTTTTGCCTTACTGATCTCTGGTCTTTTTATCATAGGTCTCGGGTATTCTCTTCAACAGACGGCGGCCAATCCGCTCGCTATTATTATGGGTGATCCGGCAAGCGGTTCGCAGCGCCTGAGCATGGCGGGAGGTGTCAATAACTTCGGTACGACCATCGGTCCTTTACTGGTCAGCTTTGCCATCTTTGGTTCGGTAACGGCCGGTTCCACCGTAGCCAAGGAAGCCAGCATCAGCAGCGTCAAGACGCCATACCTGATCCTGGGCGTTCTTTTTCTTATCATCGCCCTTATTTTCAAATTCTCGTCACTTCCCAATAAGATAGACACGGATGAGGTCGGCGAAGATCAGGCCGGCGCCAATGTGCTGGATCCAAAGGCTCCTTCAAAATTGTTACACCGCAGCAGCCCCTTCAAATACCCTCAGCTGGTACTCGGTATGCTGGGTATCTTCGTGTATGTAGGCGTCGAGG
>DASYEB010000025.1:0-198419 GCA_036499285.1 Puia sp. | reverse complement strand
CTGCTTCGGACAAAACCCGAAATGCGCAAGAAACTCTGGGAGGTGGTGAACAAACTCCAAAAAGGACTGAAAGACAGCGGTTTCGACATCGGCAAGACCGATTCCCCCGTAACCCCCGTATACATGAAGGGCGACGTACCCGAAGCTACCGCCATGGTAATGGACCTGCGCGAAAATCACAACATCTTCTGCTCGATCGTCGTCTACCCCGTCATCCCGAAAGGACACATCATCTATCGCCTGGTACCGACAGCCGTCCATACCGACGAAGACATCCAAAGAACACTGGAGGCATTCCGCGCCACCAAAAAGAAATTGGATGCAGGTGATTATAAGGTACAGGCTATCCCTGATATGGCCCAGGCTTAAACCTGTAGGTTAAATAATAGTAATCATTCGCCCCGGGCCCGCAAGGCCTGGGGTTTTTTCTTAGATTACACTAAAGAAGAGCAGCGCGGATCATAGGCAGTTGGACAAAGATCCGGACAAAAAAAAGCCCCGCCAAAGCGGGGCTGCACTAATCAAATACCATTAACCATTAAACCTTATCCTATGAAAAAACAAAGGTAAGGTGTTCGTATTGAAACAGAAGAAGTACAAACAAATTTTTTTTATGCTAATTCGATTAACTTGATTTAGATCAAGCGTAAGGTGTACAGATAATCCTTTAGAGGCATACGAGGGACGTATTAGAGCTAAATCGTTATAGTCTCTACCCGAAAAAAGGTCCTCCCGGGTCAGCAACCGCATCAGCTAAGTGTAAAATCAAGCGGAATCTACCAGCTCGCCACTATCCGGCCAGGTCAACCCCAAAGCGGAAATCTACCAGCTCGTGCGAAAATTTTTCTGATAAACGTCAAACGATTTAGTCCTGTAGTCGCCCTCCCCGAAATACTTTACCAGTAATTCCAGCTCTTTAGGCTCCATATACCCGGGAATGGCCTGAGGTTCCTCACCCGGTACGATAATGATAGTAGTAGGAAATTCCAGCCGTCCATGAGTGAGATATAACGCAAACTCACTGGCACGATACTGCGGATTGAAATTGTAGGTCTTCCCCGCCCAGTCGATAGTCGCATGCGTCTCAGCATCCATCTTCACCGTATAAAACTTCTCCTGGAGATAGGCCGCCACCTGTTTATTCGAATAAGTCTTTCTGTCCATTTGCTTGCACCACCCACACCAGGTAGTGTAAAGATCGATGATCAGCGGCTTCTTCACCACTTTCAACTTCCCCGCAGCCTGCTCTATCGTCATCCACGAAATAGCCTCCGCCTTCGCCATTTCCGCCCCCGCAACCCCCAAACCATCCGCCGCAGCCTCCGGCTTCCTCGCACCGGCAAAAACCAGCACCAGCGCACTCACGACCAAAACCGGCAATAAAAAAAATGCTTTCAACCTTTCCATAGTATTTTTGTAACCCGTTACAAAATTACCCGTTAAAATATAACAGGCAGAAAACTAACGGTTAAATCATGCACAAAATTGTCGTTGCCATCACCGGCGCCAGCGGATCGATCTACGCAAAACTCTTACTGGAAAAACTCTCCGCCATCCCGCAGCAGTGGGAAGCCTTATCGGTAGTCATGACAGACAACGCCCGTGAAGTATGGCGCACCGAACTCGGAAACGAATCCTATGATAAATTTGATTACCCCTTCTTCTCACAACGCGACTTCCACGCCCCCTTCGCCTCAGGCTCCGGCAAATATGACACTATGATCATTATCCCCTGCTCGATGGGCACCCTTGGCCGCATAGCTTCCGGCTCATCGGCCGACCTCATCACCCGCGCAGCAGACGTCATCCTGAAGGAAAGACGGCGACTCATCTGCGTAGTCAGAGACACCCCTTACAATCTTATCCATATCCGTAACATGGAAACCCTGACCCTCGCCGGCGGCATCATCTGCCCCGCTACCCCCTCCTTCTACAGCCTTCCAAAAACCATCGACGAAGTAGCCGCTACCGTCGTCGACCGCGTCCTCGACCTCGCCGGCCTTGATATCTCTACATTCCGGTGGGGCAATGAAAAATCTTAACTCCACAAACATCCAATCGGCGCCGCAGGCGCGCATAACCTAGTTCCTCAAATCCACCTCCTCAGCTCCCGGAAACTTAGCCTTATTATAAGCCAGCTGCGCATCCGTAATCGCCGCATTCCCATTCATCTTACTGGTCTCCAGCGTATACCTGTTCCCACTCTTATCAAACCACTTGATGCTAACCAGCGTATGCTGCGTCTTATCAATATAAAGAAGCGCTTTGAAAAAATTCTTCGTCTTATCCATCGGCGTCAACTCGACTTCCTGTACAGTACGCGCCCCTATCTTACTATCCCCATTCAGCTTATAAAGAAAATCCTTGTCATAAAAATTCGTAAAGATCTTATCCGGGCTGATCGTCTGCGCAGAAGGATCAACCTTCGTTATCGTCACTTCATTCGAAGATTTGTCATAAGTCCAGATATCCTTCCCATCACTAAAAATATCCTGGCCGCCAACCACATTCACATGATACTTGCTGCCTTTCAGATAAATAGTGCCACTCTTGCTGCCCTGTAATTTCCCCTTCGAATCCTCCACCTTCAGGGTAAAAGCCGACTGAACAGCTTTATAAGACTTCAGTTTCGCACTAAGCCCATCCAATACTTTTTTCGCATCGGGATCACTCTTACCAAGACTATTATTCTGCGCCTGCGCCACAAAAAAACAACTACCCAGCACAAGACTCATACCAATGCGCGCAATCGACTTACTACTTACTTTCATTTTTTTTTATTTTAGGTCAGTATTCGCCGCAAATGTAGGCATGATTGCATTAAAAGTGCCTTAAAATTGGACCAAACGGCCCAACCCGCGCAGCAGCACCAAACGCCGCAATATCCCAATAGCCCCGGCGCGCAGCGCCTAAACCTATGGATTCAAATATTGATCCAGCTCCATCTCACTCCTGATCAGCACATCCCTCGGCTTACTCCCCTGCCCCGGCCCTACCACACCGGCAGCCTCCAGCTGATCCATCAGCCGGCCCGCCCGGTTATACCCCAGCTTCATCTTACGCTGGATCAGTGAAGTAGAACCCAGCTGATTCATGACGATCAGCCGCGCAGCCTCCTCAAAAAGAGGATCGCGGTCCCCCAGATCAAAATCCTTCGCCTCCTTATCATTCTCATCCACATACTCCGGCAACTTATACGCCTCCGGATACCCCCTCTGCTTACCAATGAACTGCGTTATCTCCTCCACCTCCGGCGTATCGACAAAAGCACACTGAAGACGCGTGATCTCCCCATTATAAGAGATGAGCATATCCCCCTTCCCGATCAGCTGATCGGCGCCGCCCGCATCGAGAATGGTACGGGAATCTATCTTCGAAGAAACTTTAAAGCCGATACGGGCCGGGAAGTTGGCCTTGATCGTACCGGTAATGATATTGACCGACGGACGCTGTGTCGCAATGATTAAATGGATTCCCACCGCACGCGCCAGCTGAGCCAACCGCGCTATCGGCATCTCTACCTCCTTACCCGCCGTCATGATCAGATCCGCAAACTCATCCACGACCAGCACGATAAACGGCAGGTACTGATGCCCCTTCTGGGGATTCAGACGCCTTTTGATAAACTTCTCATTGTATTCCTTGATATTCCTCGCATTGGCCTCCTTCAGCAGATCATACCGGTTGTCCATTTCAATACACAAGGCATTTAAAGTATGAACCACCTTCTTGGTGTCCGTGATGATCGCCTCTTCCTCCCCGGGAAGCTTCGCCAGGAAATGTTTCTCGATGATCCGGTAAATGCTGAGCTCCACCTTCTTGGGATCCACCAGCACCAGCTTCAGCTGGGAAGGATGTTTCTTATACAGTAAAGAAACCAGTATAGCATTCAAGCCAACCGACTTACCCTGCCCCGTGGCCCCCGCCATCAGCAGGTGAGGCATCGCCGCCAGGTCCACGATAAAGTTCTCGTTGTCGATCTTCTTCCCGATGGCGATCGGCAGCGCAAAGCTGCTGTGCTGGAATTTCTCCGAAGCCAGCAGCGTACGCATACTCACCACCGTTTTCTTTACATTCGGCACCTCGATCCCGATCGTACCCTTACCGGGGATGGGAGCGATAATACGAATACCCAACGCCGCCAGGCTCAGGGCAATATCGTCTTCCAGGTTCTTGATCCGCGAGATCCGCACCCCCGCAGCCGGCACGATCTCATACAAGGTCACCGTCGGACCTACCGTTGCGCTGATCTTCGAAATAGCAATATCATAGTTCTTCAGCGTATTGATGATCTGGTTCTTATTAGCCTCCAGTTCGGAAGCGTCCTGGACTATCTTCTCGCTGCCATGAGCCTCCAGCAGATCCAGCGATGGATATTTATAATCACGCAGGTCCAGCGTAGGTTCATAATCCGGCATAGCCTCCCGGACCAATGCCTCTTCCGCCGTCTCATCCCCAACCACAGCTTCCGGAGTCTTGATCTCTAATTCCAATCCATTGGAAGCAGTCGGCTTCACCAGCGGCGGTATCGGCGGAATGGTCAACGGCGGCGCAGGCTCCTCACCCGGCTCTTCCTCCAGGTCCCCCTGGTCAGCATCCGGCTCTTCCGCTTCAATAACCGGCTTTTTCCTGACAGGCGCCTCTTCAGGCTCCCGCTCCGTGACCGTAAACTCTATCTCCGGCTCGGCAGCTTCCACCGGCGGCGGAGCCAAAGCTACCACACCACTTTCCTCTTTCAACACATTCCCATTGCCCTGGCTGAACTCCTCATCCACAAACAATTTCGCCCCGACACCCTTCTTCCCCTTACCTTTCTCCGGCTTCACCGGCGGCTCAACGACCACAGGCTCCGGCACAGGCGCCAACGCCCTCTCCTTCCGCACCGGCATCTTAAACACCGGGTTGAATCTCCATATAAAATACGCCAGCCCCGCTACCAGCAACAATGCCGCCGTACCGATCCAGCCCAGGAATCGCGTCAGCCATTCGCTGATCATATCCCCCACCGCTCCCCCCCAGGCAAAACCATTGCCCTGGGTGACAAAAGCAAAAGCAACGGAGAAATATAAAAGACCCGTCAGCACATACCGGAGATTACGCGGTATAGAAAAAACACGACGAGTCAACAATAAATTTACTCCAACTATAAAAAAAAAGGAACAAAACAGGTAAGAAGCCAGCCCAAACCCCTTGTAAAAGAATTCATGCGAGATCAGGGCCCCAAGATTGCCCAGCAAATTCGTCACCTTCACATTGGAAGAAGGCAATAAAATTGACGCACCGTGAAAAACCTTATCCTGGTCTTCCTTCCAGGTAAATAGATAGGACGTAAACGCTATAAAAAGAAAGACGGCCAGCAAAAGAAAGACAGCCCCGGCGATCTTGTGGGTACGTTCATCTCTTACGATCTGTTTCACTGTTACCTGGGATTCCTTTTCAGGCTTCAGCTTTTCTGAATCAGGCGCCTGGCTCTTCTTTGACTTAAGTCGGTTTGCCATGGATACAAAGATAACAATTGGTTCAATACCTCTAAACCGACAGAGCCCAGTTTGGAGTGTATATTAAAATTATTTAGTTTACCTTTAAAAAAACTCCTTATTAAGAGCCATGCCGGCAATCTCCCGACAAAACCTGTTCCATCTTCTGCGGACAGCCTGTTTCTGCTTCCTTTTATTGGCTTTGCACCTTGATAATCAGGCCCAAAATATGCCTGAACCACCCATTGCCGATCTCTCTCGTACCGGCCTGCTAAATACCCTCCAGGCAAACACTTATTACTACTTTTCCAATAACAGGACCGTTTCCATCGCTCAGCTGCCCTTCCTTCCCTACCGGAAAGGAACAAAAAAATTCGAACATTTTATTTCCCCCGGCACGGTAAATAAAAAGACCGTCCTCCGTTTTACACTCACCAACAGCAGCGACCTCCCGCAGAGCGCCTGGTACTGCCCCGGCTACTTCATGGATACCATCGACCTCTATAGACTGGTCGACCAGGCTCCCGCTCCGCCAAAAGTGGCGGCCGTCCCCGCCGTCCTGGCTGATGACCCCGACAGCCTTGGCTACCGGAAGATAACCCTCGGCCCCCATGAGAACGCCACCTTCTTTGCGGTATTATCTTTCATCAAAGCCCCCACCAATTCCATCAACCCCACGCTTACCCGGGACTCCCTGGTCCGGCAGGGTATCATGCTTACTCATAAGAGCAAGACCAACATCGACGTCATCACCAATCTCTTCGCCGGGATCATGCTGATGATGATCTTTTATGCCACCAGCGAATACATCCAAAGCCGAAAACCCGAATTTCTATATTATGTGGGCTACTCGCTCTGTATCAGCATCCTCCTGTTCCTGAAATCCACCCTCCACCAGTCGACCACCTCTTTCAATTATTTCTTCGAAAGCTTCCTCGACAACATCATATTTTCGGTCGGATATATCTGTTACATCATCTTTCACCGGAAATTCCTCGAAACCAGCAAGAACTACAAGGCCCTCGACCGCATCCTCTTCTGGGGCTCTCTGGCCATTACAACCCTGATGAGTCTTTATATCGTCTTTTACTTCCTGTCTCCCGACTTCAGGATCGCCAACACGATCGAGAACGCCACCAAGATCCTCCTGCTGATCATCTCCCTGCTTTTTATCCTGAAAGGGCTGACCTACCACAACCAGCTGATGAACTACATCGTCATGGGCAATATCTCCCTCTGCCTGCTGTCCATCGTCTCGCAGCTGATGATCACCACCAACTTCCATCTGGTAAAAGGTACCTCTGTTCTCAACCTGGCGCTGTTCTATTACGAAGGAGGCATCACCATCGAACTGCTCTTCTTTCTCTTCGCCCTGACCTACAAAAATAAAATGGAGATCATCAGCAGCATCCAGAAGGAAGAGAAGTTAAAACTGGAAACCGAACGCAAGGAAATGGAAAAACAGGTGGCCGTCCTCGCCGCCAAACAGGACGAACGGAATCGCATCTCCGTCGACATGCACGACGAGCTCGGCTCCGGCGTAACAGCCATCCGCCTCATGAGCGAGATCGTAAAAAGCAAAATGAAGGACCAGACCCTCCCCGAAATAGAAAAGATCTCCAACTCAGCCAACGAGCTGCTCAATAAGATGAACGCCATCATCTGGACAATGACCAGCTCCAACGACAGCATCGAGAACCTCGTAGCCTACATCCGCTCCTATGCCGTGGAATTCTTCGAAAACACCACCATCGACTGCTATTTCAGCATGCCCGCGTCCATCCCGCCCCGCGAGATCAGCGGAGAAAAACGGCGCAACATCTTCCTCTCCGTAAAGGAAGCCCTTAATAATGTATTGAAACACTCCCAAAGCTCGGTAGTACGCATCAATGTCACCGTAAACAACCGGCTGATCATCGAGATCCAGGACGACGGAGTTGGTATAAACATGGAAAAACTGCGGAAATTCGGAAATGGGCTCAATAACATGAAAAAACGGATGGCCTCCATCGACGGCGAGTTCAACATCGAAAACTCCGACGGCACCCGCACCACCTTCTACCTGGCTCTCTAACCCCACTTAAACCCTCATTTATGAAATCAAAACTATCTGAAAGCACTTTATCCCGGGTATATCTTCTCCTTGTCCCCCCGTTAGTAGCCATATTTGGCTTTGGACTTGGACATATCAGCTATAAAATATACTTACCTGTATGGCTCATCAATTCGTGCCTCATGTTATCGGCCATATGGGTGCTTGGCGCAAATCTGATACGTAGCAAGGATGCGGAAAAGAGACGTCTTGCGGTTGCTGCATCGTTACTTATTCTCCCGCAAGTCTTCATTTCCATTTTTTTTGGCATGGGCGCGCCTCCCGACACCGTTGCTGGTTATGCGGCGGCGGCGACTGAACAGGAGATAAGATACTCGATTTTAATCATTGCGGGCGTTTTGATCGCAGCTGGATTTACCTTACTTAAAGAACAACAAAAAGAAGCAGGTGAAAAACTTTACGCCTCGCTCGGTTTTACGGCCATTATGATCGCTGTTCCTCTTTTTGTTTTAAATATGGCTTACTGGCAAACCTACCTGGTTGAGGCCTACCGGATCTTCACAGCTTCAGCACTTACGAAACGGCCTGATTGGTTTATCCCATTACGCAGTCTGTTCGGCGCCTTAAGCGCCGTTGAGGTGGCGCTCACTTATTTAGCCACGGCTGCATTTGCACTATCGCTAAAAACCACCGGTTGGCTTAAGCCGGCTGCCTGTAATATTTACATTATGATAAGTTTACTCGGCTTCATCGTTGATTTAGTACCAGCCTGGTTTCCCCAGCCATTTGTCGCAGCAGCCTTTTTTGTCTCTATACCCGCTATTCCATTTATGATGCCTTACTATATCGGTGTCAATTTATTGCGGCGGGTTAGTGATACAAAATGCACATGATATTATTCTTTATCCTTCTTCGCCACCCCAAGATAAAGAAACACCCACCCCAAAATAAAGAACACTCCACCCACCGGCGTCATGATCCCCGCCAGAGTCCTGTGCTCGCTCTCAGCGATCGTCAGCGCAGTCAGCACATAAAGCGACCCGCAAAAAAGCACGATCCCCATGATAAAACAATTCCCTGCCCAGATCATCCACCTGTTATGGATCTTCTCAGACAGGAACGCCACAAACAGCAGCGCAAACACATGATAGAACTGGTACCTCACCCCCGTCTCAAAAATAGCCACCGTCTCAGGGCTGGTCATCGCACGGAGCTTGTGAGCCGCAAAAGCCCCTAGCGCCACCGAAAGTGCGCCAAGTAATGCCGCTATCGAAAGAAAATTCTTATTCATAGTGGATCTAATTCATCTTTATGATACCCTATTCGACCTTATGCCGCCGCAACCTTTATATTTCCTCCTTCATCCTGTCCGGCTCCTGGTCATTGTTCAACAACAGCTGGATCAGCTCCTCCAAATTCGTATTCTCCTCATTAACCGTCAGGTCCGCCTGCTGATAATACATCCTCCGCTCACTCAACTTCCGGATAATATATCGCCGGAGGTCCTCGTCATCTACCTCACTGATCAACGGCCGGCTCATCTTTTCCCTCGTCAGCCGCTGCTTCAGCATCTCCACCGAAGTATTCAGCCAGATGACCTTTCCGTTCTTCTTCATGAACTCTATATTATTGAAGAAACAGGGCGTCCCTCCGCCACAGGACAGGATAAAACTCTCATGCCGTACCGCGATCTCTTCCAAAGTCTCCTTCTCCGTATAGCGAAAATACTCCTCCCCTTTCTCCAAAAAGATTTCAGACACGCTCTTGCCCTCACTGCCCACGATCACAGTATCCAGGTCATAAAAAGGGATCCCCAGTTTTGTCGAGAGATGTCTGCCCCAATGCGTCTTACCCGAACCCATAAAACCTATAAGGAATATTTTCATTTAAATGCATTTAAACCCGTAACATCCATCCCCGTGATCAGCAGGTGCACATCATGCGTCCCTTCATAAGTGATCACACTCTCGATATTCATCATATGCCGCATGATCGGGTACTCCCCCGTGATCCCCATTCCTCCCAACATCTGCCGCGCATCCCGGGTGATCTGCGCCGCGATCTCACAGCCGTTCCGCTTCGCCATAGACACCTGCGCCGGTGTAGCCTTACCGGCATTCATCAGGCTCCCCAGTCTCCAGTTCAGCAGCTGGGCCTTCGTGATCTCGGTCACCATCTCCGCCAGTTTCTTCTGCTGCAATTGAAACCCGCCGATCGGCCGGTCAAACTGCACCCGCTCTTTGCTGTAACGCAGCGCGGTATCATAACAATCCATCGCCGCCCCCACGACCCCCCAGGCAATCCCATAACGGGCCTTGGTCAGACAGCTCAGCGGCCCCTTCAAACCCTTTACATTCGGTAAAATATTCGCCTTTGGTACTTTTACATGATCAAAAACAAGCTCTCCCGTAGCCGAGGCCCGCAAACTCCATTTCCCATGCGTGGTCGGCGTGGTAAACCCTTCCATCCCTCGTTCAACGATCAGTCCCCGGATCACCCCTTCCTCATCTTTGGCCCAGACCACCGCCACCTGTGAAAAAGGGGCATTGCTGATCCACATCTTGCTGCCATTCAGGATGACATGATCACCCGCATCTTTAAAATTGCTCAGCATACCACTGGGGTCACTGCCATGATCGGGCTCCGTAAGGCCAAAACAGCCCAGCCACTCACCACTGGCCAGCTTTGGCAGGTATTTATTACGCTGTTCTTCGCTGCCATACTCATAGATAGGGAACATCACCAGCGAACCCTGTACGGAGGCAGTGCTTCGTACACCGCTATCCCCCCTTTCCAGTTCCTGCATCATCAGGCCATAGCTGATATAATCCAGTCCCCCGCCACCATACTGCTCCGGGATCGTAGGCCCGAAACACCCCAGGTCGCCCAGTTGCCGGACTATCTGCTGCGGAAACTCCGCCCGCTGAGCATAATCCTCGATGATAGGGGAAATTTCTTTCTTTACATAGTTTCTTACGGCATCCCGAACCAGCTTATGCTCATCTGTCAGTAAATCATCCACTTGGAAGTAGTCCGGACTCTGAAAAACGTCTATCTTTAAAGAAGAAGAGGTGGCAGCCATGGCGAGCGGTTTAACAAATATTTGCTGCTAAAATAAGGAAAAGGGGCCGTAAGGATGCAACATCCGGAAAAGCGGGGTGTACTTATTCATGAGACAGCACAAGCGAAAAGGCCCAAAAGCCCGTCTCAGCCAGACACATGAACGCTAAAACAGCCGAATTGGAGATAACTGAACCAATACTACACGACGAGTTGGTCGAACGATGCAAACAGGGGGACTCCCGGGCATATGCAGCGTTATACCAGAAATATGCGAAGGCGATGTACAACACCAGCCTGCGTATCGTCAACAATACCGGCGATGCAGAGGATGTGACACAGGAGGCTTTTACCGACGCATTCAGATCCCTTGAGGATTTTCACTATAAATCCACTTTCGGGGCCTGGCTGAAACGCATCGTCATCAACAAATCGATCAACTACCTGCGCAAACGGAAAATGGACCTTATCGACATAGAAAAAACAAATATCGGTCACCTCCCGGAAGAACAGGGAATGGATGAACAGGAGATCCAAATGAAGGTAGAAGACATAAAAAAGGCGGTCACGCTCCTGCCAAATGGTTACCGGACCGTCCTGACCCTCTACCTGTTCGAAGGATATGACCAGGAAGAAATAGCAGAGATCCTGCAGGTCACGCACGCTACCGTGAGGACACAGTACATGCGGGCTAAACAAAAATTGTTACAGCATATAAAACAAGGTATATCATGAACAACCGGTTAGAAGAATTTGTCCGGGACCACAGAGAGGAGTTTGACTCCGAGGAACCGGATAATAAGATCTGGGAAAAGATCAGCCGGGAAATGGATCCCGGAAAAGACAAAAAAAAACAGACCCCCGTGGTCCGGATCCCCCTTCATTGGATTAAATGGAGCGCAGCTGCCGCCGCCATCCTGCTCCTGATCGTGGGTGTTGATTGGTACCTCATGAGAGGCAGAGACACCGTGCAGCCTAACGTCGCCCAACAACCCAACCAGGCGAATCAGGCAAAACCCGATGCCCCAACAAATACAAATCCGTCAGATACATCCTCAAAGAACACCACCAACCTGGCCCGGACACAATCGCCAGCCGTTGCTAACCCCTCGTCCGATAGTGCTGCACTGGCCAGCATCCGCCCCGGCGACAACAAGGACCCAAAAGCCGGCCAGGAATTCCAGTCTTCCGTCAGCGAAGAAATGTACCACTATGCAAAACTCGTGGAGATCAGGCATAAGGAGCTAAAATCCATAGAAAAAGACGAACCCTTATTATACAAGCAGTTTGCCCTGGACGTCAACAAGCTCGATAGTGTCTATCGCAGCCTCCAGGAACAGCTGCCAACCAACCCCAATCGCGAACAGTTACTCGAAGCGATGTTACAGAACCTCCAACTGCAGATGGAACTACTGAATCATCAGCTCGAGATTATCAAGCAAATCAATCATTCAAAAAAATCAGAATATGAAAAAGCATATAAGACTGTTTAGTTCTATTGCCCTTTTTCTCGTCTTATCTGCTCCGGTGCTTAGCATGGCTCAGCAAGTAAAGAAACAAAGGCTGATCAATAAATCCTATCCGGTCACAGCCGACGACAAGCTGGAAATAGACAACCAGTTCGGCAACGTAGCCGTCAGCACCTGGGACAAGAACGAGATCACTGTAGACATCGAAATTGGCGCCCGCGCAGCCACCGACGAACGGGCACAGGATATCATGAACAAGCTGGACGTAAAAGACTCGAAGGATGGTAATACCATCGCCTTCAAGACGACAGTCGACGAGATCCACAACGGCGGTAAGAACAAAGGCAACGAAGGCGAAAGATCCTTCTACATCGACTATGTCATCCATATGCCCACCGGCAACCACCTGGAGATAGAGAACAGCTTCGGAAAAATCGAGATCGGCGACTTCAAAGGACTCGTATCCCTGACCAGCAAATTCGGCAGCCTCAACACCGGCAAGCTCGACAACGTGGACCTCATCGACGTGGAATTTGGTAAGGCCTTTATTACCGAGGTCAACAACGGCAGGGTCATCTTCAAATACAACGACCAGTCCCGCATCGGTAAGGTAAATGGTGACGTAAAGATCACCAGCGAATTTTCCGGCAACGTCCAGTTCAACGTCGCCGATAATATCAAGGAGCTGAATCTGTTCGAATCCTACTCCACGGTCCGTATGGTAGTCGAAAAAAGCCTGTCAGCCGACATCGACGTCCACACCAGTTTCGGCAGCTTCCGCAACGAAAGCAGCTTTTCCATCAACGAGAACAAAGAATCGGATGAAAATGATTATGGTCCCAAATTCGACAAGGACTACAGCGGAAGAGCCGGCGAAGGCCGCGCCAAGATAAAGATCAAAAGCAGCTTCGGAACGGTACGCCTGTCCTACGGCGGTACAGGCAGAGACCAGGATGAAAAACACAAGGAAAAAATTAAAGACAAGGACAAGAGAGACGAAGAAAAGGAAGAGACAAAGATGACCAAACAACCAAATGACCATTCCATTAATCATAACCTAACTGCCAACGCTATTGAATTGATCACCACTTAACCGTAATCTCTCCGCATCGGCCCCCAAAAGGTCCGTTGCATCGATAAGATCCGATCTCTGGTAAAATCTTATCTTGCTGCTCCAAAACCAAAGGAATGCAGCAACAAAATATAGTCGCGCCGACGCTGGAATATGCACAGCAAAAAGACCGGGAAGACAAGCTCAACAGCTTTCGCTCCCGGTTTTATTTTCCCCGCTCCAAAACCTCCTCACCCGCCGGCGACCACACCCTCCGCGCCGGCGCACCCACTCAACCCGGTTCCACGCAACCCAGCGCCCACATCACCGGCGCCGATGCTATCTATTTCTGCGGCAACTCTCTCGGCCTCCAGCCCCGCCAAACCGCAGACTATATACAGCAGGAGCTCAAAGACTGGCAGGACATAGCCATCGACGGCTACTGGCACGCCCACAACCCCTGGATGACCTATCCCCAATCCCTGCGTCCCGCCCTCTCCCGCATCGTAGGGTGTCTGGAGGACGAGGTCACTGTCATGAACGCTCTCACCGTCAACCTCCACCTGCTCCTGCTCACCTTCTACCGCCCTACCACAACCCGCTATAAAATACTGATGGAAGCCGGAGCCTTCCCCTCTGATCAATACGCGCTGGAGACCCAGGTAAAATTCCACGGCGCCCCCGCCGACTCCATCCTGGAGATCAGCCCCCGCGAAGGCGAAAAGACGATCCGCGAAGAAGACATCCTCCGGGTTATCGATCAGCAGAAAGATTCTTTAGCCCTTGTCCTGCTCGGCGGCATCAACTACTATACCGGGCAATTATTTGATATGGCAGCCATCACGGCAGCCGCTCACAAGGCCGGCGCCCTGGCCGGCTTCGATCTGGCCCATGCCGTGGGCAACGCCCCCCTTCGCCTGCATGACTGCAACGTCGACTTTGCTGTATGGTGTTCGTATAAATACCTCAACGGCGGACCCGGTGCAGCCGGCGGCGCCTTTGTACACGAAAAATATGCCCGTAATAAAGACCTCATCCGGCTCGGCGGCTGGTGGGGCAACGACGAAGCCAGCCGCTTTAAGATGGAAAAGGGCTTTGTCCCCAAACCTACCGCCGAAGGCTGGAGCATGAGCACCGCCCAGGTCTTCAATATGGTCTCCCTGAAGTCTTCCCTCGCCATCTTCGAAGAAGCCGGCATCGAAAACCTCCAGGCCAAAAGCCGGGAGCTCACCGATTACCTGTTCCAATTATTAAAAAGTCTGGATAACCTGGACTTCGAGATCCTCACGCCGGCAGAACCCCATCGCAGGGGAGCCCAGCTGTCGCTTTATTTTAAGAAGGACGCAAAAGCCATCCACCAGAAGATCATCGAAGCAGGAGTGGTGGTGGATTACCGTGAGCCCGGCGTAGTACGGGTCGCCCCCACGCCCCTCTACAATTCCTTTGAAGACGTACACCGGTTTTACCATATCTTAGCCTCACTATGAGCCGACCTCTCTCCCTGTCTCGTTTTTTCAATGGCCTCTCGCGCCACCTCACCCTCGTTGTCCTTATCGCGCTGGTGGCAGCAGTACTACTCGGCTACTTCGCACCCGCCATCGCCATAAAGACAGAATGGATGGGCGTTTGGTTCATCAACATCGTCAAATGCTTTATCCCTTTTATCATCTTCCTCACCATTGTGTCCGGCATCAGCGGCATGAGCGATCTCAAAAAGGTAGGCCGCATCGGCGTCAAATCACTGGTCTACTTCGAGATCGTCACCACCCTCTCGCTGGCCATCGGCATTTCCCTGGCTTACATCATCCAACCGGGTAAGATCGACAAAACAGGCCTCCCCATCCAGGATGCCTCTAATTATGTGAAACAGGGAGCAAAAGGCTTCGACTGGCTGCAATTCTTCAAAACCAACCTGACCCTGCAAGTGCTGGTACTGGCCATAATCGTGGGCATCATCATCAGCCTTATACCCAATCGCCAATCCCCCGCTTCCCAAACTGGCGTCCGCGACAAAATAATCACCTGGTTTCACATCGCCAGCAAATTCGTCTTCGGCCTCCTCAAATATGTCATGTACCTCGCCCCCTTCGGCGCCTTCGGCGGCATGGCCTTCACCATCGGCAAATTTGGCATCCGCACCCTCATCCCCCTCGCAAAACTCATGGCCTCCGTCTACGCGACCATGATCCTCTTTGTCGTCATCGTCCTGGGATTGATCCTGCGTTACTTCAAGCTCAACATCTTTACATACCTAAAAAACATCCGTGAAGAAATACTCATCGTCCTGGGCACCTCCTCTTCCGAAGCGGCCCTGCCATCCCTGATGGTCCGGTTGGAGCAGATGGGCTGCAGCCAACCCGTAGTAGGACTGGTCGTACCGACAGGTTATTCCTTCAACCTCGACGGCACATCGATCTATCTTTCTATGGCTACGATATTTCTGGCCCAATTGTATAACGTACAGTTGACCACCGGCGAGCTGCTTACCATCCTCGGCATCCTCATGGTCACCTCCAAAGGCGCAGCAGGCGTCACTGGCAGCGGTTTCATCGTACTCGCCTCTACCCTCACCGCTATCCAAAAAATACCCGTGGAAGGACTCGCTTTTTTACTCGCCGTAGATAAATTTATGAGTGAAGCCCGCGCAATAACCAATATCATCGGCAATGGTGTCGCCACCCTGGTCATCGCAAAAAGTGAAAAAGAATTCATCGAACCCGCCGCACCAATAATCATTTAAGATACCCCTTCATCTCCCGGTGATACGCACCTGCCGCCACCGTCGCCGCTTCCGCAAAATCCTCCCCGCCCGAAGCAAATATGATCGCCCTGCTCGCATTCACCAGCAAACCCACCTCTTTATTCATCGCCTGCTTCGAGATCTCCTCCAAACTTCCTCCCTGCGCACCAACCCCGGGAACAAGATAAAAATGATCCGGTGTCAGCCGACGAATATTTCCAAAAGCATCCGCCTGCGTCGCACCGATCACAAACATCAGGTTGTCCGGACTACCCCAACCCGAAGCTGCTTTCAGCACCCGCTCATACAACAAGCTATCCCCGGCGGGCTGTAATTCAAAATCCTTCGACCCCGAGTTCGAAGTCAACCCCAATAAAATGGTCCATTTATCTTTATACTCAAGAAAAGGCCGCACACTATCCTCACCCATATAAGGCGCAACAGTGATGGCATCAAAAGCAAGTGTCTCGAAAAAAGCCCGCGCATATTGCGAAGAAGTATTGCCGATATCGCCACGCTTGGCATCGGCAATTTTAAAATGCGTGGCAGGGATATAATTGACTGTCTTCTCCATGGTCTCCCAACCCTTCACCCCGTCCGCCTCATAAAAGGCCGTATTGATCTTATATGCTACACAATGATCCTTTGTAGCATCGATGATCCGCCGGTTAAACTCAAAAACGGGATCTGAAAAGGAAGAAAGATGAGGAGGGATTTTTGCACGATCCGAATCCAATCCAACACAAAGATAAGTACCTGTCGACCGGATCCGGGTTACTAGCTGCTGGCGTGTCATACGCCAAAAATAGGATAATTTTCCAACCCCTCCCATTCTCCAGTCTCAAGCCGCAGCACCTCCTTACTCCGGCTTCCGCCCCTTCATCTCCTCCGCCACCGCTTTAGCCGTCTCATCCCCCTTATCCAATTCTTCAATAACCTGGTGATAACTCCGCTCATCCCTGTTCTGACTAAGCTTATACGCAGCCTGCACCTCATCCATGCTGATCTCAAACCCGACTATCCCCCTCAGATCATCACTCACCGACTTCTCCGGGATCTCCCCTATCGTCACCGGCCTGGGCATATGCTGTTCATATGTATCGATCAATCGTGACAAGGCAGCCCTTAGCTCCTCCCCCTCGACGATCCTCACCGTCCCATAAACATGTACCGCAATATAATTCCAGGTAGGGACCTGTATTTTCGTATACCAACGGGGCGAGATATAAGCGTGAGGGCCGGAAAAAATAGCCAGCACCTTCGCTCCATCCGCGAGCGTATATTTCTGCTCGTTACCCTTCGAAATATGCCCCATAAGAACATCGGCCCCCGCCGCATTCTTTTCCAGTTGCAGGGGGATATGGGTGCCGATCGGCAAACCATCTTTTACAGAGACCAGGATAGCAAATGAATTTTCTGTTAAGAAAGCATGGATCTTGTCCAGATCTTTCTCTTCATATCGGCGTGGAATGTACATGGGCCTAAGGTACTGATTTTTCAAAACAGCCCGTATTCAGACAGAAATTGCCTAATTTTATAGAATTATACCTATCTGAATTATACCTGGATGAAATTTTTGCTAACCGCCCTTTCTGTCCTCTTCCTGTCCATTTTATGGATTGGCGGTTTTGCTCAGTCAGACCCTTCAATTCCCCAACCCGATGATGGTGAATTCAATCTTTTTCTACTGGCGCTCGCGATCGCATTTTTTTCTATCATGATCGGCGCCATAATTGTCGGATCGATTCTCGTCACGCTTTTCCTGCTCTGCCTGCTGGCGCTGGTATCAGCAGGCATACTTTCGACAGGCATTCTGGTCGCTTATTATCGGAGATCGCTCGAAGCCGGTTTCAGATCCGTGCTGTTCATCATCTGCAGCCTTGGCGGTATAGTGCTGGGAGCCATTTCCCTGGTGCTGATCAACAACATCTTCAAAATTCACCTGACACCTTCGACAGCTGCCGTGGCCGGCGCATGCAGTGGATTGTTGGGCGGCTTCCTCCTGGGCTTTGTCCTAGCCCATATTATTCGCATCTTTATGAATTACTGCCGTCAAAAACTATCCTTCTAAAACCCATCGCAGCCGCTGCCGCATAAACCTAAGCCACGATCTCCGCAACCTTCTCCCTCTTCATATTCGCATTCAACATCGCAATACTCCTGGCCACATTCCCCGAAAAATCCGAAAACGCCTTTTTCGTCACCGCATCATCCGTCGCCATAATAGGCACCCCGATATCCCCGCCCTCCCTGATACTCTGCACCAACGGTATCTGGCCCAAAAAAGGAATATCATACTCCTCTGCCAATCTCTTCCCCCCATCTCTGCCAAAAATATAATATTTGTTATCCGGCAGCTCAGCCGGAGTAAAATAGCTCATATTCTCCACCAACCCGATGATCGGCACCTTCAGCTGCGCCTGCCCAAACATCGCTATGCCCTTCTTCGCATCCGCCAGCGCCACATCCTGCGGCGTAGTAACCACCACAACACCCGTCACCGGCACCAGCTGCATCAGCGTCAAATGAATATCGCCCGTACCGGGAGGCATGTCGATCACCAGGTAATCCAGCTCGCCCCAGTTCACATCCGTCACGAACTGCCTTATGGCGCTGCTGGCCATCGGCCCCCGCCAAACCACCGCATTCTTCTCGTCTACCAGTAAACCTATGCTCATTAATCTGATCCCGAATTTCTCCAGTGGCACGATCAGCCCCTTCCCATTCTCACCTCCTGCCATCATCATCGGACGCTCGCCCCTTACTCCAAACATGATCGGAACGCTGGGGCCATAGATGTCCGCATCCATCAATCCCACACTCGCTCCGCCGCGGGCCAAAGCCATCGCAAGATTGGCAGCCACCGTACTCTTCCCAACTCCCCCCTTGCCGCTAACTACGGCAATGATATTTTTGACCTTCGGGAGCACTTCCCGGGGATCTTTCCGCTGTGTTGTCGTCTGTGAAGTAAAATTTACCTTCACCGTCGCATCTTTATTGACCAACAGCCGGACTGCATTGATACAGGCATTTTTTATATGGTCTTTCATCGGACACGCCGGTGTGGTCAGCACCACCGTAAAAGCAACATAATTCCCTTCAACGGTCAGATCTTTAACCATATTCAGTGTCACAATGTCTTTCCCAAGGTCTGGTTCCTGTACGTTACCAAGGGCCTCTAAAACTTTTTCCGGGCTCATGTTCAATATTTTGTTAAAAACTCTAATTTGAGACAAAATTAACCAATGACAACCTTACTTTGTTTACTTTTTACGGTTTAAAAGTTAATTTTGAGACTGAATGAAAAAAATTGTACTATACATTCTGCTGCTGTCCGCCCCATTCGCTGCTCACGCCCAATTTGACAAGCTAAAAGACTCGGTGGTACAATTGTACGGTGTCATTATGACAGCCGATAGCCTAAGAGGCATCCCCGCTGTAAGCGTGGTAGTAAAAGGTCGAAACCAGGGTACCTACTCCAGCGACCAGGGCGTATTCTCGATCGTGGTTTTAAAGGGTGACGTGATCGAATTCTCCAGCGTTGGCTATAAAACGTATACGCTAAACGTACCCGATACATTTCGGGGCAACCAGTACAGTATAATACAGCTTATGGTGACTGACGCCCAATATTTGCCTGCAACCATCATCAAGCCACGGCCTACACGCGAACAGTTCGAACGTGACTTTGTCAACACCAGGGTCCCTGATGACAACATAGAAATAGCCCGCCAGAACACCGACGCCGCCAAACGACGGGTATTGGCCAGAAGCCTTCCGGCCAGCGCCAGCGAAGCAGCCTCCACCTACCTGAGACAGAGCGCCACCAAGTACTCCTATCAGGGCCAGGCGCCGCCACAAAATATCTTCAACCCCCTCGCCTGGGCCGACTTTATCCAGGCCTGGAAACGGGGTGACTTCCGGAACAATAACTAAAATCCCGGCCAAAGCGGTCCCAACAACAACTAACCTTCGAAGCCATATGCAAAACATTTCCGTCATCGGTGCAGGTACCATGGGTAATGGTATCGCACACGTATTCGCACAAAAAGGATTTACCGTCAGCCTCATCGATACCCAGGCCCCCCAGCTGGAAAAAGCCCTGAAAACCATCGGCCAAAACCTCGACCGCCAGATAGCCAAAGGCCTTCTGACCGACCAGGACAAACAAACCACACTCAAAGCCATCACCACCCATACCGACCTCAAAACAGGCATCGCAAACGCCGACCTCGTCGTCGAAGCCGCCACAGAGAATGTCGAGCTAAAACTCAATATCTTCCGCACCCTCGACGAACACGCCCCCACGGGCGCCATACTGGCATCCAATACCTCGAGCATCTCCATCACCCGCATCGCCGCCTCGACGCGACGCCCCGCATCGGTCATCGGCCTTCATTTCATGAACCCGGTACCCGTGATGAAACTCGTCGAGATCATCAACGGATATGCCACCGATAACGCCGTCACCCAAAAAATGGTAAAACTCGCCGAAAAACTGGGAAAAGTGCCTTGTGTCGTCAATGACTACCCGGGCTTCATCGCCAATCGTATCCTGATGCCGATGATCAACGAAGCGATCTGCAGCCTCTTCGAAGGCGTAGCCGGTGTACAGGAGATAGATACCGTCATGAAACTGGGAATGGCGCACCCGATGGGCCCCTTGCAGCTGGCCGACTTCATCGGCCTCGATGTCTGCCTCTATATCCTTCGTGTACTCCACGAAGGTTTTGGCAATCCTAAATATGCCCCCTGCCCCCTGCTGATCAATATGGTCACAGCCGGTTATCTCGGAGTAAAAAGCGGAGAAGGCTTTTATAAATATACACCCGGTAGTAAAGATCTCGTCGTAAGCAGCCGGTTCACCGCTTAACATCACTCCATCACATATTCAAATTTCCCAAAAAACTATTACTCCGTCCTCTTCACTTTAACGCTCCCCGTCAGCGGAAACGTCTTCTGAGACAAGGTATCCATAATTGTTCCGCTAAAAGTCCCGGTGATATACCCATTGACCGGTCCATAGCTGGTAACATTCCATTGAATGGCGCTGCTATAGCCAAGATGGGAATTGGGTTCAGATATCGTTATAGTACTTTCATACGGTCCCGTTCCGTTCATGTCATGGGTTGTCAGCGTAATATATCTCTGTTGATCCGTCGATGTAGCCGTGACATTATCCCACATCACAGGAGTCGCTCCGATACCACCGCTGGCAACCCAATAGGTAAACACATCGGGAGCATCGGTATAACTATAATTTACACCATTTACCGTACAGGTCAGAAACTGGTTGACAGGATTTCCACACGCCGATAGCTGCCCCGCATCAACAGTACCCGAAGCAGCCGTAATAGTGCTCGCTGCCCCTGCCTGCTGACCCGCAAGATCCACAGCCGTCAGCACAACCGAGGTCGAACTGCTGTAACAGCGGCTCACCGGCAGCTCAAACGCCCCCTTGGCAACAGCCGCCCGATGCACAAGCCCATCCAGCAATATATTGACATAACCACTGTCTACCGGGTTATTACTACAATCGACTACTGTACCCGTCAGCGTAAGATCGCTCGCATCCACCGTCACCGTCACAGTACCCAGGTCCTGGTCAGCCAGCGCCGGGCCGACGTTTATCCCGCCAAGCATATTGCCGCATTCCGTCACCACCTGCATCACAAGGGTCTGCCCCCTGGGTATCAAACCCTGCGCAAACCCATCTATATCCGTATAACCGCCACGTGTACCCCAATCCTCAGACTGAAACTGGATATACGAATAAGCCAGGGGATTGCCATGCTGATCTTTTATGTGAACTTTAAAGTTGACCGTGCCCGAAGAGGCATCACAATTCCAATAAGAAAAATGCCCCACCTGTCCCACATAGCTGTTGCCTACACGAACAGCACTTCCCTCCTCGATCCACCTGCCGGTCGTATCGCTATAATACCACAACGGTATCGTGGCAGGTGCCGTAGCCTGTAAAGAGGCCGGTATCGCCCAGGTGAGCGTAGCCTTCTTCCCCGCCGCTAATTGTAATTTTTCTCCTGCATCCCCTTCCATTTCAACAGCCAGCATACCAAAACTCTGCAGCGCTGTCTCCTTACCGTCTGTACCTACACCCCGCAGATCCCCGGGCATATACTTATACAGGTCCGATGCAGTAGGATCCAGGTAAGTCGCAAATACATTCACATTACCGGTATAGGTTGCATTCGTGGCGGCATTGACCACCCCCGCAGCCGGGAAAGCCGCCGTATCACCCGATTGAACAACTATCGTCCCTCCCGTCGCAGCCGGGAAACCTCCTTTGGAAGTACGGGGTATCAGCTGTATGCTTACAAAGTTTGAAGCTCCTCCATTGGTAATGATACTCCTCGATCCGGTGAAATATCCCTGTTTGACCACTCTGACATACCCAAACCGGCTCGACATCGATATCTTGGAAAAGGTAAATACACCATTGATGTCCGTAGTAGTAGTCGCCGCCTCGCTGCTGACCGCAGCTCCCTGTACCGGCACACCATTCTCATCCAGGACACGCCCCTGAATGCTGGCAGTCACCATCACTTCAGCGGGAATATTATTGGAATTTGTACCGCTATGGTCGGAAGACGAACTTTTACTACAAGCAAAAAAACACAGGAGGGAAACGACCATTGAGGTCAGGGCAAGGGTATAGAGGGTCTTTTTCAAAGGAACAATTTTGGATTACCCTCAAACGAAAAAACGACCCCGAAAATTATGCCCTCGGGCTTGAAACTTCTATATTCCTGAGTTCCTTCAACTTATAAACCACTTCCGTTACCCTGTTCTTCGGAATGGCTATCGTCATATTACAAAAAAGCTGCATTTCCTGCCTCACCACCCGGCAATTGTATTGCTTTACAAGGGTCATTACCTCGTTCACCTGCGTATAATCGAATTGTACGGTAAACTCCTTCTCGACCTGTTTCTGCGCCTGCGGAGCTATTTGCAGCGCCAGGGCGGCAGCCGACTTATAGGCATTGATCAGACCGGGCACACCCAGCAGCGTACCGCCAAAATACCGGACCACCACTACCAGCGTATTCACCAGCTCCTTGCTGTCTATCTGCCCAAGTATCGGCCGGCCCGCAGTACCCGATGGCTCGCCATCATCGCTGACCCGAAAGGTATTCCCATCCAGCCCAAGACGATAAGCAAAACAATGATGGGTCGCCTTTGGATGCTCTTTTTTTATTTCATTCAGCCTGTCCTTGAACTCTTCTACATTCTTTACCGGGCAGGCATAACCGATAAACTTACTGCCCCTGTCTTTAAACTCAGCTACAGCACTTTTCTCGATCGTGTAATAGAAATCCTGTTCATTCATAAGTTTTTATAATAACGTATCGTATCGGAAAACAGGAATTCATGGGATATCGGTTGAAGGGCTTTCCCTCCGTTTATTTGATCCAAAACCGGCGCAGCCAACCCGCCCGGCAACTCTAATTCATTATTGGTGATGACCCGGGCCTCGTCCCAACACCCTTCATCGATAAAAGACTGTAAAAGACGAGCCCCACCCTCTACCAGCACACTCTGTATCTTCAGCTGATACAAGGCCTGGCAGATCTGGCGAACGATGCTGCTGTCATCAGCCAGCTGATAATAAGAAAGATTATCTCTCCCCTCTTCGTGTTTCAGCATATTAAACACAATAGTCCGCACACTACCGTCAAAAAGCCGCAAAGTCGCAGGCAGCGTCAGCTCCTTATCGATCACAAGCCGTATCGGATCAGGCCCGCTCCACAACCTGACCGTCAGCGAAGGATCATCCGCCAGCGCAGTACGCGTTCCAACCAGGATAGCCGCCTCTTCCGACCGCCACTTATGAACCAGCCTGTTCGTATATTCATTGGAAATAAAGACACGCTCTCCAATACCCTCACCCAAAGCCCCCGCAATCCTCCCATTAGCGCTTTGCGCCCACTTCAACACAATATAGGGCCGGTGCAACGTATTAAACGTAAAAAAACGCCTGTTCAGTTCCACACACTCCGCCTCCAACACGCCCACTTCCACCGCCACACCCGCCGCCAGCAACCTTTCAATCCCCTTCCCATTCACCTGTGGAAAAGGATCCCTGCACCCCACCACCACCTTCGGTATCCGCATTCGGATGATCAGGTCCGCACAGGGAGGCGTCTTGCCAAAATGCGCACAGGGCTCCAAAGAAACATAAAGAGTAGACCGGGAAATAAGCGGAACATCTTCCGCCGCCACCGAATTCACACAATTGACCTCCGCATGCGCAACCCCATATATCCGGTGATACCCCTCGCCGATAACGCGGTCTTCATAGACCAGCACAGCTCCAACCATAGGATTGGGAGCCGTATACCCGCCTCCAAGACGCGCCAGCTCCAAACATCGCCACATATATGTTTCGGGGGAAGTCAATGTCTTTTATCTCGTGTTATAATGTCTTTCCAGAGTCTCGCTGAATCGGTCCGGACAACCCCGAACCAGG
This sequence comes from Puia sp., assembly GCA_036499285.1. Taxonomy (GTDB): domain Bacteria; phylum Bacteroidota; class Bacteroidia; order Chitinophagales; family Chitinophagaceae; genus Puia. Next base: position 174,081 of record DASYEB010000025.1, on the reverse strand, counting down.
TCGGCAAATTTAGAACAAACTCCCTTATTTTTACGGATGGATTGGCAACAGGCACAAAAAGAGTTGATTACACTATTGACACCCCTCTACGGAGACCGCGAAGCCGCCGCCATCGCCGATTGGACAATGGAAAACCTCTCCGGCAGAAAAAAGATCGACCGCCTCCTGCACCGATCGGCCTCCGTGCCGCCCGCAGCCCTCGACACCTATCAAAAATATACGCGCCAACTCCTCGCCCACCGGCCCGTACAATACGTCCTGCACGAAAGCTGGTTCGCCGGTATGAAACTATATGTGGATGAGAACGTACTGATCCCCCGCCCCGAAACAGAAGAACTGGTCGAATGGATCCTGTCATCCCCACCACCTGCTAACCCCACGCTGCCGCAACCTAAACGCGCCCCAACCATCCTCGACGTCGGCACCGGCAGCGGCTGTATCCCCCTCGCCCTCGCCAAAAACCTCCCCTCCGCAAAGATCCATGCCTGCGACATAAGCCCCAACGCCCTCGCCGTCGCCAGGCGTAACGCCGAAGCCCTCGGCCTCCCCATCACCCTCCACCAACTCGATTTCCTCGACCCCCAATCCTGGGACACCCTGCCCCAAATCGACTGCCTCGTCAGCAACCCACCCTATATCCCGATCGGGGGAAAAGCCGAAATGGCTGCCCATGTAGTTGATTTCGAACCCGGTTTGGCCCTATTTGTACCGGATAGCGATGCCCTCGTTTTTTACCGGGCCCTGAGCCAATTCGCCCGGCAGCGGCTCCCCGAAGGCGGCCAGCTATTCGTCGAAATTCATGAAGAAATGGGGACGCAGGTTCAACAACTCTTCCGGGAAGCCGGGCTAACCAATGTCACCCTTCGCCAGGACCTCCAGGGAAAGGACCGGATGGTAAAAGCAACAAGGTAACAGTAATATATTTTAATCTTTTCCCCCGCTGCTCTAGTTTTGCGCAACTTTTATTCTCAGCGTAATGATGTATAGGAACCAGGTCTTACTGCTATTGCTCGTCGCTTCTGTCTTTGTTTTTGTTTCGGCTTCTGGCCAATCCACGCCGCCCACTCAATCCAATGACGCTCTTCTAAAAGACTCCGGCTGGAGCTATCACCTCCAATTCACCGGCATCATCCAATGGCACCCAACCTTCTCCGCCCAATACAGCGGTCAAAACAGCCTCACCACCAAACAGGAACGCGCCTATTCCGTCACCACGACAGCCTACCTCGGTAGAAAACTCTGGCAGGGAGCCGCAATCTATTTCAACCCGGAAATGGCCGGCGGCAAAGGAGTCGGCAGTACACTCGGCATCGCCGCATTTCCCAATGGAGAGACCTTCCGCATCGGCAACCCCGAACCAACCGTCTATGTCGCCCGCATCTTTTTACGCCAGCACTTCAATCTCGACAACCAGCATTACGAAGTTCTGGAAGACGACGCCAATCAGGTGAAAGAATGCGTCTCGACCTCCCGCATCACCCTCACCGCCGGTAAATTCTCCATCGGTGACTTCTTCGACAACAGCAATGTCAGCCACGACCCCCGCATGGACTTCATGAACTGGTCTTTCATGAACAACGGCGCCTACGACTACGCAGCCAATACCCGCGGTTATACCTATGGTTTTGTAGCCGAACTGGTCAAACCCGGCTGGACTCTTCGCGCAGGCACAGCGCTCGAACCCACGGAGGCCAACGGCCCCGAGCTCGACTGGCACTATTCCCACACCAGCAGCGAGAACATCGAGTTTGAACAGCGTTACTCGATCAAAGGACACAAAGGCGCCGTCCGCCTCCTTGGCTATTACAACGTCAATAAAGCCCCCCACTACCGGGATGTCATAAACGAAAAGCTCAACGGCACCGATACCAGCCTGGACGTGCTCATCGGAAAATCTTACGGCAACAAAAAACCGGGTCTGGGCCTCAATGCAGAACAGGACCTCGGCCATTCGCTCAGCGCGTTTATGCGACTGGGATGGAACAATGGCAAGACTGCCTCCTGGGCCTTCGCCGAGATCGACAACACCATCAGCGGCGGCCTGCGCCTCTATGGAAAAAGCTGGAATCGTCCCACCGACAACATCGGCCTGGCCCTCCTGAGCAATGGGATCTCAAAGGATCATCGCGGCTTCCTCGCAATAGGCGGTTATGGATTCATGATCGGAGATGGGAAATTGCCCAATTACGGGCGGGAAGGTATAGCCGAACTATTCTACGAAGTCAAATTATTTAATAACCTCTGGGCCACCCTCGACTATCAGTTTGTAAACCACCCGGCCTACAACAAAGACCGCGGCCCGGTCAACCTCTTTGCAGGAAGAGTACATATAGAGTTTTAACCTTATTGCACCCCATTCTTATCCACCGCCAGCACCGTGCGCGCCCCAAGCTCACGCGCAACCCGCATCACCGCCACCACATCATCGATAGGCACCGTCTTATCCGCATTGATAACGATGGACGGCTGATCATTCTCCTTAGCCAGAAAAGGCTGCAAACGCTGTTTCAGCTCCTCTATCGTAACCTTTGTCGTACCGACATAAAACTGTTTGTTGGCATCTATCGACACCACCACCGTCTGCTTTGCCTTGGTATCACTCTTTGACTTGGGCTGCGAAAGCTTCACCACATTCGGATTGGCCAGCGTAGATACAATGAGGAAAAACATCAGCAGGATGAACAAAATGTCGTTCAATGGCCCTGTATGCACTTCCGCTTCTTCCCTATGTCGTTTTCTTAGATTCATGTTTTTTAATTCGTGGGCGCTTCAAGAATATCGATAAAGTCAGCACTGGCTGATTCCATCTTATGCGTAGCCTTATCGATCTGGCTGATCAGGAAACGATATCCTACATAGGCAATGATCCCGATGATCAGACCCGAAGCCGAAGAGATCATCTTTACATAAATACCGCCGGCAATCGCCGAAATAGTATACTCACCCGTAGAGGCGATGCTGTAAAACAGCTGCAGCATCCCGGCAATCGTTCCCAAAAACCCAAACAAGGGAGCGACATAGCCCACTACCGAAAGGATCGAAAGATTTCTTTCCATTTTATACAATTCGAGCGTGGCCACATTCTCCATGCTGTGGTCGATCGCCTCTATCTTCTTCCCCACCCGCTGAAGCCCCTTATCGATCATCCGCGCAACAGCAGAATCGGTATTCTTGGCCAGGCTGCGGGCCGCAGTGACATTCCCGCTCACGATATGATCCCGGATAATGTTCATGAAATTATCATCCAGCTTCGAAGCCTTCTTGATGGCAATATATCTCTCGAAGAATACAAAAATGGCCATTACCAGCAAAATGGCCAGCGGGACCATCAGCGGACCTCCCTTCTGAAGAATATCCCATAAGCTTTCCTTTTGCTGCGCCGCCAGCATCGCCACCCGGGCGAGGCTGTCCTTGATCTTTGCTGAGTCCAGTATTACCTGCAAAAAATATAAATTCATCCAATATCCGGTTTTAGTTATTTAATGCCCCGGGCTTCTACTAAATCCAATATGGCCTCAAAAGCCCATTATCAGTAAAAATAAAGATTTACAGCTACAACGGCAGGATGCCCGCTTAATTTTTAACGAAATGCTAAAGTTTCCCTAAGATGCAGCAAAAGGCATACCTGATCTGTCGCCAGCCCAACTCAACCCGCCTCGCCACTCAACACCGCCATCCCCCCATCAATCCACACCTCCAGCCCACCGGCGCCGGAACCCTCTCTATTTATTAACCATCATAGCCTGAATCTGCTTCATCGTCTGCTCCATCCCATTACTACTCCCATCAAGGAAGATAATATTGCCCTTCCCCACTTCGGCAAAATTCTTTATGGCTTCCGTCCACATACTAAAAAGGATCACATTCGTATCCAGGTTGGCCTTTTTCATTTCCTCAGCGGCCTCACTCATCCCATGAGCTACTTCCTGACGGAACAGCGCAACCCCCTGTCCACGAAGCCGGGCGGCCTCTCTCTCGGCCTCAGCCGAGATCTTTATCGCATTCCCCTCCGCTTCAGCCGCCTTTGTCTTGGTGATCAGCAACGCCTGCCCTTCATTCTCCGCAGCAGCCTTCAGGTTATTGCTGGCTACCACCTTGCTCATAGACTCGATAATGGCCTTGTCAAACGTAATGTCGTTGATCTGCAGGTCCATCAGGTGATATCCCCATTCTTCCAGGGACTGATCTATCTGGTCCTTGACAAAATCTACAATGTCCTTCCGCAGACCAAGTATCTCCGCCTGCTTCTTGGTAGCCACAAAACTCCGGATACTCCCCTCGATAGTACGCGTCAGCGCCTGCATCAGGTCCCTGTCGGCGATGAACTTGAAGGCCACTCTTTTGATCGTTTCTTCATCGGCATTCTGAACGGCGTACAGCAACATGCTCTTGAAATACACATTCGCCTGGTCCGCCGTCACCGCCTGAAACTCCAGCTCCACGGACCGGTTTTGGATCGAGATCTTTTTATACACCTGCTCAAAGAAAGGGATCTTAAAGTTCAAACCCGGACGCAGTATCCGCTGGTATTTGCCAAACATCGTAAGAACATAGATATAACCCTGGTTGACAGACACAGCACAGCTGAATATTACAGCAACGATCAGAAGGGTTATTATGAGATAGAAAATATTTATGGTCTCCATGATAAACAAGATTTATGCGTGAATGTACATAAATTTGAGGGCGGAAATCAATAAAAATGAATACCAGTTACGACATCATCATCGTCGGCGGCGGCCCTATCGGCATCGCCTGCGCTCTCGAAGCCCGGAAGACAGGACTAAGCTATCTCATCCTCGAAAAAGGATGCCTGGTCAACTCTTTGTATAATTATCCGGCCAACATGACCTTTTTCTCAACCTCCGAACGCATAGAGATCGGCGGAGTACCCTTTGTAAGCAATAATGTCAAACCCCAGCGAAGCGAAGCCCTGGAATACTATCGGCGGGTAGCCGTCTCCAATGGATTAAACATTCATCTCCAGGAAGCCGTACAGCAGATAAAACAGGACAATGGAAAATTCGGGGTGAGAAGCACACGCCAAACCTACTCCGCCACCTACATCATCCTGGCCACCGGCTTCTACGACATCCCCGTCCTGCTCGACATCCCCGGGGAAGACCTCCCAAAAGTGACCCACTATTACAAGGAACCGCACTTCTACGCTATGCAAAAAGTGGTCGTAGTAGGCGCCAGCAACTCCTCGGTAGACGCCGCCCTCGAAACCTGGCGCAAAGGCGCTGAGGTCACGATGGTTATACGCGGCGAAGGCATCGGCCCCCGGGTAAAATACTGGGTCAAACCCGACATTGAAAATCGTATAAAGGAAGGCAGCATCAAAGCCTATACACACTCATCCCTAACCGCCATCCGTCCCGGCGAGGTTGACATCGCAACCCCCGATGGCCCCATAACCATCCCCAACGACTATGTCATCGCACTCACCGGCTATCAGCCCAGCTTCGACTTCCTCCGCAGCGCAGGCATCCGGCTTTCAGACGACTCCCGCCTTCAGCCTTTCTACAACGCAGAGACCATGGAGACCAACGCAAAAAACCTCTTTCTCGCAGGCGTCGTCTGCGGTGGCATGAACACCCATATATGGTTTATCGAAAATTCACGCATACACGCGGAGATGATCATCCGCGCCATCAAAGCCCGCTAAACCGCCTTTTTCCCGCGCGACACCCCCTCAAACCAATCCCATCCCCGGCACCAAAACCCTCATCCCAAACCCTAACCAACCTCGGCACCGCAACCACGAGAGCGCCGCCGCAACTACCCCCTCTCCTCCCATATCATCGCCAGATGCACCAGCGTCTCCACCGACTTCTGCATATCCTGTATACTCACATACTCCTGCTTACCATGAAAAGCCATCTCACCGGTAAAAACATTCGGACAGGGCAGCCCCATAAACGAAAGCCTCGAGCCATCCGTTCCACCCCGGGCGCTACTCTTATGCACTTCGAGCCCGGCCCGCAAAATAGCGGCCTCCGCGAATTCAGAGACCTGCGGATGCTGATCCAGCACCTCCTTCATATTGCGATACTGCTCCTTCACCGTCACTTCCGCCGTCGCACCCGGAAAAGCAGCCAGCGTCTGTTCCACCTTATCCCGCAGCGAATCTTCATAAGCCGCCAGCTTTCGGGTATAAAAATCCCGGACAATAAATTCCACCACGGCCTTTTCCGCTAGCCCGCTCATTCGCACAGGATGAACAAAGCCATAACGCCCCTCCGTAGTCTCCGGCGACCACTCATCCTTTGGCAGCAAGTCCACAAAATGGCTCGCCGCTTTTATCGCATTCACCAGCTTGTCCTTCCCGTAACCCGGATGCGCACTGCGCCCAAAAAAGGTAACGCTCATCCCATCCGCCGAGAAAGTCTCGTCCTCCAGCGAACCGCGCTCACCCGCGTCAAGAGTATAACCAAAGTCCGCACCAAGCCGCTGCATATCCAGCTTGTCCACACCCCTGCCGATCTCTTCATCAGGGGTGAAAAGAATGCGGATCTTTCCATGTTTTAATTGAGGATTCCGGGTAAGAAACTGCACCATGTCCATGATCACAGCGACACCCGCCTTGTCATCGGCGCCCAGTAAAGTCGTCCCCGAGGCCGTGATGATGTCGTCCCCTTTATGGCTGGCCAGGTAAGGATGATCGACAGGCGAGATCACCTGCGCAGGGTCATCCGGCAAAACAATCTCCCCGCCATCATAATTGTGATGGACGATCGGTTTTACACCCGTACCCGTACAATCCGGAGCCGTATCCATATGCGCACAGAAACAGACAATCGGCACATTCTTATCCGTATTGGCAGGCAAAGTAGCATATACATACCCAAACTCATCCAGGTCAGCATCCGGCAAACCCGCGTCTTTTAACTCCTGCACCAGCAGCCTGCCCAGGTCCTTTTGCTTCTCCGTAGAGGGGTAGGAAGCCGATTGAGGGTCGCTTTGCGTATCAATTTGCACGTAACGGAGAAATCTTTCCGCTACAGTAAAGGAATAGTTTTCAAACATATTTTGCTAAATTTGAATTGGGTCAAAAAATTGTCAAAATATAATTTTTCGACCCAATATTATCAAACTTCTGTACACTTCGGCTAAAGCCTCGTGTACAAACTGGACTCCGTCCAGTTTTGGGAACGAATATATCACACTATGTCCGATCAGGTTAAAAAAAATCCCGTATTCAAACAGGGTTGGCTGCGGGTGCTGCTCTTTGGCGTCTCCTTCTTCATCATCACGCTGTTATTCGCGATCCCCGCCGTACTGACTATCGCGGGCACCACCCGGCAGCAGCTGGAAGACAACCTTATTCCCACGCTATCGGGACTGCTGACCGGCAACTACCTCTGGCTGCTGGTCCTGCTGGAGTTTGCTATCTCGCTCGTAAGCGTCTGTATATTCAGATTTTTTATCGACCGCCGGAGTTTTATCAGCCTGGGCTGGAGCATCGAAGGCTTTGCCAGTGAGGCGCTGACCGGACTCTTTATAGGGCCGGCCCTTTTGGGTTTAACTTCTGTCCTCTTATTGCTTAGCGGTCATCTGGAATGGACCGACATCGTCTGGGACCCCTCTTCATTGTTTATCTCCTTCGGCCTGATGGCCCTCATTGCCTTCAGCGAAGAGCTCGTATTCCGCGGCTATGTTTTGGGTAACCTGCTGAAATCATTCCAGAATAAATACATCGCCCTCGCTATCTCCGCCTTCTTCTTCGCCTGCTTTCACATCTCCAATCCGGGGATCCATACCCTCGCCTTTGCCAATCTTTTCCTGGCCGGCCTTCTCCTGGGAATTAATTATATCTATACAAAAAATTGCTGGTTTTCTTTCCTCTTCCACCTCAGTTGGAACTTCTTCCAGGGCCCCATCCTGGGCTTCAAGGTCAGCGGCCTCAGCTTTCCCTCTTTATTACAGGCTGAACCAAAAGGCGACCTCTTCCTGACTGGCGGCGACTTCGGACTCGAAGGCTCCATCCTCAACACACTGATATCTTTTACCAGCGTGCTGATCCTCGCCTGGGTTTTCGAAAAAAAGTACAACTCCTCTTCCACCCAACCGGCAAAGATCAGCCCCACAGCATAATCGCAACATCACAAGCGCTGCACCCACAACCCGACATACCGCCAGATTGCAAAAACATTCTCGTAGCATCATAGATATGCCCCGGTTCACACCGACACAACCTGCAAAATAAAAAAAGGGATTGCCAGATCGATCTTAGGATTCCTACGGCATAATAATCCGCGAAGGACTATTGATCTCAACCAGTTCGAGATCAAAAACCAGATCCTGGCCTGCCAGCTGATGATTGGCATCCAGCACAACGGCATCAGACTTCACTTCCACGATGACAACCGGCATTTGCTGACCCTGGCCATTGTTCATAGCGAGCTGCATGCCTACTTCAGGCTTCATTTCGGGAGGAAAACGATCGATCGGAAACTCAATTATCGCCTGGGGATCTCTTGGGCCATAGGCATCTTCTACAGGGATCTCAATGGTTTTTTTCTGCCCGACAGTCATCCCGAGGACGCCGTCATCAAAACCTTTTATCACCATCCCGCCACCCACTTCGAACTCCAGCGGACTACGTCCTTCGGAGGAGTCAAACGTCGTCCCATCAGTGAGCTTCCCGTGATAATGGACCTTTACGGTGTCACCAGCTTTTACTTCTTGTGCCATGAGTTATTATTTAATTTGAATCGCCGCAAAAAATACTGTAAAATATAATTTTTTGCCGCAATAGCCCCCTCTATAGGAGATTCCTGCAAGGTAGGATTAAATGTTTAAATTGCAGCGTATGCCGACCAGTCATCGTATCATCTTTATGGGCACCCCGGAATTTGCCGTCGCCTCTCTGGACGCCATTCTCAACGCTGGGTACAACGTCGTTGGCGTTATCACAGCACCCGACAAACCCGCCGGCCGGGGTATGCTGCTGACCGGCAGCGCCGTAAAAAAATACGCACTGGAAAAAGGCCTCAACATCCTTCAGCCCGAAAAACTAAAAAACCCGGATTTCCTCGAAGAATTACGCGCGCTAAAAGCCGACCTCCAGATCGTCGTCGCATTCCGTATGTTACCCGAAGTCGTCTGGGACATGCCCCCGATGGGCACCGTCAATCTGCATGGTTCTCTACTGCCCCAATACCGCGGGGCCGCACCCATCAACTGGGCCGTCATCAACGGGGAAAAAGAGACAGGAGTCACCACCTTCCAGCTCCAGCATGCCATCGACACCGGGAGCATCCTCTTACAGGACCGCTTCCCCATCGCAGATGACGCCACAGCCGGCGACGTACACGATATCATGAAAGAGGTCGGCGCCCGCCTGCTCGTCAGGACAATTGAAGGACTGACAGCCGGCACCCTCAAAGCTACTCCCCAGCAGGAAAGCGGCGAACTAAAACACGCTCCAAAAATATTTACGGAAACGGGGCTCATCGACTGGAACAAACCCACAGAAGACATCTACAACCTGATCCGCGGCCTCTCCCCCTTCCCCGCCGCCTACACCAGCCTCGACGGCAAAATATTAAAGGTCTATCACTCGGAGAAAGAAAAAAAGGCCCCCGGCAAGACAGCAGGAGCCTATGAAACAGATCAAAAAACATATTTAAAATTTGCGACAATCGACGGCTATATCCACGTGACCCAACTACAGCTGGAAGGAAAAAAGAAAATGAATGTTGAGGATTTCCTCAGAGGCTTCCGCCCCGCGCAATCCTAATATTTCACCTCCACATTAAACTTCCCTTCCCCCTCTCCCAATTCAGCCGCCGCCGCATTGCTGATCCTGATCGTCAAACCCGCACTCTCCTTCATATCAGGCAGCTGCCCCAATACCTTCGCATAAATGGTCTTCCCCGTCGACGGATCATCCACTCTTACGATCGTGCCCACAGGCGTATTATTCATCAGCGCATAATATTTTCCATCCTGCCACCCGCTCGTACTCTTAAAAGTACCAGCCGCACCAGTAGCCGACTTACCCGCTTCTCCATAATCCCCCTTAAAAGAGCCTCCATTATGCGAAGACGTAGCAGCAGGTGTCACAGACTCCTTCTCCTTTGCCACCTGCTCAACAACATCCCCTTCCTTGCTCTTCGTCGCCTCATCACTCGCCGCTTCCTTTGTCTTCCCTCCCTGCTCATTTCCAGCCGCCAGCATACTCGCCTTCACATCGGCCGCCCCACCAGTCTTACTCACACCTGCAACCGGTGCCCCCGGCTTCGCTTCCCCTCCAACCTTCGTCCCAACAGCCTTCGCATCTGTCGCACCCGCAACAGGTGCTCCCGACTTCGCCCCACCAACCTTCGCATCCGCACCCGGCGCCCCAGCCTTAGCCACAACCGGCGCCGCACCATTCGCAGCCAACGCCGACAAGGCCGTCTTTACCTTCAGATATCCGACGATCAGATGCATGCCCGCATGGATCTGATCCTTATTCACATTATTCCATTTCTCAAGACTGGGAATAGGCACTTTATTGTGATTCACACTGATCCGGTACATCCATTCCTTCTCCTGGATCACATAATACACCGGCACAAGGGTCTCCGCGGTCACTTTCTGACCCGTCTGTGAAAAATTAACGGCCGTCAGAGGAATTTCCAGTTTCTGTCCGATAGTCAGCGGACGAGTCAGCGCCACCCGGTTAAAAGCAGTAAGTTCTTTGGGAGTAGTATTATAAAGCCGGCCGACGCTATACCAGTTCTCTTTTGCAACGACAGTATGTTCAAGGTATAACTTTCCTGTTTGGCCCTCGACAAGCAATTCATTGGACTGGGATCGGGCAAACTTTACAAAAAAACAGCTGATCAATAAAAGTACGGCAGAGGGTGATCGCATAGCAAAATTTTTTAATCAAGTTCAGCAACAAAGATGCACAATTTTGCGCAAAACACTAAACACACCCACCAAACAGCTCCACCAAACCACACTTCTACCAAACCACAGCTCCGCCAAACCACAGCTCCCCCAAATCACGAGCCCGGACTAAGCCACGATGCTGCATCACCCCTCCCTTTTCAATATTCTCCACTCTTTTGGATAATAATTATTCGACCGGCGCGGCAAAACCTTTATCCATCCAAGATTCAACCCCTCATACGCCACCAGCGACCAGCCTTGCGCGGCCCCCTCCGGACGCACCTCCTCCTTCCTCAGATATAGCAACGCCTGCTCCCGCGACAAGGCGATCACCGGCAACGATGGATTGATAAGCATGCTCACCGCAAGATCATGCTCGGGGATCAACTCCTTCGCGGACAGCTTCCCCATCGGCACCCCCGCCCGCTTTAGATAACAGGCCGACTGCAGCAGCGGCAGCTCGGCGATCAATGACTCCGGCAGGGCATTCATCTGCTCCTGGTGGCGAAAAAAAGCAATAGCCTCATCCGGCCTCACCCATTCCCGGACCCGGGTCTCCTCGACACGGCTCAATTTTTCCGGAACATTTTTCTTTCGCGGCGCACTATATTCCGCTCCATCCTCCTTCTGTATACAGGCTATAAAAAATCCTTCCCCGTCCAGCTTGTCGGGATAAAAACGATACCCATAGGCGCCCCCGGCGCCCGCCGTTTCAACAATATTCCACTGCGCAGGCACATCAAGACGACAACCGGCTGCCCGCAGATCCCTCGTCATCCAGTCTAAAATATCTTCATCCTCTTCCCGGGAATAGGAACACGTGGAATAAATGAGCATTCCGTCCTGACGCAGCGCCGGCCAGACATCAGATAAAATTCGCTGCTGCCTTTGCTGACAAAGCCGCACATTGTCAAGGCTCCACTCGTTGATAGCCTCCGGCTCCCGGCGAAAAAGACCACTGCCGCTGCAAGGCGCATCCACAACGATGACATCAAAGTAATTTTCCAGCCGCCGAAAATCCTGCGGATCATTGCTGGTGATAAAACTATTCCCTCCTCCCCACTTGACCATATTCTCCTGTAGTATATGAACCCGGTTCCGTATAACCTCATTGCTGACCAACAAGCTGCCGGCAGGAAGTAAAGATTGGATCAGCGTAGACTTCCCGCCCGGAGCCGCACAAAGGTCCAGCACCCGCAGCGGCCGCGACAGATCCACCGTTTGCCTCAACGCCTGCTCCAAAAACATGCTGGAAGCCTCCTGTACATAATAGGCGCCCCCATGAAACAAAGGATCAAACGTAAAAGAAGGCCGCTCCGGCAAATAATAACCCATCGACGACCACGGCACCCGCCTCGCCCCAACCGGCAGCACCCGGGTCGCCGCAACCTTCCCCGGATTAACCCGTATACTCGTCACCTGCCGCCCACTCGCATGCACCGCCTCAAAAGCCGCCGCATCAAAACCGGCGGCGCCATCCAACGACACCAACAATTCTTTAGGTAAATTCAAAGCCAGATCAGATTAATGATAAACCAGCAAAATTAGGTCAAATCAGCCACACCGGAAGCTGAACAATGAGTTACCATACAGTGCAGTTTCATTTATCAGGTCAGCAGAGGCTATTCCATTAAATGTAAATTACCCAGCTTTAGTCCGCTGCCCTTTCCGAAATAGCTTTACTGATAATATGTTCAACAACGTCATTGATATTTATGTTCTTAATAACGGCCTCAAATTGCACCTTACCAAGTTTCACAAAAAGTTTGCCCAGGAACTCATCTGAAAAACTGCTCGCAATCACTTCGACATTTTCCCAATTAAGATAAATAGGGTAACCAGGCTTTGCCTCCATTAGATTTAGGATCATCGTATGCATTTCTCCACCAGCTGCCCTGGTACCAGTCCCCCCTTCCTGTTTACTCATTTTTACCAGCAAAGCATCTTGATCTTGCATCTCATATTTTTGGTCAACGATAGTATATGGCTCATATGGAATAGCTCCAAATGTCAACGCTTGTCTAACAGAGAATTGATGACTTAGTACTATTTGGCCACTTACGCAGGTTCCTTGAAAACTTCTGTTATTACCATACTCAAAGGTCTTATTACCGTGTCCTTCTAATAGAAGCCTTCCCTCTCCTGTAAGAATATCCAGTGAACCACCGGTCATGGATGTTATGCGGAAGGTTCCCGCCAGTCCATTTCCCTGCCCGAACTGTTTGTTGCGTGTCACTCCCGCCTTGATTGCTTCTTTTATTGCCTGAACATCTTTTTCTAGTGTGGGAATTCCCTCCTGTAGAGAATGTAGAATGCCTCTGCCCGCATCTGCTACGGTAAAAGCGATGAGATCATGTTTTGGATAGGCTATTACCTGTAAATAACCTCCCGCATCAGTCTGGGCATGATTAATAACATTGTCGCATATCTCGTTGACTGACCATTCCAACGCAGACTGAATATCCCTTGGCATTTGTATATGTCTAAGAACGACTTCCATAAAATTGTTTACCACGTATGGCAATTCTTCATAACTCGAAAATCGTTGAACGAAATGGTTTCTTTTATTGTTTGCGCGTGCAAGCCGCGGATCTAATAAATGCGCCCAGTTGGTGGTTGAAAAAAACTGCTTTGGTATTTGATTATAAGGTGGCGTTACTATTATATCTACGCCCTGGGAACGCAAATTATTTGCAGTTGCTATAACGCCAAGCATTCCATTTGCGAATGCCTTTGAAACCCTCGAAAAATCAAATGTTAGGGAATTACCCGGGCCTCTTTCACGCCATAGCCGAATTGCTGCAGCAAAATATGGTAATATGCCAGTTGAAATATGGTCAGAAAATGCTATTCGATTGCTATAGGTGTCATACGTGAGCAGCACTTGTAAATCAATTGTTTATGATACTATCATTTAGAAAACTAATTGTTTCAATAAATCGATATTTAATAAAAATATTTATACTAATTTTACACCGAATTAAAGAGGATAACTATCCCGCCTGATTGACCCTCGGGTTAATCAGTGACCAAATATCGTTAAAATGCCCGCAAGTGCGGGCATTTTTAGTACAGTGCCATGTTGAAGCATCAAATTATCACAACTGACTGTGCTGCCGCATATTGGGACAACGACAGATGCATGCCAGGTATAGTTAGATTAACTTCAGTTTATAAAATATTTACTAAGATTGGCGATATGTTTTCCATTGGCGCCCATCTACTTCCCCTTATATTCCTGAAGCTGGCTTTCATACGCCACAAGACGGCTCTTGGAAAACCCTCCCCCGCTCTTTAGCATATCAATCGCCTTTTGTGCAGCCTCAATTGCTTTCGGCCCATCGTTCGCACGCCAATACAAAGCCGCCTGCTCATGATAAAGCCTCGCAAAAACATCATTATCCTTATAGGGCCTGTGATCAAGATCCAACTGGTAAGCTTCAGCACCAAGCTCGTAAATTTCTGCCGGAAGATGCAGTGAGTCCGAATAGATCCCGATAGATCCATAAAAAAGATGATAATTGGGCTCTTCATAAGTTGGCGTCACCATCGCCACCTTGCCAAACTCATAAGCCTTGTGTGGGTCCGTTAGCAGCAACGCCGAAAAAGTATTCACACCTACAAATGGCGCATACTGCAGCTTCGGTTCCTTTTTTATTATTTTATCGATCCATAAAAGAAGGGAATCGGCTTTACGACGATCACCTGCCTTATAAGCTCCACCAAGATACCCCGCAAATTCAAAACCTAACGAATCATCCAACTCCGCCAGTCTCCTGTCTTCCTTTCTTTTTGCCAGTGCCCCTTTTATATCCCATGTTCTGCTTACTACCTTGGCCAAAACCGAATCGAGACCTGTAGGATATCCCATCCAGACAAGCCTGCCCTCCCCATCTACAATAAAAGTCCTCGGAATACCATGTCTCTTCTCTCCTGTATCATCGAGCCAGCCGGCCACCATAAAATTGCTGTCTTCCGCCGCCACCTGAAAATCCATCCTGTTTCCCATACTGTCGGCAAAAGCCTTGATCTTACCCAGGGACACCAATTTATTTTCGTAGACATCGATACTCAAAACCGTCACTCTTTCTTCATACTCCCGCGCCACAGCCGAAAGATGTGGCATTGCCGCAATACAAGGCCTGCACCAGGTTGCCCAAAACTCCAATACATACACTTTCCCCTTTTCAAATTGCTCAACCGCCTCACCTTTTACCCACCCACGCAGCCTCAACGCCGGAGCAGGATCCCCGATACTCACCGAAGGCGCCCTGTTCTCCTGCGCCCTGACCGCAGTCGTCACCACACATAAAAGCAATAAAACCCCAAAACGGCACCGCATATAATAATCTATAAATTCTTTATCTCCCCGATCAACTCCTGCAAAACTTTCTTCCCATCCCCAAACAACATGGCCGTCTTCGGCCTGAAAAACAACTCATTCTCTATCCCCGCATAACCGGGTTTCATACTCCGCTTATTCACTATACAAGTCTTCGCCAGTTCCACATCCAATATCGGCATCCCATAAATAGGAGAAGAAGGATCAGTCCGCGCAGCCGGATTCACCACATCATTGGCCCCCAATACCATCACCACATCCGTAGTCGGAAACTCCGCATTCGCCTGCTCCAGCTCAAGCAAATTATCATAGCTGACATCCGCCTCCGCCAACAGCACATTCATATGCCCCGGCATCCGCCCCGCCACAGGATGAATCGCATATTTCACCTCCACCCCCTTTTCCGTAAGCAGCTTCTCCAGCTCATGACAGGCATGCTGCGCCTGCGCGACAGCCAGCCCATATCCCGGCACGATCATCACCTTATGCGCATAGCTCAGCAACAAGGCCGTATCGCTGATGCCGATGGACCTGTACGTCCCCTGTTCCCGACCCGACCCGGCGCCGCCGGAACCCGCACCCAAACCAGCGCCTGCCGCAGCACTCCCAAAAGACCCGATCAGCACATTCTTAAGCGACCGGTTCATCGCCCTGCACATCATTATCGTCAGCAGCGTCCCCGCCGCCCCGACCAATATGCCCCCCGTCAGCATCGCCTTATTGTCATACAAAAATCCGCCGCAAGCCGCAGCCACGCCGGTAAATGAATTCAGCAGTGAAATGACAACCGGCATATCCGCCCCCCCGATCGGCAACACAAAACATACCCCGTAAACCATCGCCAGGAAAGCGATAATATAAAACACCCAAAAATTATCCGGAGCGATCGAAAACAAAAACCAGGCTGCAAGCCCAACAGCGACGATCAGCAAAAAAAGATTGAACAAATGCTGCCCCTTAAATGTCACATCCCTCACCCGCCCATTCAGCTTCCCCCAGGCAACCACACTGCCCGCAAACGAAACAGTCCCGATGATCAGACCCAGCAGCATGATCAGCAACGAAGCAAATGTCGTCTGATCATTCAGGTTCCCAAACTCCGACAAAGAGATCAATGCAGCACACGCTCCCCCCATCCCATTGAACAAACTCACCATCTCCGGCATAGCCGTCATCTTCACCTTCCGCGCAGCCAAAGTCCCCGCCAACCCGCCGATCACCAACCCCCCAAAGATCCAACCATAATTATGCAGTCGCAAACCCTCATGCTCATATAAAAAGATCGTCCCAAAAATAGCCAGCACCATCCCACCCGCAGCGATGAGATTACCCCTCCGCGCCGTAGCCGGACTCGACAGCATCTTCAGCCCAAGAATAAACGTAACAGATGCGATCAGATAACAAACTGTCAGGATGTTTATTCCCATATCATTTACGCTTTTTCTTGAACATTTCCAACATCCGGTCCGTCACGACAAAACCACCCACGACATTCAATGTCCCCAGCACCACCGCCAGAAACCCCAGCGCAAGCGCAACATAATTATCACTCTCCGCCTTACCCATCACAATGATCGCTCCGATGATCACCACCCCATGGATCGCATTAGCCCCGCTCATCAGCGGCGTATGCAGCACCGCAGGCACCCGGCCTATTACTTCGATTCCAAGAAATACCATCAGGACGACAATATAGATCATCTCCTGGTGACCGCTGAGCCATGATAATATATTATTCATTTGGTCTACTTTTCCACTTGACCACCACCCGCTCCCAATTCCTTTACCCGCTGATTCACCACGTCCCCTCCAAACGTGATACAACAACCCTTCACCAGCTCATCATTCATATCCATCTTCAGTTGCCCCGACGTATCAAAGATCAGCTCCAGGAAATTCAACACATTCTTCCCATACAACTTACTCGCATCATAAGGCATAGTAGACGCCAAAGCAGAATTACCCACGATCGTTACCCCATCATGAACTACCGTCTCACTATTCTTCGTCAGCTCTGTATTCCCACCCGTAGCCGCAGCCAAATCGACGATCACAGAACCCGGACGCATTGTCTCGATCATCGCCGCCGTCACGAGCACCGGCGCCCGGCGACCAGGGATCTGGGCCGTCGTAATGACCACATCCGCCCGCGCAACACTCTCCGCGATCCTGTCCTGCTGCCGCTGAGCAAAGTCCACTGACTGCACCACCGCATATCCCCCCGCTTTAGACGCATCCGCAGCTCCATCTACCTCGATGAACTTCCCCCCCAGGCTCATCACCTCCTCTCTGACAGCCGGCCGGGTATCAAACACTTCCACCACAGCACCAAGACGCCTTGCAGTAGCAATAGCCTGCAACCCCGCCACACCCGCGCCCAGCACCAATACCTTCGCCGGCGGGATACTGCCTGCCGCAGTCATAAACATGGGAAAATAACGTGGGAAAGCACCGGCCGCCGTCAGAACAGCCTTATAACCGGCAATATTCGCCTGCGAACTCAGCACATCCATACTCTGGGCACGCGTGGTCCGCGGTAACATATCGAGACTAAAAGTGGTGATCTTCTGCCGGGCCCAGGCTGTCATGACTCCCGGATCGAACAAAGGTTGATACACACCAACCACGACCTTATTCTGAAAGGTATTAGCAAAATTTTCCGGATGTATCCCCAGCAGGACATCCGCACCGGAGATCAGCTCCTCCCTCGACCGGATCAGAGCCCCTACACTGCTATAGGCCGCATCCGGACAATAAGCCATGCTCCCCGCAGCCGATTGCACCCATACGGTCAGATTTCGCTTCATCAGGACCGCCGCGCCTTCTGCCAGCAAAGAGACTCTGGATTCAAATGACGGTTCCCTGAGTACGCCAACGACCATAGTGGAGGGTTAGTTTGTGGGCTGCGCCCGGTTTGCCCTTTTAAGGTACGAACTATTTGCTACCTGACAAGTATCGATTTTGTCTGGGAAGTATGCGCGCTAAAATAACCCAGCGCCCCGCCCGTTATATTGGTCACCGGATTCGACGCCGTGTTCCCACCATCCCCGGTAGAAGACTGGTCCACACTATACCAGTATTTATACACCTCCTTGTCGATACACTGCATCTCCACACTGACATTATCTTTAACATGCAAGGTGCTGTCCGGATCCGGCCGAAGCAGATTAAACGTACTCGTTCTCCCATCCGAAAAATCATCGTTTGAATAAAACAACGTCTTGTCCAGCACCCCATTTATCATCTCGTTGAACCGGTAAGAATTGCCCTGTCCCACAGGATCGGTAAACACCGGCACCACAGCCTTCACCATCTTGGAAAAATTATACACGTCTACAATATAAAGACTATCCAGATTCACGGGGTGAGGCATGACAGAACTGGAAGTAAAGGTATTCCCGCCAACCGAAATGCTCAGAGAATAGGTCCGCCCCTCCACGCCCTGTAACGACTTCGTCTGGTATAGACCCGGCTGAACTTCCAAAAGCGCTTCCCCATTACCGGTATTGTCCCGGATGGTCACCACAGCCCCGCTGACACCCGTAAAACTATAATCCGAGGTCACCTCTCCCGTCTTACCGATCGTCACCTGGTAAGGCCCCGGCAGATTAGTCACATTCCCCTCGATCACATACTTCCCCGATGCATTCTTCAGATTCAGATTGACCACTTTCTGACATGCTGCCAATCCTATAACAACAACCAGCAATGCAAATACAAATCGCATAAATTAAAATTTAAAATTGTAGGAAATAAAAGGTACCGCACTAAATAAGGTCGTCTGCACAGCCTCCGTCTTGTTCGGATCGGTCTTGTTGTCCCGGAACGTGATGATGAACGCATTATTCCGCGCATAGGCATTATAGATACCAAACGACAGTTCGGAAGAGAACTTCTTCGTTTGCTTCAGCTGCACCGTAGCGCTGAGGTCCAGCCGGTGATAGGCAGGCATCCGATACCCGTTGCGCTCCGAATAATAGTAGATCGTCCGGCCATCCGACTTGTATTTCCCGCTGGGAAAGCTGACCGCATTTCCCGTATTATATACCCAGCTGCCCGACAACAGCCAGCGTCGATCCAGCTTATACATGCCTACGATGGAAATATCATGGGTCCTGTCCTGGTAAGCGTTGTACCACCGGTCATTATTGATACCATCTATCTTCTTCTCTGATTTGGACAAGGTATAGCCGATCCATCCCGTAAGCCGTCCCTGTTTCTTTTTCAACAACCATTCGACACCATACGCACGCCCCTTGCCATACAACAGCTCCGTCTCTATCGTGCCGTTGCTCAGCACATTGGCCCCATCCCGGTAATCGATCTGGTTTTGCAGGGCTTTGTAGTAGGCTTCCACCGTCAGCTCATACTTATTATCCCGGAGGTTCTTATAATACCCTAGCGACACCTGGTGCGACCGCTCAGGGCGGATCATATTATTGCTCAGTACCCACCTGTCCGTAGGCAGTCCCGCACTCCCCGAAGAGATCAGGTGCATGTTCTGGGTATTCCCTGCATAGGATGCCTTGATGGATGTATTCGGGTCCAGCTGATAGCTCATCCCAAACCGAAACTCCGGGTTGACATAGGTCTTCAGGATCTGACCGCTGCCATTGTGCACGGTATCTATAACCTGGCCGGAAGAAGCCACATTGACAAAATCCCCCTTTCCAATCGCACTAAACGCCTCCAGCCTTGCCCCATACGTCACACTCACCCGATCCGAAGCCTTCCAGTCATTGCTGATATACACAGCATTCTCAAGACCATACCTTTTCTGAAAAGCAGTATCGTTGACTCCGCTGTTTGCTCCCTGGGAGTCCAGCACACCGGGTGTCATGGAATGATGGATCGAATTAAATCCAAACCGCAGCGTATTACGCGGGTTCAAAAAAAGCTGTAGCTCCTCCTTCAGATTGAAGTCTCTTAGCGCAGACCGGACCAAAAAATCGCTCCCGTTATTATTGATCTTTAATTTATAATTGTAATCGCTGTAAATAAGGGAAGTATTGGAAAAAAGCCGGGGGCCAAAACTATGGTTCCATCGGACCGTCGCCGTAGCATTCCCCCAGTTGATGCCAAAGATATCCGCACTCGACAGCTCATCCCGGCCAAAATAACCCGAGACATACAGCTTATCCCGATCGCTCAGCGTAAAGTTGAGCTTCGCATTCAGATCGTAGAAATAAAGACTGTTCTTATTCTTCGTAGAGTCACCGGACAGCTTCAGGAACATATCCGCATAGGTCCGTCTCGCCGTGAACAGGAATGACGACTTATCCTTTTCAATAGGTCCCTCCACATTGATCTTGGCGGAGATCAGCCCCACACCGCCGGTGACATGATAATCCTGGTTATTCCCTTCATTCATCCGGACATCTACAACCGAAGAAAGCCTTCCGCCATACTGAGCCGGCATATCCCCCTTGTATAAGGTAACATCCTTGATAGCATCCGAATTGAACGTCGAAAAGAACCCCAGCAAATGCGACGCATTATACACCGGCGCCTCATCCAGCAGGATCAGGTTCTGATCCGTCCCACCACCCCGGACACTCAGCCCGCTATTGCCTTCCGCAACGGACTTCACACCAGGCAACAGCTGCAGCGTTTTTAATACATCCCGTTCCCCGAACAACACCGGAACACTCTTGATCTCGGCCGTACTGATATGCTCGACCCCCATCTGTGTTCCCCGGATACTCCTTCCCCTGCCGCTCTGCGCCGTGACAACCACGTTTTGCAGCTGACCCTGCTCTTCCAGTAGGGTCTCCAGCTGTATATTTTCTTTCAGGTCGACGTCGGTAGTTTTGCTCTGCCGCCCTGCAGAAGAAATGATAAGCGTATACTTCCCCTCCGGAAGCGTAAGCGAATAGTAGCCATAGTCATTGGTAGTAACCCCGATATGCTGACCCGAGACGATCACGGTCGCCCGTATAATACTTTCCCCGGTAGCCTTTGCCTTGACCGATCCGCTGATCGTATGTTTCACCTGCGCCGACAAACACAGCGACACCGCCAGTAGAAATAACAACAACAATAAACGCATAGAATATTATTTTTTAGTGAGTGAAATAGTGACGCCGCCCGTCACACCAAAAAACAGTCCGTAATAACAATGTGAGTTTCTGTCGCTCCAGAGATAGTGGCCGACAATACCTTCTCCCTGTCCGTTCCTGGCACGGAAATAATTAAAGCTGGGCCCTGCAAAGATCTCGACGCGTGACCCCAGACGATAGGCAGGCAATACCCGCAGCGACGATTTTACCCAATCCCCATGTTTAAAGTCGGTCAACCCGACATTCACGGCTTCTACATTCAACCGGAACCGTTCGGTCGACACAAGATGCGCGCCAAGCCCAACTTCCCAGGCGGCCAGATCCCGCTTACCTTTGTGATTGTAGCCAAGACCGGCAATACCATACAGCCGCCTGCCGCCTGATCTGAAAGTCACCAAAGTCGTCAGGGTCTCATCCGTACTGACACCGATGGTCTTTTCTCCGTTCTTTACAAAATTGAAAATAGCGATCGGGTAGTCACTGCTGTCCGCAATATTGATAAACCCGGCGATCTGTACACCTTTGACTTTTTTGGCGACATTGATAAACCCGCTTACCTGGTTATCCGCATTGGCTGCGGTATTGATAAACCCCGCGACCTGCGTCCCGGAATTAGCTCCCGCATTGATAAAGCCGGCAACCTGCACACCCGACGAATTTCTCCGGACAAAACTTCCAAACCCTGCAATTTCTACACCGCTGTTGCGGCTCACGACATTCGCAAACCCCGCGATCTGTAATCCGGACGCGCTGTCCAGCACTACGTTTGCAAACCCTGCCAGGCTTAACCCCGTTTCCGCTCGTGACAAGCCCGCCACCGCATTCAATGAAAATGAATTGGTGTAAGTCTTTGCCTGCCGGCCATTGCTGCTTATCGGGTATACAAGACCGATATTAATATGTTTCACATCCGGGACCCCGGACTGTGCAGAAGCGTTTCTCAGAACGCTAAAAAAAAGAAGTGTGATAAAGATTACTTTCGTGTCCATACAGGATAGACACCCTGCCTTTCCGCTACCCCTACCCCAAACTAAAAAATGTTTATTCCGGCAGTCCAGCCCACCCAGGCCTTCACATTGCCGACAGGGAATGTATGATAGCCAGCCCTTGGCAAAACTGTTCTATACCCATCGGAGAGATGGATCTCATCCGAAGAAGTGGTCATCGATAAAGCCGGCCCTGCAAAAAAAGAGACCTTTCCGAGCTTTACCCGCAACAGGCTCTGAAGCCGCACAACCAGGGGTAAATTCCTGTCATGCCCTACAATAAAATTATACAGAAGGCCCTCGGTATTCAAGGCAAGCCGCGAAGACAACCGCGCCTCATTCCCGATCCCTATGCCATAATTATAAACTTTCTCATTATTACCCGGATCAAAACCCAGCTCTAAAATACTATACATACCACGGCTACCCGTTCTATAAGAGATATTCAACGGCGTCATTTCATTGGAAGACACAGTAAATTCATGAACACCGTTCTTTACGATATTCACTAACCCGACCATAAAACCCGAAGAGCTATCTGCTATGTTTACTAAACCGATCTGCACACCCCTCAACCGTCTTGTATAATTAACGACCCCACCCACCTGCACACCGTTCACTTCCTGGCTGACATTCGCTATCCCCCCGACTTGAACGCCGTTCACCTTATGGCTGACATTCACTACTCCCCCAGCCTGAACGCCCTTCACCTCTCCCTGGCTGATGTTCACAACACCCGCCAGTTGCACCCCCGTCACAGCCCCTTTCACGACATTGCTTACCCCCGCAGCCTGAACCCCAACCACCGAATCCAGGTCAGAGTTATCAACGCCAGCCAGTTGAACCCCTTCTACCTTTCCTCCGACAACATTGACGACACCCGCCGCCTGTACAAACCCGACCGCATTCTTATCGAGATTAAACACTCCGGCCAGTTCCACCCCATTCATCCCCGCAGTATACCCCCCCACGATGTTCAGGGATATCTTATTTACTACCTGCCCGCTCATCCGCCCGTGCGTACCCAATCCCGGCGTCAGCGACATCTGTACCGGCTTCTTGGCAAAAAAATCAGCCAGGTTCAGACTCTGGACCATAGATCTCGAAGACAAAAAGAATCTACCCAGCCAGGTCTTTTCTACCCGGTTAGTAACCACAAAGGGAGACAGATTGGAGATCTTCTCACGGCCGATCGGGACAACTAACTGCTGATCCGATCCGGGCTGGACAAACAGCACCGTATCTCTGTAAAACTGCTTGCTGATAATAATTGTAGTCGAACGGGCAGACCTTTCCTTCAGCCTCAAACGAAAAAAACCATTGGTATCCGTTAACGTGGATACCAATTGGTCACTCTCATATACACTTGCATTGCCTATCTTCTCCCGCGTAGTCTCGTCCTTCACATACCCGCTGATCATATAGGACCGGACAGGCGGGATATTCGGCGGAGCCTTTGGTCGTTGTAAAATGATCACATACTTCCCGTTCTCGGAATAGTCATAGCCATCTCCAAGTAGTCGGACCAATACCTGCCGCACGGTCATTCCATCGGCCTCTGCATTCACAAGACTATCCCCATTGAGGATCGTGGTATTATAGGAAAAAACAACTCCGCCCTTCCGCCCGATTTCCGCCAGCGCCTGTGCCAGCGGCCGTTGATGGATAGACACGGAGATCTTTTTGTCCAGTTTGCTCTGAGCGTAAGCCGTCGGCAGCGACCCCAGCAAAAACAACCCCAAAAACGACCCGGCAGGTATAAGGCTCTTTATAAAATTCATACCGTCCTGTACTTATTTCAAGATGATCTCCTGCCCGTTGTGGACAACAGTTATGCCAAATGTTTTGGACACCACATCCAATATCCCATCCAGTGACTCATCGACAAACGTCGTTGTCAGTTGTAAAGCACTCAGCCTGGGATTGCCGATCGTTATATGCGCTTTGTATACTTCGTTCAGCTTCTCGACAAGTCGCCACATAGGAGTACCGTTACACTCAAAAGTTTTGGTCCGGTAATAGTTGTAAAGCTGGTCCGGGTTATCCTCTTTCACCAGTTTAGCATCGTCCATCCCGATGACTGCCTTTTCATGAGCCCCAACACGCACAACATGTCCCCCTTTTTTGATCTCCACCAATCCGGTCTCGACGATCACCTCCGTTTTTCCTTTTACGGCCCTTACATTAAAGGAGGTCCCGAGTACGGTAATGCTCACCCCATTCGTTTGGACTACAAATGCTTTGTTCTTGTCTGGGGCCACCGCAAAAAAAGCCTCTCCCTCCATCTCCACCTGCCGGATATTCCCCGCAAACCGCCTTCTGTAACGGATCGACGACTCTTTATTCATCGTCACCACCGACCCCTCCGGCAAAGTATCCGACAACACCTGCAGGCCGGAATTGACCGACAGGAATTGACCCGGCTTGTAAGAATAGGTATAAAAGAACCATCCCCCGGCCATCACCGCGATCAATATAGCCGCCACCCGAAGCATCCACTGGCCTCGCCTTCCACCTCCGATCTCCGCAACCACACCCCTCTCGAGGTTCGTATCACCCTCAACCCTATTCTCCCATTCTTCATCCGTTCCGCGGCTCACCTCACCCCTTCCCACTCTCTCCATAAACTTACCCCACGCCGCCACCTCATCCACCGTACTATGCACCGCCAGATTCCTGCTCTCCTCCCAGATGCGCTGAAAATCGGCAAAATACCGTTCATTCTCCGGGCTCTCCGCTCTCCAGCCCCGGACAAAGCTCAGCTCTTCTGCGGTGGACTCTCCTAAAACCACTTTCACCAGGAGATCATCTATATTATTATTTTCTGTCACCGCTGGTTTATTTAAATAAGGTGATAAATAGCAATATCGTCGGTAAAAAATCAACCAATTTCAATCGCAGCAGCTTCAACGCCTTGCCCATCTGGTTCTCTATCGTCTTGACGGAAAGCCCCAGCTTATCCGCGATCTCCCTGTATTTCAGGTCCTCAAAACGGCTCAGCTGAAATATCGTCCGGCACTGCTCCGGCAGCTCCTGGAGAGCAATCTCCAGCCTCTTCTCCAACTCCTTCATTACGACCTTCTCGGCCGGCTTCTCCTGTTCGGTTTGTTTATGTTGACGCATAGCGTAAGATTGATATGCGGACCGTACCTTCCGATGTCTCAGGTAATTGAGGCTCTCATTATGTACCGCCCTGTATAAATAGACAGAAATATTTTCCTTTATCATTATCTCCCCCTTCTTCTCCCAAAGCTTCAAAAAAATATTCTGGACGATCTCCTCAGCCGGCATAGGGTCTCTCATGATGGTACAGGCATAGGCATGCAGGCTCTTAAAATGAGATTTAAAAACCTGCTCGAACAAGTCCTCTACCCCCTGGCCAGCCGTAAAAATACCAGTGCTATTTGCTATCATCCTGTTAGCTTATGACTATATGACACGATAAGGAACACTTACCCCTATTCAAAAATAAAAAAAGGGCGCCACCCGGCTACCCCTATTATTTCGCTGCTGGCATAACACCTTCTATATCAGCGAATTAGAATCGTATCACAAAATCCTGCTTCACCTTAAATTCCTCCCTTAAAAATACGAACCCTATAAAAAAAAGGTCGACCGTCACATAAACCCTCGGATCGTTCTTAATGATCCCCCACGCGTCCTCCATCTCCTCGCTCCAGTGAATATCGTCAAAGATCAAAACAGCAGTCCCGCTCACGTGCTCCATCAGCTGGTTAAAATAGGACAAAGTCGGGTCCCGCCGGTGATTCCCATCTACAAAGGCCAGATCGACACCCACCATCTCCTCCAACACCCCCGGCAACACAAGGTCAAAATTCCCCGTCACCATCCGCGCCTCCAATCCCAGCAAACCCAGATTCTTCTCCGCAGCAGCAGCCACTTGCCCCGACCCCTCGATCGACCATACCCGCCCCGCGCCCCTCACCCCCGCCGTCAGGTAAGCCGTAGAAAAACCCAGCGAAGTCCCCAGCTCCACTACCCTGGCCGGCCGATAATACCGCGCCATCCGAAAAAGCAGCTGCCCCAGCTTCGCCGGCTTAGCCGCACGTCTCGTAATATCCCCCACACTCCGCTGCCTTGGAGCCTTCCACGCCGAGCCTGCCCCGAGATCCTCTATCTCAAGCAAAGTACCATCCCCCCGAAGCCGCCTGCGCAAACCTTCGATAGCAGCATAATCCGGGTAAGCAACCCGATCATTCAGGACATTCAATATAAGATCGAAAACAAACGGCGAGTGAATACCATGCCCCTTACCATTGGCGGCCGTAAAGTAATAATGGAGATATTTTTGTGCAAGCCGGTAGCGGGAATACATCCGGCAAACCT
The DNA here is from genome assembly GCA_036499285.1 of Puia sp. Lineage (GTDB taxonomy): Bacteria > Bacteroidota > Bacteroidia > Chitinophagales > Chitinophagaceae > Puia. Next base: position 147,460 of record DASYEB010000025.1, on the reverse strand, counting down.
ATCACTTTTTCCTTTCCCAGATCTGAAAACTATACGCAAAAGCATGTTTCTCATCCGCAGGAAAATCCCTGTTATCAGTCAACTCCCAAACCTTCTCATCGATCACGGGAAACCAGGTGTCCCCTTCCAGCACAGTATGTACACGTGTCATATAAATTCTGTCGGCAGCCGGCATAGCCTCTGCATAGATCTGGCCTCCACCAATGACAAAGGTCTCCTTACAATCGGTCTCCTCCGCCATCCGCAACGCCGTCTCCAGGTCAGGCGCAACCCGGGCCTTACTGGTTCCAGGATCCCAATTCTTATTCCGCGTGATCACAAAATTGAAGCGCCCCGGCAAAGGTTCCCCCGCCAGCGCCTCATACGTCTTGCGGCCCATCACAACCGGCATGCCCCAGGTCGTGTTCTTAAAGAACTTCATGTCGCTCGGCAGGTGCCAGAGCAGACGATTATCTTTCCCGATGACATTATTGGTACTGGCGGCTACGATGAGACTAATGATCATAAATATACTTTAAACATCTACCCGCAAAAGACGCCTGAACGCGCGACACCCCACAAACGTGACGTCCCTTTAAACCGCAACCGGCGCTTTGATGCCCGGATGACTCTGATAATTTTCCAGCGTAAAATCCTCAAAATGAAACCCAAAAATGTCCTTCACCCCGGGATTGAGCTTCATCACCGGTAAGGGATAAGGCTTCCGTGTCAGCTGCAGACGCGCCTGCTCCAGGTGATTATTGTATAAATGGACATCCCCGAAAGTATGAATAAACTCGCCCGGCTCCAGCCCGCATACCTGTGCTGCCATCAGGGTCAGCAGGGCATAGGAAGCTATATTGAAAGGCACACCTAAAAATACATCGGCGCTGCGCTGGTACAGCTGACAGCTCAGCTTGCCATCCGCTACATAAAACTGGAACAAGGCATGACAAGGCATAAGAGCCATATCCGGCAGATCAGCCACATTCCAGGCGCTGACGATCAGCCGGCGACTGTCCGGGGTCTTTTTGATCTTGTCGATAACCTGGGAGATCTGATCTATCGTACCCCCGTTGGCGCCTTCCCAGCTACGCCACTGTTTGCCATAAACAGGCCCCAGCTCTCCCTGCGCATCAGCCCATTCATCCCAGATGCTGACCCCATGTTCCTTCAGATACCGGATATTCGTCTCACCGCGAAGAAACCAGAGCAGCTCGTAAATGATGCTCTTCATATGCGCCTTCTTGGTCGTCACCAGGGGGAAGCCCTGCGAGAGATCAAACCGCAGCTGATAGCCAAAACAGCTCGTCGTACCCGTGCCCGTCCGGTCCGTCTTGGTAGCGCCTTTATCAATTATATGCTGAAGAAGATCTAAATACGCTTGCATGGGTGCAATTTACAGAAATTTCAGTACTTTAGTCCCGACCTCTACGCCCCTAAAACCATCGTATTTGAAGCTGCTGAAAGTTACTACTTCCGCCAGTGAGCCAACCCTTAAACGGGGCAGGCTCTTTTTTACCACGCCCCTGAAAAAGCCCAAACGCTTTGACCTGATCAGTTACCGCGCCGTACTGCCCGACAGTGGCCTCGCCCTGCTGACCCATCGCCTTTGCGGTATGCCCGGAGATACCCTCGAGATCAGGGCGGGTATTTTACACGTCAACGGTCAGAATGCCGATAGCCAGCTACAGCTAAAGCACATTTATAAGGTCAACAGAAAGGACAGTGCACCCCTGATATATGATAAGGCCCAGGCCTATACCATCCCGCCCTATTCAGACACGCTTTATATTTCACTGGCAGACAAATATATTCATGTCAACCAGCTTTCCTGCGAACGGTATACCCTGCCGGCAGGCCTTCGGGATGAAGCCATTTTTCTGATCTACAAAAAGAACTGGAATCGCGACAACTTCGGACCGGTACGCGTTCCGCCCGGCTGTTATTTCGTACTGGGCGACAATCGCGGCCGGTCGACAGACTCTCTAAACCTGGGATTTATAGAACAGTCAAAATATGTAGGCACCGTATTGTGGAAAAAATAAAAAATGGGAACAGGTCTGGAATATCGTCAATACCCTCCTTCGGCCCCGCTGGCCGCGTCGAGCTGATCCTCATCTGCCTGCCGGAAAAAAGGAAGGGTCCTGGCCGAAGCCAACACCGAAAAAGGGAATAAAAGTAAACGGCTCGGTAAAGTCCCACTCGATAATTCCACGACTATCTATAGCTGCTGGGGAGACTGGTTCGGATGGCTCAGTTTATTGCTTGCCCTAATAATTCATTTACCGTGGCGTAGATTTCTTTCTTTTGGTCTTCGTAATGCGCGCCAGTACCCGGACCGCTAAACCCCGTATGGATCCTGGCTATACGCCCGGCCTTGTCGACAAAGATGGTAGTAGGGAAATTCACGATCTGCTCCAGCTGAGGCAAGGTCTTCTCCGCACGCTGCGGGTCACCCACCGTTACACCGGTTATCAGCATAGGATATTTCACCTGGAAACGTCGCTGAAAACTACGCAGGCTCGTTTGCGAACGCGCAAAATCGGTGCTGCGCTCATAAGCCAGCGCAACGATCTCCACGCCCTTGCTGTGATATTCGTCATAAAAACCGCTGAGGAAACGCGTCTCATCCATGCAATTGGGACACCATGAACCCATTATCTGTACCAGGACTACCTTACCCTTAAAACGGGGTTCGCTCAGCGACACCTTATTCCCGTTTATATCTTTAAAACTAAAGGTAAATGGCACATCCTTTCTCCATTTGGTCATGGCAAACTGGTCTTCCAGCTTTGCGTTCTCATCTTTTTCAGCCGTCCATACTTCATGAGCCGTCGGTCCGGCAAAATACTCACCACCCGACAGCTTGTTCCCATCGATCTTAGCCGTAAAAAAATAAGCATGTGTTCCGTCAAAACAGGAAAGCTTCAGCGAATCCCCGCTCACTACCCCTTCAAGATAACGAAGATCACCCCCCGCATCCAGAAAAGTACCCGTCACCCGGCTGCCCTGCTGCTGAAACTCACCCACCCGGAACGTCGTGTCCTTCCGCGAAGTCGACCGGAACACCGCCGCCCAGCGACCCGCTACACTAACCCCGGTCGCCGCAGCCCCACCCTCAAAACGAAAAGCCTCCCCATAAAACGCCTTAAAAGGAACAGCCTGGTAATTATCTACCAAATGCCTTAACCAGACGCCCTTCAGGTCCCCGTCCTTCGTAACCACAGCCCTCAGCTGCGACTCATAAAACGGCAGCCGGATAATTACGGAATCCCCCTCCCGGGAAATATCATCCACCAGCAGCCGCTCACCCGCATTCCGGATATACAGTACCTTCTTCCCGGCACTGTCCTTTACTTCAAAGTTGAAAGCTATATTATTCCCGTCTGCCCTCTCCAGGACAGCCCGCCACTGCCCGCTGCGAAAAACAGGAGGCTTCCCGGGTGCAGCACTCACCATCCCAACCCCCCTCGCCCCGACCGGCGCCGCAACCTCCGCCATACTCGGTGCAGCACTCACAAACAATTGAAAAACAACAAAAAAAGCGCATATAAGAAGACGTAGCATAACGGGGGTATATTATAATTGAACACGCAATTTAATAAAAAAACCCCTAAAGTCTATTGAAGGAGTAGATTGATCTCCTTATTCCAGGTTCTCCAGCATCTCCGTCGTCATCCGCGGCAGATCAAACTCCGGCTTCCAGCCCCAATCATCCCGGGCAACCGAATCATCAATGCTCTGCGGCCAGCTGTCCGCAATATGCTGGCGGTAATCGGGCTCATACGTCACAGTAAAATCAGAAATATGCTTCTTGATCTCGGCCGAGATCTCGCTGGGCGAAAAGCTCAGCGCCGCCACATTATACGAGGTCCGTACCGAAAGCTTGCTCGCAGGCGCCTCCATCAGCTCTATGGTAGCCCGGATAGCATCCGGCATATACATCATAGGCAGATAAGTATCCTCTTTCAAAAAACATTTGTACTTCCGCTCCTCCAGGGCTTCATGAAATATCTCCACCGCGTAATCCGTCGTCCCGCCGCCCGGCGCGGATTTATAGCTGATCAGTCCGGGGTAACGGATACTCCGGACATCCACGCCATAGCGTTCGAAAAAGTAATTACACCAGAACTCTCCGGCATACTTGCTGATGCCATACACGGTGGTGGGTTCGATAATAGTACGCTGCGGGCAGTTCAGCCGCGGCGAAGTCGGTCCGAAAACCGCGATGCTGCTTGGCCAGTAAACCTTGTGCAGCTTCTCTTCCCGGGCTATGTCCAGCACATTCAGCAACCCCTGCATATTCAGATGCCAGGCCAGGTTGGGATTTTTCTCGCCGGTAGCAGAAAGGATAGCAGCCAGCAAATAGATCTGCGTAATATTCTGCCGGATGACCTGCACATGCAGCATCTCTTTGTTCATGACGTCCAGCGACACATACGGACCGGTGCCGTGCAGCAATTCATTCTCTTCACGCAGGTCGGAGGCTATTACGTTGGCATTGCCATATATCCGCCGGAGCGCAAGTGTCAGCTCAACTCCGATCTGTCCGCTGGCGCCAATTACCAATATTCTATCTTTAGCCATTACTACAGGGTTTTGGGGTGCAAACCTAGTAAAAAAAAGCGTCCCCCCGCCTCCTCCTGACCGGCAGGCCAAAAAAGCGGATCAATCCTCAACTCCACACCTATAAACCCCAAATTCCCCATTTTCCCGTAGGTTTGCCCCATGGAATTCCTACATCAACTCTTTAAGTCCCAGTCATACGATAAAAACAACTTCTTCCTCATCGCAGGCCCCTGCGTAGTCGAAAGCGAAGAACTCGTCATGGAAGTCGCCGACAAAGTCTCCGGCATCTGCCGCAACCTCGGCATCCCCTATGTCTTCAAAGCCTCCTATCGCAAAGCCAATCGCACCAGCGCCGGATCATTCACCGGCATCGGCGACAACAGCGGACTCGAATTAATAAAAAAAGTAGGCGACACCTACAAGCTGCCTACGACTTCCGATATCCACGCTCACGACGAAGCAGCCCCCGCCGCCAAATACGTGGACATCCTCCAGATCCCCGCATTCCTTTGCCGCCAGACTGATCTCCTGCTCGCCGCCGCAGAAACAGGAAAAGTGGTCAACGTAAAAAAAGGCCAGTTCCTGAGCGGACCGGCCATGAAATTTGCAGTGGAAAAAATAAGAAACGCTGGTAACGAGAAGATCGTCCTGACCGAAAGAGGCACCACCTTTGGCTACCAGGACCTCGTCGTCGACTATCGCAATATACCCTGGATGCAGGAACACGGCACACCAGTCGTGATGGACTGTACCCACTCCCTTCAGCAACCCAATCAAACAAGCGGGGTCACCGGCGGCAATCCACAGCTGATCAGCACCATCGCAAAAGCTGCTATTGCCACCGGAGCCAATGGCCTGTTCATTGAAACACACCCCAATCCTGCCCTAGCGAAAAGCGATGGAGCTAACATGCTACGACTGGATCTTCTGCAGGATTTACTCGAACAGTTGGTGAGGCTTCGTAAAGTAGTTTCCGAACTATAAAGGGGAGGATTTCAATTGGTCTTTCCTGGATGACACTCGCCGGACGCTAGTCCAGCCGATGAGGAATTAAAAACGGGACATTTGAATTAACCCTGATCAAATGCTCTACAAAGGTAGGCATAACTACGAATTAATACTAGCTGAAAAAGTGATTCAGATAGCTGTAAAGTCTATTATCAAATTGTTAAGGCAAAACGTTAATAATTGGGGGAAAAAATTATTAATTGGGCTCCGCCCAGTTAATAGGCCGTCAACAACTTACTGGGGAGAAGCCCAAATTCCTTTTTAAAAGCGATCGTAAAATTACTCAGATTCGAATAACCTAATTCCATCGCCACCTCCTTTACAGAATGACCGCCGGCCAGCAATTTATCCTTGGCCGCCTGCATACGAACCTTCTGAAAATACTCATAGACCGGCAACCCGTAGATCATCTTGAAATCCTTTTTGAGCTTGGATTCACTGATCGAAACCATCCGCGCCAGCTGGCTTATCGTCGGCGCAGGCTCGAAAATATCCTTGGTCAGCACGCCCTCCACCTGCATGACCCGGTCGATGTCCGTCTTGGAAAGCGGAATATTGAAATAAGAATTCTTCTTTCTCTCGTAAATACGCAGAAAAAAACGCTCTATCAGCAACATGATCCTGTTCTGAATGATAGCCAGCCGCATCGGGTTATCGTCCTCCACCTCCACTATTTCCTGTATCAGCCGACGATACTCGCTGTCCAGCGGCTCACGATGCACATTCTCCACCTGCAGGGATAGATACGCGGATAAAACATCCTCGATATTATCCAACCCAAGATACCCTGCCAGCCAGGATGCATTGAAAAGGATGTCGATGCCCTTATAGACCGTCCCCTTCGAACCCAGATAAGCCCAGTCCGACAGCGTATTGGTCAGATAAGCGATCGAACGCGTAGTATGCGACTCCCTCATTCGCTCATCCCCAATCCGTATCTCCAGCGTATCGGGAATGGTCAGTTCATGAAAACGAAGGGTATAATACTCATCCTTCATCTTCCGGCGGGTGATAAGCCAGTCCTGATTCATTTTACAATTGACAATATTGACGTGGATACCGTTGGGAAGCCTGACAAAGGTGAGACTACCGGAGCCGACTGACTCCGGAAAAACCAACTGGTGATTAATCACCGGCACGTTCAATCGCTGCGCCAGGTCATTCATCAATTGCTCATAATCCGCATAGGAAAAATCAAATTGGAACAAGGAACAGGATTTAATCCGTGTATAAATACAGATCTCATGGGCACAACAGTAAGCTGACTTCAGTAAGGTACGAAAAAAAGCGGGAGCCCGTCTACCGGAAATGGGTATTAATAATTGGCCATCTTCGCCTCACAATCCTCGCTCACAAATATTTGAGTGGATTCCTACGGGCAGAAAGGATATATCGCTTGATATTCATCCAGAAGGCAAGGACGAAATAGACAATAAGAGGAGAGCCCATTGTGAGAAAGGAAATGTAAATAAACCAGGTCCGGATACGTGAGGTAGCGATACCCATTCTTTCACCAATTGCCGTACACACACCGAAAACCTGCCACTCGATGAAGTTCTTGAGTCTGTTCATGCCTCTAATTTAAAAAAAATCGATAAAACCTACCTCATTTTTAGGTAATTTCGCAGACCTGAGCGAAGCGAGGGCGCCCGAAGGGCCAACATTGGCCCCGGCAGGCACCAAAGGTGCCGGTTGAATCCCAGCGACTCTCCGAGCGAGAGCCACTCTCCACCCGGCCTCCGATAAGGCACCTCCCAAGCTAAGTTATAGCCCTTTGGTTCAACAAGCTTAACATATAAACTAAATTCATCATGGTCTTTGATCTGGATCTTATTAAAAAGTTATACGGAGCTATGCCATCCAAGGTAGACGCCGCCCGTAAACTGGTAGGAAAACCCCTGACTTTAGCTGAAAAAATATTGTACTCGCACCTTTTTGAAACTCCTGCCCGCGCTTATGACCGCGGCAAGGACTATGTCGACTTCGCCCCGGACCGCGTAGCCATGCAGGACGCTACCGCCCAGATGGCCCTGCTGCAATTTATGACCTGCGGACGCGACAAGGTAGCAGTCCCCTCCACCGTCCATTGCGATCACCTGATCCAGGCAAAAGTTGGCGCCGTATCCGACCTGGCTACCGCCATCGACGTCAACAAAGAAGTATATGACTTTCTCGCCTCTATCTCAAATAAATATGGCATCGGTTTCTGGAAACCCGGAGCCGGCATCATCCACCAGGTCGTTCTGGAAAACTATGCTTTCCCCGGCGGCATGATGATCGGTACCGACTCCCACACTCCAAATGCGGGTGGTCTCGGCATGGTAGCCATCGGCGTCGGTGGCGCTGATGCAGTAGATGTAATGGCCGGCTTGGCCTGGGAACTGAAAATGCCCAAACTCATCGGCGTCAAGCTGACCGGCAAAATGAGCGGCTGGACCTCCGCCAAAGACATCATCCTTAAAGTGGCCGGCATCCTGACCGTGAAAGGCGGCACCGGAGCTATCGTCGAATACTTCGGCGAAGGCGCCGACAGCCTCAGCGCTACTGGTAAAGGCACTATCTGTAACATGGGCGCCGAGATCGGAGCAACCTGCTCGGTCTTTGCTTATGACGAGAAAATGGCCGCCTACCTAAACGCCACCGGCCGCGAAGAAGTAGCCGCGCTCGCAGATGGCATCAAAGACTACCTGCGGCCCGACAAAGAAGTTTACGCCGATCCAAAAAAATACTATGACCAGGTCATCGAGCTCAACCTGAACGAACTCGAACCTCACGTCAACGGACCATTCACACCCGACCTGGCCTGGCCCATCAGCAAATTCGCTGAAGCCGTCAAAGCCAACAACTGGCCCGAACGCCTCGAAGTAGCCCTCATCGGCAGCTGTACCAACTCTTCTTACGAAGACATCAGCCGCTCAGCCTCCCTGGCGCAACAGGCTATCGACAAAAACCTGAAGACCAAGGCAGAATTTACCATCACACCGGGCTCCGAACAGGTGCGTTTCACTATCGAAAAGGACGGATTCTTAAAGACGTTCGATAAGATCGGCGGCATAGTGCTCGCCAACGCCTGCGGCCCTTGTATCGGTCAGTGGGCCCGTCACATCGATGACCCTAATCGCAAGAATTCGATCATCACTTCCTTCAACCGGAACTTTGCCAAACGTAACGACGGACTCGCCAGCACCCATGCTTTTGTCGCCAGTCCTGAGATCGTGACCGCTTTCGCCATTGCCGGTGACCTTACTTTCAATCCCTTAACGGATAAATTGAAGAACGAAAAGGGCGAAGACGTAATGCTCGACGAACCTACAGGCGTCGAACTGCCGCCCAAAGGCTTCTCCGTGGATGACGCCGGCTATCAGGCCCCTGCAAAAGACGGTAAAGGCATACAGGTCGCAGTAAAATCCGACTCTTCCCGTCTCCAGCTCCTCGAACCATTCGCCGCCTGGGAAGGAACCGATCTGAAAGGATTGAAACTGCTGATAAAAGCCAAGGGAAAATGTACGACCGATCATATTTCGATGGCCGGCCCCTGGTTAAAATTCCGCGGTCACCTCGATAATATCTCCAACAATATGCTCATCGGTGCCGTCAACTTCTTCAACGACAAGACGGACTCCGTAAAGAACGAGCTGACTAGCGAATATGGTCCTGTGCCTGCTACAGCAAGAGCTTACAAAGCCGCCGGCATCGGTTCCGTTGTCGTAGGCGATGAGAACTACGGCGAAGGCTCTTCCCGCGAACATGCCGCTATGGAACCCCGTCACCTGGGAGTACGCGCCATCGTAGTTCGCAGCTTCGCCCGTATCCACGAGACCAACCTGAAGAAACAAGGCATGCTCGCACTGACCTTTGTCAATAAAGATGACTATGACAAGGTACAGGAAGATGACAGCATCGACATCGTTGGATTGGGTAGCTTCACGCCCGGCAAGCCGCTCACCATGGTACTGAACCACAAGAACGGCAGCAAGGACGAGATCAGCCTCAACCATACCTACAATGAACCGCAGATCGGCTGGTTCAAAGCAGGTGGCGCGCTGAATGTCATCCGGGCCGAAGTCGCAAAATAAATAAATAGACAGCAAAAGGCCTCGCGCACGCGGGGCCTTTCCTTTTACATCCACATAAAAGGATCTCCCGAAGGCACATGTGTCGCCTTTACACCCGGCGCCTTCTCTTTCAACACCGGTATCAACCACTGCAATCCCGCCTCTTCGCTCACCGAATGCCCCAGCACGATCAGGTTTACTTTTTGCTTATCGTGACGGGCATCCCTGATATACTCGCTGGTCTCCCACTCATTCAGCTCCCCGCAGATAAACACATCGGGCCGGTACTTCTGCAGCTGGCCGATCTGGGCCCGGCCGCCCGCCGCTCCCGGGGAAAGTACGACCCGGCGACACATCTGCGCCGGATCCCCAATATATTTCAGCTTTTTGATCCCAAGTTTGTTCTTCACCTGCGTGATCATCTCCTGCAGCGAAATAGCCGGCATCTCGATTAAGGACGGGTCATCCGCGGAATAATATTTGTCCCAACCAAGCGCATTCATAACCCCCATCCTCACCCCATCCGGCTTGTGCGCATGCAGACCGTCGTGGAAACGCCATACGACGATCCCATTTCTATTCAGCAGTTCCTTTTTATTCTTAAACACCGGGTCATTCTCCAGCCAGTCTGTTTCATCCTGGTGATTGTAAAAGGTCGGCTCATGTGCAATGATAAAATTGGCGCCCAGGCTTATCGTCTTTTCTATCACCGCATCAGTCGCAAACATCGTCGTGACGATCCCCTTCACCGGTTGTTCCCAGTCACCAGCCTTTATCGTATCCACCGTCGCCGGAAAGGGCGCACCGGGAATATCCGCCTGCAGATTATCGATGACCTGCTTGATCGTAAGCCCCACTCCCTTTCGCATTCCCACATCATCCCCGGGCAACGCCTCCACAATTCCTTTCCCACGCAGCTGCCCGTCCAATCCCCCATTCAACCTCTCACCACCCACTCTTCTCAACCCTGCCAGCACACTCCCGCCTGGCAACGCGACAGCAGCAACCGAAGCCAGTGCAGCCGTCAGGAAATTTCTTCTTTTCAGGCCGCTCCCGGCCCGCTCCTGCTCAAAATATCTTTCAGACATAACTCGTTGGTTTAATAACATTAAATATAACGTTTATCTTTGGGTCTGGCATTACAAGCAGCTTAATTTAGACACTCACCTTCCCAGAAAACTTTACATATGAAATTTCGTCTGTTCTGTCTCCTTGTCCTCGTCCTTATCGGCTTTACCAATCAAGCCCAAACCGTCAATCCTGACCACGTCGCCGGGCAGCGCCAACTTACCACCATCACACGCCGCCACCATAGCAGGGCCTCCGCAAAGCACCTCGCTGTCATCGGCTACTATGCGGGCCGCAACAGCGCCATCGATAGTTTCGCCACCGAAAAGCTAACACATATCATATTTAGCTTCTGCCACCTCGAAGGCAACCTGCTTCATGTTGACAACGCCAACGACACTGCCAGGATACGGCACCTTGTTGCTCTAAAAGATAAAAACCCTCACCTCAAGGTCATCCTTTCCCTCGGGGGCTGGGGCGGCTGTAAAACCTGCCCCGATGTATTCGCAACAGACAGCGGACGCAGAGATTTCGTTCGCAGCGCACATCAACTGATCGACTACTTCCATACAGACGGACTCGACCTCGACTGGGAATACCCCGGCCTCGAAAACGTCCCCGGCTATCCCTATACTCCCCAGGACAAAGATCATTTCACCGAGCTCATCAAATTACTTCGCAAAGATCTTGGCCGGAAAAAAGAGATCAGCTTCGCAGCCGGCGGTTTTACTGATTATCTCCAGACATCCATCGACTGGGAACAAGTAGCTCCAGAGGTCGACTACATCAATCTGATGAGCTATGATCTTGTCAATGGGTACAGCACCCGGACAGGCCACCATACCGGACTCTATTCAACCCCCGGACAATTGGAATCCACCGACCAAGCAGTACGATATCTCGACTCCATCGGCGTACCCCTCAGCAAGGTGGCCATCGGCGTTGCCTTTTACGCCCGTGTATTCGACAACGTGGACAGCACCAACAACGGCCTTTACCAAAGTTGCCGTTTCCTGCGCGGCGTCTCCTATAAAGACCAGGCCGCCTTCCTCTCTGCAGACAGCGGGTATACCTATCATTGGGATTCGGCAGCACAAGCGCCCTACGCTTATAATGCCAGCCAGCGACGGTTTGCGTCCTTTGACGACAGCACTTCGATCCGGCTGAAAACGGAATACGCCATCCGCAAACGGCTGGGGGGCGTAATGTTCTGGCAACTGACGGAAGATCGCTTTTCCGGAGGTCTTCTTGACGTTATTGATAACACAAAAAACAGGAAGTAAAATGCCCGCATCTCACCGACTGGTTGCCGCAGCGTACACCCTCATTTTCACACTCTTTATTTCCATGGGTCTATGTTCCTGTGGTCCATCAAAAAAGATCACGGCGCCTCCATCCCCTCCCTCATCGCCGGCAATCTCCGTCCACCCGCCATCCGACGCCCTGCCCGCCCTTCCGGCCTCGGAGATCGACCTGCCCATAAAAATAGCCGGTCGCCCGCTGCTGGCAACCGCAGACTCCCTGATCCCAAAAGAATTTCTTTCCGAAGGATGGCCGGCTTTCCTGCAACCTTCCTGCGACTTCCGCTACAAATATCGCTTTGTCCGGTCCGGCTTCACCGTTCAATGTGTCAACAACAGACTGTCCGTTGCCCTGCAGGGCCACTACCAGGTGGCCGGTGGCCGCTGCCTCTGCGTCAGCAACAAACCCGTGTCACCCTGGGTATCGGGATACTGCGGTTTTGACAAAGAACCCATGCGCCGGGTCGACCTCGCCTTTAGCACCCAGCTTTCCTTCCAATCGGACTACCGGCTGCGCACCGCTTCCGGCCTCGACCAGCTAAAAGCCCTCGACCGATGCGTCATGTCTGTTTTCTCTATCGACATGACCCAGCAGATCATGGACAGCATCGGCTCATCTATCAACAGCTTTTGCAAAACACTCGACGTATCCATAGCGAAGATGAACTTTTCCGGCAATCTGCACCAGAACGCCACAAAAGCCTGGCAAAAAACCCCCATCGGCCCCTATGGCTACCTGGTCGTAAACCCCACCGCGATGCGGATCGGAGCCCTCAACTATGCCAGGGACACCTTTGCCATCAGCATGGGCATCAGCTGCCGACCCGAATTGAGCTCCGACAGCACCAACCCCGCCAAACTACCGCCCCTCCCCCCGCTGCAAAGCGGCAGCAACCGCAGCGGCATCACCCTTTATCTGCCCGCCGCCTACGACTACGCCTTTATAAATAAGCTGCTGAACGACTCCTTCCGAAACAAATCTTTCGAATACGAGGGACAAAAAGTCATCCTGAAAAACATGACAGTCAGCGGAATGGCCCATCACCAGGTAAAAGTAGAAGTGGATTTTGGCGGAAGCCACGAAGGCCAGTTCTTCGTCTGGGGCACACCCACGCTGGACACCGCCAAACAGGAGCTAAAAGTACCCGATATCCAGTACGAGTTGAAAAGCAGGGAGTTTATGATCAAGCTGGCCAGGATCCTTTTCAAAAACAAGATCCGGGAGAACGTCAAGGGAAATAGTTTCCTCGACCTGGCCGCCCTCCTAAAGGCCAATCTCCCTACACTCAACGCCCAGCTCAACAGGACAATAGCACCCGGACTCTTTACCACCGGCGAGGTTAAAGAGTTGAAAATGATCGGTCTGCAAGCCGGCGAAAAAAGCATCCAGGCCCAGGTCTATATAAAAGCCGACATATCCGTCACCAGCACCCGTCTGCCCAGGTAACCAGGTCCCAACCCCCGCCCCGCCAGCCTCCCGGCTACCCCCAATCTTAAAATTCCACCGGCAAATTCATATTCCCCGCCTCAACAAAGCAACCATTAACATTTCATTTGCGTATTGATCGAATTAGGAAAACTAGTTTGCACGTTGTTACTATCTACCACTCAACTACAGCAAACCCGAATTGATCACAGGAAATACGCCAATACACGCATTGATAGATGGCTGCCGTGCCAATGACCGTGCAAGCCAAAAAGAGCTCTACAATACGCTCAGGGATTATGCTGTGAAAATATGCTACCGTTATCAAAATAATCTTGAACAAGTGGAAGAGATCATGAACGAAGGATTTATCAAGCTATTTAAAAACATTCACCAATTCGAAGAATCCCGCCATGCGGATGTCCTGGCGTCCCTGAAAGGATGGTTCAAACGTATCCTGGTCAATACCTGTATCGACCACTACAGGAAGAACGCCTCCTACATCAATGGACAGATGTTATCCGAAGACGCAGAGAACATCGCGGACAAACAGGAAACAGGGCTCGATATCCTGTCTTATAAAGAGATCATAGAAGCCATAAGGCAGCTGTCACCTGCCTATCGTACCGTTTTCAATTTATTCGTCATTGAGGGCCTGACCCACGAAGAAATAGCTGCACACCTGGGCATTTCCATCGGGTCCTCCAAATCCAATCTGTCAAAAGCCAGAGAAAACCTTAGAAAAATCCTTATAAAAAAAACTGACCATAAAGCTTATGTTGAACCTCTCCGATAAAGAATTGGACCGCTTGAGTCGGGAAGCGGCCCAGGAGCATGACCCAGGGGACGTCTTAGGCTCCCGGTCCTGGGAAAAGCTGGAACCCCGGCTGGACAGGGACCTCGGCAAATCTGGTCCGAACCCCCTGCGGGGCGTTCGCCGGTTCCCTTTTTACTATGTGCCGGCCATCCTGCTGGTCGCAGGGGTCTTCTATTTCGTAAAACAAAGCCACACTTCCAAACAAAACGAACCATCCGGAAGCCCGCCTTCCGTAAAGGTCCAATCCACACCAGCCACAGAAACTCAACCTCTTTCATCAACTCAAAATCCAGAACATAGCTCAAATTCTACACCACCTGCCCCCCCATCCGCCGCGGCTGATCCTGCTATAGCCAATCCCGCTACAGTAAATCCCGCTGCCGCCGATCACACTGCGCCTGCTGCTGCGAATTCCGCCGCAGCCAACCCGGCTGGAGCAAATCCTGCAACAAATTCCAATGCGCCCTCAACAGCGCATTCCACAACACCCACCCATACCGATAAAACAACTCATTATCCCGGCACCAACGACGCAGACATCAACGGCGCAGGCACCTCCGCAAAAGCCAACGACGCAGGCACCTCCGCAAACCCCAACACCACAAACACAACCATCGCCGAAGCCGCCGCAACAACCAACGCAGCAACACACACTACCGCCAATAAACCCAAAACCGGCGCAACCCCCGGTGCCACAACCCGCGAAACCGCAGCTTCACGCAACAATATCATCACAACCGCCGGCGCAACTAATAATAATGGCACCGCCAGCAGTAATAACAAACCCCGCGAGCTAACCCTCTCGTCAATACGCAGCCCCCGGCCGCTAACACAACGCCCCTCTATCAGCGACTCGGCTCTTCGCGCTTACACCGCAAAGTCAAACCCATCCCTGATACAACCGGATAAAAACAAAAGCCTCCGGATAAAAAGGAATCTGCAATTCGGTCTGTCCTTTGCGCCAGACTTCTCCTCCGTCAATTCCCTGGCCGGCGACAAACCCGGCAGCAGCTTCGGCCTTACCGTCGACTACCAGTTCGCAAACCACTGGTACCTCAGCACCGGCCTGCTGCTCGACAGAAAGAACTACGCAGCCCGTCAGCAGGACTACCACGTACCCGGCGACTACTACCGGCTGAACAATATGCATAACGTCGACTTTGTAAAGGGATCTTTCAACATGCTCGAAATACCGCTAAACCTGCGGTACGACTTCAGCGTCGCAGGCAGCACCCTCTTCTTCGCCAGCGCAGGCTTCTCTTCTTACCTGCTGACAAACGAGAATTGCAACTATTACTTCAATATGTTTGGCCGTGAAGACTGCAGAAGCTTCAACTATTCGAATCACAACAACTATCTGTTCTCATCCATAAATCTATCATTAGGCGTCGAGACGGGCATCAGCAATAGCCTGTCCATGCTCATCGCTCCATATGTAAAGATCCCTTCCCGCAACATCGGCTTCGGACAAATGCAAATGAATAGCGTCGGCATCAACTTCGCACTAAAATTCGCTCCCGTCACCAGCCGCAAACGGAAATAAAATAATTAAGTTACCACATCAAACCATACCGGCTTCTCATTATTCCAATCCCCATTGTAATTAATGAACAACTCCTCCCCGGCCTTAATAGCCCTCACCGTCTTCACCGATATCATCTGCTGATCATAATCCATCTCATACTCGCAATTCGACCGGTAAGAATGATTATACAACGGCACATACCCCAGCGCCATACAACACCCCTTCTTACGCAGCCCCCACTCAAAAATATAATCATGCAGCAGCGTCTGATCCAGCAACTCCCTGTCCTCCGTCGTCATAACGATGACCGGAGCCACCTCGATGACCGTCCCCTTCTTAATAGCTACAGACGTAAACACCCCCCTCCCCTTTTCCCCGGTAGGTGCAACAAACAGATGAGGTAGGATCATTTGATAATGTATTTGATTTTTAGCGGGTCAAGTTAGCAATTTTTATGCTCCTCGCTGATTCGCCTTTGGGCGAACTAACATTTTGACGTAGGTTTCCCCTGTCATAATATCTTTTCAATGGCGAGGGGGAACCTAGCCGACATAATAAATCCTAACCAACAATTCAATATGGCCAACCAACTGTTTTTGTCTATTTAACATTTTGACGTAGGTTTGACCTATGTCTTCAGAAGCCGAACAAATTGAATGGAAAGAACAGTTCCAGGAGGTCATTCAATCGGAAAATGTCCTGGCTATCAGGGAGTTCCTGAACAACCAGAATATCAGCGACGTGGCCGAGCTGATCTACGAATTCCCTGATTACGAAAGCCAGATCATCGGTAATTTAAACATTAACCGCGCTTCCAGCACGTTTAAGATCCTCGACGTCCCTACCCAAAAAAGGATCATCCAGGAATTACCCGCCTTCAAGACTGCCGAACTCCTCAACGATCTCTCCGCCGATGACCGCACCTCCTTCCTCGAAGAACTGCCCAGCGAAGTCGTAAAGGAACTCATCAAAACCCTCGACCCCGAAGAAAGAAAGATAACCCTCTCTCTCCTGGGCTACCCCGAACGCAGCGTCGGCCGCCTCATGACCCCCGACTATATCGCCGTCGAAAAGGACTGGACCGTAAAAGAGGTTATCGAACACATCCGCGAAGTCGGAAAAGACTCCGAAACTATCGACGTCATCTACGTCGTAGACGAAAAAGGCTATTTTATCGATGACATCCGGATCAGGGAGATCATCCTCGCCAACCCCGAAAAAAGCATCGAAGACGTCATCGACAACCGCTACATCGCACTCAACGTCAACGACGACCAGGAAACAGCCAGCGAAGCCTTCAAAATGAACAACCGCGTGGCCCTGCCCGTCCTCGATAACAACAATATCCTTTTAGGCATCGTCACCATCGATGACGTACTCTGGATCACCCAGGAAGAATTTTCCGAAGACATCCAAAAGATCGGGGGTACCGAAGCCCTTGACGAACCCTACCTCGAAATACCACTCTTAAAACTATTCAAAAAACGAGTCGTCTGGCTGATCGTCCTGTTCCTCAGCGAAATGCTGACAGCCACCGCCATGGGCTACTTCGAAGACGAGATCGCCAAGGCCGTAGTCCTCGCCCTTTTCGTCCCCCTGATCATCAGCAGCGGAGGCAACAGCGGCTCACAGGCTTCCACCCTCATCATCCAGGCAATGGCCCTCGGAGAAATAACCATCTCGGACTGGTGGCGCGTCATCCGCCGCGAGCTGGTGTCCGGTCTCATGCTCGGTACAGTCCTTGGCATCATCGGCTTTACCCGTGTAATGCTCTGGAATCAGATTTTTCATACCTATGGCGACCATTCCGGCCTCATAGCCTTCACCGTCGGCTTCTCCCTCATTGGAGTAGTACTTTGGGGAACCATCGCCGGCAGTATGCTCCCCATTGTATTAAAAAAATTGGGCGCCGATCCTGCCACATCCTCGGCTCCCTTCGTCGCAACGCTGGTAGACGTCACCGGGCTCGTGATCTATTTTTCCGTTGCTTTTTTCTTTATGCGCGGAATACTTCTCTAAGACACACTACGACAACCCCTTACTAATCGACAAAAAGCCTAATTTGTTAAAAGTCTTTAATCCTTCCCCCCTCCCCCCGTTTTCTTCGTAACTTATTATGTTAACGCGGCTGTCGCTTTTAAACCCGGAGCCCCTTGTCCAGTCTAAAAAAGGTAATCCAGTTTAATTAAAAGATTTGTTATGAAATCGAGAATATTAGTACCCCTCTTCGCCTTCTTACTCGCAGCATTCATCATTACCCCAACCTTTGCCCAACGTGGTGGCCGTGGCGGCGGCGGTGGTGGACGCGGCGGCGCAAGCTTCGGCGGCGGAGCCCGCGGCGGCAGCAGTTTCGGCGGTGGCGGCTTTCGTGGTGGAAGTAGCTTCCGCGGCGGCAGCTTCGGGGGAGGCAGCAGCTTCCGCGGCGGCAGCAGTTTCCGGGGAGGCAGCAGTTTCCGCGGCGGCAGCAGCTTCGGCGGCGGAGTCCGCAGCAGCGCCGGTGTTCGCAGCGGAGTTGGCGTAGGCGGCAGCTACCGTAGCGGCGCAGGCATCCGCAGCAACGGCTACGTCGGCAGCAGGGGATATGCCGGCAGCAGAGGTTACGGACGCGGAGCTTACGGACACGGCTATGGCGGCTATCGCGGTAATTATTATGGTCGTGGTTCCTATGGCGGTTATAGAAATTATTGGGGCTTAGGTCTTGGACTCGGCTTTGGCCTGGGCTATGGCTACCCCTGGTATGGCGGCTATGGTTATCCCTATGGCTACGGCTATCCCTATGGTTATGGCCCTTATGGCTACGGACCAGCTTACGCCCCGGCCCCCTACTATGATCAGGACTATGACGACCCATCCGACCCATACGGCGATGGCACCCCGTCCCAACGCCCCCAGGGTGACAGCCGAAACAACGATGACTATCAGGACAACGGCAATGGTAACGGCAACGCCAACAATGGTAACGGCAATTACAACGACAATAACAACAACTATTCGAACCCGAACAACAATAGTAATAATAACAACTACTCCAACCCCGATAGCCTCTCCAACAGACCAGGCACCAACAACATGCCTTCGTCAAATGGCAATGGCACTGCGAACTCTACAGAAAAAGTATGGGTAAAAGCACACTGGAAGAACACCAGCAGCGGCTGGGTATGGATAGACGGTTACTGGAAACCAAAATACAACACCAACTACAATTAATATTGTAAACTATACGTTGAAGATGAGCCGCCTAAAATAAAAAGTAGGCGGCTCATCTTTTTTCATCATGTCCGGCAAAAAATTTGCCGGAGGGAAGGCCTCCCAAAATGGGAGGCCCTTTACTTTTTATAAACTTTATTGTCTAATATTGCCGTGCTAAAATTGACGCTCCGTCAGTTTAGCAGCTAAATTAAATTCAATATGTGTGGCATCGTAGCTTACATCGGTCCGCGGGAAGCCTATCCCATCATCCTCAAAGGCCTCAAACGCCTCGAATACAGGGGTTATGACAGCTCAGGAGTAGCCCTTCTCAACAACGACCTCCGAGTTTACAAAAAGAAAGGAAAAGTAGCCGAACTCGAAGAAAGCCTCGTAGGCAAAGACCTCCACGCCCACGCCGGCATGGGACACACCCGCTGGGCAACACACGGCGAACCCAACGACCGCAACGCACACCCCCACAGTAGCGCCAGCGGCCGCCTCGCCATGATCCACAACGGCATCATCGAAAACTATACCCAGCTAAAGAACGAACTCCTCCGCAAGGGCTACCAGTTCAAAAGCGACACCGACACCGAAGTCCTGCTCAACTTCATCGAAGACATCCGGCAAAACAACAGCTGCGGACTCGAAGAAGCCGTCCGCATCGCCCTAAAAAGAGTCGTTGGCGCCTATGTCATTATTTTACTGGATAAGGACAGCCCCGATACCATCATCGCCGCCCGTAAAGGCAGCCCCCTGGTCATCGGCATCGGCAAAGGCGAACACTTCCTCGCCTCCGACGCCAGCCCCATCATCGAATACACAAAAGAAGTAGTATACGTCAACGATTATGAACTGGCCATCCTGAAAGCCGACGAGCTCATCCTCAAAAATCTCGGTAACGAAAAACTGACCCCCTATGTCCAAAAACTGGACCTCGAACTGGCAGCCATCGAAAAAGGCGGTTACGACCACTTCATGCTAAAAGAGATCTTCGAACAGCCCGATACCATCTTCGACTGCCTGAGAGGTCGCCTCGATGCCACAAAGGGTACCATCACCATGGCCGGCATCCAGCAGAACATCGACAAGCTGAGCAAAGCCAACCGTATTATCATAATAGCCTGCGGAACCAGCTGGCACGCCGGCCTCGTAGCCGAATACATCCTCGAAGAACTGTGCCGCACCCCCGTAGAAGTAGAATACGCTTCAGAATTTCGCTATCGCAATCCCGTTATCCATCCGGGTGACGTCATCATCGCCATCTCCCAAAGCGGAGAGACAGCCGACACCATCGTCGCCATCGAAAAAGCAAAACAGAACGGCGCCTTTATCATGGGAGTCGTCAACGTAGTAGGTTCTTCCATCGCACGGATCTCGGATGCAGGCGCCTACACACACGCCGGTCCCGAAATAGGCGTGGCAAGCACAAAAGCCTTCACAGCCCAGCTCACCGTCCTGACCATGATCGCCCTTAAGGTTGCAAAAGAAAAAGGCACCATCGATGCCACCCGCTATATGCAGCTCGTTAACGAGCTGCATACCGTACCCGAAAAGGTAAAGGAAGTCCTCAAACTCAGCGAACCCATAAAAAAGCTCGCAAAAAAATACAGCGAAGCCAAAGACGCCCTCTACCTCGGCCGGGGTTACAACTTCCCCGTCGCACTCGAAGGAGCCCTGAAACTAAAAGAGATCAGCTACATCCACGCGGAAGGATACCCGGCCGCCGAGATGAAACACGGACCTATCGCACTCGTTGACGAACATCTGCCGGTCGTCTTCGTAGCCACAAAAGACTCTTATCACGAAAAGATCGTCAGCAACATTCAGGAAATAAAGGCACGGAAAGGCAAGGTCATAGCCGTCATCAGCCAGGGCGACGACATCATCCAAAAGATGGCCGACGACTGCATGATCATCCCCGAAGCCGACGAACTCATCGCCCCCATCCTGAGCGTCATCCCTATGCAGCTGTTCGCTTACTATATAGGCGTCGCAAAAGGATATGACGTCGACAAACCCCGTAACCTGGCCAAGAGTGTAACAGTAGAATAAGTGGAACTATGAACGAAATCAAAAAAAGTCCGATCAATTCTTTAGGCTATCAATTCATCGATAACCAATACCTTCCAAAAGGAAAAGACGAATACTACCTGCGCAATACCCAGAACCGCAGCGGCATCGGCTACCGCCAGCTCACAGCCTATGAGCTCGAAGTACTGGTACGAAACCGCAACACCTCTGCCAACTGGAACGACATCCTCGTCTCGGACGCATTCACACCCGAGCTGGTACAGAACTGCAAATTCTTTGGCCTCGTACGCATCGGCCGGCTCGACCCTCTCTTCCTTGAGTTTCATAATCTGCGCCGCCCCGTCGGTCTCTACAACAGCACCATCATCAGCTGTGACTTCGGCGACAATGTCTGTATCGATAACACCAACTACCTCTCCCATTATATAGTTGGCAATGAGGTCATGATCGTCAACACGAATGAAATGGCCACCACCGCCATCGCTAAATTCGGCAACGGCATCCTCAAGGAAGGCGAAGATGAATCCATCCGCATCTGGCTGGAAGTATGCAACGAAAACGGCGGCCGGAATATCATTCCCTTCAACGGCATGTTACCCGGCGACGCATGGCTTTGGAGCCGCTACCGCGATGACCAGGCACTCCAGGAAAAACTAAAAGAATTTACCGCCTCCGCATTCGACAACCGCAGGGGTTACTACGGCAAGGTCGGCGACCGCACCGTCATAAAGAACTGCAAGATCATAAAGGATGTATGGATCGGCAGCGACGCCTATCTCAAAGGCGCCAATAAGCTAAAGAACCTCACCATCAATTCATCCCCGCAGGCCAAATCACAAATTGGCGAAGGATGCGAAATGGTCAATGGCATCGTAGGGTTTGGCTGCCGGGCGTTCTACGGCGTAAAGGCAGTACGTTTTATCATGGCCTCCCACTCACAGCTGAAATATGGTGCCCGTCTGATCAACTCTTATCTTGGTAACAACGCCACCATTTCCTGTTGCGAAGTGCTCAACTCACTGATCTTCCCCGCACACGAGCAACATCACAACAACTCCTTTCTCTGCGCAGCCCTCGTCATGGGACAAAGTAATATGGCAGCCGGCGCCACCATCGGCTCCAATCACAACTCCCGTAGTCCGGATGGAGAGATCATCGCCGGCCGGGGCTTCTGGCCGGGCCTCTGTGTCAGCCTGAAGCACAACTCCCGTTTCGCCTCTTTCTCCATCCTTGCCAAAGGCGACTATCCGGCCGAGCTGGACATTCCGGTCCCTTTCGCGCTCATCAGCAACGACGTCAGCAAGGACGAGCTTGTCGTAATGCCGGCCTACTGGTTCCTTCACAATATGTATGCGCTGGCCCGCAACTCCTGGAAATACATCGATCGCGACCGTCGTACCGACAAGACCCAAACGTTGGAATTCAGCTTCCTGGCGCCCGACACGATAAATGAAATCCTGCAGGCCCTGGCCCACCTCGAAAAATTCACCGGCCAGGCCCTCACCCGTCACGAAGGAAAAACAAAGCGATACAGTGAAGAAGAACTCATTCAACTCGGCGCCGACCTCCTCTCCACCGACCCCGACAAAGCAGGCGACCTCGAGATCCTTGCCGAAGGCTGGGAAAACACCGACCGGAAAGTACGGCTCATAAAAGTACACCAGGCCTGGAGCCTGTTCAGGGAGCTGATCGTCCACCACGCCGTCAACCAGGTCCTGAGCCTGGCAAAGGAAAAGGGGCTCCTTGGCCTTGCAGAAATACAACAGAACCTGCCTTCCGATCTGACCCCGGCCCGCTGGATCAATGCAGGCGGTCAGCTCATCCGCGAAACCGAACTCCAAAAGCTGATCGGACAGATCCATAGCGGAAAAGTAAAAAGCTGGGAACAGATCCACCAGTTCTATCAGAAGCAGGGGGAACAATATGAGGCAGACAAACTTCAGCACGCCCTTGCTGCATTTCGGCAAGTCACCCGTCTATCCCTGCGAAAGGCAAAAAAAGAAGCCTTCGACAAAATACTACAGCAAAGCCTGGCTACAAAAGAATGGATGACAAAGGAGATTTATGCGTCAAGAGCAAAAGACTATACCAATCCTTTTCGTCAGATGGTCTATGAATCCACCGGGGAGATGAACGCCGTGATTGGCCGGCTACAGGACAACTCTTTTATAAAACAGGAGAAAGAATCGCTCAGGAAATATAAAAAACACATCGAAACATTAGTTGGTTCCCAACGGTAGTCGGGAACCAACTAACTTTACATTTTCTTAGTCGTGTCTTTAGTAGCAGAATCCATCTTCATCGTAGATGAATCAGAGGATATCTTAACAGAATCAGAAGCCATTTTGGTCGCAGAATCTGCAGACGCGGTGGGAGAAGCAGAAGCATCTGCACCACTATTGTTACAGGCGGCCATAGCAACAGCTACAGCAATGACGGCTAATACTTTCTTGCAAACGTTCATAGTTAATTTTTTAAAGGTGTTTGCGAATGCTTTGATTGTTAATGGTCGCAAAACTAACCTTTTTCTACTTTTGACGAAAGAAAAGTCGAATAGGGACGCCCTTGAAATTAAAGTTTTCCCTTAGCTGGTTCTCCAGGTAATTCTTATAAGGACTCTTCACGTCATCGGGGAGATTACAAAAGAAGGCAAACGAAGGCACATGCGTCGGCAGCTGGGTAATGTATTTTATCTTCAACGGACGCCCCCTGACGACCGGCGGATGATAGGCTTCCACTGCCTTCAGCATAACTTCATTTAACTCAGAGGTGGTGATCTTGCGCTGTTTGTTCTCATATACTTCCAGCGCTGCTTCAACAGCCTTGAAGATCCGCGTCTTCTCGGTGACAGAAATAAAAAGTATGGGCAGATCGGTAAAAGGCGCGAAACGCTCTTTCAGTTGTTTTTCGTAATCTTTAGCCGTATTGGTCACTTTTGTAACAAGATCCCATTTGTTGACCAGCACAACGATCCCCTTCCCCTTCTTCACAGCCAGGCTGAAGATACTAAGGTCCTGCGCGGTAATACCTTTCGAAGCATCCAGCATTAACAGACAGACATCCGCCTCATCCATGGCCTTGATAGCCCTGATAACTGAGTAAAATTCCAGGTCTTCATGCACCTTGGTCTTCCGCCGTATCCCCGCCGTGTCGATCAGGACAAAGTCTTTTTGAAATAGATTGTAGCGGGTATGTATCGTATCCCGGGTAGTCCCGGCAATATCACTGACGATCGTCCTTTCCTGGCCTATCAGGGCATTCAGCAAAGAAGACTTGCCGGTATTGGGCTGGCCGATGATCGCAAACTTTGGCACGTCCCCATCTTCAGAAAGATCCTGGTCTTCCGGCATTAAAGCGACTATAGCATCGAGCAATTCACCCGTTCCGCTGCCGCTCATAGAAGACAGAAAAAATATCTCTTCAAAACCCAGACTATAAAATTCAGCGCCTTCCAGCAGCCTGTCGCTATTGTCAACTTTATTGACGGCGAGGAAAACAGGTTTGGTCGACCGGCGAAGCACATCCGCCATGGCCTCATCCAACGTAGTGATGCCCGTAGATGCGTCGACCATAAAGATCAGCGCATTGGCCTCCTCCAGGGCAATCAACACCTGCTTTTTTATCTCGATCTCAAAAACATCTTCACTCTCAGGGACAAAACCACCCGTGTCGATCAGGTTAAAATTCTTCCCGATCCATTCGGCCACACCATATTGCCGGTCACGTGTCACACCGCTCACATCATCCACAATAGCCTTGCGCTGTTCGAGCAAACGATTGAAAAATGTACTTTTCCCCACATTGGGCCGGCCTACAATGGCCACTGTAAATCCGCTCATATACTATTTAATTATACCCATACTCTTTCAAAAAAATATCCGTATCCCTCCACTTCGGCCTCACCTTCACAAACAATTCCAAAAACACCTTCCGGCTGATAAACTCTTCAATATCCTTCCGCGCTTCCGAACCCAGTCGCTTTATCATCTTTCCGCCTTCCCCTAAAATAATACCCTTCTGCGTTTCCCGCGACACGATAATATCAGCCCTCACCTTCGTCAGCGTATTCTTCTCCTGGAATTCCTGTACCAGCACAGTCGCCTGGTAAGGTATCTCATCGCCGTAAAGTAAAAAGATCTTTTCCCGGATCATCTCACCCACAAAGAACTTCACCGGCAGATCGGTCAGATCATCCCCTTCAAAAAAGGGCTGACCCTCCGGCAAACGCGCCAGGACAGTGTCCAGCAGCAACGGCACATTCGTCTTCTTCAGCGCGGAGATGGCAACGACTTCCTTACAATAGGGCTTGTCCGAAAAAAAAGCACGAGCCTCCGTAACCTTTTCGGCCGCCATTCCATCGATCTTATTAAGCACAACGAAAGCAGGCCCCTTCAAATGCAAAGCCTGGAACAGCTGATCATTCTCTTCCCAATTGTCCCGTATATCCAGTAATAATAAGGCCAGATCAGCATCCTCCAAAGAATTCTTCACGGCCTGCATCATCTTCTCATGGAGTTTATACTTCGGCTCAATGATCCCCGGTGTATCCGAAAAAATGACCTGGTAATCCTTTTCCGTCAGGATCCCCTTGATCCGATGCCGGGTCGTCTGCACTTTGGGAGAGACAATAGCCAGCTTCTCACCCATCAGGGCGTTCAGCAAGGTGCTTTTCCCCGCATTAGGCTTACCAAATATGCTTACAAATCCGACTTTCATATCCTACTACTAATATAAATATATCTTTTTTCAGTTTCGTCGCCTCGCTCCACATCTTACCTTCGTCCCAGCTCGCCGCCGCAACCTCTCTCTTCCAATCTATTTTGCCACTTCCTTTCACGGCTGATCGCTTCCAATTCTCATAGTGGCTGCTCAGTACCGGTGCCTTTGGCACCTGGCAGGGCCTATATATTGGAACTTCGTCGGAGCTGCTTCGCCACGGAACTTCGAAAAGCATCGTTCCTTGCTTTTCTCGTTCGTAACCTTCGTTTCACTCGGTTATCTAATTCATAACCTTCGCTGCGCTCGGTTACCTCGCAGGGCTCTCTGTAAATGAAAAAGACCTCAAGCCGAGGTCTTTTGTGTTGCGAAGGGTGGGATCGAACCACCGACCTTCGGGTTATGAGCCCGACGAGCTACCGCTGCTCTACTTCGCGATGTGGACGGCAAAGGTACGGGCATTTGACTCCCCCACCAAAAAAATACAAATTCTTTTTTTCCTCCTCCTCATAAATCAATTCCTAACCTCCTCCAAACCAAGCCCTTCCCATCGCCCAGGCAAACCCCATCCCCCATCACCCAAACCCAAAGTCGCCCCAACACCCCACCCCAAAAAAATCCGCTCAAAAAAATCACCCCAGGCAACCTCGTCCAAAAAAATTCCGTTCACCGCAAGTCTTTTTTCGCATCCCGTAAACCATTCTCCCCTCCAAACTCTTCTTTTGCAAAATGAAAAGACTCATAGCTGTCCTGGCAGCCGGCGCGCTGACAACGACAGGGATACATGCCCAACAACTGCAACCCTACCGGACCCCAGCCCAGAAACTGATCCTCGCCAGCGAGGACTCCCTTAACAACAACACCGCCAAGAACAAAACGGTTATCTCGGGATACGGCAGCGCCGTCTACCAGCGGGACTTCAAACTCCACCAGGCCACCGTCTCCCTCGACCGGCTCGTCCTCTTCGTCGGTCACAGCTTCAACGAAAAGATCAGCCTCTTCACCGAACTCGAAGTCGAGAACGCCATCATAGCCGGTGCCAACAGCGACGAACCCACCAGCGGCCGCGGCAGCGTCGCCATGGAACAGGCATTTCTTAAATTCAACCTCAACGCCCGCCAATACCTCGTCGCCGGCCTCTTCACCCCACGCCTCGGCATCACCAACGAAAATCACCTGCCGGTCAACTTCAACGGCGTCGAACGCCCAATCGTAGAGCAGCTCATCATCCCCACCACCTGGCGGGAGATCGGCGTCGGACTCTACGGCACCCTCGACCGCCTGCCGCTTAACTATAGCGTTGCCATCATGAACGGCCTCAACAGCGCCAACTTCCGGCACGACTCCGGCCTCGGCGAAGGCGAAGGCCTCGGCAGCAACGCCACCGCCAATAACCTGGCTATCACAGCATCCGTACAATATCGCGCCCAAGACTTTAAATTCCAGCTCGCCGGCTACATGGGCGGAACCGTCGGCCTCAGCAAAAGAAGCGCAGACTCCCTCAACGTCGGCCTCCAAACCGGGGCCTTCGGCACACCATTATATCTCGGTGAATTCGACGTTCAATATGCAAAGAATGGATTCTCGGCAAAGGCACTCGGCACCTACATCGCATACCCCGACGCTGACAGAATCTACCGGGCCTACGCAAAAAGCATCGGATCAGGAATGTATGGCGCCTACCTCGAGCTGGCCTACGACTGGCTCCATCACCTCGGCACACCCAAACAATTCATCACCTTCGCCCGCGCCGAAATGCTCGACCTCAACTCCCAACTGCCCGCCCTGCAGAAGAACGAAGATCAGTATGACGGTACCCTTAAACAAAGACATATCATCGCAGGCATCAGCTACTTTCCGATCCCGAACGTAGTGGTCAAAGCAGACGTTCGACTAATGCACACCGGCGCACAGAACCCCGCACTGGTCATCAATCCGCCGCCCAACGCTCTGCCCTATCAGCAAAACCAACAATTCCTGAACATCGGCCTCGGTTATTCTTTCTGATCACAAGGGCTGATCGCAAAATCTGATTACAAAGGAAAATTCTAAACACAAGACAAAGCAAAATGCAACGCAGAGACTTCATCCGATCCTCATGTACCACCTGTCTGCTCGCAGCGACCGGTTGGATGCTGCCCGCCATCGCCCTCACCGGATGCGGCCCCGCCGCCTACCAGGTCTTCAGTACAGAAGAAAAAGAAGACCGGATCGAAGTACCGGCGGAATCCTTTGCCAAAGGACCACTTGTGCTCGTCAGACCAAAAGGCTGGTTCTACTCCATCGCCCTGCGCAAACACGAAGACAATACCTACTCGGCGCTGCTGCTCAAATGCACCCATCAGGACAACCAGCTGACAGCCTCCTCGGACGGCTTCAGCTGCAGCCTCCATGGCAGCGCTTATAATAAGGAAGGACGCGTAACAAAAGGACCGGCCGAACGCCCCCTGAAAACTTTTCCCGTCACCTCCAGCGCAAATCAATTGATCATCCATACAAAAGCATAAGAAACATGAACCGTTTAGTCCTCTCATCCATCGCCCTGTATTGCCTGACCCTGGCCGCCTGCAGCAAGTCCTCCGATTCCGGAACTTCTACAGAAAGCTTTAGCCAGACAGAATCAGACGTGATCAATCAGTTCGTACTCAAGACGGCCCTACCCCAATACGACAACCTCGTGACCGCCGGCACCTCACTGGACGCCAACATCCAGATCCTGAACACCACCACCACCGACGCCAACCTCCAGGCAGCCCAAACGTCGTGGCGGACAATGCGCCAGGTCTGGGAACGCTGCGAAGGCTTCCTCATCGGGCCCGTCGAATCAGGCGACTACGACCCCAACTCCGATACCTGGCCCACCGACTATAGACAAATGGACTCCCTGCTCGCCAGCAGCAACCCCCTCGGTCTGACCGACATCCAAAACCTCCCCCAGACTCTCAGAGGTTATCACCCCATCGAATACCTGATCTTCGGCGAAGGCGGCAGCCGTAAGGCCAGCGAGCTCGAAGCGCGTAAAAAGAAATACCTCGTAAGCCTTTCCGCCGACCTCAAAAACATCGTCACCGACCTGCAGAACGACTGGATCGAAGCCCCCGTCAACTACGCTTTAATGATCACCAATATAAGTGTCAGCAACAAAGTATATCCCACCCGCCTGTCTTTCTTCCTTGACGTCACCGGCGACAATGGCATGGCCGGTATCTGTAATGAAGTGGGCCAGCCAAACGAAGACGGGAAAATGTACAACCCTTACATCAAATCCGATTCTACACTCGCCGAATCCCCCTACTCCGGCAATAGCCTCACCGATTTTAAAAACAATATCATCGGCGCACAGCAGGTATACCTCGGTCTCAATGGCGGAAAAGGTATCAAAGACCTGGTAGCAGCTAAGAACAAAGACCTCGACAACAAGATCCAGGCAGCTTTTACCAGCGCTATCAATTCCTTCGACAACATCAGCGGCTCAGATAACATGCGTTTCGAAGTAGCTATTTACAAACGCCGTACCCAGGTCGCAACCACAATGACACAGCTCAACACCCTGCAGGCCCTGCTGGAAGGAGACCTGATCACTTTTATAAACACATACGTGAAAGACTAAATCATAAAAGACTTTCCACAAACCCGTGGCTGTAAGATTTTTTCATGAAGAAACTTTATATCATATTGACGCTTGGCCTGATGGTCTACTCCTTCAGCCGATGCAACAAGGCCGGCGTCTTCGCAGACGACGGCTACGACGACCGGCTTAGCGGCGGCTCTTTTACAACGCTCGACGCATCCACACAGGCATTCAAACAGGCCATTGCCGGACTGGACGCCCGCCAGGAAAAAGTCCATGCGATCGGTGACGGCACCTTCGACCAGGTATTTGTGGCAGCCCCGGCCCCTCACTTCGGCGGACTGGGCCCCGTCTTCAATAACCTCTCCTGTATCAATTGTCATCGCAACGATGGAAGTGGCTACCCTACCACAGGTTCCTCCAACTCGGGCATGCTGATGCGCATCAGTGTCCCCGGCACCGACGAACACGGCGGACCACTGGCAGCACCCGGCTTTGGCTTACAGATCCAGGACCAGGCCTTACTGGGTACAGTACCCGAAGCCAGCACCAGCATTACCTATGTGGATACGCCCGTGCGTTACCCCGATGGAAATGCGCTCCTGATGCGCCGGCCGGTCTATACCCTGCAAAATCCCTATATCCCTTTACCCGCAGGATTTATGACCTCACCCCGGCTCGCTCCCCGCCTCATCGGCATGGGGCTGCTGGAAAACATTCCGGAAAGCACTATTCTCTCCTTTGTCGACGCGGGAGATAAAAACGGTGACGGCATCACCGGGAAAGCCAATTATGTTTATGACAGCTATACAAAAAAGACCGAGATTGGACGTTTTGGCTCAAAAGCCAATACCTCTACGCTGCTGATGCAGGTGGCTACAGCCTATCAGCAGGATATGGGCGTCACCAGTTTTGGTCAGCCGGTAGAAAGCGTCTACGGCCAATCCCAGGCAAACACAATAGGAAAAGACGACCCAACTATCGAATTGGTCGACAGCCTGCTCAACTACGTCACCTTCTATGTACAGACCCTGGCCGTACCTGCCCGCAGAGATGTGCTGGACAGCATCAATAAAAAAGGGGCGACCCTCTTCACACAGGTGAATTGCGGCGGCTGTCATCGCACGACGATGATGACGGGCGTCAACCCGGCTATCAATCTCAGCAGCCAGCGTATCCACCCCTACACCGATCTTTTGCTACATGACATGGGCCCGGGTCTGGCAGACAACCGGCCCGACTACCTGGCGACCGGAAGAGAATGGCGGACGGCTCCGCTCTGGGGCATCGGCCTTCTCGTCAGGACCAATGGCAACAACGCGTTTTATCTTCATGACGGCAGAGCGCGAACCATCGAGGAAGCCATCTTATGGCACGATGGCGAGGCCGCGAAATCAAAACAACAATTCATGCAATTGAGCCAGGACGACCGTAAGGCACTGCTCCAATTCTTATCATCTCTCTAATAGTAAAGGCCCCTGGCGGGGCCTTTACTAACTCTTTTTTATCGTACTCGCCCCGCTCGATCGGGATTCTGATATCACGGCCTCCCCCTTATAATAAACACTGCTGGCGCCCGTCGCATTTGCCTTCAACTCTTTATTCACCGTGATACGGATATCCGACGCGCCCGACGCATGCGCCTCACAGCTTTCCACCGCCAGGTCATACCCCTTCACATCACTCGCGCCCGAAATGCGGATCACCGCCAGCCCCGCAACCACACCCGTAATATGAGCGTCAGACGCTCCATTCTGATCCAGCTGCAGCTCCCCAACCCGGATAGCCCCCTTAAAATCACTCGCTCCGGCAAGGGTAAGCGATAATTTATTACCCGAGATCACCCCATCGACATAGACATTACTGGCTCCCGACGCCGAAAGCTTATCCAGGGCGGTAAACGAAACATAAGCCTTCAATTTATTATTGCCCGTAGAAAAGTGACCGCTCTCCATTCTGATCTTCAATATGCCGTCTACTACTTCCGTAATGATCCGGTCCCTCCATCTCTCATCCCTCGCGCTCACCACAACGGTCTCTTCATCACCCTGACTCAGATAAAGATCGATAGCGCTGCCGACTTCGATGCCATGAAACCCCTTTACCGCACGCACCTGAGCATTCGGATCATGGACGATCGTCTTCTGCGCCCGGCTGCTCAACACCAGCAAAACCCCTAGTAATATGAAGTATAATTTTCTCATAGTTAAAACACGTTAATCTTTCCTCGAAATGCTGCCCGAACCGCTGGCATGTGATTCACGAACTACTCCATTACCCCTGTAATGAACATCGCTTCCGCCACTGGCGCTTGCAGTAAGCTCTTTGTTGACGGTAAGAAAGGCATCACTCCCGCCGCTGACCTCTACCTTGCAATTGTCCGCAGCCAGGTCGTAGCCATGATAATCACTCCCGCCACTGGCATGGACAAAAAGCCGGTTGGCCGAACCGCTGACATGAGAGTCGGACCCGCCGGCCTGATAAATGGACAGCTCGCCGATGACCAGCTTCCCATTGAGATCACTGCCCCCGGACAACTCCAGTTTCAGGTTATCCGCCTTTATCACACCCTGCAGATATACATCACTACCACCGGAAGCATTCACATGATTGATGGCCTTACAAGACACATAAGCCTTCATATGGCTGTTCGAATTGCCCCAGTGAAAACCCTTGTTATCCACATAAATACGTAACACTCCATCCGACACCTCGGTTCGGATCCTGTCCCGGACCTCCGGATCGCTGGCGCTTACCACAACAGCATCCTCACCACCCTGGTTCAGATAAAGATCGACTCCGCCGGAGATCTCCACGTCATGAAAACCACGTACTTCCCGCTTTTGCGCATTCTTGTCGTTTATGACCTTATTATCCTGCGCAGTGGCAAAAAGGCAAACCATCGTAAAAACCGAAAGAAAGAAGATATTTTTCATAATAGCTTTTTTAAAAAGACAACAACCCATCGCTTATGTTGCTTGCCAGCTTCCCCGTCTCCTCCCAAAAAAATCCCATCTCCCGCCGCCAAAACGCGATCCTCACCACCAAAATTCCATTCCCACCACCCAAACTTCGGGAATATCTCCCACACTTCCACCACCTTAGCCACCAACTTTCGCCGCTATCACCACATCCCAAACACGCCTGACCAAATCCCAAACATCACCCCTCTTCAAACCTAAAGCGCCCCAAATACCAACCGCTCACCAGACGCCGCAACAATCATCCCATCTACCCCCCAAAACCCAATCCACCACAATCATCCCTTTAAATTGGAACGCCCATATTCAACCAAAAGTTACAAACACCTATAAAAAATGACATATCTTTACACCCTGCCCGGTAGCCAGACCACATCTGTCCTCCGGGCCGTCTCAGATTCCTCGGGGTGCTTTCCCGCCGTAAGGCGGAGGCTGAGAAATACCCGTAGAACCTGATCAGGGTAATGCCTGCGCAGGGAAGGTGATCCAAATCTATTTTGCTACTCTCCTTCGCAGTATTCCCTTCATTTTATTGTACGACAATTGAACTATCATAACAATGAAGAAGACTTTTACTACGTCACTGCGAACCCTTAATACACAAACAACCTGGCTCGGCAACACCAGCCGGCAAAGCACCAGGCTGCATACCGCCAGCCGCCGCAACGCTGGCCGGCAAACCCGCCGCCTCCTCAGCCTCATAGCCGCAACCTTATTCCTGACCGCGCCCGCCGCAGTCGCACAAACCCATCTTCCAGCCACACCGGCACAAACCAAACCTATCCCCTCCGACTCCCTAAAGCTTTTCCTGCAACCCGTTGAAGTAAGAGCCTTACGCGCCGGCGAAAAAGCCCCCTTCACAAAAACCGACATCACAAAAAAACAAATAGAACAATCCAACCTCGGACAGGACCTGCCCTTTATACTCAATCAAACCCCCTCGGTCATCGTCAACTCCGACGCCGGCAATGGGGTCGGATATACAGGTATCCATATCCGTGGCACCGACGCCACCCGCATCAACATGACCCTCAACGGCATCCCCTACAACGACGCCGAATCACAGGGCATCTACTTCGTCGACCTGCCCGACCTCGCCTCGTCCGTCAACAGCATCCAGATCCAGCGCGGCGTCGGAACATCCTCCAACGGAGCCGGCGCATTCGGAGCAACCATCAACTTCTCCACCAATGAATTCAACGAGAAGCCATACGCAGAATTCAACAACAGCTTTGGGTCATTCACGACCTGGAAGAACACGATAAAAGCCGGCTCAGGGCTGATCGACGGCCATTTCACCATCGACGCCCGGCTGTCCCGTATCAGCAGCGACGGCTACATCGATCGCGCTGCCAGCAATCTGAAATCCTTCTATCTTTCCACCGCCTGGCTGGACCAACACTCCTCCATCCGGTTCAACATCATCCAGGGCACGGAAAAAACCTACCAGGCATGGAACGGCATCCCCGGAGCCAAACTCTTCGGCGACAAAACCGCCCTCGACCAGCACTACTCGGGCAATGCCGGCCCCGGCAGCGAAGGCTATCTCTATGCCTCCACAGCCGACTCCCTGAATCTCTACAACTCCAACAAACGTACCTACAACTACTTCACCTACCCGAACCAAACGGATAACTACCAGCAAAATCACTATCAGCTGTTCTTTAATCACGAGCTCAGCAAGACGCTCTCCTTCAACACCGCCGCCTTCCTCACCCGCGGGAAAGGCTACTACGAAGAATACAAGGAACAGGATAGCTACGCCAATTATGGGCTGACAGGCCCAGTGACAGGGACCGACACCACACAAACCACCGACCTGGTCCGTCAGCAATGGCTCGACAACTATTTTTACGGAGGCATCTTCTCGGTACAATACAAACAACGCGAAACACAGCTGACCCTCGGCGGCGGCTGGGACAAATACGACGGGAAACACTATGCCAACATTCTTTGGACTCAAAACGGCGGCGTACCTGAAGACTATCAATACTACAATATCCCCGCCCACAAAACCGACTTTTCTGTCTACGGAAAATGGCAGCAGCAGTGGACCCCGCACCTCTCCACCTTCGCCGACATGCAATACCGCCACATTGGATATGACCTCGAAGGCTTCCAGGACAACCCAGCCCTGCTCATCAACAAACACTACGACTTCTTCAACCCAAAAGCCGGGGTCACCTGGACAGGACACGAATGGCAGGCCTATCTGTCTTATTCCCGGGCCAGCCACGAACCTAACCGCGATGACTTCGAAGCCGGCATGGACCAGCAGCCAAAACCCGAAACTCTCAACGACTTCGAGCTGGGCTTCGAAAAAAAGAATCTTCGCAATTCTTTCGGCGCCACCGTTTTCTATATGCAGTATACCGACCAGCTGGCACTGACGGGCAAGATCAACAACGTAGGTGCATACACGAGAAGTAATATCCCCAATAGCTATCGCCTGGGCATCGAGCTCCAGGGCAGCTCAAAGGTCACGGACTGGTTCGCGATCTCCGGCAACCTCGCCCTCAGCCGCAACAAAATAAAAAATTATACCGAATACGTAGACGACTACGACAACGGCGGTCAAAAGACATACTTCCATCCGCATCCCGACATCGCCTTCTCTCCGGCAATAGTGGGTGGGGCGATGGTGCAATTCTTCCCTTTCCCGCACTACGAGATCAGCCTGCCCGCCAAATACGTCAGCAAGGAATACATGGACAATACCCAGAACGAAGCCCGAACGCTCGACGCCTACTACGTACAGGACCTGCGCATGATCTATACCCTGAAATTCCCTTCGATCCGGCAGATAGACTTCGTCTTCCAGCTTAACAACGTCTTCAACCGGAAATACGAACCCAACGGTTATACCTATAGCTCTTTCTATGGCGGCAACGTGGTGACAGAAAACTTCTATTTCCCGATGGCAGGCACTAATTTTATGTTCGCCGTTAATATAAAATTGTAAGGCCGTAAATATAAATTGTAAATTGGAGTGTAAACATTCACTCCAATCTCTTGCCATGCTACGACCAATACTGCTGTCCTTTTCCATACTGGCCATCGGTCTGACCCTGCAAACTCAAATTGCCAATGCTCAGCCTGCCCGATCCAATCAATCCGCAACCCGATCCGCAACCCGATCCGCGACACTCGCCGCGCAACCCCTCGCCAGCGCCGCAACCCAGCCGCCGCAATCCGCGCAACCCGCGCAACCCCCGACCAAACGCCCCATCCAACCCGGCGACATCTATCGTCTACCCGCCATCAGCGACCCGCAACCCTCCCCCGATGGAAAATGGATCTCCTACACCCTCTCTACCATTGACTCGGTGAAGGACAACCGCAACTCCGACATCTGGATGATAAGCTGGGACGGTACCCAGGACATCCGGCTCACCAATGACCCCGAAGGAGAATCCCGCGCCCGATGGAGCCCTGACGGCAGATACATCTCTTTCTTATCCTCGCGCCAGCCAGGCGAACCAGCAGCCAAATCCCTCGGCGCCCAGGTCTGGCTCCTCGACAGAAGAGGCGGAGAAGGCCGGCGACTCACCGACCGCAAAGGCGGCATCAGCGACTATGCCTGGAGCCCGGACTCGAAGAAGCTGCTGCTGACAATGACCGACCCCGACTCCGAAGACAGCAGCAAAATAAAAACGACCAAACCCTATGTCATTGACCGCTATCACTACAAACAGGACGTCGAAGGCTACCGCTACAAAAAAACGCATACTCACCTGTATCTTTTCGACATAACCACAAAAAAGTTCGACACCCTTACCCGTGGCAACTATGACGAGGGCTCGGCAGTCTGGAGCCCCGACGGCTCGGCCATCGCCTTTGTCAGCAACCGGACGGCAGACCCCGACAAAAACGAAAATAGCGACATCTATACGATCCCGTCACAGCCCGGTGCAGCCATGCACCAGCTCACCGACTGGAAAGGCTCCGACAACAATCCCCGCTGGAGCCCCGATGGCAAAACCATTGCCTATACCCGTTCCGTCTCTGACGAGGACTATCATATGTATGACGAACCCGTTCTATGTGTCATCCCCGCCGCCGGCGGTACCCCAAAATTGCTGACCCGTGCACTCGATCGCCCGGTCGGCAATCCCAAATGGAATAAGGACGGCGCAAACATCATGGCCGTCGTGACAGACGACCGCCAGCAATACATAGCCTCCTTCTCCATAACAGATGGGAAAATGACAAAAGTCGCCGATGGCCAGCGCGCCTTCACCGCACTAGAATCGGTCCCGGCCAATGCCTCCGGCGCCAGTAGCCCCGACGCAGCCGCCAACTGGGTTACGATCATGAGCGATCCCCAGACCCCGAATGAAATTTACGCACTCGAAAACAAAACTACCCGGGTCCTCACCCATCACACGGACTCCTTCTTAGCCCCCCTATCCCTGGCAAGCGTGGAAGGCTTCCAGTCAAAAAGCGCAGATGGCACCCTCGTCTCCGGTATGATCTATCGCCCGGCCGGTGTAGCCGCAGACAAAAAGCTGCCCCTGATCTTATTTATACATGGCGGCCCCGTCGGCCAGGACGCCTTTGACTTCGATCTCTCCCGGCAAATGTTCGCTGGCGGCGGCTACCTCGTAGCAGCCGTCAACTACCGCGGCAGCAACGGCCGCGGACTCCAGTTCAGTAAGGTCATTTCAGGAGACTGGGGCAACAAGGAAATCATCGACTTACACGGAGCCGTAGACTATCTTATAAAGAAAGGAATCGTGGACAGCAGTAAAATGGGCGTAGCAGGATGGAGTTATGGCGGGATCCTGACAGACTATCTCATCGCCTCCGACACCCGCTTCAAAGCGGCCAGCAGCGGGGCCGGCACAGGATTCACGCTATCCCTCTATGGCGTCGATCAATATATCTCTCAATACAACAACGAGATCGGCACACCCTGGACCAGCATCGATCGCTATATCAAAATATCTTATCCCCTGCTAAAAGCGAACCGGATCAAGACACCCACCCTGTTCATGAGCGGCGAAAAGGACTTCAACGTCCCCACCGCAGGCAGCGAGCAGATGTACCAGGCGCTACGAACACTGGGCATCCCCAGCGAACTGATCATCTATCCCGGCCAGTTCCATGGGATTACCGTTCCGTCCTATCAAAAGGACCGGTTCGATCGCTGGTTGGAATGGTTTGGAAAATACTGTCTCTAAGACGGCGCCGCGCCGGCTAGAGACAAGCCGGTCAACCACAGAAACTCCGAAGATCAGCAACCAACCGGTTGACCGGCCAACATGGGCCTCGTTAGGTGCCAACGGCACCGGTACCGGGCAGCCCGATATTATTTAGTAAGCCTCTACGCTCAATAAGCATTCTGCCACGCCATCATCCCCCCACTCAAATTCTTCACATTCGTAAAACCCGCCGACTCCAACATCATCGAAGCCTGCCCGCTTCTATTACCACTCCGGCAATAGACGATCACCTCTTCATTCTTCCACGGCTCGATCTCGTCGGTATCCATCTGCATAACGCGGCCCAGTGGCAGCAATGTCCCGCCAATATTGAAATCTGCATGCTCATGAGGCTCCCGGACATCCAATAAGTGAAGGGCTTCACCGGCGTCCAGTCTCTTCTTTACTTCCTCAATAGAAATGGTCTGCATATAATTATTTTTGCAATATTACTAATAAGCCCGCACTAATACGTACTTGCCGCCGACGGCAGGTTAGCCGAATCGGCCCCGCGCACCGGCCGCTGCGCCTTCAGCCATATGTCGATGATCATACCGGGTTTTATCCGGTTAGGCAGATTATCATCGCCCATCTGCGGAGGCGACTGCTTCCAGATATACCCTTCCGCAGAATCCCTTACATCCTTTTCTGTCACAACCGCCCCAATCGTAACCCCCATCGAATCAAGACGGCCTTTTGCCTGTAAATAGGTCAGCCCGAACAGATCCGGAACGATAAAACCCTGCCCACCCCCGATACCATTACCCAGGATAAGCGTAATGGCGCTACCCTGCTGGATCTGGGTGCCCGGCTTGATGGCCTCGCCCTTGAACTGCTGCTCCAGCACCGAATTCCGGGCAAAATCGGGTTTGAAAATGGTATCTCCTATCTTCAGACCATACTGCCGCAGCACCATTTCCGCATTCCGGAAACTCATGCTCACCAGGTTGGGCATCTGGATAAAAGGAGCCTGCGAACGGTTGATCGTCAGATAGATAGTCCGGTTGATCTTAACCTGGCCCTCGGCTTCAGGGAACTGTTTCACCACCTGCAGCGGACGCATGGTGTCGGAATAGACGGAATCCTGTATCTGAACCTCAAAACCCTGAGCTTCAAGACTCTTTTTAGCTTCGGTATAAGAAAGGCCGGTAACAGTAGGTATCCGTATGGTCTTACCGTGCTGGGTCAGAAGGGCCAGGGAGCCCAAAAACAAAAGTAACAGCAACAACAGCAGTACAATACCTGCCAGTATATTGACCCAGAGCGGCTTAGCGGTAAGAAATTTAAACACTACTAATGATTTAAGTTGATCTGTCCGGCAAAACCCGCCGGCCAGCGATGTAAAATAAAGATTTTCACTTCCTTCTCCAAACGCCGTGCCCCGATGCCCGATCCCGCTCTACCCCTTCACCAGGGCCTCCTCGATCAGCGCCGAATAAAAACCCTTCAGCGTCCACCCCAAAACCCGCAGCTGCTGAGGCACAATGCTCGCCTCACTCTGCCCGGGCACCGTATTTATCTCGAGCATAAAAGGTTCCCCCTTTGCCTCATTATAAATAAAGTCTATACGAATGATCCCCCGGCAATTAAAGGCCGTATAGATCCTCCTCGCCGCCGCCCTCACCTTCTCAGCAATCGCTTCATCCACCTGGGCGGGCGTCGTCTCCTCGTTCAGACCGGCAGTATACTTCGCCTCAAAATCAAAAAATTCCCGTTTGCTCCTCACTTCGGTAAACGGCAAAGTAATGATCTCACCCTTCGATCTGAATACCCCAATCGTGAACTCCCTACCCGCAATAAACTCCTCAATCAGCACCTGGTCGTCCTCTTTGAACGCTTTTTCTATCGCCGCCCCCAGTTCCTCTGAGGGAGAGTTAACCCTGGACATGCCAATACTGGACCCCCCGTTATTCGGTTTAACAAAGACCGGGAACTGCAGATTTTGCGTCACTTCATCGGGACTCTCCATCCGGCCCTTGATCAGCAGCACACTTCGCGCCACATTGATCCCGTTAAAGGCAGCCACCGCCACCGTGAAACGCTTGTTAAAGGTCAAGGCAGAAACGGCCGCATCACAGCTTGTATAAGGAAGATTGAGCAGATCAAAATAACCCTGCAATTTGCCATCTTCCCCCGGAGTACCGTGAATGCCGATCAACACCGCGTCAAAAACGACCTTCTTCCCATCCAGCGTCAGCGAAAAATCATTCTTGTCAACGGGGATCTTTTTACCATCTTTTTGTTCATGAAACCAGCCCCCGGGAGTGATATCGATCCTGTACACCGTATAACGATCGTAATCCAGGTTATTTTGAATGGTGACAGCGCTTTTGTAGGAAATGACCGACTCACCGGAATATCCGCCGGTAACAAATGCGATAGTAGGCTTCATGAATGGAAATAATTTTCGCAAATCTAACGAAAAAGGCAGCCAGTTTATTCTGTAGGCATCAGGGGAGTACCGAGGGGTCTCCCCCTCGGTCGCGACGCATAAGATATTTTTTGTCCCGTGCGACATATTTTAAAGGGAAAGCACGGGACAAAAAATAAGAAAGGTGAAGGAAAATACCCCTTCACCCTTTTATGACGGGAAATATCACCCGCCTATTTTCAGTAGCACCAGGCTACATTCGCAAACAAATTAACTACCTGAAGATACCAATTTTTGGAAAACTTCCCAAAAATAAACAGCCAACTTATGCACATTCCACCCGGTGCCAGCCAACCTCAACAACGCACCCTCACCCAAGCCACCAGCCTCCGACGCCCTACAGATGCAGCTTCTCCTTCTTCGACAACAATTCCTCCACCGTCTCCTTGTACATCTCATCAGGCACACAGCAATCTACCGGGCAAACCGCCGCACACTGAGGCTCTTCATGAAACCCCTGGCACTCTGTACATTTATTGGGAACGATATAATAGGTGTCTACGCTGACAGGTGCATTCCGCTGCGTAGCGTCGATGACCGTACCATCTAATAAGGTAAAAGGACCTTTTACACTCGTACCGTCCGTGATAGCCCACTCTACTCCTCCTTCATATATTGCATTATTGGGGCATTCCGGTTCGCACGCGCCACAATTGATACATTCTTCTGTTATTTTAATAGCCATTTTTTCAAAAAATTTAGCAGTGAGAAAAGTTACCTTTGCACTTTTAAGCCGCAGGCAACAAATTTATGCCCTTCGGGCGACACAAATATAGCGTGGATTTTATGAACTTGGAAAAACGGATCGATTTATTGGCCGAACTCGGCGATTACTGCCTGTCCGGGGCGCCAGCACTGGAAGCAGCAGAATATAAAGCATATACGGAGAATGGCTGGTTCACCCCGGAATTCATCCGTCTGGCCATACAGCAAATAGCCACCCAATACCTGCAAAAACATAAGCTCGCTGCCTGGGCAAAAAAATACAACCTGCCCGCCATCGTTAATGCTCCAAAAACCGTCGGCCTCATCATGGCCGGCAACATCCCCCTCGTCGGTTTCCACGACCTGCTGACCATCTTCATATCCGGCCACCGCCAGCTGATCAGGACGTCGACCCGCGACAATACCCTCATCCACCACCTCGTCGAATGGATGATCGGGAAAAAC
The DNA here is from genome assembly GCA_036499285.1 of Puia sp. Taxonomy (GTDB): domain Bacteria; phylum Bacteroidota; class Bacteroidia; order Chitinophagales; family Chitinophagaceae; genus Puia. The sequence continues at coordinate 106,413 of DASYEB010000025.1, read as the reverse complement.
CCCGAAGTTGCCAACAGCATGGCCTTCGCCGAAAGGCTCAACGGCTGCGACGCATACATCGCCACCGGCAGCAACAACTCAGGGCGCTACTTCGACTACTATTTTGGCAAATACCCGCACATCATCCGCCGCAATCGCACTTCAGTAGCCCTCCTGACAGGCAACGAGACCCCTGCAGACCTCAGCGCCCTCGCCGACGACGTCAACCTCTATTTTGGCCTCGGTTGCCGCAATGTCACCCAGATCTTTGTGCCGGAGAACTATGACTTCCTGCCGCTGCTAAATGCATTTAACAAATATCACCACCTCTCCGACCTCCAGAAATACAAGAATAACTACGACTACCAGCTCACCCTGCTGATCCTGAACAAAAAATTCTATATGACCAACGGAGCGGGTGCCGTCAGCGGAGCCAACGGTGTCAATGGAGCAGGCGCTGTCAACGGAACCATCCTCCTTACCGAAAACGACTCCCCATTCAGCCCCATCAGCGTCCTTCACTATCAATACTACAAACCCGGCCAGATCCCCCCGGCACTCACCCAAAACAACGACGCCATTCAATGCATCGTCGGGCAAAGCAGCGCTTTCACAGGCCAAACCGGCCTTCCGGCCATAATCCCCTTCGGAAAGGCCCAGCAGCCGTCCCTGGAAGACTACGCGGACGGCGTCGACACCCTGCAATTTTTGCGCAATCTATGACCCCCTGGCAGGCTCCGACTGCTAATTTTTCCGGTTCAAAGAATTGTATTTCAGCTCCGTCATTTTCTTTGTAACTTTATTAGCATGTCCAGAGGCTATCTACGAAGGTCTTAGTAAATTATTTGTTAAACTAAACCCGCGGTAGAAACAGAATTCAAACCTTGACGTTAATTTGCTGTCTCAGGCATATGATTTGATCAATGCCTGTAACATTGTTAACGATTTTGGCAGAAAGGTGAATTCCGGAAAAAGCCCCAGGCCAAACACTTTAAAACGAAAAAAATTCTATAACAAATGAGAGCAAAACAAGTAGTAGCTGTTATCCTGATCAGTGCCTCGACCGCCATAGCTACCATGTGGGGTTATAGTCATTTCACAGATGGGGGTAAACCCTACGTTTATTCCCAGCAGGACTCGGGCAAAGTCCCTTCCAACTATGCCAAATTCTTTGAAGGTAAGGAGGGAAGATCAGCCAACGGGCCGGCAGACTTCAGCGATGCAGCCAGCGCAGCTATCCCTGCTACCGTTCACATCAAAACGAAAACAGTCCGCACAGTCAGCAATAACCTGCCAAAACATAACCCCTTTTCCGACCTCTTCGGCATCGACCCCGATGACTTCTTCGGAGGTGGCGGCAATGGAATGCGCAGCATGCCCGAAATGGCCTCCGGCTCCGGAGTCATTATCAGCAACGATGGCTACATCGTAACCAACAACCACGTTGTAGACGGAGCCGATGAAGTCACAGTTACCCTGAGTAACCGGAAATCCTTCAAGGCAAAAGTCGTTGGCGCCGACCCCAGCAGTGACCTGGCCGTAGTAAAAATAGACGCACAGAATCTGCCTTTCTTACTCTACGGCAACTCCGATGACCTGAAGATCGGTCAATGGGTCCTCGCAGTGGGCTATCCCCTGACACTCGAAACCACCGTTACGGCAGGTATCGTCAGCGCCAAGGGCAGAACCCTCGACATCAACAGACGTCAGAGCCAGACACCCGTCGAATCCTTTATCCAGACCGACGCCGCGGTAAACCCCGGTAACAGCGGCGGTCCGCTCATCAATACCGACGGACAGCTCATCGGCATCAACTCGGCCATCGCTTCGCCGACAGGCTCCTATGCCGGTTACTCCTTTACGATCCCGGTCAACATCGTAAAGAAAGTGGTCAACGACATCATGAAGTTCGGTACGCCTCAGCGCGCCTACCTCGGTATATCCTACCCAAGAGACGACATGAGCGACGACCAGAAGAAAGAAGCAGGTATCAAGGATGGCGATGGCGTTTATGTAATGGATGCTACCCCCGATGGAGCCGCAGCACATGCCGGTCTCAAAAAGGGTGATATCATCACAAAACTCAACGGCGTAACCGTAGTCACCGGCGCCGAAATGGTCGGCCAGATCGCTACCTATAGCCCCGGCGACAAGATCACGCTCACCTATAAGAGAGATGGGAAGGACAATACGGTCAATATCACTCTGCGCAACAACTCGGGTACCACGGCCGTCGTCAAAACGTCTTCCCTGGACAAGCTCGGTGCAACGCTCGAAACCCTTAGCAAGAAAGACGCTACCAGCCTGGATGTAAAAGGCGGGGTTGTCGTGAAGAACGTCACCGAGAATGGCCTGATGGACAAATCCCGTGTACAGGAAGGTTTCATCATCTTAAAAGCCAACGGCCAGGAAGTACACAACGTAGAAGAATTCCAGAAAGCGCTGGAAAAAGCTACCGGAACAGTAAAACTGGAAGGTGTGTTTCCCGGTTATGAAGGAGTCTATACCTATCCGTTAAGACTCGCTTCCGGCAGTTAATCAACCGCTAATCAACCGAAGGTTGATAATAAAAGAGAACATTAAAAAAGGGTTGACCGCAGGTCAGCCCTTTTTCTTTCGTAAGGAATTTATATTTATCTAAAATCTTTTCTCAAGAACAATATACCCCCACGGCGAAATATACACCTCTTTCTCCCGCGCAAAATCGACTCCCACGCCCGTAAACAACTCCTGGAAAGCCCCCTTCAACAACATCTCGCTATTCGCAACCGTCAGCCACTCCGAAGAAAAATTCAAAACCACCACCACCTCATTATCACCCGCCTTTCTTGCAAAGGCGAAACAACGATCATCCTGCTTCGTATGCAGCCTGTGAAGGCTCACCGCAGGATCCCCAGCCCTCACCGCAGGATCCCCAGCCCTCATCGCCGGATTTCTCTTCCGCAGCGTCAGCAAGGTCTGAAAGAACCCGAACAGCTCATACCGGCCGGTCCATTCGATAGGGTCCTTATCAAAGAATTTCAAACGCTTCCTATTCGGCATCTCCTGGCCACTATAGATCAACGGCAGCCCGCTCCAGGTACAGCAAAGCACACAAAACGCCTTAGCCGCATCCCCCAGCCGCTCATACTCACTGCCGCTATGCGAATTTTCATCATGGTTGGTCGTAAAAAAAACACGCAGCGCATCCTTCGGAAACTGACTGTCGTAATAGGACAATACCTCATCCAGCCCATCCAGTGGAGCCTCCTTCCGCCAAATCGCCTCCATCTTGTGCAGCAGCTTCCAGGTATAGGTCGCGTCAAATACCTCGTGATAGGCGATGTCTTCACACTCGGCCAGCCAGAACAGCGGCTTCATCGGATCCAATGCCACCCTCGCCTCCCGCCAAAACTCCAGCGGCACCAGCATGGCCATATCACACCGGAAACCGTCGACATCACTATGCTCGATCCAGAATCGCATGACATCCGTCATCGCCTTCCTCAGCTCCGGATTATCATAATTGAGGTCGATCACATCCTCCCAGCCATTCGGGTCAAAAAACTGCCCATCAAGGTTCCGGCGATAAAAATCCGGATGCTCCCGGGTCCAGCGATGATCCCAGCCTGTATGATTGGCAACGATGTCGATAATGACCTTAAAACCCAGCCCATGCGCCTCTTTTACCAGCCGACTAAAATCCTCCACAGTCCCAAACTCCGGGTTGACATCCGTATAATCCGAACAGGCATAATAGCTGCCCAGGCTGCCCAGACGCTTCTCCTTGCTGATCGGCGTGATCGGCATAAACCACAACACATCGATCCCCATATCCCTGAGACGGGGCATTTCCCGGCAAAACGCCGCGATCGTCCCCTCGGGTGTATACTGTCTCAGGTTTACTTCATAAATATTGGATGAATAGATCCAATCCACCGGTCGAAAAGCTTCACTCATAACTTCTAAATTAATATATATTCCACTGTCCCAACACCTAAGTTTGTACCTTTGTGGCCTAATGAAAAACTTCGATATCCCTATCATCTATCGCAGTCCCCTGATCTCCGCCATCAAGAACCGACGCCGGCAACAGGACAAAATGAAGAAGGATTTCACCCCGACCCTTCTGGACTTCAGCGGTCACCCCGGAGCCAACCCCAACCGCGGCCTCCACATCTACCTCGCCCGCCACTTCGGCTTCTGCTACGGTGTCGAAAACGCTATAGAGATCTCCTTCCGCACCATCCTGGAAAACCCCGGCAAACGCATCTTCCTGCTTAGCGAAATGATCCACAACCCCCAGGTCAACGCAGACCTCCTCTCCCGCGGCATCCGGTTCCTCCAGGATACCCACGGCGGGCAGATCATTCCCTTTGAAACCCTGAACAGCGACGACATCGTCATCATTCCGGCCTTTGGCACAACGCTCGAGATAGAAGAAAGATTGCGGGCCATCGGCATTCAAACAGAAAACTACAATACAACCTGCCCTTTTGTTGAAAAAGTCTGGAACCGCAGCACACAGATCGCACAAAAAAATTATACCATCGTCGTTCACGGCAAACCGGGACACGAAGAAACAAGAGCCACCTTCTCCCATGCAGCAGCAGCTACCCCAACGGTCGTAGTAAAAGACATGAAAGAAGCAAAAATACTGGCTGAATATATAAAAGGAACTCTGCCGCCCGACTCCTTTTACACCGCATTCAAAGGACAGTACAGCGAAGGCTTTGATGTAAAAAAAGATCTGACCCGCATCGGCGTCGTCAATCAAACCACCATGCTTGCCAGCGACACCCAGGCCATCGCCGACTATCTGAAACAGACGATGATCGAAAAACATGGGCTGTCCGAAACCCCGGCAAACACCTCCACAACCACGGCAAACAATCCCGGCGCCGTCAACAGCTCAATCGCCGCAACAAACACCCCCGGCAACCAAACTCCAACGATCAACGATTACTTCGCCGACACCCGCGACACCCTTTGCTACGCCACCCTCGACAACCAATCCGCCGTATTAGGACTCCTCGACACCCCCGCCGACCTGGCCATCGTCGTCGGCGGCTACAACTCTTCCAACACATCCCACCTCGTAGAACTCTGCGAAGAAAAAATGCCGACCTACTTCATTAGCTCAGAAGAAAAGATCCTCTCCCAACAGGAGATCCTTCACTATAATTTTCATGAAAAACGGGAAGGGACAACAAAGGACTGGCTGTCCTCCCAAAAGACGCCTCAATCCGCAGCAACAACATCGGCATCGGCCGCAACAACACCCCTATCCGTTCTCATCACCAGCGGCGCCTCCTGCCCCGACGCCCTCGTCGAAGCCGTCATCCGCAAAATAGCAGGCTACTATGCTACCCCCGACCAGATAGAAAAAATGGTTGCGGAGTTTTAATCCCGCAACCATCAATTATTTTGTTTCCTCGGACCTTCGGCGCATTCTCCTCACTCTAAAAAACCCTAACACTTACAGTCTGGCTGCTTTGCTCCGATGCCTGCGGCATCTGGCAGGGCCAATTATTTTGCCCAACTCCGGCCTGTAGCTCGCTACCCATTATGCAACAAGCAAAGTGGCCGGAGCTGGGCGGGCATCACCAGCGGCGCCTCCTGCCCCGACGCCCTCGTCGAAGCCGTCATCCGCAAAATAGCAGGCTACTACGCTACCCCCGACCAGAGAGAAAAAATGGTTGCGGAGTTTTAATCCCGCAACCATCAATTATTTTGTTTCCTCGGACCTTCGGCGCATTCTCCTCACTCTAAAAAACCTTAACACTTACCGTCTGGCTGTAATGTACCGGTGCTTGCAGCACCTGGCAGGGCCAATTATTTTGATCAACTCCGGCTTGTAACCCGCTACTCCTTATGCCACTTGCTAAGGAGCCGGAGTATGATCATACCATCTTAAACGACTCCAAAAACTTCGTATTAAAGTCGCCAGCGCGAAACTTCTCATCCTTCATCAGCTGCAAATGAAAAGGTATCGTAGTCTTGATCCCTTCAATCACATACTCACTCAACGCACGATGCATCGTGTTGATAGCCTCCTCCCGTGTACGGGCCACCGCAATGATCTTGGCGATCATAGAATCATAATAAGGAGGTATCGTATACCCCGCATAAGCATGCGAATCAACCCGGATCCCATGTCCGCCCGGCTGATGCAGCACACTGATCCGGCCAGGTGAAGGCCTGAAATCATTGTACGGATCTTCCGCGTTGATACGGCACTCGATAGCATGCCCCTGTGGCTCATAATTCATTCCGCTGATGCTATCTCCGGCAGCTATCTTTATCTGTTCCTTGATCAGATCAAAATTGACGACTTCCTCCGTCACGCAATGTTCTACCTGGATCCGGGTATTCATCTCCATGAAGAAGAAATTACGATGCCTGTCCACGAGAAACTCGATGGTACCCACGCTCTCGTAGTTGATCGCCGACGCAGCCTTGATAGCAGCCTCACCCATCCGGCGGCGCAGGTCCTCGGTCATAAACGGCGACGGGCTCTCCTCCACCAGCTTCTGGTGACGACGCTGGATAGAACAATCCCTTTCGCTGAGATGACAAACCTTGCCATACTGGTCACCAGCTACCTGGATCTCGATATGCCGGGGCTCCTCCACGAATTTCTCCATGTAGATCCCGTCATTCTTAAACGAAGCTCCGGCTTCCGCCTTGGCAGTATTATACGCCCTCTCCATCTCCGACTCTTCCCAAACAACCCTCATCCCTTTACCACCACCACCGGCAGTCGCTTTCAGAATGATGGGATAACCTACCTCTTTTGCCATCCCCTTCGCCTGATCAAGACTCTCCAACAGACCTTCCCCACCGGGAACCACCGGTACACCGGCCTTGATCATGGTCTCTTTCGCAGTGATCTTGTCACCCATGGAATTGATCATGGCCGGGGTCGGCCCGATAAATTTGATCTCGTGTTCACCGCAGATCTCGGCAAACCGGGCATTCTCCGCCAAAAATCCATACCCGGGATGAATAGCATCCGCATTGGTGATCTCCGCGGCAGCCATGATATGGGGGATATTCAAATAAGAATCAAAACTTGCTGGTTTTCCTATACATACAGCCTCATCTGCAAACTTGACATGGAGGCTTTCCTTATCTGCGGTAGAATAGACAGCAACGGTCTTGATACCCATCTCACGACAGGTACGAATGACCCTGAGGGCTATTTCTCCTCGATTGGCGATCAGTATCTTTTTAAACATTCTTACAATTTTGGGGACTCGGATCTGTCCGTTATGGTTCTACGAGGAACAAAGGCTGGTCATATTCAACAGGGGAGGCGTCTTCCACCAGCACTTTTATGATTTTACCCGATACTTCACTCTCTATTTCATTGAAAAGCTTCATCGCTTCAATGATACAGACGACCTTGCCCGGCGCTACTTCATCACCGACACTCGCAAAAGCAGGCTTGTCCGGTGATGCACTTCGATAGAAGGTACCGATCATAGGACTCTTTATAGTAACAAAATTACCGGCCGGAGTTTCAGCTGCCTTTGTAGCCTTTTCCGCTGCCGCAACAGGCGCCTGAGCCGCAGCCGCTACAGGAGGAGCAGCCATCGTAGCTATGGAATGCGTCTGCATCGGGGCAGCAATCAGCTGCTGGACCGGTTCTTCTTTCTGCTTTATAGTCAACTTAAACCCTTTCTCCTCGATACTTACCTCTCCGATATTTGACTTATTGATCATCTTGATCAATTCCTGAATCTGTTTAAAATCCATATGGATGAATTTACAGTTTTATTTGGGCGGCTAAAATAGGGATTAAAGCTAAATATACCCAAAAACACCGGTGAATTTTAAAATTTCAACCCTTTGAGAATAAAGCTATAAGGTCCGGAGGACCTTAGGCCGAAGGCCAATTATCAAACGTTATTTGACGAAAGGCTACTTTTCTCAATGCCTTTCGGCGAAGAACAATGGACCATCGCGCGTCGCGCGACGGTCCATTTAAATATCTTTTAAGAAAGTTATTTTACTCTTTCTACGTATTCTCCCGTCTTCGTATTGATCCGTATCAGCTCGCCTTCATTGACAAACAAAGGCACATTGACAGTGGCGCCAGTCTCGATCGTAGCCGGCTTGAGGGTACGCGTAGCCGTATCCCCTTTCATACCAGGCTCGGAATAAGTGACCAGCACAACGATCTTGTCGGGTAACTCTACACTCATCGGCAGCTCGGTCTCGGTATTGACCAACACCGAAACTTCCTGCGCTTCCTTCAGAAACTGAGGGGCATCGATCAGTTGCTCCTGCAGAGCTATCTGCTCAAAAGTTTCATTGTCCATGAAATTATAGCCCGTATCGTCCTTGTACAGGTATTGATAGGCTTTACGCTCAACACGTACAGGATAAATGGTATCTCCGCTATTCCAGGTCTTTTCGATGGAACGGGCATTGTCCACCCCCTTCAGCTTTGCCCAGACTTTTGCAGCAGCCCGGGCCGTCTTGTTCTCCCCGAATTCCACTACGGTATACAAACTACCATCCAATTTGATGATCATGCCACGACTGATGTCTGCAGTATTTGCCATAAAAGCTGTAAAATTTTTAGCTATTTAAATTATAACCCCCTCCTGCCAGCTGCTCCTGCTAAAAATCATAGTAGAAGCCTCGTTGGTGAGGGAGGGGGCAAATTTACATCAAAATCAGTATGTGGCAAATACTTGCTAATGTTCTGCTAATTTATCCGCCGTAATGACCACGCTTTTCCCATTTACCTGCATTTTAATGGTATCGGCCATCGCACTCATGGGGCCATCCTTCTCATAAATGGTCATTTTGGGCATATAAGACGTCTTCTTCTTCATCGTGACAATAATCACCCCGTTCTTCGCTTTCTCACCATAAATAGCCCTGGCCGCGGCGTCCTTGATCACACTGATCGATTCTATACGATCGGGGTTGATCTTTGACAACGCCTCGCTGTCAGACATGACCACCCCATCTACAACATATAAGGGTTTTCTGGACGGATCTGTCGGCACGCCCAAATGGATGATCTTATGGCTGTCCATGAAGTCCTTTGTCGTAACGACCACCACTCCGCTGCTCCCCTTCTCCCCATAAAATTTGAGGGCCTGCTCCCCTTTTAAAACATCCACCGAATAGATCCTTGCAGGATCGATAGCCTCCCGCGAAAACTCCGCCGGCTTTACTTCCCCATCCACCACATAAAGAACATTAGCCGGAATCGACCCTACAGTATCCTTCAGATCTTTCGACGGCTCGATCACGACCCCGCTCAACGGCTTTGTAGTATCGGCCGCAATGACCTTTACCCCCCTTAAATAATGCCTGCCCTTGACAATGCCCGCCAAAGCCGGCAGGGTGGCTCTCTGCGTCATCGCCATCTCCTCTATGTTCACATCCAAAAGCTGCGGCTTCACCTGCCCGTCGTTGACATACCTGCTCCTGAACGCCACCAGCAACACTCCCAGCAAAGGCAGGATAAAAAGGAACTTTACAAGATGGACCCTCGCGCTTTTAATTTTGTTCATCATAATTATACGTTTTTTCAAAGATGAAAAGTTGAAATTATTGGCCAGCCGGTAAGCCGGATCGCCAACCACTTTTAATAAATGATACTGATAGCCTTTTCGGTCAACCCCGCTCCCCAGCACTCTCTGATCGGCAACGAATTCCAGGTTCTGCCGGATGCTGTGACGGATCAGCCAGGCAAAAGGATTGTACCAGTTGACGATACACAACAATTCCGCCAGCAGGATATCCACCGAATGCCGCTGCCGGATATGTACATACTCATGCAGAATAATATCCGCCCACTCTTGTTCCGTATGCAGTCGGGGATTGATATAAATGCCACGCCCAAACGAAAAAGGAGTTATATCCTTATCCACCCGGTAGATCCTTATCCCATCCTGCTCGGTCAGCCTTGCTCCAAGACGAATGCTGCGAAGCGATAGCCATCTCACCACAAGTCGCACCAGGAAAAACCCGGTCCCAGATACCATCAGGACAAAAACAAGATCCCATCCCCCGATACCCGCCGGCCGGCCGGCACCTGATACCACCGCCCCTGTTCCGATCGAAGGGATCAGCTGAACCACCGCAGGTTCTCCCCCTGCGCCCAGGACCGGACCGACATCGATCAGTGGGATAAAACAACATAAAAAAGAATACCCCAGTAAATACCACCGGTTCCATTCATAAAAGGTAAGCCTGCACAGCAGGATCTGGTAGAATCCCCAGACAAAACCCAGACCGATCGACAATTTCAGCAGATACAAAAAGATAGAAGGCATAGTCTTATTTTGTTTTTTCGATCAGATCGATGATCTCCTTCAGCTCCCTCGCACTCAGCTTCTTCTCTTCCACAAAAAAATTCACCAGCGCCTTGTAAGAATCATCAAAATAATCCTTCACAAACCCACTCATAAACTTCTTTTTATACTCGTCCTCCGTGATCACCGGCTTATACAGATAAGCATTCCCCATGAGACGACTCGACAAAAACCCCTTCTTCTCCAGGTTCTTGATGGTAGAGGCCAGTGTAGTATAAGGAGCACCCGGTGAAGGCATATTCTCCAGAAAAAGCTTGACATTGCCCTCCCCCGTTTTCCACACCGCCAGCATGGCTTCTTCTTCCTGATGACTTAATTTTTCCATACATCTACGATATTTTCGTAAATCTACGAAAAATTCGTAACAACAAATAAAAAACCCCGTATTTCGTTAAAGATTTATTTTTACACCGGATTTTACCTTTTCTATACTATTTTGAAACTTTCACGATGAAAAAAGTATTTCTGGCCATTGCCATCCTGGTTTACAGCTCCGTTTTATTCGCTCAGCAGGCCGCAACGGCGACCACGACTGCCGCCGATCAGGCCAGCGCGGAGCCGCCCTTCAAACGTTTCCCGACCCTACCCCCCTTCCACCTCCTGAAACTGGACAGCTCGACCTACCTTACCAAAGAAGACGTCAAAAAGAACCATCGCACCATCATCATGTACTTCAGCCCGGACTGCGACCATTGCAAACACCAGACGGAATCCATCCTGGCAGACTTCAAAAAGTTCAAGGACATCGAGATCATCATGGCCACCTATCAGCCGTTTGAAGAACTAAAGGAATTTAACGAACACTATCGGATGGCCGAACATCCAAATATCAAGATGGGCCGGGATGAGAAATTCTTCCTGCCCCCCTTCTATAAGATCCGTAACCTGCCCTACCTCGCCTTATATGATAAAAAAGGTAACCTCGTCACCACCTTCGAAGGCACTCAAAAAATAGATACGATCCTGGCTGCTTTTGACAAAAAGGGAAGTTAATCGGCTCTCAATTGCCCACCCTCCCCTACCTTTGTGCCGCGAAAAATAATTTTATCACTCAAATATTTTACAGATGAAAGTTACGGTTGTAGGCGCCGGCGCCGTAGGCGCTACCTGTGCCGATAATATTGCCCGTGCAGCATTGGCTGAAGAATTAGTGCTGTTGGACATCAAGGAAGGACTAGCCGAAGGAAAGGCCCAGGATATGATGCAGACCGCTGCACTGCTGGGTTTTGATACCCGCATCACCGGCAGCACCAATGATTACTCCAAAACTGCCGGCAGCGACGTCGTAGTTATCACATCCGGCCTGCCCCGCAAACCCGGCATGACCCGCGAAGAGCTCATCGGCACCAATGCCGGTATAGTAAAGGGAGTTGCCGAAAACATCCTGAAGTATTCCCCCAACGCCATCCTCATTATCATCAGCAACCCGATGGATACGATGACCTACCTCGCCCTCACAGCGACAGGTCTGCCAAAGAACCGTATCATCGGTATGGGTGGTACCCTCGATAGCGCCCGGTTTAAATATCAATTGAGCCAACACCTCGGCTGCAGCCCCGCCGACCTGAACGCAGTGGTAGTAGGCGGCCATGGCGATACCACCATGATCCCCCTGATCCGCCTCGCAACATGGAACAGCGCACCCGTAACAAAATTCCTCAGCGCAGAACAGCAGAAACAGATCGTCGCAGACACTATGGTTGGCGGCGCTACACTGACCAAGCTCATCGGCACCTCCGCCTGGTATGCCCCCGGAGCAGCCGGAGCAGCCCTGGTAGAAAGCATCCTCCGCGATGAAAAGAAACTCTTCACCTGCTGCGTATCCCTCAATGGCGAATACGGTCAGAAAGATATCTGCCTCGGAGTACCCGTTACAATTGGAAGAAACGGCTGGGAAAAGATCCTCGACTTCGGTCTCAACGCCGACGAACAGGCCCTCTTTAACAAAAGCGCAGACGCCGTCCGCAGCATGAATGACGTTCTCAAGACTTTATAAATAAAGCAACTAAAAACAAAAAAGGCTCCAGCTTGCTGGGGCTTTTTTTATGCTGCCCCATCCAACTCCCCATCCCAAGAACCATCCAACTCTCCTTCCTATGCCCTCCAAAAAGCCAGCCCGAGCATAGTCATCACGGTCCCCATTATAGCCACCAAATAAAGCAACCCGATCGCCAACGCCTTCAGCGCCGACAACCAGACCGCCTGCTGATACATCCCCCTCAACGCCGCCACCAGGTACGCATACGCCAGCAGATAAGACCCCAAAATGACCCACATCACCGCCTGGTACGAATCCACCTGCTTAGTGACCAGCAGCACAACCATAAAAAGCAGAAAGAGAAAAGAATGATAATGGATGGTAAAAATGGCATGCTGCACATAATAATATTTCTTCCGGCTGTAAAACCAGCTCACAAACCACGCAAACAAAGGCAGCAGCACAAACATGATCTTAGGGATCGAATGCTGCAGGTTCTGCTCTATATGCATCTTGCTTCGGCCGCCATGCTCTTCCTTCAGCTGCACATTCCTGCGTAAGATCCAGCCCCAAAGCCCCGAATTGCGCGAGCTATCCGGCAGATGCGGTTCAATAGAATCATATTCCCTCAACGTTTTATACTTGTTCTCCGTCAGATCGATCACAAGCTTTCCCCCTGACCCAAACGAAAAGAACATCGATTCCTCACCTGCCTTCACCGCCTCTGTCGTATCCAGCCGGCTGGCTATCTCATCATTAGCGGCCTTCCGCACACTATCCCCCGCTTTCGCTTCCCCACCGGCAGCCCCCCCATCAGCGCCGGCACCAGCACTCCCCGATACCCCGTCACTACCCGCCTCCCTCAGACTATCCGCAAATCGCTGTCTGAAAAGATTCGTTACATGGGTATTGTCGTCCCCGATACCCGCCTTATGCTCCTCCTCAGACCCTGCAAACATCACCACGAAAAAAATAGCAGAAATAAAAATATACATCCGTATCGGGTTCAGATACCTGACCCTCCGCCCCGCAACATATTCCCGGGTGAGAAAACCCGGCCGCAGGATCAGATCCTTCAACGTAGTAAAGATCTGTGAATCAAAATGTGTGATGTCCGCAAAAAAATGACCTATTAGATGCCCAATACTCTCTTTAGGCTCGGTATTCTCCTGCCCGCAATGGGTGCAATACCTTTCTCCAACAATAGTTCCGCAGTTAAGACAGGTCTTGTCGTGACGAAGATGATGACGACTCAAAGGTTTTTTTCTAAAAATAGCAAAAAAACGTATACCGCCTGTTACCGGACACACAGTCGTATCAAATCCGAACAGTTTATCAATTATAAAATCCGTAACCTCCACGTGACTAGCAAATTATAAGAATGGTATTCAATTTGTTTACAATGGGCATGTTAAAGAACTATCTAAAGATCGCTCTCCGCAACATCCTTCGCCACAAGGCCTATTCCGCTATAAATATATCTGGCCTCGCCATCGGCATGGCCTCCAGCATTCTTATCCTCCTCTGGGTACAAAACGAGCTTAGCTACGATCGCTTCCATGCCAATGCCGATCGGATCTACCGCATCACCGCCGACGCATCGGGATTTAAAGCAGCCGTCAACCCCGCAGGCATGCCCTCCGGCCTTCAGGCAGTCATGCCCGTGATCAAAAACACCGTTCGCCTTAGCCATATCGCTTCAGCCCTCTTCGACGCTGGCGGCGACCGCAAATTCGAAGAAAAAAGGATCTTTTACGCCGATTCCACTTTCCTCGAAGTTTTCTCCTTCCCGCTGCTGCAGGGCAATCGCCATACAGCCCTTCTCCGACATGACGGCATCCTCCTCACCGCGGCCATGGCAAAAAAATACTTTGGCGACCACAATGCCCTGGGCCAAACCCTAAAAAAAGACAATGGCGATTATGTCACCGTCACCGGTGTTCTGGCTGATATCCCCGCCAACTCCCATCTCCAGTTCGACTTTATTATCCCTCTCTCCAGCGGAGGAACCAACAAGGACGAAATAAAAAACAATGCCTACGGCAGTTTCAACTTTTACAGCTACGTCCTGCTCGATAAAAATTTTGTGCCCACTCCGTCAGCAATGACCCGCATCAATCAGCAGATGAACCAGGTCTTCAAACAACACATAAAGGAAGATCTCCTCAAGGTCGAATTCCAGCTGCAACCCCTGACCGCCATACATCTCGAGCCACCGATGCAGGTCGACCTGCCCGGACACGGCAACCGCCAATATGTAAACATCTTTTTTATCGTAGCCATCTTTATCCTTATCGTCGCCTGCATCAACTTTATGAACCTGGCAACCGCCCGCTCGGCAAGAAGAGCAAAGGAAGTAGGATTGCGCAAGGTCGTTGGCGCTGTAAGAGGGCAGATCATCAAACAATTCCTCGGAGAAGCCATGCTCATCTCTTTCTTCGCCCTGCTGCTGGCCATCGCGCTGGTATGGCTGTCTCTTCCCCTCTTCAACGGCCTCGCCGACAAAAACCTCAGCCTCCACCTGGGAGATGGGAAATTATTGCTTACCCTTGTAGGCATATCCTTGCTGACTGGTCTCGTAGCCGGCAGCTACCCCGCCCTTTTTCTGTCCGGATTTCAACCGGTGAAAGTGCTGAAGGGCAGCCTCCGGACCCTTGGCGGGAATCTCCTGTTCCGCAACGGACTGGTCATCACGCAATTTGTCGTCTCTATCGTTTTGCTCGCAGGCACTTTCGTCGTATACGACCAGCTCAAATTCATCCGCAGCCGCAACATAGGTTTCGAAAAAGAAAATCTCCTTTATATGCCAATGAAAGGGGAGATCTGGAGCAAACAAAAAGCCCTCCGCACCCAGTTGCAAAACAATCCGCTCACCAGCAGTTATACCATCGTATCCGAGCTGCCCATCGACATTATGGCCGGCGACGCAGATATCAAATGGGAAGGCAAAGACCCCAGGTCCCAGGTCATCATCCCTTCTTTAGCGGTCAGTGAAAGTTTCATCGACGTATTTCATATGAAGATCCTGCGCGGCCGCGATTTCTCGACGGCATTCAAAGCCGATTCAAACAACTATATCATTAATGAGACCGCCGTATGGGTGATGGGTTTTACCATGAATAACGCAATCGGAAAACAGCTCGGTTGGGGAGACCGGAAAGGTACCATCATCGGGGTAGTAAAAGATTTCAATTTCAAACCCATTCACCAGGTCATCGAACCTCTGATCCTGCGCATCAACAGCTGGGGAGGCAATGTCGTGGTTCGCGCCCGGCCCGGTGCCACAGAAGCAACCATCCGGGCACTGCAAAAGATCACAAAAGATCTTAACCCCGCCTATCCTTTTAGCTACAACTTCCTTGACCAGGACCTCGCCAACCTGTACAAAGGAGAAGAACAAATGGGAAACATTTTTAAATTATTTGCCTTTCTGGCCATCTTTATCTCCGGCCTCGGTCTCTACGGTCTTTCCGCTTTTATGGCCCAGCAACGCACCAAAGAGATAGGTGTAAGAAAAGTGCTGGGAGCATCCATATTCAATATCGTTTATTTGTTGTCGACGGGATTTACCCGTCTCATTCTGATAGCCGTAGTTATATCGGTCCCCCTTGCCTTCTTTGCCATCAACCGCTGGCTGGAAAGCTTCGCCTATCACATCCGCGCAGGCTGGACCGTCTTTTTCTTTTCGTCGATGGCCGCCCTGCTCCTCGCCTGGCTTACCGTCAGCTTCGAAACGATCAAAGCCGCCATCGTCAACCCGGCCAGCAGCCTCCGCTCCGGCGAATAACGCTGCCGCAGCTCGCACCTTCCGGTCAATCCAGGCCCGTTGCCCGTTGCCGCAACCCGACATCCCCGGGCGCCGCAACACTGTGCCTCATTACCCCGTTGCCGCAACCCGACATCCCCGGCCGCGCCAACCCTACCCGGGGTTTATCGCCTGCACCACCCGTTCCACAGACTGCAGCTCCATACACTTGAAATGCCCCTTCGGACATTTCTTATACCCTATCTTGGAACAGGGCCGGCACGACAACCCCATCACCTCCATCATCTCATATGGCAGCTTCTCTCCCTCCCGCGCCCTTCCAAATCCAGCTGCCTCCGCATGCTCAGCGCCCCCAACTGCTCCCGCCCCCGCGCGCCCCGGCGCCCAATTTAAAAGATAATTCTCCCCATAATAAGGATACATCCCAAACTCCGGCACCGTATTCCCCCAAATAGAAACCACCGGCCTCTTGAACGCCGCCGCAATATGCATCAACCCCGTATCATGCGTAACGATCAGCTTCGCCTGCCGGACAAGCGCAGCCGATTCATTCAGATTAAACTTCCCGCAGGCATCATATATCCTTATCGGATCGATAGCCGCCAGCTGCGCCGCCACAGCCGCATCCTCAGGCCCCCCCAGCAAGATCAGCGGATGCCTCGCCTGCTCGCAGATCTCCTTCAGCTTATGAAAAGGCAATTTCTTCGTCGCCAGCGCCGCACCAATGACCAGCCCGACATACCCCGCCTGGTGCGAAGTAGGAATATCACCCAGCTTCAGCTCATCCGCAGCCGGAATAAAATAATCCAGACCAGCCCCATCATTCTTTACACCAAATGACGCCAGCGTATCCATATACCGGTCCACAATATGCCGGTCCGGCATCCGGTTCCATTTAAAATTGGTATACCACCACTTCTCTATATTCAGCTTGGCAAAAGAAAAAGCGGCCTTACCCAACGCCCGCTTCACCTTCAGGGTTCGCAGGTTATGATGCAGGTCTATGACATAATCAAAATCCTCGCGCCGAAGCTCTTCGATCAGAACATCGAGATCATCGCCCAAACAATGGATCTTATCAATATAGGGATTGGCGGCCAGTATCGGCCGGAAAGCAGCCTTGGTGAGATAATGCACCTCCGCCGTCGCTATCTGTCTTTTCAGACACCGGACAACGGGAGTGGTGAGTACGATATCACCGATGGAACTGAAGCGGATAATTAAAAACTTCATTTTCTTACTGCTCAATATAATCAAGATCCTTACCAAATGTCTCCGTAGTCAGCGCCAAAGCAATAAAAGCAATGACAAACACAATGATCCCCGTAATCCACCCGCTCTGAAAATAAGCATGCTCAGGCGCAAGAAAACTCTGCAAAAAACCAAACAACCAGGACACGAGGGCCAGCGAACCCCTCGCCATATTCGGAACCGTCGTCGCCACCGTAGCCCGGATATTGGTACCAAACTGCTCCGCCGCCATGGTCACAAACATCGCCCAGAACCCCGTTCCAAAACCGAGTATGACGCAAACCCAATACAACGTGCCGGCATCGGCGCCCTGCAAATGGAAGAACCACACCACTCCTATTATACTGATCACATGAAAGATCACCAGGGACATCTTACGGCTTTTCAACCACTGACTGATAAACCCGATCAGCACATCCCCTACCGCAATAGCCGCATATGCATACATGATCGCCTTACCCGGATCCACTGCCCCCTGTACATTCATCTGTTTGGCGAATTTATTCGAAAAAGAGATCAGGATCCCTATCACATACCAGTTTGGCAAGGCGATCAGGATTGCCGTCAGATATTTCTTCAGCCGCTCACCGTTGGTGAACAACATCAGAAAATCCCCCTTCCGCACATTACTTTGCTTGATATTCTTATACATCCCGGATTCCAATAAACCCACCCGCAGCAGCAAAAGGAAAAAACCAAGGCCGCCGCCGATAAAATAACAGGTCCGCCACCCTTCAGCAGATGCCCCGAACTGTACCTTGATAAAATAGGCAAAGACAGCCCCGCTAAGCCCGATCCCCGCCACCAGCGAGGTTCCCAGCCCGCGTCTTTCCTTTGGCATCAGCTCGCTGACCAGCGTGATCCCCGCCCCCAGCTCACCGGCCAGACCCAGCCCGGTAATAAAACGCACCGTAGCATACTGCCCCACCGTATGTACAAACCCGTTGGCAATACTGCCCAGCGAATACAAAATGATAGAAGCAAACAACACTTTCAATCTCCCCTTCTTGTCCCCCAATATGCCCCAAACGATACCCCCCACCAGCAGCCCGATCATCTGAAGGTTGAGAATATACAAACCCTGTTTATCGACATCTTCCGGGCTTAAACCCAGCGACTTCAGGGAAGGAACCCGTATAATGCTAAAAAGTAAAAGGTCATAAACGTCCACAAAATAACCAAGAGCCCCAACGATCACAGCCAGATTGAAAAGAGAGACTTTCTTTTGTTGTTCCATGCCAAATTATGAATTTTTATAAGGATCTTCAGCGGGAGCCGAACTCTTCTTTCCAAAAAATAATTTATATAATACCGGAAAGGTGGTGACGATAACAATGCCGATCACAATCACTTCCAGATGCGCCTTCAGATCAAAATGGAACTGGTCCAGGATGAACTTCCAAAGATAATGACCGGCAAAAAGCATAGCAAATACCCAGGCAACACACCCGATGATATTGTAAAGATGGAATTTCTTCCGGTCCATCGCTACGATCCCGCCTATAATGGGCGCAAAAGTCCGGACAATAGGCAGGAAACGGGCAAAGATGATGGCCTGCCCGCCATGTTTGTCATAGAATTCCTTTGCCTGGTAGAGATACTTCTTCTTGAACAGAAAATTGTCCTTCCGGTGAAACAGAAAGGGACCGCTCTTATGCCCAAACCAATATCCGCAGGTGTTTCCGATAATACCGCAGACAGACACCATCACACACAACAACAGCAGATCCAGGAACTCACTGCCCGTCCCACCGTTGATCATACTGCCTATGAGCTTCTCGCAATAGATCCCCGCAACAAACAGAAGACTATCCCCGGGTAAAAAGAATCCGACCATGAGACCGGTCTCCGCAAAAACAATAAATAAGAGGACCCACAAACCGCCATTATTAATGTAGAATTCAGGGTTTAAAAGGTCTTTTAAGGTGATCGTTAAGAGTTCAAGCATAAAAAAATTGTCATTTTATATTGACGGGACTTCCTTCCAGCTCACCTTCCCATTTGCTCACTACCACCGATGCGATGCTATTGCCCAATACATTGGTGGCGCTTCGGGCCATGTCCAGTATCTGGTCGATGCCGAGCAAAAGTAACAAGCCCTGCTGCGGTATATTGTATAGCGAAAGCGTACCGGCTATAACTACCAGGGCTGCACGCGGGACTCCCGCGATCCCTTTACTTGTCAGCATCAGAACGAGTAACATGGAAATTTCTTGTCCCAGCGTCAGCTGCACATTGTATGCCTGTGCAATAAACAGGGAAGCAAAGGTCATATAAAGCATGCTGCCGTCCAGGTTAAATGAATAACCCAGCGGTAGTACAAAACTTACGATCTTGGGGGGACAGCCGAAATTCTCCAGCTCGACGATCAGCCTTGGAAACGCAGCTTCCGAACTCGCCGTACTAAATGCCAGCAGCACCATATCCTTGATCGTCAGCGCCAGGTCTATCGCCCGTCTGCCGATAAAGAACGAAGCGATCAGCAGCAGCAGCACCCACAACCCAAGGATCGAAAGATAAAAGGCAAGAATAAACTTACCATAGGTATAAAGCAATTCCGGACCCTTGATAGCCATGATAGATGCGATGGCGGCCATCGCAGCAACCGGTGCAAAATACATCACATAGCCGGTCACCCGCAGGATAATCAGCGAGACGGCATCCAGGGCCTTGATGACGATCTTCCCCTTCTCTCCAATCGAAGCCGTCGCGATCCCAAAAAACACGGCAAACACAACGATCTGTAAGATCTGATTATTCGCCAGAGCGTCGAAAATGCTGTTGGGGAAGATATGAGTGATAAAGTTCTTAAAGGAAATGGTAGACTCCAGCCCCGTGGTGGCGCCCGCCGGAGGCATCGGCAGATTCAGCTCGTTGCCCAGTGACAGATTGCTCATGACGATCAGCCCGAGCGACAAAGACAACAAGGTGGCGCCCATGAACCAAAGCAGGGTCTTACCCCCTATCCGGCCTACCGCCTTGATATCCCCCAGTTTGGCAATCCCCACCACCAGCGTGGAAAAGACCAGCGGGGCAATGATCATTTTTATCAGCCGCAGAAACACATCCGTCACAACGTTGACGACATCGGAGAATGCAGCAGCCTGTGCAGGACTGCCACTATAATGCACCCACATGCCCAGCAGCACGCCTGCTACCATGGCTATCATAATCCATCCCGTAAGGCTGATCTTCGGCATAATCGGCATTATTATCTCATTCCCCGGCTCATCTGCGTTTCGCCGCAACCTGCATTTTTTCCGGCTGCGCCCGCACGCCCCAGCGTACAATAGGATGCAAACAATCGAAAATTTTTGAATTGTGGCAAAAAATTTTCAGAAAAAGTAATTTTTTGCCATAATTCGGCATAATATCTATCCGCACTTGTGCGCAAACTCCAAAGAATTGCCCGGCGAAATTAAATATTTGTTTATTTTCGGCCCTAGTCGTCACACATCATCTTATCAAAACAAGCTTAGTATGAGTTTATTTCGAAAGAAATCATTGGATGTTCTTATGGCCCAGGCCGGAGAATCCGAAAAGGGTCTGAAAAGAACCCTCGGCGCCTGGAGCCTCATCGCCCTCGGCATCGGCGCCATTATTGGTGCCGGTTTGTTCGTCAGGACAGCCGCGGCCGCGGGAGAACATGCCGGGCCGGCCGTAACGATCTCTTTCCTGGTAGCCGCCGTTGGTTGTTGCTTTGCCGGTCTTTGCTACGCAGAGTTCGCGTCTATGATCCCCATCGCCGGCAGTGCTTACACCTACGCCTACACCACAATGGGAGAACTCGTCGCCTGGATCATCGGATGGGCGCTGGTATTGGAATACGCGCTGGGCGCCGCGACGGTTTCCATCTCCTGGAGCGAATATCTCAACAAGCTGGTGGGGGGAAGCATTCCTTTCGAATGGTGCCATTCGCCCTTTGAAAAGACGTTGGATGCAGCCGGAGCAATGCATCATGGCATCATCAATATCCCGGCCCTGGTCATCCTGCTGGTGCTTTCCCTGCTCCTGATCAAGGGCACAGAAGAATCCGCTAAGGTGAATTCCATCATCGTCGTCGTCAAGGTAGCCATCGTACTGGTATTCATCGCCATCGGCTGGCAATTCATCAACCCTTCCAACCATCATCCTTATATTATTCCCGCCGATGCCCCTCCCGCCCAGTTGCGGGACGGTACACTCTACACCTATACCAACTTCTTCCGGCATGGCTGGGGAGGTATCCTCTCGGGAGCCGGGGTCGTATTCTTTGCCTTTATCGGTTTCGACGCCGTATCCACCGCAGCACAGGAAGCCAAGAACCCCGCCAGGGATATGCCGCGCGGGATCCTGGGTTCGCTGCTGATCTGCACGATCCTATATGTATTATTCAGTTGGGTACTCACCGGGGTAGCTCCTTTTACAGATTTCGTGAAGTCAGGCAGAGAAGCCTCCGTCGCTTATGCCATCGAGACCTATATGACCGGTTATCACTGGCTGTCGACGCTGGTAACCATAGCCATCCTGGCCGGGTTCTCCTCCGTGATCCTGGTGATGTTGCTTGGTCAGAGCCGGGTGTTCTACACCATGGCTACCGACGGGTTGCTGCCCAAAGTGTTCTGCGAGCTGCATCCTAAATTCCGCACTCCGTACAAGTCGAACATGCTGCTGTTCCTCTTTGTGGGCCTGTTCGCCGGCTTTGTTCCGGAAAGCGTGGCTGGCAATCTGACCAGCATCGGCACCCTGTTCGCCTTTATCCTTGTCAGTATCGGGGTTGTAATCCTGCGGAAGAATGACCCTGCCCGTCCCCGGCCGTTCAGGACGCCTCTCGTGCCGGTAGTGCCCATCCTGGGGGTCCTCGTTTGTACAGCCATGATTGTCGGTCTGGACAGTGCTACGCAAGTGACCGCACTGGCGTGGATGATCATCGGGCTGCTCGTTTACTTTGGATACAGCAAGAAGCACAGCAAGCTAAATGTCTGATAAAAAGATCGTTTTTTATTCCCGGGCCGTTCAACTTTTTGCGAACGGCCCTTTTTATGTAAATTCGCCCCCCAAATACAATAATTACTATGGGTCGCATATTTGAAGTACGAAAACACACCATGTTTGCCCGTTGGGACCGGATGGCCAAACAATTCACCCGTATCGGTAAGGAAATCGCCATCGCCGTAAAGGCAGGAGGCCCCGACCCCGGTACCAACCCGGCCCTTCGCCGCTGTTTCCAGAACGCCAAAAGCGTCAACATGCCCAAAGACCGCGTGGAAGCCGCTATCAAACGCGCCCAGGGAAAGGAAATGGAGAACTACGAGGAGATCCTCTACGAAGGCTATGGACCTCATGGTGTTGCGATCCTTGTGGAGACGGCGACCGACAACCACGTCCGTACCGTGGCCAACGTAAAATCCCATTTTAACAAAGGCCATGGTGTCCTCGGCAATAGCGGCAGCGTCAGCTTCCAGTTCAAAAAAATGGGAACATTCAAATTAAAACCAGAAGGCGTCAATACCGATGACCTCGAGCTCGAACTCATCGACCACGGTCTCGAAGAAATGGGAGAAGGCGCCGGCGAAAATGACGAACCCATCATTGTATTGCGCGCTGCATTCAACGACTTCGGCAACATGCAAAAGGCCCTGGAAGAAAAAGGCATCACCCCGATCAGTTCGGAGATCGAATGGATCCCTACTACTACGGTAGAATTACCCGAAGACCAGGCACAGGAAGTGCTAAAGCTGGTCGACAAACTGGAACAGGACGAAGACGTTCAAAAAGTCTTTTACAATCTCAAATAAATAAAGATCCCCGGCCACGTCCACAGCGCCAGCTGTGGGCGTGACAACCTCACTACTCCGCTACCATCTCCCTCACCACATCTATGACCTGCTCCGCATTTGGCTTGCTGAAATAATCTCCGTCGCTGGAATAAGCCGGCCGGTGCGCCTGCCCGGTGATGGTCCTGGGCGCCGTATCCAGCCACTTATACCCTCCCTGCTCTTCCATCACTTTATTAAATATAAATCCCGCCGCCCCACCCGGCACATCCTCATCGACGATCAGGATCCGGCTGGTCTTCTTCAGGGATTTTAAAATACCATGATTGATATCAAACGGCAATAAGGTCTGCACATCCACCACCTCACAGCTGATCCCCGCCTCTTCCAGCACGACAGCCGCTTCCTGTACAATACGCAAAGTGGCGCCATACGAAACGATCGTGATATCCTCACCTTCCCTGACAACTTCCGGAATACCCAGCGGAACACGGAACTCCAGGAGATTCGCTGGCAATTTCTCTTTCAGCCGGTACCCGTTGAGACATTCGATCATCAGGGCAGGATCTACCCCCTCCAAAAGAGTGTTGTACATCCCGACAGCCTGCACCATATTCCTCGGGACACACACATGCAAACCTCTCAGGGAATGGAGGATCAGCCCCATGGGCGAACCGCTGTGCCAGATGCCCTCCAGTCTGTGTCCGCGGCTCCTGACGATCAGCGGTGCCGTCTGTTTCCCGCCCGTCCGATACTGGAGCGAAGCAAGGTCATCGCTCAAAGGCTGAAGACCATATAATAAATAGTCGATATACTGAATTTCCGCGATAGGCCTGAGTCCGCGATACGCCATCCCGATCCCCTGCCCCATGATCGTCAGTTCCCGGATGCCGGTATCAAAAATACGTTCTACGCCATGTTTGGCCTGCAAACCCGCAAATCCCTGGTTCACGTCCCCGATCTTTCCCAGGTCCTCGCCAAAAGCGATCACCTTGGGATTGCGAGTGAACAGCTCGTCAAAATACCGGTTCAGAACCTCATACCCGTTGAGCACAGGTGAATGATTGGTAAACACGGCTTCCACTTCCGGTACCTGCAGGATATTCCGCGCGCCTTCATGATAAAGGTGAGTATTATAAAGGGCTGCATTCTCTTTCTTTAGTTCGGCAAGGTAAGCCGCGGCATGTTGCGTGGCCGAAGTGCCGCCGCCCGAAGCAACAATATCCGCCAGAGCCTTTGCCCCCAGCAGTGCGCCGCCTCCTGCCAGGCTGATAGCCTGGTGCAAGGCCTGCAGCACTTCTTTCCTGCCGGGCTCCCGGTTGGCAGCCAGCATCGAAGCTATCTTCACCAGGTCCTCGGACTGATCCGGCGTTTGCCCGGCCATATTCCGGATATGATCGACCGAACGATTTACCTGGAGCCGGATTGGCTCCTGGTATTTTTCCCAGGCCCGGTTCCGGCTGTTGCGCGTAAGCTCTTTAGCCTCCGTCTCGATCTCATCCAGCTCCTCTTCGGCAGCCAGGGAATTACCCGTGATCCATTCCTTCATTTTTTTGATCCCATCCCAGTCCCTCTCCCACTCGAGGCGTTCGGGACTCTTATATCTCTCGTGGCTGCCCGAGGTGGAATGCCCCTGGGGCTGGGTCACCTCTTCGACATGGAAAAGGACAGGAGTATGTGTCTGCCGGACCCCTCGTATACCAGCCTCAAACGCTTCACACATCCCGGCATAATCCCAGGCCTTGACCTTATAAATATCGATGCCGTTGGTGCCATCCTTCTTCTGAAAACCCTTCAGGGCTTCTGAAATAGACCCCTTTGTCGTCTGGAACTGGCGGGGCACCGAAATGCCATACCCGTCATCCCAGACAAAGATAGCCAGCGGCACCTGCAGCACACCTGCAGCATTCAGCGTTTCCCAGAAATGCCCCTCGCTCGTGGACGCATCGCCAATGGTGCAAAAACAAACTTCATTTCCGTTATTGGACAGCTCCTCAAAAGGCTGCAAAACCTTGATCTCCCGGAAAGCCTTCGAGGCGCTGGCCAGTCCCAGCGCTTTTGGCATCTGGGCGGCAGTCGGCGCCAGACCGGCCGTAAGGTTCTTGCGGTTCACCAGGTCCAGCGTAGCTCCGTCCGAATCGATAAAAGGAGTCGCAAAATGCGAATTCATCTGCCTTCCTGCACTGTGCGGATCATGCGAAGGATCAGGATCTGCGTATAATTGAGAGAAAAATTCTTCTATGGTGGCGGCGCCGGTAGCAAAGGCAAAGGTCTGGTCGCGGTAATAACCGGCATAAAAATCACCGGGCTTGAAAAACTTGGCCATAGCTACCTGGGGCACCTCTTTCCCATCCCCAAAAATGCCAAATTTAGCCTTGCCGGTAAGAACCTCTTTGCGGCCCAGAAGGCTGGCCTCCCGACTCTCGCAGGCAGACCGGTAGTCTTTCAAAACTTCTTCCCGGAACTTGTCAAAGGACAATTTTTCGGGATCGAGGACTTCGGAGGCAAAAAGATTTTCCATTAGAGTTAAAATTTGATCGCAATCGCTGCCTAAAGCTGCAAATTTAGTATTCTCCCTCGGAACCATAACACCCTATCGCTAAATATGTTCTAGTGAAACTCCATCCCGTTTGGCGCCGCAAAAAAAGACAAAAAAATCCGGCCCTAAGTCCGTACTTTTATAATTGACGATAAGTCCTTAATTTTATATCCTGCTTAAAGCAGCCAAACTATGAAAAAATTAGCAATTGTGATCAGTCTTTTCTCCACCGTCCTTGCCGCACATGCTCAGGCAGTCAACACCGGAGGAACAGCACTTCCCAGACCCGCCGATGTTCTTCAATTGAAGGAAAACAGCCATAACTTCGGAAAGATCCCGCAGGCAAGGCCAGCCACCTATACTTTTGAAATTGTCAATACCGGCAGCACGGCGATAAAGCTCGATAATGTACAGGCATCCTGTGGCTGCACCACACCTGAATGGAGCCGGGACCCGATAGAAGCCGGGGCGACAGCAAAGATCAGGGTAGGCTACAATGCCTACGCTGAAGGCACGTTTACAAAGACCGTAACCGTAGTCTATAATACAAATCAGACAAAGACGCTCACCATTACAGGGGAAGTATACAAAATACCTGCAAGCTCGGCGCCTCAAAATTCATCTGTTCAATTATTAAAACAAATAAACTAATAGAAATGAAGAAACTATTCCTCGCTGCCAGTGTACTGCTCTTATCCGCGGGTGTATTTGCCCAGGCTAAAAAAGCCGAAGACGTTGTAAAGTTCAAAGAGCTGGCATATGACTTTGGAAAGATCAAACAAGGCACCCCCGTTTCACACGAATTCGCATTCACCAATATCAGCACTTCCCCGGTCATCATCGAATCTGCCGTTCCCTCCTGCGGTTGCACGACCCCGGTTAAACCCGAAGGCGCCATCGCAAAAGGAAAGGACGACAAGATCACAGCAGGCTTCAATGCCGCCAATGTTGGCCCCTTCAACAAGAGCATTACCATAAAAGTAGCTGGTGTGGACCTGCCCGTTCAGTTAAAAATTACAGGCGAAGTACTGACACCCGACGCCTATACAAAATACGAAGCCTCTAAGGGCAATAAGTCCGGCCGCTAAGGTTGGCTCTCTCATAAAAAGAAAAACCTCCCGGTTACGGGAGGTTTTTCTTTTGCCCCGTACTTTTGCGCCATGTTAACCATCAGCCAACGCGGACAACAAATGCCGGCTTCGCCGATCCGGAAACTCGTGCCTTATGCAGAGGCAGCCAAAAAGAAAGGCGTCAAAGTATATCATCTCAACATCGGCCAGCCCGATATCGAAACGCCGAAAATGGCCCTCGACGCCGTACGGCATTTCGACTTCAAGGTCCTGGAATATAGCCACAGTGCGGGTAATGAAAGCTATCGGCGCAAACTGTCGACCTACTACAGGAACCTGGGCATCGACGTAGACTACCAGCAGATCATCGTTACCACCGGTGGGTCCGAGGCTATCCTCTTTGGTTTTATGAGCTGCCTCGACGCAGGTGATGAGGTCATCATCCCCGAACCTTTTTATGCCAACTACAACGGATTTGCAGTGGCGGCCAACGTAAAGGTCGTGCCCCTCACCTCCCACATTGAGAACGGCTTCGCCCTGCCCCCCGTTACTGATTTTGAAAAGCTTATCACGCCGCGTACCCGGGCCATCGTCATCTGCAATCCTAATAACCCTACGGGATACCTCTACAGCAGGGAGGAAATGGATACCCTCAAAGAACTGATCATAAAACATAATTTATATCTCTTCTCCGATGAAGCCTACCGCGACTTTTGTTACAGCGGCGTGCACATCAGCGCATTGAACCTGAAAGGCGCGGAGGACAACGTGCTTATGATGGACACCATCTCCAAACGATACAGTGCCTGCGGAGGTCGAATCGGAGCATTGGTCACCCGTAACCAGGCCGTCCTTGACACGGTCATGAAATTTGCACAGGCCCGGCTTAGCCCGCCATCCTTTGCCCAGATCCTTGGCGAGGCGGCTACCGACCTGCCTGCCGACTACTTCGATGCTACCAGGGCCGAATACATGAAACGCAGGGACGTCCTCGTCAGCAGGCTGAATAAGATCCCCGGCGTATTTTGTCCCAATCCCGGAGGCGCCTTCTACGCGATGGCCAGCCTGCCGGTCGACGATTCAGATGTATTCTGCCAATGGCTGCTCGAATCCTTCTCTTATAACAATCAAACCCTTATGCTGGCCCCGGCGGGCGGCTTCTATGGTACAAAAGAATTAGGGAAAAAAGAGATCCGGCTGGCCTATGTCCTCAACGCAGAGGACCTGGACAAGGCCATGGATTGTCTGGAGAAAGCGCTCGAACAATATCCGGGAAGATCAAAGTAGCAGATCAAGGGGTTAGCTCAAAGTAGCAGCTCAAAGTAGCAGGTCAAAATAATTTTCAATCGGGAAGTTTCCCTTCTCAAGACCAATACCGTCTAATATAGAAACCCCTATCGGATGATATATTCGACTAATATAAATGAGCTTCTAAGATTCACCAGCGCCAATATGACCCGGCCGCCTTTATTTAATGTATATAAACTAAATAACGATAAATTTATATTTGTTTACCAGTTTATTGAAATGTGGGAATATGAGGGGTAAAAGAGACAAAATTGGCCTTATAAGGCCAGTATTTTAATATTAAATAAAAATGCATATATGTTTTATTTAAGAATATTCTATGATTTTATAAAAAGTGGACAAAATAATTTCCTTTTCTCAACAAAACCCCCGATCTTGCACTCAGAACGAACAGAGAAATGAAGCGGGAAGTAAAAGGATTTAGCAAATAACTGTTTTTTAACCTTTTGATATTATTAAGTTCGTTTTTTGATGCTTATTTTTGTGGCCGCACAGACAGTGAAAGAGGAGAAGAGAAAGAAGAGAATAGTGAAATAAACAAAGTGCCACCAGCAACATCGATCTTTTAAGAATTTTCATATGGCAAGCAATCGTTAGACGGCCTTCTGTTTCCACAGAGGGCCTTTTTTTTCTTCCCCGATTTCACCTCTCAAAAGTACTTTTTCCAATCTTTTTTCTCTATTTTTGCAGCCCATTTGCAAATCACCGGTAACCCGATCTTGCAAATGAACAACAACCGGCGCGATAGCTCAGTTGGTTAGAGCACAGGATTCATAACCCTGAGGTCTCGGGTTCAAATCCCGATTGCGCTACAAAGGCCGGAAATTAGGCCAGTCCTGATTTCCGGCTTATTTTCGATCTCTTGTTTTACAGATGACTTTAACCCAACGTTAGCAATAACGTTAGCAATAAAGCACTGTAAATGAAAAAAAAGCCCGTCAAGCGCAACGAGCGCATCAAACTCCCTGGAGGGTGCTCAATGAGCATGCCTGTCATTTCCCCAGCAAATTGGAAAACAACAGAAAAGGTCACCAGCACCTGGTACTTCTATTATCGATTTTATGAGCCGGGCGGCAAGCCGGGAGGAAAACAGGTCCTTATGAAAGGCATGAATGAGTACAAGACCGCGGAAGAAAGGCGGCAGATCACCAGCTATCTCCTGGATAAGGAAGCAGAAAAGCTCAAAGCCGGCTACAACCCTCGAACAGATTCCTATACCAGATCCGGAGATGCCGGCATTATCGAAGAATATACGCCCCTGAACATTGCGTTGCAGCTGGCCTACGAGAAATTGACCGTGGCCCCGACGACCAAGGCTGACATCAAAAGCATGCTGTATTGGATCCCAATAGCAGTCATTCATCTTGGATGGGAGAACCTGCCTGTCTGCGAGGTATTGCCGAAACATATCCGGCCTATATTGGACAAATGCAGGGAGATCACTTCCAGGGTGGATCCGGAAACCCGCGAGGTGATAAAAACAAAATGCGAGTTAGACCCAAAAACCGGATTCGCCATCTGGAGCGCCCATAAATACAATAAATACCGATCAAACCTGATGATCCTGTTCTCAGAACTGATAGAATATGGCGCCATAGAGCAGAACCCTGTAGCCGGCCAGATAAAGCCAAAGAAAAGAGTAAAGCGAATCAGGAAGACCCTTACAGATGAGGAGCGCCTAAAAATAGACGCCCACCTCCGGCAGCTGGCCTTTTTGTATCGAAACCCCAAAACGAGGGGAGAAGCCTATGCTTTTTGGCGGTTCATGCATATTTTCTTTCATAGCGGCTGCAGGGAGTCGGAGATATTGCTTGTCCAAAAGAAACATAATACGGGATTTCAGCGGTTTATTCGAATGGTGAAGAAAGGAAGGGCATACTCCGAGGAAGTCGGGACAGTAAAAGATATCGTGAAGGATCTGTGGCAGGAGATCTTGGATCAAGCCGGCCCGGAAGATTTCCTTTTCAGTGAAGGTTTGCGTCCAGGCCCGCAGCCAATAAACCCGCGACAGATTACCAAAAGATGGCGTCGATGGGTAAAAGATGCGCTGGGCATTGAAGCCGATATCTATAGCCTGAAGCATAGCAATACCGGGGAAACAGCAGCCATCGCTGGCGACCAGGCAGCAGCTGATCACAACGCTCATAAGAGTACGGCAATGGTCATAAATATATATGACACAGATCGGGCAAACCGCAAACACGAAGAGCTGAAGAAGATCAACAACCCTTTTGCATAATTAAAAGAGCCCCGCTGAGCTGTCAGCCGGGGCTCTCATTTTTCGCGGTTCCGGATGCGGCTACTAATCGGGCCTACCCCAAAAAATAAGCCCCCATGTATTTCTACAGTGGGGGCTAAAGAAATTTGCTACTAATTTAGGTCGCATTGCGGGCGAGATCCGGAGCCAAGACGTCCCATAGAATTCCAACCGCCGGGTCCGTCTCCATCACTAATCATTCCATAACCATTAAACCTTATCCTAAGAAGCTAATATACGAGTTTTTTGGGAAAGTGTTGCGTACACGCATACAAAAATAATCGGCAATTCGTTGATATTCCGGCAATGAATTCCAAGCGTGAGGCGCAGGTAATCAAGAATTTCGGTAAAAACTTAGAAAAAATTCGAAAAGAGAAAAATCTGAGCCTGCGAGACCTTGCCCATTTGGCGGATGTCGACCACTCTTCGATCCAAAGGATCGAGAAAGGTGTTTCAAATCCAAAGCTTACCATGATTATTACTCTCGCTGAGGCTCTGGAGATTCCACTTGCCGATTTATTGATTTACTAAATAGCTTGTTCCTTCAGGCCGAGGCGGCTCCGGCCGCCCGGTCATTATTTGCCTGGATTGGCATTTTTATAGGCAATCACCTCAGGGTGGTCCTCGGGAAGCTTTACTACCTGCACCTCTGAAATGTTGTCTTTCCCAAAACCCGTTTCGGCTTTTTGCTCAAAGTCCTTTTCCCGCAGCACCGCCGCCTCGATGTCGCTGGGCCGGACTGCTCTCTTAATTTCCCCCCATTTCATTTTCACCCGTACCAGGTAATACTTCATATCGGGATGTTCTTACTCGGGCAGATCTTTTTTACGCGCCAATCGCTTCGCAATAAAATTGTAGCTTTTTTGCCCCTGGACGAGGCGTCTTATTGTACTTTCCTTGATCCCACTGTTGTCGGCTATTTTAAAAATATGCCTGAATTGAAATCGTTTTGAATCTTCCAACAAGCTTTCTATTACCCCTTTTCGAAACCCGGTGGCATCTTTCCATTCTGAAATAGTTCCATAGTCAAACAGCTGGTTTATGCGGTTGATTCGCTTTTCTTTAATGTCCAGACGTATGGTGTCGAAAGGAATTGCCATTCCTCTAAGGTAAAAGGAAGATTGGGAACAGCGTTCAAAAAAAGGATGCCTCCCTGGTTTGGAAGGCATCCTTCGTTAAATTGGATAGTTGGCCGTCAGGACTTCGATTTTCTTCTTCCCGTTCTTTCCCTTTGCATTGACTGACACCGTCTGCTCGAATTCGACAATTTGCCAATTTCGGGCCTTGACAAATTCAGCCAGCTCGGGCGAGGGATATGACGAAAGCAGGAATCTCCCCTCAATCTGGGCCAGGCTATTCAAAAGCCCTAAAAAATCACTCCTTGAGTATCCGCCATAATGCCCGCAGTCCGAGTTGAAGTATGGGGGATCGCAATAGAAAAAGCTGTTGACGGTATCCCTACTTTGAATGATATAAATGGCATTGGCACACTCCAGCTGGACGTTCTGCAGGCGGATGGCGTAGTCTTCGGTGAAAGAGACTTTCTTGCTCTCGACTTTCTTACTGGTCTGGTTTCGCGTCTTGTCGTATCCCCAGGTGCCATCGAGCATGCTGGAGAAACTTTGGGCGGCCAGGATCCAGACGGCCCACGCCCGCTGGATATCGGTGAACAGATGCGGGGCGCCATAGATAATGCCGGCATCGCGGTGGAGATCTCTGCTGTGCAGGCTGATCTTGATCATCTTCTCCAGGTCGATGAATTTCGTCTTTACCACCTGGTAGAAATTCATCACCTCCTTGTTGGTGTCGTTGAGGATCTCGATCTCGCTGGGCTCCTTTGCAAAGAACTCAGCAGCGCCGCCGGCGAAAACCGAAGCGTAAAGCGTGTGTTCGGGGATACGGGAAATTATTTCACTGGCTAATTTCTGCTTTCCGCCATAGTAAGTCAGCGGAGGCCTCATTCTGATTTGTGACATGGTCTATTTTTTTAAGGGGTTAATGCTTGTTCCCTCAAAAAAAACCCAGCCTGAGAACAGGCCGGGGTAACTAACTGCTTATGAGAAAAAACCCTGATGGGTTACTGCGCGGATTGATCAACAACGGGCTGTGGATCGCCGAGTGTAACAACCAGGTCTGTTTCTGTGTCACTTGTCGGCGCTGAGATTGTGACATGCACAATGGCGGTCTTATGCTTTGTCACTTCCTGCAGCGTGATGGGATCCACGTAAGTCGCGTCAACTTCAACGGTTATATCTGTCTCGCCCTCAGCGACCCCTTCGATATCTACGATCGCCGTATCGGCAGTGTCTGTCGGATCCTGAGCGACCTTTGCGATCGTCTCGTCCGCTGATGTGAATTTTTCATTGGCGAAAGTCGCCTCAATGGGAGTTTGGTCATCGTGCTTTACGATTCCGAAAGTGCCTTTTACGAACTCCTTGATGTTAAGCTTGCTACTCATAATAATTCCCTCGAATTTTAAGTGTTTATAAATAATTGTTGTTAAAACAAATTGCGTCCTTGCCTCTTTTGGCCGGAACATGGGTCCAAGCAGCCAGATTAACCCGACTGCCCCGACGAGCACAAAAACTATTACTGCCATGCCCATGATCGAATATTGAATTAGGAAAAATATAATTCGACCTCTTTCTGCCTGCGCTTCACCAGGTCCTCGCACACCACCAGAGCGCCATCCACATGTATCTTGTTCCACAATTTCAGGGCGGTCGCGATGCCTGGATCATTTGGGTTCGCCATAATCAGCTTCAGTGCGGTGGATCCCTTGAGCGCCCCCAATCCGACATTGTAAGCGAAGTCGACCAGGGCGTCGAACTGGTTTTGGTTTAACCCACCCGGCGTCATCTTTGTGACGGCAAGGGCTACAACAGCGACTTGCCAGTCCAACAGCTTGTCAGCCTGATCCTGAGTTAATCGCCTGTCCTGCATTGAGACATGGTCTCCAGTGGAGTATATTGTCGATCCCCACCCGATCGTGGGAACGCCCGCCTGGTCGAGATACGGATGCAGGATACAACCCTCCATGTACTTAATGAGATCCAATCCCTTGTCTGAAATGCGCATAGTTTTTAGTTGTTAAGCTGAACATTAATTCCCAGGGTGGGCCC
This sequence comes from Puia sp., assembly GCA_036499285.1. Taxonomy (GTDB): domain Bacteria; phylum Bacteroidota; class Bacteroidia; order Chitinophagales; family Chitinophagaceae; genus Puia. Next base: position 73,065 of record DASYEB010000025.1, on the reverse strand, counting down.
AATCTTCTTAGTTGTGAAGTTGTAGGCCCCGCCAAAGGAGATGAATCCGTTTAACAGGCTTATGGAAGGCCCGGCCGCATATATACCCTGATTCGGCGACGCCAGCCCCGCGCCACCGTAAAAAAGTCCATTGATGGCAAACGTCGTCTCCCATTTCTGAGTAGTGTTATTGTATTTCAGCCACTGATAGGACACCCCTATCCCTGCCATTGCGATATGATCGGGTTCGGAATACGTAACCGCATTCAATATCGGGCGGAAGGCTGTCGTAGTGGGCACAGATGGAGAGGCAATAACAGAGTCGCCATAGACCTGAATAAAGCGAGCCCGCTGCGGCTGCTTTGGTATGGGCTTAAAGAAAGACTGCGCCGAGCAGCTGGCGAAAGTAATAATAGCGATCAGCGAAAGGAAGATTTTGAAACGCATAGATGTTTTTTATAAATGAGGAAAGTAATTACTAATGGTTCTGCAGGTCCTTTAGCGCTGGCTTCTCAACGCCATTTTGAACAGGCGGAGGGGCAGTAGGCCGGACAGCTGTGCTTTTATCAGGTTGCCAGAAAGTGAGCGCGTCGAGCACAACTCCCACCCAACCCGGGATCTTAATGCTTACATCCGTCGGGATTCTTTTGAGCAGCCATTGGGCGAAGGTTGCCCCGGCGCTAATTGCAGTCAAAAGGGTCAATAACCAGGTCGGCAGTTTAAACGGCCCTACGGTTGTATCCGCCGGCGCGATGGTCTCGGCCGTAGTCTGCACCGCCACCTTGATCACGCTGTCCGTATTATGGACGCTATCTGCATAGGACTCCACTGTTCGCTGCGTAACCTGGTCAGCCTGCACGGAGTCGCCCATGGGGCTCTGAAATGAAAACAGCGCGCCGGCAACCAGCGCGACATGGACAATTTTTACTTTTTTCATGATGTGTATTTTAACGAGGTCGGTTATACATGTAGTCGGTGATTTCCTTCAAGCGCTCCTTGAAATCCAGCCGCTCACTCTGAATTTTCTCCTTCATATTTTCAACCTCTGTCTCGATCAATTCCCGGTTATGCCTGACCTGCTCTTCAAGCTTTAGCATCCGTTCGGCCATCTTACTAACCTTGGCTACCATCATGCGCATGACTGTGAATATGGTAATCCCCAGGCTTCCCAGGAACTGAGCAATAGCTTTGACAAGATTCGGATCCATCTTCTTTCTAATTTGTGGGTATGGTGAAACCTAAATGCTGTTCCTGGCGTCGGAAAAATTCCATATCCCTCATGAATCGATCTATCCCCGCTTTGATGTATTCCACCAGTTTATGCAGATAATCTTTGCGCTCTTTTAAGATAAACCGGTTGCATCCGCCATTCAGGTAGTCGACGATCAGCTGGGGGTCACTCGTGCCGGACATGGCGATCACAAAAACATTTGGGTTCTTTTCAATCGCCCGTGCCATCACGTCCAGGCCCGTAAGTCCTGCATTCAGGTGGTGATCGATCACAAGAATGTGCATATTCTCCCCAATCTTTTCCAAAAAAGAGGCATCCTCCTGGAAGAGGTGGTAGTTAGTGATATGGTTTTCTTTCAGGGCATCCTCAATGAACATGAGCATGTCCCGGTCGTCATCCAGAATCAGTGTAGCGATATTTAATCGTTGCATAAAAATGCTTTTGAGATCGTTTATTGAGATGATCCATTGTTATAAGTAATCTTCAGCCCTGTTGCCGGCACCGTTACCGCTACGCCGTTGATCGTGAAGGTTACCGAAGTAGCTACCCTCTGCGCGGGCACAGGCGGGCAGACAACATCCGGGATAACGGTCACGGTCTCCGTGAATGATCCCGTACTACCCGATTGAGTGACGCCTGTAAACTTGAAGGTGTACGCCCCCGGCGCAAGGCCTTGCAGCCAGAAGTTTCGCACAGCAAGCACCCCGGACGTATAAACCGGCTGGCCGGCTGGGATAGTCACAGTAGGCCCTCCGGTCTGCGCAACGGTCATGCTGGTAATGGTACTGCTGGTTACCAGCGTGGCAAACACATTCACGGAATCAGACGAATGCACCCGCTGAGCGCCGGATACAGGAAGGAAGTAGAATAGCTCCCCCAGCTGCGAACTGGTTTGAGCGGAAGCCGCGAGCGAGATAAGAATCGAAATTGATAGGATGATCTTCTTCATATTAGTTTAATTTTACTCGTATTGGAAGGGTGACACAATTTGTGCAGCTTGCCGGGTTCACCGTTACGCTTACGTCCGCGCCGGTCGTGCTGCCGTTACTATCAGTCACGACACAATTAAAGACATAGGCTCCTTGCTGCAATCCTGATACCGTCGGCGTTCTGGTTGTATTTCCAGTGATGGTTGTCGCGCCGGGTCCTGACGTCTTTGTCCACGCATAGCCCGTGATCGTGGCTCCGCCGTTGCCGGTAGCTGTGACGGTTATCACCTGGGAGTTGGTGGGAAGCGTAATTGTGTAGGGGCCTCCGGGGGTTACGGTTGGCGGGGTTCCGTCTGATACTGTCACGGTGGCCGTCGATGAATCAGAAAGCCAGCCATTGTCCCTAATTACCGATTTGAAGGTATAGACACCCGGCGTCGCGCCGGTAAGAGTGTCAGTTTCCCCTGTTCGAACTCTTAGCAGTAGCGATGTGCCGGCCGTCTGAGAAAAAATCCTGTAAACAATTCGGACATTATCCGTAGACGCTGAATTATCCAGGACGACCTTGCCATTTCCGATATACGTGGCCGTAAATACAGAAGTTGGTTTTGTGTTTGTCGGGATTGAATAAGTATTGCACGGTGTTCCTGACGGATTCAGAATGCAATACTGACTAGTGCTCTCTGTATAAGAAGTGATAGAGCCCGGGAAGCGCTCCGTTACATTAGGATCTTCATATGAATCCGGATAAGCTGCGCCAATAGCTCCGTTGATTGGATTGGCGCCGATGATCCCGTTAACAAGGGGTCCAAACTTGTTACGCCCCCATGTGTAGAACCTACCCAAAGAGTCATTGGCATAGGCGAACCAGGAATTTGACGGACTTCCAATAACTTTCATCCAATCCAGTTTGCCGGGTATGACTTCGACGGGGTGGATCACCATGTGTTCGTGATTTCCATTGTCATAAGCGTAACGAGCAGGACTTCCGCTGCTGGGACCTGGGCAACACTTGTACGCTCCCCAATCCAGCATATCACCGTTGCCGATGGTGCCACAAGAATTGTCGCCCCAAGCCCATAATGCACCTGTTGTCAGGATTGCATATGTCGTTGAGCTATTCATTGAGACTGCTTTCGGGTGTGCTGGAAGATTCAAAAAAGCCGTTACATTTTGAAAGTTCTTAGTTGTGGCTGTCGGATATAATCCAGTGTAATCATTGAGGAATTGCTGGCTGGTCGCCAGCTCGTCACCATTGTCTAGGACGATCACATGGACCAGTCCATTGCTGGCGATATCAATTGCTGTTCTCCCGGCGCCCAAAGAAATTTGCACCGGACCATTCCCTACACTGTTCCCCTGACCGTTGACATAGGGGTCCTTATCTGCTCCCCATGTATACGTGTGACCCAGAGAAGTCATTGCAAGCATACCATAGCCGCCCTGAATTTTCGTAACTAGTTCGCCGCCTACATCGATGCGGACCCACCTCGTGTTAATGGCATCTCCAGCTGTTCCATCGCCCTGTACATACCCCTCCATCTCACCGGCTCCGTAGAGTTTACCGGTTGAGGTGACGGCGAATATATTCCAAAACAATCCATGATTACCGTTACCGCCTAGGAAGACCTGTACCACGGGATCTAGCGTTGCTCCAAGGTTATCGGTCATGCACATCACAAAATTAGCTTGATCGGCGGTAGAGCCACAAGGGACCACACCGTTACCGTTCTGTCCCTTTGCCCATACGTTTCCCAAATTATCAATCAAAGCAGCGCTATGCGGACCTCCAATAACCTGTGAGACGTTAGTTGGGCTTGTTACGATAGTCGGCACTCCATTATTGAGCGTATATGCCCGGTGAGTGGCCGTATTTAACAACAGTGGCACATACTCGCCGCCGGACCCTGTCCATTGAGCATGCGCGAGCGCCGGAAAAAATAAAAGTATGAAAAGAAGTTTTCTCATTAATTCGTTTTTACAATTTTGAGCGCGTTTATGTATCCCAGCGCGCCCAGATTTCCGCCGGCGGTTCCTTTCGTCACCCAGATCTTGATAGTCTGCCCTGCTGTAATCGTCCCCGTGAATGATCCGCTCGTTACCGTACCTGGTCCAGAAGTGGTAATATTGCCGGTGGATGCTGGTTTCCCGTTGGGATCAACGTACGCATGGTTGTCACTACCCGAACCAAAGACCACATGGAACTCCATATTACCCGAGTTGTCGAAAACACTCGTCGGTATGCTTCCCAAAAGATAGATGGCATAGGTGCCCGCTGCAAGTCCGCCTGACTTATCGATAATTATTTGAGGAGCAGGGGAAGAATAACTGTTGATGTTATAGAGGTTCGAGTTGATTTGTGCCATGGTGAATATCCCATCACCGGAAGCCGCGGTCGCGCCATTGGCTACGCCGCCGTAATTAGATCCCCCAAACTTCACCCAGTTGGCACCCTGCATCTTCACCTGCCATCCTGTTGTGCCATCCGTGAATGTTGGGCTGGCAGTTGGGTCACCGAACGCATTGGTCGCGCCCGACACGGTCGAAGCCGAAGCGCTGAAATTAAATAGGGCAGAGGAAACGGCGCTGATAGTTCCAGTTACCGGCACATCTACCGCAGTCGCTCCACCTGTTCCGGATAGATGCAGATTGCCGGATACTGACCCGGCCGAAGCCGCTGCCGTTGTCCGTATCTTCAGGCTTAAGGGCGAACCGGTAGAAAAGACCTGAGATACCGCATTATATGTACCTCCTCCATCTTGGCTTATCTCTGTGCTCGATGGTGGAGTAGCGGTCACCATCGTTCCGGCAAAGGTGACCATCACTGTCTGGGCGGTTCCTGCTGATCCCGCCGTTCCGTTCAGACCGGTAATACTGGAGGGGCTGGCGCTTAATGAGCCTCCGGAGCTGACTACAGCCGACACATAAACCGCTTTCGTCGTCTTTGACTTCAGCACCACATTGCCCGCGTAGGTCCCGGCCGCAGTTGAGGCTGCTACCCTGATCAGGGCCGACCCAGTACCGGACGCAATCCCGTTGAAAGTAGTGGCCCAGTTACTACCGTTATCGATAGACGCCTCAAATCCGGATGGGGTCGTTATGGTATCGGCGCTTACGGGCGTGGAATAGAAGGTATAGGAAAGGCTTCGCGACGTCGAAGCACTACCGGCTGTATTGGCGAACACAAAAGAATGAGGGGTAAGCGCTACAGACGGCTGTATGTCCACCGCTATCCGCGATAAGTCCCAGATGCTGACATCCGGGGAGGGAAGCGTACACGGCGATTTGAGAAACAGGAGTTTGCTGGAATACCGGGGGATCGAGCTATTGCCGACGTAGTTCGTTCCGGCGGCATCGCCATAGCAAGGGTTAGATCGCAATGCCATAGCAGAAGATCCGGTATTGACGGCGAAGGCATCCGGCGCATTCAGGATCGTTGTGTTGGTCTCTGTGATGGAGTCGCCCCATTGTTTGTAGGTCTGGGAAAGCGGGGGATAGTATTGAAACGGCGTGCTCGACAGGTTCGTGTAACCGTAAGCATTGCTATCTATCGCCCCTATCGTCTTCGTAAAATAAATGTTATTGAAAGAAGCGATATTCCAAAGGCTTTGACTGGAGTTTGCTAATCCCAACACATTATGCTTTATAGTATTCGCCCGTATGGGTTTTGTCGCGTCATCGCCCTGGAAGTCCAGCTGGTATTTGCAGGCGTACACGTTATTGTTCGTGATATTGCTGCGGCGGGTGTTGTGGAAGAAAATCCCGGCCTGAGCGCAGGAATAGATCGTATTGCTATCCACATTACATCCAGTGTTGTTGTTGTCGGCATATATCCCATAAGCTGGCGCAAAGCTAAGGTTATTGGTTCCCGCAGCTGCGCCCACGGCATTCCATATCACATTACCCCGGATAAGATGGACGCGGGTTGTATCTGCGTCATATCCCAGATGGTAAATGCCGGCCCCATCATCTGTGACAAAGTTGGTAGAGTCGATGACATTGTACGAGATAGAGGAGTCGTTATACCCCAAAATCCCATCATAGCCGATGGCGTGTACGCGGTTAAGCTCGGTGATGGTCTTCACTCCCCGGGTGTTGATGCCCTTGTAGCTATCGCCCTGGCGGTAGGTTCCCTGTCCAGGGATCACCCCGATATGCCGGACGTCGTTCATGCCTACGTAAGCATTCTTGGAACTATCCCCTATCATGATCCCGTTCTCATTGCACCGGCGGACTGTGGTGTTGGTAATGCGGCAATTCACGCAGCGGTTTAGCTGCTGGCCTGTCCCGCCACTGAATGCTACGACGCTATTATTGATGACAATTGACGTGTCGTTATCCCCGTATAGCCCGATCACATTGGCGCCCTCTGCGTCCATGTTTATGATGGTGATGTTCTTCGAACCGTTCGGAAAGCTGACCAGCGTATCCCGATTGGGGACCTGCACCAGGTAGGATGCCGGCGACGCGCCCCCGAAAAACATTTTTATATACCCGGGACCTGGAATGTATTCCCCCAGCGTGTCAAGTGCCAATGAGTCGTTGAGGATGAAAAAACCAAAGTTTGCAGCAGGGGTCCATCCCGTGGCATTGGTATAAGTTATCGTGCCTCCTGATTGAGCAGTGATCTTATGAACGCCCAAACCGGCGTTGAATGCGCGAATAGCGACATATCCATTCGTCCAGTTCGGTGTTCCTGTCAGGCTGCTGGAGGTGATCGAAGTGGTTCCGGAGAAGGACTGATAGGTCAGATAACCGGTGTTCGGATAACGGGCGAAGGGCTGCTGACTGCCGTTCATCAGCAGCATGCTCGTACTTGGTGTGCATCCGGAACACGTAGACTGGTATACTCCACCGCCTACTGAGGTCCACCCCGTCAACGTCACAAAGCCGCCTACCACGAACTTACCGGTGCCGTAAGACGTGTACACCACTCCTGTTTTAGGCCGAAAGGTCTCATTGAAAACATCTCCGCCATTCACAAACACACTATCTCCGGCAACAGGTGTTGTACAAGCTTTCGCCAGCGTTGCCCACGCCAACGTACTGGAGGTCCCGGCATTGCCGTCGGACCCGGAGGCTTTCACATAATATTTAGCCTGCCCTCGCAAAAGGCAGGGAATGAAAAGCAGTATGGTGAGGAACTTTTTCATTTAATTGACATGGTAAGTAAATCTGAATCTAAATTGCTCCGCTGTGGTCACAGTGGTATTGAATTTCAGAACAGCAGCCTTGTTTGTGTTGTCGCAGTAGACAATTGCAGAAGTATAATTCTCAAATCCTGTCCCGTCGCCGTTGAGATACCTTGCCGATGCGCCGAGATTGGAGGAAAAAGGAAGCGAAATACGAACCTCCGTTGTGCCAGTGGCAGTTGCTGTGACCGTCGCAATGCCTGTCACTATACATATATCTCCCGACCGAATAAAATATGCACTGTCTGGCGTCGCCGATGATGTGTTTGTTACGCCTGTAAGCGTTGGTAAATATCCTCCGCTGGAACCAGATCCGCCTATTGCGGAAGCAAGGGTGGAAACACTTATTACACGCACCCTACCGGCAAGTAGTGTAGCGATTGAGTCTGTCGAAGTATTTCCCGCAGGCGTATTTAAAACTGTCATCGTTCCAAATACAGAATCTGCACCATTAAATCCCCCAGAAGTCGGCATGGTTCCTCTGTGAATATTGCCGAGATTAAACTGATTACTGCAAGTTATGCAAGGAACATCAACACCCGCTCCGACACCTAGATTATTCGCCCCGGTAGTGACGTTTTGCAAGGCCCTAAATCCAAAGCCGGTATTATTATCTGCCTTGTTATTATACAGCGCCGCATATCCCATCCCGGTAGACTGATTGAAGGTTGTTCCGGATTGTCCGGACGCGGCAAGCGCTCCGGCTATGACGTTCTGGATACCATTGTTGAAAGGGGCCGCTGAAAAGCCTACATATACGTTCGCGGATGCGGTTGTGGCGCCTACGCCTGATTCCGCGCCTATAAAAGTATTTTGAAATCCTGTAGTTAATCCTGATGCAGACGTCCAACCAAGAGACACGTTTTTCGTCCCGCTGGTAAGTGACTGCATACTAAATCTGCCTATCGCTGTGTTCTCTACGGAGTCAATCCGAAAGCGGGCCATCTCGCTCCCAATCGTGCTGTAGAAAGTCATATTGGTTGGATAGGCTTGAAATCTTATCGTGTTTACATTATTGTATATCATTTGTAATTGGCCGTTATCTTTTGAGCCAAAAACATATGGAACGCCAAACGTATTACCCCCCAACTGAAGCAATCCTATCGTGTTATTAGTTGATTGTTTTACTGTACCGTTATCGTTTACCAACACAGGGGCTGCGGCGTTTGAATTTGTCGAAAAAGAATTACCGCTAGCGGATAGCAATCCGATTACAGAAGGGTCTGTTGTTTTAACAGCGCCTCGATCACTAACCAGTAATTTCGATACAGACGATGTATTCTTACCGACCTTTCGCGCATCTACATAATTTAGGCGAAGTCTGTAGTTACCCTGAAACACCCGGCCATCGCGAACAATATTCACATACACCGAATCATGCCCTCTCGCATTCGGATGTACTCCGTCGGCGACAAGACACGCAGATCCGCAAGCGACAAGCGAATTATAAACCCCCGCTATATATGTGTCGTGGTAAAAAGAGTCGATGAAAGCGACTAGCGGTGCTTGATTTAGCGCAGTCTCTTTCAAAACAATGTGGTAGACTTTTATACCCGCACCGGTCAGCGTATCGACTATTTTTTTATAATTGTTTCTCCAAACTGTATCCGCGGTAATACTTCGAAGATCGTTTGAAGCTACCTCTAAAATCACCTGTTTCGGGGAGACAATGTTATTTACCTCACTGATTCTCTGCAATACATTAGAGGTCATATCGCCAGAGCCGCCCAGGTTGATCGTAGTCGTATAATTAGAATTAAGCAGCGCCGCATATGAAGCGGTTGTCGATCCGGAGAAATCCCCCTGCGCTTTACTGTCGCCTACCACGGCCAGGGGCGCGTTAACAGGAATATTAGTTGCCAGCCTGTTGGATAGCAATGTATACGCGCCACCTTTCTGGATAATACCAAAGCTACTGCTCGCAGGCGGGTTTATCGTCTGACCGTACACGTAGTTGAAAGCGTAGCTGACTGTTATTCCAGCAGCCCCCGTCGTCATATTGCGAACAGTGAAGTAAGCAGAGTCGTGTTGCATCCACAATTCCATCCGGAATATATCGTTCTGACTGAAAGAAAGCGCCGTAGCGGAGGTGACTAAATTTGTTGATCCCTGATTAATGAAAACCTTTCCAGCATTTGCGCCAGTGGTCAAGTCTATCCAACCTTCCGCCGCGTATCCTCCCAGCTTAGCCACACCAATGCCGTATGTAGTAGAGGATGGGGCGCTCGTTAATTTCACATATATAGCCTTGTTCCAATTAGGCAGCATGGAATAATAATTCACCCCCCCGATCAGGTCGGCCAGATAGGAACCGTAGTCGTTATTTGTTGTGTTCGCCAAAAGAATATTTCCCCCTGATATGCTTGCCGATACTGATCCGTTTTGGCTATAATAGTTTCCAACGAGACCGGTATATAAGGTATCGTATCGGATCAATCCGAAAGTATCCAGACGAAGCGTGTCAATACCGACGGGAATAGATATGTCTAATGGATTTGAAAGTGTGCCATTACCGGTTATAGAAGCACCCGTAACGACGGGTGACGATCCACTGCCCGCCGCAATAGCCTGCCTGAGCACTCTTGCTGTATCGGTTAGATCATGGTAAGGTGCCAGACCGGTAGCTGTTGTGTCAATGTCGTCATAGTTGACCAGCTGGGTGCTGAAAGGCTTATGGCCGTATCTGTTGTAGTGGCCTTTGAAGTGCCAGAAATGGGTAGCAGCGTCATAATAGCCTATGGAATCAACGAGGCCGCCCACCGAATCGTTAAAAGGAAATACCGGAGTGTGGATGCTTACATAATCCGCTGGAGATAATACGCCTGGCTGCGTGGCTGAGGCGGTGTCATTACTGAGCGTCTTTACCTTGCCAACGTACGTCTGGTGCATGGCATATCCTGAAAGGATCGTTGAGTCTGTTCCTGATCCGCTGGATGGATCACCATATATAGTGACGGTACTATCCGGGTTTAAGAACAGATGTACAGACCCGGAATCTATCAGCCCTTTGGAAAGTAGTACGCTATCGTGCCCCCGGAGCATCATAATACCACGGCGTCCGTCTTTCTGCATGTAGAGGGAGAAGGTTTTGCCGGGCGCATCAGTTAGCCAGATCAGTGTACCGGAGCTGATATAGGCCAGCCGGGCCGAGTCCTGCGCATAGTAAAAGCCACTGCCAGAAGTCGGCTTGGCTGCATATGTTCCATATCCGAGGAAGCTTGAATTGAGGAAATTGGTAACCTTGCCATTGATGTCGGTTCGCAGGTTGTGCTTCGTGCTGTCCACGTTGGCGCTGAGCGTGTCGATCCTGCGAGAGATATTATTGGTATCTCCCGCGCCTCCGGTACCGAGGATAAAGGCAAAGTATTCGACTGATGTCTTGACATAAAAGGCGCTGTCTCCCCGGGCGTACATCGTATCGATGCCTCCGCCTCCCTGTCCTATCGGTTGCCAGGCCTTCAGAGATGGGATCCAGAGGTAAGCCTGGTTGCCGCAGCTGTCGCCGTAGATGGCGAACTGTTTTTTCTTTTCTCCTTTGTGACCAAACCCTTCGCTGAAAAGCCAGGTCGAGTCCGTTGGGACACCGCAGCCCGTAGGAAAGAAAAGCGTCGAGTCGAAGGATCCCCGGTTAGACGTTGTGCCAAAATTCCCGGGATTCGGCTTCGAATATATTTGCGCGTTCACCGACGCCGCAGTCAGAAGGAAGGCCGCCGCGCCGATGATGACCGCCAGGTAGTTATCCCGGAAGGCCCGACGCTTTGGCCCGATGGCCATTTGCATGCTGTTGGTTATTTGAGATTGCTATTTATTCAAATTATCTTTTTACTAATTTGTTTAGCAGCAATCTTTTATCTATAAAAATAAGACGTTTTATACAAAACAGTATTTCCTTACCGCTATATTATTCGGAATATTTTCCGAACCACCGGTATCGCCTGTACGCATATTTGGATCTGGCCCATTTGATTTGCCACCGAACTTATGCGATCCACCTCCCGAGTATGCCGAATTGATGATCGATAAAAACCATGTCAACCCAGCGCCGATGATGCCACCCTTTCCGTGCATGATATGATCGTGCAGCAAAATCATTTGGGCTTGAAAATCCCCTGGCTTACGAACACCATCGGTGATTCTCTCAAATATGTTGGAACGATTGGCAAATTTGAACTTCCCGGCATTCGCAGGGTTTGACGAATTGGCCAGGGAGAATTTGTACTTGTTGTTACCGGTGCCCCAATCATCATAGTTGACCAGTTCAGCGCCAGGGAGCTGCAGGAGGTAGTCATTATAGAAGCGGGCATATTGCTGAATATCTCCGTCGCTGCCGTCAAGGAGCACCTTGTTGAACACATTGGCGGCTATGTTGTCATCGACAACCTGCTCCCCTACACGGGTAAAGTTTCCAAAAGGATTGAATATTCTCCACATGCTGACTGGATCCGCGCCCGTCGTATCAATAAATTTATAAACCGAGAAGCTGTCGGTAGGACAAAAATAAAGATCTGAACGATTTCCTGCCAGCCAGTCGATGGGTTGTCCGGCGGCAGCAATCAGCTTCCCACATTTTTGCACGTCCAGACTGGGCGCCATTTCGATAGTCAACAATTTTCCAGCGACGACAGTGGCGATATCGGGCAGGGTAATCTCCAGGTAGTTGTCGGCGGGTCGAACAATGAGCAATCCACCGAAATCACCACCGGCGCTGATCAGGTAGTTGACGGAAATGATCTTTGGAGTTGTGAATTGCGGGAATGTCGTAGGTGTTGACTGGGTGATGTCAGTCGTTTGGACCTGGAAGTCCACATTGTACCATTCGTTGGGGCCGAATAGATCTCCGTCAACGAGCAGGGTGAGTGTACCGGTGACTTTATCATAGGAGTAATCAACTCCGCGTTTCATTGAGTCGCTGCCGATGCGATCCAACGTAGCGATATCCCAGCCCCTCCAGTCCTCCCTTCCATCGGTGCCGTCGAAGACAACAGTGTTCACCCCCGAAGAGAATCCAGTGGTCACGTCTGCGACAATCTGTTCGGTCGCTCGATACGCTACTCCGCTTGCCGACCCTGGGACAACGTTCATATCATCGCCCAGCTGGCGGATGATGTCATTGTCCACCATATTGGTCATCTCAAAGATCCGGAACACGTAATTTGTGCGATCCAGCCCCGGGAAAAACCAGGTGTCAGCAAGATGCGGCGCCGGATGTCGTTGGGAAACCACTATTGCGAGTGGATCATCCTCGCGATATACTCTAAGCTCGATAGGGTTGACGATGGTGTTATACGCCCCGGTCCATATTTCAAGTGCTACAGTTGCCATTTATTTTAGGTTTGATCTGCTGTTACGTTAATTACGCCGGAGTTACGACCAAATGCGGTCGCGTCAAGCGTCCAGGTTACCGAATTGATATCGGAGTCCCCTGGGGTTGCGAATGTTACCCCGGCCTGATTCTCGGCCAGTATCATTTCCATCAGGATCAGCACTTCAGGGATCCCCTTTCCAAGATCCTGGGCTTCCCATTTGCTGTTTTCGTTCCTGGTATAGTGGGTGTTTTCTATCCGGACGTTTTCCAATAAGGTGATCGTGTTCATCTTCAGGCTCATCCAGTCGGAAAGAAGGCTCTTATCATTACCAAACTGGATATTTCGAACTTTCAGCGGTATCCCTCGGGTAATCTCGTAATCGCCTTCCTCGTCCTCGTAGTTGTCCACCTCACTGTCGGGAACCCAAAGCAGCATTTGTCCCTGGACCCTGATCATGGACCGAATGCCGGTGGAGAAATAGTAGTCGATCTTGTCCTCTGATTCGTCGAATTCCACTTTGAGCGTGTCGTCCCAGTCGACTTTGACCCAGAGCTTTTCGGAGATACCGATGATCGCCCCATCGACAATGACGGCTATCCAATACTGCCCTTCCGGATAAGTAGCCCATTCAATATCGGCCTCCAGTAATATATTGGGTAATTGTACAAGTGATCCGCCGACCGGCGCCAGCTGGACAATATCGACTGCCTCGCCTGTTTCTATCGATATAATGTGCAGCTCCGCAGCTCCCACGCCGTTGGCGATCGCCTGGATGGCCGTATTATCATCCATTTGCACCGGCTGATAATAATCTGGGTGGGCCATAGGCCAACTCTTAAAACGGTTCTTTTGCCAATCATCGTAGATGTCGGCGAAATGATATCCAGCTGCCGGTGTAAAATTGTACCGGACGATATGGATAGGGTTTTTGTCCGAGAAGTAGATCATATTCTTACCGAGATTTATGGTGGTGCCTCCGGCGAACAGCTTCAGCAGGGTGGATAAAGCTGTAGTACCGGAGATTAATAGCTTCCAGGCCTGTGCCTCATCAGTAGCCGGCTTCATAGTCATCGTCCCGATCGGGAGCAGATCGATCTCGAGGCCGTTGACTTCCACGGGGAAATAACCCCCATTTTGTGCCGCCGTCATAATATCATTGAATGTGAAGGGCACCTTTGTGGTGAAGTTGAGATAGAAGGGTACGAAGAGGTTTTGCGATAGCTCATTGACATTGACGTTCGCTCCTTCATTGAAGATTATACCACTCTTCTTCGTGACCAGGTTGGCATTGATCTCAGCACCATTGAAGGCGATCTGCGCAGCCGGCTGCTGAAGAAGAAAACTGTTTAGGACATTATCGTGCGCCCGGAGCATGCGCAGCGCGGTGGTCTCTTCAATATTGTAAAGCGTTTCCGGATGCAAAAACTGGCCCAGCGTTGGAGGTAATGCCGATGGATCTACACCTGGTGGGATATAGGCATCGTCCAGCTTGATCGCGTCATAGTCCATCACTGGCCCCTTATCGGATCCGCGCATCAACCGGTAGCCAGTGATCGATGCCAGGACATTGACCGGGGTGGGTGTGGTGCTAAACACATGCTGCCCTTCAGGGATAAAGTCCGTTTCCAGATTATTGGAATCGAAAACCGTTGTCACGTGAAAAGACCAGTCGCCATTTACGTCGGCGACGACCGTCCCCAAAGGAGCGGCGACTCCGCCAGTTATAATCCCACCGCCGCCATCCAGATAGATAGGAACAACTGTTCCGGAAATGGCTACCCCCTTGATTAGCGGCCTGTTATTATAAAGAATATCCCCATAAGCAAGGGATGTGATCAGGGGAGACGAAACATTCTTGTTCACTGTGATCGAAACAGCCGGCGCATCCGGCAAGCCTGGGGAAGACGCTATGAGGACGTGCGCACCATCGGCCAATGCTGTAATAATTTGGTATTTCCAGATACCTGAGCTATTTGTCACCAGTGTTACCAGCGCTCCGCCATCCAGTTTCAAAGTGATGGCCTGACCAGCCGGGGCAATCCCTGTTATGATGGGCAGATTGTTATATAGCGTTCCGTTATTCGTCGGCGAGGTGATCAGGAAGGCGGATTGCTGGCTGGTGTTGACGACAATGGAAATAAGGTTGCTGAACTGAGATACGTTTCCCCCATCGGTCGCATTGGCGGAGATTGTGTGGATGCCGTTATAAACCAGAGAGACACTTTGGAGCGGCGTCTGGATCTGGTAAGACCAATTTCCGTTCTCGTCGGACATCGTCGTCCCATCCTGCACGCCCTGGACAAATACCGTGATCGTCTTAAAGGCCTGTGCGACCCCGGCTATGGTCGGGTTTTGATTATATACGGTGGAGTTGGTGAACGGGCTTTTGATGATCGGCGCGGCCAGGATCAGCGTCTCGACGTTTATCACGACGGCTGTGCTAACCTCACCGTCGGTCTGGCCGACCGAGTCCGAAATCATGGCAACAAAAACATCTGCGTCTCCTTTGTCGTCGGTCGAGTTAAGGTTGGGATAGCCAGTCCGGATGAATTCCATGCCGAACGAGTCGGCTCGGTATGGGGACACCAGGTTGAGCTGATTCAGGACCGTATATATCGGGAATTTATAGTTATGCGTGCAATTAAACTCATAGCGGCCGTTCCGCTGGTTATAGGTCTGCTTGACATAGCCCACTTTTGCCGAGGTGTAGATGTACTCCTTTGCGACAGTAAGCGATACCTTGCTGATCCGCGCCAGTCGCAGCAGCTCGTTCCGCGCCCGGTAAAGGTCTTCTACCGGCTCGATCCACATCACACCGTTACGGACGGCAATGCCCAAGTTATAGGCTGCGGTGTAGGATTGAAAGAAATCCGAAAAGCTGGTTTGTATTACAGCATCCGGGAAGGACCTCAAACTACTACCACTCAGCGCCACCTTCCGGTTGTTGCTGGCCAGGAAGTTGCTCTGAACTGTGTATTTACCGGTGGTGATCTGTGAGACGAGGTCCTGCACGAGATCCAGCGGCCGAAGCACATACGCGATAGATGGATCGTTCTTGCTGGCAAACATAATGGAGACAATAGACGCCAGCGGGGTGATCGTCATCTTCCTGGCAATGTTATCCGCGATATTTCCGATAAAGAACAGCTTCTCATTCGCCTGCAGGTTGATCGTCATGTTAATGGTGACAGAATACTCTTTTCCAGGGACTAGCGGAAAAGCCGGGGTGCCGAGTCCATTATTTGAAAAAACTACTTTGGCGGGATCAGGTGCGGCGTCCAGGCTGGTCATGAAAAGCGCGATGAACCCGCCCGATGGCTGGGTCAGAGTCGTCCAGGTAAAAGAAAAAGTGCCTTTTATAACTACCTTGGTAGGGTTTGTAAAGTACAATGCACTATTCCCGTTCGCGGGATCATGGCAATAGGTGATGGGGTTGTCGAAATTGGCAAACTCCTGGGAGTTGAAGACCGTATCGATGTTGTCGCCCTCATTATTTACAAAAACCAGCGGGATAGCCCACCAAAACTTCCCGGTGTCATTGACGATGGGTGAATTCAGCAGGGAGTAGTTCAGCTTGTCCTGCAGCAAGATCCCGTCGAACAATACCGGAATAGCTTTAGGGTTGCTGGAATTGCACTGAACCGAATATATCGCGTCCTCATTCGCCTGAACGAGCGCAAAGACATCGTCCTGTAACGTGTTGATCCCAACGCCCGTGCGAACGTCACCATTAAACTGGCTGAAGTCCAGGCGGCTTTTGTATTCCAGCTTATAGTTGTTCAGGCCGCCAGTAGGATCCCATCGGAGAATGATCAGGTACATGATCTCCTCCGTTCCAGCGCCATTGAGCATGCGGTCCGCTATGATCAGCTCGCCGTCATCAATAAATTTTATCGCATTAGAGAAAGATCGCAGTGTCGCAAAATATTTCTGGTTGGTGGCAAACTGCAAAGTGATGTCCTTCCAGCCGCTGGGGTTCTTCTTCACCCAGGTGGGGATGGACCTCTTTTTGACGGTACCGCGATCGACATAGTACGTCCTGTCCTGGTCGTCAGCCAGTAAAAACATCAGCTTCTTGGTTGATACCGGTCCCATTATCTTTTCTTACCCAGTATTTTAGTGTTGATGTAATCGACCGAGAGGCCATTCATTTCATTGTGGATGTGGACGACATTTAGGATTTTCCGCTGGTTCTTGCGGAATACCCGGGAAAGCTGCGCTGTTTGGGCCTGAATGGCTGCCTCTACCCGGTTATCCTGCAGCTCGCCGTGAGAATTGATCATCATCGCGCCCCGCATCATACCGATACCCGCCAGCTCGAAGACCATGTTGGAGATGTCCAATGGCTGGACCATGGAGTCAGCCGGCAGGTTCAGTAACGTCGGTTGGTCCACGATGAAAGGCCGGCCGCCACGTGGCGTGACCAGTTCCGGTCTGTATTCCTCACCCACTAATGCTTCTCCGCCCGGGTGGCGACCTCTACCAGGTATACCGACACCCTCGGCGTATGCTGGGATGGGCTTTGCCAGGATGGTGGCAACCTGGACGGCGCCGAGGGCTGCATCGGTAGCGGCGATCGCCAGTGATAGGGGAAAAGGAATACCTGCTGTATCCTTCATAATGGCCTTCGCGGTGTTCCATACAACCTGGGCAACAGCAACGTCCCGGTCGAACTTAGCCTCGGCGATCTTATCTTTCTTTTGCTCGAGCTTATACTGAGTGTCGCGAGCCCGCTGCTGAGCGCTGAGGATGGTCACTTCGGCCGCCTGGTTCTGCTGACTCAGCGAGGAACGCTGAATGGCTGCAATCTGTTCTGCGGAGGCCTGGTCCTGCAGATCCATCTTCGCCTGGATTTTATTGATCTCATTCTCATAAGAAGAATCGACGAGATCTTTCGCGAAATCGTAGGTTGCTTTTTGTAACTCCTGCTGGCGAGAATATAGAAGTGCATCAGCTTCTTCAATTGGCTTCACCTGAGCCTGATGAAGGGCAGTTTTATCCTTTTCTAATTTCGCTGTAGCAGCCACCGTATCGGCATTGGCTTTAGTTTCTATTGCCTTCAAGGCATCAACCTTAGCCTGAGCATTTGCTATTTCGTCGTCATTGCCCTCCCCCTTGGCAGCGTCGAGAGCAAACTGTGCAGCGTCCAATTTTACCTTAAGCTCACTATCCTGGAAGTCTTTTAGCCTCTTCAGCGCGTCCTCGTCGTCTTTAATATCTGCCTTGGCTTTATCGACAGCATACTGCTGGTCGGCCAGTTTTTTTTCGGTCAGATACCTCGTATATGAGGTATCTCTATGGATTAAGGATTGGTTTAGTGCATCTTCCTCCTTGTTATAATTCTCAGCAGTGGTGTTAGAGGCGGTTCCGGTTTTGTTTAATTCCTCAATGGCTTTTACCCTTTTTTCGCCCCAACTGACAACGATATCGTATATCTCTTTTTGTGTGGTCTGGGCCAGTTCCGCCAATGCCTTCTGCCGATTACTTTCGATCTTATCCAGCTCTTCCTGGGTTTTATTGTGTTCTTTGGCCAGGGTGATCTGTAGCTGGTAATCAGCAGCGATCAATTTCGCACGATCGGCAATATTCGCCTGCAGGGCGCCAAGACGATCTTCCAGCTCTTTCTGTCCGTTATCAGTAATGGCTTTTTGAGCCGCAGCGTCCGTCTCGATCTCATTCTTAAGTATATCGTTGAGGAAGGACAGTCGCTTATCGTTATACTCAACCGTCGTCTGGAACATTTTCTGTTCGGTTGAATCAGATATTTCTACCCTCCTTTTCTGGTAATCGTTTTCCGCTATCACTGCGTCTGCCGACTTATCTCCGTTGGCAGCTATAGCTCCGGGTCGTTTTAAGGCGTCGTTCCTGGTGGCGGCGGCAATTTTTATTTCCTCCTCGCCATTGGATCGGATGGCGGCCAGCCTTTGGGCCAAAGTACTGCGATCATCGTTCAGGATCAGCTCGTTTTTCGCCTTAGTGGCATTGGCCTCCTGGATGGCAGTATCAAGGGTAATTTTTCTTAGTTCTTCATCTGCATGTTGCTTCTCGTCAATACTGACGCCAGTTGCATCGATATTTGATTTGTCATACGCATCGAGGAGCACCTTGCTATCCTCCAGAAACTTTTTTGTTGCGGTCTTTTCTTTTTCCGCCGCCTCAAGCTGATCCTTCAGATCTTCCTCGGTGATGTTCTTTTTATACTTAGCATAAACGTCAAAGCGAGCTTGCGAAAGAGTATAATCGGCCGTAGGGTCACTCACCTTCTTATATATGTCGGCAATACCGTTGAGTTCGATTTGTTTTTTCCCCAGGGAGTCTACGGATTTTGTTGCGGCGTCTACCTTGCCCTGCACAATCTTATACGCATCGCCCAAGTCACCGGTTTTCGCTAATTTTTTAAGATCATCCTCAGCCTTTTTCCGATCCAGATCGGACTGGTCCTGCCTTATTTTTAATAGATCGGTCTCATTTTGTTTATTTTTCTCAGCCAGAGTGATCGCGTTTTCGAGGTTTTTCCTCTGGTTTTCAGCCGATTCGTCTGACAGCTTTATTTGCTCCAACATGATCTCATTGGTTTTTTCCAAGGATTCAGCCAGGTCAGCCGATCGTTGCGCGGCCTTCGTGTCAGCTTCAGAAAGCTCAATTAGATGTTCAACCAGGAAGCCAACCCCTACGCCTATTGCCAGGATAGCCGCTCCAAGGCCGGTAGCCAAAAGAGCTGTGCTGAGCTCAAGGGTGGCGGCAGCCGCTTCTTCATTGGCGACAGTCATACCTTCCACAGCTGTAGTATTAAGCGCTGCTGCCTCTGTATTAACTTCTGTCGCCCCAGTATCAGCTGCTTTCGCTGCAATATTTTCCTGCAAAACAGTTTTTTCTTTGCCAAACCACTTTACTTCGAGCTCTTTAACAACATTTAGGGCTTTTGTTGCCGATTCTTCCAGGGCAGTCGATAGCGCGTTTCTGTCCTTCAGGGCTTTGCTGGCCTCCTCAAGACCCTGTAAAAAGGTCATGACTGCCACAAGTTTGTTCAGCTCTTTTTCAAGCTTTTCGTCTCCATCTGCAAATAGACCAGCGGCGCCAGCCCCAAGTGCATAAGCGCCTCCTAAACCTTTTGCTATTCCGGTCAATGCAGTCAAAGCCGGAGCGTCAGAGCTTAAGATTGTTTGCTCCTGGTGCAAATCCTTTATTTTCTGCTCAGCAGATGTATACGCCAAATTCATCTTTTCAAACCCCTCCGTGTTGTTTGCGCCTGCCAACGCCAACGAATCCAATGTCGCTTTGGCGTTTCTCATCTCCTGATTTGAGTTCGCGAATCCGATCCTTTGTCTCTCCAGTGATCCTTCGAGTATCTTTTGTTGAAGGGTCAGTTTTTGATAAGCAGCAGAGTCTGTTTCCAATATGCTGGAAGTCTCGGAGCTCCCCCCGGCAAAGGCCGTCGGACCGGTATTTGATTTATGCCGATCCCTATCAAAGCCGACTGGGTTCAGGTTGGTCACCCCAGGCTTTCCCCGGGCTTCTATCTCCGCCATCTGCTTATTGACTTCCTCAAGCTGCCCCCTTAATGCGGCGAATCCCGGAGCTAGTGCTCCGGCATAATTACCTACATTGTCCTGGAAGCGGCCGGTGTCGCCTTTAAGTTCCTTAAAGGCAGCGTCGACATCCTGGATCTCTTTCAAAAGTGTCTTCCCCGCATCGGCATTCCTGCCCTCCGGGGACAGATTATCATAAACATGCTGCAGGTCTTTAAGCCTGGCCTCAAGTTGGGCTGTTGAGCCTCCGACCGCCTGGAATTGCTTTTCCAACACCGTGAGAGTCTTGGTCACATCTGTGTTTGCAACTTTAAGGGAGAGCTGTTGGGCAAGCAGGGGATCGAGCTTTTCTTTATACTGCGAAATCGATATTTTTCCCTCATTGTATTCATCTCTTACCCGTCTGATCGAGGCAGCTACGTCTTCCATGCTCACCTTAAGGTCTGTTGCTTGACGCCGGAGCCTATCCTGTGATGTAGAATACGAGTCCGCGGATCCGGCATTTGCTTTTTGAGATGCTCCGAGATCATCAACTGCCTTCTTTGCGGCCTGATGCTTAGTGACCTGGTCGGTAATGGTCTGGTTGTATTTCTCTGCGGTCTGTTGATATTCCCCCATTGCCTTGCCGGTGTCCTGAATGGCCTTTCGGAAATCGCCAAGGCCGCCACCTTTCAATGGATCAAACTTAGCGCCATCGTATTTCCCCAGCTTATCGAAAAGATCAGCGACAATATCCAACACCTGCTTTTTTTCAGCGGTGAGCGTGTCAATGTCGAATCCTAATTGAATAATATTTTGCCCTGGCAATGGTTACCTCCTTTTAAATTGGCGCTGCGCGTTGGCGGCTTCCTGTTGTTCTCTTTGATCGGCGATCGCCAGAGCAAGCTCCTCGACCGTCGTCTCGTTCCGGTTGATGACAAAATGGGACTGGCGCAGCCGGTTAATCATCGTGACAAACTGGCTCCGTGTCTCTTGCAGTGTAAACTCTTTTTTAATCCGCTTACGATGCAGCTCCACCAGCTCAGTCTTCTTATTCTTCAGTTCAATCTCATAGCGAACCTCCTTGGAGGGGATTTTATTCAGCTTCTGGATGAAAAGCTCCAGGTTCGGGCTCTCGGCGTTCCAGTACAGGGTGTGCCCATATCTCTTCACCAGACGGAATGCCGGCGGGAAGGGCTGGCCGAACTCTTTAATAAATAGCTTCTGTAGTTCGACGAAATTCTTAACCGTGGTCGTGCGTACTTCCAGAGAGTGGATGTACGCCGATAGGTCAAACTCCCGCGAGACAAACAGGCCGGACAGGTCGACGTACTGCGCATAGATCAGTTCGAAGGCCTGCTGCAGCTCTTCTGCGCTGGGATCACCTTCCAGTACCAGCACCCGGTACTTCTGCTTGAAGGCGCATTCTTCAAACTGCTTGACCGTACAGTCGGACGCGGTATTGATGTAACTGTTCATAGCGCTGTTATATATAAACCTGTCTTTTCGAACAGTGAAAACCGGATATCCGGCATGGTGAAGGTTTCTGCGAACTCCAGCCGCTTCTCAGGATCCAGACCCGCGGCGTTCGGATGCTCCTCCAGGACCTTGTCGCCAAAGTCGTTCGTGTCGAAGTCGAACACCCTACCCTCGATCTTCGGCTTGAGCGTGCTATAGAAGTACCCATTAATGATCAGGTTTGGAACTTCGAGCGGTCGGTTCGGGTTGGGCGTGATCTTCTGCTTCCATTTTGCGTATGCCAACGCCTGCTTCGGTGACTCAAAGAAAGGATCCTCAGTGTATAGCGGTCGGATCCAGTTCCCATCCCTATCCTTACCCGCGTACCACTGTTCCCGCTGTAAGTCGCCCAGCTGGTCGGCATAGGTGTTGACGATCGTCTCCATCTCGGCTCCGAAGTCAAAGGCCGTGAGGTCAGATACGAGCTTCTCTACACCGGGAAAAGGCATTGCTAGTCCTCCGTTTCTTTTTTAAGTTCGTCAATGTTTTCAGCGAGATAGTCGGTTACGCTCTTGTAGCCTTCATCATTCGACTGCCCATCGAAGCCGCGAAATTTGACCCGGGCAGGGTAGCAGTTTTTTACAACTCCTTCTTCCGTTTCAACTACAATTGCCCATCCGAATAGATGAAGCGTTGAGTTTATAAGCCATAAGAGGCCTGCTTTCCTAAATTCATCCCAAGATTTTTTCTCGACCATGGCAAAAGATTTAAAGGATGTCTCCGACACGGATGTCGGAGACATGGTATTCTTATGAATTCGAATTCGCACTGGCAGAAGCGGCTGGCGGCACCTTCGCAGGAGCAGCAGCTGGCGCGATGATATAGCCTTCGGCTGCGAGCTCTTTATAGGCCTCATCTTCCTGGTGAGCAGGTAAATGATCGAAAATATTCGGATTGGCCTTTTTAAAGGCCTCCAGATTCGCGGCCTCTTTTACGTCATTACGGCTGACATCTACACCGAAGATCCGCTTTGGCTTGTCTTTCTTATTCTTAGTGGGCATGATTGAAAGTTAAAAAGGTGATGAAATGAGAAATCAGCCGGTTATCAGCCGGCCGATTCAAGGTTATGGTATGGCGATATCCACCGACTCGATGGCTTCGTAACCCTCGACATCGTTTCCGAACCAGACATCCGATCCGGCGCCGGCTACTGTGTAGGTCGTAGCGGTGACGAAAGTGCCGGTGAGTTCGATGTGGTTACCGACCACGGCAGCAGCTGTAATGGTGACCGGAGCTCCTGTGCTCTTGTTCGTCACCACGAAGTTGGCGATGGCTGCCAGGTTGGTGGTCAGGGTGTCATCCTGAGCCAGCAGATCTTCTTCGGAACAGATGATCTCAGCGCCGATCTTCAGTTTGGTTGTCGAAGAACCAGTGGCGTCGGTGATCGCGACATCGATCAGGCCCATTATGTCCGTCAGGCTGCTGTCATCCATCTGGAAAATGGCGCCGTTCCTTACGTACTCTTTCGGGTCGACGCTGATCTGGAAGTTTACAAAGCCCGGGTTCTTGAAGTCTGCTGTGTCGATGGAAGGAGCATACATGAAAGTGGTCTTCAGGCCGCTGAACGTGCCGTCCGTATTCTTACGATGCATGATCTGATCATTGACGTCGACCTCGATGATCGAATAGCCAGAGTTCAGCAGGGCCATTAGTGCTTCAGCGTAGCAGAGACCGGCTTCGGTCGTACTGAAAGCGCGGTTGAGCACCCCGTAGTTGATGAAGATCTGGGTATTGTCATCGGCCGTGAAGATCACGTCAGCGGTCTTATTCAGCGTGATACGGCGTATAGGTGCCGCAGGGCCGAACAGCGGATACCAGCGCTGAGCTTTGGGCCCGTTTGCTTTCTCCAGGGCATATTGAGTGAAATCAGCCTGGTCCTCTTTGGTCCATTTGGCTGTGGGCGGTATTACCCAGAGCTGAGAAGTCGGGCCCATCATTTCTTTACAGACGACTCCCGTATTCTTGAGGTTCTGGGTCTTTTTACATGCGGAAACAGCTGCTCCCATGAGATTAAGATTTTGTAAGTGATTTACATTTGTTTACTTGTCGAAATGTGAGCTGCAGATTGGAAAGCTCGATCGCGTCCAGGTAGTCGTTAAATCCTGTCAGCTCGGGCTTGTCACCCGGGCGATCCATCTTCGTGTGCAGGATGGCGCCCGGATCACCGGCGACTATGTTCTTGTGCCGGGTGAGCTGTCGCAGGAACTCCTTATAGATGATATACAGTTTCGGAAAGGTGCTCTCGTAACGCTTGAGGACCGGATCTGTCTGGACGGTCAGCATTGCGATCGATATTTTCGGTATCGTCACCACCACATCGTAACCTGATCCCATCTGCTCCGGAATATCCTGAAACAACGCTATCAGCGGGTACCGGCCGGCACGCGTGGCCTGCGCGATCGCATCGGAGATCTTCTCCAGCTCAGCTTTAATCTGAGAAGCCCGCCCCGGTTGATAGTCGAGGACGCCTCCAACTAATGGAGCCACTACCGTACTGGTAGCTGCCACCACTTCCAGGATGATCTTAACTATTACTATCGGTGGGGCTTGTTGCATTACTGGGTAGGTTTACGAGCCAGTAATTTGGCGGTTATAGATCCTGACATGGTTCCCGTGCCCGTCCACTGGACGCCGTAGTACAGATATCCAAGCGGCGGAGCGAATAGCACACCCTGGCTCGTTACATCAGTAGCGGTGAATGTGCCGGAGCCGGCAGGGAAATAGGTTACTCCGTCAATGCTGGCAACGGGGAGAATAGTACCCGCCAACGTGCCGGAAATCTTGGTCACATTAACCTGGATACCTACTGTCGCTTGGTATCCGGGAACTCTTGTCGCCAGGATCTTAACACCAGTGCCGGATACTGTGTCTTTTGCAAGACTGTTGCCGGTGCTGATCAGGCTGACCTGCGCCTGCGACTGAAGAGGCGGCGAAAAGAAGGCGATCGCCGCAATAAATAGCGATAAAACAAACTTTCTCATTATAAAAAGTTGAATGCGTTAAAAAATTGGGTTCATAAATTCAAAATGCCTAATCGTATCCCATCGGTAAATCCACTGCCATTCCGGATAAATGACCGGCTCCTGCGAGGTGTAGGTGTCCATAAACTCGATGAACTCACATACCCAATCATGCATCTCATTCCAGGCACTGGCCATTTTCTCATTGCTGGTCCTGTTGATGGTGTTATCCGCTGTGCTCGTGACTTCCCCGAAATCCGTCGTCTTCGTGAATTGGCCCCTGCGATGCCAGTAATAGATATAGTTCGCGATGGGGCTCTGTTTGGGCGAGACGTCAGTAGAGTCAATGGGATCGGTCCTCAGTTCAAACTGAACGAAGAGCTTATCGCCATTACCAAACTTATCGCCTGGCTTCAGCAGATTCAGCTGAGCGGTATCAGGATTCCAGGAGTAGTCCACACCGGGCTCCATCGGCGCTGACCGGAAGATGACCGGCGTCCAACCCCTCCAATCAGGCCTCCCAAGGGTGCCGTCGAAGGTGAAGGATGTCGTGCCAGGAGTCAGACCAATAGAGGTACCGGCCGTTAGGTAAACAGCTGGTTTGAAGATATACTCGCCAGCCAGGTTAAAGACCGGATTGTCCGTCAGGATCAGGCCCCGCCACTGCGTCAGGCGTCCCTGGAGGTTGGTGTACTCCTTACCATACAGGATGTCCACCATGCGCTGTTCGGGAACAGCTGGCGGAATAACCTGCAGGCTCGAAATAAAGGCCTTGTACAAGGGATAGCCGAGCAGTTTGCGCAGGAACTCTTGCTCATACTTCTGGATGGCATAGTTTACCCGCTGCTGTACAGGCTCCTGGTCGGTATTCGGAATGTTGATATCACCGACGAAATACGATATGTCGATAAGAGACATGCTTATGCGGGCTCTTTTGTTCCTGCATCAGATTCCGTCTCTGCTTTCCTTCCCTTTGCCGGCTTCTGTGGAGCCGAAGCAACAGCTATTGCAGCATGAGCCTCGGATTCGGCAGCTTCTTCCTTTGTCTCGGTGAACCCGAGCTTCAGGAATTTGGGCTTTTGCCTGGCTTGTACGCTGATCTCCTGCATGTGCTCATAATGCTTCGCCCCCTTTGGAGCAAAGAGAGTAACCTTCTCCGTGGTGAAGAAAGGTGTGCCCTTTTCTTCTTTCTTTACATCTGCCATAAAACTTGTATTTGGCTGTTAAAAATGTTGTATCTGGGTCCGGTCTTTATGCCGCTGTGATGGCTGTCTTGACGTTGGCGAAAGTGTCGAAGACAAATGCACCTGTATCATTGGCAGCCACATAGCAATGAAGCCTACGCTCGCCGATTACCGTAAAAAGATTCTTTTCAAAGTCATCGTTTACCCAACCATAGGATACACTGAAAGGCTGATAATTACGAACCTTGAAACGGGTCATATCTCCGACCAAGAAGGAACCGACAGGCAACTGATTGGTCTCTACCGTCGCGAGACGATAAAGCTTACCGTTGGCATCCCGATACTCCATTGCGAGAGGGCGGCCCTGGGCATCCTTTATGAGATCCATGTTGGCGCCATCGATCGTGTTATAAAAGACTACGTTCGGCGTTTTATTCAGGGAAATCACCTGAGCGATCGCCGCACGAATGGCGTCGAAGTCGTTGGGCGTGGTCGTCGAAATAGTTGTGAGCGCATAGCCCCCAACATACTGAGTCAGCCCTTTAAGGTTGACAGCTCCGTTGGATGCATCACCATTGCCTGACAAGAGTGCATTATCCACAGCGATATCGACCTGGTAGTGAAGCTCGGATTCGATCTCGCCGGCAATGAAGTCGATATCATCGACCATTTCAGTTGACACCTTGATCTTATCGGCCACCTTCTTCGCGTAGCTCTCCATTGGTCGGATCTCGAAGGATACCAGCTGCTTTACGCCTCCTTCTGCAAGGAAAGTTGCATTGCCCTGGGGATTGTACTTTTCAGTCCATACAATACGGGGACTGGTAGTAGTTGTCGTATTGGAGTAATTCTCCAGGAAGGGCTGGTTGCGGGCAAGGTCCACCAGACCGGGAACGATTTCGGGAGTTGGAACAAATGCGCCGCCGCCTGTAGACCCGGCAACAGTCATCGTAATAGCCGCACGAATGCCTTCGAGCACGATAGAAGAGTTGCCCTTGTCATCAACGCCGAAAGAACGGCTCTCGCCGCGTTTGAAGCGATCGAATGCCGCCTTGTCCTTTTCAATGGCTGCGCGGATCTGGCCTGCAATAGTCTTGCGATCAGGCAGCTGGGACTTCGCGGCATCTTTAAGTGCCTTGAGCTCCAGCCCCTGAACTTCCATGGCTGCTCGGAGTTCACCAAGTTCCTTGACATTGGCTTCCTTGTCCGCTTTGTGCGTCCGGAGGCCTTCCAGGTCGATGCCTTCAAAGCTCTTCATCCTTTCCAGGATGGCTGCGTCTACCTGCTCTTTGGTCGTCAACCCGCGCTTCTGCAGCTCATCGGTCAGCTGCTTACGGATATCTTCCAAAAGTTTTTCGCGTATCTGTACGGCATCATCACCATCAGACTTATACGCGGAACAAACAAAATCTCTGATCGCCATCCGGCGGCTATGAAACTTCATGGCGTTGCGGGGCTGACCAGAAAAGGGAATGAAATTGTGTTTCATTTTAGAAAATTTTTTGGTCTGTTAACAATTTGATATAATCGATCTCGGCCCCTGCCGGCTCTTCTTGCTCGAGTGTCTTCTTGCGTTGCTCAGACGGCTCCAGTTGAGCGAGTGACTTATGGCGAGTAATGAGGTGACGTAGTTCCAGCTGGCTTTTGCGGGGAATGGTGCGGATAAAGTCCTCCATCTCTTCGTTGAATTCGACCCAGGCATCCTCCACGGATCGGCTTGACCGTAGCGCGAAAGTCTCGGTGTCGGCGCCGATCGAGACGGGGCTGCCTTCCCATAAATCCACTTCCTTCAGCACCAAGCTATCATCGGAGGAATCCCACTCCACTTTATCCCAGACGTAATCGAAGCCGTAGCTGAACTGGTTCAGGGTTCCGCTGCGGATCTGCTTAATGCACCGGTCGGCATTGGGGACATCGTCCAGCGGCTTTGTCCGGAAGCGAAGACCATAATCGTCCTCGACCAGCTCGTCGAACTGAGCCAGCGGATCCTTCATATCGTGCATCCAGAGAAATAGGATCTTGTACTTGCTATTGCTATTCGGGCCCCGTTCCTGGATGGATTTCGAGAATGCACCCTTGATGACTTTCTCCCCATAGTCGTTCACAGTCCCCCAGGTTGCCAGATAGCCATTTATAATCCGGTTGTTCAGGTCCTCCTGAAAAGTCGGGATCAGCTTACCGGTAACATCAATGGCCATCGCCCGCTTGTTGAGCGGGGTGGCGCGGGCCATAGCGGCTTTGATCTTAGGATGTAAACTCATGGTCGTTCGTTTTATATTGCCGCTGCCTGTGTCGGGAATGTACCCGGCGCCGGCGGTGGCGTTGTTTGTTGAAATGCATATAGATCCATCTCAGGTACACCGGTAATCCGGGGCTTTCCCTGAGCTTCCAAAATGTCGTTACGTGTCATCAGCCCGAGATCGTACTGTGCCTGGTAAACATCAGTTTGAGCTTTGGCGGTGACGGCCTTCGCCTGCTGGCTCTCCTGCAGCACCTCCACATGGGAGAAATCCGTCTTAAGTGACAAGTTCTCATCGGCCGGTATCAGATTCTTCCCCAGCTGCTCGGTTCGAGCCTCGTCGTCAGGGATGATAAAATCCTGATATTGACTTTTCTTCGCTTCGTTCAGGTTGGCGAATGTGGTTCCCAGCCCATTCTTTGGGTTCATCAAATAGGCATACATACCGATACCATCACAGATATTTGCCTGGGCCGCCGTCATAGCTTCGAAAAGCATCAGATCCTTGGTTGGGAAGCTCATGGACTGCCAGTTCAGCGACGCATCGGTAATGATGATCTGCCATTCCTGGCCGGTTAGGCCATATCGCCGAAAATCCCTTTGTATAGCTTCTTTTTCGGTACCTACCTTAAGAGGCGCATATTGTCCACTGCCGGGCGCATTGGATAAAATCCCGATTGCACCCTTCTTATCGATGAGGGTATAGAGTGAGCGCTGGGAGGCAATGTCGATGTTGACGGAGTTTTGGAGCGACTTAACCCTTGAGTCAGGCATCAGCAGGTTCCCATCGTTGTCTGTTCCTATCGAATTATCAAGGATAAGGAAGATGGCGTCCATGTCGAGCGGGCGTTTTACGCCGCCCCAGTTGATGTAAAACTGTTTATAGATGCCTTTCAGATCAGTTTGATTGTACCAGTCGCCGGTGAAATCAATGTCGAAAAGCCAGGGCGGTAAGTTCCAGAGGGCTTTTATGCTCTTAGGAAACCCTACCGGTGTTACTTTCAGCACCGGGCAATAGCCGAACAGGTCGATATAGATATCCTGCTGAGCTTTAAACTGCTTGCCGGTCTGTAAAACATTCGGCTGGCCCAGTATTGTCAGAAGATCTTTGGAAAATGCTCCGCGGGCAGGTTTATCACCATCCGCATTGAACAACGCATATTTGCCGTTGACGAACATGGATGCGCGACGGTTGACGACGGCTTTGAGTGGAGCACACTGGATATATGCCTTGCGGTAATCGTCCTCGCAGTCCATGCTGAAATAAAGCGTCTTGCCGTTGAACTCGAAGAAGGATGCGCCGCCTGCCCAAGCGTTGTATTGAGTGGGGCTGTATTGTTGTTGGTAATCTGCAACACGGGCAGTAAGAGGTATAGAGCTGAGGATGCTCATTTAGCATCCTCCTTTTTTTTCGGCTCGGGCCCGACCGGTCGGGCCCAGTAGCCCAATTGCCCTATATGTTTGACCCAGGTGATCACCAGCACTGCCGCGACTGTTACGAGCGATCCCAGGGATACAGAAAGATTGAGAAGGCGATCACCATGGGTGTAAGGCCTTTGCTCTGCCTCATGCTCGATGCGAAGCATAGCATAAGACAATAGATAGCCTGCGGCGTAGATGGCGATGATGGTGAGTATCATAAATGCAAAAAGCGCCAACATCACCGTTTGGTGATGTTGGCGCTCAATTATATTTGGCGCAACTTAATTTGTAATCGACAACACTGGAGCTCTAACGCAAACGATTCGTAAGAACACTTACGACCGTTGTCCGTTGCGGTATAACGCGGCCCTCGGGTTTAGTATCAGCCTCAATACGGTTCTTCACTCCACACTTACACGTAATCTCCATACTCCCTAACTTCATGTGGCCCTTAGCGATAACCTTTCCACAGCTTATGCAGTGAATGGGCTTCTCGATTATCTTTTGATTCTGAGGCATTCTGATAATAAAAATACATGAAATTTTTACCGACTAAAGATTTTCGCAGTTTATTTTTTGATATTGATAAAGACCTAATTTGTTCAACGAGCATTAGTTGTGACATGGCCTGGTAAATCCCAGGCAAGTGCCAAGCCGGCACGTATGTTATCCATCATGATTCCACGCTTACAAAGTTCGCATAAACCTTGCCCCCATTTACTTATAAGTCGTTTCTCCCATTCATCGGAGAGACGGAGGTATGTCAGATGGCATTCATGACACTTTGGGCAGGTATGGCCGGCGCAGCTCATGCTGTTTCTTTTATTGTTAACTCTTCACCAGTCAGGGCGAAGTAAAGGTTTTGGAGCTGGTGGACGTATTCGATATGACTGTCAAGGACCATCTTGTCTCCAGCACGATGAATCATTACGCTCCCGGAAAGATTGACGGAATGTATGACCGAGTGCGATCCTGATGAGTAAAACACTTTTCTGTCGGTCATTGCTGTACCCTTAATAAACCCTATCCTTTCCAGCCACTCTTCGGTAAGGGGGATGGGTTCAACGCGTTCATCGACAGTTCCCCTCGGGTCGCCGTCCTTTCTACTGAGCAAATCTATCATTGAGCCACTAACAGTAAGGACCTCGCCGCGCTTGCCCTCTATAAGATTTCCGATCCTCAATTCCGACGCTTTTATCATACACTTGATTTTATAATCCCCATTTCCGAAGGCCCATTAATAAAAACTGCTGCCAATTCATGAGCCTGGCACATGGCGATCAGTTCATAGCACCCGGCATTGCTATCAACTTCTATGCTTTGGCCGGTTATAAAATAGCCTGGCTTACGGTCATACCGCTCAAACTCGTGCAGCATTACATTGTTGGCGAACTCGTTTAGCTCGGCAATTGCCTCAATGGCCTTTGCTCGGTCACCGAGGTTGTCGGTTACAAAATTGTATCTCTCTGGCATATCTCAAAATTAATGTTTACCCTGCAAATCGCATAGAATACCTATGCGGCGCCCCGGAAACTATCCGTATATATACCATACCGGGAAGCTGCGCAGCAGTGGTCGTTGCCGTCAATAGGAACATTGGTCATCACTTTTTTGCCGGTGAGCACGTCCTCTGCGATCATCCACTTCCAGGTATTGATCTCTTTTTCGAAGTTGACGGACGTGGCTGTATAAAAGCATTCAAACTCCTTAACCTTGGATATGCTGGCGATCAGGCTGCCAGGACCTTTGATGGCTGGGTAAACAGAAAGCCCCAGCACTCGGAGCTGGTTGATCATGTTAGGATCGGCTTCGCTGTAAATGTCCTGGTCGCTTTGATACCCATTAAGAACGAGTATCTCCTGCAGGCGGTCAGCGGTGATGCCAGGCTCATAGCAGCATTCATGATGGTACCGCTTCCGCTGCTTCACGCCGATTTTCACCAGCGCCGTCGGATCGTTTGTATACCCGTAGTCAATCCCCCATATAATACGGTCAATATCAATAGGGAACACCTCGATTTTCTTGAAGTGGGCGAAGATGAGGCCCTTAACCTTGCCGGTCTTGCCGCGGGAATACACCTGGAACAGCTCCGGATCCCCGATGTTCTCGTAATTATTGTGTTCTTCCTGGCTGAGGAAGGGATTGTGCCGGTGATCGGTAATGAATAGCTGGACCTGGCCAATGAACTGCTTTTCGATGGTTGCCCTATCCAGCAGCTTTTCGTGGCACCAGAAGGCAGATGTCGGATTATAGTCAATGAATACCTGCTTGCGGGTCTTACGCTGCAATTGCCAGAAATAGGAATAGGTCCGGCTGTTGGCCTCATTAATATATAGGTAGTCGCGCTCGGATCCGCGGGCGTCCTGCTCATCTTCGAAACTGACAAACTCAATGATGCTGCCTCCCTTAAAGGTATAGACGCGTTCGGTCTTATTATAGCTCACTAGGTAAGAGGCTATCTCCGGATCAGGAATTACATATCGTTGAAACGTCCGCAGGGCTCCGGCTTTCAAATTGGGGATGTCCTCGCCGTCTACTGTCAATATGCTCCCGGGTTCAGTGATGGCTTTTGTAGCGAACAGTTGCAGGATAGCAACCGTCTTACCAGCATCACCACCGCCCTGGCATACAACAATCCTTCTGAGGCATTCTATTAATTTTTTGAAGAGTGGGCCGGTCGTCATTCCTCCTCCGACTCGGCGATCGGCGCAGCGGCCCTTTGTACAACAATATTCAGAGCCGGCGGCGCCTTGACATCATTGCCTTCTTTATCCACCTGGCGCACCTCAATTTTAGCAGCAGCGCCCATCTCGCTCGAAATGATATTGCCTTTGAATGCACCAACGGCAACGCCGGTGAACTTTTGCGTTTCAATTATGAGCTCAATACGGTCTATGATCCCAATAAAATCTTCAGATAACTTGTCGTTCTTGTTATTATCCAACGCCTTATGCAATTGCTTGCGGAAATTTCCCCAATAGTATTTACTGGCGTCAATGTACAGACAGAAGCCTGTAAGCGTATAAGGAATTACTGTAGGAATTTTCAGTAGTTTATCCGGTTCCTTGTATTGCCCGTCTTTGGTTTTAGTGAGGCGCGCACCCTGGCGAGCTGCCTCCACCATATACCAGGGATGCCCATCACACCAGTTGAAATATTGCTGAGCAGCCTCCCAGAGAAGATCAGGGCTTGCAAAAAGCTTTTCACGCCCATGCTCTGAGCGCAGCTTCCAAAATTGATTGCCTTTAGGGGCGGCCATTGAAAAGTGTCTCCTTAATAAATCAGGTAAAACACAATGTGTTACCTTTATTAATAGCAAGATAGTTCATGCTTTAATAACTACAAAATACCCTGCGTCCACACTCACAGCTTGTTGTTTAAATATGATTGCGCCAAAAGCTTTATCCTGCTCTCGTCGCTGAATTGTTCCGGGATGGCCGTCAGCGGGTCGATGATCCCGTGAGCCTGGGAGGACTTCAGTCCCAGCAGATCGATAATAACTGGGTCCGACCCAAACTCGCTGACGGGGAAATAGGCTGTAACCTGGTTCTCCTGCCCCTCCCGATCGACTCGGCCGATCAGCTGAGTATGGACCATTGGCGACCAGTCCAGCTCTCCAATCACGACCGTCTTGCATCGCTGCTGCAGGCCGTCGAGGCCGACACCCGACCGCAGGCTGATGATAAAAAGGTTGGTCTCGCCGGTAATAAAGGCGTGCTTTGCAAGCTCCTTTTGCCTTGGCGTTTCGCTGCCAGTATACATGACAGGCTTAAACTCCTGCAACTCTGCCATCCAAATATCATAGACATCCCGGTGCCATCCAGCCAACAGCACGGGTTCATTGTTGTCCAGCAGGATCCTGACAAACGCGGCGACCTCGCGCGCCTTTGATACGCCCGTCTGATGCCGGAGCAGGGAATCAAGTTCCCGGGCTGCCTGACCACGTTCCATAAAGGATCCGCCGATCACCTTCATCGCCAGTTGACGGGCGATATCCTGAGACTTCTTCACCTCTCCGCTATCATACCCGACCGTATGGACTATCTTATTGACCTGCGGCAGCTCACGGCCTACTTGCGCCCGGGTGCGTCGAAGGAATAGATAATTGTCCCGGAGATAAGAACCCAACGCTATCGGATCGTTTATTTTCGCATGCCTGCCCCAGCTGCCTGACCATTCCCTAAGAAAGTCGTCGAGATTGCCCAGACAGCCGGGATTGATCAGGTCGAGCACATTGAAGATCTCGTCCCCATAATTATAAATCGGAGTGGCCGACATCCCCAGAACGTATTCGACATTTTCACAAAGAACTTTCGCAGCGCAGTACTTGTCGCTGCCCGTTATCCGCAGCTCCTGGATCTCATCAAAGGTGACAGACTTAAAAAAGCCCGTTTGAAATACATCTACCCACCCCGACAGACAGGAGTATTTTATAATGTATACGTCGGCTTCCGGAAGGCTGTAGGGCTTCGTCCCTTTGATGATATGTGTGCGCAGGTCGGTAAACTTTTCAATCCCTTCTTCCTTCCACTGCTTTGGTAAGTGAGTCTGTACGCATACCAGCGCCGGCAGCTTAGCCTGGTTCCTCAGAGCAAGGATCGCTTCCAAGGTCTTTCCCAGT
Source organism: Puia sp. (assembly GCA_036499285.1). Lineage (GTDB taxonomy): Bacteria > Bacteroidota > Bacteroidia > Chitinophagales > Chitinophagaceae > Puia. The sequence continues at coordinate 38,976 of DASYEB010000025.1, read as the reverse complement.
CCAAGATCGTCACCACAGAGCCAGCGCTTTTGCACTGCATCGAACCGGGCGGCCTGCAGCTGATAGTTGCGCGGTGTGAACCCGGGCTTAAGGGTGATCATCGGCGGATCATAATCAGGCATTAGGATGCTTTCCAGGGCCGCCACCGTCGCACGCTGCTGATTACGACCATCCATTAACCGGTCCAGGTCATCGTCGGCAGCAGCCAGTGGGTAGCGATCGATAAACCAAAGCAGATCGTGGCAGATCTCGGGGGTATTTTGGAAAAAGAAGGGTGCTATTGCCCCTTTCCCAATCTTGGGAAACAATGCCTTTAGCTTAATGCAGACGTGGGGTTTGAGGTCATGCAGTCCCCACCTGTTCTCGTCCGGATGATACCGTAGATTGCCGAAAGTCTTTAAAGCCATGCTGTGCCGAGTTTTATCACATAGCAGTCCTTCCCGTTTATCTGTTCGGGAAAGCCCATGCTAAGGTTGGTAATGAGAATTAGAGATTTCACTATATCAAATTGGCAGTACCTGGTGCACTGTCGGAAAATGTCTCGCTTTGATCCTTTGATCTTCACCTCGATGCCGATACCAGGATCGACGAAGAAGTCAATGATGTTATTCCTATCCAGGACAAACTCACGGCTCAGGGTACCGCCTTGTATGATAGATGCCAGGGCCTCGCCGATTTCTTTCTGCAGCTGCTTTTCGTCATGCAGCGGGAAGCGCCTTTTCCTTATGGCTAAGGCGATATCGGATATTGCCGTCATAGTAGTTCCAGTAATTCAGGATTGAGGGTAATTACCCCTTTATCCCTGCTGATCAACTCAAGCGTATTTAAGCGACCGAGGGCGTTACTGAAACTGCTCGACGTTGGCGAATAGCTACTGGGTGTCTTGCCAGCAAGGGACTCTTTCGAGAATTTGCCGCGAGGGTTCGCCAAAAGGATGTCGTATATCTCGCCTTCACATTTGCTGAGCTTATCCTTGAAAGTGGCAATATTATATGGCTGCTTTTTCACCGCTCCGACCGCCTCGGTAATGGCAGCAAGATTGTCCCGGTTTGCCTTTATTTTTGAGCCGCGGATAATAAGGCCTTTGGTATTCAGCTCCCCCAGGGCATTATTAAAGCTGCTGGATGTCGCAGAGTAACCTGTCGCCACAGAGATTTGCGCCTTGCTGAACTCCCGGTTATGGGAAGCCAGGAAGTGCAAGATCGCGCGGGCGCATTTACCGATCGGACTGACTCCACTTTGCAAGCCAGGTGATAGTGACTTCACCCGCGGGGTACGCAGCTGTTGATCGAGACGCATCTTCTCCGCCTCGACCGCTTCGATTTCATTATCGAGGAGCGTTGGAGCAGATGAGCCGGGAGCATGGCGCGGCATAGAAGATTTGATCGTCGCATAGAGCCCAAGTGTATCCCCAACAATAGCAGGCTCGAATGGATGCTCAGGACCGGAACGCATTGCCTGAGATTGAAAGGTTCCGGGAATAGATATTGCATGCTTATCGGCCAAGTCTTTGATCTCAGAAAGTATGCTTTCAAGCCGGTCGATGACGATTGTCATCGAATTTATTACTTCGTCCCTTGTGTTGATTTCCCCTTTCAGCCGCCCTATCTCCTCGCTATTGTCGGGCCGCGAAATAATACCCTTTTTCAACTGAGCTGTAAGCCGGGTAACCTCATTGCGCAGCTGCTCGTTAGTCTCCAGCTCGCGTTCGGCTTCTTCTGGTAGATCCTGGAGAGATTGCAGCATCGCTTTGATGGCATCGGGCGTCGGTGGGGTTACGGTACCCATGGAGCCAGTCTTTTTGTGGGAGGTGGCAACAGGAGCGACGTGGAATTTAACCGTTTCCTCCTGGAATGCCGGCCCAAAACAATAGAAATCGCCGGGCTCGAGCTTGCGGAGTAGGGTCTTGTCTGATTGTTTCCAGTCCAGCTCCTTTGCGGCACGAGCCTGATCAATGTCCTGGCCGGTCCTGCCGATAACCTTATTGAGCAGTTCGGCTGTCACGTCCTTGTGCAGCTTACTTACGCGCTGGGTGGACAGGACCAGCCCGATATCCCTCTTCCTTCCCCTGGCAGCCATATCTATTATGGAGGCGTAAGAGATAGCACTCTCGTCCTGTGGACAAAAGACATGCGCCTCGTCGATATACACCAGAAGGGGATGATATAGGTGCTTGGGGAGATTCATCAGCGCATGGCAGAAGTCGCGCACGAAGAGGATCCTATCAGCCGGCATCAGGTCAGATAAGTCGATGATCACCGACATGTTGCTTTCCATGAACTTACGGGCATAGGTTCCGGCGTGGCGTATATTCAGCGGAATATCACCTCCCTCCACGGAAAGAAGAGCAAATGGGAATTTTTCTCGAAGGGAAACAAATTCACCCTCAAGATCTATGATGATTTGCTGGCAGTGCCCGCTTATCTCCTCATCCATTTTCCGGACAAGGTAGGATTTGCCTCCACCGCGCGAGGCTTGAACAAGGGCGCATGTCTCGATAAGCCGTTGAAGATGGCAGCTGATGCCAATGTTAATGGTTTTGTCTTGCATTATTGTTTGTTTAACCACTCCAGAGCGATAGATTCCAGGCCTTTTTTGCCCACCAGACGTTCGACATAGGTACGAGCCCTGTCGAGTTGCCGGTCCAGCATTCTTTGAAGCTGAGTAATATCGACATCCTCATCTCGCTCATAGCCCGCTACGGTATACCGTATTCGATAGAGGATGGTGGCTGACCATTCGGATAATTTCAGCTCAAATACCTCCATGATAATCTCATACCCTTGATAGATGATCGTCTTTTTTGCGATCAATTTCATTCGCTCCTTTCCTTTAAATAGTCGAAACATATATTGCTTTTTTAGAATTGTTACCAAAGTGATTCGTGGACATAGCGGAATCCCTGAAAACCGCGCATGGGCATTTTACGCGGGGCCATCTCAATAGGACCTGAAAGGATCATGTGTGGGTACGGAAAGGTGCGCTCTGTCCCGTCCAGCATCCATACGGTTGTCGGCTCCTTGCTGTAGCCACCGAAGTATACCCTGGCCCAGATCCTATTGCAGAGAATGAGGTACACCTGTGCTATGTCCTGTGTTGGGCAGGCTCTGCTCTTTTGGAGCCATAAGCCGCTATTCTCGTCCCTGCAGCAGTTGGTGAAGTGGGTGACGAAACTTCGCAGGCCTCCGTTGGCAGATATGATCTGGGCGCCCATGGTGAGGAGGATGCCGATCGGGGCCTGGTGGATGGTTTGGTTTCTGGATTTCATATAGTCTTATTTTCCCTTTCGATAGCGAACTCTGCTGTTTCACTCTCTTCTTCGATGGGGATAAAGCAGTCGGCCGAATATCCATCAGTATCGTCTTTCGGAGGCCATTCCTCAAGAAAGTAGTATAGGTCGCCGCCTTCGTGAAAGCTTCCGGTTTTCGCTACAATGTCGCCATAGGCTGGTCCGGTGGAGTCCTTCCAATACTTGACAAATCCCCCTAAAACCCTTATTTCTTCTTCCCATGTTCCGTCAATGATGCACAACAGTTTCGACTTGTTCATTTGAATTCCAGCATTTTAAGTTTATGAATCTGTTTCTCCAACGACTTGATTCGGTCATCCCGGCGGCGATCTGCCATTGATACGGCTTGCTCTTTCGTGGCATGGACTTCCACACACCAGAGCAGCGCCGCTTCGATGCCCTTCCGCTGGTATCTAAATACGAGTCCATCCAAGCGGCCCTCCACCTCATAGACGTCTGCCGTCAGGGCGTATTTGCTTATGTAGGCTTTCATCTTGCTATTTGATTTTTAATTGTTTACATTGGATGCAAAATATGCATCATGACCGCCTTTACTTTTATCGTTCCTTTTCAATCTGAGACCTTCGAAGCTATCGGCCAGGACATTGGCAACGGGCGCTTCAACATTCGCGTATCTGATAAAACTGTCGATGCTCAGGTCGGCACTATCTCAATGTGGAGGTTCTATCCCGGAGCAGGTGTCACATGGGAGCCTCGCGCATACGAGCCGGCGGATTCCTTCCTCCGGGCCACAGGTTGGGCGCTCACAAAATACCTGATTGACCGGAGATTGATGGACTGAAACCTCATACGCTATCCTCCTTTATTTCAGAATGTTCGATAATAGGGTTAAAGGCCGGGCAGTCGTAAAAGAAGTGATGGCAGGCGGCCAGGATAACGATCGCGGCGATAGTAGCGCCGATGATCAGTAAGGCGCGGCGGGGTGTGGCTGGGTTCATAATTTGTTTGTTTAATGCTTTGTAAAATCTGTTTGCTCCAAGGCCCGAATAATTTCCTTTTCAATTTCTTCCGGATCGTCATATATCCATCCTCCAGGAAATCTTCCTTGTCGAAGGCCATGACCCACCATCCATACATCACTCCATCCACCCCTGTCAGTTATTTCTGCATACCAGTCGCAGGCCTTATGCTCGAAAGAATTGGGCAGGTCCGGCACCCCGGTGAACCCAAAATGCACAAGCATTTTTTCAAAGGAGCTTCGACACTTTTCCCGCCGTTTCCTCTCTTTGGTAATCGCATTTATTTGACTCGGCGTCAATGAAATACAAACCCCTTCGATGATTACTTTCATTTCACTCATGGTCGTGGTGGATATTGAACTTGTTTTAAACTGTTATTTCCGTTGCCGGCCGTTACCCGGCGCCATACCTGGGTTGCTCTCCATGGGCGATCATTCAGGTCACGGGCTGGTCCGCAGCTGGTTAGGAAGATCAGGGAGGCTAATAATAGTTTCTTCATTTTGCTATACTGGTTTTGGTTTGGGTATGCCCAATAGCTGATTCTCCTGCATAGGCACTGCTTCGGGGTGCTTTCGCCGATCGACAATATTTCCGTTGGAAAGGACACCGGCATAGCCCGCGTCTTTTATTTCCATTATCTCGATCAGGTCCTCGCGTCCTTTTTCGCGCAGTATCTTTTTAGTCTCTTCGCTCATCGGCATAATTGAATTGTTTTGTATTGACGGTTAATAGTTTACAATAGGTTGACGGCATCAATGTCGTCGACCTTGGTTTCCGGTTCAACAGTCCTGTTCTCCCAGCTGTAGTTGGTCCAGTTCGGGAAGGACAGGATCTGCCGGATAGCCTGATCGATCAGGGCCTCGTAGGTAGCCTGAGGCATAGGCAGCTTATCGGCGCTTACGGTTATCTGGCGGGTGATGGTGAATGTTTGAGCGAGTTCATTTTGGCCGGCCCCTCCCTTAGCATGGATGATGGAGTCTGATTCTTCGAGCCAGCGGCGAACCTTTGTAGCCTTCATTCCGCAGGCCTTAAGGTCAAACCAAGATTCTCCATCAAAGTAAGCGTAGGTTGCGGGCCAGTACTTTATCCCGAATTCTTCGATTTCAACCTCACACACATAATTGCCTGGTTTTTTGGGTAATGACCCATCTGTTATCCATGTAGGCATATAGACTTATTTATTAGGGGTTAATGAAGGGGATTTCCGGTAGCTGTTAATTGGATTTGATGCGTCCCTATGCTTCTCTATGGCCTGCTCTATTGTAGGATGGCGTTCAAATAAGCTACCTTCTCTTCCCTTTCTTTTCCAGACGCATATCTTCAAGCATTTGGGTCCGTGGTTAGAAATTGACACCCTATAGCAGTTGTCGTGAGCCATCAGCACGAGGCGGGTGAGCATGTTGTGGTCGTAGGTCGCCATCTCTCCGGCGTCATGCTTTACCATCGATCCGTCGCCCCATTCATGGACTTTGTATCCGGGTACATGGTGCATGCCTCCGTATAACTCTGAAAAGAAATCTAACGCCTCTTCCTCCATCATTTGCTTATTCTGCTCCATGATATTATCCGGTTTCCCGTATTTAATAGTTAAAATGGGTCGAGCCCATATTCGAGACAAAGAAATATGAGCCTATCCAGGCTTTCATCGGATAAATCCCGACTGGTCAACTCCTCGGTAAATTCGCTTTGAAATAATGGAGCGTGGATATGATACAAGGCGTAATTCCGCAGGATTTCCTCTTCATCAAAATCTGGGACGATCTTCAGGGATATATCCTTAGCCCTTTTCATAAAAAGCTGACGAATGGTGAGGTCGCAGAAAGATACATTGTCAGGAGACAGTGGCATTCCACCGGGATAAAAGGGTGCTCCAAACATGCATGGTATACCTGGTAGCTTCGATAATTGCAACTGAGTCATATCGGGAAATTTTGAGACTTTTCGACATTCTTGAAAGAAACTGCCCATACCCAGGGATTGTCCAACCAGGAGCGCTTGCCGTTAACTGACATCCACAAGTCAACGAAGGCGACGGATGCGAGATTATTGGGATATTCGCCGATCGTGACGCCTTCAGCTATACAATCCGCTTCGGTTATCTCCTGAATTCGTTCAACTCGGGCGGCGGTGACCTCAAGAAATAGCCGAGCGTATTTTGCTGGCATGAACATCCCGGGCCGTCTGTGCCAGGCAGGAAAGGATCCCCTGGATTCGGAAAGACGGATAAATGACGGAAGGGTATCAGCGAAGTAGATGTCACTCATGGCCGGATCGTCAGTGTGGACGAATTGTGTCTTTTGCTTGCCGGTTTCGGTGAATTCGCCTTCTATGTCTTCCCACCAACCGAAGGCGTAGTGTTCCTCCCTTACCCATAGCACGTCTCCAAGCTGCCCATAAGGACATATCCGTGGCATAGCCAGAGGCAGGTTCGAAAATTTTGCAGCCCATCCTGTATAGGGTTCTGATGACTTACCCTTCCAAGTCGCCGGGTAAGTCGGGCAGCCAGTCACATACTCATACCCGATAAGAGTATCTCCATTATCGTGGGTAGTTCTCCTGGTCATTGTCTTCCAGCCAAAACGGATCGCCAAAACCATTGGCCGGGAAAAAAGTATTGGTATAAATTTCATTTGTGTTGTTTTACCCTTGAAGGGCCTTTTTTGAAAATTCGTTTGCACACTCTACGAAGTCCTCATGTCGGACCTCGAGCGGACCAGCCTTGATCCCCCAGATCACCCGGGAGCGAAAGCTGATCTGGAAGTTGGGGACCTTATGGGCGGCAGCTTCGAGCCTTTTGATCGCCAGCTGTTCCGGATTCTCCCTACGTGGGAGGATGACGGATATGAGTCCTTGGTTCATCGTTTCCTGTTTTTATGATTCTTATACCGGGGATGTCGGCCCTGAATACTTTGCAACGGCGTTTGCTGCTCAATCGGGCGTTCTACGTTTAATTGGCCCACTGGCGGCATTTTGAGCTGAGCGGGCAGCACAGGGATCTGTTCATCTCGGAGATGAGTATAGTGTTCGGTCACATCCGCCTGTAGTATCCGCCCGTATATCGGATCAGCGGCATCCCGGCAGAAGGCGATAAGCCGGCCATCTACCCTTTTGAATTCAACCACCACCAGGGCCGTGATGGTATTGCCACCCGCGTCGCACCCGATGCTCGCGAAGCCACTGGGGATGTTGCTACACAATGAAAAATCATTCATATAGTAAATTTTATGTTGGTTTTTGGGATGACATGATTTGCATGGTATACATGCCGACCGATCGAAAGATCATTTCTCGGATTGCCTCACTCTGGCACATGTGCGAAGCGATGGCTGCGGCCATACAGACGCTGCAGCCCGTAAACTGTAATGTGCCGTTGTTGAGCCCCTTCTCTGACACCTGGAGATCTTCGGTGACGATAATGTCGAAATGCGCATGGGGGGGGGTATTTTGTGTTTCTGACATATTGAGTTTTTAATAATTTCATTTTAGCAATCCGTGCCTGAAGAGGATGGCGATCAGCTGGTCGGTGGTCCTCGCGCTGTAGGCTTTTTGAAGACGAACGATCGATGCGGAGATTACTCTACTTCGGGTCTTAAACTTGGCGGCTATCTCTTTCTGCGTCTCGCCGGCGCAAAGCATCGAGACCATTTCGACATACCGGTCATGGGTCGTACCCTTCATAGGGTGATCTTTTCGGTGAGCATTTTGAAAATGTCGTAGTAACCCAACACCTGGCATAGCTGCACCATCGCCTCGTGCGCCGGATAGGTCTTGCCGTTTACCCAGGCCTTGATCCGGGGGTATTTCATTTTCAGCAGATCAGCCAGCTCGTCGCCAGTGAGATCCAGCCTCCGCATCAGGTACTGCAGGTTTGCAGCAAAGAGGTCCATATTAGCTTTTGCCATATCGGATTTATTTTAATTCGAAAATTTCAATGTTGCCGGCGGCCTTCTGCTGCTTGAAAAACTCGAGGACGCCGAACGACTTCATCAGTCGGATCTGATAGCTCTCGCCTTCCAGCTTCTTTTCCTGCATGTGCGCCAGCGCCAGCTGCTTGATCGTCTCTGTCTCCGTCGGCGAAAACGCTACCCTGCCGGCGCTCTTCAGAAGGTTGTAGTGATCGGCGGTAACGCTGATCACCGTGCAGTGCTCCGGATTTTCAGACCATAGGTCAAAGAGGGCATTGATCTCGATCTGTAGCGGGGTGAGCTTCGGCCCGTTATCTTCCTGGCGTTTCGGTGTTGGTGGCTCGGGCTTGGCTCGCTCTGGCAATTTGAATTCGCCGCCGAGTTCCCGTTTGATCCAGTTGCGAGCTGTCGCCTCCCAGTCTTTGATCGGCCGGCCCCGACCCTGCCCCTGGATCCAACCATTTCCCTTGTAGTGATCTAAAAACAAACTCGCCTGGTTGACGCACTTGTCTTCAGGCCAGTGCTTTGGATGGTCGGGCGCCCCTATCGTGGCAAGGAAGTAGGCCTTCACTTGGGAAAATACCGGAGGAATGAATTTTTTCCTCCCACTACCCTCCCCATTGTCCCGATCGCGTGGCGCCCCAGGCGCCCCTCTCTCTTCTTTTCTACTCTTATCTTCTCTAATCTGTGGATTGTTCGGCGGATTTTCTTGATTTTTCGGCGGAACAATCAAATTGTTCCCCGGAACAATGACTATATTCTTTGGAACATCCGAAGAAAGATCAATGAGCACCCATTCCTGTCGCATTTCGAAGTACGTATCCTTAGCACGCCTCTCAGACGTCGCAATAAGGAAAGTCTCCTGCATCATGTCGGAGGTAAGGATCCCAAACATATCGGCCACGGTCTTATCAAAAAGACCCCGACGGATACACCCGGCAATCACTTCCTGGATGGCGCTCACTTTTTTCTTACAGTATTCGGACGCAAAGAGCTCCAGCTCGTCCCTGTCGTTCATATCGAAATAATACCCCCACTTGCCGTAGCCATAGTCTACCAGGGCATGCCAGATATAATACCCGTCGCTGTCGAACTCGTTGAACAAAAGTCTGATCTTCTTATTCAGGATGTGACCGCTGTCCATCCTATAAAATGTAATACCTGGCTTAACGGATCTGCCCATAACGGCTTTTTAGGATTGGCGGGTACGGATTAAAAACTAAGGCGTCAACAAAATAGCTCCGGTCGGGCGGTCTTGATCAGCGGAAGAAGACGATCTACATCCTCCTCCCGCCGCTTTCGCTCTGCCCAATGGGCCTTTTTCAACTGATCCGTTTTCGGATCACCAGGCTGTTTGATGTAAGCCTCCTGCGCCTCTCTCAACTTCCTGGTCTTCTCGACCAGCTGGGTTAATAAATAATAGTCGGTCATATAGAAAGGTGTTTTAAACTATATGCTCGGCCGGACCAGGATACCCCAGTACTTCGTCTGGGCTTTGTCGCCTTTCATGATCGTTGGTTGGCCAGCGATCAACGCTTTTATGGTTTTGCCGGCATCAAAACCTTTCGACTCCACGAAGGCTGAAACCAGGGCCGCGTGATTAAAGAGCCAGGCGCCGTCCTTATATTGGCGTACCGCGAACCCGTTGTCCTTGTCGAGGAAGAAGTACCAGTTTTCCGGATCCTCCTCGTCCTGGCCGAGAGATATTTTGTCGCCGACTTTGAAGCCAAGCAACTTACCGGCTTCCTTATTGAAGGCAACGGCGCCTTTGTTGCCAAAATTGACCCGGGGAATGCACGATTTCCCCCCCCCCATATTCCGGGGCATCGTTTGTTCTGAGAAATACTTCAGTTTCATCTTTGGTCTTATTTAGAGTGATTGGTTACTTAATAGGTATAGGATTGGTCTGCAGAGTATCAAGGTTCAGATAGAAGCCATGGTGCCGAATCATTCCCTCCCGGAACAACTTCCAAAGAAGAGTGGCACCGAATTGCGCCAGCGCACTATTGATGAACAGATCCTGCTTTCTGATGGCTTCTGCCAGGGAGCAGCTGGGGCCCTGCTGCTCCTCTTTAATTTTCCTGAGCCGCGGGAAGAATTTGACCACATTGGGCAATGTCGCCCGGGTGGTGTGTTCATCGCTTTTCGGCTGCGATATGTTATTGACAGTTCCGAGTATGGCCTGACCGGTCTTCTGCAGGTTGCCAAGATCCAGCCAGTAATAGGGTCTTTTTATTACCTCTACAGTTTTGCGTTCAACGACATGTTCCGAAAGCGCAACTCGCCCGGCGGCAGTATCGATGCAGGTGATCAGGATATTGGCGGGTTCGCCTCCGTTGTACTCCCGGGGATGAGCCTCCCAATCCAGGCCCATGAACCTGTTTATACGGGAAGTCAGCACTATGGCCTTCGACTGGTTAAGATCTGCCGGAGAAAAGAGTTGGCGGCCCAGGTTCGCGGAGGTTACCGTATCCGGATCCCAGGCCTTCAGGTGAAGTCCCGGATGACCCAAGGCCTTGAGGGTTTCGTTGAGCCGGGCCAGGCAGGTCAGCATCTGTGATCCGGTGCCGCCGAGGCCCACCAGGTTGACGGTGATCCTATGGACGGGGTTCAGCAGATATTTCTCGGTATAGTGAACGATCATATTAAGTCTTTTACGGTTTGTTTTTTATAGGGCTTGAGCTCATCCAACTGCGACCAGGTCAGCTTCTTATTTTTCACCAGCTTTGGCCAAAGCAACGCGAGGTTACTTTTTGTAGGATTGGCGGTGCCATTGAGGTGAGTAAACTCGCTCAGCCAAAAGAGATCTTCCCAATATTTCATAAGGGATGCGTAGGTCTTCTGAGACGGCTTCTTTACCTGCGCATTTCCCAGGCAGACGTCACCATCGTCATAGATGTTATGGAATGGCGCTCTAAATAACCGGGTTGATTCGGCAGGGCGGTCGTCGTTTGCCAATGCATACATCGCCAGTCCCCGGCTGTCCTTCGTATGATAGATCATCGGAGGCATCCAGGCCTCACCGGATGGAATATTAAGAGACTCTGAAAAATAGATCCGGCGGCGTTCTGCCGGGCGGTACCACATCAGAGAGTATCTGCCGCCGGGTAAAACCTCGAATTGGAGCACATTGGCGGGGATCATACCGCTGACCGCGACCGCGTTCTGCCGTTCATCAAAAAACACATCTACTATTTCCTGGATTGTCTCTTGCTTCAGGGGTCTTCCTTCCAGTATCTGCCCAGCCTCGTTTATAGGGTGGCTTTCGAGGTATACATCCCGCCAGTCATTCAGGGCAGAGGTGTGTGCGATGATCGCCAGTCTGGGATGATACTCTTTAATGAGGTTGTCGGTAAGCTCGTTCATGCCTGTTTGAATTTTTCGGTTAGTTCATACGCCCGGCTGAAGAAGTCCACCAAACGCGTCGGCCAGTCTGCCTTTTTGGAAAGCGCTTTCATATCAAGGCTTTTCGTCGCCCGATCGATTGTGGCAGATACGATAGGCTGCTGAACACCTTCTTGCGCCTGACAGTCGAGGTATTCTTCATGCTCATTCATCAGATGGGTGTTGAATTCCCATACGAACGATGCCTGATCGAGTAAGAGGAGGCAGGCATTGTGGTACATGTCTTCAGGACTGGACCAGTACGTGTAATCCATCAGGCTGCATCCCTCTCTGAGTAATTCAGCGCCTTGGTGAATAAGATTCGCAATGGGGTTGCCGGCCTTATACCGCTTAGCCCGGCGCTGCAGCTCATCAGGGCTCATTAAGGGAGCTTTTCTGATCTGCTTTGAAAGTTTGTATGGAATTCCCGATCGGTGCGCCTTAATTTCGATTCCCATCTCCTCGAGGTCTTGCGGATCGCGGTCGCCTTCCATTTGCAACATATTATCGTCGAGCATCTCCAGGCTGTTACCCATCATACCTGCTGTCCAAATGTCAATGGATGTCGCGCCGCCGAAAGTCCGGATAAAACTCATAAAGAGAGCTTGCAGGGGACGGTTTACTTTGCCAAGTTTAAGCAATGCGGGTCCGCATTCCAGGGCAAGAAATTGATTGGGCCAATAGCATTCCTTGAAAATGGTGAGGTGGCAACCTGACCCGTTTTCTTCCGAGTCAATATTGAAATCAAACTCAGCCGGCACTAATGTTTTGATCTGCCGAAGAAGCCAGCCGAGCGCCACCGGGTAAGACAAGCCTTTTTTCAACGGATCGAAGGCCATCCTTTCTTTCCTGAGAAGCTCGTATAACCGGGTGTATCCTTTATAGATATCTCCGTAGATCCGCTCTGCATCATCGCCATCCAAGCCGCCTACGGCAAAAAACACTTCCGTTCCGGATTTCGGTTTGAACCTCATGGCAGCCAGGGAATCTCCGACGATGCTGGCAGTCTGCGGAGCATGTACTGGTCTCTTGCGTGAAGATGGTGGTCCCGCAGCTCGCCTTTTAGCGCGGCGCCCAACTTGCTGTGAAGATCTTTTGCTGGTAGCTTTTTTCGGCATGACTTTTTGAAATCTTTGAGTTTCATGATTATCCCTTTGTCCCTACTGTCGTCTTAAATTCGTAGATGGCCTTATCTCCTTCGATCTTAGGACCATCGATGGTACAGGTGGTCAGTTCGGAGTGCTGTCCGGAATAGAACTGAAGCACCTCCTGGACAGAGAACTCAGGGTTGGGATCGCTTAGATCGATGCGTTTGCCGTCCTTCTTAAAGGAAAAGGCTCTTTTGAGATTGGTTACTTCGAGTGGCATATAAGGAAAATATTAAAGTGATTATTCGGTTTCGGTTTCATCGGTCTCTCCGCCTTCCTCCACTTCATCCTGGTCGTCGGTGTTGGGCTCGTCAGCTACCGCCGCCCCCGGGGTGCCAGGACTGAACATATCCACCGGTGTTGGAGAGGTCTTTGAGACCGGAGGAGTTCCCTTCTTTGGCGGCACCGTCTTTTTAGCCTTGTTGCTTTTCTTGCCGGTATTCTTCTTTGTAGGGAAGGATCGGCCTTCTTCCTTTGGCTTATGAGCCGCCGAAGCAACATCAGCTTCCATATCTGCCGTGCTATTCTGCACTCCTTCCGGAACAACGCTGGCAGCCTTGGCCGCTTCGGAAAACTCCCGGTCCAGATCCTCGGGGCTACCCGTAACACGCAAGGCCTTAAGTGTCGAGTTATGTGCGGGCTGGGGCTCGATCTGGATCGTCAGCTTCCCATTTTTGCCCTTGATCCGCAGACTGATGTCAATTCCCTGCCCGTAGGCAGCCAGGTCAGTAAAAAAGTTCATATTCATTTAGTTAAGTAAGAGTGGCATAATCATTCCCAGATAATCAGGATCCTCTTCTGCTGTGATGAGGACCCCGCGGACAGCAGAGTCGATATGAAGCCGGATTTCCGAAAAAGGTATCTGATGAAGCAGGGTTTTGAAAAGCTCCGGCGCGAATGCGATCGATGGAGTATTGCCGGAATAGCTGACGGATACCTCTACCGCCGAATTCCTTTCCTCATTCTCCGCATATAAGGTCAGTTTGTCCAGGGCGTCGCCGGTGAATTGGAATTTAATCTGCTGGGAACTGACAAGGCTGACGCGGTTTATCCCGCTGATCAGTTCCGCGCGGCTGATATCGAGGTTGGCCGGCTGGTTGGGGATCACTACGCGGTAATCGGGGAACTTATCATTATGCCGGGTGGCGATAATGGTCACGTTATCCGCTTTCATCGCAAGATGTGTCGCATTCCAGGACAGCTTTGTGGTTTCAAACCCTTGCAAGGATAGGGCGATCTTAGGAGAGATCAGTATCTGCTCCGTCATCAGCGACTGAACGGGAAACTTATGGCGGAAGAGGCTGTGGGCGTCGGTGCTGACGATCGTTATGTCATCCGGGCTGATCTCCAGCAGCGCCTTTGTCATTGCCGGACGCAGCTTATCCTTACTTACCGATTCCATCGCCCGTTCTAACCACCGCATGAAACTCGCATCCAGGTCAACGGCTTTCCTGGAGGGGATGTTGGGGATCTTCGGAAAGTCTTCCACCTTATCCAGTGTACCCAGCTTGTGAATGTCTCCCTCGCCTATGATCTCTCCCTTATTCTTAGGAAGGAGAGAGATGGTGATTGGCTGCTGGGGAAGAAGGCCAACCAGCTTCGAAACGAATTCGAAAGGCAGCAGCAGCTCGAACTCCTCGACGCACTCACATTTGCAGACATAACTGATGGTCAGTTCCAGATCGGACGTGATCAACTCCACTTCGTTGCCCCGGACCCGCAAATAAATATTGGATAGAGCAGGGATGACAGGTTTTTTGACGATTACCTGGCTGAGCTTCTGCAGGGCGGCTTTCAGATCCTTGGAGTTGATGATTAACTTTTTCATTGTGAAACTTTTTATAGGCTTTCTTTATTCCGTGATGCCGGCGTAGCTGCTGGATCGCCCGGATGCTGATATACTGTCGTTTGTTCTTTTTGCTGGTCTTCAGCACGTTCCGCAAGTACTTATAGGTGCCATTCGTCAGTCGCAGAGATGGCTGCTGGTTGCCGGTGTATAAGGTCGGCCGGCTGCCGGCATACATTATGTAAGCGCCTTCCAGTAACTCTTTCACTATGTCTGACCTTCTTTGCATTTCCTATATCTCGATGTTCTTCAACTAAGTAAAAATGAATCGTTCGTCCTTCTTTATAATGGTTGCCTGGAATGGGAATCCATCAGCAGGAACCTTTTCAATCATTTCTATGAGCGTAGCGGAACCAGTAAAGACCACATGCTCACTTTCTCCCTTCTTTATCTGCAGCGTGAGCAATCTGCCTTTGAAATTTGACTGCCCGATTTTGTATTTGAGCACCAGGATAGGCAGATTCAATAGGCGCTCGATCTTTATTTTGTCTCCTGTGAATGCCTCCTGGCTTGATTCGATGCCGAAATCTGAAAAACTTTTCATCCAATAAGGTTTTAAGCAGGTTTTTTGAATTGCAGTGACAGGCCCATCCGTAGTAGGACGCTATCGATGCGAGATTGGGTCTTTTTGCTACTAACCGTGCGAACCTCTTTTTAGTGGATTTTCTCAGTAGGATATGGAGATGTGAGTAAAATACATAGCCAATAAAGTCAAGGCCTCTGCCCCTCTTCTTGCCGATAGGGAAAACCTGGTAATTGCCTTTGACCTGGAGCTTAAGCGTTAGCCAGAGATATTCCCGGATGTCCGCCAGCAGCTGGTGTAGCGATCCCTTGTCAGGCGCCAGGAAGACCAAGTCGTCAGCGTATCGGAAATAATAGCGAACGCGCTTTGTCTCCTTCAGCCAATGGTCAAAACCGGTCAGGTAGAAGTTGGCGAAATATTGACTCAGGTAGTTTCCGATCGGCAGCCCGTCAGCACTATCGATGATCTCGTCCAGCAACGCCAGGAGCCGCTCGTCTTTGAGTTTCCGGCGAAGAAGATTCTTTAGTATCCTGTGATTGACGGATGGGTAAAATTTGGTGATATCCAACTTGAGGCAGTACCTGGTCCCCGGCGCATCCCGAAGCGCTCTTTTGACTGCCCTAAGACAGCCATGGATACCTCGCCCCTTGATGCAGGAATAGGTGTCAGTCGTAAACGATGCAACGAACACCGGCTCCAGGACATTCATTATGGCATGGTGGACGATCCGATCGGGATAGTAAGGCAGCCGAAATACTATCCGCTCCTTTGGCTCGAATACCTTAAAGGTGGAATACTGTGATGTCCGGTAAGTTTCGGACTGCAGGGAAGAGTGAAGATCCAGAATATTGGATTCCCGGTTCCTATCATGCCTGTATATCCCGTACTGCCGACGCTTACCTTTTCGGGCAATAGTGTCAGCCGCCCGGAGGTTCTCCAGCGATATGATCCGATCGTAAAGTCCATTTATTCTTTTCATTCCCTTTGCTTTCAAAGAGTCGCGGCCGGGCATTCACCCTACTGACGCCTCTTATTAATGAGTCTTTTTTTGCCCTGTTGGCAGGGTCTGCTGCGCGGAAAAATTAAATTGCAATTGCTGGGAGCTGAGGCCCGAGTTCGTATTCGTGTTATCGTAGTTGACATCGTACAACTGGAAGCCGGACCGAAAACCTCGCCGCTCTGGCGCCGCACAACCCAAAATCTTATTTCTCGATGACCATCATGGCGCGCATCTTATCCAGATGTTTCTCGAAATGGTATCTCACATCGCCCTCGCTTTCGAAGCAAAGCCGGGAGCCGAGGCCCGAGTGCGCACTCGCGTAATCGTAGACGACAGCGAACAACCGGAAGCCGGTGGGGTTGTTTCTGTCTACCTCCATATCCATCCAGCCGGTATGCTTCTCTTCGTCGCGGTTATTCCAATCAGGATCTTTTTCCCTGGCGGCGTCCGTGATCAGGATCATCTCGGCAACAGCCATGAGGGCGGCGCGATGCTTCTCCGGATAGCAGGACATATCGGGGATCACGGTTTGAGCGTCCCATCCGCGCATTTCGCAGGCCTGCTCTAAACTTTCGATTTGCATGTTATTGAGTTGTAAATGGTTAAAAAATGAGATCAGGCCAAAGACTCGTTTATCAGCGGCATGGCATGTTTGGCAAAATGCCGAGCCAGCTTCTCAGAAGCAAAGGCGGTCCGGGAGCCGAGGCCCGAGTACGTACCCGTGCCATCGTAGTCGACAGCGCACAACCGGAAGCCGGAGATAGACTCGTCATAGACTACCCATACGCGCCACTTTTCAGTGGAAGGATCTGTATAGCTTAGCACGTTCCCTTCATTGAGAGCAAGCGCCCATACCTCTATCTTCCGAATAGCGTTTTCGTGAGGACGAGCTTCCGAAAAGAAGCGGTCATGCGGATCCTTGCCAACCTCAGCGCAGGCGTCTTCGAAGCTTAATATGCGTCCGGTGATGTCACCGGAGAAAAATTTCGGACCGAATTCGGCCTCCAGAAGCTCCTTGAATTCCTGGCCGGCGGTCTTGTAAAGGCGCCTGATCTTACTGTCGTCAATGGTAATTGTTGCCATTTTAGTTTTTATGAATTTGGTGATGTGTTACTGACGGATCGTTTGTCTGGGAATCCCGCAAAGCTCCCGATATCATCCTGTAGCAGCGATGGCTGCTGGGATAGCTGAGCAGGACCTTTACCTGTTGCACGCTGAGCCCGCTTCGGTCGGCGTATTGCTGCAGCCTCCTCGTGCTCAGCGTCTGAACTCCGACGTAATGAGATTGTGCCTGGTTCATTGGTTAATTGAGATGGGAAGACAGAGAATCCAATTCCTATCTTCGGTTTGACAATGAGGATGCCGCCATGATCACTGATGAGATCCACCTCGGTCCAGGCCGTGGCGTAGATCTGTCCCCGATAGAGCGTTGAGCTGATATCTTCAGTGAGGTATGGCACGGCTATTTGTTGGGTTTAAAAGTGCGCTGGTAGGCGAACTTCGGTTTAGGATTGATGGCCTTTGCGTCACGCTTGCCGAAGACCGCGTCATACATATCTGCCACATGGCTTTTGCCCGCGCTGTCCACATAGAACCTGGTGCCGCCGACCGTCTTCACGTCGACAATGGTCGGCGCCACATGGACTGGCTTGTTGACATGGTAGATGGTGGCGACGGTCTTACCGCCGGTCTTGAGCATTTCTTTACGCATTGGTTAAAAGTTGATGGGTTATCGATTCGGGGAATAACGCAGGGAAGGATGCCATTGCAGCCTCTCTGAAGAGCGTGTAGTATTTCTTGGCCTTTTCTTCCGCCGTCAGCAGATATTCGAAGATGAGGAAGCGCTCGACGGCCTCCTTCCAAATGCCCATCTTGCAGAAAAGGTCAACACGGTGACTCTTGTCGTGACAGCAGTGGGCGCCCAGGATTATATAGTTGGAAGGGTGAGCGGCGACGGATTCGAAGTCTGACTTCGGGAAAATATGCGCGGTTGCGAACCGAATGAATTTATCGGGTACTAAAGATCCGCACTCCCAGCACTGGCAATCGCCAGCATGCTCAGCCTCAACAGTCGCAAAATAAGCCTCGATCTCCTTTGCGTTATCCCTCTTCGTAGGCCTGCTCCGCTTTAGAGGCTTCTTTTCTTTGGGGCCGGACGGTTTCACCTCAACATATGTGTCTGCCGGCGGGAGATATCCCGTGCGCTTTGCGTTCATTGCGCGGATCTCATTCATTCCCATGGTGATGATATTTATCGGTTTTTTATGAGTGATGTACGGTAGGCGTATTTTGCGGCGCCTTCCCCATTCGGTAGAGCTGCGTGATAGGCCGCCAATGCTTCATTTTCCTTTTCCTCCCTGCTACTCTTCTCTGATATGTATCTCATCTCGTCGAAAGAGCCAAACCAGGAAGGAATAGGTGGGGCATCGGATATAGGGTATATTTTTGGCGCTCCATGTTCGTCCAGGGTTTCGCCGGTGATCGGGTTGAATCTGAATAACGGTCCAGGATGAACCGGCTCCAGATGCGCATCAGTCCTGCAAAGCGGGCAGTATTGGTAAGACTCGTCCTCTTCTTCCTCATCCGCTGTGAGCAGCGCGGCCCAATTCGTGCCGCACCCTCCGCAGAAGGATGGAGACTTCTCCATTACTGCAGAAGCGAAAAGGTTTGCACGATCTGCTCTACCTTGCTCTCATCGATGGCGTATTTCACCCACTTGCCTTCCCTCACTTTTGAAAGCAGACCAGATTCACGGAGGATCCTGAGGTGCATGGAAACTGTTGACTGATCCATCCCGAGGGCCCGGGTGATCTCGGTAACATTGATAGACGAACCTGTCAGCATCTCCAGGATCTTCATTCGGATATGGTTGTCCAGTGCACGGCTGATCAACCTGGCTTTTTCTACCGGCACTTTATTGGCTGTAAGAATTTCGAACGCGTTCATATATTGGAAGTGTTTTAGCTTTATTAAAGCCAGACCTGAGAACAGGCTCGGCACTAACGATTGCTTGGCTAATTAATGGCATTAAAGCCCATTAACCTCATCCGTTGCGGGAGAGGGATTCGAACCCACGACTTCGGGATTATGAGACCCGCGAGCTACCGCTGCTCTACCCCGCACTTTAAAGAACTTCTAAAAAAAGGGCCGCGCTGAAAAACCGGAAAGACGCGGCCCAACCCTTAAACCCTATCGTTTGGCCCGGGGAGCATTTCTCTTCTCCTCCCTTACAAGGCGTCTCTGCTGTTTGACCCATGCCCGCTCCTTTGTGTCGTATCCGATATGGAAGACTAGGAAGATTATAGCCAGGCAGAAGATTGCTCCGAGGTGTAATGGTAGCGTCGGATCCATGTTGATGTCCATGTTATTCGTTTTTACAGATTTGGATTATTGAGAATGAAACCATAGCTGACCCTGCCAAAAGAAAGAGCCAAAAAATCGCGATCGAGCTCAGGCAAAGGCCCCACAAGGAGATGCCGATAATTGCCAATCCAATCCAGAGGATAAGCGTGACCAAGGTTGTTTCTTTCATAAAGGATCAGTTTCTGGTTATTGCGAAAAAGGTATAGTTGACTAAGGCTGCCGTCTCTTCTCTCACCGTAAATACCGGCTGGCTTACCTGGACGGCGTATTGCTGGATGATCGCCCGGAACGCCACGTTGGGTATATCGTCAAAGACTCTGATCATCGCTTCCTGGCTTTTGCCCTTCGGAGATCTTGTTTCGCGCCGATCGCAGCCAGCTGCGCCTGCGTAAGAGGTTGCCTTTCCGTGGATGGGGTAGAGACCTCTTCCTTATGGATCAGCTCTCTTGTTTTACAGACCTCCTGCATCAGCGCCATTGCCAACGCCTCTGCGGAGCTAAGTCTTTTCTCTATGGCGGCTTTGTCCATTATCTGCCGGTATAGGTTATTGTTATCTTGTCTTCGAATACCGCTTCACCTACAGCAAACCTGTCACGCTTCGCCTCCAGCGGAAGCCGATGGGCGGTGATCAAAAACCGGATCATCGTCTCATAGTTATCTGCCAGTTTACTGCCCGTCATGCTGAGGATCATGGTTCTTCCTTCATCCCGGAGGCTGAAACTGTCGACGGGGATCTTACCGTTGAATCGAAGAAGATCCATCGCCAGCTCCCAAGGCTGGCAGAACCCATCGACCAGGGCAAGGTCATCGACAAAGTGATGGGTGAAGGCAATTGAGGAGCCGGTACTCATATATGTGATATTTGAAAAAAGGTGATTTGACGGGTTGCAATGATGAAAAATCGGTATTAGCTTTGTGGAACTTTAGTAGCTACCCCCAGCATCCTGCTGCAAAACTTTTCTGACTTTCTCGATGGTCTCCGGAGATCCGGAGCCGGCCAATATCACACGACCCAGCACAGTTCTGTCAATGCCTATCGAAATAGCACAATCCACTTCCGTTTGGAAACCGGCACGGTAGCCCTTTAGGATTTGCAGCTCGGCCTCAGTGAGCCGCTCGCTTTTCCTCTTCCTGACTATTGTGTTTGCATCCATTTTGTGTTACATTTGATTTGCATAGCAAACATACAAACATGTTTTTAATATACAAACATGTAATACACACATTTTTGCATATTTATTTATATATTATTTTATGAATTGTAAATCAATAGTATACATTTATTCTACGACGATCGTTCTTTTGTCAATATTGGGATGTTCGAAAAAAAATGAATCTTCCAGTTCAAAGATTTCTTCGGTTTCCTTTGATTATAGGGACAACAAGGTGACTAATGGACTTTCCGCGACCATCAACGGAGGAGCTATTTCGAAAGTAAGCGGAGGTAATACAGCCGCCAATGACACAACCCACGGATATTGTTTCGCCGTTTCTGGTTCGAATGGATCTTACCTGTCGCTAAGCTTTGAAATACCCAGATTGCAGTCCGGGCTTTATACATATAAGGCCTTTTCCCAGAGCTGGCCTCTTCCTCTAGGATTAGATAATTGGGAATTTGCTGACGGGACCATGCTTCAGCCGGACAGCGCATCGATTTCAATAAACATCACTAGATATTCAGCAGGTTCCGTCGATGGGAATTTTTCGGTAAATTTTTTGAACGGAAGCTTCTTCGTGTCCATTAGCAACGGCGCCTTTTCCAACATTCCAATAAAATAGAATCTTACAAACTTGTTTTCAATGAAAGGAGAGAAAAATAAGACGCCATTACCAGACGAAAATGAACGGGTAAAGCAGCTTGTAGAGCACTTCTCATCGGGAAATGTTAGCGCGTTTGTAGAAAAATTGCAGGACGTTCTTTACCAAAGCTTTAATCGCATTTTCCATATAGACAGAAGAAGCGGAATTTACCCAGGAGTTTCATCAGACATTTTTACTGCAATTATCAAAGCTTACCCGGAAGTGAACCCCCAGTGGCTATTGATCGGCAA
Organism: Puia sp.; assembly: GCA_036499285.1. GTDB lineage: Bacteria > Bacteroidota > Bacteroidia > Chitinophagales > Chitinophagaceae > Puia. The sequence goes on along the minus strand of DASYEB010000025.1, from coordinate 17,487 downwards.
GGGGAGAATGTTTGCTGAAGAGGGAAAAAAACAGGGAGATGCAGCACAATTGTCAACGAATAGGCTCGATCATGACACTATTTCCGACCGAGATTTGATTGCCATGTTCCTTAGAGTTTCCGATGCTCAGACTCTCATTTTAAATGATATCAGAAGCAAAATGGCCCAGGAAACAACCCAGGCCATAATTTCGGATTCGGTAAGGACAGTGGAGGCTAATTTGACGGACGTAAGGAAGAAAGTGACAACTCTGGTAGAGCGTCAGGAACTGGCAATCGAAGAAATTCGCGATCAATTTTCACAATTACGGCTTCAAAAAACCGATCCTTCGAAGGGTCTTCGCAAAAAACTGGGTCGAAATGACGGTAACGAGTAAAGACTTTGCAAATAAGTTGTCTTTCACAGGTCACGCAGGGGCATGATGTGGTCATAAGACGGTAAGGGTCTTTTACGGGTGTTAAGTAAATGGGGTTAAACTGACAATGCTACTAATCAGTAACAGCCCATTGGTTTGGGAAACATTTTTAGAAAGGACAGCTCAGTCGTAGAATTATAACAGGATAAACTTGTTTAACTTGGAGGACGAATATAAGTGTTTTTTGTAAACGAGCTAAAATTTAGGTACATATTTTCCCTTGATCGAATTTATTCAAATCGTACTTTTCAAATCGGCATTATATAACGATAACCGAAATATGACAAAAGCTCTTTCCTTTGTTGTTTGCGCCCTGCTTTTATTACAGGTTTCGCATGCTCAGTTGGTTCAAAAAGATAAATTTATTGCCAACATAGGCCATGGAACAAATAACATAGAAGTTACACAATCCCCGGATACAAAGTCGGTTCAGCAGGGCTCAAGGCGTCGCTCAGGAGGAGATTGAGGCGACCTTTATATCGGCCGGCCTTTCAAAGGCAGCCGCCGTAAAATAGCCGTTAGCAATAACGTTAGCAATAGCCTTAAAAAGAGACTATTTTCGTATAGATTTTAAAAACTAACTGTCTGTAAATCAAAGAGATTCTATAGCGAAAACATGGGGGCCGGGGATTCATAACCCTGAGGTCTCGGGTTCAAATCCCGATTGCGCTACATCCCAAAAAAGGGCCGCATCAAATGCGGCCCTTTTTTATTACAAATCAGTGTTTTATATAGTATTTTTTTATTGCATTCATCTGCTCTTTATATAATAAATATATAAAGCTCACTAAACGCCAGTAATCAACCAGCAACTGGTTCAAAACTGTCCAGTTCTGGCTACATCCAAAAAGAGCCGCATAATAATGCGGCCCTTTTTTATTATCTATCAATACTTTGTGCAAAAAAATCCCGATTAGATATTCACAGATATAAGCTCATTCTGTTCTAAGACTGTTTATCGGATTGGCCAGGGCCGCCCTGATAGCCTGCCAACTGATCGTAAGCAGAGTGACCCCCATAGCCGCCATCGCCGAATATAAGAAGACATCCACGCCAATGCTGATCCGGTAATCGTATTGCTGCAGCCAGGCCTGTAGAAAATATAATGCAATGGGTGAGGCGATCAGGCAGCTGATACCGACCAGCAGCATGAAATCTTTTGATAATAACATCCAGACCTGCGATACAGACGCTCCCAGTACCTTACGAATGCCGATCTCCCGGGTTCTTTGCTCCGCCACATAGGCAGCCAGGCCGAATAAACCCAGACAGGAAATGAATATGGCCAGGCCCGCGAAAATACCCGCCAGTTTGCCGACCAGCAGCTCGATCTTGAATTTTCGACCGTATTCTTCCTCGACGAATTTATAACTGTAGGGGTAAGCAGGATTATATTTCTCAAACAGCCGCACCAGTACGGGCAGTGCATCCTGTGTCTTTACGTGTGTGGATAGCCGGTATAACAGCGTATTTCCCCATCGGCTATGATAATCAGCACCAGCAGCCCGATCATCGTAAACAAATGCACATAGTCGATAAATCCGCCCGCTACCTTGCCGTTCTTATAGTCCGAGTACAGATGCCAGTCCTTATACGGCTGCAGCCAAATCTCCGGCTTGCCCGGCCGCATCTCCGGGCTATGTTGAACCACCAGGTCTTTTATTTTCGGCGCCAGTTGAGCTACGCTGACACCAGGTTCCAGTTCGACAAAGATCTGGAAGGAATTGTACGTCCAGCGAGTGCGGCCGTCCTTCACCCAACCCTCCGTTTGCTCCTTGAAGGCGAAAGGCATCAAAAAGCTGAATCGCAAGGATGAGTTGGCAGGGATATCTTTGATCACGCCGGTGACTTTGACCATTTTATCGTTATCGATCTTAATTGCATGATTCATAGGATCTCTATTACCGAATAAGGCTTTGGCGGTAGACTCATCGATCACAATGGAAAATGGCTCCCGGAAGGCAGTAACGGGATCTCCCTTCACAAAGGGGAAGGCAAACATCTGCCAGAAGGCAGAACCAGCGGCACCTCCATTCAAGTATAACTTTTTATCGCCGACGATGAGATCGTGCGCTTCATTGCCAATCTCGTCAGCCTCCGCCACCCGTTTGATACCGGGAATATCTTTTCTCAATACATCAGCCAAAGGCAGGCTGATTCCATCTTGTTTAGTGGTGCCGTTTTGCTGGCTGGTGAAATTGACTTTGACATGATAAAGCTGGCCATAACCAGGCAGGAACCGGTCATAGGAATATTCGTTGACAGCCCAGATCGCAATTAATAAGGTGACGGCCATGCCGATGGCCAGTCCAACAATATTAAGAGTGCTATACCCTCTGCTTTTGAGAATGTTACGCCAGGCAATGAAAAAATGATTCCGGATCATAGCAGTTGCATTATTTCAGCTAATAACCAAAAAAATGTCAGCATACAATGCGCTGTCAGTCAATATATTGCCGGAGACCCTCGACCAAAACTGTCCGTTAACGATACATCGGCCGTACAGTTAGTAGTTTAAAGTGCTTTAAAGTTAACGGGCAGCCACAGTAAAATTTAGACGACAGATAAGCCGATTCTTTACAGACTATTGTAAATTTGGGAGTAAACACGTTAATAAATAAAACAAACCGTTATGGTCAAGAAATATTATTGCTCAGCTTTTCTAATTTTCAGCTTATCACTCCTGGCAACCCAATCCGGCTTTGCCCAATCGAAGATGTTATCAAAAGGAGATCCGGCGCCTGTATTTACCGCCCAGGCCAGCTTAGCCGGCAGTGCATTTAATTTTTCATTAAAGGACGCCCTTGCCAAAGGGCCCGTTGTCGTCTATTTCTATCCTTCTGCCTATACCGGCGGCTGTGATGTAGAAGCGCATACCTTCGCCGAACTCAAGGATAAATTTACAGCAGCAGGAGCGACCATTATCGGCGTATCTGCAGACGATATTCAGCGTCTCAACGCATTTTCGTCCGATTCCAATTACTGTGCAGGCAAGTTCCCCGTTGCATCAGACCCCGGAGGCCAGATTGCGACAACATACGGCCTGACAATGTCAGCGGCAAGACTCGGAATTAAAGACGTACGCGGCGAGGACCTGACACATGGCTTCATCCCGCGAACCACTTTTGTCATTGGTAAGGAAGGTAAGATTGTAGCAGTCTTTTCCTCAACTACCGATCATATTTCACCGGCCGACCATGTTGAAAAGTCGCTGGCCATTGTAAAAGGGTTATAATCGACCTGACCAACAATAGCAGAACAAGTGGAAGTACTGCCATGTCAAAATAATAAGCCGCAACAAGGAACCAAAGAAGCAATCCAGCCAGAACAATGGAATAGACGAAGAAATAGGCTCTCTTAAGACGGGCTCCTGCCCAAACGGCGATAAGATTCAAAGGGCTGGCCCAAAGCAGATTCTGGTTCCATTTTGTTACGCTGTGATCCGTAAAACACCACAGACAAAACAGCGCTACCCCCACCAGTCCGGTAAGAGTAAAGAGCAGGCCATCAAAAAACACCCACTTCCTTCTGTATTTTGCCTCCAGCGCAACAATCAGGAGACCTGTCGCCAACAGTATCCAGCAAACCACCAGGGGTGTATGTCTTTCCAATGCGGTAGGGACCGACCCGGCATTGCTGAAGTCGTATACTACCGTGGCGCTGACCACGCTCTGCCCATGATCTATTGACGAAAATGCCAGGGCGTCATACAAATTCCAGGGCAGAAACATCCGCTCATCCGGGCTTGGCCTCTTGTCGGCAGACAGACCAAGACATAGATCTATGCCGAAGCCGGTCCAGGAATTGTAGATAAAATAGGAGGTTATTTCCTGCCGGAAGCTACGGTTCTCACCCGCTTTCCAGTCATCCGTCCGCAATCTGTCCCCATATATCCATTTAATATCTTCCCTGATCCGGGTCGAACAATTGTCATAAAAGAAGTCGTATTTATAATACCGGTTCTCTTCTTTTAAATTTTCCTGTAATCGGTCCCATAGCCGCTGTATTTCCTCCGGCTGCATGTTCAGGACCTGTTCCCTCACCCGCTGATGATCGTCTTTGTACTCCGGCAGAAAGTCTTTAAAAGAAGTAATGCCGAGGAAATAAGTCAACCGTCCACGCAGGAACTTGTCGTAAAAATGAGGATCATCAAAGTCGAAAGTGCCGTAATTGAATACAACATCCAGGTCAGAAAGGGAGTTCCGCACCCGAATGGCACTGTGCCCAAAAATAGCATAAGGCTCCCTGCCCGGGTCGCAGGTCAGGACACTCACACGACAAAAAGGAGAAAGAACAACTTCACCGGCTCTTACTGTAACGGTTAGCAACAGGGCCAGGCCGAGAGAAAGATAGAATTGTTTCATTAAAATGACCTCTTGTCAAATATAAAGAAAGAAAACCGGGAAAAGGAAGGGCCGCTGCCACAGTTAAAGATCAGATATTAAACAATACCCTTAAGCAGATTGGCTCAGCTCCAGGTCGGTCTTTCACTTTTTGACCCTGTACTTCGCCGAAGCATCGGCAAAAAAATAGTTCAGATCAGCAGGCGAGGCTTTTTGTCAAAAACGCTTTATATCTATTTTTTCCGTAACTTATAGGGTATAAATGCGCCTCCCCCCGAAATAGCCGTCTTACCTCTCCCACATTGACGCTGTATTCACTTAAACCAAAATACAGATTATGAAACGACACCTAACGATTATTGCCGGGGCGCTTATCTGCGTCGCGGCCTGCAACACCAAATCAGAAAGCGGCTTATCCGCGACTGCCCAAAAAAATGTAGAGGCCATGCATGGCGTCACCAAATGCTTCGAAACAAAGGACTTCAGTAAACTCGGTGACTTTATCGCCGTCGATGCCGTCGATCATTCCGGCGACAATGGCGACATCAGGGGACTCGATAGCATGAAGATAGCCTTTACAAAATGGGTGGGGGAAATAGACAACATGCGGTCAGACCTCATAAAGGAACTGGCCGACGACGACTATGTCATGTCCTGGTATCGCTATACAGGAGCCTATAAAACCGCTGGTATGGGACATAAAGCGGGTGACCAGTTCAATATCAAAACGCTGGAAGTAGCAAAGTTCAAAGACGGCAAAGCTACCGAACACTGGGCCCTGATGGAACCCGGGGATGTGATGAAAATGATGGGTAACCAACAGCCCGCCGGCTCAATGCCTGATTCCACTAAGAAGATGTAAATTCAACAATAAAAAAAGTGGACAAAACGTCCACTTTTTTTACCACTTTGCCAGCCTTCAATGCCGACCTTGAAAAAATAGTTATTATTGATTATGATCCGGACAATACTCTCCTTTGCTATATTCTCGATGATAATTTTCGGCAACAGGGCCCAGACCCCCATCCCCCAAAAACCACCATCCCGGAACGACACCCTAAAAGGAGCCAATACCCCGGATAAAAGCTGGTGGGATATCACACACTATGACCTGACAGTCAAACCGGATTATACAACCAGGACCATCTCCGGAAAAAACAATATCCAATATAGGATCCTGACAACAGCAAAACAGCGGTTACAGATCGACTTACAGTCCCCACTACGAATCGACAGCGTGCTTTTCCATCAAAAAAGACTCGACTTTTCCCAGGAAGGAGACGCCTGGTTCATCACTCTTCCAGCCAGGAAAAACTCCCATACCGAATCCATCGATATCTATTATTCCGGCAAGCCAAAGCAGTCCGTCAACCCTCCCTGGGACGGAGGTATAATATGGACCACCGATTCTTTGGGGCGCCCCTGGATGGCCGTCGCCTGCCAGCTCAGCGGCGCCAGCGTCTGGTATCCCTGCAAGGCCAATATGGACGATGAGCCCGAATCGGGAGCCTCAATAACCATCGACGTCCCTCACACGCTCGTGGCAGTGGCCAACGGCCACCTTGTAAAACAGGTCACGGGACCCGCTGCCACTAACCGCTACACCTGGGAAGTGAAAAACCCAATTAATAATTACGGCCTGACCTTTTATATCGGCAAATATGTGCATATCGCAGACAAATACCCCGGCGAAAAGGGCCCTCTCGAAATGGATTTCTGGGTACTGGATTACAACAAGGAAAAAGTCCCCGGCTATCTTATTCCCGAGGTCCATAAGACCTTCCCATCGTTTGAACACTGGTTTGGCCCTTACCCCTTCTATGAAGATGCTTTTAAAATGGTTGAAGCCCCCTACATCGGGATGGAAAATCAAAGCGCAATCGGATATGGCAATCATTTTGAAAGAGGCCGCTATAAAGGCAAACGCCTTACATATTGGGATTACAAAACGGATAGAATGGTTGTCCATGAAAACGCGCATGAATGGTTTGGCAACAGCATCACGGCCAGAGATCCGGCGGATAGATGGATCCAGGAAGGATTTGCCGGTTACGCCGAAGAGCTGGTAATGGAAGATTGGTATGGACATCAGGCGGCCGAAGAATTCTTTCTTGCCAGAAGCACAGGGCGCATCAGCAATGAAAAACCCGTCATTTCCCGTTATGGCATCTTTGAGGACGCCGGCGACGACATGTACATGAAAGGCTGGATATTGATACACATGGTTAGGGCAATCATCGGAAACGATGAAAAGTTTAGACAAATGCTCAGGGAAATGAATCGCACATTCTATCATCAAATTGTTTCTTCCAGGCAAATAGAAGAGTTCATCAGTCTGCGCTCGAAGATCGATCTGAGTAAGATCTTTGACCAATATCTCCGAACTGTTCAGATTCCCGTCCTCGAATACAAAATAACAAAAGAAAGTTTCTCCTATCGCTTTTCAAACTGTGTCCCCGGATTTTCTATGACCATCCCGATCAACGAGGTAAAAAACCTGCATATTACTCCACGCACCGATTGGCAGCAAATATCCCTTCCCGCTAACTTGCCCGACACCATAAAAATTGATCGGGACTTTTATCTCGAATCAAAAAAGATCGAATGATCACCGCTGACCTGATACCCAAAGCTTCCGGGATTTATTCTGTCCTCAGGTTCTTAACAGGATTGGCTAACGCCGCCTTTATCGACTGGTAACTTACCGTTACCAGTGCGATCATTATGGATAAAAAGCCCGCTAAAGCAAATACCCACCACTGGATCTCAACACGGTATTCATAAGTTTGCAGCCACTTATACATGCCCCACCAGGCAAGCGGTGCTGCAATAAAGAAAGCAATGATCACCAGCTTTAAAAAATCTTTGGATAATAAGGTGGTAATACCAGCCACTGATGCACCCAGAACCTTACGCACCCCAATTTCTTTGATCCGGTTTTCCGCCATATAGGTGGCCAGACCAAACAGACCAAGACACGAGATAAATATGGTAAGACCCGCGAACAAACTGGCCAGCGTGCCCTGAGTTTTTTCATTCTCAAACTTTCTGGCATATTCTTCATCGATGAATTTTGGATCAAAAGGATAATCCGGATTATATTTCGCAAATATCGCTTTTGCCTTTCCCAGGTTCTTTGCAGTCGAATTGCTGCCGTTCAGCTTTATCTGCACTACATAAAAAGTCATGAATTTGCTCTTCGCCCCGCATATCAATATCGGCCTTGTCGGCTCATAAGGACTGGTGAGAATAAAATCCTTAATGACGCCTACAATGTGCCAGTCAACACCAAGATCTCCTACCTTTTTACCTATCGGGTTTTTGAACTTCATGATCTTCAGCGCTGACTCATTTATGATCAGCCCGGTTGAATCGGTCGGATATTTATCCAGATCGAAATCACGACCCTGTACAAATTGCAAACCCGCAGTGGCGCCCAATCCTTCATCAGCTAAATACCGGTCAAAAGAGGTTTGATCATTCGGGTCTTTTCCCTCATAATCTTGTCCCCACCCACTGCTCCATCTTTCAGTAAGCGGAGAATTTGTCTTTGTGACCGACCTGGCGACACCCGATGCAAGTAATTCATTTTTTATCTGTGCGTAATGCTTGGGTATATCACCCGTCATCAACTGGTAGATGAGATTATCTTTGTTATATCCCGTACTGCGATCACGGGCAAAGTCAATTTGCTGTTTTATAATGATCGTACAGATAATAAGAATGATGGCAAACGAGAACTGCAGTACAACCAGTATTTTCCTGGGGTTTACCAGCGCATTTGCTTTTTTGAACGTCCCCTTTAATACTTTACCGGGCTGAAAAGAGGTAAGAAAGAATGCAGGGTAACTACCCGCCAAAACCCCGACAAACAGGATAAAACCGACGAATGCCATCCACGTATAGACATTCTCAAAGTTTATGGATAGCCTTTTATCAACAAGCTGGTTATAGCCGGGCAGGCTGATGTGAACAATGAGGATAGCCACAATTCCTGCCAGGAAGGCGAGAAAGACAGATTCCCCGATAAACTGGCCGATAAGAGAACTCCTCTGCGCACCCACTACCTTTCGTATACCCACCTCCTTCGCCCGTTTTTCGCTTCGTGCGGTACTCAGGTTCATAAAATTGATACATGCGATCAGTAATATAAACCCCGCGATGATACCAAACAACTTTATGAATAGGATCCGGCCCTGGTTGTCCTCCACTCCATTCGTGAAGCTGGAGTATAGGCGCCAGCGGCTAAGCGGATAAAGAAACATTTCCCATTTCAACTTCTTTGCGTCATCATTATATTTCTGTCTCAATTCCTTTACTTTCGCATTCACAGCCGCGAAGTTTACATTTGGCTTCAGCAGTACATAAGTGGGAGTACTATTATCACCCCAACCCAGATTCTGCCCTTCCCCGTATTGTAAATTTGACCGGGGCAATAAATAGTCAAACTCAAACCGCGTATTGACAGGCAGATCTTTTAAGACCCCGGTAACCGTGAAATTATCTCTTTCGCTGATCTTTACTATTTTCCCCATTGGATCTTCATTGCCAAACAGGCTTTTGGCTGTCTTTTCAGTAAGCACCACCGAATGCTTATCATTCAATGCAGTAGCAGCATCACCTTTCAGCAACGGGAAGCTGAACAGTTGTAAAAAACCGGTATCAACCAGGTATCCCTCTTCTATGATCTTCTTATCCCCAACCAAAAAAAGAGATTTCTTATCCCCAACGACTCTTACCGCACGCTCTACCTCGGGTATATCTTTTACCAGGATGGGTCCGAATAAGTCCGGAACCGAATTCCAGCTCGACAGCTTTTTACCATCGAATGCCACCCGGTTCCACGACTCATATATCCTGTCTTTGTTCTTATGGAACTGGTCATAGCTGACCTCGTCCTGTATCCACAAAAAAATGAGCATCGCGGCAGCCATGCCGATGGCCAATCCGGTAATATTGATCACGGAAAAACCTTTGTTGCGGAGCAGGTTCCTGTATGTGACTTTGAAAAAATTCTTAAACATAGTATATCGGTAATTCGTTGAAAAACAATGAACAGGCTTTGCGGAAACAGTGCACTAAGAAAGTGCCAGATAATCATATCCATGATTTACAAGGGGGTAATTTCACCATTTAACTGGAGTTTGTTCGTTTTTGATACAAAACTGTCCGATTTTAAGACATCATTTCCGGTGAAAATAAAATTCATATCTTCAGCCCTCTTATTCATATGAGCGCAACAGGCAAATCTTTTTTTCAATATGCCGCATGGCCGACCCTCCTCATACTCCTGCTGGGCCAGGGAATTCAAGGTCAGAACCTCGTGCCGAATCCCTCCTTTGAAGATGTCAATACCTGCTCTGAATTTGATCAGCCTTGCAGCCCCTCCGCCTGGTTCTATCTAAGCAGGAAACTTACGACAGGTTACTTTCCCCGGTTTCCTTCCGCAACGGGTAGCAGGCACCTGCAGATCGTCGCCGCCAGCCGCGGGTCGGTCAATCGCCAATATTGGGAGACCATGCTGCTATGCCCCCTTGAAGCCGGAGAACGATACACTGTCAGCCTAAAGATCGCCAGCCCGCGCAACAATACCGAACTTGGAACCACCTGCCCCAATCTGCGTGACATAGGTCTGTGGTTTACTATCCGTTTTGTTTTTGTACAGGGCGACTCCATCCTGCAACCCAGAAGCTACCTTTCCTTCCAGGGTGCGACGACCAGGGATTTGAAAAATGGATGGTTCGAGATCAAAAAAGAATTTGTCCCTGCAGCTAATTCCCCCATTCTGATCGTCGGCAATTTCGTCCGGACTGCCAACACCGACATCATGGAACAGCGAAGCTACCCCAATCCCACCATCGACATTCTGGTAGACGATATTTCTGTCGTCCGGGCGAAGGGGACTGTCTGTGCAGGATCTCAGAAAATAAAAGACTCGCTGTATTCGATCCTCAGACGACATTCTGATAATCATCCCGGGGATTTGGATCCCGACATCTCCGATACCACACCGGACCTCAGTGAAAAAAACATCGAGCCCCCGTCCCTCAAACGTTCGACAGACAGTCTTCGACGCCTTCCGTCCAACCCCGTCAACGACCCTCTTTTTGGTCCCGAACCCCGTCGCGTGATCGATACCCCAAAATTATCCCGGCGTCCGCCAGTGACTGATACCCTTGTCATCCACAATATCCAGTTTGATTTCGACAAATACCTGGTACAAAATCCGGATACCCTACAGCGATACAAAAGCTTATTTATCAGGCCAGGTATAAAAAAGATCCAGGTGGTTGGATTTACCGACGAAACCGGCTCGGAAGCCTACAATCTGGACCTTTCCAAAAAAAGAGCGGGTGAGGTCGCCCGGATCCTGTCTTCAAAATTCAATATCTCCCCCACGCTGATCGAAGCCGAAGGCAGAGGGATATCCAGGGTCTACCGGACAAAAGACCTCAACAGAAGAGTGGAGATCTATATTTTTCACGAATAGAAATACGGTATCCCGCCAGCCGCTATTACAATTTACGATTGACGCTCTAAACAAAGCAATTTGACGTTTTAAACAAAACAGCTTCCCGCTGCCCGCTCTAATTTTGTCAAATAAAATTTAAACCATGAATTTGACAGACAATTACGACGGCGCCCGGGTAGTCAACGTATCATCATACGGCCACCAGATCGCCCCTTTTAATTTTGATGACCCCAATTTCAGGACCCGTGAATACGAAACGCTGCAGGGCTAACCGATCTGGGACGTGTAGCCCCCATGACCTTATTCCAGCAAATGGGCACCCACGATGCAAATGGAAATATATTCCCTGAGGTCGCAGCCAAACTCAAGAACACCGCCCAGGGAGCAGCTACTTCCGTACGGTGTGCAACCAGCCCGCAACTCAACCCCTTGGTGGGGTATACTGCGAGGATTCGGATGTAGCTGAACTGGACCTGGGCAACATCGAACACAATTACAACGACCCTTCCTCCCTGAGAGGTGTTCAACCCTATTCCCTGAACGGCGAAAACGCAAAAAAACTATGGGGGCTGAGTGAAGAAATGACAGGGCTCTCCTTTGATGCCAGCTGAATTTATTAAATTTACCCCTAACCACGTATGAATAAGCACGCATGGATTTCGAAACCCAATATTTAACTCCTGACATTAAGCTGTCAACATATGAAGGCAAGTTCTTCAGAACGGAAGTGATCTTTGAACATCACATGCTCGTTTGGTTCATTTCCGGTGAAACAAAGATCATTCAGTCTGATGCTACCTATACTTTTACCGCAGGAGATATCTTTCTTATCCCACGCAACCAGTTGACGACAGTGATCAGCTATCCAAAGGACGGGAAACCACATAAGACAGTGGCAATGCATATTACAAAGGATCGCTTGCAGGACTTTTACACCCGGTATAAACCCATCGGGCAGCATAGCCACCTTTAGAAGAGACTTTAAAAAAGCGTTCAACACGACACCGCAAAAATGGCTGACAGAAAGACGACTCGAGCTGGCACACTACCAGATCGGGGAAAACTACCGCAAACCCATTGACGTTTATTATGAAGTAGGCTTTGAATACCTTTCCCATTTCTCATACGCCTTTAAAAAACATTTCGGCTATGCCCCAAACGCTATAAAGTGAACCAGTCCTTGGCTTATGCACCCACAAAGCTTTCCATCAGCCGCATTACCTCTGCCCCTTCCCGACCGCTGTCAGGATTAGGACCTTCGTCTAAAAAATAGCGCACGGTGGCCGCGATCATAGGCTGCTGTACATGCTGCAGGGCATCAAAGGCCAGCGTAGTCACCTGCTCATTAACCTGCACCGTTATGGTATCTCCGCTGAAAATGCTAAAGCTTAGCTTACCCGATGTACCGATGATCTCGCAATGATCGCTTTTAGCAACGGCAGCCGCATTAAAACACCAGGTGCCGCTAAATGCCACTCCGCTTTTAAACAAAATATTCCCGGCCACCAGGTCATCGGCGGAATAAAGGCCCCCCTGGTTAGTGGCTATGCCCGTTACTTTTTTGACGGGACCAAAAAAATAATACATCAGGTCCAGCTGGTGCGGAGCCAGGTCGTGAAAGAGGCCGCCCCCTGCTATTGCAGGATTTACCCGCCAACCGATCTTCGGATCCGCCAGCTCCTCTTTGGTAAGAGGAGGTTTGGATAATTCAAGACGGGTAAGCAATACATCACCGATAGCTTTGTCCCGGATGAGTTCTTTGATCTTCTTAAAACGTGGTTGCTCCCGACGATAATGCGCCACGACCAGTTTACTGTTTTTTGCCGCGGCGGCATCCGCCATATGAGACGCAGCCGAAAAATCGTTTGCCATCGGCTTCTCCACATACACATGTTTACCCGCATTTATGGCCGCCAGCGTATACTCTTCATGAGAAGAGGGAGGTGTGGCAATGTATATAGCATTTACTTCCGGATCGCTTATCAGCTGATCCGCATCGGCATACCATCGCGGTACCCCATGCCGGCGGGCATAATCCTCCGCCTTTAAGCCGTCACGACGCATCACCGCCACCAATGCAGAGTCCGCTACCTTATTGAACGCAGGGCCGCTTTTTACTTCTGTTACATCTCCGCAGCCAAGGATACCCCAATTGATCTTTTTCATTGTCAAACCAGTTATTACCCTAAATTACTGAAAACCAGACTTATTACCCATTCATAGGCGAACTCCCGCCACCATTCCTATAAACCCGGAACCTAACGCCCGTTTCGCACCCCCAAATGTCTGGCTCAAGCCCAACTTAGTCCACTTACCTGTTTTAGTCGTTGGACCCAACCCGCTTAAGGAGATAAATTTGTGTAAACATTCAAAAAAAGATAAATGTCGAAAGAACTTAATTATCCGCGCCGCCATTTTTTGGGTACTGCAGCCCTGACCATCGCCGCAGGCCCACTGGCCATCCTCGGAACGGCAAAGGCTCAATCACGTAAGCCATCCGCGCAATCTGAGCCCGCAGCCTCCTCACAATCCTCGTTGCCTCCAATAAAGCAGATCGACGCCGGACTCCTCAACATCGGATACGCCGAAGCCGGCCCCGGCGACGGCCCCGTGGTGATCCTGCTGCATGGCTGGCCCTACGATATCGACAGCTTTGCCGACGTCGCTCCCCTGCTGACAGCAAAAGGCTATAGGGTGATCATCCCCTATCTGCGTGGCCACGGCACGACACGTTTTCTCTCCGCCGCAACGGTCCGTAATGGCCAGCAGTCCGTAGTCGCAGTCGATATCATCGCCCTGATGGACGCGCTAAAAATTGAAACAGCTATCGTTGCCGGCTTTGACTGGGGCGCCCGGACCGCCTGCATCATGGCTGCCCTCTGGCCTCAGCGCTGTAAGGCTCTCGTCTCCGTCAGCGGTTACCTGATAGGCAGCCAGGAAGCCGGCCGGCGCCCATTGCCGCCCACCGCCGAACACGATTGGTGGTACCAGTTTTACTTTACCACGGAACGCGGCCGGGCCGGCTACGATCAATACCGGAAAGAGTTTGCGCGACTCATCTGGCAGCTCGCTTCCCCAAAATGGAACTTCGACGCGGCTACCTTCGATCGCAGCGCCCTTGCTTTGGACAACCCCGACCACGTCAGTATCGTGATCCACAACTACCGCTGGCGGCAGGACCTCGCAGCCGGAGAGGCGTTGTACGACGATCTCGAACGACGCCTTGCAGCGGGTCCGGTCATCAACGTGCCCACCATCACGCTTGAAGGCGACGCCAACGGCGCACCACACCCCGATCCGGCATCCTATCGCAACAAATTCGCCGGCAAATACACACACCGGACCCTCACCGGCGGCATCGGTCACAACCTGCCCCAGGAGGCTCCGCAGGCGTTCGCAGACGCTATCATCGAAGTCGCAGGTTACACCGCTTAAATTAAAATATCAGAAAAATGAAAACCGCAAAAGGATCGGTCATCGCAGCCGGCATACTGGGAATAGCAATACTATCCACAGCATTCATGAACCTGCAATCCAAAAAAGAAATGAAAATACCACAGGAAGACAACAAAGGCTTTGCGCTGGTAGAACTCTTTACCTCGGAAGGATGTTCCAGCTGCCCTGCAGCAGATGAGCTGGTGGCCAGAATACAAAAGGACAACCCGCAACGGCAGATCTATATTCTGGCTTACCATGTCGATTACTGGGACCACCAGGGCTGGAAGGATACCTACAGCGACGCTGAATATACAAAAAGACAATCCAGGTACGCAGAATGGCTCAACCTCCGGACGATCTACACCCCGCAGATCGTGACCAATGGAAAGACCGAATTTGTCGGCTCCAACGAACGCGCACTGCTGACAGCGATCTCTACAGGTTTGAAGGAGATCCCGGCCCAGACCCTAAGTCTCAACGGCACCGTAAAAAACGGGCAGATCATCGTCAGATATGAGACCGAAGGCTTTCAGAAACAATCGGATATTACCGTCGCCCTGGTACAAAGATCCGGGCATAGCTTAGTCAAAGCAGGCGAGAATTCGGGGCGCGCCCTCAACCATGTCCAGATCGTCCGGAAACTCGCCGTTGAAACGCTCCGCGCCAACACCGGAGAGCTAAGTCTGACCCCTCCAAAGGACTACAACGAACAGGAGTGGGAAGTGATCGGTTTTGTTCAGGATAAAACAAACGGGACCATCCTCTCCGCAGCCAGATCCCAGCTTACTACCGGTAACTGATCCGGCAATCCATCAAGGGCAATCCATAAAGATAGCCCGGCCTGCAAAGATGGTCGGGCTTTTTTTACGGCTATCTTTGTCCCATGAGTAACTTCGACAACATCCAGGGCACGATCGCTGCCCGGCGCAGTATAAAACCGGCAACCTTCAACGGCAAAAAGATCCCCGACCAACAGATCTCCCAATTATTATCCCTGGCCAACTGGGCCCCAACCCATGGCTATACCGAGCCCTGGCGTTTTGTCGTCTACAGCGGCGACGCCGTTCAGCAATTCTGCCGTGAGCATGCAGAGATGTATAAAAACAATACCTCCCCGGAAAAATTCAACCCCGCCAAATATCAAAAACAACAGCACAATGGCGACAAAACCTCTCACATCATTGCCGTATACATGCAAAGAGGCAGCAACCCCAGCATAACCGCCCTCGAAGAAATCTGTTCCACCGCCGCCGCCGTACAGAACATCCTCCTGGGAGCTGAAGCCCTTGGCATAAACATCCTATGGAGTACCGGTGGCGTCGTCTTACAACCCGCCATGAAAGAATACTTCGGTCTGGACGAAGAAGATCTGATGATTGGTCTGCTGTATATGGGCTATACCGACGAACCCGCAGCCCCGGGAAGACGCACCCCCATTGAAGCCAAAACAAGATGGATCAATAACATTTGAACTATCTTTACCCTTTCAATATACCCGGATATGACTTTTAGTGACTTTAATCTGAACCGACCTCTACAGGATGCCCTGGCCGATCTGGGCTACCAAACCCCCACATCTATCCAGCAAAAGGTCTTCTCGGTGATCATGTCCGGCAGAGACGTATGCGGAATAGCCCAGACAGGGACTGGTAAAACGTTCGCTTACTTATTACCCTGCCTCCGGCAGCTGACCTTTTCAAAGACCAGGACCGCCCAGCTGCTGATCATCGTCCCCACCCGCGAGCTGGTCGTCCAGGTCGTGCAGTCGATAAAAGAGCTCACCGCCTATATGACCCTTCAGGCCGTAGGCATATACGGAGGCGTCAACATCAATACACAAAAGGCGGAAGTAGAAAAAGGAGCAGACATCGTCGTCGCGACACCCGGCAGATTATATGACCTCGCCCTCAACGGCGCCCTGCGCCTGAAGGACGTAAAAAAACTCGTCATCGACGAAGTCGACGAATTGTTCAACCTTGGCTTCCGCACACAGGTGAGGAATATCCTGGACCTGCTGCCTGACAAAAGACAAAACCTGCTTTTCTCCGCTACCATCACCGAAGAAGTGGAGACACTCATGCACACGTATTTCAACAACCCGGTAAGGATCGAGGCAGCGCCCACCGGTACCCCGGTCGAGAACATCGACCAGAAAGCATATGAAGTCCCTAACTTCTATACCAAGGTCAATCTTCTGGAATGGCTCCTCAGCCACAATGCAGAAATGACCAGGGTCCTGATCTTCGTCGCGACCAAACAGCTGGCCGATCAGCTCTACACACAACTAACCGAAAAATTCCCCGGAAAGACAGGAGTCATCCACTCCAATAAAGATCAGAACTACCGGTTCAACACGGTGAACAGATTCAAAAGCGGAGAATACCATTTCGTCATCGCCACCGATATCATAGCCCGTGGCCTCGACGTAGCCGAAGTCTCCCATGTCATCAACTTCGACATCCCCGAAGTACCCGAGAACTATATCCACCGGATCGGAAGGACGGGAAGAGCCGACCAAAAAGGGATAGCCATCAGCTTTATTACAGAAATGGAACAGGCGAACCGGACAGCCATCCAGGACCTGATGAATTTTACTATCCCCATCATCTCCTTACCGGAAGACCTGGAGATCTCCGACGTCCTTACAGAAGACGAAAAGCCAAAAGTGTATACAAAAGTCATCCCCCTCAATATCCCAAAGCCGGAATTTTCAGGAGGAGCATTTCATGAAAAGCTGGAGAAAAATAAAAAGGTCAACGTCATCGTGTCTCATGCCGACCGGATGAAAAAGAAATATGGCAAACCCAAAACCCGCGGCG
>DASYEB010000024.1:0-77746 GCA_036499285.1 Puia sp. | reverse complement strand
ACATGGTCAAGTATTCATTATTGGTCCGGCTGGAGGCAAAAGCAGGAAAGGAAAAAGAGCTTGCAGCGTTTTTGAAAAGCGCGTTACCTCTCGTTGATGAGGAACCCGCTACCATTCATTGGTATGCCCTGCAAATAGGGCCTTCTACCTTTGGTATCTTCGATACTTTTGAAAGTGAGGAAGGGCGTAAGGCGCATCTTACGGGCAAGATAGCCCAGGCACTGATGGCAAAAGCTCCTGAATTATTAGCGAAAGACCCTGTCATCGAACAGGTAGATCTGCTGGCTGTGGCAAAAACAAAAGAGTAATGGCTTCGACTTCTGTTCCTGATCCTCAACAATGGGTAGGCTTATACGCGGACTACCTGTATTCCTACGCATTCGCACGCCTGGACAATGAAGAGCAGGCGCGTGATCTGGTGCAGGAAACGTTCCTGGCGGCGCTGGAAAAGCTCGATCAGTTCAGGGGGAACAGCTCTGAGCGTACCTGGCTGACGGCGATATTAAAGTATAAGATCATCGATGTATACCGGAAAAAGAATTCGGGCTTACAGACAGAAAGGGTCGATCGGGAACCGGAGCTGGAATTCTTCGAATCCGACAATGGACACTGGAAGGAAGCCTATAGTCCGCAGGCGTTCGGGATAGAGGATTCCGATCCGCTAGCCAATAAGGAGCTGACATCTGTTCTGCAGAAATGTCTTCGGAAGCTGCCTTCGCTCTGGTTTTCCGTCTTCACCATGAAACACATGGATGATCTGGCCACGGAAATGATCTGTAAGGAACTGAAGGTAACGCCTTCCAATTTTTGGTTGATCATTCACCGGGCAAAGCTGAACCTGAGAGCCTGTATTCAGAAAGCCTGGTTGTAAAAGTTTGGATTATGAGTGCGATAAAGAAGATAATATACAACTGCCGGCATGCAACCTATCTCATCGAGAAAAGGCAGCATACTCCCCTGACCCTAAAGGAAAGGCTGCAGCTGGTGATCCACTTGTCGGGTTGCTCGGTTTGCCGGCTGTTTCAACGACAAAGCCTGATGATCAATCGGTTGATCCGGGGGCTTTTTCACGATACAAACGCACAGGAGAGGAAACTGGATGATGATTTCAAACGCGAGATGCAGCGGAAAATAAACGAACGGCTCACCAAGTGAGCCTTATGACGCGGGGAAGCCATTAGTTGGCCTGATAGATATACGCTTTTGATATGTAATCGAGCTTGGGGAAGTGTGATTGCAGATAAGGGTTGCCTTGTGCAAACATCGAATCCTGTTTGCCCCCCCGGATCCCGCCGCCGGAGGTTTCGCCATAACCATTGTACCAGGCGTCGACGACATCCATCCCGGCTATGACACGGGCAAAGGGAACAAAGGGTACGTTGTCGTGAGTGCTGCTATTGTCTTTGAGATTGATGAAGATCTGTGTGGTGCGGGCATTGGGATCCTTAAAGGCAAAGGCGACGGTGCCGCGTTCGTTGGAGACAACTCTTGGATCGTCGGGGATGTTTTGATGCCGCCAGGCAGTGGCTATTTTTCCATCCGCGGCTATGCCAAACTGTGCCCATCTGTTTTTGATTATCCGGAATAGAGGGGCATGATCATAATAGCCATGGCGTACCAGGTTGTAAAAGCGATCCGCTCCATTGGGTGACCATTCCCGGTTGATCTCCAAAAGAACCTTTCCTTTGGTCGTTTCCAGCTGGACCTGGTACTTCGCAGGCGCGTGGGCGCTAAAGACCGGATTTTCCGGATGCAGAAGGCGGCGATGCGACGAGCAGCTGAGCAGGAACAGGAAACAGCAAAAAAGGAAGGCATAACTTTTCATAACTGAAAAAATACGGCATTCTGTTAGCTTGTCGTTGACTTTCGGGTGCTTTTTAGCAAACTGGTTAAAAAACGGGAAACGAGTGCTAAAATTCGGCCGCTGTTGGGGCATAGGACGTAGTGACGATGGGGCTGGAAAAATTAGTATCTTGTGGAAGCCCGGTCATTACGACTTCTGCCGTCACCTTTATACAGGCAGACATCACCGCGTTTCAGACTTCACCGAACTCCCCCGCCAGTATGGGCTGACGCCGGTACTGGTAAATGAGTATTTTGACGAAGATGACCGTAGCGGCATCCCACGGATCTTAACCGTGGTCTTACAAAAGAGGATTTAACGTTTCCAACGAATTGGCAGGCAATTAGTAAAATGGTGCTACAAAAGTTTATTTGGAATGATCGTTCCAAAATACGTATGTTTGTACTGTCAATTAACGTTGAAACATTAAATAAAGAAAAAATGAACACTCTTTCGAACAAAGTAGCCGTAGTCACCGGGGGTAACAGCGGCATAGGTTATGCAACGGCCAAAGAATTTATAGCGCAGGGCGCCAAGGTCATCATTACCGGCCGGAATGCGGCCGCAGTCAACGCAGCAGCAAAAGAACTGGGCGCTACCGCCGGGATAGCCGATCAGGGTCAACTGGCGGAGATTGGCCGCCTGGCCGCCGAAGTAAAAGACAAATTCGGTACCATCGACATCCTTTTCCTGAATGCAGGCGTGGCAAACTTCAGTCCTGTAGAATCTGCTTCTGAAGCGCATTATGATACCATCATGGACCTCAACGTAAAAGGGGTCTTCTTCACCATACAGCAATTCCTGCCCTTGCTGAACGATGGTGGCTCGATCATCTTCAACACGTCGGTCAACGCCGTCCTGGGTATGCCCGGCAGCAGCGTATATGCTGCCAGCAAAGCCGCCCTGCTCGCCATCAACAAGGTCCTGGCAAAAGAGCTTGCTCCCCGTAAGATCAGGGTTAATGCCGTGTCTCCCGGCCCGGTTGCGACGCCTCTATACGACAAGCTGGGCATGAGCACGGAAGTGTTGGAAGGTTTTGGTCAGGTCCTTGGCTCAAAAATACTACTCGGCCGTTTTGCCAGCTCGGAAGAAGTAGCCAATGTCGTCCGCTTCCTGGCATCCGATGACGCCAGCTTTATCACAGGTACGGAAGTTACTGTAGATGGCGGTCTTACGGTCAACGCAGTAGTTTAAGCCCTTTTTTTTGTCCAGATACGGAACGATCGTTCCGTATCTGGACCTTTTTTTTGTATCTTTACAGTATCATGGCACGTAAAAAAGAATTTGACGAGAAGGCCCTGCTGGACAAGGCAGTATCGCTGTTCTGGCGAAAAGGTTATCATGCGACATCCGCGCAGGACCTGGTGGATGAGCTTGGCATCAGCCGTTCGAGCCTGTATGATACCTATACGGACAAAAAGAACCTGTTCTTGGAATCGCTGAAACTTTATCAGCAGCGTAATACCAATGCTCTTATCGTTTTAGCCGATCGCTCGCCCGATGCCGAAGAGACCGTAAAGAAAATTTTTCACAACATCATAAAGGAAAGCACGGAGGACGAGACAGCAAGAGGCTGTTTTATGATCAACACTGTCGTCGAACTCTCCGGCCAGGATAAAGAGATCGGTGACCTTGTCAACCAGAACAACAAAAACGTGGAAGACGCATTGACCCGGCTCGTCAAAAAAGGTCAGACGGATGGACAGTTCTCTACAAGAAATACTGCCCGGGCTTTTGCAAGATTCCTGTTCAGCAGCATCAGCGGCCTTCGGGTCGCGGCGCGGTCGGGCAGCGACAAAAAGATGCTGAGCGACATCGTCGAAGTGACGCTTGCAGCGCTGAAAACATCCTGAAGGGCCGATCGCGGCATTTATGTCTACACACTTGTCGGTATTGTCGATACAATCCTTTTAGCATATAACCTTGTATGTAGCTTCAAGGTATGAAACTAGCCCGCTTTATACGTATCATGATGTTCTTCCCGGCTGTCATCGGTTTGGGCGCGGTTGTAAGAAGAATCCTGGAAATAACGGGAGTGACCGGCAGCTCTCCTTTTGGAGCGGGTGTCGCCCCGCATCCTTTCATCATCCTTCTGCATATCCTGCCCGGCGCGCTGTTCATGATCCTTGGTCCCCTGCTGTTCCTGCCCCGCATCAGGAACGGGTACCCACGATTCCACAGCCGGAGCGAACGCGTGGTAATTTTATGCGGATATATCATCGGGCTGTCCGCCCTTCTCTTACCCTTTATGATGAAACCTATCGGGGGATTGAACGAAGCCGCCGCCAGCACCTTCTTTGCGATCTGGTTCCTGCTGGCCCTGACCATGGCTTCCCGGACCCGCAATCCCGGCCTGCATCATGAATGGATGATCCGTATGTTCAGCATCGGCCTTGCTATTGGCACCATCCGGCCTATAGTAGTCCTGTTTTTTATCTTTTCCGGTCTGCCGCCGCAGGTCTTTTTTGGGACAGCGTTCTGGATAGGCTTTACACTCCACCTTGTTCTGGCTGAGGCCTGGATCAATTATTCCCGAAAATCGATCACAGTACGATAAATTTGTTCCTTATGAGCCGGAATCTCCTATCGAAAAAAGGTACTGTTATCCTTCATACCGTTATTTGGAGCGCCCTGCTGGTATGGCCATATTATGCCGCTACTGCGAGAAACGGCTACATGGTGGACGGCATTCCCGTCTCTTTTATCACCATTACCAGCCTGATCAATATCGCCCTGTTTTATACCCACGCCTATCTTGTCTATCCTTATTTTTTCAACCGGCGACGATGGTGGCTTTATATCCCGGCCACAGCCGGACTGATCATGGGCTCCTTAAGTTTAAAAGGTTGTCTCCTTTCCCTGTATCCGCCGATAGATGTCTCAACATACCGTTTTATCTTTCCTTCTTCTATCGTCTTTTTTGTCTTCAGCTTTATCTACCGGGTAGTCATCGACCAGGAACGGGTCAGCCGCCTGTTGAAGGAGAAGCAGGCCGCACAGGCCCTGACCGAACTAAAATTCCTCCGCTCGCAGGTCAGTCCTCATTTCCTGTTCAATGTTCTGACCAATCTCGTTTCCCTCGCAAGGAAAAAGTCGGACAAGCTGGAACCCGCACTGATCAAACTTTCGGAGCTTCTGCGGTATATGTTGTACGACACCCAGGGGAAGAGAGTACTACTTCAGACAGAGATCGAATACCTCGACAATTATCTCGATCTGCAACGACTGCGTTTTGGCGATGACCTGGACATCGACAGCCGGACGGAAGTGGAAGAAGAGGCCCTTTCCTATGTCATCGAGCCGATGCTGCTGATCCCGTTTGTCGAGAACGCCTTTAAACATGGGGTAGGGTATAGCGGCCGCCCCGGCATCTTCACCCGGCTTTCGGTTGCCCAGGGCACGCTTACCTTTGAAGTAAAGAACAAATTCGAGGCCGAACCGGCGGATAGCAAGGACGAAAGTTCGGGTATAGGCCTCGGGAACGTCATATCCCGGCTAAACCTGCTTTACCGGAATAATTATACGCTGAGTATAAATGATGCAAACAATATGTTCCACATAGTCTTAACTTTGAAACTGCTATGATGTCCTGCCTTGTTGTCGATGACGAACGCCTGGTGCGTGAGCTGCTGGAAGACAATATCCGGCAGATCCCCTATTTGCAGCTGGCCGGCAGCTGTAAGAACGCGCTCGAAGCGGCCGGGATCCTGCAGAACACCACGATAGATCTTTTGTTCCTCGACATCCGGATGCCACGACTCAACGGTCTCCAATTCCTGCAATCCCTGCAAAACCCCCCGCTGGTCATTCTCGTCACGGCCTATGAACAATACGCGCTGGAAGGTTTTGATTGGAATGTCGTCGACTACCTTCTGAAGCCCTTTCCCTTTGAACGGTTCGTCAAAGCCTGCAACCGGGCTTATGATCTTTTCAACCTCCGCAATAAGGACAAACAAGCCGCCGGCGCTTCACCGGAAGAATTCTTTGTACACGTCGAATATACCCTGGTGAAGATCGTTGTCTCCGACATCAGTTATGTCGAAGGGCTGAAAGATTATATAAAGATCCATTTAGCGTCTTCGTCCAAACCCGTGCTTACCCGGATGAGCATGAAAGCCATTGAAGAAAAATTGCCGCCTGCCGGTTTTGTACGGACCCATAAATCCTATCTCGTCGCGGTCCGCAAGATCACCGCTATCAAGCGCGACATGGTTTGTATCGGCGGCGTTGAGATACCCATTGGTGAGACGTATAAGGCCAATGTTTCCCGTATTGTCAATTAAAATTTTCATATGGCTGAGAATACGATCCCTGAATCTTCGCGGGGGCGATCAGGCTGTGCCGGGTATAGAACCCGTAAGAAATTCTGGCGCCACTCTTTTTTTCGACGCCTGTTCGAATGCATAGGCCAGCTTCAGCAATTCAGGTTCCTTATAGGCGCCGGCGACAAATGAAAAACCAACCGGCAGACCCATCACCGTCCCCATGGGCACCGTGATATGCGGATAACCAGCCATCGCCGCCGGGCCGGAAAAACCGGAGCCTGTCCGGTAGTCGCCGCTGATCAGGTCTATACAGCAGGCAACCCCGCTGGTACAGGCGGATAGTGCGTCCAGCTGGTTTTGTGCCAGGAGATCGTCGATGATCTTGCGCGCAGTGAACAGCTTTTTCAGGGCATCCTGGTATTCAGCGCTGTCAAGACCACCCCTCGTCTCACTTTTTTCCAGTGTCTCCTGTTTGAAATAGGGCATGGCCTTTTTCTCGTTAGCGGTATTAAAGGCTATCACGTCTGCCAGTGTTTTTACCTTCGCATTGGCGGTGGCGAGATATTTATTGAGTCCGTCTTTGAACTCATATTGTAAGATCATCCCTTCGACGCTGTTGGGTTCCGTGAGGAGCTTGAGAAGATCAACCTCCACCACTGTTGCGCCCTGTGCTTTTAACAGCGTGATGGCCTCCTGGAATAAAGCTACCACGCCTTCGTGACCGCTGAGGAAGGATCGCTCGATGCCGATGCGCTTTCCTTTCAATCCATTGGGGTCAAGGTATTGGGTGTAATCCGTTTGGAACTTACCCTTGCTTTCGGCCGTGATGGGATCCGCCGTGTCGACACCGGTCATGGCGCCTAACAGGAGAGCCGCGTCTTTGACGGTCCTGGCCATCGGGCCGGCCGTATCCTGGGTCGCCGATATCGGAATGATGCCGCTACGGCTAAGCAAACCCACCGTTGGCTTGATCCCGACGATCCCATTGATCGAAGAAGGGGATACCACCGAACCATTGGTCTCTGTGCCTACGGCAACGGCGCAAAGGCTTGCCGCCACTGCCGATCCTGATCCGGCGCTGGAACCCGATGGATTTCTGTCCAGCCGGTAAGGATTCCTTGTCTGCCCGCCGCGGCTGCTCCAGCCACTGGTCGAACGGGTAGAACGGAAGTTGGCAAATTCGCTGAGATTGGTCTTCCCCATGATCACGGCCCCTGCCTTTCGCAGCTGTGCCACGATAAAGGCGTCCCGGGCGGCAATATGTCCTTCCAGCGCCAGCGAACCCGCCGTCGTCATCATTTTATCACCCGTGTTGATATTGTCTTTTACGAGGACCGGTATGCCATGCATCGGACCCCGGACCTTTCCTTCCTTCCTTTCTGCATCCAGGCTTTCGGCTATCGCGAGAGCATCCGGGTTGATCTCGATGACGGCATTGAGAGAGGGCCCTTTTTTATCAATGGCTTCTATACGCTTCAGGTAAAGTTTTGTAAGAGACTTCGAAGTCAGCTGACCACTGCTCATCTTTTGCTGCAGCTCGTCGATGGTGGCTTCGGTTAATGGGAAGTCGCCTGCGAGGGCACTGTAGTCGCATGTTCCCTGTTGGGCAAAGGCCAGAGCAGAGAGGCTAAGGCTCGCCAGCGAACCATTTCTGAGGAATTTTCTTCTGTCCATAAAGCAGTAAAGTTATTTTTTTTTGGTTTTGGGTTTGACTTTTTCCTGTTGTACTATCGCCTTTGGAAACTCACTTGTATAGGTGACGCCATGTTTTAATGCTCCCTTTCCATTCCCCTTTGTCCAGAACAGCGGTGCTATCTGCACGTTCCCCTGCTGCTTCGGGTAGACAATGCTCAACCGTACATCCGATCCCCGGCCGAATTTGTCTCCTCCGACCAGGCCAAGAGGAGTGCCGGCTTCCACAGTCTGACCGGGTTTCACAAAAGCGCCGTCCTTTTTTAAGACCCCGTACTGACCAAAGGAACAATCCGCATGAACAATCTCCACATAGTTCCAGCTTCCGGTAGTCGTTGCGCCGGCGTCGTTCTCTGTATTGCTGACATCCACTGCCGTGACGACGCCGCGCCGTGCCGCATAGATCGTATCGTCGATATTCATCTTCAGCCGGATGGTATAGCTGCTGTCCTGGCCTGTGCTGTGGACGGCATTGACACGAAAGGCCTGGGCTTCCCTGCCCGGTCCTATGGGCAGCAGATAGATAAAATTCGGGTTGACGACGGGATCCATACAGCCTTTCCGGTTGCTGCTCTTATAGCTGACCTTTGTATCACCGGTCTTATTCTCCGGAGATAGAACAAACAGCTGGTTAAAACCCGGCTTTACCTCTGCTTCATAGGGTAGGGTATGGTCCGATCTCAGATTTGTCATTGTCGTAAACTCGACCTTTAGCACATAGGTACAGTAAGCCTTATTATTACCCGTAAAATGATAGTTGCCCTGATTGTCGGTAGTATAACTTACGTCGACGATCCGCTGGGAAAACAGTAAAGGAGAGGAGAGCAGGAAAAAGCACAGGAAAAATAACGATCTTTTTACCCGGACATAATTATTTTTCAATGGTCGGATAGAACCTCGCTGTATTCTTGAAAGTGTCATGTTTGTCGTGCTCGATTTCATATGTGGACTTTGAGGAGGAAAAATACAATTATTGGCTGATTTCTTTGTAAATTCATTAGAACCAGCTAAACCTTGTTCTTATGAGTCAAACTCTCCAATCGATCGACTTTAAAGATTTAGCCAACCGGAGTTTCACCCCCTCGCCATCCGCCTGGGAGGACCAGGTCTTTTATTTCCTGCTGCCCGACCGCTTCTCGGATAACAACGAGGCTGGTTTTGCTGTCACCGGCACGACTCCCTTATACAACAACAGTGATAATGACAATGCCGTGCAGACAAACGCCGCAGCCCTGGCCTGGCGAACGGCGGGGGCTGGCTGGACAGGCGGGAACCTGAATGGCATCGCTTCAAAGCTTCCTTACCTGAGCAACATGGGGATTACGGCATTATGGATAGGCCCGGTATTCAAACAGGTCAGTTTCCAGGATACCTATCATGGCTATGGGATCCAGGATTTCCTGGAAGTAGATGCACATTTTGGGACAATTGATGACATGAAGCGACTGGTCACCGCGGCTCATGCGGCGGGCATTGTTGTTATCCTGGATATCGTTGCCAATCACAGCGGCAATGTGTTCAGCTATGTCGCTACCGATCCAACGTATAATAACGGTCAGCAATTTCCGGTAAAAGGGTTTAACGACAAAAATGGTGAAGCCGGCATTCCATTTGTTAAAGACGCCGCAGCAGGTCAGAATGATGCGGTCTGGCCCATCGAGTTCAGAGACCCGGCTGTCTTTACTCAAAAAGGACAGATCGTCAACTGGGACAGCAGCCCGGAATTTTTAGACGGCGACTTTTTTGATCTGAAAGACATTCATCACGGGCAAGGTCCTGTCAACTCTTTTGTTCCTTCCGCGGGTCTGCTCAACCTGATCGAAGTTTATAAATACTGGCTGGCCCTGCTGGATATCGACGGCTATCGCATCGATACGGTAAAGCATATGGATGATGGCGCCGTACGGATATTTGCTTCGGCTATCCATGAATTTGCAGAGCTGATCGGGAAGGATCGCTTTTTACTCATCGGCGAGATAACAGGTTCCCGGGATGACGCCTTTCGTAAGCTCCAGGTCACCGGCATTGACTCGGCACTTGGCATTGCGGATGTGCAGGGTGCATTGGGAGATATGGTGAAAGGCCGGGTGATCCCTGAAAGGTATTTTTCCCTCTTCCGCAATTCCCTCAACATTGGGAAAAGGTCGCATACCTGGTTCCGGAATAAAGTGGTCGTCATGCTCGATGATCACGACAAGGTCATCCAGGGTAACAATAAATCCCGTTTTTGCGCTTTTGACGAAGGCGACCAACTGATAATTCCCGCTATCGCCACCAACCTGATGACCCTGGGGATCCCCTGTATCTATTATGGCAGCGAGCAGAAGTTCGATGGCAACGGCTCCGGCAACGGTAGCGATGAATACATCCGGGAGGATATGTTCGGCGGCCCTTTTGGCGCCTTTCGAAGCAAGGGCTGTCACTTCTTCGATGTCAGCAGTGAGGTATATAAGGCAGTGGCCGCGATTACGGCCATCCGCAGAAAGAATATCACCCTCCGCCGGGGCAGACAATATCTGCGTGACATCTCCGGTGACGGGACCAATTTCGGGCCGCCCTCCTTTGTGGGAGGTGCTACGCGGATCAGCTCCATCATCGCCTGGTCAAGACTGCTGGACGATGAGGAATTTGTGATGGCCATCAATACCGACACCAATAATGACCTGGAGGTCTGGGTGACCGTTGACAATACGCTCCATGAGGCGGGTGACAAATTTACCTGTCTTTATCCCACCCAACCCCTGTTGCCGGAAGCTGTAGTGGATAATCGCAACGGGAAAGCCATACTTATCAGGGTTGCCAGGGCCGGCTTTGTTGTTTACCGGCCTGTTTAGAACCGGTCAGCACTTGTCCGAATACGGACAGTTTTTTGGCTTGGCTACCCGTAATGTATTGTTGATCATTTTATTGTGGAGTGGCATGTTCATTGTTCGGTTAACCAAAATAACTGCTCATGTTTAGGAATTATCTGGTAACTGCCTGGCGTAATCTGAAAAAGAACAAAGTCTTTTCCTTTATCAATATCAGCGGCCTTGCCATCGGCATGGCTGTATGCCTGCTGATCCTGCAGTATGTCAACTTCGAGCTCAGCTATGATCAATTCAATAAGAACGTAGCTGATATCTATCGGGTAGCCAATGACCGCTATCAGAATGGAAAGCTCGTCCAGCATGGCACCATCACTTATTCTGCCATTGGCAAAGCGATGCAGGACGATTATCCGGAGGTAATCGATCATGCCCGGGTAGAGCCCTGGGGAAATATCATCGCGGGTTATGGCGATAAGAAAATAGGTGATATAAATACAATGGCAGTCGACAACAGTTTTCTGACCATGTTCTCCTATCCGATAGTTGTCGGGGATCAGTCTACCGCGCTGAATCAACCTCATTCGCTGGTATTAACAAAGGCCACAGCCGACCGCATCTTTGGAGATCAAAAAGGAGACTATTCCAAACTCGTAGGGAAGCAGCTGCTCATCAACCGGGATTCCATGCCATACAAGGTGACGGCTGTCATGGCCGACATACCGGCAAATTCTCATCTGGCATTCGATATGTTCGCTTCTTATAATTCGATGTTCTCCGGTAAGAATCCTTATAAAGAGGCCGACTACGACTGGACGGATTCGGATTTCTGGCATTATATCCGGTTGAAACACGGGACGGACTATAAGGCACTGGAAGCAAAGTTCGATGCCTTCAGCCAGCGGCATTTCCAGGGCAATAAAGTATCGGGCAGCGTAGAGAAATTTCATTTACAACCACTGGCAAGGGCTCATCTTTATTCGGACTATGAATATGAGATCGGTCAAACGGGCAGCGCCACCGTGGTTTGGGGCCTTTTTATCATTGCCGTCTTTATTATTTCAATAGCCTGGGTCAACTATATCAATCTCTCTACCGCCCGGTCTGTCGAACGTGCAAAAGAAGTGGGCGTAAGAAAGGTGACAGGCGCCACGCGGGGAGAGCTCATTCGTCAGTTCCTGGTAGAATCCCTGATCATAAACGGGATAGCGTTCGGACTGGCTATCGGGCTGGTATTTATTAGCCAGCACGCTTTTGACAGCCTGATCCAATCCCCGTTGTCCTTTCAAAGTCTCTTTCAAAGAAGCCTCAACGGTTATGCCATTACGATAGGGCTGGGCACCGTACTGCTGCTGGGGATCTTCATCTCCGCTTTTTATCCCGCCTTTGTCCTCTCTTCTTTCCGCCCGATCATGGTGCTGAAAGGAACATTCCGCGCTTCAAAGAAAGGCGTCTTTTTGCGAAAGGGGCTGGTGATAGGGCAGTTTGCCATCACGATCCTCCTGATCATCGGATCGGTGGTTGTCTACCGGCAGGTCCGATTTATGAGCAGCCAGGAGCTAGGGATGAATATCGACCATATCCTGATCGTGAAACCGCCTTTTCTGGCCGGGTTCGACTCCAGCTTTATCCAGCGGGAAAATGCCTTCAAGCATGAAGTGAAACAGATCACGGGTATAACCGGCGCCGCAACCGCCAACAGGATTGCAGGTGATGAGATGGGTCGGGCTTTCAACGTTCACCGGGCGGACGACAACAGCGGATCGCATTACACCCTCCGGAATATGGGTGTGGACTTCGACTTTATCGACGTGTATGGGATCAGGCTCATCGCCGGCAGGAAATTCGAACCCCGCGACTACGATCCGGATTATAAGAAGCTGCACAATATTCTCCTGAGCAAGTCTGCAACCCAGCTGCTTGGGTTTGCTTCGGTGGAGGATGCCGTAGGGAAAAAGATAACGATGTATGACAAGAAATGGGATGTCATCGGTGTCATCAACGACTATCATCAAAAATCGCTGCGTTATGCTATAGAGCCGATGGTCCTTCAACCCTTTTACGGAACGAATAATTCGATCTCGTTGAAAGTCAACACCAGCAATGTAGTGGCGACGATGGCAGCGGTGAAAAGCAAATACGAATCTTTTTTCCCCGGAAATCCCTTTGACTATTATTTCCTCGACGAAGCCTATAACAAGCAATATAAAAATGACCAGTTGTTTGGAAAGGCCTTTGCGCTGTTTGCCGGTTTTGCGATCTTCATCGCCTGTCTGGGGCTTTTAGGGCTTTCCTTATTCGGCACCACCCAACGGATCAAGGAGATCGGCGTTCGAAAAGTACTTGGCGCCTCTATTGCGAACATCGTATTGCTGCTCTCAAAAGACTTTGTCATGCTGATCCTTGTGGCGTTTGTCATTGCAGCCCCGGTTGCCTGGTGGATCATGCATCAATGGCTGCAGGATTTTGCCTATAGGATAGTGCTGAGCCCATGGATCTTTGTCGCAGCCGGATTGCTGGCTATCCTTATCGCATTGGCGACGATCAGCTTCCAGGCGATAAAGGCGGCCCTGATGAATCCGGTGAAAAGTTTGCGTTCGGAATAAGATCATACTTTTTCTCATGCAGCATTATATACGATAGCACTTTAAACGATTGTATTCAGGAAGTCATTCAGCGACTGCGCCCTGGGCAACTGGAATTTTTTCCGCAGCCGGTACCGGCTGATATCCACGCCGCGAACGGAAATATTCATCAGCTGCGCAATCTCCTTTGTCGAAAGGTTCAGCTGCAGATAAGCGCAGACCTTCAGATCGGAATTGGTAAGACCAGGGAATTTTGCTTTCAGCTTTTTGAGGAAATCGTTGTTGATCTCATTAAAATGTGAGGCAAACTGATCCCAGTTGGATTTACTTTTCTCGACCTCACTCACCAGCTGCAGGGCACTTTTTACGTCGTGATTATGCCCCGTCTTTTTATACAGCGACTGCAATTCTTCCTTTACCCTGGCCAGCGCATCTTCTCTTTCCACCAGGTGCATACTGACACCCGCCAGTTCCTGTTTTTTGAGCAGCACTTCGTTGGCCAGCTTCTCATTCTGTAATTTAATGATCTCCTTCTCGCTTTTCTCCATTTCCAGGTTGTGTACCGCTATAATTTGTTTTTGTTTCTCTTCGTACTTTATCCGTTGCAGGTCAAGACTGCGTCGCTGCCATCGGTTGATCAGATGGAGGATGAGTAAAAACAGCAATGCATAAAGCAGGTAAGCCCATACCGTTTTGTAAAACGGCGGATCAATGACAAAGGAATACACGGCGGCCTTAGACTCCGCCGCAAGATTGTCATGCGCTTTTACGAGGAAACTGTATCTTCCTTCGGGTAGATTAGTATAATCCTTTTCCGTTTTTGGCGACCAGGAACTCCAGTTTTTGTCATAACCGTCGAGCTTATAGCTATATTCAAT
This sequence comes from Puia sp., assembly GCA_036499285.1. GTDB lineage: Bacteria > Bacteroidota > Bacteroidia > Chitinophagales > Chitinophagaceae > Puia. The sequence goes on along the minus strand of DASYEB010000024.1, from coordinate 63,676 downwards.
ATTGCTTTGCAGGCTGTAAGCCGGAGAACTGAACTCGAAGTGAAAGGAATTATAGCTGTTAGAAAATTTCAGCGCTGCCCCTTCTGCTCCACCCGCGCCCCCTGCTCCGCCCGCACCCCCTGCTCCGCCCGCATCCCCCGATGCTGCTCCGCCAGCTACCCCCGTCGCCGTATAACCGCCGAAGATGGAACTATCCGAATTCAGCTTTACATTGCCAATACGAACACTCAAAGATCTTGGGGTGCTGATATATTTCTTATAATTCAGATGGATCACCCCCTTCTCGCTGGCGATAAAGATATTCTCCGCATCATAGGGGTAGACGTTCTCAAACCCCGAAAGGATCTGGCCTTTTAGTTCGGGAAACCAGGTGATGGAAAACTTCCCGGGGTTTTGCGGATCGGTATATTGAACCACTCCCATGGATTTCCCGCTGCAAAACCAGATATTCCCTGTCTGGTCCTCATTCAGGTAGCGTAGTTCCATATTGCCAAACACCGGCTCCAGAAAGGTTGAGCGGACAAACCTGCCCGAAGCCGCATCGAATTCATAGGCCCCTTTTTCGGTGGCAAAGACGATCCTGTTCCGGATCCGGAAGACCTGGTTGTTCAGGGAAGAAGGGAGCCCATCCTTCTCCGTAAAGAGTTTTGCATTGTACCGGGTCTGGTCGGGCGATACGTCCAGCTTATAGATACCCCGGTAGGGATGCGAGGCCCATAAAGTATTGTTGTTGTCGATGGCTAAGTACCGGAATGATTCATAAAGCCCTTCCAGTTTTCCCTGGTTGACGAATTTGTCATGCTCGTATAAAAGCAGCTTCAGACCCGTATAGGTGCCCGTCAGTACATACCGGGAAGGGATGACCGGGCTGGTGGGTACGAAAAGCCAGGAGGCTTCAGGGGCCAATGATATCGCCTCATTGTTAAGGATGGAAAAGGTGCCGGCATTATGTCCCATCAGCAGTTGCTGGTTTACTTCATCGATACGCCAGACCTGCCCGTTGCTGTTCTTTATCAGGCTGAATTGTCCTTTTGTAAAGCTGAGATCCCGGTTCTCATGAGAGAGCGGTGTCACATATGCCCCATCGGAAGTTCCGATATAGAGGCGATCGTTGAAGATCCGGGAAGAAAATCCGGAGAGGTCATCGGAACTGCCCGGCTGAATATATTTTATCGCCGAATTATAGGCGATCAGGCTGATCCCATTGTTCAGACCGGCCCAGAGGTTGTTCTCCCGGTCCAGGAAGAGGCAGAGGACACTGTTGTTCTGGAGTCCTTCGGTCCGGGAGATTCGCTGTATGATATGGCCCTTGAAATCCATGATCAGGCAGCCTTCGGAAGTGGTACCCGCCACAAATTCGTTCCTGTTGAGCTTGGCAGATTTATAGATGTCGGCATTGACCGGCCCGATATCAGCCTGTTGTAAAATGGAGGAAATAGAGTCATCTTTGATCAGGTAGAAACGTTTTTTTATCGTGGAGACCAGCATGCTGTCATCTCCCATAGGAGTGACACCCGAGATCAGCTCGTTTTCCATGAGCCGGTTGTTCTTCAACGGAAACCATTCATTATTCCTGTATGTCAGCAGACCATTCTTCCGGTCCTGCGCGATCAGCTCACTACCCGCCCGGGTTAGAAACTGCCATTCCGATCGGGGAAGGAATACCCGGATCACATTATTTTTTAATTCGAAGATGCGGTCGGTGGCCTGAAAGAAGACAGACCCGTTGAGCAGCTCGATATGCCAGATATCGGCAAAATGGCTATTGGCTGCTGGTAATAGATTAATGAGCGATTCATAATGGAGGAAGCCATTTCCATCCGCGCTAAAAACACCGATCTCCCCCTGTCCCCCAACATAGATCCGGCCGTCGGTATCGATAGCGACCGAGCGCATGATGGTCCTGTTAGGTAACGGATAGATCTTCCAATAGGTGCCGTCGTAACAGATGAGGCCTTCGTTATTGGCAAAATACATCAGACCGTTGCGATCCTGCTTGATGTCCCAGGTCTGGGAGCCCCCATGGAAATCCATTTTTCCATAGTTGATGATCAATGGCAGGCCGATAGTATTTTGCCCTTTACCACTACTGCAAAGAGTAAAAAAAACGATCCAAAGGAGCAGGGGTTTCATGATATTAAGATAATACATCTCTGTGAAGTAGTATTGTAGTATTTGATTATTGTTGAAAATCAACGATATGTGATTTTATGTAGTATTGAGGAAGTATCGGTTTTGTTTGAATAACCTACGAGCTGCTATAGTTTTACCCGACGATTTTAGCAGTTCATTCAACTAAAACTAAATGCTTGCATATGAAAAAAATCTTTAAAAGGATTTTTGCCCCTGCCTTGATATTATTATTGCCCCTAATGTCTCTGGCGCAGAACCGGACCCTTTCCGGTGTGGTGATCAATGAAAAAGGGGATCCCATTTCCAATGCTTCTGTACTTTTAAGAGGTACTACCCGGGGAACCACCACCAATGAAAAAGGAGAGTTTAGCCTTACCGTTCCGGTGGCGATTGGCAATTCTTCGCGGACCCTGGTTATTTCTTCCCTAAGCTATCTTTCCAAAGATGTCCCGGTTACGGAGGGGGCCTTCCGGGTCGTGCTGTCTTCTTCAGCCGCCAACCTGGACGATGTGGTCGTCATCGGGTATGGAACGCAAAAGATCACCAAGGTATCAGGCGCTGTCGGCGTGATCAAAAGCGCCGACATCCAGAAAGTCAATGCCGTTCGGGTGGAGGATGCCATCCAGGGACGGGCTTCCGGCGTGACGGTGATCCAAAGCGGCTCACCGGGCGCCAAGCCAACCGTACTGATCCGTGGTATTCCTTCATATGGCGGTACCGATCCGCTGGTCGTGGTCGATGGGGTGATACAAAGCCTGAACGATTTCAATTCCATCAATCCGGCCGACGTCGAGAGCATCACCGTATTAAAGGATGCGGCTACCACCGCTATTTATGGTGTAAAGGGCGGCAACGGAGTATTGGTCATTACGACCAAGTCAGGAAGACGAAACCAAAAAACGCAGCTCACCGTGTCCAGCAATTACGGGTGGCAGGAAGCTGCAAGACAGATCGGCGTTCTCAATGCTACTGAATACGGCGCCATCGTCAACGAAGGAAGCACCACATCGGGTGGGGGGGTGATCTTCCCCAATCTCGGCGCGCTCGGCACCGGCACCAACTGGCAGGACCAGATCTTTAAAAAGGCGCCGATACAGTCGCATTCCATCACGGCCAGCGGCGGCAGCGATAAGATGACCTATTTCCTGTCGGCCGGATATACCGACCAGGCAGGCATCGTAGGCGGTATGGGTAAATCCGATTTCCGCCGCGGGAACTTCACCGCCAACATGGATTTTCAACTTGCGCCAAAGCTGAAGTTCCTTGTCAATGCCACGGGGGTGGTGCTGAGTTCGAAAGGAGTAAAGGAAAATGCGTTCAACAGCATTCTTGGAGAAGCGCTGAACTATGATCCAACCGTTCCGATCTTGAATAATGTACCAGGTACGGTGGGTAAGTATGGCTTCAGCAACCTCCTGCTGGCCGAAGTACATAACCCGCTGACCGAGATGCAGAATACCTATAATAAGAATACGGGGAACAAGCTATACGGCAAGTTTGAATTTCAGTATGATGTCATAAAGGGATTAAAGCTCTCCACGCGTTTTGGCTACACCAAATACGATGACAACGGCAAAACCTTTACTCCCCTGATCTTTTATGGCATCAACGACGTCGACAACTCGATGAATCCGGATGGCTCTACGGTAACGGGCAAACACAATTCTGTTTCTTCCACCCGGAACAGCAACTTTAACTATACCTGGGAGAGTTTTGGCAATTATAATTTTACAATCGCTGCAGACCATCACTTTGAAACAGTCGCGGGAATGAGTGTCGCAAAAAGCTCCGGCAACAGCATTACCGCCAGCAAACAGGACGTCCCTTTCAATTCCTGGACCTTTGCCGATGTTTCCGCTGCAACGGGTGTGAATACCGCTGACAATCCCAGCGCCAACTCGGGAGGCTATTATGAATACATAGGGAACAAGAACGTTTCTTTCTTTGGCCGGCTCAACTATGATTACAGGGACAAATACCTGGTCTCGGGCAGTATGAGAAGAGATGGGTCCTATTCCTTCGGCCCCAGTAAGCAATGGGGAACATTCTATTCGGCGGCAGCGGGCTGGGTCGTCTCCAAAGAGGACTTCTTTCATTCCGGGCTCATCAATTTCCTGAAGATCAGAGGCAGCTATGGGATAACAGGGAATGACAACAATACCCAGCCTCAAACCACGAGTATCATCACCGGCGGACCTTACAATAGCATCGGCAACAGTAATGGCTATAGCTTCGGCGGCGTACTGGTTCCCGGTTCTTCCATCGGCTCACAGCTCAACCTCATGCTGGGCTGGGAAAGCCAGAAACAGCTGAACGCCGGTTTTGACATCACCATCCTCCGTAACAAACTTTCTTTGACGGCCGATTACTTTAAGAAGGATGTCAGCAACCTGTTGTTCATTCCTTCACAGGCGCTGTACCTGGGCACCATCGGAGCCCCGACCGCCAATGTCGGAACCATTACCAGCAAGGGCATAGATGCCACGCTAACCTACAACGATCATATCGGAAGAGACTTCCAGCTAAACACCTCGCTCACCTTTACGACCGCTAAAAATCTCGTTACTTCTACCAATCAGAACAATACAGCCCGGATCGTAGGCGGTTCTTATTTCAATGGACAATCTCAGACCGTCACTGTCTTTGAAGCGGGACAGACACCGGGTTATTTCTATGGATATAAGACCAATGGGCTTTTTCAGACTACGGCCGACATACCCAAGTCCGCCGCCCAGACCAGTGCGCAGCCCGGCGACATCCGTTATGTGGATGTCAACAAAGACGGTGTCATCGACAGCAAGGACCAGAAAAGGATAGGAAACCCCTTCCCCAAATTCACCATGGGCTGGAGCCTGAACCTTTCGTATAAGAACTTTGACTTTACGGCCTTCCTTTATGCCTCTGTAGGAAATGATATCTACCGCGCTTACGAGCGGAATGCCAACTACACCAATAAGTTCAGGAATATCCTGGCCCGGTGGACGGGACCGAATACGACCAATGACGCGAAGAACCCGCGATATTCCTTTACCGATGCCAACAACAATGCGCGTGTGTCGGATCGTTATGTCGAGGACGGCAGCTTCCTGAAAGTAAAGAACCTTCAATTGGGATATACGCTTCCGGCTTCTGTCACACGCGGAGCGATCAACCGGGTCCGTTTTTATGTACAGGTCAAGAACGCCTATACGTTCACCAAATACCAGGGCTTTGATCCGGAGATCTCCGGCGCTATCCTCGGAACAGGCGTCGACCTCGCCAACTATCCGCAGTCAAGGATCTATTCCGCCGGCATCGACGTAAAATTCTAATCAAACTCAAAAGAACTTACAATGAATAAATATATGAAAATGGCAAGCGTGGTCGGGATTATCGCCCTGCTTGCCTCCTGTAAAAAATTTATCACTTACGATCCGCACGATCAGTATAAGGTGACCGCCCTGGATTACCTGCAAACGGAATCCGACTATCGCACGATGGAAGTCAGCGTGTATACGCCGCTGCAGTGGCTGAACCAAACGGTCCCCATCGGTGACATAGCTTCCGACAATGCCGTTGCCGGCGGGGAAAGCGCGTCCGATGTGCTCGATCTTCAGCAGATAGACGACTTCACCCTTACACCTGTCAACGGTACGCTGGCCCAGATCTGGCAATATGCCTATGAAGGTATTAACAGGGCTAATTATCTTTTTCAGTACAAAGCAAAGAATCCCGCTGGTCAGCCAATCGACTTTGCGGGTAAGGATGCTCTTTATGGTGAAATATCTTTCCTGCGCGCTTATTATTATTTCACGCTGGCAAAAATGTACGGGGATGTTCCCTTATTCGTCGACAAACGGCTGGACCTTTCCAGCTCGGGAACACTAAAGCGATCGGCAAGAGCAGCTGTCTATCTCCAGGTGGAAGCCGATCTGAACAGCGCTATCTCCGTTTTGCCGGCCGTCCAGGTCCAGAAGGGAAGGGTCACAAAATATGCGGCCCAGGCGTTACTCGGCAAAGTATACCTGTATCAGAATAAATTCGACTCCGCTGCAACGGTATTGCAAAGCGTGATCAATGCCAACGCCTTTACGCTGGTGACCGACTTCTCTTCCATCTTCCTCTCCACCGGAGAGAATGGTACAGAGTCCGTATTTGAGATCCAATACTCGAATGCCTCTCCTTATTATGAATGGTCCAACGTATTACAGGGGCAGGGTAATTATGCTATACAGCAATGCGGCATCCGTGGTCTGGCGGGCAGCGATGCCATGCCCTATGCACCGGGCTGGAGCACCAATCTGCCGACGCAGAATCTGGCGGCGGCCTATGCCGCAGGCGACCAAAGAAAGGCGGCGACGGTCCTCGATATAGAAGCCTACAAGACGGCGAACCCTTCTTTCAATATCACCTACCAGGTAGCCCCTTATAAGAATACAGGTCTGTACGATCAGAAATACCTGCCCCGTAAAGGACAGACTTCAGGGCAACCGGAGCTGAACTACCTCAACAACTATCGCACTATCCGTTATTCTGATGTCCTGTTGATGGCGGCGGAAGCGCTGAACAAAAAGACCAGTCCCGACGACGTCACGGCACAGGGTTATCTCAACCAGGTACGTCGTCGTGCCTTTGGCGATCAGCTGCACGATGTGACCTCCACAGGCAGAACCCTGTATACTGCTATTCTGAACGAACGCCGGCTGGAACTTGCCATGGAAGGCGAACGTTTCTTCGATCTTGTCCGGACAGGTCAGGCTGCCACCGTGCTGGGGCCCAACTTCAAAGCGGGTAAGCATGAATTGTTTCCCATTCCCGACCAGGAGATCAAGGTTGCCGGTCTGGCACAAAACCCCGGTTATTAATTCTAAATTATCGCAACATGTCATCTATAAAATATATCTGTTCTTTTCTACTGCTGGCGGGACTTATCGCCGGCTGCAAAAAAGAGTATAACGACACTTCCTTTGTGGCGACAGCCGGTTCGGCAGCAAAGGCCAGCGCTATGTTTACGATTACCCAGGACAATACAGGGCTGGTGACCATCGCCCCGGGCGGAGAGGGTATCGTATCCTATGATGTCGCTTTTGGAGATACCACAAAGACGCCGGTTACGCTGATGGCGGGTAAAACAGCCCAACACGTTTATGCGGAAGGTACCTACCAGGTAAAGATCACGGGTCATGACCTGAAAGGCGGAACCTCGGGTGTCACGCAGACCCTGGTCGTCTCTTATATTAAGCCTACAAACCTCGTGGCAAAGGTCAGCACCAGCAATCTGACGGTGAATGTATCCGCCAGCGCCAACTATGCAACCTTTTATAAATTCTATTTTGGCGATTCTACGACTTATTCTCCCGAGCCCTTTGCACAAACGATGGCCAACCAAACGGTGACGCATACCTATACCAATGCCGGCACCTATATTGTCAGGGTAATTGCGCTGAGCGGCGGGTCTGAGACAGCCACCTGGCTGGATACGATCCATGTCTCCAACCCCATCGTTCTGCCCGTTACCTTTGAAGACCCCAATACCGATTACACCATGTCGGACTTCGGCGGGAATGTATCCGTGCTGACCACCGATCCGGTCGGAGGGACCAATCACGTGATAAAGACTGTAAAACCTGCCGGTGCTGAAACCTGGGCCGGGACGACCATTGGCGGCGCTGCTGGTTTTCCTGTACCCGTTCCGCTGAAACCCAACTCCGCACTGATGAGCGTAATGGTTTATTCTCCGGCGGCAGGCCTCGACATCAAGCTGAAAGTGGAAGATCACAACGACGGTACGCATTCTGTAGAGACAGATGTGCTCACTACGAAAGCCAATCAATGGGAGACGCTGACCTTCGACCTTACCCAGACTTCGGCTGGCACCCCTGCTTTTAATTCCGGCTACACCTATGACAAGGTTTCCATCTTCTTTGACTTCAACAACGCGGGCACCGGCAAAGTCTTCTATTTCGATAACCTGCAGGTTGCAACCCTGGCGCAGATAGACCTGCCCGTGACCTTTGAAAGTACAACGGTCGATTACACCATGTCTGATTTTGGCGGCAACGTATCCACTTATACGGTCGATCCAACCGATGCCGCCAACCACGTTATGAAGACAGTAAAACCTTCGGGATCCGAGACCTGGTCCGGCACTACTATGGGGACTGCCAGTGGTTTTGCCACTATCATCCCCCAAACGGGACCTCCAAAAATGACCGTCCGCATCTATTCTCCTGCTATAGGTCTTGACATCAAACTAAAGCTGGAAGAACATGGCGATGGCACCCATTCCGTCGAGACGGATATCTTTACCACAAAAGCGGGCCAGTGGGAGACCCTGACTTTCGACTTTAGTACGAATGCTTCGGGAACACCCGCCTGGAATGCCGCCTACAAATATGATAAGGCATCCCTGTTCTTCGACTTTAATGTGGCCGGGTCCGGTAAGTTGTTCTATTGGGATGATGTAATTCTTTTATAACTCGATCTAAACAAAACAGACATGAAAAGAAATATTAAATATATAACCTTGTTTGTCCTGCTGGCCGGTGTGACGATAGTGGCCTGCCAGAAGACAGACTATAGTTTTGGCAAGATAAAGACGCCAACGAACTTAACGGTTACAGCTACGGTGCAGGGTGTGGACGCGACTCACCCCGCGGGGGATGGCTCAGGAAAAGTGATCGTCAGCGCTACGGCAACGGATGCACTGACCTATAAGATCCTTTTTGGCACCGGAGATTCGATCCTGACCACGACCGGGACGGCGACTTATGGCTATACAAAGCTGGATACGAATACCTATACGATCTCGGTCAACGCCGTTGGTACCGGGGGCGCCATGTCCACGACGACCAAACAGGTAAGGGTCTGGTATACCTTTGTCATTCCCGCCGACATTATGACGGCCCTCACGAACAACTCCTCGCAGGTCTGGGTATGTGCCAGCGGGACGGCAGGACATTTTGGAGTAGGCCCCAACAACACCTTTTCGGCTGACTATTATAAGGCCCAGCCAAATGAGAAACCATCCTGTGCATACGACGATGAGATAACGTTCACCAAAACCGGCCCCAACAGCATTTCGGTGTCAGTGGACAATAAAGGGGAATCTTTTCTCATCTCCGCCGCCACGGCCTTCTATGGACAGGGTGGTCCTGACAACTGTTATTCCATCTCCACAGGAGGTACAAAAGACCTGGGTTTTGCCCAGGCCAATACGGGATCAAATGCTGCAAACTCTACTGGTATTCAGTTCACTGTTCCCGGCAATGGGATCATAGACTTCGGCACCGGGGCCAATACCTATGAGATCCTATCCCTGTCAGGGGGTGTCATGACCCTTCGCAATATCGGTGCCGATGGAAATGCCTGGTATCAAATATTAAAACTTAAATAATCGACCTACGATGAAAACAGTAACATTCGCCCTGCTGTCGGTGTTGTTTGTATCCGCTGCCTGTGGTAAAAAAAGTGCGGTAGGGCCTTCCAATACGGCGCCTGCCGGGTTGACCGTTCAAGCTAAAGTCAATGCCGATAGCAGTGGCAATGTTTCTTTTACTGCGACAGCCGCCAATGCAGTAAGTTATGATTATGATTTCGGCAATGGCGTTTTTCAGACGGTTCCTGGCGGGGCCGTCACCTATAAATATCCTTCTGCCGGAAGCTACACTATTAACGTTGTTGCAAAAAGCAGCAGCGGTCTTACGGTTTCCCAATCCGTGCAAGTCACCGTCGTCATCAAAACCGCGCTGCTCTGGTCGGACGAATTTGACGTCGCTGGCTCACCCGACGCCAGCAAGTGGGGGTATGACACCGGCACAGGCTCCGGAGGGTGGGGGAATAACGAGCTGGAATATTATACGTCCCGGACGGACAATGCCGTCGTCAGCAACGGAACACTAAAGATCATTGCCAGAAAGGAGTCTTATAATGGCAGCGCCTATACTTCGGCAAGGATGCTGACCCGCGGGCTTTTTTCCTTTCAGTACGGAAAGATAGAGATCCGGGCCAAACTGCCTGCCGGCGCCGGCACCTGGCCGGGGATCTGGATGCTTGGCAACAATTTTGCTACGGCAGGTTGGCCCGCCTGCGGTGAGATAGACATAATGGAGCAGAGCGGCACCCAGAAAAGCACCATCCTGGGTACCATGCACTACCCGACACAAAGGGGCCAGTATGGAGATGGGGGTTCGACGACCGTAACCACGGCGTCATCGGACTTTCACCGTTATGCCACTATATGGTCTGCATCCAGCATCCAGATGCTGGTGGACGACGTTGTTTATTATACCTTACCCAATAGCAGCGGCCTGCCGTTTAATCAGAACTTTTTCATTATTTTGAATCTGGCGATGGGTGGAAATTTAGGGGGGACTGTCGACCCGGCCTTTACAACGGACCAGATGGAGATAGATTATGTAAGGGTATACCAGTAAAACGAATTTATATGTTACAAAATAAAAAGATCTATTTAGTTGTGATCCTGCTCTTTTGTATCGCAGCTACACCGGCCCGCAAAAGAAAGGTCATTTTCTTTGACGACTTCACGGGTACAAGACTCGACCGGAATAAATGGACCGTGGAGATCACCGGGGAACATAATAATAAGGAGCTTCAGGCTTATGTGGATTCAGCTTCTACCATCTACCTGGAGAACAATACCCTTGTACTGCAGCCACAGTTCGCTTCGGGCTTTGTAACAAAGGATGGGCAGAAATTCGATTTTATTTCAGGCCGGATCAATACCAAAGGAAAATTCGACTTTACCTATGGCACAGCGGAGGCCAGGATCAAAATGTCGGACGGCCAGGGACTCTGGCCGGCCTGGTGGCTCCTTGGCAATGGCAACTGGCCGGAAACCGGTGAAGCAGACATTATGGAGTACGTCGGAGAAAAAGACTGGGCCAGCGCAGCCGTACATGGCCCGGGTTACAGCGGCAATACGCCGTTTGTAGGCAAGGGCTATTTTGAGAAGAACAATGATATTACCCGCTGGCATATCTATGCCGTGGACTGGACGCCCGACAGCCTCATCTTTAAATATGACAACAAACCCATGTACCGCGTTACCAGGTCCATGACGGCCCGTTATGGCAAATGGGCCTTTGACAGCAAGAAATTCCTGATCCTGAACTTCGCCGTAGGAGGTGTATATCCCGCAACGGTCAACGGCATCCGGGAGCCTTATTTTGGACTGGCTCCTTCCACGCTGGATCTTATCAAGCAGAACAAAACAAAAATGTGGGTCGACTGGGTGAGGGTTACCCAGAATTAGCGGAAGCTATAATTTTGCACTAACGCACTAAATGTGAAAAAAAAGTGAAATTAATCGGCGTATTAGCTCAAAGTTAATACCTCTATTAACGCTCCATCCCTTTCTTGCCAGTACAAAATTAAATGCTTCCATATGAAGAAAAAATTTACCCTGCGACAGGGAGGGAATCGCTTTGCCCCTGTCTTACAGCCACCCTCTGGCTTGATTATCTTCCTCTTATTTATTATTAGCCTGCCGGTTATGGCGCAGCGTCCCGCGGCCACTGCCATCCGGTCTGCTGTGCCCGTCTCCGGAAGGATCACCAATGAAAAAGGTGAACCGCTGGCCGGCGCTTCCGTCAAGGTAAAAAAAAGTAAGGGCGGAAGGTCTACGGATTCTTCCGGCCGGTTTACCCTTATGGCCCGAACGGGAGATGAGCTGGAGATCAGTTATGTCGGGTTTACGCAAACCCGGTACATTGTTAATGATCAGTCGCGTGGTATCAACCTGGTCCTAAAAGCCCTTCCCGGTTCGGGAAAGCTGGATGATGTCATCGTCGTTGGTTATGGTACGCAGAAAAAGGCGAACGTGCTTGGCTCCGTATCCGTGGTGAAGGCCGAAGACCTGGTCGTCACCAAAAATGAGAACGTCGTCAACATGCTGACCGGAAAAGTACCGGGTCTGCGGATCCAGCAGATGAGTTCCGAGCCCGGGTCCTTCAACACCCAGTATGACATCCGCGGATTTGGCAGCAATCCGCTGGGCAATCCCACTCCACCGCTGATCATCATCGACGGGGTACCGCGCAGCAGTGGCGATCTTTCCCGGCTGGACCCCAATGAGATCGATAACGTGTCGGTATTAAAGGATGCTTCCGCGGCAATTTATGGAGTAAAGGCTGCGAATGGTGTAGTCCTTGTGACCACTAAACGCGGTGGGCGGACCAATGGGAAGTTCAATATCACTTACTCCGTCAATCAGAGCTGGCAGCAATTCCTGAATGTGCCCCAGGGTATTGATGCCGCCGGCTATATGGAACTTTATAATGAAGCCCTGAAGACCAATTTCGGCACCAATGCGACCACCACCGCGCCTCCTTCATTTTCCGACAGCACCATCGCCTTATACAAAAGCGGTCAGCTGAAATCCACCAATTGGATGAAGGCCATTACCCGGCCGCTGGCTCCGGAAACACAACATAATCTCAGTATGTCCGGCGGCAGCGACAAGGTGAATTACTTTTTCGACCTTGGATATCTTACGCAGGGCAGCCTGTTCAAGACCAACAGCATCAACTATAACCGCTGGAATTTCAGGAGCAATGTGAACATCAATTTTACTAAACGGCTACGGGGTGCGGCGAACATATCCGGTTACACAGATACAAAGAACGCTCCCAACCAGTCCGTATGGGTGATCTTCAAGTATGCAGAGAATCTTCTTCCTACTGACCCCATCTATGCCAACAACAACCCGCTTTACCCTCACCTGGAGCCGGATAATGACAACCCGATAGTCATGACCAATTCCGACCTGATCGGCCAGAACATTTTTAAGAACAAGAACATCCAGGGGCAGCTCAGCCTGGAATACGATATTCCCGGCATCCCCGGTCTGATGGCAAAGGGTATGTATAACTATGGGTATAACGTTACGGACAATACTATTGTCAGCAAGGCCTATAATCTTTACACCTATGATGCCACCACCGATACCTACCCCGTGACGACTGCGCACTCGCCGTCTACAGTACAGCGTCAGTATTATACCAACACAAATACCCTGATGCAGCTGTCGCTGAACTATCACCACCAGTTTGGCGGTGCTCACAATGTGACAGCCCTGGCCCTGTATGAAGAAAGTCAAAGTTCTGGAGATAATTTTTCGGCCCAGGAAAGCTTTTCCCTGGGCATCCCATATCTTTTTGCCGGCAATGCGGGTGATGCCAACTATCTGCAGGTTGGGCAGGATGGCAATGCCCTGGTCAACCAGGTAACAAAAAGCTATATCGGCCGGTTCGACTATGATTATAAGGGCCGTTACCTCGCGGAATTCTCCTTCCGTGAAGATGCTTCCAGCAAATTTAGTCCCATCGCACGCTGGGGTTTCTTTCCCGGCGGTCTCATCGGCTGGCGAATCAGCAACGAGCCTTTTATGCAAAAGCTGATCTCTCCTTCAGTGCTGAACAACCTGAAGTTCCGCGCCTCCTATGGCAAACTGGGTGATGACCAGTTCAACCTTTACCAGTGGGTGTCGGGATATAACTATCCTGCACCCGGCGCCGTGCTGAATGGCTCTTATGTCAATGGTGTATCGTCGCGGGGTATTCCCGATCTGGGTCTGTCCTGGGTGAATTCCAAAACCTTCAACGTTGGCGCGGACTTCGATCTTTTCAATGGACTCATCGGCGGAAGTGTCGAATATTTCAACCGTACCCGTACCGGGCTGCCCGCGTATCCCAACGCCCAGATCCCCGGCACATCCGGTTTACAGGTTTTAGAGGCGAATCTGAATGCCGATGTAACAAAAGGCATCGAGGTCACGCTGACGCATCACCAGACCATCCACCAGGTGAGCTACAACATCAGCGGTAATATCGGGTTCAGCCGGATCAAACGTGGGTTTACAGAAGAGACCCGTGCCGCCAGCGCATACGACCAATATCAGGGGCTCCAGAATCTCAATGTCATTAATGGCAGCTCTCAGGGCAATCTCCAGGTAAATGGTTCTCAGTCGGGTCGTTACTCCAATATCTGGTGGGGCTATCTGTATGGGGGGCAATTCTCCAGCTACAATCAGATCTACAACTACAATGTCAATACAGGCGGAGGAAACCAGGCCGTCCTGCCCGGTAATTATTATTATCAGGACATCAACCATGACGGCGTTATCGACGACAAGGACAAAGTGCCTCTGGCCACGCGTGATCTGCCTATGGTCAACTTCGGGATGACCCTCAGCGCTGCATATAAGAATTTCGATGCTTCTGTTCTGTTACAGGGCGCCACGGACTTCCATATTCAATACGCGGAGCAGCTGGCCACACCCCTGATGTACCAGCGGAGTGCGCTCTCCGAATTTATCAACAGGTGGCATCCCGCTGATCCGAATGCCAATCTGTTCGATCCCAACACGCAGTGGGTCCCCGGCACCTACTCCGCCACCGGCACGCCCATCGCAGATGGTTCCAAAGCCGTACAGAACGCCACCTATATGCGCGTAAAATCCCTTGAGATCGGGTACACCCTGCCAAAGAAAGTATTGAACCGCATCGGTATCCAGAATGTGCGGGTCTACGTCAACAGCTATAACCTTGCTACCATCACCGGGCTGAAGAACAGCGATCCGGAACATCCAGGGACAGTAGCCACGGGACAGGATTTCAATGTCTCCCAGGCAGGATATCTCTATCCCATGAACAGGACATTCAGCTGCGGCGCCTCTGTATCTTTCTAAAAACTTAAACTCATGAAAAAAGTAAAATATATAAGTCTTATACTGGCGGTAATTATAATAGGGTCCTGTCATAAGCTGGACGTGCCGCCTTTGAGTATTATTTCGGAAAGCCAGGTCTTTAGTACAGCCAATGGCATACAGGCCTATCTCGCCAATATGTATACGTTTCTGCCGATGGAAGATTTTGTATATGAGCCTGACAAAGGTTTTCTAACAGGCGATGGAGGACGCTGGCAGAATTTTTACCAGATGGATGCGATCGACGGGGAAATGGCGGGGCCTTATGGCGGCGTTGGTGATGCCGCGCAGGGTTTTGGGCTCTGGCCGTATGACAGGATCCGTAATATCAATGTCCTCCTGTATAGTCTGCCCAAATATGCCAGCAACTACACGCAGGACCAGGTGAATGAATGGCTGGGAGAGGCCTACTTCTGCCGGGCCTACACTTATTTTGCGCTGGTCAAACGTTATGGCGGTGTCCCTATCGTCAGGACGGTAATAGATCCTAATGCTACCACCGCCTCTCTGCAGGTACCCCGTAATACGGAGGAGGACGTGTATAATTTCATTGGCTCAGACCTTGACAGCGCCTATAACCTGATGTGGGAACCAGGTGCAGGCGGGCATCCCGCAATACAGCAGGGCGCCGCCAGTAAATATGCGGCCATGGCTTACAAGTCCCGGGTCATGTTATTTGCAGGGAGCATTGCCAAATATGGCGCCGTCAATTATGTCGACGGAGATGCAAGAGCGAAAGGATTTGCAGGCGGCATCCCTGCCGGTGATGCTACAAAGTTCTTCCAGGCAGCCTATGATGCGGCCAAGCTGGTAGAAGGCCATTTCAGTCTTTATACGGGAGGATATCCCGACAAGGTACAGAACTATGTAGACGTCTTTATGAAACCCAATAACGAGCAGATCTTTATCCGGCAGTATTCCCTATCGGATCCGCAAAGGAATAACGACAACTCCGGACCGCATAGCTATGACGCTACGATGACCTGTCGTTACATGACGGCGGACGGTCTTTCGAGGACCTATCCTTCGCTGGATTATGTAGAACGATTCGGACCTTTACCAATAGTCAATACAGATGGCACGCCGACAAGGTTCTCCGACCGGGCTGATCTGATGAACAGCCTGGAGCCGCGGCTGCTGGCTACCATCTATTTCCCCGGCTCCACGCTGAGGGGACTGACATTCGATGTGCAAAGAGGCATCTATAAGACTTTCAATGGCAGCGCCGCGCAGGAGCTGAGCAACAACCTCAACACTCCCAATGATGTCAATACGAACTGGCCCGATACTACAGATCCCGGCAAGAACCTGCTCTTTGCCGCCAACTCCAATCAGCTCTATCGCGGTCGTCGTATCGTAGGACTGGCAGGCTGGAATCCCTCCACCGGCGACGACAACACGAGGACAGGCCTTTACCTGAGAAAGTATGTCGACTATGCCAAACAGCAGTCTGCCTGCGGACTATATCAGAGCGCGCAGAGTTACATCGACATGCGGTATGCGGAAGTGCTGCTGAACCGTGCGGAGGCTGCTTTTGAACTGGGCACGCTGCAGGCTGATGCGCTCGGCGATATCAACCAGCTCAGGGATCGCGCAGGAGCCGCTCCGGCTACGGCCAGCATGACGATAGATACCATCCGTAACGAACGTTGTAAGGAACTGGGGTTCGAGCATCAGTACTGGTGGGATATCCGCAGATGGAGGACAGCCGACCAGGTCCTGGATAACAGGAAGATCTATGCCTTGCTGCCTTATTATATCGCTACGGAAAACAAATACATCTTCTTAAAACAGGTGGAACCTTTCCAGCGGACCTATACCTTCCAGAAAAAATGGTATTACGAGCCATTGCCAGGTGGAGAGTTGTCCAGGAATCCTAATCTGTTCCCTAACAACCCTGGTTATTAAAATTTAAAAGACATTATCATGAAGAAAATAATAATCTTTGGTCTTGGACTTCTGCTTACCGGAGTTTCCTGTACCAAGGTCGACAACTATCCCGGGCCGGATTCGGCATTCCAGGGAAATATCATCGACAGCGTCACCGGGAAAAATCTGCTGACGGAATCACAAGGGCTCAACATAGAGTTGAAACAGCTCAGCTGGAGTGACAATCCCGATCCCTATTATATTCCTGTCAAGGATGACGGGTCTTTCCAGGATACAAGGATCTTCAGCGGGCATTATAGCGTGATCCCAACCCAGGGGGCCTTCTGGCCGGCGGATAGTATCGTGACGGATATAAAAGGAGCTGCCGCCCACAACTTTACGGTGGTGCCTTACCTGGAGATCACCAATTTCACGCATGTGCAGGCCGGCGACTCGCTGGTCATGACCTGCCAGATAAGTGCGCCCAGGACGGCCGGACTTCCTCAAATACTGGAAGTATGGCCATTTGTAAACAATACTCCTTTTGTAGGCAGCGGTGCTTATATCTCCCAACTCACGATTTCCGATCACAATAGCCCATCTTATAACCTGGCGGATATCAACAGCACCTGGAATAACGGCATTGCCACTACGACCTATAAAGTAAGTGTGCACGGGTTGCTGAATGGACGTACCTATTATGCAAGAGTAGGTGTCCGGGTGAATGACAGCTATAAGAAGTACAATCTGTCGGAAGTGGTCCAGGTCGTAATGCCTCCTGAAAAGTAAATTTCAATAATTGTTTTTATGAATACAAGAATCCTTCGAAGAGCTGTTTTAGCGCTCCTGTTTTTTGCGCCGTTGTTATCCCGCGCACAGAACCCGTTTGTAACCGACATCTACACCGCGGATCCGTCAGCCCATGTCTGGGCTGACGGCCGCCTTTACGTGTACCCTTCGCATGACGTTGCCCCGCCGCGGGGTTGTGACCTGATGGACAAGTATCACGTATACTCTACCGATGACATGGTACACTGGAAAGACCATGGGCAGATCCTCGACGCAAGCCAGGTGCCCTGGGGGCGGCCTGAAGGCGGGTTTATGTGGGCTCCGGACTGCGCCTATAAGAACGGCACCTATTATTTTTATTTCCCGCATCCCAGCGGCCCCGGCAAGGAGTGGAACAGCACCTGGAAGATCGGTGTAGCCACCAGCAAGGAGCCTGCTGCCAATTTCAAAGTACAGGGTTACATACACGGGCTGGAGTCGATGATCGATCCCTGTGTCTTTGTGGATGATGATGGCCAGGCCTATCTGTATTATGGCGGCGGCGGCAAATGCCGGGGCGGGAAGCTAAAGGACAACATGATGGAGATCGACGGGGCCATGCAGCCGATGACGGGTCTCGAAGACTTTCATGAGGCGACCTGGGTACATAAGCGGAAGGGCGTTTATTACCTTTCGTATTCCGACAATCATGACTCCACCGGTTCAAAGAACCGTATGCGTTACGCCACCAGCAGCAGCCCGCTGGGGCCCTGGAAATATCGGGGCATCTATATGGACCCGACCGACAGTTATACCAATCATGGGTCTATTGTAGAGTATAAGGGACAGTGGTATGCGTTCTATCACAATAGTGCGTTGTCGCATTTTGACTGGCTGCGGTCGATCTGTGTCGATAAGCTGTTTTATAATCCGGACGGGACGATCCAAAAGGTGGTGCAGACGAAGACGGGACCGGGGCCGGTTGGCTCTGGCGCCGGGATCCATGGCTCCGGCGCAGCCGCCCATTATCCATCTTACAATGGCCTCGTCATGGCCGGTTATCAGGGTTGGTTTAATACTCCGGGCGACAGCACCGGGCGGCGCTGGCATCATTACGAACGGCATGGTGTATTTGCACCCGGCTCCTGTGAGATCGACTTCTGGCCGGATACCAGGGAGTATGCGAAGACCTATCCGACGCCCTTTAAATATACGGATGGATCTACCGCCTCGGTGTTCAGCGCTTATGATGCGTCAACGGTTCTGCTCCATTTCAAGTGGATGAAGGACTATGGTATCGACGGGGTCTTTATGCAGCGTTTTGTGGGAGAGATCCGCAATCCCAGCGGCAAAAAGCATTTTAATACGGTCCTCGACAATGCGATGGCTGCCGCAAAAAAATATGATCGGGCTATTTGCGTCATGTATGACCTCAGCGGGATGCAGCCGGGAGAAGAGGAGATGACCTTACAGGACCTCGATGAGCTTTCTGCTAAGTATGACCTCCTGCATGGCTCTTTGAGTCCGACCTATCTGCATCATCATGGGCGGCCACTGGTGGTCGTTTGGGGCGTTGGTTTTAATGACAATCGCCGTTATGGCTTTAAAGAGGCGGAGACACTTATCGATGGGATCAAAGCCCGTGGCTTCAGCGTCATGCTGGGTGTGCCTGCTTATTGGCGGACGCTGGGGAAGGATGCAATTCCGGATAGTACGCTGCACCGGCTGCTTCGGAAATGCGATATCGTAGCGCCGTGGTTCGTGGGGCGGTATAATGAAGACAGCTATCCGGCTTTTAAGGGATTGATTGCGGAAGACATGGCCTGGTGTAAAGCCAATGGTGTGGACTATGCTCCGCTGGCCTTCCCGGGATTCTCCTGGAGGAACATGAACGGCCCACAGGCTAAGGCCACCCCGCGGAATCGCGGGCATTTCTTCTGGAAACAGGTGACGGCGGCCAGGGAAGCTGGCGCGTCTATGTTATACATTGCGATGTTTGACGAGATGAATGAGGGGACGGCCATTTTCAAATGTGCTACGACGGATCACCTGCCGCTGAATGGCAGCGGGAAGTTTGTCGGCATCGATGCCGATCTGGGCAGTGATTATTATCTCTGGCTGGCGGGGCAGGCGGCGAATTGGTGGCATGGGCGTCCCGGGTACAGCGCGGAGTTGCCGGTGAGGCATTAATACCCCACCACCTTTTATGGCTTGAAGGGCTTGATGATCCATTGCGCGCCGCCTTTAAATCCGACTGGTCCGGGCTTATCCCGCATAAGCCCATTGAGCCGGTAGAAATTGGTTAGCTGCCGGGTGATCATTGCTTCACCCGCACCTGTTTCGATCAGGTTATCACCCTGGTCCGCACCATATCCGCCGAGAGCGGCAGATCGCACATCGGCGACATAACCCGGCCAGTTACCTTTGCTCCAGGTATAACCAAAGAGTAAGGGCGTGACACCGGCAAGCTCCATCTTTTTCTTCCATTCGAGCTGTAGCTGGACGAATAGCTCACCGGGGCAGGCGGCGATGGCGATGGTGTTATTGATCAGGATCGTGGAAAGATGTACGTTGTAGTCCAGCTTTTTAGAAAAGCGGCCGGTGAAGTGGAGGGAATCTTCGAGGAGTTGCAGCGTTTCCGCGGCTTGCCCGGTGCTTGCTCTGGTGGCTGTCGCGGTGCTCGTTTCCGTGGCTTGCCCGGTGCTTGCCGTCATCGTCCGGCCTGCGTTTGCCGTCGTCGTCCGGCCTGCGTTTGCCATTGCTCCCAGGCTCTTTGCCAGCTTTACTACCTGGAAGGCTAATAACTCTCCCGTCCGTTCCATCGGTGCGTAATCGGTTTGAAACGGATCATCCGGGCCCTTGCGGCGCGAACTGATCTGAAGCGACTCAATATTTCCACCGGCGCCCTGGACAAAAAGACAGTTGACGCCATGACCAAAAGCTTCTTCGACTTTCCGGCAGGCCACCCCGGGATAGTCGGCACTGACGGCATAGTTGAAACAAACGATATCCGCATGACACGCATAGTTCATCAGGATGACCCGCGGATGCCCCTGCTCGTCATCGACACGGATCACACCGACCTCCGGATCGACCGGGCCAAAGGGAATGCGTTCCGGATTCTCTGAAGTATATTGATCGTCGGAGAACCAGGACTCCCTTGCATGCCCGTCTTCACGGATGATCAACCGGTTAAAACCTAATTGGGGAAAGGTCTGCCGGCCGGCAGTTATACGCGCAGGAAATAAATGTGCCATACTCTCGCCAACGGCTTTTATGATCTGGTCCTCGTAAAAGACGGTCCACGGATTGCCTTGCTGGAACGATCGCTTACCATCGGGCTGCGGCTCCGAATGATTGTGTGAGGAACAGAGCATCACCTGTGAAATACCATATTTTTCCTTACAGATCTTTTCAATTCTTTCGCTGGTGAAGACGGCCAGGTCTACCGAAACAAAGGCAAACCGCAGTTCGCCCGACTGCAGCACGAGACTGCGGGCATAGACGGAGTCGTGAATAGGTTCTTTGCCCTGGGGTGTGATGTTGACTTTGGCGGTGCCTGCCATCAGTGTGCCCCCCACAAGTTGCGCAGACGTGTTTTTTGCTATCAGGCCCGATGCCGCGATAAATAGAACGATGAGTTTTTTCATATGCAAGTAGTTTAGACTAGTGTTGACTATTTAAAATGAACGACACGATCGGGGTTGGGTCCTGTATGACATTGAAATGACCGGCTCCCTGGTTTATGATCACCTTCATAGTGCCACCGAGCTGGTGGTATTTCTTTTCCGCTTCTTTTGTATTGACCGGGTACCAGGGGTCAAGACTACCACAGGCATGCAGGATGGGAATATGCGCTGCGGCCAGTGATGACAGGCTATCCGTCAGCGGAGCTTTTGCCTGCAGGCTGCGGAGCACCGGATTTTCGGCATAGATACAGGAGACCTTGCCGGGGTTGTCGATGGCCCAGCAATAAGCTTCGCCACCGCCTGCACCTCGTCCTTCCATCACGGGTTTTGAAGAGAAGCCGTGACTGGTCAGCAGCTGGTAAAGATCATCCCATTGTTTACGGATCGGGCCGGGCTGTTCTGTCACAGGAGCGGCGACGATATAGAACCCTTTGGCCAGCAGGGCCAGGTCGACCGGTTCCGTTTCGCGTCCTATGCGATCAGCCTTGAAAACCCAGGGATTACCGGGGGCCGGTTTTTTCGGAACAAGGATGGTCATCCCCGTAAGGCCAAGCCAGTTGGGAGTATAGGAATCATAACGGGTATAGCAATCCGTAAACAGTGGACCCCGGCAGACGGCATAGGTGCTCTCGGGCATGATCGCTATATATTTATCTTCTTTGCTATAGTAGTAGGATTTGATAAGACGCGTCCCCGGCAGGAGAGGAGAGATGGCGTAGAGACTGTCCGTAAGATCTTCCCCATGATGGTAGTTGGCCTCGATCCAACCGGCGATCAGCGTCGGGTCTTTTAAACTATGCGGATGATGTGGGGGGCCTTCTTTTATGACCAGGGAGATGCGGGCCCCGAGCTGATGATAGATCTCTTCCACAGGCAGCGTATATTTCTCCAGCAGGAAATCATAGCTACCTACCACATGCAACAGTGGGATATCATGTTTGGCCATACCGGCCAGCCCGTCAAAGCTCTCGGGCCGCAGCGCAGGGTTGTCGGCATAGATACAGGCTACTTTATCCGGATGGGTGGCAGCCCAGGCAAATTCATTGATGCCGCCCCTGCTCATTCCGACAAAGGCAGGTTTGGGGTTGAGGCCATGACTCATGAGAAAGGCATACCAGGCGTCCCAGTGACGGTCGGCATCAGACATGATATAAGCGATGTGGAATCCGCGTTTTAGCAGCTCGACCTCTGTCTGTGGTTCGTGGTCCCAGTAGTAACCCCGCCAGCTCCAGGGATTACCGGGGGCTGCCTTTTTTGGGGCTACGACGATACAACGCAGCTTTCCTCTTTCGGCGGGTTTGGCGCCATACTTCTCGTCTTCGGTGGCTTTGATGGGTGTGACTTCCAGCGTTAGTTCGTCCATCAGGAAATCATAGCGGTCGAAGCCCTCGTGCCAGCTTGTCTTTTCACCGCTGAAAAGGGGCGCCTGAGCGCTGGTTTGCATCGTCATTGCGGCGAGGCAAATAAATAATAATAATCTCATAGCATGTATTGTTTGGAACTTATTTTATACTTTGTTGCGAACATGATATTGACTTTACCGTGTTCGCTTACCGGGAACGAGATCAGCTTTGAAGCGCCCTGTTTCAGCTCGAAATGCCGCACATCACCTTTTTCTTCGCCGTTGACATAGAAGGTCAGCCTGCCGATGTCGGTCAGATTGCCTGTATTCTTTACCGTCACTCCGACGCTGCCTTTTTTGACAGGTTCCGGCGTCAATGTAAAATTGGCTTTATAAGCCGCGGTATAATTAAGCGTGCTGGTAAGACCTTCCGCCGGGCTTGCATAGCCGACGCTGTTTTTGATCCTATCCCCGGCTTTGAAAGAAGGGCTTTCTCCGCCCACATTGATCCTGAACTCACCGGGCTCGACGACCCGGTCCATATTGTCATTGAGCAGGGAAAGCTGGTAAGGGGTGAGTGTAAAATTTACTTCCTTCGACTCACCGGGATTCAGATTGATGCGCTGGAAATCTTTTAGCTCCATAACTCTTGTCTTTACGCTGGCGTACATATCTGTCACATAAAGCTGTACGACCTCGTTGCCTTGCCGTTTGCCTGTATTTGTAACGGTTGCTTTTACGCTGACTGTTCCATCGGAATTTTGTATGGTGGAAAGATCGGAATAGGAGAAGCTGGTATAGCTAAGCCCGTAGCCAAACCGATACAGTGGATGAAAGGACATGTCCACATAGTCGTAGCTGCGTCCCGAGGTCTTGAAATTGTAATATAACGGCAACTGGGCAACGCTGCGGGGAAAGGTCATGGGAAGGCGGCCTGCGGGATTAACGGCGCCAAACAGGACATCGGCCAGTGCGGGCCCGCCTTCCTGACCGGGCAGCCAGTTGACGAGGATGCCTTTACAATGTTCAGCTGCATAAGAGAGATTATAAGGGCGGCCGGATTGCAGGACCAGGATCACGGGTTTGCCGGTGGCAACGACGGCCTCCAGCAGCTGTTGCTGGCTGCCGGGCAGGATCAGGCTTGCATAGTCCCTGTTCTCACCGGAGGTTTGTGTAAGACCATGTATGGCTTCGCTGGTCGAACAATCGCCGAGTACTATGACTATCACATCGGCTTTTGTGGCGGCGTCAATGGCTGGTTTGGGATCGAAATGATCTCCTCCGCCGGTGAATTCGCATCCTTTTTCGTAGAGGATCTTTGTTGCCGGCCCGGCAGCGGCGCGGATGCCGCTGAGCACGGACACCAATTGTCCGGGCTGCAGTTTTGGCGTATAGTCGCCGGGCTGCAGGTCGTCTGCTCCGGGGCCGATGACGGCGATGGTGTTGGTGTAGGTGTTGGTATAGGTGTTGGTGTAGGTCTTGGTGCCGGTGTTGGTGTAGGTCTTGGTGCCGGTGTTGGTTTTTGCTCCGGCGGAATTCCCGGCCGGATTTCCTTTGGACAGGGGCAGGATATGATCTTTGTTTTCCAGCAGCACGATGGATTCTCTTGCGGCTTCGCGGGCGACGGCCTTGTGTTCGGGGCTGTTCCAGCCGGGGTAGATCTTCTTCCAGTCGAGCGGGCGGGTGGGGTTGTGCTCGAAAAAACCATTGCGGAACATCACCGTTAGCAGGGTCCGGCAGGTATAATCGAGGTTATCCATGTTTATCCCCCCGTTTTGCGCGGCGGTAATGACGGAAGCATCGTTATAGGTGTCACCGCAGTTGGTGGCTATGCCGGCTGCCAGCGCCTGGTTAGCGGCTTCTACGGCGTTTTTTGCTGTGTAATGTTTGCGGCTGGTCAGATTCCCCAGTGCACCGCAGTCGCTGACGATATAACCGTCGAAGCCCCATTCGTCGCGAAGGATCCCTTTTAAAAGCTCCTTGCTCTTTGCTATAGGGACACCTTCGAAGTCGGAGTAGGCCATCATGATCGACTGGCAGTGATAGGTCTCGATGACGTGCCGGAAAGGTACGAGGTGGATCTCCCGTATCTCGCGCTCGGAAAGACCCATGTCGTGAGAATCGCGGCCTCCCATTACTGCTCCGTGAACGGCAAAGTGTTTTGGCGTTACGATCAGACCTTTTGACTGATAACCTTTGATCCAGGCTCCTCCGATCTCCGACACCAATATGGGGTCTTCTCCAAAGGTCTCTTCACAGCGGCCCCAGCGGGCGTCCTGTGCTATATCAAGAACGGGGGACCAGGCCTGCACCGTGTTTGCGCTGACCGTTTCGTCGCCGATGGTCTCGGCTACTTTTTCTACCAGGGCCTTGTCCCAGGTAGCTCCGAGTGCGATAGCCTGGGGAAAGATGGTGGCTCCGCTGCCATAGGAGAAGCCATGGACGGCCTCGACCTTATTCATGGCGGGGATGCCGAGGCTGGGAATGCCGGGGATACCCCAGCCTTCCCGGAGCAGTTCAATTTTCTGGGCCGGCGTCATGATGGAAAGCAGAGTGGTGACGCGTTGATCGATGGGGAGGTGGGGGTTTAGCCAGGGTTTTGGGGTGCCTGCTGCTCCGGCCTCACTCGTGCCCCCTGGGGTGTCCGTGCGCCTCGCTGCCCCTGCTCCTGCTGCTCCCGCATACCCGACCCGCAATTCCCGGATAGTATAGGCTTCCCCTGCGGCGCCCGCTCTAAAGAGCAATTTGACATGCGCCCCATATTTGGCCGGGAAACTCAGGGTATAGGGCTTATTGCCGGCGATGGTATAATTCACCGCATTACCGGGGTTCATGGGATCGTATGTAACAAAAATACTGAGGGCCTTCTTCAATGTCGAGGGGGAAAACCCATCTGCCTCCAGCTGTAGCCGGTTAATGTTACCCGGCGTCTGGAGGGCCAGAAGCAGGTACTGATCCTGTGAAAGACCTGCGTTACCGGGAGACCACCCTGTGGTGGCATCGCCGTCTGCGACCGAACCCGCTGTGGTGGCATTGGCCGAGGCGTTGACAGAAATGAAGTCGCTTTGGGCGTGGAGGGAATGAAAGGTCAATAAAAAAAGCAACGACAGGGAAAGTGTCAGAGACGGGAAAAAGGTCGACTTTTTGGCAATGGTAACCATGGGCGAGGGTGGCAAACAACTTTAGGCGATTGTCCAACTGCAAAAAAGCAAGAGAAGAGCTAATGAAGCCACTAATAATGCATTAATAGCCAATTTATTTTTTCACTTTAGTCTTTTCGGCTTCCAGGTTCTCCTTAATCCTGTACTTTACGATCCTGGTGATCAGGTCGAGGGGTAGGGGCTGGTCCAATGGGAACTGTATAGTACCTTTTGAAAGTTTATACCCCTCGAGGTCCTTTTTGAAGGCCTGGATCACCGTGGTTTTAGGATAAAGGCCGATATGTTCCTTGTATCCCGCGTACCAGATCAGCATCCCGTGCAGCTTGAATGCCGGCATATTATAGCTGATCGCTTCTTCTGCCTGCGGGGCAGCCTGTTTAATGGCCGCTCTTATGTCTTTTAAGAACTTTTTTGTTTTTGGCGGGAAAGTAGCGATGTATTCTTCTACGGTCTGAAATTTTGTGTTCATACCCGGTTGATTGAGGATATAAACTTACTCCGGAAAACCGGAACTAAAGATGTGTGAAACCGACAAAACAGGAGGCTTTTTGCGACAATCCGTTTCCTCGTCTGGTCGTTCATTGTCACCCCGCTAATTCATCGTTCATGGGAAGAGGTTCTGCGATCTTGTCACACTCGCCCATCGTTCATAGGAAGAGGTTCTGCGATCTTATCACACCCGCCCATCGTTCATGGGAAGAGGTTCTGCGATCTTGTCACACCCGCCCATCGTTCAGGAAGAGGTTCTGCGATCTTGTCACACCCGCCCATCGTTCATAGGAAGAGGTTCTGCGATCTTGTCACACCCGTCCATCGTTCATGTAAAAAACTTCTGCTCCTTTAATTGTAACTGGGTAATTTTTTTTCCACGCATGGGGCACAATTGTTGTGGGCGTATATTTGTGAGAGTTACTCACATTGAAATTATCTGTAATCTATGTTCCGTAAGCGAGACTTATCCTTATTAGCTATCCTTTTATTTCTTTTCCAAACGACAAATGCGCAATTCGGCAGGCTGATCAATAAGGCGAAAGAAAAAGCGCTGGAAAAAGTGACCGGCAAAAAATCCGATACTACTGCTGCAAGTCCGAAGGCAGTGGACACGACCAGTTCTTATAATGGCACTGGCCCGGCTTCCGGCGGATCGCAATCCACAGACGGAGACGGGAGTACAACGTCTGATAAAGCAACTCATAAGTATGCTCCGCCTGCGCCTATTCAATTCCCGCATACCGGGGTCACGGTAAAAGCTATTCACGCTACGATGGCATCGGTCATAGATGGGGACATACAAAGGATAGCAGCTACTCCGCAGGGGAAATACTTTTTTGATCAGGCCCGCGAAAAGGGGTTAAAAGGCAGCGATGTGGAGATCTTCCGGCAGGCGTTGGATCAAAAGAACGCCGCGTTGATGGAGGAGATCGAAAAGGCCGAGAAAGAAAAATTCCCTTCTGCCGACAATGACGCTTCTACCCGTCCTGCTTCAAAGATGGCTAACCCTGCCTGGGGAGGAATATCAGCACCATCGCTGTACTTTGAATTTATGGTAGGAAGCTTTGACACCTGGATCACCTCCAGGTACGTTAAAACCACTTTGAAACACGACCATGTTACTTTAGCAGACGCTTTTGGCGCCAATGTGACATCTGTCATGGATCTTGATAAACATATCATCTATGCGATGGCCAGCGTGCTTGGCGTTAACTACACCAAAGTAGACACCATTCACAACATATACCGGACGCTCTCGATGGTGAAGGAAGAATACCTGGGTATACCGGGTATAAAGATCGAGCAGGGAACGGCCGGGAAATTCGGCAACTACAATACCGTATCGGAAAAAATCACCATTCCTGTTCAGCCCTATACAGAAAAGGAATCGGGACAAAAGTCTGACGGTCTGCTGCGTATGCACGATATCCTTTCCAACCGGCAGGATGCACCCGGTGAGGATGGCCAGATGCATTATAGCCCCGGCTATAAACTGGTATTCGAATACTATTTTACCCACGATCTTGATAAATACCTGCCCGAAGGCGTTAAAAAGATCCAGACCGGCGCGCTGGGCACGGAAGGACAATGTATCGGCGCTGCGCTGAAAGACGAGAATGGGAATTCAGCAGTCTGGAGACTTATCGATGTTCAGACCGATCAGGACATTGACGAAGGGGAGTTCCAGGTGCCGGCCGACTACCCGATCATGACCAAGGAGCAACGCAAGCAGGCCATCCGTGCAAGGATGGGGCTTAAAAGCAAGTGATAGGCTATTCTCTGCATTCCTGCCGGGCTTTGGCGTTGATTTGACAGGTCTGGTCATTGCTTCGTCGCAAGTGGGTAGGGGATTTGGATGAGATGTTGATAACCATGATCTTCCCGTTGAAAAATATTAGCAGAAAAATTTGTCAGCAATGGTTTTTACCGTATTTTTGCACTCCCAAAAACAAAGATAACACTTTGGGATTGGGAATGAATTCGTAGCTCAGTTGGTAGAGCAATACACTTTTAATGTATGGGTCCTGGGTTCGAGTCCCAGCGAGTTCACCTGATGGGACAAGTCGATAAAAATATCACTTGTCCCATTTTCTTTTGCCCTAAAAGCCACGTCCAGCGTGTATATCAGCTTCACGGCTTCATTCAAACTAGCGGTTCGAAAATTTTGGCCGTCAAACACGATTTTTTCAGGAACCATCGAACCAATTATCTGGCGCTTTTTGATTGTTTTCGCATTTTCGTAGATGCTGTCCAGTTGCGCCAGGTATTCTACGGCTTTGTTGAGGATAGGGGAGATGTCGGCTGTTTCTTCGTCTATCGCATTTAGCTTCGCCTCCAGCGTCATGATCTGTTTTTCACAGTCCGATTTTATTGTTTTGAAGTCTGCGCCATCGATGTCGCCGGATAAAAGAAGCTCCCTCCCTTTTATGATTCGGTTATTTAGTTCACCTAACTGGACGATCATTGTTTTCTTGTTTTGTTTTTGATCTTTACCCAGAGAATGATAGGCTTCAAGGATGACTTTTTTGTATAGCTCAGTTGCAGCAGGGTGAGGTACATATTTGCTTAGCTCCTTTTGAAATTCAATGTTCGTTTTATCCGCCCTATACCGAGCGCCGCACGCTGAGTTACAGTGATAGTAATAATATCGATATTTCCTGCCTTTCGAACCGCTTCCTGTAAGCAATAACCCGCAACGGGGACAGATCAAAAATCCTCGTAATGGTATCTGATCGTCAACAACCATCTTAGTGCGTTGTTTCTTTCTTTTGCCATCGAGGACGTCCTGGGCTTCATAAAACAATACCTCCGAGATTAATGACTCATGTTGACCGGCTACGAAGCGACTCTCTTCTTCCTTGTATTTGGGTACGAATATTTTGCCGCAATAGACAGGGTTACGGATCGCCACCCAGAAATTGTTCTTGCTGCATTTTAGCCCTTTCTGCCTTGCTTCTTTCCATATCTGTTCCGTGTTGAGAATACCGATCGCCAGCTGATCGAATACCCATTGCATGATCGTCGATTCAGGCGTCTTTGGCGGTATAGATTTTCGCCCATCTTCGCTGATGCGGTTGATATACCCAACGGGGGCACCACCCATCCAGCGGCCTTCTTTTTTCGCCCTGCGCATTCCGTGCAGGACATTCAACGCCCGTCGGTCATTCTCTACCTCCGGAGCGGCCAGATAAAAGGCGAGCATCATCTTATTCTCGGGGATGGTCAGGTCCAGTGGCTGTTCTATTGCTTGCGGCTCGATACCCAGTTTTCTGAGGATGTTGATCATTTGATAGGCATCAGCCGCGTTGCGGCTGAACCGGTCCCATTTGGTGAATAGTACCAGGTCTGTCTGGCCCTTCTGCCGATGCAGACCCTTGAGAAACGTAGCCCATGCTGGCCGGTTAAATGTCTTAGCCGAATGATCCTCAAATACGGCTTTTCGAACCGTGATTGAATTGAGGTCACAATACCTTCTAAGTACTTCCTCCTGATTACGTTGACTATATCCTTTATCCGCCTGTTCATCGGTGGATACCCGGATATACAAATCGGCTACTTTCATTTTTTCAATAGTTGAGATAGTGTAAGAATGCCGAGCCGTCGCAGGAAAACCAATATTTCCTCAGCCTGTTCCTGGCTGACGTTCAATCCGTATTCCTGTAAAATTGCCCGGGCTCGTTCCGGGGTGATGGTTGTCGCTGGATCCTCCCTGTCGGGAGGATTCGCTTCGTCATTAAATAGGGGAATTTGTTCCAAAGGCTTCGCCTTTTCCTTTTCATTTCTCACTTTTGCCATACTCACGTTTAAGGACACTGTAATCCTCAAAGTTAAGTAGCATTTTGTTTGATGGTCCTTTTAGAATTTAACAAGATATCCCCCTTTGTTGAGTGCACCAGAGAATATTTCGTGGCACATTTCGTTCTTGCAAAACGAATTTTACGAAATCATTATTCAGCTGTTCGCATAATAATTTTTCAGAAAACTTAGTTATCTACGACAACTAATCGAATCCAATTTCGCTGGGATTCTCGAACCAAATTTCGTGACACGCAAATCCCGGCAAGATGTCTCATTGTGGCACCTTTTCGAAATTTTGGTCAAATTCGACCACCAAACCCCATAGGTCGAACAGTCAAAACTTGCTGCTCGCATAACGGAGGACCGCTTCTATATCTTCCCTTTTCAGATCAGGAAACTCTTCCAATACTTGGTCTTGGGCCAAACCGGAAGCAAGAAGGTCAAGAACATCGATCGCTGGATACGCATTCCCCGGATACACGGACGAGCCCCGCATTGTGAAAGATCGACCGTTACGCGCTTTTGCCATATATTGGTGTTGTTCATGATTGTTGGATTTATGGTTATACAGCAGATATTTTATCGGGTATACGAAGATAGAAAATGTCGAAATTCAGTAAAGGATTGATTTGCCGCCGATTCGAAACCCTTGCAGACTGCAGGAAAAGCGGTCTCACTCCGGCACCCTCGGCAAGAACGCGTGCCAGGCCGGACATCTTATTCGCACCGCTGCGCGGATGACGAATAAAATGCCCGCCGGCTTACAACATCCTCGCTTCGCTGCGGGTGCTGTAAGCCGGTCCGCTATCTGGCACGGTTCTTTCGCTCGGGCGCCTTCGTTCGGGCAGCTCCTATGTCCTTTCATACCTCGTCATTTCACTTTCCCTCCTCATTCACTTACTCCGCTCCCTACTCCCTCGTTCGCTTCGCTCACTCCGGTCGCCGCGGTCGCTCCGTTGCGTTCATTCGCCGGCCGTTCAATGTCGAAGTATTCAGTCCACCCGCTGCCCCATTTTGTCCGCCACCCGCCGGCGCCCGGCCGCTTATTTAATAATTTTCCCTCCGCTGCGCTCCGGCACTACAACTAAGGTCTACCGCGGGTAGCTGCGCGGCGGCCTCCTATCGTCGGCCTGCCCCCGCGCGGCACTGCCGAGCGCGTGGCGGAGGTGGCGGAAAGGCAACTGCGGATATGCTGCCGCGGCGATAGACTGGAGCTAAAGCCGAGCGTCAGGATCGCCTTGGCGAAGCCGTTTGAACCTACAATAGCTTGAAAATTCAAATTTCAAACGGGCCGAGGCTATTATAGGTTCAAACAGCTTTTTGCTACTGATAGGCAATTCTGGTACTCACCCCTCACCAACCGGAAAGGAAATAATTAGATAATAATCTCATACAAAAGACAAATAATTCTCCAAGAAAGAAAAAAACAAATTATCTTCCTATTCCTTATGAAAGCTTCCCCCAAAACCGTAGTGTTTCATTTTATATGCCTTTAAAAAATAGATAAGCGGGAACACATTCAAACCGTAACTCCCATTTCCCCAAGGGGTTTATTTAGAGCGATCCTTGTTTGCTCCAAGGCTTGCATCAACGAAAAATGAACCAGTACCAGCCTTCGATATATCTTTTCGTGCAGAATGTATTTTTATTCTATGACTTCTCACTAAAGTCATATATCTTGTTATCGAAAACGATGTAGTTCTCATGTCCGAAGATTTAACCCCATTAGTAAAATCGGAGCTCGGCGCCATTCTTGGGAAACGAATTGGTCTGAGTGGACCGACTAGTCCTTTTCAATTTCAAAGTCGAAACGTCCTCGATAAATTTATTTTATCGGACGTTATTATACAACGGCCAGGCTCGTATGTAGCCGACCTCGTTTTTTCTAACTGTTCCTTTATCAAGGAGGTGGCTGTCGGCGATGCTCAACGGGCTCGCAGAATCGTTTTTGAAAATTGTAAATTTTTTGCTCCGGTATCTATTGATTCTACTGAGAATTGTATTTTGCTAGGAAAGAACGAGTTTTTTGAGCAATGTAAAATTGGGCTTGGCCGAGCACGGCCCTTGGAAAATATCATTGCCCACAAAGACTTAGAAATAACGGCAGAATATCCAACATTGGGACTCGCGAAAATTTGTAATATCAATCAAGAGACTACAAACCTTGAACCTTCTATGGTTATCCGGGTAACGAACGGGATGCTTCATTTTGAAAATGTGTATCTCGGTAAAGTATTTTGCTCTACTCAAAATGTGTCGACAGTGACAATTGTACAGTCGGAAATGCAATCATTTGAAATGGCATTTGGAGGACCAATGACTTTTGCCAGCGAAAATAGTAAGATTGGTAAATTGAATACTACATCTCTCTGCGGAGCGGGAGGCAAGATTGAATTATCGGACAGTCGATTCCGTGAACTCACCATTGAAGATTCTGATTTCAAAAGGTTAGATATCATCGGTGGGACTATTCATAACCTCCTGTTATGCGGGGTGCTGGAGAAGGATAAATATGTGACTGTTTCCTCAGTTGAATTGAATGAATTGCTGTTCAAAAATTTTTATAACAACGGAGTATTATCATTTCGGGACGTCTGCATTAAAGAACATGGAAATTTTGAGATAGCTAACTCAACACTTGGGAAGACCGACTTTATAGGGTGCCATTTCAGAGAGGCACTGTTTGTTTTTTTAAACAGTAAACTGACTGAGATTTTTGTTGCAGAAACTGAATTTCCTACTACAGTAGCCGGTATTGATAAACGGCGTTTCGAGCAAGCTCAACTTGCCTTTGGACAATTTCGAACGGCTTTTGATAAGCAAGGCGACGCAGTTCGCGCACTAGAATATCAATCGCGTGAGATTGAGGCACATTATCAGACAATTCCCTCGTTCTGGACGAGGCGCTTTCCTTTCGTGGAATTAACGAAACTGAACCTCGGACTGAATAAGGTCTCGAACAATTTTGGAAGGGAGTGGGGGAGGGCCCTTGTATTTTCTTTGGCTATCGGCATTTTTTTCTTTGTTACCTTGTTGTGTTCTACCAAGCCATCAACGTCTGCGAATACATTGCCTAGGGGTGGAGTAATTCTAATATCGTTTTTTCGGTTCATGAATCCGTTGAGGTTCTTCGACCTTGAGACCCTTTTTATTATCGATGGCCAATCGGCTTATGTAAAAGTTACCGCAGCCTCTTATGCCATGGATTTTCTGGGTCGTATTGGCTTGGCATATGGCTATTATCAGACGATTCAAGCGTTTCGGCGATTTGGTCGTAAATAGGTGAATTTTTGTCTTAATTTAATCAGTTCGTTTAATCAATTTTCGGCCACTCGTGGATTATAAAACATCTAAGCTACGATCAATTTTGGGGATCAGATGGGATCATCGTAAAACATTGAGTGATAGTCCCGGCAATTGAGGATTGGGGTTGTCTTAATCCCATATCTTGCGGTTCTATATGATATTTCTTTATCCTCAAATTTATTGTAGTTACTAAGGAGATCCCACTCTCCCTCCAAAGGAGCAGGAAGGATGACAGGTATATTCTTTTTGACCACATTCTGGTCGTGCTTGAAGTGAAGTGGCAGTGTTATGATCAAGGCCTTTAGTTCTTTGGGTTCTACTACAACATTTACCCCGACATAGTTATCGGGGGCGAAAATGTCGATGACTCCGTTGTTGAGGACTGGATAGGAAGCTTCTCCCCGCAGGACTTGCCTGATATTGGCGCCGTTACCTCTGTCGGCAAAGTGGTAGCCAAACAGCTCGAAGGCTTTTAGATAGGCTATTTTGAGCATGCCCATGCTGTAGTCTTTCCAGTCAGGGCTAGTAAGTGTATGCTCTACCTTTACCGGTTTTCTGACGGCTATGGCGTCTCTCAGTGCTTGATATGCCGGAGGGTTACTCTTTGGGTCGGGAATAAACCCTTTCTCCGGTCCTTCCTTCTTTATTCGTCCCCGAATACGATTTCCGTCGATGGTGAATTTCGTTGTAATGGATGACGTATTGGAAAACAGAAAAGATTCTGTTACAAGGAGGTCTCGCACCATTTTGTCGTAATCTGCCCCGTTATTACTATTACAATTTTGGCAGGTCAGTATTTTTTCAGGCCCTCCCATGCATTTTGGTGGATTGTGCTCGAGTGTTAGGAAATTTTCATTTGAGTTTTGGATGAGGTGAGAAGAAAAAAATATCTGGTAGCAGAGGGGACAAATATATACATCGTCTCTTATCTTCCCGTTCTCTATCATCACAACCTGTTGACCGATGGCTTCAAGGTAGTTTTTCAGATTGGCGGAGTATAGCTTGAATATCCTTTTTTTCTTTTCCAGTTTCTTGCTCATAAGCCACAAAGTTAAGAATTTGAGGTTGCGGTGGGCGCGAAAGGTCACCTGGCAGATCAAAATCTTTTGCTCTGCGAGATAGTTATTAAATGATGGTATACGGCTGTTATTCCGGCCGAATAAAAATTGCATCTTGTAAATAATTGGTATATAATCTAGCCTATTTTCAATTTGCCTAACTCGCCTTTATTTCGTACCTTCAAGGTCTATGACAGCGCTCCAAATCATCGAAAAAACAGGTAATGAGGCCGTCCAAAAACTCCGTCTGCAAAAGCTACGCAGTGGTCGTCCTTTCATGATTAATTCTAAGGACCTGGAGTCGAACCAATGCTATTTGGAATACCCGGATGGTTCTATTCAGTTGGTCTTCTTAGAAAATGCCGCTAAGGAATTTACGATGATTCGGACCCTTTCCCCTTCAGAGGAACTAGCTCTGCGAAGCAGGTTTGGCCTTTCTCGTCTTTAAATTATGCCAGAATTATTTATCATAACAGGCTCTAACGGAGCCGGTAAATCCAGTATTGGACCGGAATATCTACCCGAGCATATCCGGCAGCAAGGCCCTATTTTTGATGGAGATAAGCTTTTTGTGGAAAAGAGGAAGGAACTTTGGCGAACTATTAAATCCCACAAAGAATGTAGCAAACTGGCATATGCCTTTGTTACCGAAACATTCGATCACCTGGTAGAAAGAGCATTATCCGGAAATTTGGATTTCGCCTATGAAGGGCACTTTACCAATGAAGCTACCTGGGATATTCCCCGTCAATTTAGAGCAGCTGGCTATTCTATTCATCTGATTTTCCTTGGACTACAAGATACGGCCTTATCCGAGCTGCGTGTTATAGACCGGACACAAGCCGGAGGCCACTTTGTTAATCCCCGCACAGTGGCAGATAACTTTTACGGCAATCTGGAAAAGCTGAATCAGCATTATGAAATGTTCCAAACCGTCCAGATCATCGATACCTCCGAGGCGGAGCATATAGTCCTTGCAGTGTTAGAAGATGGCAAGCCTGCTAATGCTGTACCATCAGAAACGCTTCCATCCTGGTTTAAGCACCATCTCCCTTTTATTATCCAAAAGATTCGGGGTTGGGAACCGAAAGTCTCCTAAAATAATCTAAGTCTGCTAGTTAATTAGTGAGACACTGTCTCACCAATCAATTCCCTAACCAATTTATGGGACAGTGTCCCACAAATTGTATTAAAGCATTTTCTCCAGCAGATCCAAGTCTCCATTGAATTGATTCGAATTCTGTACTATAAGGATGACAAACAAGTTTGAAGCCTTCAAGTCAATGGATTTGAAGGCTTTTTTCATTTCACAATTTTTGCACAAATTACAAGTGCATGCTTATCAGACCGAAATTGGTTCGAGTACTATGAAGTCATATTTTGATTGGTCTTCTTTCAAATGTTCACCTAAATAACGAAACCAGAGATGGAGTTCAAGATTTTGTAGAACTTCAAAATAAGGCGAAATGATGTCAATTCCCTTTTTCCCGAAATCTGCGAATTTTTTCCAACTCAATAACATCGATCTGATCTTTCGGGCGATTTACTATTTTTTTATTTTCAATTAGGTGGCTGATGTGCAGAAAAGGTACTTCAATACCTTCGAGGTCGGCAATTGACGCCAAATTTAGACATTCGCTGAAAGAAATATTTTCCAATCCTTTCATACTGGTCATTATATCCAATTCGATCCCTCCGCCTATATAGAAAGTTGTCCAGCCTGGTACAAATTGCATCATTTCCAAAGATGAAAAGTCTCCATACCCTAACTCTGAAAAAGATCTTCTCAGATTCTGTCTATTTTCAATGGTATCTTCCAGCCACATATCCAGATCATCCGTACTTCTATTAAATCCATGAAATCTCGTAGCGAAACCTCCGACCATTATATATCTGACATTGTTGATGTTTAAAGCTTTCCAGAATCGAATCAGCTCATCATCCAACATATCCATAGTTCACTATTTGTGGGTGATTTTTGCCTTTTTGAACAAGGCATTGGCGTGTAGCATTTGTGTTAAAAGCTTCAATTTTTCCCTATCAGGGCGATAGATGTCTCTTCGAAGACGTTCTGTTTCGCTTTCAGTTGACGAAGGATTTAAAACTTGGCTTTCAACCGATTTTTTTTCAACTGACATATAAATCTGCTTTTGAGGTATAGACAATGCAATTTAAACAAAATCTCTGGTATTTGCGTAATGAAAATGGAATTAAATATGATTTAATGTATTGATTGTTAGTTAATTAGAATTAATAGTTCGAAGTTTTCTGTAAACTTCAGGAATGGCCAGGCATCGTTGTCTCCGTTTCATTGTAGAGGCCTAAAGCCGCCTGTAGCCTTCGATGGATTCTGCTTTTCAGCATCCTCGGAGCGAGCACTTTGATCGTCTCTCCGAAGCCAATCAGCTCGCGCTCCAATTCAAAGTTGAGTACTACATCGATTTGGATAATAATCCCGCTCTCGTCCTCTTTCAATATCTGCTGGGACTGATGTATAGGCTTAGTCATCACATAAGGAGCGTGATCCTTATTAATCTGCAGTACTACCTTATAGGCGCGGTCTTTTTCAGATTTTGTGACACCAAGTACGTCTTCAAAGTATCGGTCAAAGTCAATCCCCTCGTGTTCCACAAATTTCTCCTCCGGCATCTCCCGGAAGCCTACAATTCTATCCAGCGCCATCGTAAGCAATATTTTGCCCTTTGGGGCCCTGGTGATCAGGAACCAGCGGTTGCGATATTCCTTTAGTAAATAAGGGTAATAAATGCCTTCCCTGGATGCCGAAGCCTTGAAAGACTTATAAGAAATGCTTAATGTCGTCTTACGTAGGATCGCCTGGTAAAGCGGGTTGATATGCTCCAGTCCTTTTAGCTTAATATTGCTTTCGAATTGAATGTAATTTTTGCTTTGATGGGTAGATTTATAAAGATTGTTCTCCAACCTGGCGATCATATCGCTCATCTCTTCAAAATAGCTGAATCCATTCATTTGTTTCAGCACGCTGACGATCTCCTTCATCTTCTCCATGTCCGCGTTATTGATCGGGGCATTAGCTATGCTAAAATTGGCATCCTGATAACGGTAGTATTTCCTGTCGACAATGACGATTGGGGCGTTGTAGCCCAGTTTGTCGCTGCGCATCAATTGAATGTCAGCCTGAATGGTACGCTTGCTTACTCCGCCGCTGATCCCCTCATTGTTATAGAGCACCTCTGACACTTTTTCGATCAGATCCTCCAGTGTCCATTTCCGACGCCTGTTCTTCAGACAATCATCGATCGTCTTGTAACGGATCAAAGCCAATTTGTTGATGGACATCCCTTTTTTTAAAACTTAAAGTAAGAAAAAACTTTACACGCTACGCAATCTATTTGCGCATCTGATTGCCGCGCCCCAAATTATCAAGTCAAATGTTTGATTGTCAATATTTTAAAAATATTTTCGT
Source organism: Puia sp. (assembly GCA_036499285.1). GTDB lineage: Bacteria > Bacteroidota > Bacteroidia > Chitinophagales > Chitinophagaceae > Puia. The sequence continues at coordinate 25,909 of DASYEB010000024.1, read as the reverse complement.
TTTTTCTTTCACTGCGCAGGTCCTCTGCGCATCCGGTAGGGCATCTTTGCATTATCAAACAATTCGTTATGAAATTCAATCTGGGCACTAGAGCAAGATGGACCGTTACAAACCAAGAAGGAGCAACTGCCTATAAAATGTCTCCTGAAATGGAATTGTATTCCGCTGTGGCCACTACGATGCTGAGCGATACCATCTATGAGACCACTGATGAAAGGATCGAGCGTATCCTCAGCCTTATACCCCTGGTGAAACCTCAGTTTGTAGCAAGGCTGGCAGTGTATGCCCGCATGGAAATGAACCTTCGGTCTGTTCCCGTAGTGTTAGCCACCGCGTTGGCAGGTATTCACCGAGGCGACAACCTGGTCAGCAAAACTATTCGGAAGGTCGTTCAACGGCCGGATGAGATTCTGGAAATACTGGCTTACTATCAGGTGTCTAACAAAAGAACCGCAGCTAAGAAATTGAATCGGATGTCGAAACAGGTACAAAAGGGACTGGCCGAAGCTTTCAACCGGTTCGACGAATACCAGTTTGCAAAATACAACAAGGATAAGGAGATAAAGCTAAGGGATGCCTTATTCCTGGTACACCCAAAAGCAAAAGACGAAAAGCAGCAGTTGTTATTCGATAAGATCGCGAATAAGGAACTCGCAATCCCTTATACCTGGGAAACCGAGTTATCAGCACTGGGACAAAATGGTTTTGCCAATGCAGTCGCGAAAAAGAGTGCTTTGGCAGCCAAATGGGAAGAGTTGATCGACAGCGGCAAGCTCGGATACATGGCATTGCTGAGAAACCTCCGGAATATCCTGGAGGCAGAGGTAAGCAAGGATCATATCGAAAAGATAGGCGTTTTCCTATCCGATGAACAGTCCGTCAGATATTCGCGTCAGCTGCCGTTCAGATACCTGGCTGCATACAGGGAACTAAAAACCGTACAATCAGGCTATAGGGGACACCTTATGGATGTGCTCGAAAAAGCTTTGCAAAAAAGCATAGCAACTATGCCGGCCTTTAGCTTCGATTCCAGGATTGTCATTGCCTGTGATGTATCGGGTTCCATGCAAAAACCGGTTTCTGCGAAGAGCAAGGTATTGTTGTACGATATTGGCCTGTTGATGGGCATGATGCTGCAGTCCAGGTGCCTGAATGTTTCGGTGACAGTTGGAAGATGGTGCCGCTCCCGACGCAGGGTATCTTATCCAATATAGACGCCTTTTATAAAAGAGAAGGAGAAGTTGGATATTCCACTAACGGTTATCTTGTCATAAAGGACCTGTTGGACAGACAGTATATAGCCGATAAGATAATGTTGTTCACAGATACTCAGCTTTGGGATAGCAAGACCGAAAATAACTCAGCTCAAAATACCATCTCCTGGCAATGGAACGAGTATAAAAAAATAGCGCCCGAAGCTAAATTATATTTATTTGATCTTGCCGGATATGGGCAGTCGCCTTTAAAAATGATCGGAGACAGCGTGTTACTGATAGCTGGTTGGTCGGATAAGATATTTGCCGTGCTGAAGGCCTTGGAAGAAGGGCGGAACGCTTTAGCGATGATCGATGGAATAGAACTATAATGGCATGCAGGATGCCGTAGCAACGGGTTACTTCGTCCAATTGGGGAGGAATGGCGGGATTCTTAAAAAATAGAATGAGGCCATCCGGTTCGACTCCGGCAACGACATGCCCCGTTTCCCGTCGCGCCTTTTGCTCCTGCTAATTTTATATTCTTGCCTGGTGTCGTAGAAAAGAGATACTTCGTGTCGCGGGTTCGAATCCCGTCCGTGGCTCCAAATAACAATTTCAGCCATGGTAGCTCAGTCTGGTAGAGCAGTTACGCCTCTTTTCGATTCATTACCCGGGTAAACACAAGTGCCGTAAAAGAGAGTTACTTCGGGACTAATAGTCTCTCTTTGCTTGTTGCCTTGTTTTTTTAATTTTAACTGTTTAAAGAAAAGATGATGATAAACGGAAATGACCTTTTAGCAATTGGATACAAACAGGGCAAGATCATGGGTGCTGCGCTGAAGCTGGTGCCAGCATTTACAAACTCAACCAAAGAAAATTTATTATTGCTTTTCAGGGCTGTAAAGGAACATCCGGGAGAATATCTCGACAATGAACTCATGGGGGCATTGGCTGCCAGCATTATAGAAGAAGTCAAAGCGCCAGAGGACGACACTATCGCCCTACTGGACAAGGATATTGACTATGCCCTATTCGGAGGGGAAAACATAGAAGAAGGGGCAAGGAAACAAATGAAGATAGCCATGCGTCTGCCCGTGACTGTTGCAGGAGCTCTGATGCCAGATGCGCACCAGGGATACGGTCTGCCTATCGGAGGGGTTCTGGCCACGCGAAATGCCGTGATCCCCTATGGCGTAGGGGTAGATATCGGCTGCCGGATGGCGTTGTCTATCTTTGATATTACAGGGGATTTTTTTGCCGTTAATATGGAAAAGTTCAAACGGGAACTGATCGCTCAGACGAAGTTTGGGGCAGGAGCCGGTTTCCACGGGCAGTACAAATCAGATCACGCCGTGCTGGACAGGAATGAATTTAATCTGACTCCCTTTATCAAGCAGTTGCACGATAGGGCCCATTCCCAACTTGGTTCCTCCGGCGGAGGTAACCATTTTGCCGAATGGGGGAGCATTGAATTCGCTGAGCGTGACGAAGCATTGAACATAGAAAAAGGGAAATACCTGGCCTTGCTAACCCACTCCGGATCTCGTGGATTTGGGGCGACCATTGCAGGTTATTATACCAAACTGGCGAAGTCCATTTGCAAGCTTCCGAAGGAGGCCTCCAACCTCGCTTACCTGGACCTGAACTCCGCGGAAGGGCAGGAATATTGGCTGGCGATGAACCTGGCCGGCGATTATGCCTCTGCTTGCCATGAGGTTATCCACCGGAAACTGACGAAGGCCATTGGTGGCAGCTTACTGTGCAAAATTGAAAACCATCATAATTTTGCCTGGAAGGAGATTTGGAACGGTGAGGGGATCATTGTTCATCGAAAAGGCGCGACGCCGGCGGGAAAGAACGTTATGGGCATTATCCCCGGCTCTATGACCGCCCCTGGGTTCCTTGTACGTGGCAAGGGGGAATTGCAGGCCATAAATTCCGCGTCCCATGGCGCTGGAAGGCAAATGAGCCGGACAAGGGCTATACACAGTATTTCGAAACAGGAGATGGCGGCCATTTTAAAAGCGAATGAAGTGACGTTGATCGGAGCAGGATTGGATGAGGCGCCGATGGCCTATAAGGATATTTACAAAGTGATGGAGGCTCAAAAAGGGCTGGTGGATGTAGTGGCGAAGTTTCTTCCAAAGATTGTAAGAATGGCGGATGATGGAAGCAAGGAAGATTAGAGTGAGACAGCGTCCCACAAATTGTGTAAGAGTATTTTGCCTGGATTTTGCCGAATGGTGCTTCAGATAAAAAAGCAGGGATTTATGGAATGCGGCAGGCGTATCCTTTTATGAACATTTGGGCGACTGCGATGAGACCCGGCAAGAGATGAGGCGCTGGGTTAAACCTGATATCTATACTGATATTAAAGGGCTTTTAGAGTTACGTCTAAGCAAAAAAGAATTGCAGCAATTAGATAATAATTATTGGGGGACCAACAAAAGAATTATTCATTAGATGCAGAGAATGGTTTTGGGTCCGAATATATTTTACCAGGAAAATCAGACTTTGAACTTCAATTGGCAGGGGAAGAAGGGACAGTACGGTAATTCGGACTCTTTCTTTTTCGGAAGAATTGTCTCTGCGTAGCAGGTATGGCCTTTCCCGTCTTTAATTTATGCCGGAACTATTTATCATAAAGGGCTCCAATGGAACTGGAAATCCAGTATTGGGCTGTCGGCTCCCCTGAACTGCGGCCACAAGAGTTAGGGTTACCAATAGAATTCGAGGCCTCTTAATTGATGAAACATCGCAAGTGATTGTACGTCAGTGGAGTATGTTGGTTGTTTACCTTTCTAAATTTCTATAACTTTGTTTCAAATGTTCATCGACGATGATACCCGAAAAAGACTTGAAAATATCGTTAAAGGAATTATCATTGAGGGGGAAAAGGATACTTGCACAGCAGCCCGAAATCTCCTATGCGCAAGCTTTAGAACAAGTACAGCGGTTAAAAAGGATTTCGAAAGTCAATCCCGAATTAAAAAGGAGCAGGCCGAACTCTTAAAACTTCACAGTACCGACAAGGATTTGTGGGTGCGGAATCTGCCAGATGAAAATAGCTATTTAACCCGTGGCGGTGAAGCACAAGTGTATTTTGCAGCCGATCAAAAAAGCGTAATAAAGGTAAATGACGGGGTCTATTATGCTACCTGGCTTGAATTCTTCAACAGCGTCGTAATTCATAACCTCTTATTTGAGGAAACTGCTTATGCTTTTCTGGGATTCATAGAAAAGGACAACTCCCTATTAGCAATGTTAAGACAGCCTTTTATTACCTCTGACGGTCCAGTCGACTTGGAAGATGTAAAGAAGTTATTGGCATTCAACGGTTTCGCTAACACGAAAAGAAACGATTATTTTAACCGGGATTTAGGGCTAATTCTCGAAGACATGCATGACGAGAACATCATCGTCAATTCTAATACCCTATTTTTCATCGACACAGTATTCTATACGGTATCGTTGTAACCGGATAACTTAGCAAGATCGAATGCTAATTGATTCGAGTCTTGTACCATGTCGTTCACGAACAAGTCATAAAGCCCTCAGATCATTGAATCTGAGGGCTTTTATTTTTTATGATGTCTTTGACAATCTCCCAATCCATTCACGTTCAATCATAGAACGGTTCGAGTCGCTCTGGGTCGACCTGACAGGACGAAGTTCGAACCGATAGGAAGCACATCAGATGCTAATAGAAGCAATAATTTTTTCAATGACGCTTTTTATTTCATACTTAGTCTCTTTTTGCTATAGTTGTTATCTGACTAGCTTTATTATTCCTTTTACTTCTTTTGTGATTGTCCCAATTGTGTACGTACAGGTATATACATAGGGGCCTGTCTCCAGCAATTGTCCTGTTTAAATTCCAGAAAAATGCCCTCCCATATTGGAATGCTTTAATTAGTAAGATCGGAATCGATGAAGAGAAAAAGAGTTTCTTAGTTTTTAAAACAATAAATACCTGGCAGTACAGCCTGATACCTTTGCCTTTTCTATATCAGGAACGGTGCTACGATCATCGTAACCTTCCAGCAATAGGAATATCTCATCGATCAGTAAAGAAAAGACCACCGTCTTCTTAAACTGCCTGGAGAACAGGTGGCGGCAATAGGACCATCTGGCATAATTCCTTCTATTATAGGGCCATTTAGTCATAATGAGTGTGAAAAACTGCCGTTCCGGCACTTAAATAGCGGCGGCATATGATTTGGAGCATATTGCGAAACAAACAGTATGAGCAAGAGAAGTATACTCGTTATTTCAACTCAGCAAAACAATAAAGAGAGCGCCCTTAGCGCCTGGTCTGGCATACCCCACCCGTTTCATCTGGACATTGCAGAAACAGATGAAGCAGCTATTGAACTGTTTCATAAACAGGATTTTGATATGGTGGTAGTAGACTGTACCGACAGTAACATCGACCACAAAAAATTGAATGCCGTATTACCCATATTACAAGAGGACGCTACCTTGTTAACTTACCAGGGTGAAACAGAGACGGAACTGGAAGACAATGTGGCGGCAGTGTTTAATGCCAAAAGACATCAGCGTATACAACGCATGCTGATGCTGGAGCCAGCGGTAAACGCTTCCTTTAATCTGCCGCCGTTTTCGTTAAATTAATTGAATACTGTCCCTTGGGGGAATTATGTTCAAGGGCACGAGTTTCTATACGATATTAGTACGATCTTATCCGTCTTTGAATTATATCACTACAATTAACAAGTTATGGCGAAAGAGGGAAATTTGGCTATTTACGACACCGCCTCTAAAATCCTGAATTGGCGATGATCGGCAAATATTATATCATTACTTTTACATTGTTCTACCCTTAGAATTGTTATAACCAATCTGAATTTTTACTTTCGTCAAGCATGAATATATATACTACTCCAGGAGCCGTTACCATCACCTGTCATAAGCGAACCATGCCTTATCTGGAACAGGAAGTAAAGGAGTTGGGCTTTGATATAGGCGAAACGTTTGTTACCGGTGTAAAGCTAAAAGCAACGGTGAATGAATGTATCAGGCTCAACCTGAACCTTCGTTGCGCCAGCCAGGTGCTGTATAGCCTTCTGTCATTTGAAGCCGATAATTCAGATGAGGTATACAATAACCTGCTCCACTACCCCTGGGAAGAAATCCTAATCGATGATGGCTATTTTTCCATTACCAGCAATGTTAGCAACGACACCATCAACAACAACATGTACGCCAACCTGCGTGTGAAGGATGCTATCATCGACAGGCTGCGCGACAAAAAAGGAACACGCCCCTCCACAGGTTCCACTTTAACTGGAGCCGTAATCCATTTGTTTTGGAAAAATGAGAAAGCCGAAGTCTTTGTCGATACCTCGGGCGATTCACTGGCCCGTCATGGATACCGTAAAATACCCGGTCAGGCACCGATGCTGGAATCATTGGCAGCTGCCACCCTTTACGCCTCTCGTTGGGATAGGGTAAGCCCCCTGGTGAACCCTATGTGTGGTTCCGGGACGATTGCTATCGAAGCTGCCATGATCGCTACCAACCGCAGACCTGGTCTGTTCAGGACCAACTATGCTTTTATGCACCTGCTGGGTTATGATGAGCAGGTGTACCTCCAGGAGGACGCCCGGCTGGAAGAGCAGATCAAAGAAGTGCCTGGTCTTCGTATCATCGCTACCGATTACAGCGCCAAAGCCATTGAGAATGCCCGTAAGAATGCAGTGGCCGCCGGTGTAGCGAACCTGATAGAATTTGCCGTTTGTGATTTTGCAGATACAGAAGTGCCGCCGAATGTGCCCGGTATCTTTTATGTGAACCCTGAATATGGAGAACGGTTGGGAGAAATAGCGGAGCTGGAACAAACATATAGCCGTATTGGTGACTTTATGAAACAAAAATGTCGCGGTTACTTTGGCTACGTATTTACCGGCAACCTTGAACTCGCAAAGAAGATCGGCCTGAAGGCAACACGACGTATAGAATTTTATACCAGTACTATTGACTGCCGCCTGCTGGAATATGAATTGTACAGTGGAACCCGCTCGGTATCAAAAGAAGCAGCCCCTTCTCATACCACCTAGCCAGACCGTGTTTTGCAGGCTGCCAATTTCCCGCGCAGGAGCGCCTTCTCCGCATCCGTCCCCGCGAGCATCAGCGCCTGCTCGAAATGCGCGATTGCGTGAACCTCATCCACGCCCGTGTAAAGCTCCCCCAGCAAACTATGATAAAATAGATTTCCTTCCAGCCCAAGTCCCTCCGCCTCCGGTATCGCCGCGCTTTTTCCGTATACCCGCGAAAAGGCATAGGCGCGGTTCAAAGCTGCAACCGGCGAATACTGCAAAATCAGTAGCTGATTATACAACATTAGTATATTGGTCCATTTTTCGGATTCATCCGCAGGATGTGTATGCCACCAGGCAATTGCCGCTTCAAAGTGATAACGCGAAGGCAATCCCCGTTCACAGCCCTGGACAAGGAAATAGTTGCCCCTGTTGATCAATTCGTCGTCCCAGCGCGCGGGGTCTTGTTGTTCATACGGTACCAATCCGCCTGTCGCATCGAATCGCGCATCGAACCGCGACGCCTGAAAACACATCAGTGCCAGTAGCGAATAAACATCGGCCCGGACGAACCCATCCCGCGCTGTCATTAAATAGCAAAGCCGCATCGCTTCCAGACATAGGTCTTTTCGCAACACCATTGAAGGGTTCCCCGAATAATAACCCTCATTAAAAAGTAGGTAAAGGGTCAACAATACAGCATCCAGTCGAGCGTCAAAGGCCTCGCCAACCGGTACTTCCAAAAAGATGGCCTCTTCCCGCAACGTCGACTTCGCTCGATAAAGCCGCTTATTGATAGTAGCTTTCGTTGTCAGCAAGGCTTGCGCAATCTCTTCGATCGTAAACCCGCAAAGCACCCGGAGCGCCAGCGAGACCTGTGCTTCCATTGGAATTGCAGGGTGACAAACGGCAAACAACATGCGCAATTGACTATCGGTGATTCCTTCCGCCGAAACATCCCAGTCAGGCTCTATGCGTGGTCCCGCCGGCCCGGCGCCTGCTTCCTGCTGCCGTACGGCATCTTTTTCGTACCGACGAACTACCTTCTCGTGCTTCAATCCATTCAGCGCATTGTTCCGTGCCACAGCGTACAGCCACGCCACGGGATCACAGGGAATTCCCTTCATTCCCCAGGTTTCCGCCGCAGACAAAAAGGTTTCAGAGACGATGTCCTCCGCCGCATCGATCTTGTCAATGCCAAACCGGTTGCAGAGGAGGGACACCATCTTGCTGTATTCCTGTCGGTAAAGTTGCGGTATTAGATCACGACCAGTCATAGTAGCTATTCTGCATGATCCGGCGCAACCAGCGGCCGAACCTCTACCGATCCTCCCGGCGCAAATAGTATCGGACATCCTTTGGCCAGTTCAGTTGCCTCTTCACTCGAGTCGGCTCTGATAATGGTGTACCCATTGATGAATTCCTTGATTTCGGTATAAGGTCCGTCCGAAACCACTCCGCCGGCTCCAAGCCATTTGGATCCCCGTATTCCCAAACGACTCCCATTATTCACCAGGCGGTCTTTTGCGGCAATCCCACCCATCCAATTCATCCAACCCGTCATCCGTTCCTGCCATTCGGCAGGCGATAAATCCGGCGTAGGACCGTTTTCCACCCGGAAGATCAATGCAAACTCTTTCATAATAATTGATTTTTAGGTTATCAATGTATTATAGACAACCACTTTTTATCCTATAGGACAAAGCAAGCGATTTTTTTTACATAAACTTCTCATTTCGTATCTTTTCTTAATTAAGTCACGGAAACAGCCCACACGTAGCAATTTACAGTGAATTTAACCGCTTTTTTCGGCATACTCTTAAGCAGCTACAGTGTTTGGAACCACATTGCTCCTCAAATCACTAAACAAATTCTTGCTTCACAACAGCCGATAACAAAAAGGACAATTACAGATCTTTCGGTAGAACAATATCGGAATGACTATTCCACAAAAGAAAAGTTTGATAAACTCGATATTCCTGAAATAAATGTAAGGCAAGTCTTAGGTGATATCCTTGACACGGATCCAATCATTGGTGTACCAATTGACGGAGTAACGAATGATTTGAAAGATTGGGCAAGGACGCTAAAGTATAAGGTGAAACTTTGGCTTGTAAATAAATTCGTTGAATTTAATAATCCGACAAATGTTGTATTTGAATTTCCCGAAGAGTTTAAACCGGAACTCGATACAGAAGAAGAAGCTGAAGAGAAAAATACAAACAGAGAAACAAATCGCTATGACGTTGAAATTATCGATCTGATTGCCAGCAATCTTATTAATGTCGGAGATAAATTATATATGCCTTACAAGCCTAGAAATGGACAACGATTTATTTATTGGTCCTTTACCTTGCAGCGGTGCGGGAGAAGTTTATGTACTCTGTTGACGCGGCGGTTGGTTGGTTTCAGTCTGCACGGGCAATACAGCCTCCAAATCGGCTCTGGTAAGCCATTTTGCCGCAGAGGATTTGAAAAATCCCTACCTTTGCAAAGTAGAACATACCCCGACCTGGACGGACGCATTTGATTTCATAACCGGCGTTTTACCGAAATGGTAAAAGTGGGAAAGATATCAGGACGAACGTTAAAAGACTGGAGATCACGAAGTCCAAAGTAAATGCCTTTCTGAAGCTCTACTTCATGGTTTCGGATTTACCGCTGACTGAGATCAAACATGCTTTTGCCGCTGATTTTGAGCATTACCCGGGTACCGAACAGCATGCCGGCAGCAACACCGCAATGAAGCATCCGGATTGCCTACATACGATCTTACATATTGGACATCATGCATCCATGTCGGTGACAATTCTGCCTTCAACTTCTTTACTTTTTTTGTCACAACCTACCGGGAACGGTGTCAAATCCTATATCATCAAAAACATTAACTGTCGTGAATATAAAAACATCAGATCTGAATGAACTTGCTACAGTATTGTCAGGGTTCCTTTTGGATACACCAGGCAGCGCCAATGTGGAATCAATCGGAATCGTAAAAAATGGTGACAAATAACTTTATATAACGCTAAAATAATAAACAGATGAACTCAAAAACTGAACAGATGAAGTCATTTCCGCTTCCTACAGAACCCGAAGGTGTTATCCCCTCGCTTATTGAGCGATTTAACTTTGGGAAGGTCAGCGATCTAATGGAATTGCACGACCCGCATTCCGTGTTCGTCGAAAACGACGGCCGAACCTTAACTGACCGCTCGGCGATCGCGGCGCGACTCGAACGTGATCTCAAGCTCGGTATGCCGCTGGCGGCGACCGTGCGCCACGTATTCGTTGCGGAAGATATCGCCCAGATTGTGGTGGATTGGTCCATTGATGGCACGGATCCCGACGGTAAGCAGGTGCACCTTGCGGGTTCGGCATGCGATATCGTGCGCCGGGGCGCTGATGGACGCTGGCGGTATCTGATCGATAATAACCAAGGGACAGCGGTGCGACAATCCTCATGAAGCTGACCGACAGCGACCCCATCAAGGCGCGGCCCGCTAATGGCTGACTATAGACTTCGTCGTTGAATCCGACCGCCTCCGAATGAGTGAATAACGTAAATTGAGTAAACAGATTTTGCAACTGTATTTCGATCGCTGTCTGAGCTCGGAAATAGTTAAGAAACGATGGAGTATGTGCCACTATTTTGGATAGGGCATACTCCATTTTTTTAGTACCGGTCTTGTAAAGAATATTTCTGAAACCGGCCAAACAAGATTTCCTCTATTTCAATTTCCGGAGCAGATTCCTTACCCTTTCGTTCCAGCAATTCAATGTACAATTTCGAGATATAGGGTTTCCCGGATCATGCATCCTGGATCTCGGGCTCTACCAGCTTAGCCAGCTTTTCCATGGATTCCTGCCAGCCTAAATAGCACATTTCTACAGGTATAGCAGAAGGAATTCCTTCCTGTTTGACTTTTATTTCTGTACCCGCCATTGTTTTCCGAAGCCAGACAGTGGTGATCATTTCTCCGGGTAAGTTTGGATCGTCAAATTTATCCGTGTATTTCAAAAGCTCATTAGGTCTGACTTCTATATAAATCCCACCGAATGAATGGCTGTTGCCGGTTGTGAAATTTTGGAATGACATCTTAAAAGCTCCCCCTTCCTCTACCTTCATCTCATGAACGGTGCAAATAAATCCATAGGGAGGTAACCATGAAGCGATCGCAGGGGCTTCAGTAAATGCGCGATATACCTTTTCCGGAGTTGCTTTAAGAATTCTGTGCAGCGAAACAGTATTGTCTGACATAAGTTATATTTTATTCCTACTCGTCTGGCTTTTCGGTTTCGCCCGTTTTTAGAGTGGTTGCTGCTCCACATATCTTTATGCTGGTTATCTATTCGTTTACTTCGCTGTAACAAATGTCCGATGAAAATTTGAATTGGATAGAGGCTTTATCCGACGATATAAAGGGGTGTATGCGACATGGTAGGATGTCTAGGGGACAGCGTTCAAGACTTTAATGAGCACCCTGGCGAAAATTGAGGGAATTAAAAGGTTGACACAATCACTATGCCGTTTATTCTTTTACAATTGAAACCTGTCTCGTCGTACCATCGGTTGCTGTCGCTTTTAATATATACACACCTTTAGCAACGGTCTTGCCGAAGGTAAGAGGTATGGTTCCCGTTTGCTGTGCAGGTACACATGACCACACGACCTGGCCGCTCATAGAGATCAGATCGATTTGCCTGATCATTTTGTCAGTTGCCAGGTAAGCATTGGCTTTCACGGGATTTGGGTATACGCTAAGAGCGGTGGGAGTGGCGCAGTCCACCCGGGCCGAAATAATGCTGCTGTAAGTACTATGGCCATCGATGTCATCCATTTTCAGTCTGTAGAACAGATTGCCGTTGCCCGTCCCCTTATCCAGGTACTGGTAACTGTTTTTATCCTGGACGTACGGGAGATTGGCGATCGTAGCGAACGACGAGCCGTCCTTACTGCGCTGTAATTCAAATTTATTGAAGTTAACGGCATCGGCTGTCGTCCATTCGATGGATGGAGTGCAGTGAGAAGTATTGCCGGTGAATGATATCAAATGGATAGGCAGGGGAGTGGATTGCTTAGGAATGATCATATTGTTTGCAAAACCGGGATTGGATATAAAAACCTGCTTGCCGGTACCGTCCAGATTGGCGCTTTTGATATTGACAGCGAAGTTGTCCAGCCAGAATATCTTATTGTTTGTTTCGTCCAGGGCGATAGCGAATGGGCCGCTGCCGGGGTCTGCCGCATCGGACACTACCGTATGTCTGCCGGAGCCATCGACGTTTATCTGTTCGATGCTGTTCGCATCATAATCGCTCCAATACAATTCAGTGGCTGCCGTGTTAAGTGTCATCTGGTAGGTGTACCCGGGGTTGGTGATGAAGACCTCACTACCCGTGCCGTCAAGATTAGCCCTTTTGATCTGGACTGTATGGTCGTCCAGCCAGTATACTTTGCCATGGGTTTTGTCCACCGTGAAAGCAACGGGACCGCCGCCGGGCGCCGCATTGGATATCACAGTCTGTCGTCCGGAACCGTCAAGATTGATGGACTCGATACTGTTGGCGTCGTAATCGGGCCAGTATAATTTTCCCCCAGCGGGGTCGACGTACAAGGCAAAAGCATATCCGGGATTGGTTATAAAGACTTCGGCTCCCGTACCATCAAAATTGGCCCTTTTGATCTGGGTTGACGTGTTGTCCAACCAATAAACCTTTTTATTGGGAACATCTACTTCAAGAGAAGTGGGTCCGCTACCGGCGGCACCTGTGTTGGAAATGAGTGTTTCTCTGCCTGACCCATCGAGATTAATCCTTTCAATGCTATTGGCGTCATAATCAGACCAATATAACTTGGTGTAGTCAGTCTGCGCATAAATGGCGTGAGAAATGAGCAGAAGTAAAGAGAGAAAGTAGTAGGTTTTGAAATATTTCGTAACCATTTCATAGAATTTGATCCAAATATACACGTTTATGCGTATGTGTAGCGGGGGTACAAGACCGTTTCGACATTAAAATATCGCCTTTTTTTTTTAATCCGAAGGATGCCCCGGGCTACTATTTAGATAATGAAATGTATTTCTTTAAGATTGAGATCTCCGAAGTATCATACGGCGTATAATCCCCCCGATACAGATCATGCTGCCAAACAGCAGGCACGGGATCCCCCGGCCGGTGCCCCCAGGGCAGGTTAGTTTGGGTTTTCCCATTTACAAGCCCCCACAACATACACCCCACCTTCTCTTCATAAAAGACCGCCAGGTTATTCCCGATCGTGCTTTTCCAGGGTCTGTTCATCCATTCGGTGCAAATCACCGGCCGGCCGTGCGTTTTCAGCTCTTTTATTTGCTTAAAAAGCACTTCCTTGTTCTCATAGTTGTGAAACGTGATGATATCCGACGCCGCAAAGATAATTTCGTTAAGGCGTGGATTTTTGTCAAACACATCAACGGTTAACGGTTGCGCCGGATTGACCGACCGGGCCCATGCCACCACTTTTTTTAACAAAGGAAATGAAGCAGAACCCAAGCCTCCATTGGTGGGTTCGTTGTAAAGATCCCAGAAAAGAATACGATCGTCGTTCTTAAAATGACTAATGATGTCTTGTACATACTTTTCAAGTCTGGGATGGGTAGTAGAATCGACTACCATACTGTGTCCCGGGCTTGGCGACCATGCCCAGGCATACCAGCCTGGCAGAGGATCTGGCTGCTTTCCGGTCCGGGGGTCTTGTACGATGCCGAACGAGCAGTCATCAAAAAGCGAAGGAACAAATTTGATGTGATGTTTATTACATATTGCCACAAAGGTCTCCAGCGTTCTTATAAAATATTTCGGGTCATCTTCATATACGGCATATTGTAAAACAGCGCGCAGTACGTTCATCCCGGATTGCTCCGCAAGCGCCAGCTCCTTATCGATCGCAGTCGCATCAAAACTGGTTTTGTCCCACATAGCCGTATAATTTATAGCATAGGCAGGTATATAATTGAACCCGCAATACCAGGGTTGTTTATTGTACCAGTTCCATGCACGCTGGTTGGCCCACCGTAATGTAGAATCCTGCGCTGACGCGCCATTCACAAAGATAGCTGTAAGCAGGAGGCAAAAAAGCCATTTTTTCATATCGGTATAGTTGTAACTATAAGATGAGTGGATTCAGTTTACTGGCGGCTGCTTCGCCGGGCTTCAGTCCCTGCAGCCATCGGTTTCGGTCATTTTCCTGATGTTTGTTTACCGGCTCCGTTACTTTTGCGCCATCGGCAAAATAAATAACGGTCATTACCTCCCTGGTGATCGCGGAGTCATTGCCTGGTGCGGTGTGCAGCGTCCAACCATAATGCCATGTAGCATCTCCGGCATTCATGGTCGTTGCTCTCGTTACAGCATATCCTTTCTTCCGGATGTAATTATTTAATTCTACTTCCGATTCGTCTGAGATAGCAATATTCTTTACTGCTCCTTCTTTGTGTGATCCTGAAGCAAAGGTGAGCATGCCCATTTCTTCCGTAATATCTATTAGCGGCATCCACATAGTTATGATATTATTGGTACTTAACGGCCAGTAATACTGGTCCTGGTGCCATGGCGTAAACCCGCCGCCCGGCTCTTTGTACAAAGCCTGATCATGATAGATCCGCACATTTTGCACGCCCAGCAGACCGGCCGCGATTTTGGCAAATCTTTTTGCCAGCGTGAACTGTCTGACACCATCGTCAAACTCCCATAAGTTCATTATTTGCAAAAAAGCTTTCCCGTAGGTGTCCCGGTCTGCCAGCAGCCTCGTTTCCGTGTTGTATTTGTACGCCGCTTCGTTAATCAGTTCCCGGTAAACGCTGATTTCTTCCCGATCTAAAACACCGGTTGTAAGTGCGTGCCCGTTTTCTCTGAAACCTTTTATTAGTACAGGATCGACTTCGTCCTTTTCATGTAGTGGAGGCAGTGTTGTTTTTTTCATACCGCTTGTTTTGATGACACAAACTAACGATATAACTATTGGGGAAAAACGGCAGTATTGACTAAATTGTGGTAAATTTTGTCATTTGTACGAGAATGACCCAGCTTAAAAGCAAAAACGTCAATAAATGAAGCCCGCTTTTGAAGCCGTAAAAACATCGGCCAACCATTCGTTTGTGATAAGGAAGTTTACCGAAGTGCGTTTTTCAGCTCCTTATCACTATCACCCGGAGTACGAACTTACATTGATAGTGAAGGGGACCGGCAAGCGCTTTGTAGGCTCGCATATGCAGGATTACACCGCCGGGGACCTGGTGCTGCTTGGCGACAACATGCCACATTGCTGGAAGACGACAGAAGAGGTCACCGGGGAGTCCGTTTCCATCGTAGTGCATTTTCGTAAAGAGTTTCTGGGCGATCGTTTTTTTGATATTCCCGAAATGGAGAGTATATTAAACATGCTTAATGAAAGCAGGAATGGCCTGCATTTTAAAGGCGACACCACCCCGATCGGGAACCGGATGCTTGCACTTTTGCAGGAAAAAAACAGGTATAGCAAGCTGATATTGCTCCTCGACCTGTTGCAACACCTTGCCACTTCCTCCAGATACACTATGCTGCAAAAGAAAAACGAATTTGAATCGCTTTCTTTACCGGATAAGGATAAGATCCATAAAATCATTGCTTATATCGTCGATCATTTTCAGCAGGATATTTCGCTGGATGCCGCTGCCGGAATTGCAAATATGTCCCCCACCGCTTTCTGCAAATATTTTAAACGTATTACGCGGAAAACTTTTATTGAAGCAGTCAACGATTACAGGATCGATTCTGCCATCAGAGAGTTGGTGAATACCGACAAATCGATCTCTCAGGTATGTTTTGACAGCGGATTTAATGATGTGTCTAATTTTCACCGGACATTTAAGTCCAAAGTGAACATCAGCCCCTTACAGTACCGAAATACGTTTAGAAAGAAGTTATAAGATCCTTTTTATGAGTGAAAGGGCGGTACAACTTTCATTGCCCGCCCTTTGCCAGCTACTAAAAAGAATTAATAGCCCGGATTTTGAATACTTTGCTTTTGTGTCCCGGTCAGGGCTTTCCCGTTCGTTTGAATGCCATCAAGGAAGGTTTGTGGTATCGGTCTGAGGGTATGATAGTCTTTAATGTTGGGGGCTGCATCCGGGTTAAAAGCCCTGGCACGGGCAACCAGTGTTCTGGTACGGGACAGATCTTCCCAGCGTAAAAACTCACCGCATAATTCACGGGCGCGCTCATTCAGCAGGAAACACAACATTCTGTCATAGTCAGAAGTATAACCTAATTTGCTGATAATGTACTCATCAGTTGCAGGTAAAGGCGCAATGCCTGTAACCGTCAAATTGGTTGCCGATGTAGTGGCAGTAATATTATTTGATTCGTAATAAGAGTTTTCCGGCATAAAGGAATTAAGTGCAGGAGCCTGCCCATTGCTGGAAGGGGCTGCACCGCCATCCGTATAAGCGGCCCGATTTTCTCCGGATTGATATTGAGCCCTCATTCTTACCGCATTAATATAGGGCAAAGCGTCGGTATAAGCACCTGTACCCATTGCTGCAAGACGTATCTTTGCCTCGGCGGCAATTAAATAGGTCTCAGCCGAACGGGCAAGCGTGATATCCCTCAGACCACGTACATCGTTCATGCCACCGACACGTGAGCCATCAAGAAATTTGCTTAAAGAAGGAAAACGCACATCGGCAAACAAGGCACCGTCATTGGTAGTGCCGGCAGGGTAGGCGACATACACATTTGCTATCGGCCTCCCTGTTGCACTGTAAGGTATGGTGTTAAGTATCTTATAAGAGGAGAACCTCGCGTCGCCGGGCTGGTTGATTACATACATGATCCCGACATCACCGACGGCATATGAGCCCGAAGGTTTATTTAAAAGATCCTTGGTTTTAAAGCTTTTCCAGAACCTTGAATCATTTACCTGGTCGTAAACTCTGTACATATAATAGGTAGTGCCCAGACGGCTGAACGGGCGGTCACCGCTGAGATCGCGTTGCATAAACGGCAGATCATCATAACGGGAGGCGTAATACAAGTGTTGCGTATTGGACCCATTGGTAGATGCATCTGCGGTAAATTGCGCGGATAATATGATTTCAGGCAATTTTTCATTGGCGCCATCGGGGTTGGTATAACTCCATAAACTCCCGAAATTGCTTGCCAGGTGGTGGTTGGCAATGACCTCATCGCATAAAGGCCCTATAGCGGCCAGATCGGCTGCCTTCGTTGCTGAGTTCCATGAATCGTTGATCTCGCTTGCACGGCATAAGTAGGCTTTCGCCAGGTAATGTGCGGCAGCATCTTTGGTTATATGGGCAGGGGCGGTTCCGTTTGACAGCAGGGTGTAGGCACTGTCAAAGTCTGAAATTATTTGTGTATAAACATCTTTTGGTGCGGCACGTGTAAACTCCAGTTCTATGCCTGTGCTGACTTTTGTTTTTAAGGGAACGGCGCCGTACTGGCTTACCAGCCTTAAATAATTGTAAGCCCTGAAAAAATGCCCTTCGCCAAGGGCTGTTTTTTTAATAGCAACGGAAGTGGACTTGCTTGCATTGGCATTTTGTATGATCAAATTGGCATATCCAATGCCCAGGTACAGGTTATCCCATTGTACATTAGCGGTGATGGTATTCGTGTTGATCGGAGTGATAATGGATTCAAGCCCGTTTGAGTATGCATTGTTCTGCGCATTGGAGTTGTCCCCGCCAACATGAAACTCATCCGTTCCATAGTTGGTGTTCGCATACATCCACTCTCCATTAAAGGGAAGTGAAAATATCGAATAATAAGTGCCGGTTGCCAAGGACGTAATCCCCTCATCGGTTGTATAATAGCTCATTCCTCTCGCCGTCGTAAGGCTTTCATCCAATACGGATTTTTTGCAGGAGACGCCGGCAATTGAAAAAATTGCGGCAATCAATATCGGTAGTAGAAAATTATATTTTTTCATATAGCTTTTTTTAAAGAATAGTTAAAACGCAGCATTGATACCGAAAGTGACACCACGATTGGATATACCCGTCGGATTGGATGTAGAATTCACGACATCCATATCTATGTACTTTAGCTTTGAGAACAGCATGCCGGGATTGGTTGCTTGTGCATACACCCTCAGGCTGGATATTCCTGTTCTTTTTAAAGTAGCCGCGTTTAAGTTGTATGACAAGGATATGTTGCGTATTTTAATAAAAGAAGCTTTCTGATAACCTAAGATCACGGAATAAGGATCCCCGGCTCCTGCGGTATAGATCGGCTTTTGGAATTCCGAGTTCTGGTTGTTTTCGGTATAATAACTAATCTGTCGTTGGGTACCCCGGGCCCCTTCGCTTTCTCCGCCAGTACTATACCAGTATTTTAAACGCCCGTATAACAGCACAGATAATTCAATACCTTTGTAAGAAAAGGTATTGGTCATCCCGACAATATAGTTCGGCCTGGTATTGCCGATGATCTTGCGGTCGTTGTTTGGATCGATCTTATGATCACCGTTTTGATCGACCGGTCTTACATTGCCAGGACTGAATACGTTGCCATTGGCGTTAAATTGTTTAAAAGTTGCGGAGTCGGAAGGATGCCAGATCCCCGCAGACTGGTAACCATAGATTATCCCGATCGGCTGCCCTATAAACCAAAGGTTATTAATATCATTCTGCTTGCCATTGGATAACGAAACAATATGCTCTTTTTGATAGGACAGGTTTGTGGTAGTAGCCCACATAAGATCCCTGGTTTTAATGTTCACGGTATAAAGGCTGAAATCGAATCCTTTGTTGGCTGTGGCGCCTATATTGGCGTAGATGTTGTTGTAACCTGTGACGGTAGGAATAGAGCGTAGCAATAGCAAATTGGGTGTTCTGGAAGTATATACATCAAAAACACCGGTGATCCTCCTGTTGAGGATACTAAAATCAATACCGGCATTATATTGGGTGGTCCTTTCCCAGGCAAGCTGTTGGTTTGCCAGGGTTCCGGAAGGAAGCGAGCCTGATGTAGTGGAATTGATGAACGGATAGAATAAAGGAGTAACAGCACCCTGTGTGGAATAAGGAGCAATGGCAGAGTTGCCTGTAACACCGACACCCAGTCTAAACTTTAGATCGTTCACCCATGATACATTCTCCAAAAACCGTTCGCGGGTCATGCGCCAGGCAACAGCGGCGCTGGGGAATGTGGCATTCTTGTGGCCGGTTCCAAGCACGGACGAACCATCCTGGCGAATGGAAACAGTTAACAGGTATTTATCTGCATAACCGTAATTAAGCCGGGCCATATACGACAACAATTGATACTGTGTCAAATTTGAACTATAGCCGGTGAGATTGGAAGGAGAGATGTTTGTTTGGGTCAGGGCATTCCAGAGCTGGCTCGAAAACGGGATGCCCAGTGCCGCGATCGAACTTGAGTCGGAACTGTATTTTGTATAACTCTCCAGTAACGTAACACCAAAACTATGTTGTTTGATCGTTTTATCGTAGTACAGTAAATTGTCCAGCGTATAAGAAAAAGTCTGAGCTTTGGCCAGTGAGGCGCGATTAATACCAGCACCAATAACAGATTGCCCGTCCACAAACACCCCATTCTTGTACAGGGAGAAATCCGGGCCAAAATTCATTCGGTATCTCAACCCTTTCAAAACAGGTACAACCGCGCCCAGATCTACCTGCCCGTAAAAACTTCCAAAAGCTCTCAGGTTCGTTCGCTCGTCCTTAGTATAATTCAACTCATTCACAATGGTTTTAAATGCCGCGTCACCGCCAGGATATATGACTCTATTACCCAAAGAATCATAAGGAACAGCATAAGGGAACAGCGCCCTGGCAGATTCATATATACTTGAAGTCGCCGACACTGCACTGGAACTGGTGGTTGACTGGCCATATTCCAGTATATTGTAACTCACATTGATATTACTACCCATCGAAAACCATTTCGTGGCCGCAATGTCTATGCCCGACCTTCCGCTATAACGGGTAAACGCCTGTCCCTTGGAAGTCCCTTTATTATTGAGGTAACCAAAAGAGCCATATGCTTTTACTTTATCGGTCCCTCCGCTGACACTCATGAATTGGGTGTTGGTGACACCGGTTTGTGTTATCATGCCTCTCCAATCCGTTGTAGCGACTTTGGAACCATCCCATTTACCGCTGGCCCAGCCTTTTGCGATATTTGACCAGGCAGACGGATCGGCAGAAGCCAGGAAAATAAATTTATCGTTGGCGACAGTGGGTTGATCGCCTCTTGGGAAGGACGCCGGATTTGAATAGTAGTAAGCCCATCGACGAAAATCAATATATTGGGCTGAGTTCATCATTGTCTCACCATCGTGCAATTTTTCAAAAGTAGCGGAGCTGGTGAGGTTTAAAACCAGCCTGCCGTTTTTGCCCGTTTTAGTAGTTACGATCACTACCCCATTGGCGCCTCTTGAGCCGTAGATAGCGGTGGCGGATGCATCTTTTAAGACATCGATCGACTCTATATCGTTCGGGTCAATATTGTCTATGGTACCTGTCGACAACGGGATATTGTCCACAACGAACAGCGGCGTGTTGGATGCGGTTAACGAACGTACGCCGCGGATAGTAATATCGCCAAGCACACCCGGCCGTGTGTTGGAAGTAATATCCACACCGGCTATTTTTCCCTGCATTGCCTCCAGTGCGGTCGTTACAGGCCTGGATTTGATATCCGCCTGGTTGATGCCGGCAACGGAGCCCGTTACATCCTTCCTTTTAACCGTTGCATAGCCGATCACCACGATATCGGATAAGGCGGCGTTTGAATTTTTTAATGACACGGACAAGTTGGCCTTGTTATCTACAGCAATTTCCTGTTCCTCGTGTCCGACAAAACTTATTACCAGTTTTGCTTTACCGGATGAAACATTTAGCTGGAACAGCCCACCTTGTTTGGTAAGTGTGGAGCTTTTTGTGCCTTTCTCCAGAACAGTTGCTCCGTCCAACGGAGTGCCGGTTTCGTCGGTGACCCTACCGGATACCAAAAAATTCTGTGCTTTACTGGAAAAAAAGGAAAAAAGGAAGAGGAGAAGAATAAGATTCTCCCTGAGCAGGTGTTTGTTCATAATGGCGTCGTTAGCTTTGGTTAAAAATGGCAAAACTCCCTCACCGGTATTGCCGGTGAGGATGAGATTAAAGATATATTAAAAATGTAAGGTGCCTGGTTGTTGGCAGGAGTTATAATTACGCAATCGTTCCCGGATCAGGTAATAACAAATTTTCTCCAATATCCCATCCTGTTCTGTCCTGTTCTGCTACAGCGCTTCGATCGACAGCTTCGTAGATTTCTCGCGGCTATTATATTCCGACACCATGACATGCCCTTCCTTGGCCGGATAAACACGCGTTTTGATCTTTCCATCCTTATGCTGAATGGTCCTCATGACCTTTTTCCCGTCGACGTTGTAGATATAGGTGTTGTCCTCGTCGTCGATGACGATGTAGTGTGTTCTGGCATCGAGGTTGACAACCTTATAGAAAGCTTTTTTATCACGTTCTGCCACCATGGCGGCAGGGCCGAAATAGGCCGACTCGTCACAGGGAATATTGTTATCCAGCTTCAGACCGCCGGAGGCATCCTGCTGGACGAATACGCCATCCGTCATCCGGTACTTAGCCGCTCCAAGCAGACGTTTTTCAGCCATAGCTGATCCGGCAAATACGGTATTGCCCTTGAAATCCCTGAAGGCCGTATGATATTTCACATAGAAATCCTTGTCCGAAAATAATCCCTCCTTTGTCAGTCCGGGTATTGTTTCCTTATCCCAATAACTGTAGGTAGCCTTTACGTCCTTATCGGTCTTTCCGAGGTCAAGCGTGAATACGCCAAGATAGGGGGCATGAGAGTAGTCATGTGCCGTAATGAAATCCTTGTATCTTGAGGTATTGATCACACATCCTGCGAGATAGGCATGCCCGCTAACAGGATCGTTGTCAAAGCTCAATACCTTCAGGCTGTTGCCGTGTGGATCAGTAAGTTTATAGCGATATTCGGCATCGGGTTCGCCGGCATTGTACATATAAACCGTATATCCACCCTCGAAATTGACAACATAATTGCCCCAATTGAAGTGGTCATTTTTCTTGGTTAGCAGATAAATATTTTGTCCCGCGGTTTGCAACACACATTCTGATATTTCAGCCGAAACAGTCTTTTCATGGATCATATTTCCCTTAAGATCGAACAACAGCAACTCATTTTTCTTTTCATCGCCATAAAACACTGAAAAGCCGGTATTGGCTACATTACTGATCTGTAGTGCGTGCTTGAGGTAGCCGGTCTGCTTCGTGGAAAAATAGCCGGTTACCAGCACGGCGGTCGTAAGATCTACGGGCTTGGTATAGGCATTGATGATCTTGCCGTTCAGACCGACGAATTGCACCATAATGGTGTTGTAGTCTTCATTCTTTTTGGCCTTCCTGGCTTCTTTCCGTCCCACGCCCGCAATCATCGGACTCTTGATATAACCCAGCGAAAGGACATCCTTCTCGAATGACACCGCCTGCAGATAGAGATTTACCTGCCGGAAATTCACAGTACCGATATCATTGAGATTTTCGTCCATGATCGATATCCTGTAATTGAACGAGTCGGCATCGGACTTTTCCAGCTTGGTGAATGCCAGATAACCGACCAGTGCATTATCCTGTGTGATCGTCTTGAACTGTGTCGATATCTCTTCACCGACCTCTTTGAAGATTTTTGACTGCGCCTGCAAGACACCGGCAGACATGATACATGAGATGATGAACAGAAATTTTTTCATAGTTGAGTTTTATTTTTTCCTAAAATGATCGGCAAATTCGCAATACATGCTGGTCACGTTGCTGCTGATAAAGGCTTCGGCGGAATTCCGCCGTACTTTGTCCGCGTTGTCCCCGGTGACCGCCAGCCCGGAGAGAAATTGCTTCATGGCCTTATCTTCTTCGGGCCGCTGAGTCCAGAACGACGCCCCATTCAAAGCGACACTCCAGTTTCGCAGATTGTCGGCCGGTATCTGCTCCAGCATCGTCTGAAGCTGATAGTATTCCGCCGAAATGTATTCCTTGGATTTAATGCCGATGGCGTTGAACCGGTGCAGATCCTCATCTTCGTAATAAAGCCCTGAGAAGATTGCGGAGACCATGAAATCATACCAGCTATCCGTCCGGCCTTTGTCCTTTTCTTCGAAGATGCGGTAAAGACAAGCCGTCAGATTCATATTGTCGAACATATTATAGATAAGCATTTTGATCGCCCTGTCACTGACTTCTGAAGGAATCGGGGTAGTAGGGGCTTTCAGGTCCGACTGGTCGTTGGTCCTGGCATATCTATCGATGCAATCCGGGTGGGTCTTTAAGGAATCGGAGATACTGCTGGTATCGGAAAAATTATGACTGGCCGTGGAGAGTCCGTGGCGTCGCACCTGCATCCAGCTCTCGTCGGCAGTGAGGCCGTAGATAGTAAAATAGTATTTTAATGGTTGTTTTAGAGGCTTGATGTACTCCAGGTCGGTGCTGTCGAGCCGAAGGAAGTACTCCGCTTTAAACGGGATATGTGCGTTCTTCAACAACACAATGGCCAGGGAATCGGCATCGCTCTCATGATACCGTTGATGTTTGCTGCGGCTGAAACGATAGTCCCGGAAAATATTTTTCAATCGGCTATAGCGTTCATATTTGGAGTCAAGGATCCCCTTCAGCGAGTTCCTATATTCATCCGACGTCAACCATTTTGCCTTTTCCTTTAGTGCGTTCTCGCAATGGCTGAGGATGTTGTGCGAAAGTTCATGTGCGATGGCAAGCGCCAACTCCTCCCGGGTCTGAGAGAAGCAGATAAGACCCAGGTTCACGATCAGGACGTTGCCGCCCAGGGCGTATGCATTCGCCACCGGGCTCCGGTCGATCAGCAGCAAAGGCCTGTCGCTGAACCGTTCCGCATTCGCCGCCGTTATCTGTCCGATGATTCCCTGCAGATACTGATTGACTTCGGGCTCGTAAACAAAATACTGCTTTTCGATTGCCGTAGCCAGAAAGGTTGTGCGCTCATCCCAGAGCTCCCGGAACTTCTTCTGAGCGGACCGATCGTCAAAGACTTCGGGACATACCCAGGCTTTCCTGAGAGAGTCCTTCTGAGGGGCATAATATGAATTGGAAAGTTGTTGATAGGAATACAATTGGTTCTGGGTCAGTCCAGAATACCAGCATAAGCATAGGAGGGGCGCTATCATGGCAGAGCGCAGCATGGGTTCAGGGGGTTTATGTACCCACAAAATAGAGTAAAATGATCAAATAACGAATTTTGGGCTTACCGCCCGCCTATTTCCCTGCCGGCGACAGCGCCACCGCGGCCTCCGTCGTTAACAACCGGAAGGTGAAACTTTCCTGCATATAGAGCCTGACGCTGGTTTCGGAATGACCAAGATAGCCGATGGATATGTCCTGGCCGAGATCCAATTCAAAATCACCCCCGCGGGTGCTGAGCACGAAACCGCCTTTGATCGCCGGGGCCCAGATAATATCCCCATCGATAAGCGGCTGGATATGCTTCAGAACAGGGTACCCTTCGTCACTGCCGCCGCTGACAGCCGTGTAAGGTTCGGAGCCCAGTACAAGCGCATAGGGTCCGTTGACCCCGGCAAGCCGTAATTGACTCACCGCCTGTGCAACGACATCCGGGTAGTTCCGCACACTGGAAGGAAGCGTCAATACCGGGTTGCTGTTACCCTGCCGGATCCCCTGGATCCCCGCCGCGTCATATCCTTCGAAGATCGAGTTGTCTTCCGCAAACGCTATCTTGCGCGCTGCATCCTTTACCGACGACCAATCCGAATCCGTCGCGCCGCGCTCGACGTCGTCAATCGCCTGGCGGGTGAGTTCGAACGGAACCCGAAGTTCCACCAATGCCTTCACCTCGCGCTGCACAGCCTGGATCCCTTCACCGGGCGCCGGGATTTTCTGGGTATGTCCCGTACCGACCGCCGAGAGGTCAAAACCTTTTGGGCCTTCGACATCTACCACGCGTCGCGCTGCCAGATGCCGCTTGAGAGTGCGCCTTGCTTCCTCTTCGATTTCCGCCCAGGCCGCCTCTGAAACAGGGGCTAGCTCCCGATAAAGATTATTCATATCCTGATTCTTTTTTTAATGATCCGATAGATAATGACCCGTCGCCCGAAGACGATCGCGGCGATGCCCCGCCTGCGTTGAGGACAGAAGCTGCGACCTCCGGAGCTGGCGCCCCCGATGCAATATCCTTCAAAAGGGACGCCGAAGGAACAAAGAACAGGCTCCCGGTCTTTGGTGTGCTGAAATCCAGCAGCCTGTCGTAATTCCCTTCCGGTAAACCGATAAACATATTGTCCAGCATCTTCTTTACCGTGCTGAACGTACTCGCATAAGCGATGAAATAAGTACCCATCTCATTGGTCGACATATTCCCAAAAGGCAGATTGTCCCGGATGATCTTGAGATCGTCACCGACATTGGTCAAAGCAATGTGAGAATTGGAGGGTTTTTGCTCATCAGGCATTTCAACGTCATTCTCTCTTGATCTTCCGAATACTTTTTCCTGCTCCCCGACAGGCAGCGCCTTGAACGCCTTCAGATCATGAACGTATTTTTGAACGAACAGATAACTTCCCCCCTTGTA
>DASYEB010000023.1:0-275421 GCA_036499285.1 Puia sp. | reverse complement strand
GGAGGGCAGCAGCTGTGGGGACTTTGTGAAATGACCGTGTCCGTCATTGAGGTATAACCGGCTGATCAGGGCGGTGGAGTTGGGTGAGAACTCATTGCCGCCGCTACAGACGAACAGGTCAGGGTCGCCGTCGCCATCGGCATCGAAGAAGAGAGCGTCGACGTCTTCGCATTCCTTGTCTTTTTCGAAGAGGGCCTGGTTGGACGGGGCGAAGCTGCCGTTGGAGGATTGGATATAGAGTGCACCGGGTTGGCCTTTGGCGCCGCAGAGATAGATGTCGTCGAGACCGTCACCGTTGATGTCGGCGACGGCGGTCCGGGGGCCTGCGGTGGAGAGCATGGAGAAGAGGAGGCGGTCGCGGTTGAAGTCGTTGAAGTCGTTCTCGCGGTGGGTGAAGGTTAAGCCGGCGGCTTTGGTTGGGGTGAGCAGAGGGATTGGCGCTGCGGCTCGTGTGGTGGCTGGCGCGGTGGCTACTGCGAAGCGGGTTGCCGCAACTGCTGGAGCATCCTGCTCGCGGAGCGTGAGAATTTGATCTGTATGCGGCGCCATCAAAACCGTCCGCTTGCCGTCGGGCCACTCCACCACAACGGAATCGATGGTCTTTGCCTTGCCCAATCCAAAGTTCAACCGGCTATCGACGGCAGATTCAAATCCGCGTGTCGGCATTTCCTCCTGCCAGGCCAGGGTATGATCATAATACACCGTCGCTTTTGCGCCGACCGCGAAATGGTTCAGTCCTTCGCCTTGCAGATTGAGTTTCAACCAGCTGTTGTGAACCCCATTGTTGCGATAGATCCTTGCCGGCCCGTTTACCGTATTAACCACGAGGTCGAGGTTGCCGTCATTGTCAAGGTCTGCATAAGCCGAGCCATTGGAGAAGCCCGGCTGATCCAGGCCCCATTCCTTTGCCTTGTTGATAAAGTGAAGGCCGCCATTGTTATGAAAGGCATAATTGGACATGGGGGTAGAGGGAATAAGGTCGACGAGTTTGCTGATGATCCCTTTTCCCGCGCCAACCGCGCCGGTTCCTCCCGATGCGCCGGTTCCTGCGCCCGCACCTCCTGCTTCGCTGATCATTTTTCGCACCTGGGTCGGGTTCGCCATGAACTGGATATAGTCCTGGTCGGTAAGATCTTTATAGATGCCGTTGGCGACGAAGATATCTTTATAGCCGTCGTTGTCGAGGTCGGCGATGAGTGCGCCCCAGCTCCAGTCCGTGGCTTGGACGCCAGCCAGGCGGCTGATCTCGCTGAAGTGCGTTAATGGACCAATAGGTTGTGCAGAGAGTGTCGCAGTGGTGAGCAGTGGAGATGCCAACGAACCAGGTGGACGCGCCGCTGCGAGTCCCGGAGCAGAAGCAGATCGCTGAGTCGCAGCGGATCCCGGAGCCAGAGCCGCCGCAGCCCCTGCAGGCGCAAAGCCGCGATTAAGCTGAAGCACATTGCGAACAAATTGTTTATAATACCCGGCGTTGACATCGGCCTGGTATTTATCCCATGTCTCAAACGACGTTTTGGTCTTTACGCGAGCCTCCAGCTCGGGCAGCATATCGGTCACATAGATATCAGGCAGGCCGTCGTTGTTGATATCGGCAATGTCGGCGCCCATGGAGTTCATGCTGATCTCGTTGATACAGTCTTCCAGGCATTCTTTAAACGTGCCGTTCCGCTGGTTGATATACAGGTAGTCCTTTTCAAAAAAATCATTGGAGACATAGATGTCCGGCCATCCATCCATATTCAGATCGGAGATGGTGACGCCAAGCCCAAAACCGATGCGGCTGCTGTAGATGCCCGCCTGGTTTGTGATGTCGGTGAAGTGACCGCCGTCATTGCGATAGAGCTTGTTCCCGCCCAGCGAGTCGACGATATAACGCTGGTCTTTGACCAGGTCATAATTGCCGACACTCCGGAAAGAATTGTTCAGCAGATAGCAGTCGAGATCCCCATCCCGGTCGAAGTCAAAAAACACGGCATGCGTCGACAGCCCCGTATTGGCCAGCCCGTATGCTGCCGCCCTGTCGGTAAACGTCAGGTCGCCGTTATTGATAAAAAGCTGATTGCTCCGGTGCCGGCCTGGAGCTTCGCTCCGCCCGGTTATGTCGCCGGACTTGCAGACATAGATGTCGGTGAGCCCGTCACCGTTGATGTCTGCGAATACGACCCCCGTAGACCAGACTCCGTCGCTGCCAACCCCGGCCTTTGCGGTGATGTCCTCGAAGTGGAAGTTGCCTTTGTTGAGATAGAGCTTGTTCGAGCCCTGGTTACTACAGAAAAAGATGTCCGGCAGGCCGTCGTTGTTGATGTCGCCAATGCCGACGCCTCCGCCATTGTAGAAATTGCGGAAGGTATACATATTCAGCTCCTCCGAAAATTTCAGGTTGTTCGAAAAGCTTATACCGGTGGAGTCTCCCGGGAGTAAAGAGAATAAAGTGTTTGGATGCACGGCCACGGGACCGGTGCAGGAGCTGGCGAACAACGCGCTGATGAGCAAAAAGGTAATAGATCTCAACACCATAAATTATTTGGTCAGCAGCTCGACATCCCTGACTTTTTCCGGGAACCAGATATTCATTTCTCCTTTTCCGCGATTGGCCCAGGCATAGTAGGGTATGGCGACGATAGCATCTTTATGGGTTGTGATCTCCAGTCCATTGGACGCGACTTCCACCCGCTGTCCATCGGTCTGCAGGGTAACGATGCCGTTGAGCAGACCGGGTTGCGGGCTGGTTGTGATACTGGCATTTGCAGGAAGGATAAGATTGCCGGTCCTGTTATTGTTGTCAACCCATTCCGCGCAATAGAGCAGCGGTCCGCGTTGCATGGCAAGCTTGCCGGCGTCTTCCTTCACGCTATCTATTGCCATTACTTTTTGAACGGGCATAGGCAGAACGAGTTCGACCACGTCTTTGTTCTTCCAGGTCCTGTTGATGACGGCGTAGCCATGGTCTGTTTCAGCGTTGACGACCTGGCCGTTGACGCGGATGGAAATAGCGCCGGAGGCGGCATCCTGTCCTTCAAATTTATAAAGGCCGCCCGGTATGGCTTCGCCGCGCGCCCAATCGGGGATACGCAGCCGAAGTCCGAATGCGGTTGGTTTTGCAGCGACGACACTCAGCCTGATATTGCCATCCCAGGGATAATTGCTTTCCTGGGTTAGTTTCACCGCGTCCTGACGGGTGCTGCCCTGACGGGTGCTGCCCTGATGGGTGCTGCCCTGACCGGTGCTGCCCTGATGAATGCCGCCCTGACGGGTGTCGGCGCCGGCTGCGAGCGCAATGTTTGCCGTTCCGCTGATATACAAATTTACATAAACATCCCTGTCGCGAACCGCATAGATATAACCGGGAAGCGAAGGCAGCAGCCGGGCTATATTCGTAGGACAACAGGAACAGGGGAACCAGCCGGAACGTTCAGGCTCCATATCGGCGTGTGTATGATGGTTCCAGATCTGCATCGCATTGGTATAGAAAAAACTCTTTCCGTCCAAACCTACGCCGGAGATAAGCCCGTTGTACAGGGTGCGCTCGAGGACGTCGATGTACCGGGAGTCGCCATGCAGGAGAAACATACGGTAGTCAAAGTATACACTGCCGATGGCTGCACAGGTCTCCGCATAGGTGGTGAGATTGGGCAGTTCATAGTTGTCGCCAAAACGTTCGCCGTCACCGATGGCGCCGATGCCGCCGTGGAGATACATTTTTTTCCCGACCATGTTCTCCCAGAGCCTGTCGACGGCCTTCCCATAAGCCGTGTCACCCGTGAGGGCGGCGATGTCTGTCATTGCGGAGTAGAGATACATGGCGCGTACGGCATGACCAACCACCTCATCCTGTAAGGTGACGGGTTCGTGAGCCTGCCAGTAAGAACCGTTCTCCCAGACGTTTTTGCTTTCCTTGTTGTATTTTCTTTCGCCGCGCTGTTCGAGAAAGAACTTCGCCAGGTCGATGTATTCTTTTTTGCCGGTGACACGATACAGCTTGACAAGCCCCATCTCGACTATCTCATGACCGGGGGCAACATGTCTTTTGTCCGGGCCGAATGTGGCGACCAGGAGATCGGCGTTTTTCAGGGCGATGTCCAGCAGGCTGCGTTTGCCGGTGGCATTGTAGTGGGCCACGGCTGCTTCAAAGAGATGCCCTGAATTGTACAGTTCATGACTAAGCTCGTGTTCCTTTACCCATCTTTCGGGGCCGCTCCAGGCATGCGGATGTGCGGGGTCGATGGTCCTTGCCGTGTAGAGATAGCCATCGGGCTCCTGTGCGCTGCCGATCAGCGTGATGAGCGAGTCGAGATATTTTGCCAGCACCGGATCGGGGTGTACCGCCAGGGAATAGGACGCTCCTTCCAGTGTCTTATAGATATCGGTGTCGTCGAAAGGATAGATCGTGCAGAATTTGCCCTGATGTGTTGCGGCCATTTCAAAGTTGTTCATACGGCCGGTAGCGCGACATCTTTCGAAGGAGGCGGGGATCGTCACGGTACGATTGGTCTCGATGCGGGGCAGCCAGAATTTATCCGTCACCTGCACGTCGGTGAAGTTGACAGGCCGGATAGGATAATCGTGCAATGCGGCGATTGGTGCAGGAGCGGTCTGGCGTGGCGCAGTCGCAGGAGTCGGATGGCCTGACGCGGTCGCAGGAGCATGCTGACCGGGGCGCTGCGCAAGTGCAGGCAACGCTAAACCCATTAAAAGGACGGATACTACTATTTTCATATACTCAAGTTATGTCTTAATATATAATAAAGAACAGGCGAAAGAATTCGCCCGTTCTTAAGTTTGCTAAACCCGGGACCCCTTATTGCGGGTACCCTGGATTCTGCTTGAGATTTTTATTTGCATTCAATTGCGCATCCGGCAGGGGCAGGATATTGACGTGATTGATACCATGCGGGCCCAGATTGTCGGCCGGGTCAGCCGGGTGAAAACGCCATGCGTTGTTAAAGACGCCAAACCTGATCTGGTCCTGCCGCCTCCATCCCTCAAAGAACATTTCTCTTCCGCGTTCTGCCAGGAAGCTGGCTTCCGTCATGTTCGTAAAGGGATCGACACCACCGTGGATCGTCCTGATCTGGTTGACGATGGCGATGGCATATGGGTCATTCCAGCTGCTGGCCTTCCTTGCGCTGGCTTCCGCTGCCGTCAGCAGGATATCGGCATATCTGAAGATGGCAAAGTCGTTGTCCTGGTTCTGGGTCATCCCCGAGTAGAAGGCCCATTTCCCGATACGGGCCCCCGACTGGCGCCAGGCCGTAGGCTGCAGCTGGTTGATATAGGGAGTGAATACGATGGGGGCGCCATTGGGATCGCCGGCATAACCTGGTCCGTCCTTTTCATAACCGCCGTCGAGCAGGGGCTTGCCGTCCGCGCCGAATTGAGGACCGACGAGAAAGTTGCTGAGACGCTTGTCTAAAGTGCCTGTGACGCTGTCGCCGGCAGGGCCGGTGCCGACAACCCTGCCCTGTGGACCGGGGTTTTGAACAGGGTCGATATAAGAGTTGTAAAACTCCTGGATGCTCGCAAAACCATTCCACGGCTGTGCGTTCATGTTATAGGTATTCTGGTTGAGACCGTTAAGCGTCATCATGGAAAGATTATTGCCGGTCTCGTGTACGTGGTCATAGGGAATGGTGAAGATCGTTTCCGGAACTCCCTTGTTCTGTCTGGCGAAGTTGTCCGCATAGTTGGGGGTCAGGGCATAAAGACCGGAATTGATAAGGGTGTCACAGGCGGCCAGACATTTGTCCCATTGAGGAGTGCCGGTCCAGACCTGCGCATTCAGATAAAGCTTGGCCAGCGCCGCCCAGCAGGTGTAGGCGTTGACGCGGCCATAGGTAGATTCTGCTGTCGGTCCGGTATGCGGCAGGACAGAGGCGACGGCAAGCAATTCACTTTCGACCAACGCATAGACCTGGTCGCGACTGCTGTTGCCCGGCGGGGTAGTGGCGGAGAAATCAATGCTGATCGGCACATTGCCATACCAGTCGAGCAGCCACAGATAATAGATGGCGCGAAGGCCTCTCAGCTCGGCAGTATATTGCGGGATCTTCGGGTTGGTATATTTAGTGAGCGTGGCGATCAGCCGGTTGCAGGTGTTGATGCCGGAATAGCAGAAATTCCAGTTGTTGGTGGGATCAGGGTCGGCAGACTGCACGGTATGTGTGGCCAGGCGCACCCATCGGCCGCCGTCACCCCAGTCCGGGCCGCGGGTGGGGACGACGCATTCGTCTGTCATCGCCTCGAGCGGCAGGTAATTGGTGTTGCTGGCGATGCCCGCCAGGTTGGAATAAGCCGCACCTACTGCGGAGGAAAGTTCGGCATCGGTCTGGTAGAAGCCGTCGCTGTTGACCGTGTCGTAGAGATATTTTGTCTCGTCCAGCTTGGTACATGATCCAACGACCGTCAGCAACAAGAGGGCTCCGATTTTGCTTTTTATATTTCGTAACATGTTTAGCTTAATTAAGGTGAAGAATTAAAATCCTACATTGACGCCCAGAGTAAACGACCGGGTGAGAACCCAGTTCTCTCTTCTGTCGATGCCCGGCGCCAGAATGTTTGGCGGGTTGACACTCATGTCGGCATAACGTACTTCGGGATCAGCGCCGGTATAGCCGGTGATCATAAAGAGGTTGTAGCCGGTGACGAAGATCCGGAGGTTCCTGAACCCGCCCGTAGGATCACCTTCTTTCTTCAACGGAAGATTGTAGGCGATGGTGGCGTTGTCCAGCTTGACAAAAGTCCCTTTTTCCACAAACAGGCTGCTGAAGAGCTGTGCATCTTTTACGTTAGGATTATAATATTTCGTTTTGACCACATTATATACGGACGAGACGGTGGGGTTCTCGTAGAAGGCGCGATAGGTATTGATCAGCTGGTGGCCAAAGGCTCCCCTGAAGAAAACGTTCAGATCGAAGCTGCGATAATGAAAGGAGTTGGTCCAGCCCATTTCATATTTCGGAAGACCGTTGCCGATGATCGTCTTATAGTTGTTGTTGTCTGCGACGGCATTGCCTTTTCCATCGTCAAAAAGGTATTTGCCATTCTGATCGACTCCTTTATATACAGCCTGGTAGAACAGACCGATGGGCTGTCCCTGTATGGCTCTTGTGATCTGCGTTGCTTCCTGACCCGGGCTGCCGAGATTGGAGGCGCCGACATAAGAACCGGCCAGTGTCGGATCGAGTGATTTCAGCACGACATGTGCGCGGGAGTAGTTGAGGCTTGTGGTCCAGCTGAATCTCCTGTTCCGGATGACGTCGTAGTTGACCATGATCTCAAAGCCATTACTCTGCATGGTACCGATGTTTTCCCAGGTGGTCGATACGAGGTTGGGAGGAACAGGCACCGTCGCATTGAAGATCAGGTTGGAGGTAGTCCGGCGGAAGTAGTCGGCAGTACCGCTGAGCCGGTTGTCAAGCAATGTGAAGTCCAGGCCGATGTCGGTCTCTGCCTTTTTCTCCCATTTCAGATTGGGATTGGGGTTCTGATTCGGTGCGTAGGTAAAACCATACTGATCGTTGCCGGCATAGTAGGAACCTGCTACGGTCAGGGTCGGTAAGGACAGGTAAGAATAAGGAGGGAGGCTTCCGGTGACGCCATAGCTGGCACGCAGCTTCAAGGCGTTGACCTTAGGCATGTCGATAAAACGGGCAAAGTCGACACCACCGCTAACGGCAGGGAAGTAACCCCATTTATTCTTAGGACCGAATTGAGTGGAACCTTCACGGCGGATGCTGGCCGCCAGGAAGGCAAAGTTCTTGTAGTTGGCGTTGATGCGTCCAAAGAAGGCGACGAGCTTACTGGCATTTTTGAAGCTGCTGACCGTAGCCAGCCCATAAGGAATGTCGAGGGCGGCCTGTATATTACCGCTGGCCGCGTCGGTCACGAAATTACCGGCGGCGATGTACGAACCGTTGTTTTGGAAGTCCTGGTAGGAATAACCTGCGATGGCGCCGAGGTCCAGGTCGCTGAACTTATGCTGATAGCTAAGGGTATTCTCATACAGCTGATTGGAGGCCGTGGCCTGCTGAAGGATCTTATACCCGTGGCGGCCATAACCATTATCGCTATTGGGATCAAAGCCGCGGTTCGCATAGGCATTGATGGGAGAGTATTTGTTGGAGTCAGAGCTGACGTTCTGCTGGGCGTAACGAACGAGGAATTTCAGACCTTTGACGATCTCGTATTCGGCAGAGCCGGCCAGGTTCTGGCGCTTCATCGTGACGACATTGGTGTTCTGCTCCAGCAAGGCGACAGGGTTGGAATAGTCCGTGGCGGAAAATTCGAACCATCCGCCTCCTGCAATATCGTTGATGTCTCCGACAGGCACGTGCACCGGCGCCGTGGGATTGTAGATGGTGGCGTAGGAGAATGCGTTGGCAAAACCGACCGTGGACACGCGCCGGGTATTGTTCAGCTGGACATTGAAGACCAGCCGGTCGTTCAGGGCCTTGTGCGTGAGGTTGAGGCGACCGTTCAGCTGGTTGAAGCCGGTGGTGATGGCGATGCCTTGCCCGTTGCGGTAGTTGACCGAGACATTATAGGAGGTGTGACCATTGCCGCCCGAGAGGGAGAGGTTGTGTGCGTGGGTGATACCGGTACGGGTGATCTCTTTATCCCAGTCGGTATTGGCGCCGTAGTCGGTGCCTGCGCCGGTGGATTTCAGCAGGTCGCGAAATTCGCCGGAGGTCATATGTTTTGTAAAACGGGCTGCTTTCTCAGCAGTGACCGCTCCGCTGTACGAGACCTGTGGTCCGCTGCGCGAGCCCGACTTGGTAGTGATGATGATGACACCGGCCGAGCCGCGTGTACCATAGATGGCAGCGGATGAACCGTCTTTGAGGACGTCCATGCTGGCAATGTCGTTAGGGTCGACCGAGTTGATGTCTGCGCCGATCTGTCCGTCGATGACGATGAGGGGCGACGTATTGGCGCCAAGAGTCGACAGGCCCCGCAGGCGGATGGTGAAACCGGCGTTGGGGTCTCCGCCAGGTTTGGAGATGGAGAGACCGGCGACTTTACCCTGGAGGAGCTGGGAGACATCGCTGATATTGCCTTTGTTGAATTGTTCGGCATCTACACGGGTGATGGCGCTGGTGATCTCTCTTTTCTTCTGTGTACCATAACCTACGACGACAACTTCATTCATGTTCGAGTTGGTTGGCGTAAGCCGGATGTCGAGGCTTGTTCTTCCGCCGAGGGCTATCTCCTGGTTCTGGTAACCGACATAACTGATGACGAGGGTGGCGGAGGCGTTGGGTACGGAGATGGTAAAGGATCCGTCGGAAGCTGTGGCGACGGCCGTTTTTGAGCCTTTAATGGAGACGGTGACTGCACCGAGCGGGGTGCCGGTGACATCGGCGACCTTGCCGGTGATGCGAAGCGGTTCCTGAGCGAACAGGCCGTTGGCACATAAGAATGCCAGGGCCAGCAAAACCATGCGTGTTGATTTTAGCAGCGGATGCATAAGCGTTTTTTTGGTTATAGGTGACAAAAACAATCGGTTGCATTTGGATGCAAAGCCATGCGTGGAAGTCCGATGGAATTATGAGCTCGAGCGGAAAAAGGGGTAGGAAGGGGAGAAAGAGGTCCCCACAGGCAAGCCATACAGGGTCACTGTTGAGATTGGCGGCTGTGCGGTTAGCAATGGCAGTCTCATGTGCAATCGTTTTTGGTATAGTGTTTTTCTGCGCCGGCTTTTCTTACAAGTGTCAATTGAACATTTATCTATCCCTGTAAAAAAAACCTGTTCTGCGGACAGAACAGTGTCGTATTAAATACAGATTAAAAATATACTCTTTTTTCGGAAAAACAATCGGTTGCAATTGATGCAACTAACTATTAATTTGTTGCAATTTACCTAACTGTTTATCTACAAATCTTTTATATAAGAAAATTTATAGATACACTATTTTAAATATTTATTCGGGCAATGTGTAATTGATTTTATTTCAAATTCTTACATTTTAGCGTTTAGCAGCCTTGAACGGCCGGATTCTTCTCCTTACAATTTCAGGCCGGCAATGGCGTGGAGGTGATGAGCTGCGGCAAAGGCGCGCAGGCGATCGGCTGCGGGAGAGGCGTTCGGCGCGGTTTTTAGCGCGTCAGTATGTCGCGGAAAGGCGGCCGGCTGCAGACCAAAGTCGTGGGTGAATACAGATCAATTGGCGGATAAAATAGCATCAAAGCGAATTGGGATATCGGCTTAAGTTTGGCATCAAATTGCTTGAACATGCGAAAGTTGAGGTTTTATTGCATCATCATACTGCTGATAGTAGCAGTTTTTCCCTTAATGGTCCGGGCCCAGACCCGGGTCGTCCGCGGGACGGTAAGGGACGAAAAAGGAAGCCCGCTGACAGGCGCCACGGTCACGGTCAGGAACAGCACCATTTCCACGACTACTGATGCAAAGGGTGACTTTCACCTGAATCTTCCCGCAAACGGGAAGGCCCTTGTCATTTCCTATGTCGGTATGCAACAGGAGCAGGTACGTGTCAACGGTGACAACGTGGGCACCATTGAGTTAAAGTCAGTGGCATCCAGTCTGGGAGATGTCGTCGTCGTTGCGTACGGGACGGTGCGAAAGAAAGACCTTACCGGTTCCGTATCGACCTTGTCCGGAAGCGATCTGTTGAAAGGAAATCCGACCAATATCGTCTCCGGCATTCAGGGAAAAGTTGCGGGGGTAGTGGTCAGCCAGAGTGACGGGGCGCCGGGCGCAGGTCTTAATATCACGGTACGCGGCAGCAATTCCTTTATAGGGACGCAGCCTCTGTATGTCGTCGATGGTATTCCTTATGTCATCGGGAACGGGGACGCGACTCCTTCCTCCGTGTCGGGAGGCGAGCAGTCTACGGTAAATGCCCTTTCCTTTCTTAATCCCAATGACATCGAGTCGATCACGGTGCTGAAGGATGCTTCGGCTACGGCGATCTATGGGTCACGCGGTTCCAACGGGGTCGTCATCATTACCACTAAAAAGGGAAAGATGGGCAGCGACAGGGTGGAGCTGAATGCGGTGGTTGGCGCTTCGAAGGTGATGCATGAGATAAAGATGCTGGACGCCTATGGATATGCCTCTATGCAGAACGAAGCATATAGTAATTCCAATTATTTCGAACCGGGTCCGACGCCCAGGACACTGCCCTATCCCGGTGAAGTGCAACAGTCCCCGACCAATCCCGATTCGACGGTCTATATAAAAGGACCGAAAGATTTTATCGGTCACAGCACGGACTGGCAGAAGCAGATATTCCATACGGGCATCACCAATAATCTGTCGCTGAATATTTCGGGCGCCAACGAAAGCGGAAGTTACCTGGTCTCGGGCAGCTATATCGACCAGACGGGTGTGATCCAGGACAGCCGGTTCAAACAGTACGGCATTCGCGCCAACCTGACGCGAAATGTAAAGAAGTGGCTGACGGTGGGCTCCAACACCAGCTTCAACCGCAGCACCAACCAGCTGGTCAAGACGAATAACGAGGACCTTAGCGGTGGCGTAGGCGTAGTAAAGGCGGCGCTGGCGTTCGCACCTACCGCTCCCCTGTACGATTCCGGTACCAATATCTTCACGGCCGCGACACAGGTGTCCAATCCTTACGTGTATGTACATGCGGTGAAGAACCAGGTCCTGGTGTCGAATATTTTTTCTTCCAACTATCTCGAAGCTAAGATTGCCAAGGGGCTGACCTTCCGGCAGAACATTGGGATCAGCTATTACAATAACCAGCGCGAACAGTATTATCCCCGGTCGGTTTATGAAGGGCTGTCTTACCTGGGTATTGCCTATCAGTCGCAGGGGTGGTACAATTCCATCACCTCCGAGAGCCTCCTCAATTATTCGAAGACGCTGGGTGAGCACAACCTGACCTTTACCGGCGGCTTCACCTATGAGGACGATCAAAGCAACACCAAAAACCAGCAAGCCAGTAATTTCGTCAACGATCAGCTCCAGGACAACAATATGAGCGGTGGCCAGAACCCGCCCGTGCTGACCAGCAACAGGTCCAGGTCCGACCTGGTTTCGTTCCTGGGGAGGATCACGGATTCCTGGAAAGACCGTTACCTTGTCACGCTGTCCTTCCGGGATGATGGCACCAGTAAGTTTGCACCGCGCAACCGCTGGTCGTATTTCCCCTCGGGGGCGTTTGCGTGGCATTTTTCCAACGAGCCATTTATGCAGGACCATCTCGGCCTGATGAATGACGCGAAGATCAGGGTCAGCTATGGCCGTACCGGCAACCAGGGCGTAGGCGCATACAGCACCTTATCGAAGCTGGTCCCTTATCCCTATACTTTCAACGGTACGCTGGCCAACGGGTATGCGGATGATTATTATGCCGGTCCGGGGAATATCAATTTGAAATGGGAAACGACCGACCAGTATGACGCCGGTCTGGATCTTGGTTTTTTAAAGAACAGGATCAGCTTTCATGCGGATATCTATTACAAACGTACCCATGATCTGTTACAGAATATCACGATCCCGCCGACTACAGGCTTCGGCACCCAGCTGGTCAATCGCGGGGAAGTCGCCAACAGGGGGCTCGAGCTCAGTGTCAGCGCCATCCCGATCACCGGGCATGATTTTACCTGGAACCTGAACGCCAATATTTCCTTCAACCGGAATAAGATCCTCAGCCTCGGCGGCGGCGTGCAGCAGCAATTCGCCACCCGGATCAGTACCAATGGCGATCAGCCCTTTGTCCAGAAGATAGGACAGCCTATCGGCGCCCTGTACGGGTATGTCGAGCAGGATATCTATAAGAATGAGGCGGAGGTAAGGGCGGACCCGGTCATGGCGGGCCAGCCGGATGCCATCATCGCGCGGATGGTCGGGGAGATCCGTTACCAGGACCTCGATCATGACGGCGCCATCACGGCCAAGGATCAGCGGCTGATCGGCAACGTAAATCCGAATTTCACCTATGGGATCACCAACAGCTTTACCTATAAGGATTTTGATCTCAATTTCCTGATCCAGGGCGTGTATGGCAATGACATCATTAACATGAATACCTATTATCTGTCCAATATTGGCGGGTTCAATAATGTCACGCAGAAGATGTGGAACGATCGCTGGACCTCTGCGAACTGGGAACATGCAAAGTCACCGAAGCCGGAGGAGCAATACTGGAGGGCGTTTAAGTTTACCAGGCGTTTCATCGAGAACGGCTCGTATGTCCGGCTCCGTAATGTCACGCTGGGCTACAATCTCAAGGCGAAGCTGAAGTTCATGCAATCCCTCCGTGTCTTCACGACGATCAACAATCTCGTGACCATCACGAAGTATAGCGGGTACGATCCGGATACCAACGGTTATGGAGATGATCCTTCCCGTCGTGGTGTCGACATGGGCGGATATCCGAGCTCGAAAGTGTATAACCTGGGTGTTCAATGTGTTTTCTAAAATTTTTTGACATGAAAAGAATCGGAACTTTATTCATAGCGATAAGCCTGCTTGCGGGTGCGGGCTGCAAGAAGGTCCTGCGCGAGCAGCCATATAGTTTCCTGTCGCAGGAAAATTTCTATAAGGATGCCAACGATGCTACAGCAGCCGTCAACGGCGTTTATAATACCTTCTGGGGATGGGGTCTCATGAAGCAGCCCTATTGGCTGACGGACCTGGACTGCGATCATGCGATGGGCGCCGACTGGTTCCTGGGTAATATCGGGGCCGGGAATCCATCTGCCTTTTGGGGTATCAACAATATCTGGGGCGACCACTACCTGTTGATCACCCGGGCCAACAGCGTCCTGGAGAACATCGCCAAGGTGGATATGGATGCAGACCTGAAGAACCGGCTGATCGGCGAGGTGACCTTTCTCCGGGGCTGGTCTTATTTCGATCTGGTACGTACCTATGGCGCTGTACCCGTGCATCTGAAGACAGTGGCCTCGGGCGACCAGGTCAATATGCCGAAGTCTTCGGTCGCGGAGGTGTTCAATGTGGCGATAAACGATTTCAAAACGGCGGAGCGTCTTTTGTTTCCCGCCAGCGATAGCCGTTCGGGCGAAAAGGGACGGGTAACGAGAGCGGTGGCTTCCGCCTTCCTGGCCAAGGCTTATCTTACGATGGCCTCGGGTTCCCTGAAAGGGGCGTCGCTGACGGTGCAGGGCGGTCCCGATAATGGCAACTATACCTATGCCAAGGACGTTGTGGCCGGGTACGAGAATTTCGACAGCAAGGCCTATTTCGACAGCGCCCGTGCGAAGAGCCTGGAAATAATCAACAGTGGTGAGTATACGCTTTTCCCCAATTTCATGGATATGTGGACGGTTGCCAATCGTGACCAGGGCGGGAACATGTGGGAGATACAGGCGCAGACGGGCAATGATGCGCTGGAGACCGATCTGTACTATTATTTCAACGCGGCACAGCCCGATCGGAGCGGTGTGTCGGCCGTTTGGATGACGGACAACCATTATAAGGAATACGAGCACGACGACGACAGGATCCTGAAGGGGGTGCGGCATCAGTATATAGTGGACTACGGAAAGCCTCAGTATACCAATTATATTTTATATCCCCAGGAAGATACCGCGCTGTACAAGACGGATGCATCGGGTAACACCTATATATTCGACCCCACGTATTATGACCGGGCGTATAGCAACAAGTATAGTTATGTAAACAACCCCGGTACGGCGAATTCCGACAATTTTTTTCCGATGCTGCGGTATGCAGAAATATTGCTGACCTATGCCGAGGCGGAGAACGAGGTCAACGGGCCGGATGCAGCAGCTTATCAATATCTCGATGCTGTCCGGTTGCGCAGTCATGCGAGCGCCACTCCGACGGGGATGTCGCAGGAGCAGTTCCGTTCCTTTGTGTTTGCGGAACGCGGCCGGGAATTTGTTTTCGAGGCGCAGCGACGCTATGATCTGCTTCGCTGGGGTGTCTATTTACAGGTGATGAACAAGCTTGGAGTGGTGATACAGGGCAACGACCGGCTGACGAAGGTGCGGTCTTCGAGGAACCTGCTGTTCCCCATTTCTACCGACGAGATCAATACGAATTCGTCACTGGGAGGAAACAATCCGGGGTGGTAGTTAATCAAAACAAAATTTTTATTTTATGTCTGGCTATAAGAATATTTTTCTTTTCGGGACGGGGCTGCTCCTGGCGGCCTTGCTGGGGATCTCCTGCAAAAAAAACAGTGGAACGGCGACGGGGCTTCCGACGATCGTGCGGGTGACCGCGACGCAGGACAGCGCCGGTATCGACTCGGGGAGCCTCGCAGAGTGGGTTACGATCTACGGGACCAACCTGGCCTCCGCGCAGAAGGTGTCGTTCAATGACCAGGAGGTCGTGTATAAAACGATGTATGCTTCCGATACGTCTATCACCGCGCAGATACCCCGTGTCATTCCGCAGAATGTGACCAATACGGTGACGGTGATCACGAAGGGCGGCACAGCGACCTTTAATTTCAAGATCCTTGTTCCGCAGCTGGTGCTCAGCGGTATGCTGAACGAGTATACGGCTGTCGGCGATACGCTGGTGCTCACAGGGCAGAACTTCGACCTTTACGATCTCGATACGGCTGCCACCACTGTCACCTTCGCAGGGGGACTTACCGCGAATGTCGTGGCCGGTACGGCGACACAGCTGAAAGTGATCGTCCCTGCCGGTGCGCAGCCGGGACCGGTTACGATGAAGGGCATCGCTCCGCTGAATATTTCGGTTACGACATCGGGCTGGTACCACGACAACCGGAACTTTCTTTTCGACATGACCAATTTTACGGGTTGTAATGGCAGCAGCTTTCTTTCTTCGGGTCCTGATCCGGCGCCGGTCAACGGTCCTTATCTGAAGGTCGCCAAGTCCTGGCAGGGCGGATGGAACTGGGACCCTTTCCTGAGCAACAATTGCGCCATGCCGGCTGAGCTGGTCAGCAACCCTTCGTCCTACGTCAAATACGCGCTGAAGTTCGAGATGAATATTCCCGCGGGGCCGCCGTCATTACCGCTAACTTTGTACATGTGCTTCAACAGCGGCAATTTCAAGGAATACTTTTATGACGCCAGCGGGAATAATACCTATCCATTCACGACCAATGGCAAGTGGCAGACCTTTACGGTGCCGCTGAAGAACTGGGGTAACCTGGATGGGTTGACCTTTTCCGATCCCATCATCATGGAGTTTATGCTGAAGGGTAACGATCCGAGCCAGAGCAATTTTTCGATCTGTAATTTCCGGATGGTTCCGATCCAATAAAAAAAACAATTCGAGTTCATGCGTTCAATTTTGAGGTCTGTTACCCTTTTGTTCCCCGGCATTATGGCGCTTGCCTGTTATGGACAGGCGCCTGCCGGGGCTTTTAGTGTCAGGAAGTATGGAGCTAAAGGAGACGGGCATACGCCGGATACCCGTGCGATCGGGAAGGCGGTAGCTGCCTGTGTAAAGGCGGGTGGCGGTACGGTCTATGTCCCGGCCGGTAAGTATGTGACAGGCACGATACGGCTGTTCAGCAATATCAATTTGTATCTCGCGCCGGGGGCGGTGCTGCTGGCTACGGAAGACAACAATGATTATGGCCTGCAAACGGACTATGGGTTCTCCGGCAGCGGGGCCGGGGGGAAGAAGCTGGGGCTGGTGTTTGCAGACCGGGCGGAGAATGTTTCGATAACGGGAACGGGTGTCATCGACGGGAGGTCGGAGTTGTTCATGTACCGGGATAGCGTTCAGGTCAGCAGCCCGGGAGACAGCAGGTATACCCGGCAGGGCGCGGCCTATATGAATGCTCCGGAGGGTAAGGCAGAGGCGCCGTTGATGTGGAAGGGACAGTTTGCGGAGCGGCCGGGAACGGAGATCATCTTCCATGCGTGTAAAAGAGTGCTGGTGCGGGATATCACCATCCGTAACGCCAATGACTGGTCTATGGACCTCAACAATTGCGACGATGCAAAGGTGCTGGGGATTTCCATCGACAACAATCTATCGGTACCGAACAGTGACGGGGTGGATATGTATGATTCGAAGAATGTGATAATTTCCGATTGCGATATTCGTGTCGGGGATGACGCCATTGCCGTGGTCAGCACCAGCAATCTCAAGGTGAGCAATTGCAGTCTTTGTTCGCGGAGCTGCGGGATCCGGGTCGGGTACAATGGGTTCAACGATAATAATTCGGGGAACCTGCTGTTCGACAATATCCGTATCATGGGCAGCAACCGGGGGATCGGCATTTTTCAGCGCCGGAAAGGGAATATAGAAAATATGTTGTTCTCGAATATGATCATTGACACGAGGTTGTATCCGGGTCAGTGGTGGGGCCATGGAGAGCCGGTGCATATCTCTGCCCTGCCGGGCCTGGGCAGCAAGGAGGTGGGGACGATCAGCAATATACGGTTTACCAATATCATTGCCCGGGGTGAAGAGGGGATCGTATTGTACGGAAGTCCCGAAAGCGAGTTAAAGGATATCCGGTTCGAGAATGTGCAGTTGACCCTGGCGCGGGGCAAATTCACCGATCTTTATGGCGGGAATTTCGATCTGCGTGCCAATGATGATCCGAAACATTCTCTTTTCAGCCACGATATTCCGGCTATATACGCCAGGCATGTGAAGGGGTTGACGGTGCAGGGTCTTGATCTTCGCTGGGAGGGTTCGCTGCCGGGCTATTTTACGAATGCGATAGATTGCGAGTCGTTCGGGGATGTGACTATTGCCGATATGCGCGGTGATGCGGCGCCGAATGCGGGGGTGGGTCAGGCGGTGATACGGCTGCGTGATGGGAAAGGTGCGGTGATCAGGGATCTGCACCCAGCGGCTGGTGGAGGGTCGCGGCGGGAGTGGCTGGAGCAGCGTAATGTGACGGGGTTGTCGTATCAGGCCGGTGCGGGTGGCGGCGCTGGGGCGGCGGGTAGCAGCGTTGATGCGGCGGCGGGTAGCAGCGTTGATGCGGCGGCGGGTAGTAGCGTTGATGCGGCGGCGGGTAGTAGCGCTGCGGCGGCGGGCGAATCGTATGGACAGCGGCCTGGAAGTCTGGCTTATATGACGGCTGCGGCCGATGCGCATCCCGGCATCGCTCCGAAAAACTTTGTACAACGCGAAGGCTCCCACCTGGTGCTCGACGGGCAACCCTATTATTTTATAGGTACCAACTATTGGCAGGGGGCATTGCTGGCTACCGGGCGTTTCGGAAAGGCCGGGCGGCAGCGGGTACAGCGTGAGCTTTCTTTCCTGGCGGCTAAAGGCGTGAAGAATTTGCGTATCGTCGCTGGTGCGGAAGGCACGGGAGCTATAAATGGTTCCTATCGCGTAGGTCCGTCGCTACAGCCAAAAAAAGGAGTATTCAGCGAGGACGCCCTGCAGGGATTGGACTACCTGCTATCGGAGATGGGCAAACGGAATATGAAAGCCGTCATCTATGTTTCCAACAATTGGGACTGGAGCGGCGGGTTCCTGCAATATCTCAACTGGAACGGACTGCTGCCGGACTCGTTGTTCCTGCGCAAGCTCAGCTGGGAAGAGCTGCGGGATTATACCAGCCGCTTCTATGCCTGTGCGGCCTGTCAGTCGGATTATTTCCGGCAGGTACGGGTACTGGTGGGAAGGACCAACAGTTTGACAAAAAAGAAATATAGTACGGATCCGGCTATCATGGCCTGGGAACTTGCCAATGAGCCCAGACCGATGCGTCCCCAGGCCAACGATGATTATCGTCGATGGGTAGCCGCTACTGCCGCGCTGATAAAATCCATCGACCCCTGGCACCTGGTGACCACGGGGACGGAGGGTATGGCCAGCACGGGTGACGACCTTGGTCTTTATAAAGCTATTCATGACGATAAAAACATAGACTATCTTACTATCCATGTCTGGCCCAAGAACTGGGGCTTTTTCAGCGATACCGCCATCGCCGCGGGTATGCCGGTGATACTGCGCAACACGGCTTCCTATATAGACCGGCATGAGGC
Organism: Puia sp.; assembly: GCA_036499285.1. Classification (GTDB taxonomy): domain Bacteria; phylum Bacteroidota; class Bacteroidia; order Chitinophagales; family Chitinophagaceae; genus Puia. The sequence continues at coordinate 256,494 of DASYEB010000023.1, read as the reverse complement.
GGTGGCCAAAAGCCTCGACAAGCCGATGGTCATCGAGGAGTTTGGTCTTCCAAGGGATCGCCAGGCCTTTGACGCGGCTTCGCCCGACGGACTGCGGGAGAAATATTACCGGCGGCTTTTTTCCATCGTGCGGCAGAGCATAGCGGCCAAAGGAAATATTGCGGGCTGTAATTTCTGGGCCTTTGGCGGAGAAGGGCGTCCGGTAAAGGGACAGACGATGTGGAAGAAGGGCGATGGTTACCTGGGTGATCCGCCGATGGAGGAGCAGGGTCTGAACGCCGTTTATGACGTCGATAGGGGTTTATGGAGCGTGGTAAAGGATTTTGAGACGGCGCCGCCATTCGCCGTGCAGCCATTCGCCGTGCAGCAACAGCTCTTCCGGCATGTTGAGGCTGGCGCGCGCCGGGTCGGACGATATGGTTTGTTCGAGCTGACGGTGGACATCGCTGCCCCTGTCGCGAATCCTTACGACTATGACGAGCGGGCGCTGCGCTGTGTCTTTGCCGGCCCTGGCGGGATCAGGGATACGGTTGATGGGTTTTACATGCAGGATTATTCGTTGGACACGGCGACGGGGCTTTTAAAAAAAAACGGCCTCGGCCATTATAAGGTCCGCTATTCGCCCCGCGTTGCAGGGCAGTGGAATTTTATGTTGTTTTGTAGTGGTAAGGGCGCTGGTGCGGGCGGAGGTTTAGGCACCCGTGAGCCGAGTGGTGCAGTCGGCGGCTTTGGCGCTGGCGACCTGGGCGCAAGAGGGTCTTTTTCCTGTTTGCCTTCTGCTTCTCCGGGTTTTGTGCGGCGTAATCTTTCCCCCTATCTTTCTTTTGATAATGGGAAGGCCTTTATTCCCATCGGCGAGAATATGGCCTGGGCGAAGAGCAATCCCTATATGGACTACCGGCGTTGGGTCGGCAGGCTGGCGGACAAAAAGGGGAATTTTATTCGCGTCTGGATGCCATCCTGGGGTTTGGGTCTCGAATGGCAGAAAGGCCGCAACGGATATGAGGGTTTGATGCAATACCACCAACAGAATGCCTGGTACCTGGACTGGCTGGTCGGACTTTGTGCCGGAAAAGGAGTCTATATGATGCTTAGTCTGGATCACCACGGACAGGTATCAACGAAGGTCGATGCCAACTGGAACGAGAATCCATATAATGCAGCTAATGGCGGCCCCTGTCTGAACACCTGGGACTTTTTTACCAGTGACAGCGCGAGACATCTTATCCGGAACCGCTTCCGCTACATCGTCGCCCGGTACGGATATTCGAGTTACATTCAATCCTGGGAATTATTCAATGAAGTGGATTGGACGGACGATTTCGAAAAACATAAAGGAGATGTCAGAGCCTGGCATCAGGAGATGGCCGGCTGGCTGTCTCATCTGGACGTCAACCACCATCTTATTACCACGAGTTATGGCAGGCCGGAAAACGACCCCGCCTGCTGGGAGTTGCCGGCTCTCGATTTTACACAAAGCCACTATTATTCAGATAGGACAGCCATGGACAGCCAGCTCGTTGCAAATGCCAGGTCTTACCGGAAGGCTTATCACAAGCCGACGTTGAACGGCGAGTTCGGACTCATGGGCGATGGCAGGACGCAGGCTGCTAAAGATCCCGGGGGCATCTTTGTGCATAATTGTCTTTGGGCGACTTTATTTGGCGGTGCGATGGGGGCCGCTCTGCCCTGGTATTGGGATGATTATGTCGAGCCCCAGGATCTTTATGTGCATTTTTCCGCTTTGTCGGCGTTTGCAGCAGGTATATCACTTATTGGGGATGGATATGCGCCGGTTGAGCAGTCAACAACGGGCGCCACGCTTCGTGTTTACCTGCTTCGGTCTGCCGATTCGTCAAAGCTGGCCGGATATCTGTTGAACAAACAGTACGACTGGCAGCGGGTCAAAGAAAAGGGGCTGCCGCCAGCGGTGAGACATCCACTACTGGAGGTTGGGATGCGCGACGGATCATATATCGTGTCATGGTCGGATTGCCGCACCGGTGCTGTCGTCAAAAAGGACAGGGTTTCCGTAAAGGGCGGCGTATTGCACGCGGAATGCCCCGATGTACAATGGGATGTGGCTGTGAAAGTGGTGCGCGAGGGGTAGATCATGGGTGCGGCGACGATGGCTTTCGGTGACGATGGTCCGGAGCGACGATGGTCCGCAGCGACGATGGGGCGCGGCGAAGGCTACAGATCCGCTACATATTTCCTGGGACTTTTGCCAAACTTCCGCGTGAACGACCGGGTAAAATTGGCCGGTTCGGAATATCCCACCTGGTAAGCAACTTCCGAGATCGAGTATTCACCCGTGAGCAGCAGACCGGCGGCCTTATCCATGCGCAGATTCGTTATAAAGTCATGCGCCGTCTGGTTCGTCAGCGCCTTTAATTTACGATACAGCTGGCGTCGGCTTATCTTCAGTCCTGCGGCCAGCTGGTCGATGTCGAAGAGGTGGTCGGAGAGATGAGATGCGACCACGGCGGCCGCCTTTTCGAGAAAGGCCTTGTCCAGTGGATTGCGTTGGATGGCGGGCAGAGCACTTCCGGGATCGGACTCATACAATTCCCGCAGCCTGCGCCGGGACTCCAGCAGGTTTTTTACACAGGCAAGCACTACTTCCATGTTAAATGGTTTTGGAATATAGAGATCCGCGCCGGCGGTATATCCTTCCAGCTGGTGAGCATCGGATTGCCTGGCAGTAAGCAGGATCACGGGTATATGGCTGGTCCGATGGTCTGACTTTACCTTGTTGCAGAGCTCAAGTCCGCTGATACCGGGCATCATGATGTCGCTGATGATGAGATCGGGCACCAGCTGTAGTGCAGTTGTAAAGCCCGAACTGCCGTCAGGAGTATCGGCGACTTTGTAAAGAGCGCTGAGCTCGTCTTTTACATACCTGCGCAGGTCGTTGTTGTCTTCGACCAGGAGTATGAGGGGAGAGGGTTCGTCGTCAGGATCGGAGGCGGCGACGATGGTAATGGCGGGATCATCCGATGCGGCGGCATCGTTTGGCGCGGGATCGGGCAGCGCAAAGTCGTGCGATTCAGCAATGTGGACGGCGACGACGGAATCTTCGGCTGCAATAGCAACACCAGCGACACCAGCGCCAGCAGAAGCGGCACCAGCGCCAGCAGAAGCGGCACCACCACCAGCCAGCGGCAGATAAAGGATAAATTCCGAGCCCTTTCCCTGCTGGCTTTCGAGGTCGATCTTTCCGAGATGCAGCTGTGCCAGCTGACTTGCCAGCGCAAGCCCAATGCCTGTCGATCCATTTTCGTAGCGACCCGAATCTTCCACCTGGTAGAACAGCCCAAACACCTTTTGTTTTTGGTCGGCGGCGATGCCTACACCGGTGTCGGTGACATGAACTTCCGCACAGGCCCCGATGGTCACCTCATTGCCTTTGCGAATGAAAATGCTGATATTTCCATTATCCGGGGTGTATTTGAATGCATTGGAAATAAGATTGAAAATGATCTTCTCAAACTTATCGGTGTCCAGCATCACCAGTATATTTTCCGACTCGGCTGCGACGGAATAGCGAATATGGCGTTCGTCGGCATGGTTGGCGAACAGGTCCGTTATGTTACGGGTCAGGGCGACCATATTGGCCGGCCGGGCGTTGAGCCGGAGATGACCTGTTTCCAGCTTGCGCCAGTCCAGCATCTGATCGATAAGACGGGTGAGGCGTTGTGCGTTGTCGTACATGAGCCGGCTATAGTTCCGCGTCTGCTCCCTGCTCATGTCTTCGCGGATCATCTTGCGCAACGGATCCAGGATCAGCGATAAAGGAGTGCGTAATTCGTGTGATACCTGCGTAAAGAAATTCAGCTTGATGTCATTGAGCTCCACTGTCTTTTCGGCCGTCAGCCGTTCGATCCGCACCTGGGATCTTAGTCTTTCCCTGCCCGTGATGTCCTTGTATATGACGAACAGCAGGATCAATAACAGGATCAGATAGGAGGTATAAGCCCACCATGTCTTCCAGAGGGGAGGCTGTACTATGATGGTGAGCGTGGTGGGCTGCCGGTTCCAGACACCATCATTGTTGGCGGCTCTGACCTTGAAGGTGTAGTGGCCGGGAGGAAGGTTGGTATAGGTAGCGCTGCGTCCTGCACCTGCCTGCTGCCATTCTTTATTGAACCCTTCCAGCATGTAGTCATACCGGTTACCGGATGCCACTGTATAGTTCAGCGCAGCGTAACCGATGCTGAAATCCGACTGGTCATAGGACAGCGTCAGCTCTTTTACCCTGTTGATATCTCCTTTCAGCGGGGAGCCGGCGGAGTCCGGGCGTACCGGTTTGCCGAAGAGAAAGAACCCGGTGAAACGGGTGACGGGCGGGATACGGTTCTCCCGCACTTCCAGCGGGTCAAAAACGTTGAACCCGTCGATGCCGCCAAAGAAGATGCGGCCATCCGGCGACCGGTACCCGGAGCCGTTGATGAATTCGAGGTTCTGGAGCCCATTGAAGATGCCGTAATTTCTGAACTGTCGCGTCGCAGGGTCCAGCCTGCTGATGCCTTTGTTAGTACTGAGCCAGAGATAGCCCCTGCTGTCTTGTGTGATACTGTTGACGATGTTGTTGGCCAGTCCATCCATTTCGTTGAAGGTGATGAACTGTTGTCTGCCGGCGTCGAAAAGGTCCAGTCCTCCGCCCATTGTGCCTGCCCAGATACGCCCGTTCGCATCCTGGAAAAGAGAGAAGACCACCTGGTTGCTGAGGTGATTGACGACGTTGTTGTACCCGGTGAACTTTCCGGTCCCCGGATCATAGACGCTGATGCCTCCGGAATACGTTCCGATCCAGATGCGACCTGACCGGTCTTCCAGCAGACAGCGGATGTAGTCGTTGCTGAGACTATCCGGATGAGCTGCCGACCTGTGTTTTATAATAGTCCCGTCGGGTCGGAGCACGTTGACACCCCCGCCATTGGTGCCGATCCAGAGGTTGCCGCCGCCATCCTCCAGCAAGGCGTATACAGAAGGGTTGCTGAGCTTATCGGGACCGGGTCCCGCTGCTATATGCGTAAAGCGTTTTGTCCTAAGGTCCATTCTGTCCAGGCCATTGCCATACGTACCGATCCAGAGCTGTTGCTGGTTCTTTGCAGGCAGCAATGAAAGCACGACGTCGGCGGCCAGGGAGTTTTTTCCCGGGGACGGATGATAATGTAGGAAGCGGCCTGTGGATCGCTGCCATTGATCGAGTCCATTCCCGTCTGTACCAATATAAATGTTGCCGCCGGTGTCGGCCGCAAAGGAGGTGACCTCATCGCCGCTTAGGCTATTGGGGTCGGCCGTATGGCGGTAGAGTCCGAAATAAAACAGATTGCGGTCATATTTATTGACACCGCCCTGGGAGGTGCCAACCCAGAGGATCCCTGCTTTGTCCTCGAACAGAGAAAGGATGGTATTGCTGGTAAGGCTGCCTTCTCCGATCTGCGTCTTATGGTATTGATCGAAGTGGCTGCTGTCTTTCATAAGGCAGAGCCCCTTTTCGGTGCCTACCCAGAGATGGCCGTCCGGTGTCCGGCAGAGCGCCCTGATACTGTTGCTGCTGATGTCTTCGGGACCGCCGGACCGGGAAAAGCAGGAAAACCGGGTCTTGTGCGGATCGGGGTGCGAAGGAAGGTCATGGATGTCGAGATAATTGAGACCGCCGTCATCGGTGCCGATCTCCAGTCGTCCGTACCGGTCTTCGGCAAGGGCCATCACTTTGTCGCTGGTGATACTATGGGGATCTGCCGGGTCATGAAGAAACCGGGTAAAGGTCTGCGTGGTTCTGTCGAACAGGTGAAGGCCATGATAGCTGCCAACCCAGAGTCGTCCCGCGGAGTCCTCGAGAACGGTCTGTATGGTAGCGTTGTTGAGAGCTGTGGGTTTGGCCGGATCAGCCAGAAAGTGCCTGATCGTCTTTTTTTTCCGGTCGATGAGCAGCAATCCCCTATAAGTACCGACCCAAAGATAACCTTGCCGGTCCTCGTGCATACAAAGGATGGCCGGGTCGATGGGGCCGTCGGAATGAAAACCCAGGTCTTCCGGCCGCAGAAAGATGTCCCGGCTGCGATCGTAGATGCAGAGGCTTCTGCCCATGGTGCCTATCCAGAGAAGGGCCTGGTCATCCTCGAAGAGGCAGCTGACCTGGTTGTCCGGAAGCGAACCGGGATCTTTTGGATCGTTGCGGTAGATGGAGAAGGAATTGCCGTCCCAGCGATTGAGCCCGTCACGGGTGCCGAACCACATGAACCCGTATTTATCCTTCAGAATACAATTGACGCTGTTTTGTGACAGCCCCTCCGTCGTCGTCAACGAACTGAACTTCAGATCTGCTTCCGTCTGGCCCCGGGAAAAAACAGGGGCGAGGAAAAGACAGACAACCAACCAGGCAACCGGATAAACCGCACATCGTCCTTTCCTTTTCATATCATATCGTGCAAAGAGTTATCAAGATATGCCAAAAAACGGAGACTCAAATTCATTGGATTATTTTTAAAAATACAATGTTTTTGCCATGAAAAACAGTGCCTTATATGAGAACCCTTCGCTGGATGCCGGAGATTGCCTGGTCTTTTCCATCGTCGGGCTTCAACCCGGTTCCGCGCAGCTGCGTTGTATCAAAGAATACGAGCTGATCCTGCTCCCGGCTGCTTTACCCATAAAATTGAATATCGGTGATATGTCGGTCGTGCTTACGGGACCGCAGCTGGTGCTGCTGGCGCCCGGGGTGCCATTTTCCTGGAGTAGTGCGGAAGGGCCGGCAAGCGTTTTGGCGCCGCTGGCTGAAGATTTGGCGGCGATGCTGCCTGCCGGGGTTTCGTCGCCGCCTGCCGGAGCTTTGCCCCCTGCCATAGTTTCGTCGCAGTGCGCCGGAGCCTCGCAACAGGCCGCCGCAGCTTCGGCCCTGATCTTAAGATGGCCGGGGGACCTCCTGGGCGACAAATTCCTGGGAAAAAATCAGCTGCATCCCATCGGCACGCTGTTCCAAAACGCCTTGCAGGGTGTCATCTTTTCCCCGGAGACGACAGCCGCCTCGGCGCCCCAGCTTGCGGGGCTGCGGAAAAAGAGAGGATTTGAATCGGTCTATGGCCTGCTTTCTCTTTTGCATTTTCTTTCCGTGGCCACCGGCAGCCGTCTCGCGGCGGACAAGGTCTATACCTGTGCCGGCAGATCCGCGGGTGATAGTCGCGTCAATTCGGCAGTAGCCTTTATGCGGGCCAATTATTCTCAACCAATAACACTGGAGGACGTAGCCCGGAAGGCGCGGATGACCAAGGGAGCCTTTTGTCGCAGCATCCGTAAAAGGACGGGAAAGACCTATGCGGAAAGCCTGAGCGAGATCCGCATCGACCACATCTGTAGCCGTCTGCTCAACTGTTCCGATACGGTCAGCGAGATTGCCTACCAGGCGGGCTTTAACAATGTGGCGCACTTTCACCGGTGTTTCAAACGCCAGAAAGGATGCACGCCGAAGGAGTTCAGGCAGAGCGGGGCAGGTTATGGTGTGTCCTCGTGAAGGCGCCCGCCCGGCAAAGCCCTATCTTTATCGTCAAATTTGCTGTAAATATGCGTCGGCTTATCTTTTTAATCGCGCTGTTGTCGGTCCTGTCGGCCCGTGCCCAGTCCTATTACCTGCTCGTCGGCACTTATACCAATATGGGCAGCGCCAGCTCCGCACCGCCAAAAGACAGTACGGGGAGCAAGGGCATTTATGTTTATAGATGGGATGCGGCTACCGGCCAGGCTACTCTTCTCAGCCATACGACAGGAGTCGTGAACCCTTCCTTTTTGGATATAGCTCCGGACGGCCAGCACGTCTATGCCGCCACCGAGACGAGAACAACGGGTGCGGGCAGCATCAGCGCGTTTTCGCTGGACCGCGGATCGGGGACATTGCGCTTTATCAACAAAGTGCCAGCCGGGGGCGACAATCCCGTGTATGTGGCAGTACATCGCAGCGGCCGCTGGGTGGCGCTGGCCAACTATACCGGCGGGAGTCTGTCGGTCTTCCCGATAAAAGCGGACGGGTCATTGCTGCCTTATGTGCAGAATATTCAGCATACGGGTCATAGCATCAACCCGGCGCGGCAGGAGAAGGCGCATGTGCATTCGGTGGTTTTTTCGCCGGATAACCGTACGCTGTATGCGCAGGACCTGGGGGAAGACTCGATAAGCGTTTATGGGTTTGATTCCGGAGCGGCTTTGCCGTTACGAAGCGATACGGCGGGGCTGCAGCAAGGCGGGAGCGATGGGGCAGGGCAGCCGCGAGGCGGGAGCGCCAAGATCTCCATAACACCCGGCAGCGGTCCCCGTCACCTGACTTTTCACCCCAACGGCAGGTATGCCTACCTGATAGAAGAGATGGGCGGCAGTGTCGACGTATTCCGGTATTATCCCGGTACGGGGCATCTGCAGCTGTTGCAGCGTATTGCGGCCCATCCCGATGGGGCAAACGGGCCGTTCCGGAGTTCGGACATTCATGTGTCGGCGGACGGGCGGTTCCTCTATGCGACCAACAGGGAATCGGAGTCCAACATCGCGGTGTTTGCCGTCGACCCGGCAAAGGGAACGTTGCGGACCATCGGGTATCAGTCAGTGCTGGGGAAGGAGCCGCGGAATTTTATGCTGGACCCGTCGGGGCGGTTCCTGCTGGTGGCTAACCAGGATTCCAATGCCGTTGTTATTTTCCGGGTCGATCCAAAGACTGGTTTATTAGAGCCTACGGGCCAGCGGCTGGATGTGCCTTCACCGACTTGTTTGAAAATGGTAAAGTGAGATCATTATTGATATTTGATCAGCTCAGCTACTAAGTGATGAACCGTGGTACAGGGATTTCGATCGTGGAAAGGGGTCTTGGTATCATATATCGCTTCCAGCGTTTTAGCTCGCTCGATCGCAATTTCCCTTTTTCCCTCAAGTAATGGATATACATGCTTATAGAATTCACCTTGCTTTTTAAAGCGGTTCCTATAATTAAAATGTGGATGGGTAGTAATAATATCCAATTCCGGTGTTCGGGCGATGGCCGTTTTTAAGATGTCAGTTAGCCGGATGTAGATGTAATTTCGGTGTAATCGTTGACCTGTAGGGACATCTTCAAAATGTAATAATATCCATAATTCAAAGGCATCGTTGCTCCATGCTACGTGTAATCCGCTATCGGTTGCCAGGGAGATAGCCGATGTAAAGTCAATGTCATCCTTTTTTTTAATTACTTCCAGATCTTCATATTCCAGGTCCCGATCGTAAACACACCATATATGTTCAGTAATCTCAGATATTGTATGATATTTTCCATCTCTAAATTGCATTAAGCCGTCTTTCTCGCATTTTTCAATCGTGTTTAAGAGGTTCAGTTTGCCCTGTCTTTGATTTTCTATAGGATTCACTCTCAATTTGCCCTCGATATTAAAAGCTCTGAAATAAGAAGACTCACTGTTCTCATCTTCGCAAAATATAATAAAAGTGGTTACTGTATTCTGGCTTCTATTGTCATGCGTTTTTAGTTCCCAGGCTTCAGGCATAGTAGGTACTTTTAGAATTACTTATCTGTATCCTTTTCTTCAAGGTAATTTCCCAGGACAGGCAATGCACCATAAAAACCAGCCAGATATTGACGCGCAAAGTCGGCATTATTGCGAATGCCTTTCAGATCTGACAAAGCGTATATAGTTGTTTCGTCCATTGCTGATTTTTCGGTAAAATAAAATTGATCCCGCCGCAGGATCTGCGGGTCCATCAAATTAGTGTCATGACTGGTAAAAAAAAGCTGCGCATTCGATCGATTGACATCCGGGTTATTAAATAATTTTATTATTTTTTGTAATAGGCTGGGATGAAAGTCGTCATCTATTTCGTCGCATACATATATACCTCCTCTTTCAAATATTGCATTTAATACACCGATATAGGAATAATACTTTTTTGTACCATCCGACTCGTTGTCCTGCAGGGACATTTTAGTTGTACCAGCGATAACTCCTTTTTTGTTATAGATATTTTTGGTAAAGTAGACATCTGTTACCGGACTCTCATCATCAAGTTCGACGTCGATATAATACAACCCAACCTCTTTCATCCAATTGAGGATTAGTTCTTTTTGACCTGACTCAATAAGATGGTTCGTGCTTTTATTCTGGTCTAACCTTCTTGTGGATAGCCGCCTTCCTATCATGCCAGAATCGACCGTCACATTGGAAACAAAAAATTCCCTGATAGATTGGGAAACCGGCCCGTTATAGGAGGAGCAAAATGTTAAGAATAAGACATCTGGTCTTAATTTATTAAATGGAATATTTAGTCCTTCAGAAAATCGTTCCGGATTATTTTCTATAAAATTGCCCTTTCTTCTTTTAAAATAATAGGTTTCATTTTTTTCTGCCGGGCCAAACAACCATTCTTCTAGTATTGCCCCGTTTAAGTCAAGGGTGAACCCATAGCGAAATTTTTTCTTTTCTACTAAAAAAACAGCCTGAAAAAGCCCGGCATTTTCTTGTTGTTCATCAGTCAGTTTAAATGGATCGAGCAATTCACTTGAAAGGTCTTCGATACGAAGTGAAGAACTAATCATTTGCTTGAACAATTGAAGTGCCTCTATCACATTGGTTTTTCCACTTCCGTTCGGGCCATACATGCCAATTGTTTTCAATAACTTATTATCTGCAATTTCTATAATGTTATTTTCATCAATTGCTTTATTCCTGTCCTCGGATATCAGGGCTGTCGCTCTAAAACTAATGGACTGAATTTTGTTGATGGAACGAAAATTGGCAAAACTAAATTCGATAAACATTTTTCGCTTTTGCTTTATTTTGACAAATTCGGTAAAAATATACGGAAAATTAAGCCTTTTTTTGTAAAATTTGCATGAATTGATGCATCTTCACAGCGAAAATATCTTACTGGTTGGCTCGGCGCTATTGCTGCTGAGCATCCTGGGTGGTAAAACGACCAGCCGCTGGGGGGTGCCGACCCTGTTGTTCTTCCTGCTGGTTGGCATCCTGGCCGGATCGGAAGGGCTCGGCGGGATCCCTTTTGACGACCCGCCGCTGGCGCAGCTGGTGGGCATCATAGCCCTCAACTTTATTCTTTTTTCGGGCGGTCTCAGCACCAATTTCCGGACTATCTCACCCGTACTCAGGAAGGGACTGGCGCTGTCTACCCTGGGGGTGCTGCTCACGGCGACTTCCGTAGGCCTGTTCGTACACTTCCTGCTGGGTTTTTCCATGCCGGTAGGCCTGCTGCTGGGGGCGATAGTCTCTTCGACCGATGCCGCGGCGGTCTTTTCCATTCTCCGGGGACAGGGAATCCATCTCAAAGGCGACCTCGCGCCCACGCTGGAGCTGGAAAGCGGCAGCAATGATCCCATGGCCTATTTCCTTACGATCACCCTCACCGCGATCGTAAAGGAAGGTTCTTTTCATCCGGGCGAACTCCTGCTGTTGTGCTGTAAGGGGTTTGTCATCGGGGCCCTGATGGGTTATGCAACGGGGAAGGGCAGCCTTTGGCTGATCAATCGCATCCACCTGCCCAATAAGGGGCTTTATTTTGTACTATTGATGGCGCTGGCCTTGTTCAGCTATTCTGCGACGGAGTTTGTCGGCGGCAATGGGTTTTTGTCTATTTATATCTGTGCCGTTCTGCTGGGCTCATCGGATTTTGTACACAAACGCATCCTCATCCAGTTCTATGACGGCATTGCCTGGCTGATGCAGATAATTCTGTTCCTTACGCTGGGCCTGCTGGTCTTTCCTTCGCGGGTGCTGGCTGTGGCGGGGCCGGGACTTCTGATATCGGCCTTTCTTATTTTGGTTGCCCGCCCCATCGGGGTCTTTGGGACGCTCCTTTTCTTCCGTACGGACCTGCGGAGCAAATTATTCCTTTCCTGGGTGGGGTTAAGGGGCGCCGTCCCGATCGTCTTTGCTACTTATCCCCTTATCGCGGGCCTTCCCGAATCCGATCTTATTTTTAATCTCGTTTTTTTCATCGCCGTATCCTCTGTGCTGGTGCAGGGTACGATGCTGCCGGCCGTCGCCCGATGGCTGAAGCTGACGGTACCGGATACTCAGTAATTGTTTTTTTTGTATATTACCTACTCGTTCAGTCATTTACCTCATCCCAGAAGCTTACATGAAGGGAGCCATAGAGAAAAGGTTAACAAATGGTGTCGCCGTTGCGATAGTCAGTGTACTGGTGATCGTCGTCTTTTCAATCTGGCAGTATCGCCGGATCCAGAATGGCGGCGCGATCATCAGGCATACGAATTTGGTATTGTACCAGACGCAGGAGGTATTAAATGACGAGGTGCAATATGAATTAAATGTAAAGAATTTTCTTCTTACCGGCGACAGCGCCTTTCTCGACAGGGCCGGTGATTCCGTAAGATTTCTACCTTCCAAAATAGCCACGCTGAAGCAGCTGACGGCTGACAATCCCCGGCAGCAGGTGCGTATCGATTCGCTTTTAGCTTATATCACCAGGAACCGGAGCATACTTGAAAATGCCATGATCCTCAGTCGGGCGGGTAACTTTGAGGAGGCCGCCGGGCTTATCTCCAGCGAGGCGACTACCGGTTATTCCTACCGCATCCAGCATATGCTCAATGCAATGGCCCTGGAGGAGAGGGGCCTGCTCGATATAAGGCGGGGGAACAGCCAGAACAAGGCATTGCAATTGCAGTGGATATTGTGGGCCCTTATCGCTGCTGTCGCCATCCTGGCGTTTGTTACCTTCCGGAAGATCCGTGTGGATCTGGGCCGGGAGAAAAAGGCCCGTGAGCAGCTGAGACGTTTCAACATCGAATTAAAAGACGAGGTAAAGATGCAGACGGCCAACTTACAGGCCTCCGAAGACAAATACAAGACCCTTTTTTATAAAAGCCCATTGCCAAAGTGGATCTATGATGAAGCGACGCTGGTTTTCCTGGAGGTAAATGACATGGCTATCCGCAGTTATGGTTACTCCCGGGACGAATTCCTGGCGATGACGATTATGGACATCCGCCCGGAAGAGGATAAGGACCGCCTGCTGAAGGACGTGGAGGATGTACGCTCTCACCCCGGATCATACCGGGACAGCCAATGGCGGCATATCAAAAAAGATGGTGAGATCATCGATGTGGATGTTACGGCATATCCGATCAACTTCGAAGGACATCGCGCGCGGATGGTCGTCGTCAGTGATATTACCGAGCGCAGGCTCTATGAGCAGCAGCTGCAGCAGCTGAATACAGACCTTGCCAAACGCGCCGGCGAGCTGGCTTCTTCCAATGGTGAGCTGGAACGTTTTGCCTACATCGCATCACATGACCTGCAGGAGCCGCTTCGGATGGTCAGCAGCTTCCTGCAGCTGCTGCAAAAAAGATACGGCGGCCACCTGGACGAAAAGGCCGATCAGTATATCCACTATGCCGTGGATGGCGCGGAGAGGATGAAGGCCCTGATCATGGATCTGCTGGAATATTCGCGGGTGGGCACGGGGAAAGATGGGTTTGGCTGGATCGACACGGCCATAGTGCTAAAGGAAGTGGGTGACATTTTCCGGGAGAAGATCATTAGCGCCCGGGCCCGTGTCGACATCGGAGAGATGCCCGTTGTTTGGGGAGATAAGGTGCAGATGACGCAGCTGTTCCAGAACCTCCTGAGCAATGCGCTGAAGTATCATAGTGACCAGGCGCCAGTGATCCGGATCAGGACAAAGGAAGAGCCGGGCTGCTGGCAGTTTTCCATCTCGGATAATGGCATCGGCATCGACCCGCAGTTTTTCGATAAGATCTTTATCATCTTCCAACGTCTCCACAACAAGAGCGACTATTCCGGGACGGGCATCGGTCTGGCCATTTGTAAGAAGATAGTCGAGCGGCATGGCGGCCACATCTGGGTGGAGTCGGCATCGGAGAAAGGAAGCACATTCTATTTTACTATAATTAAAAAGTCTTAACCCTTATCACGTTTTTTTATGCAACAGATCCACATTTTACTCGTAGACGACAATGAAGGCGACATCCTGCTGACGAGGGAGGCGCTTGGCGAAGCGCGGATCATAAACAAGATCTCCATTGCTTATGATGGTGTTGAAGCTATCAGCTTCCTGAAAAAGCATCCGCCTTATCGTGGTACGGAGATGCCAGACCTGATCCTGCTGGACATCAACCTGCCAAAGATGGATGGGACGGAGGTCCTCAGCATCATAAAGAATGACCCGGAGCTGAAACGTATTCCTGTGATCATGCTCACGACCTCTTCCGCGGAGAAAGATATCCTGGCTTCTTATGATAACCATGCCAATTGTTATATCACCAAGCCCGTAGACCTGGACAGGTTTATGGAAGTGGTACGAACCATTGAAGATTTTTGGATCAGTATTGTCAAACTGCCAAAAATTGCATCCTAAAATGTCAGATGATACCCGGCCATTAACGATACTTGTCGTGGAAGACAACCCCGGCGACCTTTTCCTGCTGGGTGAGTTTCTGCGCAGCACCGACCTGGTCATCGGCGAGGTAAAACATGCCGGCAGTCTTGGAGAAGCGCGGCAGATCCTTAGTACCGAGCCGATAGAGCTTGTCTTTCTTGACCTGTCCCTCCCCGATAGTTTCGGGCTGGAGTCCTATACCGGTCTGCAGGCCTATACGCAGCGTATACCGGTGATCCTGCTGACGGGGCTTTCCGACACCAAGCTGGCCCTGCATGCCCTGGTATTGGGTGCGCAGGATTACCTGGTAAAGGGCGAGTTCGACGAGCAGCTGCTGTCCCGTGCCATTCGCTACAGCCGCGAACGTATGCGCAACCTGCTTTATCTGAGGGAGAGCGAGGAGCGTTACCGCGAGCTGTTCAATAACAATCCCATGCCCATGTGGGTTTTCGATGCGCACAGCTTCCGTTTTCTCGAGGCTAATGGCGCGGCGGTACAGCATTACGGCTATACTCATGAGGAGTTTCTGACCATGACACTGGCCGACATCCAGGTCGGTAGCAGGCCGGAGGATCTGCAGGTGGAGGTGGCTGCGGCCCGGCATATCCGGGATGGGGTCAAGAAAGGTATTCGCGAACACGTTAAGAAAAACAGGGACGTCATCTTTGTAGATATTGCCTGGCACAGCATCGTGTATAAAAGCCAGCCCGCGGTATTGGCGCTGGCCAATGACGTCACCGAACGGATCATCCTGGAGAACGAGCTCAACGAACAGCGGGTGACACGTCAGCGGCAGATAACCGAGGCCGTCATCGTGGCGCAGGAAAAAGAACGGACGGAGATCGGCAAGGAGCTGCATGATAATGTCAACCAGATCCTTGGAGCCAGCAATCTTTATATCAATACGGCGATGACGGATGAAGAGATGCGGCAGGAGCTGCTGGAGCGTAGTACCGAGCTGGTGAGCAAGGCTATCAATGAGATAAGAAAGATCTCCAAGTCGCTGATCACGCCTGGTCTTCGGGAGATCGGGCTCATCGAGTCGATAGAGGATATTATCGATGACATGCGTTTTGTCAAAGAGGATCTTGCCATCGAGCTGGACCTGCAAAATATCTCCGAAGAGCAGATAGAGGACAGGCGCAAGCTGGCTCTTTTCCGGATGGTTCAGGAGCAGCTGAACAACATCGTCAAACACGCTAAGGCGACCCGGGTGCTGATAAGGCTGTCTATCGAAGGACCGGATATTGTGCTGACGGTGTCGGATAATGGGATGGGCTTTGACGTGAGCCGTCATCGCAAGGGGGTGGGGATCACCAATATTATCAGCCGGGCCGAGTTGTTCAATGGGTCGGTGGATATCCAGTCGGCGCCGGGGGAAGGGTGTACGCTGAGCGTCGGTCTTCCAGTCGCGGCTACAATTTCTTCAATATCTTAACCAGTCTTTTCGCGATCAGCGCATCTCCTTTATCGGAAGGGTGCAGCCCGTCATAGGTCATATCCATCGCCTCAACGGGATACGGATATTCATCGGCGGGATTGAAAGGGATGGTAGTATATTCGGGGTAGGGGTAATTTTTGTACTCACCGGACGCGGGATCTTTAAGGCGTTTGAAATGAACGAGATGGGGCACAGCCAGCTTCCTTTCGTGATAGAGGTCGATAAGTTTCAGGTGTTCGTTGCCGGCAATGGTTCGGATGGCATCCGCTACCTGTTGCAGCGTCTGGCCGTCCTTCTCTTTATAAGACCCCCAGGCATGGTTTTTTGCATCCCGGATATAGACAAAGTCACCGCGGGGCATTGGGGTGATCAGGATGATGGCGGCGTCCTTGTTGAGGGTGTGCAGCTTGTCGAGGATGATCCGGAACGAGCCATAGACGGTGCTGTCACCGGTATTGTTCTGGTAGTCGGACCAGCTCCCGATGCGGTTGCTGTGCCACCAGTCATTGGTTCCCAGGAAAACGCTGTAAACATCAGCCGGTGGAATTCCCAGGTTTTCGATAGCTTTAGCAATACGGGTGGAGGTCCAGCCGTTGTGACCCTGGTTGGTGTAATGGACATAGGGCAGGCGTTGGGTCACCTGTGTGAGATACCCTTTTGTCAGACGATGGCCGGTTTCGTCGGTGTGGTCGTTGAGGTAGGTGATAGAGTCTCCGATGGCTACCCAGCTGATGGTTCGATGGGTAAATGCCGTGAGAAGGAATACGATGGGCAGGACCAGCAGGCAGACGAGCTTTTTCATAATGGACAATTTCAGTCAAAAATATATGAAATTCCTCCAAACCCGACGGAGTCCTTTAAAAGACAGTAGCGTCAAGGCCGTAGTAAAACGCGCCGCCCAGACTTTTTTACGTTTTCCCCTGGCCATTCTCCTGGCTGTGGCGGCGACCGTGTATTGCATCCGTGAGGTGCATCTGTCAAACGAGGAGTATGAACCTCATTTTTGGTATTTCAATGTAATAGGGTCCGCTTACCTGGGGATGCTGTTGTCGATAGCGCTGACCGTACGGGCCGAAAAGCGGGGCTTCGGCGCCGGAATAAAGATAAGTCTGCAATTCGCGGTAGTGGTATTTGCGGCGCTGTTTTACTTTACGCTGCCGCATCGGTATACGCAACAGGTGTCGATCCGGTTCGCCCTTTATGCCCTGGGCCTGCATTGGATGATCGCCTGTATTGCGTTCTCGGCCAGAGAGAACAACGGCTTTTGGGTGTTTAATAAAAAGCTGTTTCTGCGTATACTGACGAGTGCGCTTTATACAGCGGTATTGTTTATCGGGTTTGCACTCGCGTTGCTGGCCATCGATCAGCTTTTCAAGGTACATGTCGACAGCAAGCTGTACCCGGATATCTGGTTTGCGCTGGTTGGCGTGTTTAACACCTGGTTCTTTTTGTCGGATTTCCCTTCCGGTTATGAGAGCCCGGCGGTGGTGACGGATTATCCGAGGGGACTGAAGATCTTTACGCAGTTTGTGCTCTTGCCGATACTCACGGTATACCTGCTGATCCTTTATGCTTATTTGTTCCGGATCATTTTTACGGCTACATGGCCTTATGGGTGGGTGTCCTACCTGGTGCTCGGTTTTTCTGTGGCCGGCATCCTGGCGATATTACTGGTTTGGCCGCTGAGGGAGGAGGAGAACAACAAATGGATCTCGGGTTATTCGCGTTTCTTTTACATCGCGCTGCTTCCGCTGATCGTCATGTTGTTTATTGCGATCTGGAAGCGGGTGGCGGCATATGGGATCACCGAGCTGAGATATTTTGTGCTGGCGCTGGCGATGTGGCTGCTTAGCATGGCTTTGTATTTTTTGTTGTCAAAGAGAAAAAGTATCCGGCTGATCCCTCTGTCGCTTTGTGTGATGGCCTTTCTGGTGTCGTTTGGTCCGTGGGGAGCGGTGGGGGTGTCGCTGTACAGCCAGCAGCACCGGCTGAAGGATTTGCTGGTAAAGGATAAGGTCCTGGTGAATGGAAAGGTTGCCGGGGTGCATGAGCAGATCTCGCTGGACGACAGGAAAGAGATCACCGATATCACCCGGTATATAGTAGAGGTGCATGGTTACCGGGTGTTGCAGCCCTGGTTCAGGGAGAACCTGGATAATTTGTTAAAGGATCCGCCCCGTCATGCTTATTATAGTGGTCTCAGGAGAGCCGATGAATCTGAAGCGCTTTTAAATATTATGAAGGTCAGGCCGGCAAACAGTTGGACGAGTGACTCGGTGACGACGGCAGACGATGAGGAAAGGTTTTTTGTCAACTGGCGTAGTAATGACGATGATGCCGTGATCGTAAAAGGGTATGATTATGTTGTCAGGCAGATACAATTATCCTCTATGGATCAGTCGGATCAGCATTTTCGGATCGGAGAACAAACCTTTAGCTGCCACCTGGACAGTACGGGACTTCGGCTGACGATGACAGCGGATAAAGATGCGGCTTTGGTGGTGGACCTCTCCCCTGTTTTGACTGCCGCTGGTTTTGAGAAGACCGTAGATAATTACAACCTGCCGTTGGCGACAATGACGCTTGATGTGGAAAATATGCAGTGGGCCGGCCGGCTGGTTATTGGACGCTTCAAAGGGATCCTGAAGAATGGTAAAAAACGTGCGGATTACCTGACGGGGTATCTGCTGATGAAGAGGAAGTAGCTGCGGCGACTTGTTGCTGCTATTATTCAAGCACCTGTTCCATTTTACTGCTACGCGAGCCTTTGATCAGCATATAGATATTGTGGAAGCCGGCATTGGACAACCAGTGACCGGCTTCTTTGCTGTCGGCAAAACGCAGGTAGGGATGGTCGATCTTTTCGAAGTCGCCGCCGACCAGCGCCACCTGGTGCCAGGGATACTGGCTGATGAGCGAGACGATGGCGCGATGTTCGTTGATACTTTCGGGACCCAGTTCGGCCATGGCGCCGAGGATGAGGATCTTTTGGTCGAAGCCGTCGCCGGCGACAGGCAGGCGGGCGAAGTTTTCGATCGCCGCGCGCATGCTTGAGGGGTTTGCGTTGTATGCGTCGAGGATGATGTGGTTGCCATCCCGCCGGATCAGCTGGCTGCGGCTGTTGGAGGGTATGTATTGTTCGATGGACCGATGGATCTTTGCATCGGAGACGTCAAAGTGTCGGCCGACGGCGACCGCGACCAGCACGTTGGGGAGGTTGTAGTCGCCAACCAGCTGGGTGTGAATGGTTCCGGTGGTGGCGCCATGCGTTATTTCGACGTTGAGGAAGGAAGTGTCCGCGTTTGCGGGGGTTCCGGCGCTGTTGGCCTGTGACGCAGTGAATGCCGGAGTCCCAGCGGTTGCGGCAGCGCCCTGTTTGCTGATACCTCCCGTATAATCCGCATCCTTTGTCCCGTAGGTAATGATATGGGCAATGCCCCGGCTCATCTGGCGCAGATCGGCGGAGTCCTGCAGTACAAACGCTGTTCCGCCGTTGTCCCTCAGCCAGTCATATAATTCGCCCTTTCCTTTTTTCACGCCTTCGGGGCCGCCAAAGCCTTCGAGATGGGCCTTGCCGATATTGGTGATGATGCCATGGGTCGGCAGGGTATAACGGCAGTAGCCAGCAATTTCTTTCTGGTGATTGGCGCCCATTTCGATGACTGCGAACTCCGCGTCAGGGCGGACCGAGAGGATAGTCAGCGGGACACCGATATGATTGTTGAGGTTGCCCCTGGTGGTATAGGTGAGAAAGGCCGACGAGAGAACGGCATGGACCAGCTCCTTGGTAGTTGTCTTGCCGTTGCTGCCTGTGATGGCGATGAACGGGATATTGAACTGCTTGCGGTGATGCAGCGCCAGCTCCTGCAAGGTTTCGAGGGTATCGGTTACGGGGATGAGGCGGTTGGATATGGCCGGAGGCAGCAGATCGGCGGAGCCGGAAGCTGTGGCGCCGGTGGCACCTGAAGCCTTGCCGGAGTCTGCATCTGCCGCGCCTGGCGCTTCGTCGATAATTGCATAGGCCGCACCCAGCTCGAGCGCGCGAACGGCAAAAGCGTTCCCATTAAAATTGGGGCCTTTTAGCGCAAAGAAAAGGTCGCCCTGTTTGAGCTGGCGGGTGTCGGTGACGACAGATGGATGACGAAGAAAGATTTCGTATAGCTGCGAAATTGTCATAGGACAAAGATGCAACATTTCCTGATAAGCTGCGTCCAATAAGGGTAAAAGGGGCCTATCATTCAATACAAAACCAATCCTCATGTTCAAGAATTACCTGAAGATCGCCTGGCGGCAGCTGCGTAAGCAAAAGTTCTATTCGGCGATAAAGATCGGGGGCTTTGCCCTGGGCATCGCCACCTGTCTGTTGATAACCCTCTATATCCGTAACGAGCTCAGCTATGACCGGGACTATCCGGAGGGCGACCGTATCTTCCGGGTCACGGGTGTCTTCAACGACCATGGAACGCTGAGACGAGGAGCCTCCTGGCAAGCCCCAATGGCTGCGGCGATAAAAAAAGAGATCCCCGGAGTGACCAGCGTCGCGAGGCTGATGCCATCCGCCTTGTTCTGGGGCGCGGGCAGCAACCAGTTTAGACCGGTCGATAAGGACCAGGACACCTATGAAGAGGGGTTTGCCTATGCCGACTCCTCCCTGCCGGATATGTTTGGGATGAAGATGGTCTATGGGGACCGGTCGCGTGCGCTGGCAGAGCCGTTCACGATCATCATCTCCCGGAGGAAGGCGGAGAAATATTTCCCCGGCCAGGACCCGGTCGGCAAGCTGATCTATATCAATGACGACAAGCCCAAGCCGTGGAAGATCGGCGGCGTGATGGAGAACCCGTCGGAGCATTCCCATTTACAATATGATTTCCTGCTGTCGATGACCGGCTACCAGCTTTGGAACGGCGAGCAGCAAACCTGGTTTGCCAGCAATTACATCACCTATGTGAAGCTGCAGCCCGGAGTCAGTCCGGCCCGGGTCGAAGACGGCCTGAAGGCTATCACAAAAAAGTACTGGTACTCGGCGATGGTGGCGGGTGGCAACAAGGACGCGGACCTGATCCTGAAGAACCTGGGGTATTATGTACAGCCGCTGGACGACATACATCTTAACCCGGACATCGACGACGGTCTTTCGCATGGGGATCAGCGGTATATCTGGTTGTTTGGTGCGGTGGCTGGTTTTATCCTGATGCTGGCGGGTATCAATTTTATCAACCTGTCCACCGCCCGTAGTGCGGGTCGTGCCAAGGAGGTGGGGCTGCGGAAAGTGGTGGGTTCGCGACGCGCGGGGCTGGTGCAACAGTTTCTGCTGGAGTCGCTGGTCCTGAGTCTTTTTTCTTTTTTGCTGGCGACGGTGCTGGGCTGGGTCTTATTGCCTCTTTTTAACAGGATGGCCGGGACTTCCATCCATTTTCCATGGACGCAGTGGTGGTTTTTGCCGGGGCTGGCCTTGTCGGTGATAGTGGTCGGTGTGCTCGCGGGGCTTTATCCTTCCTTTTATCTTTCCGCTTTCCGGCCGGTGCTGGTGCTGAATGGCAATATCAGCCGGGGAAGCAGGCATTCGGGTCTGAGGAACGTTTTGGTTGTTTTTCAGTTCACGACTTCGGTGATCCTCATTATTGCAACCCTGGTCGTGTATAGCCAGATGAAGCTGATCATGAACAGGAAAATGGGTTTTGATAAAGGACAGGTGGTACTGATAGAGGGGACGGGTACGCTTGACCGGCAGCTGCCGGCTTTCAAGAGCCAGCTGCAAAAGCTGTCGGGGATAAAGTCGGTGTCGATCAGCGACTTCCTGCCGGTGACGGGTGGCAAACGCAACATGAATACGTTCTGGAATGACGGGAAGAAAAATATCGAGGCGGGTATGCAATCGCAAAGCTGGTGGGTCGACGGGGATTATCTGTCGGTGATGGGGATGAAGATGGCTGAAGGAAGATACTTCTCGCCGACCATGCCATCCGATTCTCAGGCAGTTGTCGTTAACCGGGCCTTTGTGAAAAAGATGGGGTGGACCGATCCTATCGGTCGAAAGATCACAAATGGAGGAGATGGGACACCGGTTATTGGGGTGGTGGAGGATTTCAACTTCGAGTCAGTGAAGCAGGATGTTGGGCCGTTGGTGCTGCACCTGGGCAGCTGGTCCAGTATCGTTGCGGTGAAGGCCGGGACGGCGGACATTTCGGGATTGATCGCTGGCATCAATGGAGTGTGGAAGAGTTTCGCGCCGCAGCAGACATTGCGGTATACCTTTCTGGACGAGCGTTATGCCAGGATGTATGCCGATGTACAGCGGACGGGGAATATTTTTACATCGCTGGCGACGCTGGCGGTGATAATTGCCTGTCTGGGTTTGTTTGCGTTGTCGGCGTATATGGCTGAACAGCGGCGCAGGGAGATGGGGATCCGCAAGGTCCTTGGTGCGACGGTGATGCAGGTGATGGGGATGTTGTCTGCGGACTTTTTGCGGCTGGTGCTGATCGCTTTTGTGATCGCGTCACCGATAGCTTACCTGGGTATGAATAAGTGGCTGCAGGATTATGTGTATCGGATAAATATCGGGATCTGGATGTTTGCGGGTGCGGGGGTGCTGGTGGCGCTGGTCGCGCTGGTGACTATAAGTGTGCAGGCGCTGAGGGCTGCGACGGCCAGTCCGGTGGAGGCGCTGAGGTCGGGGGAATGATAATAATCTTTTTTATATAAATTGTGAGAGATACTAATTCGTTTTTATGGATTATGGAATGAATGAAATCGTGCACTAATCAATATCAATAATATTGGCATATTTAGCATATTTAATTATATTTTTCCTTTTCTTAGAAAATTACCTAACTTTCCGTGTCGATGCGTTTACCTAGTAAAATTACTCCAGATAGCATTTCCGACGCTGTAGTCGAAATCAGGTACCTGTCAGACCTGCCGTTTGAAATATTACTTGGACTTTTTGTTGATGCCTTTGATGAGTCCTATACCTATATCTCCAGGCCGCCCAAACCTCCTCGCCCAGGAATACAGGAGAGCCGGCCACGTGGGTTGGTAATAAACCTAGGAGGTGAAAAATTGTTATATAATGACAAGGTAACAATACAATTACGTGAGAATGCATTTGTTTTCAGCTGTTTAGATAAGTATATTGGTTGGAAGGATTTTCGTCCCGAGATCGAAAAAGCTATGGAAGTTGTGGCAAATACAGGAAAAGTTACAAAATGGACAAGGGTTGGATTGCGTTATATTTCAGAATATCCAAAAACAGATTTGAAAGGGTGCACAAATTTTGATTTCACATTCGGATTACCCAATGTAAGGAGTTCTTCGACAGCCTTTAGAACTGAATTTAATTATAATGAGGCTAGGGTCATTCTGAATCTCAGTAATCAAATTCCTGTGGCACGTCAGCAGGCGTTGAATAAGCTCCCTGAAGTTGTCTCTACCTCTATAATTGACATTGATGTCATTCAGGAAACTGTGAACGAATTGGATATTGATAGGGTAATGGGTATAGCGGATAAAATGCACCTAATAGAAAAGGAGGTATTTTTTACATTGTTGACGGAAAGTTTTTTGCAAACCTTAAATCCTGAATATTGATATGGCAAAAATTAGGAAAAATACAGGAGATAGTGACTTGATCGAGTCGCATTTGCTGCGTGTAGGTTCGGCCTATGCAGAACCATATGCAACAGGGGGGTCTTTTGAAGCGACAAACCGACGTTTTGCATTTGCAGATCAAAAAGCAAAGGAGAGCGGTTGGAGTCATACACCTATTGAAGAGATCAATCGACGGTTTATCAAATTGGACAGGTCTTTTATTAGCCAGCTGTCGCAGGAAAATAATGTCTTTTCTGGGCATCCAGAGTACATATTACGCGAAAAAATGAAGATTTCGGCTGAACTGCTTTTATCTTGTGAGCCCGATGTTATTTCATTGGAAGTTACTAATGAGGGAAGCATTTTTTATACTTGGCGAAAAAACGATATTTCAATTTATCTCGATCATTATCTCATCGAAGAGCATGACGGAAAAGATGAAGCAATTGTAAGCATTTATAAAAACAATGACAAAGTGGCTGACTTTGCTGGTTCTCTGGATGAAGTAATCGTACAGATCAATAACTCGTTGGTTTCTGAATCGATTGACTTTCCTGCGTTTGCTTGAAATGAATTATCCCATAGAAATTTTGCCCTCTCAACACCGTAAATGGATAGATTGTCCACTGGGGGATTATTTTTTGATACGTCATTTTGAACTGAAAGAAGGTGAAGAAGCAATCGATCCGGAAACAGGGAATATTCGTGTAAAGAACATTTGCTCTCCGAAGGAGAACATAAGCGATTTATCGATGAGTCTTTTAGGAATATTCACTATCCGACACATTAATCTCAAATTAACGCAGGAAGGTAGAGATAAGTATTTGCATTATTGTCAACCGGACGAAGTAGTGTTACCACCGAGTCATAATATTGATTTCTCAAATGACGCTAACCGGCGGTTTTGGTGTATTTCTATCAGCAGACTAAATGGGAAATCCTTCAATTACAGTAGAAATAATAGTAATTTTTCTGCGGTATGCCGTGTTCATCACACCCCCATGAGATGGAATTTTTGGCATTTTTCTCTTCGTTGGGAAACAGACTTGGGACCATTGGAAGAAATGGATGAACGCGAGAGGAATAAAATCGCCCAAAGGCTTGGTCATTCCGCGCGTACTATTATCTCTCATTTTGCCAGAGTTGAAGTTCCAACACATCCCGTACTACCTACTGGCTGTTATTCAAACAACTAAAGTTTACACTATCTTACTTCGTAACCGTTTATTCATCTCTGCAGGACTAACCATTTTGCCCCCATCTAAATAATGGGCAACCCGGCGATCCAGCTCGGATTTTAAGCCAGGAGTGTAGTTGACCGGCTCGGCATCATTGATCTCATCTTCGACCATGACATAGATAGCCTTTAGTTTTTTCTCATCCGCGATCCTGATATAGTCAGCTAATTTCGTTCGAATGGTGGCGGTGGTCATAAGAAAAGTTAATAATAAAAGAGAAACCCCGTCTAATTCAGACAGGGTTTTTTCTATATGGCAAATATCTTTTATTGCTTACGCGTGTTCTGTCTTCTTTGTTTGTAGTTGATACCGGTCTGGCGGCCATTCCCTGCGGGGCTGCCTACGCGGTCCATAGCGCAACGGAAGCCGACCGTGCTGTTGCTCTGGTCTTCTTCGAGGAAGCGGCGGGTGCCGGGGCTGAGCCAGTAAGCGCGGTCATTCCAGCTACCACCTTTGATCACGCGGGATTTGTCGCTGACGAGAGTCGTCTTACCATAGCCATAGGCGATGCCGGAGATGGTAGAGTCACCATCGAGGTAGTTGATAACGTCGCCTTTCTGGTAGTTGCGGCGTTTGACGCTTTCTGAGTCGGTGACGAAACGTTCCTTGATACGGCCCAGGCTATCCCTTTCGGCTTTGCCTTCCTTGCCATAATCAACGGTCGTAAATTTATTACCGCGGAAAGGAGCTACGTCGTCGGCATCCTGACCGGTCATTGGTCTGTAGACGTCGGCAACCCACTCTGATACATTGCCGGACATGTTATAAAGACCGAAGCCGTTGGGGAAGAAAGAGTTGACAGGGGCGGTGTAAACGGCGTTGTCATTCAGACCACCGGCAACACCCATGTTGTCGCCTGCACCGCGCTTGAAGTTTGCCATGAAGGTACCCTGCCAGCTGCCGTGGCGGGTATCGCGCAGGCCGTTGACATTGTTGCTCCAGGAGTAAACCTGTTTGTTGGCGATGAGCTCTTCACCACGCTGTTTGTCATTCTTGCCGGGCAGCGGGTTCTGGTTGATATAACCCAGTGCGGCGTATTCCCATTCAGCTTCTGTCGGGAGGCGATAGTTTGGCAAAAGAATACCGTCCTCAAAAGTCACCTGTGTACGGGGAGTCCCGTTGGGGTTCTTGAGGGGGTTGCTCTTGGATCTTGCCCTTTTATCGGGAGTGGCCTGGAATTCACCCATCAGGTAAGCCTTCGTGTTGAAGTTTTCCTGGCCCAGGCCGGCGATGTTCTTAACGGAGTTGGGGTTGATATACCCGCGATCGATAAGGGCTTTTTCGTTGACCCGGTCGGATCTCCACAGACAGAAGTCGTGGGCCTGTTTCCAGGTGACGCCAACTACAGGGTAGTAGTTGTATGAAGGGTGGCGGAAGTAGTATTCCACCATCGGTTCGTTGTAGGCCAGCTCACTGCGCCAGCAGAGGGTATCCGGCAGGGCAGCGTCGCGTACGGCTTTGTATTCGTCGGCGTCAAAAACGTTGTTGAGCCAGTAAAGATATTCCCGGTAGTGGATGTTGGCCACTTCGGTCTGGTCGATGTAGAAGGAGTTGACCGTTACACGGCGCGGAACGTTGTTCCAGTCACGCATAACGTCTTCCTGTGTAGCGCCCATAGTAAAGGTACCACCCTGGACGAATACCAGGCCCGGACCGGTGCGTTGCTCTTTTTCTTTGGAAACCTGGAAGCCACCCATCTTGGAGTCATTGTAGTTCCACCCTGTTACGCTGGACTGATCCGGCTTCTTGTGACAGGAGGAAGCAATAAGGGATACGGTAGATGCCAGGATTGCTAGGTTTTTCAAATTCATAGTTGACGCTTTGTGTAAAGAAAATAAACGCTTTCCTTCTCCTCTTTATTGTATTAAAATACGGGACATAGTTATCCACAGTTGCCCGCGCCAGCGAATATAGGACCTAATCACGTATTTTTGCCGCCCGTGAGCCGAGAGTTTCCCGGATTGGGACTTTTTTGGCGTTTATTGGTACGGACTTTGGATGGTGGAGCCGGCTACCACCCGCAGGCGGCTTTGGCGGCTTCCGGCCACAATAAAATGCCTTATAATCCGTTGGAAGAGGTTTAAAACCGACGGCCCGGCCCCTGCCGCTGAAAGCCATCGCAGCCTGAAGAATAAATAATTAATAATCAATAATTTAGCAGCCTATATCGCATATTTACTTTTCTAAAAGGACAAAAAATAGACAGGCCGGGGAAACCAAATTGTCAAAATTTGCGTGTCTGACTGGACGTGGTCCATTTTAATTATTTGCGCAGAAAGAAAATTAAACAAGCTCATGAAAAGATTTTACCAGGGATTAGCTGCTTTGTTAGTTCTAGTTTTTACGGGTAGAGAGGCGGTGATGGGACAGGCTAATAGCATCAATGTTACGACTACGGCAGTTCCCTTCTTGCGGATTTCGCCGGATGCCCGTGCCGGGGGTATGGGTGATCTGGGGGTAGCCACTTCTCCGGATGCGTCTTCCAGTTTTTACAATCTGGCGAAGACTCCTTTTGCGAAAAAGGACATCGGGATCGGGCTGACCTATACTCCGTGGCTGAAGGACCTGGGCTTGAACGACGTCTATTTACTGGCGGCGTCCGGTTACAAGAAGCTGGATGAGTTTTCTGCCCTGTCGTTCGGCATAAGGTATTTCAGCCTGGGTAATATCCAGTTTGAGGACTTCAACGGCAACGCGCTGGGTGAAGGCCATCCCCGGGAGTTCAGTTTTGACGCAGGTTATTCCCGTAAACTGGGTGACAAGCTGTCTATCGCCCTCGCCGGCCGTTACATCTATTCGAACCTGGCCTCGGGTTATGCAGCCAGCGGTGCGACCTATCAGCCCGGCAAGACCTTTGCCGCCGACATCTCCCTGTATTATCACGGGGTGACGGATGATGCGGGTGGGTGGAATTTCGGCGCCGCGCTGACCAACCTTGGCGGTAAGATAGGGTATACCAACGCCGCAACCGAAAAAGACTATATCCCGGCCGACCTTGGACTGGGTGCGAGCTATACGGCTGTCTTCAATGAGGACAACAAGCTGATGATCGGTCTGGACATGCACAAGCTGCTGGTTCCGGTACCGCCTACGCCGTCCAATACCGGTAATACGGCCGACGATGCCAGGATCGATTCCACCAACCTGTCCAATTACCACAGTAAGAGTTTTGTGGGCAGCTGGTTTAGCAGCTTCAGCGGCGAAAATCAGTTCAAGAGCCTGCAGTTCTCGCTGGGTGCGGAATATGCGTACCAGGATCAGTTCTTCTTCCGCGCCGGTTATTATTACGAAGACCCTACGAAGGGGGACCGGAAATATTTTAGCGTGGGTGTGGGTTTGAAGTATAATGTCATGGGGCTGAATTTCTCCTACCTGGTGCCGAGTGGCAGCGGGACGAACAGGAATCCGCTGTCCAATACGCTGCGATTCGGGTTGTCGTTTGATCTGGATAGTAATAGTGATAATAATACGAGTAGCAGTACGAATTAATTAGTTGGTGGCTATGCTGCGAGTAGGTCGCGAGCCCGGCTGCGGTGGGTCGCGAGCCCGGCTGCGGCAGGCCCTTCGGGCAGCCTAAGCGGGGCCAATGATTTTAAATATAAAGAACCCGGGAAGTCTCGGGTTCTTTGATTTTGAAGAGGGTTCTTTATATTTGTGGATGTCGTATAGAATAGGATTCGGAGTAGACTTTCATCAACTGGCCGAGGGGCGTGAGCTCTGGCTCGGCGGAGTACAGATCCCCCATACAAAAGGTTCGCTTGGGCATAGTGATGCGGACGTGTTGCTGCACGCGATCTGCGATGCCCTGTTAGGGGCGCTGAACCTGGGGGATATCGGGCAGCATTTTCCCAATACGGATGATGCCTATAAGGACATCGACAGCAAGATCCTGTTACAAAAGACCTATACCCTGGTAAGGGGAAAAGGCTGGCGGGTGGTAAATATCGACAGCTCTGTCTGTCTCGAAGCCCCTAAGATCATGAAGTATGCCGGGGCTATGCGGGATACGATGTCGAAGATCCTTGCGGTCACGGCCGACGACATTTCCATCAAAGCCACGACGACCGAGCAGATGGGTTTTGTCGGCCGGGGGGAAGGGCTGATGGCGTATGCGACGGTGTTGCTGGAAAATGGACGCTGAAACCCTACCTTTGCGCCATGTCAACTATCAAGGTAAAGATCATCAACCAATCTCCCAATGCCCTGCCTGACTACGCCACGGAAGGCTCTGCGGGCATGGATCTCCGGGCTCATCTCCCTGGCCCGGTGGTATTGAAACCCCTGGAAAGACAACTGATCCCTACCGGGTTATACATGGAGCTCCCCCTGGGTTATGAGGCGCAGGTACGGCCACGCAGCGGACTGGCCATCAAACAGGGGATCACCTGTCTCAACTCCCCCGGCACCGTCGATTCCGATTATCGCGGCGAGATAAAGGTGATCCTGATCAACCTTTCCAATGAAGAGCAGGTGCTGCATCCGGGGGATCGTATCGCCCAGATGGTGATCAGCCCGGTAGTCCAGGCCGGATGGGAAGCGGTGGAAGAGATCAGCGTTACGGCCCGCAATGCCGGAGGGTTCGGGCATACGGGCCTGTAGCTTCCGGCCTCCGCCAGCCTGCAGCTTCCGGCCTCCGGAAGCGGAAGGCAAATCTTTAGCCCCGCCAGGTGCCAACGGCACCGGTACAAAACAGCCAGACCGAAAATGCGATCAAACCAACAATGCGATCAAGCCAACAATCAAGCCCATTTTTCTTATTCAACATATCATACAGTGCATGCATAAATTTTTTACAGCTACCGCCCTCCTATTTTTATTCGCAGGTTTGATCGGCGGCTGCCGCTCGACAAAAAAGATCCAGAAAGTGATCAGTACGCCCGTCCGGCAGGATACCACTGGCAGGGCCGCCCGCGTTGCGGCTGCACCTGTGCGTGATGAGCATGCGGACTCGCTGGCTGTCATCCGGCAGACCCTTGAACAGCTGACCCGCAACCATATTGACTTTAAGACGTTTAGTGCTAAGGTGAAGGTGCATTATGAGGGTGGCGACGGCAAGGAGAATGAGTTCAACGCCTTTATCCGGATGCAGAAAGACAGCATGATCTGGATCTCCGTGAATGCCCTTTTGGGTTTCGAGGCCTTCCGGCTGCTGGTTACGCCGGACAGCGTGAAGATACTCGACCGGCTGAAGAAGGTCGTGCGGCTGCGTTCAGTGTCCTTTTTAAAGGAGGAAGTTCACTTGCCTGTCGACTTCCATACGCTGCAAAACCTGCTGCTGGGCAATCCCATCTTTTTGGATACGGCCCATATCGTCTTTTACAAGAACGAGGCGAAGGGCATCTCGCTGTTTAGTTCCGGCGCCATCTTCCGCAATTTTCTTACGCTGAGTGCCGACCGTACGCCCCTTCACAGCAAGCTGGATGATACAGACCCGCTGCGTTCCCGGACGGGGGATGTGACCTATGGCGAGTACGACTATTCATCGGCGGTGCCTTTTTCTACCTACCGCAAAGTATCAGTGGCGGAGAAGTCGAAGGTGGATGTCGAGATCAGCTATAAACAGTTTCGGTTTAACGAAGTTTTAAGCTTTCCTTTTTCGATTCCGAAAAATTATAAACGGAGATAAGCGTTATATAAAGTAAATTAGGGGGACTATGCTCAAAAAGATGCTGAAGGGGACCTTACTGCTGCTGTTCATCGCCGCCCGGCTGACTGCCCAAACGCCTGTCCAGAACAGGGCAGACCTGGAAAAAGAAAGAGCTTCCATCCAGAAAGAGATCGAAGACGTGAAGCGGTCACTGGACGAAACCCATAAGAACAAACGCGAGACCCTGGGTCAGCTGAACCTGCTGCAGCGCCGTCTGAAGCTGCGGGAGTCCGCCATCCGCAATATCAACGCCCAGATCGACGTGATCCAGGGTGACATGAACTCGTCCTGGCGCGACATTGTAAAACTCCGCAGTGAACTGGATACCCTTCGCATTCAATATGCAGAGAGCATCGTATTTGCCTATAAGAACCGCAGCAGCTATGACTTCCTGAACTTTATTTTTTCGTCTACCAGCTTTAACGACGCCATACGTCGCATCCAGTACCTCAAGTCTTACCGCGCCTATCGGGAAGAGCGGGCCGAAAATATCCGCCGTACGCAGGATATGCTAAAGGCCAAGATCGACGGGCTCAAGGTTACAAGAGTGGAAAAGGACGAGGCTCTGAAAAAACAGGATAAGGAACGCGGCCTGCTCCAGGTCGAAAAGAAGGAAAAGGACGCCGTCGTCAACCAGCTGCAGTCCCAGGAAAAAGAGCTGAAGAAGGAAATGGCGACAAAACAGAAACAGGATCTTCGGCTGGCCGGCGCCATTACGGCGGCTATCAAACGCGCCCGTGACCTGGCGATAAAAGAAGCAGCCAAAAAGAGTGCCGATACCAAAGCCGCCGAAAGAGCCGCTGCCGCCACGAACAAGACTACCCGCCCCGCGACCACCGAAGAGCCGGTAGCACCTGCAACGCTGAATACCGTCAAAGCTTATAACAAGACCGTTTTCACCAGCGAAGAAGACGTGCATCTTTCGGGGACCTTCGAAAAGCACAAGCACGAGCTGCCCTGGCCGGTGTCAGGCACCGTGTCTATGGCCTTCGGTCCGCACGAATATATCAAAGGGATCAAACACAACAATCAAGGGGTCACTATCGATTGTACAGTGGGGACTGCCGTGAAAGCAGTTTTTGACGGTGAGGTACAGAGCATCTTCAGCGTGGGCGATGTACAGGCCGTCATGATCCGTCACGGGAAATATTTTACTACCTATAGTAACCTCAGTACGGTCTCGGTCACCAAGGGCCAGCAGGTAAAGACCAGCCAGATCATTGGCCGGGTGGGCGATGAAGCGCAGCTGGAGTTTATCCTCTCGGATGAGAAGAGTAAGGTTTATGATCCGGAGCTTTGGTTGAGGAAATAGACGTTATGCCACTAAAAATAATTACAGGAACTTTATTGATGCTGGTTGTTGCGGCGCGGCTGTCCGCGGAGCCCGCTGCCCGGCAGCAAAGGCCCACGCGGCAAAAACCCGATCACCACCTGGCAAAGGTTGTCAAACGGGTCATCCGGCATTCCCATGATCACAGGGAAAAAGGGTATGCCAAACGGCGGACCAGCCATTCTTCCGCGACCGGGGGTAATGGTGCGGGCAACAACGGTTTATCTGGTCGGCCCGCAACCACCGGCGTACAGACAGTAGACGAGACATCGAATCTCCATCTTTCGGCGGATTTTAAAAAACACAGGGGTCAGCTGTCGTGGCCGGTGTCGGGAATGATCTCGATGGCGTTTGGGCCGCATGAATACATGGGCAACAAACTACGCCATAACAATGTCGGCATCACCGTCGATGCCGCCGAAGGCACTGTCGTAAAAGCGGTGTATCAGGGAGAGGTCACTTCCATAGAAGATATCGGAGGCGTATGGTGTGTGATCATGCGTCATGGAAAATATTATTCCGCATACAGCAACCTGGCCAGTACGACCGTGGTCAAAGGGCAGCGCATATCATCCGGCGAGTCGCTGGGCCTGCTGGGAGACACGGGTCAGTTAGAGTTTTTGCTGATGAATGAAAATGGGGAATATGTCGATCCGGAGAAATGGTTGAAGAAATAGATGCGCGCCCTGCGCTACGAATGTGCAAAGTTTCACTCCTTAAAATTTTGAGAGATAGATAATTTTAAGATATCGCAATTTGCGATACCTTAAAATGAATTTTATGACAGAGAAGAAAGCAGACTTAGTATTGTCTGATGAGGTGGTATTGAGCAAGATCTATTATGTGCGCGGGCATAAGATGATGTTAGACAAGGACTTGGCGGAGATGTACAATGTACAGCCTATAAGACTACGAGAACAGGTAAAACGCAATGCAGACCGGTTCCCAGAAACGTTTATGTTCCAATTGTCTGATAATGAGATAGAAGGAATGGTATCGCAATTTGCGATACCTTCCAGACAACATCTTGGCGGGTATCTTCCTTACGTATTTACGGAGCATGGGGTATTAATGCTGGCAAGCGTACTGCGCAGCAAAATTGCGATGCAGGTGAGCGTCCGAAGACATCCAGGAAGTCTTTAAATATCTCAAACAGTTACTGATCCCCGCCGAACAGGCCAACCGGCGACGCATCGGCTTCCGGCAGGGTAGCGATACACAGGAAGAAGACGTTACGCCTCAGCTATGACAAAAATTTATTATAAAGCGCCTCATACTGCGGCACCACCTGGTGTATATCAAAATTCTTTGCATGGGCGAGTGCGCTGGCCTTAAACTTTTTGAGCGTCGCATCATTTTCGAGGATGCGGATCGCGTGTTCGCTCATGCCGTGAATGTCACCGACATCGTCAAGGAAGCCGGTTTCGCCCTGGATGGCGATTTCGGGCAGCCCGCCCGCATTGGTGGAGACGACGGGCACGCCGGCGGCCATGGCTTCGAGCGCGGCCAGACCAAAGCTTTCATATTCGGAGGTCAATAGAAAAAGATCGGCAACCGCCAATATTTCTTCCATCTGCTCCTGCTTGCCGACAAAACGGGTGCTGTCGGAAAGGTCCAGCTCGCGGCAGAGGCTTTCTGCGTCCGAACGTTCGGGGCCGTCACCGACAAACAGAAGCTTGCTGGGGATCTTTTTGTGGACGATGTCGAAGATGCGAACGATGTCCTGAACACGTTTGATCTTCCGGAAGTTGGAGGCATGCATGAGGATACGTTCCCCATTTGGAGCGATGACCTTGCGGAAGGCATCGATCGGCTTTTTGTGAAAACGATGCGTGTCTACAAAGTTATGGATGACATTGATCTCTTTTTCGATGGGGAATGTGCGGTAGGTTTCATCCCTGAGGTTTTGTGAAACGGCGGTGATGGCATCGCTCTGGTTGATGGAAAAGGCCACCACGGGAGCAAAGGTCTTGTCACGGCCGACCAGGGTGATGTCCGTCCCGTGCAGGGTGGTGATCACCGGGATATAGCGGCCGGTTTGAGCTTCGACGATCTTTTTTGCCAGATAGGCTGCGGAAGCATGCGGAATGGCATAGTGAACGTGGAGGAGATCGAGCTGGTGGTTGTTGATCACGTCCACCATGGCGCTGGAAAGAGCGGTCTCATAGGGAGGGTAGTCGAAGAGCGGATAGGTCGTGACCCGCACTTCGTGATAGAAAATGTTGGCGTTGAATTCATTTAGCCGCACCGGTTGCTGGTAGGTAATAAAGTGTACCTGATGGCCTTTGTCGGCCAGTGCTTTTCCCAATTCTGTCGCCAGTACGCCGCTTCCGCCAAAGGTTGGATAACAGACTATTCCTATTCGCATAGATTGTGTTTGTGCTTGACTTCAGGCACTTGTGCCCGAAGGTAATGTAAATTGGGAAGATCGGGACGGGGGTCAGCCACGGCTCGATTCCTTTCCTTAACTTTAGCCAAAACCGGACGGAGTCCAATTAAAAATTCAATTAACATCGATGCGCCCTAAATTGTTGAGAAGCAACCTGCTATTATTTTTTTTAGTAAGTATGACCGCGTCCGCTTTTGCGCAGACGACCGATGACTCCCTTCTGATCCGCCGCCTGGCGGACACGATACTGACCGATGGCAGGACCTATGGCAACCTGCATCTGCTGACCAAAACGGTTGGCGCGAGATTGTCCGGCAGCGCCGGTTATTATAAAGCCGAGAAATGGGGCCAGCAGGTTTTGCAGGAGGCCAGTGCCGATAAGGTTTGGTTGCAGGAGTGTATGGTGCCGCATTGGGTGCGGGGCGGGAAGGATTCGGCATGGTGGTCAACGATCCCTGTCCGGAAGGGCCGGTCAGGAAGTAAGCCCGGCGGCAATATAGATGTTGTCAAGCTGGACATTCTCGCTCTTGGGAATTCCGTTGGGACCGGACCAAAAGGGATCACGGCGCCGGTGATCCTTGTCCACAACTTCGACGAGCTCGAACAACATAAGAACGAGCTGAAAGGTAAGATCGTCTTCTATAATTATCCCTTTAACCCTCTTTTTGTCGAGACCTTCCAGGCTTATAGCGACGCAGTGCGTTACCGGGGTGCAGGAGCCAGCCGGGCCGCAAAATATGGCGCGGTGGGTGTCATCGTACGCAGCATGAGCTCGTCTATCGACAATACGCCACATACAGGCGCAATGAATTACAACGATTCGTTTCCGAAAATTCCTGCTGTTGCCGTGGGGTTACGAGACGCGGATAACCTGGCGGAAGTACTGAAAAGCAAGGGAGAGGACGACTCGGTTATTGTTTTCCTTCGCACCAACGCCCACATGCTGCCCGACACTGCGGCGCATAATGTTATCGGTGAGCTGAAGGGGACGGAGTTTCCGGATCAGTATATTACGGTTGGCGGTCACCTCGATTCCTGGGACCCTGCCGAAGGGGCAATGGATGATGGAGCCGGCTGTGTACAATCGATCGAAGTATTGCGGGCCCTGAAGGCTATCGGGTATCATCCCCGTCATACCATCCGGGTGGTCCTGTTTGCCAATGAAGAGAATGGCGGCCGCGGTGGCAGGAAGTATGCCGAGGCGGCGAAGGCGGCGGGCGAAACGCATCTGCTGGGGTTGGAGAGCGACAATGGTGGATTTACGCCAAGGGGTTTCACGCTGTCATTGCCGGAAGACAAGCTGGCGGCTATCCAGCCCTGGGTGAAACTGTTGAGGCCATATGGCGTTTATGAGCTGGAGCATGGCGGCGGCGGTTCGGACGTCAACCCCATGGGACGTCAGCTGGGAGCGGTTGTCGGCGAGCTGCGGCCGGATTCACAACGCTATTTCGAATATCATCATGCGCGCAACGACGTGCTGGAAAATGTAAACAAACGCGAGCTGGAAATGGGTGCGGTGAATATGGCTGCCCTGATCTATCTCGTCGATAAATATGGCTGGTAATATATGAAAAAATTTCTTTGGATCTCGGGCATTATTATCGTCGCGGTGCTCGTCCTTTTCTTTTGCTTTCGCTATTACTGGCCCTTTGGCGACGGCGTCAAGGCCGGTGAGCTGAATTATGTCGTAAGAAAAGGATATATCTTCAAGACCTACGAGGGCAAGCTGATCCAGACTGGCATCCGCTCGAAGACCCCTGGCACTGTGCAGAGTTATGAATTTGAATTCTCCATCAGCAATGAGGCCGTTGCCAAAAAGCTTGAGGTCAACAGCGGGAAGACGGTCCTGCTCCACTATATCGAATACAAAGGCGCGCTGCCTTGGAGAGGGTATAGTGAGTTTGTGGTGGATAGTATTGTGTCGATCACCGATCCTGTGAAGTAGGGGGGCTATCTTTTAACCATGATATGTATTTTTCTGTTTGGGATCCCAGATAGTATGGAAGGTTCAGCAGGCGATAGGCTTTACCGGCAGGGGTATTGGTTGGTGTAAGCTGAAATTTTCCGGCATAAAACCGGACTGCCATATCATGAGGTGCGTCGTCCATATACCGATGAAGGGATTTCAGCGCTCCGTCTTTACCGGATTTTACTTCAATAGGGATTAGCTTGCTTTCAAAAGGATAGATATAATCCAGTTCGGCTGTCGAGGTCTTTTTTTCCCTGGTCCAGAAATTCAGATGACTTAAGGCATTGAACTGTCCTGCCAGCAATTCCTGACCGATCAAATGTTCAATGACCGTACCCTGGTGAACCTGGTTCAGGTCGTCGGAACCGAGTATATCTGTCTGGATGCCCAGGGAATAGTTGATCAATCCTGTATCGAGTACCTGTAGCCGTGGGGACTTCCTAAGATCCGGCAATATAGGAAGCCTGTTGTCGGTGGTCGGATACAGCAAGGACAGAAGAAATGTTTTTTCCAATGTTCGCAATGCCTCACCGACTTCTTTGGAACTGTAATTCGAACGGCCGAAGTTCTGAAATTTTATTCGCTTGCCGGCCTCGGCAAAACTCACCCGGATGCAATGGCTGATCACCTGTAAAAGATGTGTATTCCGGGCATATTTGTCTACATCGTCAATGTATGATGTGATCAACCGATCATATATTTCACCAAGAGCTGTCAGATCTTTTGTTGCTGCGTATTTATTGACGATCTCGGGCATCCCGCCAATGAGGGCGTATGTATGGAATAATCGCAACAGTGTAGTATGAGCAAAATCGTTGACGGGGATCGTTTCCAATTGTTTCAGCGCTTCGGTCTGCCCGATGGCTTCAAGAAATTCGGGAAAACTGACCGGACGAATAACTAAAAATTCAACTCGTCCTACAGGGAAACTTGATCCCCGATTGAAAATCGTTTCCAAAAGTGAGCCGGCAGCAATTACCCTTAGCTCAGGGTATTGTTCGTAAAAGTAACGCAGCATATTGAAGGCTCCGGGGAAGGCCTGTATCTCGTCGATGAACAAAAGTGTGCTGGTCCTTTCGGCAAGCTTTTGTTTTTTCAGGAGGAATATTGATTGGACAAGGCTATCGATATCCGGG
This sequence comes from Puia sp., assembly GCA_036499285.1. Classification (GTDB taxonomy): domain Bacteria; phylum Bacteroidota; class Bacteroidia; order Chitinophagales; family Chitinophagaceae; genus Puia. The sequence continues at coordinate 219,336 of DASYEB010000023.1, read as the reverse complement.
TTGTTCTCAAAAGGCTCGAGATCGGCTTTTGTCTCAAGGTTAAGATAAATGTATTGTTTGAACTGCTGTCCAAAGGTGTTGACGGCAGTCGTCTTACCTACCTGACGAGCACCTCTGATAACCAAAGGTTTTCGATCTGATCTTTGAGACCATTTTTCCAGATGAGATATAATCTTTCGCTGAAACATGCCTAAAGTTAGGGTTGTTTTGAGTGGTTTTGAGTATAAAGTTAGTGTTGTTTTTTTGATATCTGGGACTGAAGTTAGGGGTGTTTTGAGTGGTTTTGGGTATAAAGTTAGGGATGTTTTTTGTAATTAGTTGACAATCAACTATGTTAGGCCAGCAGGCAAAATATTGCGGGCAATTTGTGCAGATTGGGGAGTGTCGATTGCTTCCACCGGGCAATAGTCTGTGTCCGGATGTACTCCGAGGGCGAGGTGAGATTGGCCGCGATACAGAGCCGGGTCGCAGGGCGGCAGGCAGCCAGCAGGGTATCGAGCAGTTGATTGTTACGATAGGGGGTTTCGATAAAAATCTGGGTGCTGTTGAGCCGGGTGGATTCGGCTTCGAGGTCTTTTATGGATCTGGCGCGGCCGGTGACGTCAACGGGCAGATAGCCCACGAAGCTGAACTGCTGACCATTCAGACCGCTGGCCATCAATGCGAGTAAGATGCTGCTTGGACCGACGAGGGGGCGCACGGTCACGCCGGCCTGGTGTGCCACTTCGGTTAGCAGCTGGCCGGGATCGGCAATGCCGGGGCATCCTGCCTCGCTGATGAGGCCGATGGTTTTTCCTTCCTTTAACTTTTGGCGAAAGATAGTTTTGACTTCTTCTTCGGCCTTGTGGATGGTATACCATTCATAATCGTCTATCACCATTTCTTTCCAGAGTAACTTGAGGTAACGGCGGGCGCTGCGTTCGTTCTCGACGAAGAAGACCTGGCAGGCTTTTACCGCGTCCAGCAGGTAGGCCGGGAGGGGGGCCAGCGATTGCGGGTCGAGAAAGCAGGGGATGAGGTAAAGCGCGGGGGCGCTGGAGGCTGCGGATGCCGGGGCTTGGGAGGCTGAGATTGCGGCTGCAGATGCAGAAGCTGAGGCGCTGGATGCTGCGGAGGCTGCGGATGCGCCGGGGGCGCTGGATGCATTAGAGGGCTGCATAATTATTCCAGATTCTGGTGATACAAACTAATAGTGGCGGCGATGACGGCATAGGCCGGCGCAAGCACCCAACCGAGGATGGGTACAAAGTGCATGCCGTAGAACACCATTCCGTTGCCGATGGCCAGGCCTTTGTGCTGGCTGATATAGGCAATGCTGGCAGAGGAAGAGAGCTTGTGGCGCATACAGCTGTAGTCCAGCATCGAAAATCCATAGTAATAACATTCCACAAAGGTGGAGATGACGGGTGTGATCCAGCCGATCAGCGGGATAAAGGAAAGAATGAGAATAGAAACGGTGTATACGGTTTGCCACAACGAATTGCGCAGGGCGACGCGGATACCGCGCATCATGTCGACTACCAGCTGACGGTCGAAGTTGAAGTTGTATTCTTTCCCGTTGATAAGGGCCTCGGTCTGCTCGCTCAGATAGGCGAACAGCGGCGAGCCGATGACCAGGAAGATGTATTTGAACAGCGAGAAGTAAAAGAAGACAAGCACCAGGTGAAACATGATCCCCCCCATCACGAACAGGAAGCTAAGCGCGGCACTTTGCTGATGATGAAGGAAACGCTGAATGCCGATGGCCTTGCTTAGCCAGGACACGACTTCACTGGAAGACGTCCAGAAGAAGTACATGCCGATACAGAACAGGATGGTATATAAGATGCCCGGTATGAGTATCCACTTCCACAACTTATGTTTGGTGACAAACTGGTGAGCTTTGCCATAAGACTGGAAGGCTATGATAATTTCTTTGAGCAAAGTCTTTTTACTTTTACCTTCAAACGTACGTTAAAATGATGAACTTGGTCATTAAAAAGCTTGATAATTCGTTCTATGACCGGCCTGGCGTGGTGAAAGTAGCACGCGATCTGTTAGGGAAAGTGCTGGTGACGGCCTTTGACGGGAAGGTGACTTCCGGTCGTATCGTTGAAGTAGAGGCATACAACGGTGTGGTTGACCGGGCGAGCCATGCTTATTCGGGGAGGCGTACGCGCCGGACGGAGATCATCTTCGGGCCGGGCGGTTCTGTCTATGTCTATCTTATCTATGGCATTTATCACTTGTTCAATGTCGTTACCAATAAGAAGGATGTCCCGCATGCCGTGCTGGTGAGGGCTTTGGAGCCGATGGAAGGTATTCCGCTGATGCTGAAGCGTACGGGTAAGCCGAAGCTGGATCATACGCTGACCCGTGGACCGGGTAATTTGTCACGCGCCATGGGTTTGCTGACAAAGCATACGGGGACTTTGTTATCGGGAGACGAGATCTATATCGGAGATGATGGGTATAAGCCGAAGCGGGGAGAGATCGTTGCGGGGCCGCGGATTGGGGTTGATTATGCGGGGGAAGATGCGGCGTTGCCGTATAGATTTTTTTTGAAGGGAAATGTTTATGTGAGTGGATCGCCCGGAGGGCGGTCGCGGAGCAAAGCGTAGCAGATATTGGCCCCGGTTAGGCCTTGCTTGGAAGGTCGCAGCGGAGCTAGAGAGATGTTCCTGTGGGAACCTTCGTTAGAATCTCGGGCAGGGCACGCCTTTCCGCCCATTCGACGGCTTCTTTATATATATCAGCGAGATCTCGATGCCGCCGCGACTCTGCGAGGCCGTCTTCAGCGAAGACACATTCACGTCATAGGTCACCCCAAGATTAAAATCGCTGTAGTCGAGCCCGACATAGGGGATCACTGCATCGGTCGTATTGTTGGTAAACCTTCCCCATAGACCCGCATAAAAGTTGACGGGATTGGTCTCGTCGGTGCTGGCTGCTACGGCCCAGGCGCCGCCCATAACATATTCGCGAGAACCGGCCTGGTTGTTGAACAGCGCGCTGACATAGATGGTGCTTGCCGAGCCCGTGATCGGGAAGAAGCCGCCGCCATGCAGGGTATAACGGGTAGGGACATTGATCGTATCCACACCGAGAAAGGATTGTTTCGGGTGGTTCAGGTGATAGGCGGAGGCGCCAAAGTAAAAGTTATTATTTCCGTCGGTAGAGGCGTTGTAGAGTGCGCCGATGTTCATATCGAAATAGTGAACGCTGACCAGACGTCCGCTGATAGCCGTCTCCGAGGGAGAGATAGGATCCCAGCCGCCGCCGAGGTTCAGCTGGTCTTCGAAGTGCAGCTGTGTGCCATCGAGGGCGCGGTTGGCATAAGTGCCCTGGAAGCCGACTCCCAACTGATGATAGCCGTCTTCGTCCAGGCTTTTATGATAGGCCGTGGACAGCGAAAAATAATTGCTGTTGAGCGCGCCGCCGGCTGTCTTGTCGTTCATGGCCATGATCCCGAGACCCCAGGTGTCGTTCTCCGGCAGCTTGTTGCGGAGGATGGGGGCGTCAACAGATATAGTGGAAGTAATAAAGGCATTGTTGATAGACGGCCATTGGTTGCGGTAGTTGCCGGCCACCCGTACTACCCCGTTGAATTTGCCGGTGAGAGCAGGGTTGAGGGTGAGGGGGGAGGCAAAAAACTGGGAAAATCCAGGGTCCTGTGCCCGGATGCCGGTGCTGGCCAGCAGGAGCGTGACAAGTATACAGAGTAAGGCGGCCGGGGCACGTTTCTCGCTTTCGGCGGGCTTTTGGTGGATCTCTAGCAAAGCTTTCTGCTTCATAAACAGTTAAGGTCTCTTCGTTATTCAATAATAATACGGCACTTCCCTTGTAAATAAGACGGGTAAATTGATTCAACGGTTGGGTCGGGAGGCAATAAACCGCCGAAAAAATAGTAAAAAAAGGGCAAAAACAAGAATTTACATTTGAACCTTCGTACCAAAGGCCAGATCGCCCGCATCTCCCAGTCCGGGAACGATAAATCCTTTGGCTGTCAGCTCGTCATCGATAGCTCCGCACCAGATCCGGCAATTGGGCTCGGTGCGCAGGACAAATTCGATGCCCACGGTGCAGGCAATGGCTACTACGACGTGGATCTCAGAAGGATGACCTTCCTCCCGAAGATATTGGATCGTTTTTACGAGGGAGGCGCCGGTAGCCAGCATGGGATCGGAGATAATGAGAACCCGGTTTTCGAGCTCGGGACAGCTGATATAGTCCAGGCTGATCTCAAAGCTGCCATCCCGGTTGTGTTTGCGGTAGGCGGAGATAAATCCGTTGTCCGCCTTGTCAAAATAATTGAGCAGGCCCTGGTGCAGGGGCAGACCGGCGCGCAGGATGGTGGTGATCACCGGCTGCTCTTTGAGCACTTTGGAGACGGCTATACCGAGGGGCGTTTGGACGTCTTTTTCCACAAAAGGAAGCGTTTTGCTGATCTCATAGGCCGCCGCTTCGCCGATCCGTTCGAGGTTGCGCCGGAAGCGCATGCGGTCTTTTTGCACTTCTTCGTCCCGGATCTCACTTATCCAGTCACACAGCAGGGAATACCTTTCACTTAAGTTGACGACCATAAGATTTGTGTATTTGCGGGCAAACCTACAGAAAAAACGTGATATGCCCGAGCTAAGCGGCTCTGCCGAGGCTCCGGGCAGCGGGGAGTTGGGTGAGGGCTTGCCGGGCAGCGGGAAGTTGGGTGAGGGCTTGCCGGGCAGCGGGGTGAAACTTATAATTGCCCTGCTGAGGGGGCAAACTGCAGGGACAGGATGAAGCCGTTGCGGTTTTCCAGCTGCAGCGATCCTTCGAGCTGGTCGCTGAGCGTCCTTATCAGCTGGAGGCCCATGGTTGCATTGGCTTCGAGGTTGAAGTTGTCGGGCAGGCCTCTTCCATTATCGGCTACCGTTAGACAGATGAGAGAGTCTTCCTGTTGTGACATGGTGATGACGATGACGGGGTTTTGCTTACGCGGGAAGGCATGTTTGATGGCATTGGTGATCGCCTCATTGAGGATGAGACCGATGGGGACGCTCTGCGATACGTCGAGCCCGATGGGGGCGATGTCCAGCCGGTAACCGACGGGATGGTCGGAAGCGCCGGAAGCGCCGGAGGTGCCGGAGGTGCCGGAAGTGCCGGAAGTGCCGGAAGTGCCGGAGGTGCCGGAAGTGCTGGAAGCGCCGGAGGTGCTGGAAGTGCCGGAAGGGCCGGAGGTGCTGGAGGTGCCGGTGTCCAGACAGCCTATCAGCTCAGTAATATAATCCCGCATATTGATGATCGCCATATTGTTCTCTTCCTGGTACATCCGCTGATGGATAAGCGAAATGGCGCGGATGCGCGAACCGATGTCGCCGAAGGCATCCAGTGCAAATTCATCCTTCATATAACCCGTTTGCATGTTCAGCAGGCTGATGACCAGCTGGAGGTTGTTCTTTACCCGGTGGTGAACTTCCTTCATGAGCCATTCTTTCTCCTGTAACAACTTTGAATATTGAGCCTGCATTTGCGAGAGCTGATCTACGTGGAGACGAGCTTTGTCTTCTGCGGCGCGTCGTTGACGCCGCAGGTAAAGGGTATAAAAAAATCCCGGCAGGAGAAAGGAGCATAGAATGCCCGATAATGTAGACATAAAGGTGGATTTAATTAAAGTTGGGCTTTATGGAGGACTTGGTGATGTTGCCGCGCGGGTTTCTGATGTCGATATTATCGTAAGTTGCCTATTTTTGTGCCCCTATGGTTTATAAAGTTATTGGTCTTATGAGCGGCAGCTCGCTGGATGGATTGGATCTTGCCTATGTCCATTTGCAGGAAAAGGCGGCCACCGGGAAGGGCCCCAAAAGCTGGGAGTATACTCTGGTGCACACGGCGTGTTATCCTTATTCCGAATCGTGGCGGCAGCGGCTGGCCGGGGCGCCAGATCTGTCCGCGCTGGAGTATCAGCTGCTGCATGCGGAGTATGGGCATTATCTTGGGGAGCAGGTGCTGCGGTTCATAGAGGAGTGGGGGCTGCATTTCCAGGTGCAGCTGATCGCCAGTCACGGGCATACGGCGTTTCACCTGCCGGCGCGCAAGATGACGGCGCAGCTGGGGGATGGAGCGGCTTTGGCGGCGGTGACGCGGATCAATGTAGTGAGCGATCTGCGGTCGATGGATGTGGCGCTGGGAGGACAGGGGGCGCCGATAGTGCCTGTTGGGGAGCGGTGGTTGTTGCCGGGGTATGCCTTTTTTTTGAATTTGGGTGGGATCGCGAATGTGTCGCGGCATGGGGATGGAGTGGGTTCCGGCGTTGTGGCGGGTGGCGGTGCGGGTGCTGATGGAGGCGCTGCGGCGGGCGGTGGTGTTGGTGCGGGCGCTGCGGCGGGCGGCGAGCGGGATGCTGATGGGGGCAGAGGTAGCGGCGCCGGTGGCTTTGTCGCTTTTGACGTATGTCCGGCCAACCGGGTCCTGAACGCGCTGGCGGCTGTCGAAGGACTCGCCTTTGATGAGGATGGGATGCTGGCAGGGAGCGGCCGGGTCGATAGTGGTTTGCTGGAGCAGCTGAATGCGCTGCCTTATTATAATAGGGCCTGGCCCAAGTCGCTGGCCAATGAGTTTGGTACGGAGACGGTGTTGCCGCTGGTGCGGGCGGCGGGATTGTCGACGGCCGATGCGTTGCGCACTTATGTCGAGCATATTGCGGTGCAGGTGCGCCGGGCCGTGGAAGGTTTGGTGCCGGGTGCGGGTGCCGGCATTGATGCGCTGGGCGGGCCGGTTACGGGCGCCCGCTTACTGGCAACAGGCGGCGGCGCGCACAATAGTTTTTTGATCAGCCGTCTGCGCGAAGAGCTTTCTGCCGTCGGCGTGGAGATAGTGGTCCCCGACCCTCAGCTCACCGACTTTAAAGAGGCGCTGGTTATGGCGCTCATCGGCGTGCTGAGGTGGAGAGAAGAGAATAATGTGCTGGCTTCGGTGACGGGAGCCAGCCGGGATAGTATTGGGGGAGCTGTGTGGATCGGACAGGAGGGGTAAAGTTGGGGCGCAGGTCTCAGCCAGATGCCTCGCAGGGGAGCCGGCTATTTCCCCATAAAAAAATCCAGCAACCCTGCCTGCACTTCCGGCGTATTTTCCTGTACGAGCCAATGCCCTGCCTCCCTGATCTTCACGACCTTCACATTGCTGGCAACTTTGCGAACGACCTCCGGTAACTGATCGCCGGCGGAATGGTCGCCACCCATCGCCAACACCGGCATAAACAGCTTTCGCGCAAAGAAGGCCTGATTGTCCTTTGTATCCTGCGGGAAGGCGGCAAACCATTTGAAGGCCGCAGTGCCAGGCACCGAATAGGCACGAACGAACTCGGCTGTCTCCGCCGCAGTAAAGGCAGACTTGTATCCGACGACGGGCCAGAAGTTGGTCAGAAAGAGCTTTTCCTTTCCCTTCACCAGCTCGCCGGAGGCAGGCCAGGCAAAGAATCCCCACCACCACGCCTTTGCAGGATAGCCGCTCCACCAGGGTTCTACACCCGGGATCGTCGCATCCATCAGCGCCAGCTTTTTTACCCCGGCCGGATGTTGTGCCGCATACGCATAAACGACCATCAGGCCGATGTCATGACCCGCAAGATTGATCTGGTTATAGCCCAGCTTCTTTACCAGCTGGAAGATGTCCTCTGCCATCGTTTTTTTATCATAACCACCAGCGGGTTTGCCCGATTCGCCAAGGCCACGGAGGTCGGGAGCGATAACGGTAAAGTGTTTGGAGAGCTCAGGCAAGAGCCGGTTCCACATATACCAGTTTTGTCCAAAACCGTGGACAAGGACCAGGGGCTCCCCTTTACCACCGATGACATAGTGGATGGTGACGCCATTGACGTTGGCCGTAGTGCTTTTAAAATTAGAGGGGGGAGCGGCGGGTGATTGCGCTTCGGCAACGGTTGTCAGCAAAACGGCAAACACGACAAGACATGGCAGAAAGACTATTTTTCTCATATTTGGTATTGAGGGCCTAAAATAGGCCATCCGCCACCGTGATCAATGTCGGTTTACAGGTATTTCTTGTCTGTTTACCCGTAGGCCACGTGCCTGTTGCCAGCGATTACTGCCTTTACAAATTCAGCATCGCCTCTACAAGCCCAGCACAGCCTTCAACTTAACATAGCCGGCCTTGCTGACAGGCACCTGCGCGCCGGACTGCAAAATGCAGAGATGACTGTCTTTTTCATAAGGGTCGATACGCGTGACCTGCTGGATGTTGAGGATATAACTGCGATGCGTACGGACGAATTGTGTCGGATCGAGAGCATGTTCAAAGAAGCTCATGGTGCGATTCTTCAGGAAGGCGCCCTGGTGGGTATGGATCTTGACATAGTCGTCGGCTGCTTCGAGGAAGTGGATGTCTTCGAGCGGGATGATCTTGATCTTGCCACCCGTCTTGACGACAATACGGTGTTGTTGCGCGGGGGACTGGGCCGCGGTTTCGAGCAGGGCTTCGGTGCTGCCTGCCGGTGGCCGGGCTTCGGAGTCTGCGTCGTGGTGCCGGTTTGCCTCGCTGCCGTCGCGGGCGCTGCTGCCAGCTCCGGTATGGCTGCCGGTAGACTGGGCTGCGGCCGGCCGTTTCTCCATCCACTTGCGCAGCGCCTTGTCGAACCGCTCCTTATTAAACGGCTTCAGGAGATAATCCACCGCATGGTTCTCAAACGCCCGTATAGCATATTCATCAAACGCCGTTGTGAAGATGACGGCCGGCGGCTCCTCCACCAGCTCCAGCATTTCAAAGCCATTGATCTTTGGCATCTGGATGTCGAGGAAGATGAGGTCGGGATGATGCTGCTGAATAGCTTTGATGCCTTCGAAGCCATCGCTGCATTCCTGGACGATGGTGACCTCCGGATAAGCTCCAAGATATTCCCGGACGATCATCCGGGCCAGGGGCTCGTCATCTATGATAATGGCTTTGATGGAAGCGGGTGGTATGTTAGCGTTGTTCATATTCGTGTCAGTTGTTTCCATTATGGCAATTGTTGTGATTGCGGTGACTGCGGTGACTGCGGTGATTGCGATGATTGCGGTGACTGCGGTGACTGTTGTATCTGCTGTGGTATTTTCACGGTGGTCGTGAACAGGTCGTTTTCGACATGCGTCTCCAGCAGATCGGGCCTCGCAAAAAGCAGATAGAGCCGGCGCTGGATGGACGTGAGTCCAAAACCCGTCCCCTTCTTGGGTCGCGAGGTCTCGGGATCAAACGGATTTACGACGTCGATACGGACATAGCCTCCTTCGATCTTTCGGGCGCGGATCGTAATGGTCACCGCATCCGTGGTGTCATAAAGCCCGAACTTGATGGCGTTCTCTACGATCGGCTGCAACAGCATCGGGGGCAGTCGCAGGCCGAGACAGTCTTCTTCGCAGGAAACTTCAGTACTGAGGCGATGTCCAAAGCGGACCTTTTCTATGTCAAGATATAGTTCGAGATATTGCAATTCTTCGGACAGCGGCACCCACTGCTGATCTTCCTTTTTCAGGTTGCCCCGTAAAAAATCAGAGAGCTGCTGGATCATCTTCCGGGCCTGTTCGGGCTGGCTGCCGATGAGGGCGCTGATGGAGTTGAGGCTGTTGAACAGAAAATGCGGGGCCAGTTGCTGCCGCAGCTTGAAGAGCTCGGCTTCCTTGGAAAGACGTTCGGCGTCATTGCGTCGCTGGCGGTTTTCCTGTTCTTCTTCGGAGGCATACCAGAGAACGCTGAGGATGGACATACAGCCGACCTGTAAAAAAACGATGTCATAACGCACCGCCCAGGACCGCGAGAAGAACTGGCCATAGTCGATAAAGCCCGCCTTTGCGCCGAGCAGGGGAACGAGAATAGCTTTACAGGCCAGCAGGATGATGCCGCTGAGGCCAAGGCTTATAAAAAGAATGTACCAGTACCGCTCCTTTTTGGGAAGATAGTATTGCATATTATTGCTGATAAATCCACAGCAAAGGGCGACGAGCGTATTGGAGACCAGGCTGTCAGAGAGGGCTGTGGTGGGAGCAAGACCGAAGCCAATGAGCAAAGAGACCTGGAGGAAGGCCCAGATAGCCCACCAGGAGATAAAGATAAGAAGGAATTTACCGGTTGCAAGCGGTGCTTTGGCCATGCCAGATGGATTGAACGTTGGTTTTGGTTAAGGGTCGCGTGCCGTGGTGGCTGCTGCGACGGGTCATTGTTGTTATGGTTGCTGATGCGCTTTTGCTATTGTTGCTGCTATAACAATCTCAGCATCTTGTGGGTGCTGCTGCCGCGGATGTGTTCGGCCCGGCGATGGACCCCGTCGATGTAATTCTCAGGGTCGTCAGTCTCCTGGATGCGCGAGTACATCTCTGCGCCATCGAGCAGGCCGCTGAGCTTGTAGAGCTCGGCGACATTGATGAACTTCCACTGCACCAGCTGCTGCTCGTGATTGTAAAAGTCATCCTGTTCGCGGCTGCCGATGGCCGTTGCCTTTTCGAAGGCCTGGTTTTCATCGGTTGCCGAGATGAGGCGAAGCTGTTCATCAAATTGCGGAGTGTGATGGCCTTCGCCGCAAATGATCCTGAAAACGAGTTTTGTGAGATACCAGTTCATAGATAAAGATGTTTAATAATTCTTTAGCTCTATTCCGCCAAAAATGGATGTCCCATCGATGATCAGCACCTTGTCGGGGTTGGTCATGGCCGGCTGCTGCCGTTTGTCTTCAAAACCGGCAAAGACAGCGGTGACTTCGCTGCGTACTTCCCAGTGCGGAGGCACGATGATCTTGGTGCCGCCCATGATCTGGGTGACGTCGAGTCTTATGGTCCCGGTGAAGTCGGCCTGGGTGAGATCGATCTCGGTGCCGCCGAGCATAGTGGTGATGTCGCCGCCTTTAAAATTCTTGGAGACGATCTTTTTGTGGACGCCGCCAAAAATAGAGGTTGTATCTATGTAGTCGTCAGAGGTGTAGCTTTCCCGGGAGGATGCTGAGAAGGTAGTGGAAGAGCCGCTGTAGTCGCCGGGCCCGCCGGTTGTGCCAGCAGGATCAGCTGCGCCTGTCACACCGCTTGCTCCGGGTCCGCCCCATCTGCTCCCGGGCCCGCCCCAACGGCTGCCGGGTCCGCCGCAGCGGCCGCGACGGTCCCAGTCCTCGCGCCATGCCTGGCCATAGCGGTGACGACTGGGCCGCAGAATGATCATCAGCCCTATAAAGATGAGGATGCCGGGCCAGATGAAACGATGTATGCTAAAGTCATGGTAGTAGTCCTGTGCGAGATAGACCCCTCCGATGACGATCATGATCAGCCAGCCGGCGCCGCGGAATCTGTGACGCAGCCCGACGAAGAGGCCGACAGCTATCAGTATGAATTCCCATTTGAATAAGAAGTCGGGGAGGGGAAAGCCCATCTGGTCCAGGAGCAGCACACCGCCTATCAGGAGCAGGAAGAGACCTGCCCAAATTCGTCCCGGCCCTCTTCTGGGGTAGCTGTCTTTGTCCCTGCCCCTGTCCCTATCTCTTTCTTCCATTGTCATTTGTCGTTGAATTTTAATCAAATCTAGAATACTATTCAACGAATAACAAGAGCTTATAGGGCAGGGTCGCGGCGGGGACGGTTAGTGGGGGGATTTTGTCGGTAAACGCCGTAGGCGCCGGTACGGGGCGGCGGAGTATGTTGGCGGTAGGTAGCGTAAGATTAATTATTAACTTCAGGAGGTCAAAATAGTTGCATTATGATCAAAAACTGGCTTCGAACCGCCCTTAGGAACATCCGCCGGAACCCAACTTCTTCGGTTATCAATATTTTCGGACTGACGATAGGACTTGCAAGCTGTCTGCTCATCACCCTGTTCATCCGTCACGAGCTGAGCTATGACAACTTCGAAACGAAGGGCCAACGTATAGCCAGAGTGATCATGGGATACCGTTTTGACGGAGGAGGTGACATGCGCTGGGGGAATTTTACCAGCACCAAGGTGGCCCCGACCTTCCGACGCAATTTCCCCGAGGTCGAGACGGCCGTCCGGATGGACCAGATGGACCGTATCATCAGCTACAGGGACAAACTTTTTAAGGAAAAGAGGGTGATGTTCGCCGACTCCAGCTTCTTCGATGTGTTCAGTTTCGGGCTGCTAAAAGGGGACATCCATACCGCACTCAGCGGCCCTAAGAAGATCATCGTCACAGAGTCGACGGCCCGCCGTTACTTCGGGAATGAAGAGCCTGTCGGTAAGCTGCTGCGGGTCGGGACGGACAGCGTCACCTATGAAGTGACGGGGCTGATGGCGGATGTGCCTTCCAACTCGCAATTCAAGTTCGATTTCCTGGCTTCTTTTTCCTCCCTGTATGCCAACCAGGAAGAGACTTATTATAATGCCAATTACGGCACTTTTTTGTTGCTGCGGGATAAAGGTTCCTTTGCCACCCTACAGCCCAGGATCACGGCTTTTATGAAAAAAGAGATGGCCGGAAAAGGCGCCACGATCGACTTTTTCCTCGAGCCGTTCCTGAGGATCCACCTGTACTCCGGGTATGTAGGCTTTGAACCGGGTACATCCATCGTCTATATCTATATTCTTGGCGGGGTGGCGCTGCTGATCCTCATCATCGCCTGCTCGACCTATATCAATCTCAGTACGGCCCGTAGTGTCGAACGCGCCCGGGAAGTGGGCGTCCGCAAGGTCATGGGGGCGGGAAAAGGGCAGCTGTTCTGGCAGTTCATAGGCGAGTCATTCCTGCTTTGTCTTATTGCCGTGGTCCTGAGCCTGGGTGTGGTGGCGCTGGTTCTGCCGGCGTTTAATAAGCTGGCGGACCGGGTGCTGCCGGCTGCTTCGCTGTTCTCGCTGCCTTTTTGGGTTTTTCTCTTGTCATAGCCGTTGTGGTTAGCCTTTTGGCGGGAAGTTATCCGGCCCTGATCCTCGCAAAGTTTCAGCCGGTGAAGGTCCTCAAAGGGGCGTTCAAAAATAGCCGCAGCGGGCAGGGTTTAAGACAGTCGCTCATCGTCTTTCAGTTTGTCATTTCCGTGTTCCTGATCGTCTCGACCTTTATCATGCAGGGACAGCTCAGCTATATCCGGAACAAGAAGCTGGGTTATGAGCGGGATCATGTGCTGGTGTTGCCGGTCAATCGAAAGGTGGTGATGCCAAAGATCGACTATATCAAGACCTCCCTTACAAGCAATAAGGATGTGGTCAGCGTCAGCCTTAGTTCGGAGTCGCCGGTGAGCATCCAGGGCGGGTATAATATGCGGAGCGCCACCATGCCCGAGGACCAGCAGCTGGCGGTGACAGCCTGCCGGATCGACGAGGATTTTATCCGGACGACGGGTTTGCAGCTGATAGCAGGGGAGGATCTGACGAAGCAGGATATGAAGGATGCAATCCCCGGTTTTTTTGCGGCGGCAGGCGGTGCGAACGGTTCGGGCGCCGACTCGGCAAAAGTTGGACTGTTCCATTTTATCCTCAATGAATCCGCTGCGCGGCAGCTCGGCTGGACGCCACAAGAAGCCATCGGCAAACGTATGTTCCTGGACGCGACGCGCCCCGGTATTGTAAAGGGAGTGGTAAAGGATTTTAATTTCGAGTCGCTGCACAATCCTATCCGGCCATTGGTGTTGTTCCCCGAGATGCATTCGGACAAACTGCTGGTGCGCGTGACGGGTCAGCATATGCCGCAGACGATAGCCTTCCTGGAGACGAAGTGGAAGGACATCGTACCCTATATTCCGTTTGAATATCATTTCCTCGACGAAGAATACAACCGCGTTTATTCCTCCGAGCTGCGTCTCGGACGGGTGATGAACTTGTTCAGCGGCATCGCGATTGTGCTGGCCTGCCTTGGTCTTTTTGGATTGTCCTCTTATGCCGCCAAGCAAAGGGTTAAGGAAATAGGTATCCGAAAAGTGCTGGGCGCGTCGCTGACCAACCTGGCTGTTTTGTTGTCACTTAATTTCGTCCGGCTGGCCCTGGTGGCGATAGTTATCGCTTATCCCTTGTCGTGGTGGGCAATGACAAAATGGCTGCAGGGGTTTGCCTACCGGACGAATATCGATTGGACGACCTTTGTGATAGCCGGTGCGATGGTGATGGCGGTTACGCTCGCGACGGTGAGTATACAGGCGGTGAAGACCGCGCTGTTGAATCCGGTGAAGAATTTGAAGAGTGAATGACGCTATTCGCTCCGTAGCGCTCTAATCGGATTGGCCAGCGCAGTCCGGACGGCCTGGAAACTGACCGTGAGCAAAGCGATGATCAGGGCCAGTGCACCGGCAACGCCAAAGACCCACCAATGAATGGTTGTCCGGTATTCATACCCCTGCAGCCATCCGCGCATAGCCCACCACGCGATAGGAAAGGCAATGCCGCAGGAGAAGATGACGAGGGCGGCAAACTCGCGCGAGAGGAGGACGGCGAGACCGCGGGTGGAGGCACCTAATACCTTCCGGATGCCGATCTCTTTTGCACGGCGCTCGGCGGTGTAGGCGGCGAGTCCGAACAGCCCAAGACAGGAGATAAAGACAGCAAGAACGGCAAAGATGCCGGCCAGCTTGCCGACAAGTGTCTCCGTCGCAAAAAGAGCATCGAACTTCTCATCTGCAAATTTATACTCGAAGGGATGCCCGGGGTTGTCGGCGGTAATGATGGACGCGGTTGCGGCCAATGCCTGTTGGAGCGGGACGTTCGGCTTGAAGCGCAGCGCCATTCCCGTAGCGCCATAGAGACCCGGGAACAGGATCAGCGGTGCGCCGGAACCATAGATATCGTTGTAGACAAAGTCTTTTATGATGCCCACCACCTGGCCCTGGTATTGACCACTGGTGATGATGCCGCCGATCTTCCCTTCTTTTCCCATGAGTTTCGCCATGCTTTCGTTGATGATCCAGTTGGTGCTGTCCACGCCGGGGGTAGGATAAAAATCCCTGCCGCTGACAAGCTGCATATGCATGGTGGAAAGGTATTCGGGGCTGACGACATTGGAGTGGATGGGGACGTTTAGATTTGGGTCTTTACCCTGCCAGCTATAGCCATTCCCATGACTATATACATGCAGGGCGTCGTGCAGGCTGGTGGCGGCGTTCTCCACATAGCCGGTAGCCATGAGCCTGGTCTTAAGAACCTCGAAGTCCTTTTTCATATTTCCCTGGAGGTCCATATAGACGAGCCTGTCGCGGGTATACCCCATATCGCGGTTCCTGATATGCTGCACCTGCTGATAGATGATGACGGTGCAAACGATGAAGATGACGGAGGCGGCGAACTGTGTGATGACCAGGCCTTTCCTGATAAAGATGGCGCTGCCGCCGGTCTTTATTTTTAAACCCTTTAGTACGAAGAGAGGGTTGAAGGAGGAGAGATAAAAGGCCGGGTAGCTGCCGGCGACAAGACCCGAGATCAGCGCAATAGCCAGCAGGGCAGACCAATGCTGGAATTGAAAGAGGTTGACGGAAAGATGCTTGTTCACCAGTGTGTTGAAGGCCGGCAGAAGGAGATGAAGCAGGCCGATGGCCAGACCGACGGCGAGAAAGGAAAGTATGATGGCTTCACCGATGAATTTTCCGATGAGCCCGCTGCGGCCTGCACCCATTACTTTTAATACCCCTACCTCTTTGGCCCTCTGTTCGGAGCGGGCGGTGGCGAGATTCATAAAGTTGATACAGGCGATGAGCAGGATGGCGATGGCGATCAGCGAGAAGAGATTTACATAACGGATAGCCCCGCCTGTTTGCACGCCATTCTCGAAGTTGGCGCGGAGATGCCAGTCGTTCATGCTGAAAAGGAACAGGCTGTTCTTCGCACCGCTGAGCTTTGTCCCGAGGTAGTGGGCCAGTTGTTTGTCGATGGCGGCTGCGGAGGCGGCAGGGGCCAGCTCGACAATGGTCTCGGACATGGAGTTATCCCAGGGCTTTACCCATGGATTGGCGTTCTCCCAGGCTTCGTAGGGCGAGACCCATTGAAAATGATAGTAGCAGTTGGCGGGGAGGTCTTTGAAGACGCCGGTGACGGTGTAAAGTCCGTCGGCGCAATAGCCCTGATTGGCGTTCATTCGTATCGTTTGTCCGACGGGGTTATCTTCACCAAAGAATTCCCGGGACATCGATTCGCTGATGATCACGGATTGGACCTGGTTGAGGGCGGAACTGGCGTTGCCCCGGACAAAGGGAAGGGCGTACATGGAAAGGACGGAGGGTTCGGCGTAGATGCCGTTGACCTTTACCGACTTTTCGCCTACCACGGCGAGCTCATCCATGGCCCAGCTAAGACGGCCGCTGTTGCTGATCCCGGGGATTTCGGCTTTCAGGGCGGCGGCGAGAGGACCGGGTGTGGAACCATTGGTGCTGATACCCCGGTCGTGCTTTTCGTTTTGCATGACATGATACAGCAGGTCCCTTTTGGAAAAGTTGTGGTTGAAGGTTGTTTCGTTTTCCACCCACAGGAAGATCATGGCGGCGCAGGTGATCCCGATGGCAAGGCCGGCGATGTTCAAAAAGCTATAGGTCTTTTTCCTGAAGAGGTTACGAAGGGTAGTCTTTAGGTAGTTCCTGAACATATGGGTGGTTTTGATAGGGGTTGACATCGAATCGGGTGCCAGAGTCATTTTGAATTGGTTTTGAGTAAGTTATGTAGGGCTCGCACTGCGGCGGTGTTCGGTTCTGATACGTGCAGTGTACGGTGGTGTGCAGCAAACGTCCGAAAGCGGACAGTGCCCGTGGCCAAACAAGTCCTAAGCAATTGGTGACTAACCCGTTGGAGTAATGGCATACTATTAGTCGATCTTAGGATCAATACGATGCTGTATGCTGAAAAATTATTTTAAGGTCGCCTGGCGCAACCTGGGCAGGAGCAAATTGTATTCCTTTATCAATATCACGGGTCTGGCTACAGGTATGGCGGTGGCCATGCTGATCGGACTGTGGATCTATGATGAGGTATCTTTTGACAAAAAGGGTACGGACAATTTTGACCGGATCGGGAAGGTCTGGCAATTCGTCAATTTCGGGAACGGCATTGCGTCCTACGATGTGATACCGATACCGCTGGCAAAGGATATGCGCGCCAACTACCCGGATTTTCAACGGTTAAGCCTGGCCTCGGGGCCCGGCAGGACGGTGATGGCCTGCGGTGACAAGCTGATCAACACCACCGGCACTTATGTAGAGCCGGAGTTCCCGTCGATGCTTACCCTAAAGATGATAAGGGGTGACCGCGGAGCTTTGAAAGATATGCATGCTGTATTGTTATCCGCCTCGCTGGCAAAAACCTTGTATGGCAATGAAGATCCGATGGGGCGGGTCATCCGGCTGGATAACAGGAACAACGTCGCTGTGGCCGGTGTCTATGAAGATTTTCCAACCAACAGCAGCTTTAAGGATTATACTTTTCTGGGGGCATGGGATCTTTATGCTGCCACGGAAAAGATGGATCAGACGCAGTGGGACAGCAATTCCTGGCAAATTTTTGCTGAGCTAAAGACCGGCTCCAGCTTTGCGGCTGCTTCCGAACGGATCAAAGAAGCACGTACCCGTCAGGGGAATGTGCCGGGTTATCATCCGAAATTCTTTTTGCATCCCATGTCCCGCTGGCATTTGTATGCTGAGTTCAAGGACGGGAAGAACACAGGCGGGCTTATCACCTTTGTCTGGCTCTTTGGCATCATCGGCGTCTTTGTACTCCTGCTGGCCTGTATCAATTTTATGAATCTTTCTACTGCCCGGAGCGAACGCCGTGCGAAAGAGGTGGGTATCCGCAAAGCGATAGGTTCGGTCCGCCGGCAGCTGGTGGTACAGTTCCTGAGTGAGTCGCTGCTGGTCGTTCTCCTGGCCTGGATCTTGTCGCTGGTGCTGGTCGAGGTCAGCCTCCCTTTTTTCAACCAGCTTGCGGATAAAAAGATGACGGTATTGTGGCTGAGTCCTTTGTTCTGGCTGGCTGGGATCGCCTTTAGCCTGCTGACCGGGTTGGTGGCGGGGAGCTATCCTGCGTTGTATCTTTCTTCTTTTAGGCCGGTAAAGGTTCTCAAAGGGACGTTCAAGGCCGGGCGGCTGGCCTCGGTGCCGCGGCGGGTACTGGTGACGCTGCAATTTACCGTTTCGGTGGTGCTGATCGTCGGGACACTCGTGGTCTTCCGGCAGATAGAATTTGCAAGGGACCTCGCGCCGGGGTATACCCGAAGCGGACTGATCGAGATGGATGTCAACACCCCTGAGCTAAAGGACTCCCGGCATATCGAAACCCTGCGTAACGATCTGCTCAGCAGCGGAGCCGTGCTGGCCTTTTCAGAGACCTCCTGCCCGATCACAGCTGGCTATGGCGGCACTACCAATATTTCGTGGAAGGGGAAGGACCCTAATGCACGTCCGCTGGTCTATTCCAACCAGGTGACGACCGACTTTGGGAAGACCATCGGCTGGCAGGTGCTGCAGGGCAGGGATTTTGACCGGGCTTTCCTGACGGATTCGTCGGCGATGGTCCTGAATGAAGCGGCTGTGAGACTGATGGGGCTGAAAGAACCTGTTGGCGAGACCGTGACCTACCAGGGGAATCCCTATACCGTGATAGGTATAACAAAGGATATCATCCGCGCCAATCCTTTTGATAGGATCGCGCCGGCGATGTATACGCAGGCGGGCAGCAATGTAAATACGATGGAGATCAGGCTGAATCAGCAGCTGGGTACGAGTTTGGCGCTTAGCAAAGTAGAGGCGGTGTTTAAGCGTCTCAATCCCGCGAGTCCCTTTAGCTATCGGTTTGTGGATGAGGAATATGGGAATAAATTTGGGAACGAACAGCGGATCGGGCGACTGGCAGGCTTTTTTACTGCGCTGGCGGTCTTTATCTCCTGCCTGGGACTTTTTGGGCTGGCGTCTTTTGTGGCTGAGCAGCGTACGAGGGAGATCGGTATCCGGAAGGTGCTGGGTGCTTCGCTGGCGAATGTGTGGGGGTTGTTGTCGAAGGAGTTTGTGGTGCTGGTGGTGGTTTCGCTGCTGGCGGCGGTGCCGGTGTCTTATTATCTGATGCATCGATGGCTGGAGAACTATGAGAAGCATACGGGGATGCCGTGGTGGATCTTTGCTGCGGCGGCGACCGGGGCGTTGATGATCACCATGCTGACGGTGAGTTTCCAGGCGTTGAAGGCGGGGCTGGCGAACCCGGTGAGGAGTTTGAGGAGTGAATAGGGGGTTGCGCTGCGGCGGCGCCAGCGCCAGCGCGCATGAGGCCGCGGCGACTGGTCGGGTCGGCAATGGTATGAGGTGTAGTTGCTTAAGCGGGTCGCAATCGCCAGGTGGCGTGGATTTTACCGCCACTCCTTAATTTTTGAATCAGCTCCGGCGATGCGCAAGCCATAAAATGGGGTATGGCGCTGAGGCTGGCATAATCGGGTTCGGCTTCTTTGTCGAGGACGAGACCTGCTTCGGCAAATAGTTCGGTTGCTTCTTCGAAAGTCTCGAACATATTCTCCTGGACCTTGTGTTGTTTGAAAAATTCTTTTAGGGTATCGCCTTGTTCGAGCTCGGGGTCGTCCGGCATGCTGCGCCGGATATAGATGTCTGCCGTGATCCAGTAGCCGCCGCGTTCGTGCAGGACTTTGCTGATGAGGTGGCAGAGCTGTTGTTTTTCTTCTTTGCCGAGATACATGAGCAGGCCTTCGTTGACGATAATGATGGGGCCGGGTTTAAAGCTGTCGACGATGGCCTGGAAGGCGGCGATGTCGAGGGCGTTGAGGGGGCGGAGTTCGTAGTGGCCGCGGAGCGCGGTATGGGGCGCCGTCGCAGTCAGCGCATCGATAAGCCGCTGTTTTGTCGCGATGAGCCCGGGAAGATCGGTGTCGATATAATTGACCGGGCGTTCGGCGGCGAGAGCGAGACCGCGAAATGAGAAGCCGGAAGAGAGTTCGAGAATGTTGAGGGGTTGCGGCGTGGTGGTTGCGCCGGTTGCGGGTGATCCATCGGTTGCGGGTGATCCATCGATTGCGGGCAACAGGTCGGCAAGCAAACCATTAATACTCTGATAACGCGCCTCGAAGTGCATCACGCGGATCCAGAATCCGGCATGGCGATTGGGAAAGTCCGGCTCATAGGGCTCGGGATATTGGATCAGCGCCGCGGCCTCGCGCGCATAAGGGATAGGGGTGTGACCCTTGAGCAGGAGCAGGCTTCGCGCGGATGGACTGATGGTATTATAGTTACGTGTGTCTTGTGTCGGCATGGCTAAGGTTGATGGGCTTAAAGATAAGTAATTTGAAACAGGCTCACGGGTAACCCGCGTAATTTTAGTAATTTGTGACGCATTGACTGAGCAGCAGAAATACAACGAACAGCAGCTCCTGCGGGAACTGGCCGCAGGTGACGGGAACGCTTACAAAAATATGTACGAGCTGTATGCGGATGCCGTCTTCCGCGTCGCCATCAAGTATGTGAAGTCAGAAGAGCTGGCTAAAGATGTGTCCCAGGATATTTTTATAAAGATCTGGGAGAAACGCGAGAACCTCGCCCATGTAGAATATCTGCAGGCCTATCTGCTCCAGGTGGCCCGCAATGAATCGATCAACGTACTAAGGGCTGCCGGCAAGTCGGACATTGCCAAAGGAGAAATAGCCCGGCACTTCCAGGACAACCCCGGTTTCTTTGAAGATGAAACGCTGCAAAGGGATTATCGCCTCTTTATCCGAAGAACATTAGACTCACTCTCTCCCCGGTCGAGGGAGATCTTTCTTTTATGCAGGGAACAGGGCAAAACCTATGACGAGGTCGCCGCAGCCCTGGGCATTTCGCGCAATGTCGTGCGGAAGCATATGGTGTCTTCCTTAAAAAAATTCAGGGATGCGGCCGAAGATGAATTAGGAACATCTTTGAGCCTGTTACTACCCCTGCTGGCTCTTTTGCAGGAGATTTCTGCCCTTTCCCGGCACAAATAGAGGCCCTTTTCTTTTTTGTTAAAGTTTTTTTTTGCAACAGGGGGTCCTCTCCCTACCTTTTTACCGTCATACTCCGGGTTGAGGCACTGCCTAATACAAGTCAATGCAAAAAGAGGTCTTATATAAACAATTGATCGATCGATATCTCGATGGCAGCGCCAGCCCGGAAGAGGTGGAAGTCTTTTTTCATTTATTGAATAAAGGGGAGCTGGATCATCTGCTGGAAGAGGCGCCGGATAGCATGCCCGTGCCGCAAGGGGCGTCCCTTCGGCGAATGGCCGTATGGAAGAAGTATAGCGCGGCGGCTGCGGTGATCCTTCTCCTGGGCGCCGGAGTCTTTTTATTAAAACGCTCCCACCGTACACAGCCGTCTCCCGCGGTAGCCAATGTCTTTAAGAATGACGTCGCACCCGGTGGCAATAAGGCAGTGCTGACCCTTGGAGATGGACGACAGATTGTGCTGGATAGCGCGGGCAAAGGTGAAGTGGCCAGCCAGGGTAAAACAAATATCGTCAAAACGGATGCGGGGAAATTGACATATACCGGCGATGCGAATGCCGCAGCCGCTGTAACGACGGGCAACGCAACCACTGTCCTTTATAATACCTTATCTACACCAGCCGGCGGTCAGTACCAGGTGACGCTGGCCGACGGGACAAAGGTGTGGCTGAACGCCCTGTCAAAGCTGCAGTTTCCCAACGCCTTTACGGGTAAGGACAGAACAGTGGACCTGACGGGTGAGGCGTATTTCGAAGTAGCAAAAGATAAGAGCCGGCCTTTTATGGTGAGGGTGAATGGAGTGCGGGTGCAGGTTTTAGGTACGAACTTTAATGTGAATGCCTATACGGATGAGGGTGAGATAAGAACCACGCTGCTGGAAGGCGCCGTGCGATTGATAAAGGGTGAGGTGTCGGCGCCATTGAAGCCGGGACAGCAGGGTGTGACAAGTGTGCAGGGTGACGCCGGCAGCGCCGGACAAAGCATCGCGGCAAGCGGCTTCTCCGTACACAACGCGGACATCGACCAGGTGATGGCCTGGAAGAACGGCTTTTTTAGCTGGGACGCAGCCGATGTGCACACCGTCATGCGCCAACTCAGCCGCTGGTACGGAGTGGAAGTGCGGTATGAAGGGGCCCCGACAAAGGCCCTGTTCGGAGGAGAGATAGGACGCGATCTTACGCTGACCCAGGTACTGACAGGCCTGAGTGAATCGAAAGTGCATTTTCATTTGGATGGAAAAATATTAACGGTGCTGCCTTAGTAGAGGCTACCTTGGAAACCACAACGATATACGATGCTGCTATAGCTTAACCTTCCTATGTAGTAATTCCTTATTCCTGATTGTTTATTCCTGACTGACAAAGCCTGTTTGTTGTCCGCACACGCGGCCAAAAAAAAGGCCGGAGACGTTGGAGCGTTTCCGGCCGGGAATGGGCTTTTTCAAAACCTGTTAACGTCTTTATTAAAACCCAAAACACTGCTAAAATTATGAAAATTTTTGGCAAAGGCCATGTATTGCCCTGGCCGGCATCCCATCAAACGATCCTGGCGATGAAGCTAACTGCATTTTTATTGACTGCTGCTTTGTTGTCCGCACATGCGGGCGCCCGTTCGCAGAACGTGACATTGAGCTGCGACCACACTCCGTTGAAAACGGTTTTTACAGAGATCAGAAAACAGACGGGGTATTCCTTTTTCTACAATTACGATCTGCTGAAGAATGCGCACGCCGTGACGCTGAGCGTAAAAAACACGCCTCTGAAAGATGTGCTTAAACTGGCGTTTGCCGATCAGCCGCTGGAGTATGTGATCCAGAACAAGACGGTGTTTATCGCCGAGAAGCTGCACCTGGAAGTGCGGACCTTGCCGAATTTGACAGACACGTCCAAACCACAGGACATCCATGGCAGCGTGGTCGATCAGCGGAACGGCCAGCCATTGGACGGCGCTACGATCATGATCAAAGGACTTCGCCGTGGCGCCTATACCATGAACAAGGGTGAGTTCACCGTAAAGGAAGTACCCGCAGGTGCGACGCTTGTGGTCAGCCGTGTCGGGTATAAGACGCTGGAGATAAAGATCAAGAAAGCGATGAATGGGCCGCTCTCCATCACGATGATATTTCAGCCCGATCAGATAGGGAATGCGGAGGTGACCTATAGCACCGGCTATCAGACCGTACCAAAGGAACGGGCAACTGGTTCTTTCGTACAGATCAGCGGTGAGGAACTGAATCGCCAGGTAGGGCCCAACGCCCTGGCGAAACTCTACAATATCACCAGCGGGATGATCTCCAATCCCAATGCGAGGAATCATCTCGATATACGCGGGCTGAGTACGATCAACGCCATTTCGGACCCACTGATCGTCGTCGACAATTTCCCTTATGAAGGTAATTCGATCCAGAAATCCGTTGAAGGCATTTTGAACGAGCTGAACCCGAACGACATCGCATCTGTCACGGTGCTGAAGGATGCGGCCGCGGCTTCCATCTGGGGAACAAGAGCTTCCAATGGCGTCATCGTGATCACTACCAAAAAGGGCTCGTTCACCCGGAGGCCTTCCGTAACGGTTAGCAGCAGCGTCACTGTAGGCGCCAGACCCGACCTTGATTATTCCAAAACCATTTCCAGCGCTGACGAGATCGGTTTTGAAAGAACGGAATTTGCCAAAGGATACTACAATGCCTTTGACGACAGCGACCCGGCGGGGAAATATTATCCGGTGGCTGCACCCGTGCTGGAACTACTGCTGGCTGTCCGCAGAGGTGAGATGACGCAGGCGCAGGCGGATGCCCGGATCGCCGTCTACCAGCAGCACAACGTAAAAGACGATGTACGGAAATACCTGCTGCAAAAAACAATTGCCCAGCAGCATCTCATCAGCTTTTCGGGGGGCAGCGCCAATTACAGCTATTATACTTCCGTCGGTTATGACCAGGCGCGTGGTGTCAATCCCGGAGATGCCAATAACCGGTATACCCTCAACTTCAACAATACGTTTCGGCCGGTCAGCAACCTCGAGCTGAATGGTTTTGTGAATTATACACAGGACCGGCAGTACCAGAACAATCTTTACTTTAACCAGTTCCTGCCTACCGGCAGTGGTATCGCTCCCTACACGATGCTGGCCGATGCATCGGGTCACCCGCTGGCTATTCCTTTCTACTACCGGCAGCATTTCGAGGATACGGCGACCAGCGGTGGTGTGCTGGACTGGCACTACCGGCCTTTATCCGAAAGGAAGTATATGGATAATGTCTTGAACCTCTATCATGTCCGGGTGGGCGGCAGCGCAAAGTATACAATCTTCAAAGGGCTTAGCGCGAATGTGATGTACCAGTATGAAAGATTGCTGTCCAATAATGCCAATAACCAGTCCGATTCCTTGTTTACCGTTCGCAATACGATAAATAATTATACCACGAAGGACCCCCTCACCGGCAGACCGGTGTACCAGGTTCCTAT
The DNA here is from genome assembly GCA_036499285.1 of Puia sp. GTDB lineage: Bacteria > Bacteroidota > Bacteroidia > Chitinophagales > Chitinophagaceae > Puia. The sequence continues at coordinate 195,012 of DASYEB010000023.1, read as the reverse complement.
AGGAAATATTTATGCTTTTAGCAATGGCAATCAAACCATCTGGAATGTTCGGGGAACATTGAATTTCAACCGGGCCTTTGGGGATCATGAGATCGATGCCATCGCAGGCGCCGAGCGTCGCCAGAACTCGACGGCGAGCACTTCCGGCACGCTCTACGGGTATGATCCGTCAGATGGCGTCTCCAAGGCGGTGAACCCCACGGCCCCCCTGATGAACTATTTCGGATCTACCAGCTCCATTGGCTCTCCCGTCGGGATCGGCGGCAGTCTGCTTCGTTATGGCAGCTATTTCGGCAACCTGGCTTATACCTATAAAGGACGTTATACCGTCAGCGGCAGCGCGCGTAACGACCAGAATAATTTCTTTGGTGTAAAAGCCAACCAGCGGGTTCAGCCTTTATGGTCTGCCGGCGCGGCGTGGGCTATCAATAAGGAAAGCTTTTATCATGTGGACTGGCTGCCTTATCTGCGGCTGCGGGCGACCTATGGGTACAACGGCAATACGCCTCAAGGGCAAACTACCTCCACGACGGCGTTTGCGACGGCCAATTATTCTACCGGCACTATTGTCAGCCCTGTCCTGCCATCCGCCACTATCAATTCTCCCAACAACCCCCAGCTGACCTTTGAAAAGACCCGTATCGTCAACCTGGCGGTGGAGGCTTCCTCGAAGGACAAAAGACTGGGAGGCAGTTTTGAGTTTTATTTCAAGAATGCCACGAACCTGATCGGGACGATCATGCTCGACCCCACCACGGGATGGCTGCAATTCAGCAGCAACAATGCCAGTCTCCAGGGACATGGCTTCGATCTGCAGCTGAATTCGAGAAACATCGTGGGCAAGGACTTTAAATGGAATACCGACTGGAACCTCAGCTACAATACCGATAAGGTGACGGCCTATCACCAGCCGGTGACCACGTCCGCCAGTCTGGTGAGTGGAGACTATACGCCTGTCATCGGCAGGACGCTGAACAAGATCTATGCTTATCGCTCGGCAGGGCTTGATCCCGCGACCGGAGCCCCGCGTCTTTATGTCAATGGAAAAGTAGCGCCCTATACCCAGTATGCCAACGCAAAGATCTCCGACCTCAAATATTTCGGACCCAGCATTGCCCATTACTATGGGAATATAATGAACACCTTCTTTTACAAACGCTGGTCGCTATCCGCAAATATTTATTATAAGCTGAACTGGTATTTCCGTCGTCCTACCATCAATTACAGCGCCCTTTTCAATGGTTTTGGCGGGTCAGCGGACTATGCGAAACGCTGGCAGAAGCCAGGAGACGAAGCCATCACCAATGTGCCTGCACTGCCTGCCGGATCCGACTTCAACCTGGACCAGACCAACCAGTACCTCGACGTATTGGTACAAAAGGGAGATTATATCCGTCTCCAGGATATCCGTCTCAACTATGATATAGCAAGAGGCAATCGTCACTGGCCTTTTCAGAGTACACAGGTCTTTTTATACATGAACAATGTGGGCATTCTCTGGAGGGCCAATAAATATGGTCTCGACCCTGAGAATTTTACGCTTGGTACTTTCCCGACCCCAAGAACTTTGTCTGCAGGTGTAAACGTTAACTTTTAAACTTGATCGATCATGCGAAACCGCTTTTATATATCCCTGTTCTGTCTGTTATCGATGTCCTGCACCAAGGACAAATGGTTTGACGCCAAACAAAATCTTACCCAGGTGATACCGCAAAAGGTGTCGGATTTCCAGGCCCTGATGGACAATGTTGTCCTGGACTACAATGCTCCCTATCTGGCAGAAATTGCCAGCGACGGCCACTATGTGACGGATGCCGTCTTTAACTCGCTGACCCCTGTCGAGAAGAACGCCTATACCTGGTCTCATACCAATCCCTATACCAATGTCCCGGACTGGGGCGGTAGCAGGGATGGAAGTTATACGAGGGTCTATTATGCGAACCTGACCCTGGACGGGCTGAAGACCGCCACCGGTACGGGCACCTTCGACTTCAACAATGTCATGGGACAGGCGCTGTTCTACCGGGCTAAGAATTTTTACGAATTGTTGCAGGTATTCGCACCTGTATATGATTCTTCGAAGGCTGCTACCGACCTGGGCATCCCGCTTCGTTTGGAGTCGGACATCAATATTCCGTCCAAACGGGCTACGGTGAAAGAAAGTTATGAGCAGGTGATCGCCGATGTCAAGGCCGCCGTCCCGCTGCTGCCGGTGACCCCGCAGTATAAGACCAGACCGTCGAAGCCAGCCTGTTATGCTCTTTTAGCACGGTTGTATCTCAGCGTGAGTGACTACGCCGATGCCGGAAAATATGCCGACAGCTGTCTTCATCTGTATACGGCGCTGCTGAATTACAATACGCTGAACCTGGCGCTGACCTACCCGCTGGTGAACTATAATGACGATGTGATCATGCAGAGTACATTGAGCGTAGGCAACGGGGCTGTCAGCTATAACGCCAAGGTCGATATGACGCTGTATCAACAGTATGATCCCAACGATCTTCGGAAGGTCGTGTTGTTCACTCCGGCGACAGATGGTACCGTGGGTGTCCGAAGCAGTAATTTCTACAATACTCCTTTTAACGGGTTGACTCCTGAAGAGATGTACCTGATCCGGGCCGAGTCCAGTGCGCGGCTGGGCCAGAAGGATGCGGCGATGGCGGATATTAACACCTTGCTTAGAACGAGGTATAAGACCGGGACCTATATTGATCAGACGGCGGCGACTGCGGATGATGCGCTGGTGATAGTGCTGCTGGAAAGAAGAAAAGAGCTGGTGTTCAGCGGACTGCGGTGGAGCGATCTGCGGCGGTTTGGGCGTGAGGGGCGTTTTGCGGTGACGCTGACCCGTACGGTGGCGGGTACGACCTATACGCTTGATCCGAAGAGTTTCAAATATACTTTTCCAATTCCTGATGATGTCATCAATCAGGCTCCGCAATTACAACAAAACCCAGGATGGTAAATATGAAAAAATATCTTTTGGCTGCAACATTTGCGCTGGTTGGCGCAGGGGCGATGGCGCAGGCTGCGGTGACGCCGCAGGGCTCCGGCATGGCTGGGGCACAGACCGACAGTGCGCGACAGGCGCGGGAGCTGGAAACCTGGATGGCTCCGGTGAAGCATCAGCTGGATTCGGCAAGTGACGCCTGGCGTAACTCGCGGGACCCGCATAAATATGATACCAATGGACTCGCGCATGCCCGGGAAGTGACGGCGGGACTGCATAAAGTGGAACATGCGCGGCTGAATGCCTTTGCGATGGCGCATCCTGATTATATCGCGAGTGTGGAAGCTTTGAAGCAATCGGTGCTGCCGGTGCCGGAAGATGTCATGGTCACTAAAGAGATCTTTGACGCTCTAAGCCCGGCGGTGCGTGGTTCAGAGTCGGGTCGCAGTTTTGGCAAATGGCTGGACAACCGGGTGGCCGTCGCCATTGGTAAAGTGGCTCCGGACTTTTCGGCGCCGGATACTTCGGGTGTCATAGTCAGGCTGTCGGACTACCGGGGCAGGTATGTCCTGCTCGATTTCTGGGCCAGCTGGTGTGGTCCCTGCCGCGAGGAGAACCCAAACGTAGTGGCCGCCTATAAAAAATATCATACGCGTAATTTCGACGTGCTGTCGATATCCCTTGACCGGCCGGGGCACAGGGCCGACTGGGTAAAGGCGATACAGAAAGATGGTATGCCCTGGGGCCATGCCTCCGATCTGTTATTCTGGAACAGCCCTATTGTAAACTTATATTCGATAAGGTCGATACCGCAGAATTTCCTCATCGACCCGCAGGGGAGGATCGTGGCCGAGAATTTACGCGGCGAAGCACTGAATAAAATGCTGTCAGGCTTGCTTTAAAACCACTGTTAAATATTGACATCAACATGCGCACAAGCACACTATTGTTTATTGCTTGCCTGACGGGTTTTGCCGTACAGGCACAGAAAAAGCCGGGTAATCCTCCGGCGGTAATGGCGACGGATACGGCGAAGAAGCCCGTGCCGGCCGCGGCAACGGGGCCGAAGCCATACCATGAAGTGATCACGCCGGCGGCAATCACGCAGAAGGGATTGTTCACGGTTCATTTCTTAAAAGACAGGTATTATTTCGAGATCCCCGATTCTTTGCTGGGACGTGACATTCTTATTGTCAACCGCATCAGCAAGGCCGCTGCGGAAGATCGCAACCAGATGATGGGATATGCAGGCGATGAGATCAGCGACAATGTCGTCCGGTGGGAGCGGGGTACGACGAACAAACTTTTTCTGAAAGTGATTTCCTATGGCGAGAGGAGCAAGGATTCGTCGGAGACGGGGATGTACAGGAGTGTACTGAATTCCAGCGTACAGCCGATAGTTGCTTCCTTTGATGTGAAGGCTTATGGTGCGGGAGGTTCCGGCAATGGTGGGGCGAATGGTGGCTCCGGCAACGTTGGGGGGGATGGTGGCTCCGGCAATGGTGGGGCGAATGGTGGCTCTGGCAGCACCGTGATCGATGTGACGGATTATCTGAATACCGACAACGAGGTGTTTTATTTTCATCCCTGGATAAAATCGACTTTGAAGCTGGGCGCCCAGCTGAATGACCGGAGCTATATCAGCAGTATCCGGGCCTTCCCGATGAATGTCGAGATCAAGTCGGTGAAGACCTATAGCAAGGCTGCGGCCGGGGCCGCCCTCCCGGGGTTTACGGCTCTGCCTCCCAGCGGCATTCCGCTGACCTACGAGCTGAACAGCTCCATCGTCCTGCTGCCGGCGGTGCCGATGAAAGCGCGTTATGCCGACGCAAGGGTGGGATACTTTTCTGCCAACTATGTGGACTTTGATGCGGACAACCAGAGAGTAAAACGACTGGGGGTCATCACCCGCTGGCGTCTCGAACCCAAACCGGAGGACCGGGAGAAGTATTTGCGCGGCGAGCTGGTAGAACCCGCCAAACCCATCGTGTTTTATATCGATCCGGCCACCCCCAGTCAATGGGTACCGTACCTGATACAGGGTGTGAATGACTGGAACAAGGCTTTTGAACAGGCGGGATTTAAGAATGCGATCACGGCAATGCGGGCCCCGGCCGACAGCACCTGGAGCATCGATGACGCAAGACACAATGTCATCGTCTACAAACCTTCCGAGATCCCCAATGCCAGCGGTCCGCATGTACATGATCCCCGCAGCGGCGAGATCATCGAGACGCATGTCAACTGGTATCACAATGTCATGCAATTGGTTCACGACTGGTATATGCTGCAGGCGGGGGCGGTGGATCCCCGGGCGAGGAAGATGCATTTTGATGACAGCTTAATGGGACAGCTGATCCGTTTTGTCTTATCTCACGAGATCGGGCATACGCTGGGTCTGCGGCACAACTTTGGAAGCAGCAGCACCGTGCCGGTGGAGAAACTGCGGGATAAAGCCTGGGTGGAGGCGCATGGCCATACGCCATCTATTATGGACTATGCCCGTTTCAACTATGTGGCGCAGCCGGAGGATCATATCGGGCCTGCGGGGCTCTTTCCACGGATCGGGGACTACGACAAATGGGCGATACAGTGGGGCTATAAATGGATGCCTCAATTTGCCGATGCGGCTGCGGAGGCGGCTGCTTTAAACCGGCTCATCATCGACAGCGTAGGACATAACAAAAGATTGTGGTTTGGGACGGAACAGGATTACTTCGATCCGCGTTCACAGAATGAAGATCTTGGGGACGATGGGGTCGTTGCAAGCAATTATGGGATAAAGAATCTGCAGCGGATACTGCCCAATCTCCTGGAATGGACGCGGGAACCCAATGAGGGGTATGAGAATGCGACTTCGATGTATGTGCAGCTGATAAAGCAGTATAACCAGTATATGGCGCATGTGGCGAAGATCGTCGGGGGAAGTTACAGTACGCCGAAGTCGGTGGAGGAATCCGGGCCCGTGTATGAGGTGGTGCCTTATGAAAAGCAGAAGGCGGCGGTGGCCTTTTTTAATAAGCAATTGTTTAAGACGCCGTCGTGGCTGATCAATGCCGACCTGATCGGCAGGACGAATGTGGACCTGGTGAGTTATATCAAGGGGGCGCAGGATAAGGTGCTGCACCGGATATTGGGGCCGGAGATCGTGTATAAGCTGGTGGAGGATGAGGCGGTTGCGGATGGTGCTGCGGCGGCGGGCGGTGCATCCACTGCGGCGGGCGGTGCGAAGAAGGTATATACTGCGACCGAGCTGATGAGCGATCTGCGGAAAGACATCTGGAGCGAGCTGGATACGCATGCACCTATAGATATGTATCGCCGCAATCTGCAGAAGCGGCATGTGGCGCATCTGGCCAATCTGTTATGGACCTCGAACATCATTTCGTTAACCCAATTGGGGGGAGTGGTCTTTGGGATGCTCGTTCCCGCTCCGGCGCAGTCGGATGTCGGCAGTCTGGCGCGGGCCAGCCTGGTACAGCTGCGGGAGGATATCCGCAAGGCTCTGCCGATGGCGACAGGGCTGAGCAAGTATCATTTGCAGGATATGGTAGCCAGGATCAATGAGGCCCTGGCGCCGGTGCAGCAGGTGAAACAGGCGCTGTAGGGGCGTAATCTTCTTTTTTTGGGTATATGTGAAAATTGAGTATATTTGCTTCGTTAATTTGAGTCCGCATTTATTAGGTATTATAATTAGCCTGCACTTTATACGCATTTTAGTTAGTTCCTTTTTCTTTTGCTCCCTCAGATTTTTGTTAAACTTTTTAAATAGTAATTTATGAACATTTACGTTTCAAACCTGAGTTTCAACGTACAAGATGAAGACTTGAGGGAATTTTTTGCTTCTTATGGTGAAATCACTTCAGCTAAGGTCATTATGGACAAAGTAACAGGCCAGTCCCGTGGATTTGGTTTTGTTGAAATGCCTGATGATGCAGCTGCAAAGAAAGCTATCGCTGAACTGGACAATGCAACAGTTGAAGGCCGTAACATCCGTGTCAACGAAGCTCGTCCTAAGGAAGATCGTCCTGCCCGTAGCGGTGGCGGCGGTGGATACCGTGGCGGTGGCGGCAACGGTGGGAATTACAACAATTCCAACAGCTATAATAAGAACCGGTATTAAGTTATTTTTATAGTTTTAAAAAGGGTGTCTCTTTATTGAGGTACCTTTTTTTTTGTGCCACGCCGTGTGCGTTGCGGCGTTTTTGCGCCATGGAAGGGACCCGGCGTCAGTTCGCAGAGTGCGGCAAGAGGCTGGAGCGTTAACAAGGCTGATACGGGTGCGGTGAGAGGCTGGGGCGCTAGCAATGCCAGAACGGATGCAGCGTTACTGCTACCTCAAACAGTGGCCAGCGCAGCGTAAAGATTACTATGTCCAAAAGCCGACGGCCTCTCGGCCAATTTCTGCACATTCACCCACCCTGCCTTTGCAAGCAGCGGTTGGAGACTCGCAAAACTGACGGGCCAGGGTACCCAGGTGGGGACGGGGCGATCGGAGTCGTATTCGACAAAGAGAAGGGGGGCGCCGGGTTTGAGATAACTTTTTAATTTCTCTAAAAAAGCAGGCTTATCATCGACATAATGAAAAGAGTTGGCCATGAGAATGCCATCGAGGTCGGAAAAGGGAAGAGGGATATTGATAAAGTCGGCCTTGATGGGAAAGAGCGCGACACCATTTACGACCTCGGAATACAGCGTGGGGCGCAGGTCGACGCCATAGATCTTACTGTCGCGGGGCAGGAATTGAGCGAGCGCTTCGGTAAAAAGGCCTGATCCACAGCCAAGGTCGGCCCAACGGAGAGGCGCAGCCGCGGGCTTCAGATCACGCAGCTGCGGACTATCCAATAGATCAATTGCTTCAGAAAGACGCATATATGCAAAGATCGGAAAATCGGCGGGAATCCGCTACAGCGTGAATCCGACTACAGCGTGAATCTGCTATTGCTTAACCGACAGGCACATGCTCGACAAAGTTCTTAAGCTGGCTTCCGATAAAATAAGTCCAGCCTTCTTTAAAATTCTTTGGTGCAAGATCGGGGTTTAGGTCGGCCCTAAAACTTTCCAGACCCGTATGCGTGACCGTGATCCGTGTGCCATCGCCAACGGGAACCAGGTCGAAGGTGACCCGGGAATTACCGGGAAAGCCGTCATAACGCCATTCGTAGCTGATCCTCTCGCCAGGAACTACCTCGGTGACCTTCCAGATATGCGGGAAGACTTTTCCCGGGACGTGATGATTGAAGGTCGTTTCAAAACCGACCTCCGCGCGGAAGTCTTCAACAGGCAAATACCATTGTTTCATCTGGTCTGGATCGGTAATAGCCTGCCAGACCTGTTCTACCGGCGCACTATACGTACGTTCGAGGATGACTTGTTCTTTTTCCATATTCGTAGGTTTTTTACGCGGGGATCTTTTCGACAAAATTCTTTAGGAGATTATTGATAAGGTCGTTCCAGCCTTTCTCGAAATTGAATGGTTCGAGACCCGGGTTCTTGTCGCCTTCGAAAGTCTCGAGGCCGATATGGGACAGCTTCAAATGCGTTCCGTCGCCATCGGGGCGCAGCTCAAACGTGACGAGCGAGTTGCCGGGATAGCCTTCATATCGCCATTCGTAGCTGATCTTTTTATTTGGGATGACCTCTGTTATTTTCCAGACATGCGGCCATTGCTTGCCACCTGCTTTTCCTATGGAGAACATGGTCTCGAAGCCAACTTTTGGTTGAAAGCTGGTGAGGGCGGGCATGTACCATTGTTTCATCTGGTCGATGTTTGTGATGGCCTGCCAGACCCGTTCGACAGGCGCGTTGTAGGTTCGTTCAATGATGACTTGTGCTTTTTCCATATGTTTTGTTTTTTTTCTTATTTGGTTTGTTCGCGGTCTTGCGGGTTGGTGCGGTTGCTACGGCCGCGGTCTTGCGCGGTTGGGCAGTTGCCGCGGTCTTGCGTGCTTGGGCAGTTGCAGCGGTCTTGCGTGCTTGGGCAGTTGCCGCGGTCTTGCGTGGTTGCGCCGCTTGGGTGTCCAAAAACTCTCCAAGGGCGTCGAGTTTCTGTGTCCAGTACGTCTTAAAATAGTCTACCCACTGCGATACTTCGGTGAGTTTCTGTAATTGTGCCTCACAGTAACGTTCGCGGCCGCGGGTATGGATCATCACGATGCCGCACTCGGTCAGGATACGGATGTGTTTGGAGATGGCGGGCCGGCTCACCGCAAAATTCTCTGCGATGGAATTAAGGGGTAAGGGCTTCTGCGCGATGAGTCTGATGATCTCGCGGCGGGTGGGGTCGGCAATGGCCTGGAATACGTCTCTTCTCATAATATGTAACCGTTCAGTTACAAATATAGGAAAAGTAACCGAATGGTTACATTTTGCAACCGATTTAATTTTTGGCTATCTTCGGAGCAGTCAAATAACCATTATTTATGCGGACGATCGTTCTTGTTTTTTTGCTGGCAGTGGCTTCGGCTTCGGCGCGGGCTACCGTAAGATCCTATACAAAAGATGCAGATGGCGTAAACTTTATACTGGACATCGGTTCTATGACGATCAGGGTCTGGCAGCCGGATGTCATCGAAGTACGTTATACGATGCTGCCACAGCTGGCGAAACGCAATTCGCTTGTCATACCGAATAACAACTGGGCTTCGGCGACGGAGTTTACCGTTACGGAATTGGGCGGGACCATCATGATCACGACTAAACGCCTGCGGGTGACGATCGACAAGGCCACCAATGCCGTCAGCTATTCCGATCTGCAGGGCCATGTGGTGCTGGCGGAGGACGGCGCCGCGGGCAAGTCGATGCAGCGGGCTTCCATCGCAGGCATCGCGACATACAATTGCGAGACCGCCTTCCAGTCTCCTGTTGACGAGGGTTTGTTTGGGCTCGGTTGTCATCCTCTTGATTCACTCGCCATCAACTATAAGGGACGCAACCAGGATCTGCTGATCAAATACATGACGGGTGCGATACCGGTGCTGCTGTCGACAAAGGGTTATGGTCTGTTATGGGACAACTATTCTCCATCACAGTGGTATGGCGGAGAGAAAAATAATACTAAATATCGTTATGTCTCGGAGAGCGGTAAGGCGGTGGACTATTATTTCTTTTATGGGCCGACCTTTGACAAAATTGTCTCCCTTTACCGGGATGCGACGGGGCGTGCGCCGATGTTTGGCAAGTGGGCGTATGGGTTGTTCCAGTCGCAGGATCGTTACAAGACACAAGCGGAGGTACTTGCTGCCGGTAGTAAATACCGGGAAGCGCATATACCGGTGGACGTCGTTGTCCAGGACTGGTATTACTGGGATCCGTTACCCATCGGCTCGCATGTGATGAATCCAACGGCTTATCCCGATCCAAAGGCGATGGTCGACGAATTGCATAAGGAGAATCTGCATGCGATGATCTCCATCTGGCCTGTGTTTGGCAAGGGCACGGCCAACTACGACGCGTTGAAGGCAATGGACGGGCTGACCAGCATCACCTGGGACAATGTCGTCACGCATACCTTCGATACCTATTACGATGCACACAACCCGAGGGCGCGCGAGCTGTACTGGCAGCAGGCGAGGGATAGTCTGGTAAAGCGTATGGGCTGGGATGCCTGGTGGATCGACCAGTGTGAGCCGGATAATGGATCATTACTGGATGCAAGGCGGCTTGCCGTGTTCTATACGGGGAAGGGGATCGACTATTTTAATACTTATTCGCTGATGCATACGGATGGCGTGTATAAGGGCTGGCGCCGCGACATCCCCGGGAAGCGGGCATTTTTCCTCGCCCGGCAGGCATTTGCAGGACAACAGCGGAACGCAGCTACCTTGTGGTCTTCCGACATCTCCTGTACCTGGCATGACTTCCGCGACCAGGTGCCGCAGGGCATCAACGCCTGTACTTCGGGCATTCCTTACTGGACCTCCGACATTGGCGGTTATCATTATCACTGGCAGGCGCCGGACTGGTCACAACCGGAATTCCGGGAGCTGTTTACCCGCTGGTTCCAGTTTGGGACTTTCTGCCCCATCTTCCGTATCCATGGGAAAGGAGAACGGGCCCTGTACTCTTCTAACTGGGATGAATCCACGCGGAAAACCTTGCTGACGTATGACAACCTTCGTTATCGCCTCCTTCCTTATATTTATTCGCTGGCGGGGAAGGTGACACAGGAACAGTATACGATCATGCGGAGCCTTGCCTTTGACTTCCGGGAAGATACGGCGGTTTATGGTCTCCGTGACGAATATATGTTTGGGCCGGCTTTTCTTGTAAACCCCGTGACAACGCAGGGCGTCTCTTCGAGAGAGGTCTATTTGCCAAAAGCCACCTGGTATGATTTCTGGACAGGGAAGTCGTTTGCGGGCGGGCAAACACTGCAGGCTGCTGCGCCTGTTGATGTGATGCCCTTGTATGTCCGCGCGGGTTCGATCGTGCCGATGGGACCGAGGATGGAATATGCGACCGAGAAATCTGCGGATACATTAGAGCTGCGGATCTATCCCGGTGCGGACGGACAGTTTTCTTTGTATGAAGACGAGAATGAGAACTATGATTATGAGAAAGGTCAGTTTGCGACGCTGACGTTCTCCTGGAAGGATAAGGAGAAGCTGTTGACGATAGGGGATACAAAGGGTAGTTTCCCCGGGCAGCTGAAGCGACGCGTTTTCAGAGCATTGGTCGTAGGCGAAGGAAAGGGAGTTGGCGAAGGTCTGGCGGTTACGGTCGACAAGGTCGTGCCTTATATGGGAAAGGCCGTGACGGTGAAGGTGGTGCCGCCGGTGGCTGCGCCTGCTAAAAGAAAATGATCGCCAGGACACTGACCGCCACACTCGCGGTAAACCATTTAAAAAAGACGTTCCAGTTCTTTTGTCTGTTGGAGTCGAAGGTGCTGTATCCTTTGATATATGGAAAGACAAACAAATAGATACAGATCCCAAAAAGCATAGCGTATAGCGAGCGCATTGGCTGCGCGTGTGTGAGAAAGGTCAGGCTTCCAAACAATCCACCGGTCAGGAAGATGATGGGAGTGAACCATTGGCTCCGGAAGATCAGATGATGGTTGTTCTTAAACTTCTCCAACAGGGAAAGCAACTGGCTTTCTATGGCGGGCAGCTCTTTTTCGGCGTTGTCGTCCTGTAAGGCCATATACAGATAGTTGTCCTCTTTCTCCTTGTTGAATGAGAGGTTGACGACGATAGCTTTTGTAGCATCCGAAAACTTAACGAGATGTGACAGCTCCATCCGCAAGCCCTGGATCTCGCCTTTGAAAGGATCGTGGCGGTATTCGCTGACGCGCGGATATCTTACGGCATGGTCTGAGTAGATGATCGTGAGGGCGGTGCTTTCTTCGGCGGGCAGAACCGAGAGGTCGGTGGAAAGCATGGCTGGCAGTGTGTCGCTTAGGAAGCCAGTGATCTTTTTGACGAGCTGGGTAGTAATGGTATAGCTACCCAGGTGGGTTTTGGTATTATACCGCTGCATAGTTTTGGCAAGTTTCGTTAGTAGATCGTAATGTTGGAACCGGATATGAAGTTAGGAAAGGGAATTTGCAAAACAAAAAGATATTGCGAAATATCGTAATGTGTTTGTAGTCAAGCTGTTGAAATCCCGGAAAAAATCAATAAAGTTTTTTAAATTTGTGGAGATGAAAGATGCTGCAAAATATAATACTTCCAAAGCCACCAAAGGGGAAAGGTTACGCTGGTCCGCTATAGCCAAGGATATCGCCATGCCTTTAACCCGGGACATGGTGCAAAGCCGTACCGTTTCTTCACCGGAAAAAGATACAAACGGAAGCAAAGATGCGGACAAGAATTCCTTTCTTGTCCCTTGACTTTTAATTATCCGGGCTACTCCTTATTATTTATTCAACAGCAACGGTGTCGGGACGAGTCTGCGCATGAATATACCCGCATTTATAAATTCTTTTCTCCTGTAACCAGATACTTCTACATTGTTCGGGCAGAATATCATATTGAGGGTGTGTTTGCTATTAAATTCTATTGCAAAAAGGACCGAAAAAGTGAGTATAAATACTCCAAAATTATAAACAAAGGGGATTTGGGCAATGTGATCATGAGTTGCGCGAAAGTGATACCCCAGTTATTAACTGATTATCCCACGGTTTCTTTTGCTTTTGCTGCCTCTTCTTCCATCGACAGCCGGGCAAAGAGGCAGGAACAAAGGGGGCAGACGCAACGCTTCCGTTTGTATTCCTATATGATCCCTAAGAAATTCGGGGAGGAGACTTTCGCTCATTACGCATATGATGCGATCAGCTGCTACCTCTTGCATAATCGAAGGTCAGGAAGCTCAAAGGAGCATATAGAGAACATGTTTATAAGTTGTTACCAGACGCTAAACGCGATCAACTAAGATTATTTTTTAGTAACCTGTCCAGCGATTTCTCATTGCTGCTCAGGAACTGAAACAGGACTGCAAAGAAGGCGACATGGATCAGCTGGGTTGGAATAGCGTCCCAGTTCTCCTGGAGGGTCGTCCCGAGGATCAATATACACATGACCGTAACGCCCATATAGATAGCCTGTTTGGTGAAAAGGCCGAGGATTAACAATATACCAATCATAAACTCCACAAAGGGAAGTATATAGCTAAAAGGGATCACCACAGCCCGTGGCAGCATGGTTTTCTCAAAACCGGTTACCATCCAGCTGCTGAACTTGTTGAGCTTCGGGAGTCTGACCAGCCCGTGTCCGAAAGCACTCAACCCAATAGCCAGTCTTAAAAAGAGATAAGTAACCTTGTTCATATTTTGTAAATTTATTCAAATCACCTCACATTCTATGTTAAGGTCCGCGGTGCTGCTCTTATTTTTAATCCTTTTCAGCAGGGTGGCGGATTGCCAGCTGATACTTACCGTTGCGGGCGATGGCCGGCCCGGGTTTAGCGGTGACGGAGGAAATGCTGTTTCCGCTCAGCTCAGCGGGCCGGCTGGTGTCGCGATAGACAACAACGGGGACCTGCTGATATCGGACGGAGCGAATGGCCGGATCAGAAAGGTGGCAACCCGCACGGGTTTGATCACTACGATAGCGACGGGGCTTAACGGTCCGGCTGGTCTTGCCGTGGACAAGGCGGGTAATGTTTACATTGCCGAAGAGAATGCCGGTGCGATCCGAAAGATCGATGCGGGTACCGGGAATATCTCTATCTTTTTTAGTTTGCCTTCTGCTTTTCACCCATCGGATGTAAAGCTGGATGCGGCGGGGGATCTCTATGTCGCCGATGCGGTGGATAATCTGATCCGGGAGATCGATGGCAGCAGCCATACCAGCAGAGTTATCGCCGGAACAGGTTCGCCCGGTGACTCCGGTGACGAGGGGCTTGCCACCCAGGCCGAGCTGAATCATTGCCGTTATATCTGTCTTGATGCGGCGGATGACTTATTTATCGCCGATCAGCTTAACAATGTTGTCCGCAAAGTCGATTCCCGGACGGGGATCATTACCACTTTTGCGGGAAGACCTGCAGGCGGATATTCCGGTGATGGATTGCCGGCGGTCAATGCTCTTTTGGCCCAGCCTTCCGGGCTGATCGTGGCCCCGGGCGGGCGGTTACTCATTGCCGATAGTTATAACCATGTCATCCGAAGTGTCGATCTCAATACCGGGATCATCTCCACTGTTGCCGGCAACAATTTCCCCGGTTACCAGGGAGACGGCGGGCCGCCTCTTCGCGCTGAAATGAATGGCCCGCTGTATCTCACGCTGGACTCCTATGGCAGCATTTATATCGTGGATGCGGGGAACAATGTCATCCGCAAGATCAACAACTGTCCCGTCTTCAGCCTGGGGAATGACGTTGTTGTCTGTGATACGGTCACTGTGACCCTGGATGCGACAAAGGGAAATGTTTTTGGCATCTTCCACTGGAGTACGGGCGAGACGACACCGACTATTCGTGTTTCCAAATCGGGGAATTATTGGGTGGCAGCGTCGAATATAGACACTACGTGTTTGTCCCGTGATACGGTAAACATCAAAGAGAACGATTGCAGGGTTGGGATCATTTATTTCCCGGGGGCGTTTAGTCCGAATGGGGATGGGAAGAATGATGTGTTCCGGCCGCTCTTGCGGGGTGGGACGCCGGGTTATTTTGTCTTGACTATTTTTAATCGGTGGGGGCAGAAGGTTTTTGAGACGAAGGACCCGGGTGGGAGTTGGGATGGAACCCGATCGGGTGTGCCGGTGGCGCCGGGGACTTATGTTTGGAGGGCTACTTATCAGTTTGGGGAAGGGGGGCGGGTGGTGCAGGGTGGGACGGTGGTGGTGGTGAGGTAGGGTTACGGTTGATTAACTATGGATTACGATTACGCCTTTTTGGAAAGTTGTTTTGGGAGACCTGTTTTTTGCAATAGAGCCTTGGCCTTGGCGGCTTTATTTTCAAAGAAAGGATGTCCTTCAAATGTGGGCAACAAGGGATCAACAGTAATCAATTGTTGAGTACTGGCATTAGAATGAGATTGCTTTTTTGATCTTGTCGCCATGCCCTGCAAAGATACTCAATTTGATTAAAAGTCCGAGATACTTGAATTTTCAACCTAATTTATTGATATTCACTCAACAAAAAAGCACCTTTACGGCGCCCCAGGAATGCATCGTAATTTACTGCCTTTTTAAATTGTCCCCATCGTTCACTTTTTAATCCGAAAACTTCAAAAACCGGTTCTATCCTTGCCCAGTGTTTATTAATATTTATTTGGTATAAACGAGTTCTCGCAGCATTTGTCCCTTGAATAAAAATCAAGGCATCCATAAAAATGGTTGTAAAATCATAGATTATGCTGCCCACAGTTCCCATAATGGTATCTGTATCTTGATTATTACTAACACTTGTATCTGAAATATCACCGGTTTTAGGGTCATGATCACCAAATCCAAAATTGTATACATTGGGAGCTATCTCATTGAACTTAGCTATTTTCTGAATTGACCCATTCGGACCATTACTCTCAAATGAGTATGCCCGAAATGTTTTATCAGCAGTGTAATTATATTTTCCCAGTCCAAACATAGCCTCCAAATATACAATACGCTGTCAAGGTTTTCGGACCAAAGAAATGAGCTATAGGCGGCGAAAGCTTCAACGTTTACGAAACGGCGAATAAGCCCGGTTGCGATAAGCATGGATACTGCTGCTGATGAAGAGGATACCCGCCACGATGAAGGCGGTGACCGTGACGGCCGGTGCGCGATCGCGGTCGGCCATTGCAACTGCTATCAGCGCCCAGACACCTACGAGGCCATATTCCCGCATGTTTCGTCGCCAGGTCATGAAAAGATAAACGGCGCCGGCGATGAGGGTCATGATGATGGCCAGGGGTTCGGCTCCAAGACCGTTCCACCGGATCTTAACCAGCCATGCCGAGATGTTGGCGAGCAGGGCGACCGTGATCCAGCCGGAATAAAGACAAAACGGCCACCAGACCGATGCGATGATCCGCATTGGCGGATCGGTCAGCTCCATGCCCGTGCGAAGAATTATTTTAAACAAAGCAAACAGCAGGACGATCATGATCAGGACGGAAAGGCCCACCTGGTCGTACATCCAAGCCAGTACCCAACAGCTGTTGGCGATGCAGGTGAGGAGAAACCAGCCGCTGATTTGTCCTTGCAGGGTTTTGGCCTCTTCGGCGACCTGGGCCTGCGATCGGTTTTGGGGGCGAATGGTGACGCGGGCCTGGAAGATGACGAAGGCGCCAAGTGCAATATAGATAAGGCCCCAGATAGAGAAGGCCCATGGCGCCGGGGTAAAGAGCGTAGGGTAACGCGCGGATTGAATGGCCATGGTATTGCCATTAAAGATGCCGGTCACCGAAAGATAACTGGTCGCGATGGTCCAGAGCAGGGCGATGATATTGAGGACGGGCAATAGTCTTTTCATGGTAACCTGTTGTGTAGTAAGTTACGCATTTTATATGCCAGCTGCGCGGGTGGTTACAGCAGCGCAAATTTGTCGCCGTCAAACAACCCCATGTCACTCAGCTTGAGATGCGGGATAACCAGCAGCGCCATGAAGGACAGGGTCATGAAAGGCGCACCAAGCGTAGAGCCCATGGCTTTTGCCTTATGATCGAGTGCGGTGTAGGCTTCTGCTACCTGGTAGCCGTCGTCAAGGCTCATGAGACCCGCCACGGCAAGCGGCAGAACGAGCTCGGCGCCGGAGGCAGGGGCCATCGACGGGATGGGTTCGCCGGTGATGTCGGAAATGGGGATGAAGCCGGGAGCAGGCGCATTAGCGGGCGCTGCGGATGTGGGCGTAGTGCCGGGAGCGGCAGCGAGGCCGGAGCCAGCACCCGGGTCGACGCAGCTGAGACCGCCTTTCTGGGCAATGACGAGATTGATGGCGCGGCAGATGCTTTCATCATCCACTCCAACCGCTACGATATTGTGACTGTCATGTGCAACCGAAGAGGCTATCGCGCCGCGCCTGAGCCCAAAATTCCGGATAAAGGATTTGGCTACGGGCGCGTGTATATAACGATTGACGACGACTATCTTTAGAAGATCCTTGCCCGGATTGGCGTGGAGACGTCCATCCCGGGGCAGGGTGTCGGCCACGGGGACGACGAGACGATTGGTGATCAGCTGGCCGTCGAGGGCTTCTATCACATAGACCTGCTCGACGTTCTCCTGTTCGCCCCATTTGTCGAGGGGATAGGCGAAGTCGGCCACGGTACGGGGAGTAGCCTTGAAGTTGTTGATGGGCTCGGCGGAAAGAAGGGTGCCGGAACTGGTGGGGGCCGGAGCCGCAGCCACAGGGGATACCGGCTGTGCCGCGCTGGCGCCGCCGGAATGAGTGGAACCGTTGGGTACCGAGGTTGTCACCAGGTGCGTCGAAGCAATGTGTGACACTCCGTTCTGGGCGACGAGCTGCCCTTTGATCCAGGTCTGCTTTACCTGGAAATGTTTGAGATCCTCCACCAACACCAGATTGGCGCTGTCGCCGGGGCGGACCAGACCGCTGTCCAGCTTGTAGTGCAGCACCGGGTTGAGACAGGCGGCCTTCAGCACTTTGAAGACGTCGATGCCCTTTGCCACCGCGCGGGCGCAAAGCGTATTGATATGCCCGGCAACGAGACTGTCGGGATGTTTGTCATCGCTACAGAACATTATCTGGTCGGGATAGTCGTTCAACAATGGGATGAGGGCGTCGAAGTTGCGGGCCGCACTGCCTTCGCGGATGAGGATCTTCATGCCGTATTTCAATTTGTCCAGGGCCTCTTCGATCGTGAAAGCCTCATGGTCGGTGCTGATGCCGGCCGCTATATAGTCCGCGGCCTGCTGACCACGCAAGCCCGGAGCATGACCGTCGACCGGTTTGCCGAGACGCTGCGCCGCCGCTATTTTCGCCATGACTTCCGGGTCTTTGGCGAGGACTCCGGGGAAGTTCATCATCTCGCTGAGATATTTTATATCGTCGCTTGCTAAAAGCTGTTCGACTTTAGCTGCGTCTAGCGTGGCGCCGGCAGTCTCGAACTGCGTCGCCGGAACACAGCTGGGAGCCCCGAAATTGAAATGGAAAGGGACCGTGCGGCCGTTCCGGATCATAAATTCCACGCCGGGAAGGCCGCAGACGTTGGCGATCTCGTGGGGGTCGCTGACCGTGGCAACCGTGCCATGGACCACCGCGAGACGGGCAAATTCCGATGGTATGAGGAGGCTGCTCTCGATGTGAACGTGCGCATCGATAAAGCCAGGCAGGATATAGGGGAGTGGGATAGTGGCGTCTGGGAGTATATCTACACTCTTAATAACCCCATTTTCAATAATGACACTGACCGGGACAACCTTTTCTGCTATAATATCTACTATTCTGCCGAGAATTTCCATAATGTTTAATTAGTCCTTGTTTTCACCACGAAATAACAGTAAATTTAATAGACTAAGTAATACTTATTTTATTTAGATTGCCGACCATCGCGTTAGTAGAGTAGTCACTAAAGAAAAACCCTTGCAATATGAATCCATTCCGTATCGGGCTCAAATCGGCACCAGGCGCAACACTGCTGGTCATCACCTGCACGGCACTCCTGTGCATCACCTTATCCGCCACATCTTACGCCCAAAGCGCCAGGGAGATCGTCGCAAAACATATCCAGGCACTTGGCGGTAAAGAAAGATTACAATCCATCAATTCGATATTTGTGGAAGGCGTTGCCGTTATGGACAACGGTACCCAGGTCGACGCCAAAGTCTGGAAAGTTTATGACCGGCTGTTTCGCCAGGAAATTTCCATGGGTGACAGCTCTGTCACCACTATCGTCACACCCGGTCATGGATGGGTCGCCAATCAACAGACAAATGGTACGTTCAAATCCATGGCTTCCGATCGCCTCAGAGCTTTACAACCCCAGATAGATCCCGCCGGTCCTCTCGCTGATTATGCCGCCAAAGGCTGCAGGGTGGATTTTGTAGGCCGCGATTCGGTCAGGGGTATTGCCTGTTATAAGATAAGGCTGTCCTGCCCCATGGGACAATCGGCGATCTATTATATCGATGCGCAGACCTATTATATTGTCAGGGAGACCGGCAAAGGAGGAATGATGTGTGTGATCCTCGACAATAATGCGAACCCCGACGGGGATTTTGTCATCGATTTCAGCGATTATAAAAAGACACCGGAAGGTTATGTCTTCCCTTATACTATTGTCACCAACGCCTTTGGTGCAAAAATGAGCATTGATAAGGTTGAGATCAACCACAATGTGGACGTGGAAGTCCTGAGCCGCCCAAGACAGGCGCCATCGCAGGCCAAACGCTCCAATAATAATATGTCGCCTGCGACGGCGACCGCGACCACCGCGGCGGGGATCTAAGCATCGTTGCCCTCATTTTCAATTCACGCTCAGCAACATTTGCTTATTACCTAGAGTTGCTTCCAGCATGTCCTGAACCAGCAGGTTCCATCCTATAAAGCCCGTGAATATTCCACCCGGGGATTGTTCCGCAGTGGGAGCCAGCGGCGCACCGGTATCCGCATCATAATCTTCATGCATTGAACCGCAGGCGCGGATATCCTGCAACACATTGTTGCCCAGAACAAGCGACAATTCCTTCGCCTCTTTTCTGAACCCATATCTCTCCAGCCCGATAAAATATAAATAATTGGCAATGATCCATACGGGGCCCTGCCAGTTGGAGTAAGGAACGATCATCGACCTGTTGTTGTACAGGCTGTCCTGCCGCGAAAGGGATCTCAGACCAAAACCGGCCAGCATATGGTCTTTGTTCAGAAGATATTTTTTTATCATCCTGCGGCCTTCTGCCGCCGGCAGGAGATCCGCCCCTTCTATCAAAGGAACAAAGTTTGAATAGCTGATGCGCCTTACAGGCTTTCCGTCATCCCTGCGAACGTTGAAGAAGGTATGATCCCCGGCAAACCAAAGCCGTTTCATCATCGCGGTTCTCAGCTTCTCCGCCTTCGCCGCATAGGCCGCCCTGTCGGATGCCCGGCCCAGTTTTGAAGCGATCTTACTCATGCTGAGATATTCGCGCAACTGGAAGGTGTTGATGTCCGTCCCCAGTATAGCATCCGGATCCTTCGGGTCATTGGTCAGCGCCACATTATTATCGGCGCCGGATTGCATGGCATTGTTCCAGAAGAACAGGTGGTAAGCCGTATCATATTGTGTGGCCTCCCGGTAAGATAACACCGCCTTCAACCGGTCATAGACGTCCCCTGTGATCCAGCTGAAGTCGTCGCCCCATTTCGCAGCCAGCCAGGCTCCCTGGGAGAGAAAAGGTTTCATGGAGAACTTTCCAAAGATGGGGCGGGGCCCCGCCGTGGTGATACATCCGGAAACATAACCGGATGGGCTGGTGCTGTTGACGAAGTTGAGCACCCAGTCTTTCAGATACCTGACATTCTCCCCGCCCTCCGAGGCCAGGTGACAACCGATAAAAAACCCATCCCAGTCCCACATTTGTTTGTAGAAGCCCGCTGGTATAAGGTAGTCATGCCGAAGATATCCTTCCGCGGGGCGGATACATTGCTGCTGCAGCTTCCCGAACGCCGCGGTAACGTCTTTGAGTACCGACAGCCCGCGCGGTGTCAGTATCAGCCTTTTCTTTTCAAATGGTATGGGATAAGCGGTTACCCATGCTTCCGCCTTAAAATCTGCGAGGCCATTCTTCATTCCCAGCACGACGACATCTATTTTCTTTCCTTTCATGTCTTCGGTCAGCGGAACGTAATAAGTGTAATCCTCCCCTTTTTCCCTTACGCGATACTCCCAGGTATTGCTGGGGTAGGATACGCTGCGGTCCGGTGCGCCGACCGGTTTCCCGTCTACCCGTATAGCGGCATATGCCCCTTCGACCCCATGGCGGCCATTGAGCGCGATGCACAGATAAGAGCCCGCGGCTATCTCATTGAGCGTAAAAGTGGCGCTCCATGCCCGGTCGGCCTTCACAGCCCGCCAGCCGGCAAAGAGGTTGGAGGCACGCCACCGGGAGCGATTGGCCGGTTTCCCGTCCCTGTACCCTGTGATCTCCATCAGCCTGTCAAAATTCTCGTGGAACCGGAAATACCGCTGTGGAACGCCGGGGTCCAGGTCGATCGTCATGGTCTTGCCCACGACGAAGGTCAGGGTCCTCCAGGTTCTCAGATCGGATGATACTTCCACGGTCGCCGCCTCATCTATCTTCAGCGGCTGAAGATCATATTCCTCTTTTGCCTGCAGTACCAGCTTGTCCAATGACATAGCCTGCCCCAGGTCCAGGCGGAACACACCCGCCGGCGGGACGCCGAACCGGCGGCTGACCGCGAACCCCGTAGTCGTATCCCCATCGAAAAGATAACGATCCCAACCACCCCGCTCCCTGAACAGCGGCTGTTGAAAAAATGCATCGCGCGCCGCCTGCACCTGCGGAATTTGCGTTGGCCCCGAACGATCCAGCGATCGCACTTCCAGCGCATTGTTGTCTGCCGCAAAACAGGTGGCCTCGTATAAGGCCTCCGCATCGGAAGGTAGGTCCACCGGCAGAAGATCGCCAACCTTACGGTGCCAGTCCTCCTTCAATGCTGTTCCGGGAAAAGTCACGGACACCTCTTTCCCCTTCACCAGGGCCTTCACCGGCTCACCATCCAGCTGTGCAGAAGCGAACCTGCCCCGGTCATCCAGGCGGATCAGGGCCTTCTGTCCCGGCATGCCGAGTAAGTTCAGGATAACGGGCTGTCCTTCCAGGTCTTTTACTACTTCATAGTCGCAGCCCTTGACGCCGGCTTCCTTCCACGGAATAGCCGACACGCCTATCAGACAGGATCGGAATGGCAGGACTTTTACTTCCACTGTACGACCCCTTGCATACCGTCCTATTATTCTTTCCGAAGGATGGAACTGGCGGACCTCGTAACTTGCTCCTTTGGTAAGGCCTATCTCTTCATCCAGCCGGATGGTATAAATTGCGGTTTTCCAGCTGAGATTCCGCAACGTGATCAACCGGGTACTGCTGTCCCCCCTCGAAACGGCCTTATCTCCATACCGCTGTTCGGGCAGGAGCAGGCCATTGACCAGGAGTTGCCCGTATTTCCGGTGCAGGTTGAAAAGTCTTGCCAGCCGTGGATATTCATCATCCCGGAGCAGCCACGGATTGCCATAGATCTCCGGAGCGAGGATCAGGCTGCGGTTGAACGCCTGCAGGACCACATCGTCCTCCCAGTAATCCAGGCAGGAGGAAAGACATACCCCGTGGTCTTCCGTAAGCCGTCTC
Source organism: Puia sp. (assembly GCA_036499285.1). Classification (GTDB taxonomy): domain Bacteria; phylum Bacteroidota; class Bacteroidia; order Chitinophagales; family Chitinophagaceae; genus Puia. Next base: position 172,326 of record DASYEB010000023.1, on the reverse strand, counting down.
AGCCCGGGGACCTCTTCCCTGGCCAGCGCGCCCTGCCGGTGATGTGCAGCCGTCGCCGTATTGGACATATGTACATCTATATAGGTCTCATCGCTCCCCAGCAAGAAGGTGGTGGCATAAGGCAATGCCTTTCCGAGGTTGAGCCGATGGTTCAACAGGATAAGATCGGGACTGTACTGACGGCAGGCGGTCATCATTTTGATAAACGCATCCTGCTTTTCCGTTCTCAGGTCGCCATTCACCTTGTCGAATTTGAAGAGTTCGAACTTATAGTCGCGGCAGAGACTGACCATCATGTCTATGCGCGCCTGCTCCGATGCAGCTGTATTGCCAAATCCATCCGGTCCACCCCAGATGCCCAGGCGGGTACCGATAGCAGAAGCCTTCTTATAGATCTTGTCGAAGCTGTTGGGAAACTGCCGGTGAAACCGGGCGGAATGCATGTCGCTGGTGAAGCCCTTACCATCTATATTGCCGGCATCCATGGCATAGATGTCCAGGTGCATCCCATAGCTGTCCCGAAGCCATTTGAAAAAATCGAGATTGATCAGCGTTTGCTTTTCCGTACTCCCTTCATTGGTATTGTTGATCCAGGAGAAATATTCAGCCCTGGAAGCCGTCTGCTCATCGGCGCCCGGATAGACTTTGGCGGTCTGTGCGGAGTTGCCGGTCTGTGCGGAGTTGCCGGTCTGTGCGGAGTCGCCTGTCTGTGCAGACAACAGGGTAGCACAGTGCAGCAGGATCAGGAGGATCAGCACCGGCCGGTATAGTATCATCTTCCGGTATGGTATCGTCTTCATTTATTTATGCGGATTGTATGCGTCATGAAATTTTTTGTTCAGCTTGTCCATCAGCTGAGGATCAAAGAAGGATCTGTCGAAAAGCGTATCGTAGTCCGAGAGATATTGGCGAAAGGTTTGCTGTCTTGCCTTCATCACTTCCCGGTAGTTGGGGTTATAATACGGGTTCACCAGTGGGATCTTTGCCTTTGTCTCTTTCTTCCAGGCGTTGAGCAATTCCAGCAATTCGCCGGTCTTTTCCGGAAAAGCATTGGCGAGGTCGCGCTGTTCTCCAGGATCCCAGGCCAGGTTATAGAGTTCGATATGATCGTTCTCATAGAACTGGACCAGCTTCCAGTCACCGGCCCTTAGTGCCGAGCTGGGACTTCCGCCCTGGTTGCTATAGTGCGGATAATGCCAGTAAAGTACCCGTTGCCCCTTGGGATTTTCCCCAGGATTTTCCCCGGGACTTTCCCCTTTCAGCAGCGGGGACATGCTGACGCCGTCCTTATGCTGCGCAGGCATCAGCGGCATGCCGGCCATCTGCAGGAATGTCGGGTACAGGTCGGTGTTGATGACGGGAGAATGACAGACGGCCCCCGCCGCAGCTGTCTTCGGCCACTTAACGATCAGGGGTATGCGTACCCCGCCTTCGTAGTTCCATCCTTTTCCGTAACGCAAAGGTGCATTCGAGGTTGGCGAGCCCTCCGAGGTCGAGAGACCACCATTGTCGGAGGTAAAGATAACGACGGTGTTATCCGAAAGCCCGGACTGTTTCAGCGCGGTCATGATCCTGCCCACATTCTCGTCTACGCTATAGAGAAGCCCTGCATATACGGGGTTGGCCTGGACGATCCTTTCTTTTCCACCCGGTCTCATCCACGGATCCCTTACGAACTGTTGTACGGAGTCCAGTCCCATCGCGTGGGCCTTTTCTTTGAACTTCTTTATGTATTCCGGTTTTGCTTCGAGCGGGGTATGCACCGCATAAAAAGAGAGTTCAACAAAAAAAGGCTTTGCGGCGTTCTTGTTTTGAAGGATATATTGTATGGCTTCCGTGGTCAATCGGTCCGTTAAAAATTCTCCCGCCGGGCCATCCGGCAATTTGGGATTATGATAAGGACTGAAATAGCCGCCCATCCCATAGTCTTTGGGATTTCCCGCGGCCCAGCCGCCTTTGTTGACCTCGAAGCCCTGGTTCTCCGGCCAATAGGGTTCCGAGAGCCCGAGATGCCATTTACCGGCGAAGAAGGTAGAATAGCCGCCCTGCTTCAATGCTTCTGCGATGGTCACCTGCGCCGTATCGAGGTCGAATTCGAATGGCTGGGCAAGAAGCTGGTTGTCCGGTTCGGGACCTTCCTGGTTCTGTCTGCCCACGATCCAGTCGGTGATGCCGGTGCGCGTGGGATATTGACCCGTCATGATGCTGGAACGGGAAGGCGAGCAAATCGGACTGCCGGCATAGGCATCGGTGAAGCGCATGCCTTCGGAAGCAAGCCGGTCGAGATTGGGCGTTTCATAGAAACTGCTGCCATAGACGCCGAGGTCGCGCTGCCCCAGGTCATCGACAAGAATAAATATGATGTTCGGTCTCGCGCCCGTCGCATGATGTTGCGCGGGGGCCGAACGCTGTTGCCCGAGGGCCGAACCCTGTTGCCGGTGCACGCCCCGCTTTTGCGCAAAGCCGGAACCGGACAGGAAAAAGAGAGTAAGCACAGGCAGAAGCCGGAGAAGCGATTGGTAAATTCCCTTCATAAAAAGATGGTTAAAAAAAAGTTTTGATCAGTAGCCGGGATTTTGCTTCAGGTTCGGATTCGCATCGATCTCCGCCTGTGGAATAGGATACAGCACCTGGAAGTCGCGGGCATTCTTCCCCCTGGCGACAGCGCCGGAGATAAATTTATTCATCCGGATCAGATCGTCCCTGCGCTGGCCTTCTCCATAGAACTCCCAGGCCCTCTCCTGCATCAGCCAGTTGCGCAGTGCGTCCTTGCTGCCAAAGTCCGACAGGCTTACCACAGCTACACCTGCCCGCAGCCTGATCTGGTTAATCAGGTCGACAGACTCCTGGTTGGGACCGTTCAATTCATTCAGCGCCTCCGCCCGGCCTAATAAGATGTCTGCATAGCGGATGACGGGAATATCGTTCCCGTTATTCTGACCTATCGCATCGGGGTCGGGTGTATATTTAAAACTTCTGCAGTCATTCAGCGGATTGCCCTGTGCATCCTGGAGCAGGTTGTGAAATACCCCTTTCGTGTCCGTATAGGAAGTGAGGATCATCTTTAGCCGCCGGTCGGCAGGATCGAACGACTTTACAAAGGAAGTATACAGTGCGATCTGGGCGCCAAAGTTCTCCCAGTTGGTTTGGATCGGGTAGTTGGGCGGGAAGGCATGAGGCATATAGTCGTTCTCATACAGGTATTGGTTCACACAGGGATAAACAAAGATATACTCGTTGTTATTTTCATTCTGTACGGCAAACAGGTTCTCGATCTCGGGGAACAGCGAGTAAACCTTCAGGTCCATAACGCTTTTTTCTGCATCTGCCGCGGCCTGCCATTGCAGGGTATTCAGATAGAATTTGCTCAGCATGGCCAGTGCGGCTCCTTTGGTAGCCTTACCGCTCAGCGCCTGTTTGACGGGAAGGTCCTGCGCCGCCGCGGTCAGCTCGGTCTGAATGAATTTGCGGAAGTCGTCATCGGTTGGCCTTGCAGGAGAGAAGTCCAGCTCTTTGGAGGTCGTGATCAGCGGCACCGCTCCAAAATAACGGTAGAGATGCCAGAGGGCTGCCGCGCGGATGAAACGCGCTTCGGCAATATACCCCGCCGCGCTGCTCTGTGGGATCGATTTTATAAGAGAGATGTTGTCCAGCAGGACGTTGGCATTCAGGACGGCATTATACATCTGCGACCAGATCTGTTCAAAAAAGACGGAGGTCGGGTCCCAGTTGAAATTCAAATAGGGAAGGGCCAGCTGCTCGAAGCCCCCGGCATATTCGCGGAAGTCGTCACAGGGAAATTCCGGCAGGGTGAACTGGTCATCCCGCATGTTCATCGTCCCGTCCTGTACCTGCAGCCGGCTATAGGCCCCTACCAGCACCTTCTGTATGCCATCCTCCGTGTTGAGGAACTGGCCCGGGGCGTATTCCGTATACACATCCTCCTTCAGGTATTTTTTACATCCCGAAGCCGTCAGCAGGATCAACCCGCCAATAAAGAAGCTCAGCAATCCAGTATATCGTTTCATTTCAAGAATGTTTTTGTTCATGGGTTAAAAAGTGAGATTGGCGCCTATCCGGATGGTCCTGCTCAGCGGGTAGCTGTCATAGACGGCTCTCTCCACACCCGTTCCGGAAGAATTGGCATCGGGGTTATTCCCGGCAAACCTGGTAATGGTGAACAAATTGTCTCCCGCTACATAGACATTGGCCGACTTGAAGACGTTCTTTTTCTGTAGCGGCAGGTCATAGCTAAGGGTCGCCGTCTGCAGCCTGATAAAGGAGGCATCGGTGATCGTCAGCGAATTGATGGACAACGCTCCCCCATAGTTGCTGGGATTCACGCCGGAAGGATAGGCGGTTTTTGTATTCTCAGGCGTCCAGCGGTCCAGGTAATATTTTGCGATCCTGTTCCTTTGGAAATTGATGGGATACAAGGACTCCACGATATCGTTGTCCAGTACCTTGACCCCCTGTTCGCTGGTAAAAAAGACGCTAAGTCCGAATCTTTTATACGAGAACGTATTGTTAAGGCCAAGGGTAAATTTTGGGAAGGGGTTCCCGAGTACGGTGCGGTCCTGCGCATCTATCTTTCCGTCCCCGTTCTGGTCCCTGAACTCCGGGTCACCGGGATGAGCCGTCGGCTGGGCGGAATGGGCTATGTCGTCTCCCTGCTGGAAGATTCTGCTGATCTGGTAGCCATAAAAAGATCTCATGGGCAGACCCGCCTTGACCAGGGTATAGTTTTGCGTAAAATAGGCTACGTTGCCGCCGATGATCTGCGGTATATAAGGAGGAAGCTGGACGACCTTGTTCTGCAGGGTGGACATGGTAAAGATAGTGGTCCACTGGAATTTGCCGGTCGTATTACGCGATTGCAGGAGCAGGTCCAGACCCTGGTTGCGTACTTCGCCAAAGTTCACCAGTATGCTGCTGTATCCTGTTGTCGTGGGCAGGGGTTTGTTGAACAGCTGGTCATTGGTGTTCTTGATATAATATTCCACCGAGCCGGTCAGTCTTCCTTTCAAAATGCCAAAATCGACCCCGATATTATATTCCTCCGTCGTTTCCCATTTCAGGTCCGGGTTGGGCAGTCTTGCGGGCCCGACTCCCTGCGTCAGGGTATTACCCAGCACGGCGATGGTATTCCTTCCGCCCGCCGTAAAGGTCTGCTGGGTCTCATAATTCGGGATTGCCTGGTTACCCATTTGTCCATAGCTGGCCCTCAGCTTCAGTTCGCTGAAAATGCCTGAACGGGCGATGAACGATTCCTGGTCGAGCCGCCAGCCGAGCGCAACGGAAGGGAATACGGCATATTTATGTTTGTCGGAGAAACGGGAAGTTCCATCCGCGCGTATAGAGGCGGTAAGCAAATATTTATTGAACAGGCTATAGTTGACCCTGCCGAGGTAAGAGTTCAATTTATTGGAGCTGCGTCCGCTGGAGACATCATCGCCATCGACACCGTCGCCGCTCTGAAGTAAATTGGTCCCGGTGATATCGGAAAGAAAGTTCTGCGAGGACGCCGTTACATTCCTGTCATCATTTCGTTCAAAAGTGATGCCACCCAACAGGGACAGGTGCTGGTTCCTGCTGAGATCTTTATCATAGGTAGCAAGGAATTCGGCAATATAGTGACTGGACTCGCTGGAAGCGATGGAGCCGATGCCTCCTGCTGCCAGGCCGCTCAGCGTCACCCTGCTGTTGTAATTATCGACGCGCTGGCTCATAACGTCGCCGCCAAGCCGCACCGTGGCCTTGAAGCCGTCGAACAGGGAATAGTCTGCCGTCACGGTCCCAAACGTCCTGCTGCTAACGGTCTCCCTCTGGATCCCATTGACAGAGGCCAGCGGATTGTCGAGTGCTATCAGCGGGTTCTGCTGGTACCTGCCATTCGAGTCGAGGGCTGTCGTCAGCGTCGGATCAAACTCTACCGAAGCATTCCCATTGCCCGAACTGCTCAAGGCACCGCTGTGATTGTCTGTATGGTTGGTATTTAAGAATATGCCCACTTTGAGCTTCGACGAAGGGTTGACCTCATAATTCATCCGCGCATTGTACTTCTTCAGGTTCGAGTTCAGGACGATGCCATCCTGGTCCATATAGTTAAGCCCTACATAATAATTCGACTTGTCCGAGGCCCCTGAAAAAGAAAGGTTGTGATTCTGCGCGATGGCCGTTCTGTAAATGGCGTCCTGCCAGTTGGTGCCCTTACCGATCGAATTGATCTGGTCCTGCGTGAAGGGCAGCGCCTGTCCCTGGTCTTTGGAAAGGTCGTTCAGCACCTGCATGTATTGTCTGCCATTGAGAACATCTATCTCCTTTCCGACGTTTTGGACTCCCAGGTAGCCGTTGTAATTGATAGCCACGGGTCCGTTCTTTCCTTTTTTTGTCGTAATGATGACCACTCCGTTGGATGCCCGGGAGCCATAGATCGCTGCCGCGGATGCGTCTTTCAGGACTTCGACAGACGCAATATCATTGGGGTTCAGTGCTGTCGGATCTCCTCCCGTCAGGCCATCGATCACGATCAGCGGATCATTGCTGCTGTTGATGGATCCCGCTCCCCGGATCTTGATGCTGACTGCCCCGCCGGGTGCGGCATCCGACTGGCTGATCTGTACGCCGGCCGCACGTCCGTTGATCAAACTCAGGGCATTGTTGGTGACCCCCTGTGTAAAATCCTTCTCCTTTACGACCGCGACCGAGCCGGTAAGATCGCTCTTCTTCTGTGTGCCGTATCCGACGACCACCACGTCATTGAGCTCGGAATTACTTTCTTCCAGCGTGATCTGTATGTCCGTCTGCGCACCTATTTTTATGCTCTTTTTTTGAAATCCAACACTGGAGATCTCCAGCATCCTGTTGCCGCCTTCAGGAACGGACAATTCAAAACGGCCATCGCGGTCTGTGGTTGTCCCTTTTGTTGTGCCGGCGATGATGACCGACACGCCCTGCAGCGGTTTGCCATCCCTGCCCAGGATCCTGCCCCGGACGAGGATGGGCGGCGGTGAAGAGACGGGCTCCGGTGACAGGCTCTTTGCGATCTCCGCCTTTTTTGCCTGGATGACGATGGTGTTTCTTACAATAGACCAGGTCAGCGGCAGGCTTTTCAGACAGGCCGACATCGCTTCGTCCACCGTCGCATTCTTCAGATCGACATCGATGGGGGAGGCTTGCCGGACAAGACCCTTGTCGTAAAAAAATAAATATCCGGTTTGGCGTTCGATCGTTTTAAATACTTCGGCCAGGGGGATGGCTTTGCCGGTGATGGTAATCTTTTGCGCATATCCGCTTGCGCTGACACGGAACGTAAAAAACAGCAGAAGTGCGATCATAAGCCTCATAATCATTCCCGTTTTGGTTCCTGAACCGGTACCACTTTTGTTTTGGTAGCCTACAGTTAAAATCATACCTTTAAATTGACTTTTTTGGTGATAAAATTTGTTGCACAGACATTTTTTTCGCCTTATTACCGGTGATGCTCAGAACATCACCGGTTTTTTTTGGCGCTACTGCAAATGGCGCTATTGCGAATGGCGCTACTGCGAATGTTGGTTTTTATGGTGAGTAATAAAGTTTACTGCTTATCGGACGATGATCTTTTTGCCTTCGATAGAAAATTTCACATTGCTCAATTCCAGTATTTGCAGCACGTCCGATAATTCGGCGTTCCTGCTGATCTTCCCTTCGAATCGCTGTGCGGGCACTTTACCGGAAAATTCTATCTCCACGTCATACCAGCGGCCGATCTGCCGGAGGATAGATCGGATGTCGGCATCTTCGAACTGGAATAATCCATTCTTCCAGGCGATGACCTCGTCCATGTCCGCTTCGGTTACTTTCATGTCGTTTTTTTCCTTTTCGAGTATCGCCTGCTGACCCGGTTTTAAAAGAGCCGACCGGTTGCCCTCCGTAATTTTAACGCTGCCAGTGAGCAGGCTCGTCTTTATATTATTCTCGTCCGGATATGCATTTACGTTGAAATGGGTACCGAGCACATCGATCCTTGTGCTGCCTGTCCTTACATGGAAAGGCCGGTCCTTATCGGAGGCCACTTCAAAATAGGCTTCTCCTGTCAGCTGCACTTCCCGTTCTGCGCCGGAAAAGGCGGTAGGGAAATACAGGGATGAGGCGGCATTCAGCCAGACGTGTGTTCCATCGGCCAGTACGAGCCGGTATTGTCCGCCTCTTGGGGTGGAGACGGTATTGTATGCGCGCGGGGCGCCGGCCGCGGCATGGGCGGCAGTTGGGTCTGCAGCATGGGCAGCAGCATGGTCCGCAGTTGGGTCTGCGGCATGGTCTTCAACATGGTCCGCCTGGTAGGTCAGCAGACCGGGCTTGCTGTTTAGCCTGGCGCCATCCTGCCGGAGCGTATCCGTATTCAGCTGGTCGAGGGCTACGACACTGCCATCGGCCATCGTAAGCAGGGCCCGGTCGCCACCCGGCAGGACCGGTACCGGCACCCGTTGTTTTGCTGTCACGAGAGGCTTTGGCGTGTCACCGGTCTTTTTATAGAGACCCCAGTAAGCGGCACCCGCAAGGACCAGGATCGCAATGGCAGCCACACGCATCAGTGGGCGGAAGCCCGATCCCGTGAGGAAGCCCGATCCCCGGAGGAAGCCCGATCCCCGGAGGAAGCCCGATTCTTGGGGCAACCCCGATCCCCGGACAGGATGTGCCGTCGCCTTTTCCTTCTGAAGGATGTTCTGCAGAACGGTGGCGGCAGCAGGGCCGGGCATCTGTCTTTCGACGCCTGTATTTTCGAGAATCCCTTCCATCAGTCTTTGGACGGCATTTTCATTCTCCGGTAGTGATAGCAATAACATCAGTTCGGCTTCTTCGGCCGGACTACAAGTAGAATTTACATGTTGGTCAAAAAGGTATTCTAAACGGGATAAAGGCATTGTCTTTGTTTTTCTAAAGCACCTGAATAAGGTTTCTATCCATATAAGAGTTGCTTATACGGGCGATCGGGTGGGTGGAGCGCCAAATTTATTTATCGCTGGGAAGTACCCAGATGAGGAGCGCAGAATGCACGGATGCTTTTCATGGCTTGTGCAAGATGGAATTTGACTGTTTCAGGTTGAAGATGAAGAAGAACGGCTACTTCTTCGCGTTTTAACCGCTCTTCTTTTATCAGCCGGTAGACCTGTCTCTGCTGATTGGGTAGCCGGTCGATAGCGGTCTGCAGCAGCGTATTGTATTCCTTTCCCAATATATAATTGTCGGTCTCGTTATGACCCGGGGAGGGTATTTCCGCCGGCAGCCCGGCTGCGTAATTACGGGCAACCCGCCTCAGTACCCTATAGGCTTCATGGCGGGTGATGGTAAAAAGATAAGCCTGGAAATTTTGAATGCCGGTCAGGGTCGCTCTATTTATCCAAATGGATAGAAAGACATCCTGAACGATCTCTTCCGATAATACGGCGGTATGCGTAACGCGGAAGGCGAAGCTGTAGATCCTATCCCTGTAGTAGTCGAACAAGGTGGTAAATGCAGTCTCGTCCCCTTCCGCTACAGACGCCAGCAATCCCGGTTCGTTATATGATTTTTCCTTTGACAAGAAAACGCAGTTGTAGGACTAAATTAGGGAATATCCACAATAATTACGGGATCACCATCGTTTTTTCACCGGAGAACCCCGTGTTCCCGGTGCCAATATCTATATAAAACCAATGACCTGTCGTTATGAATAAAAGGTATACTTTATTCTTATTACTGACATGCCTGTACCTGACTGCTTCGTCCCAATCTTTTATTGGATACGGTTATGACAACTATGCAGGTGTGAATGGCTTGATCCTTAACCCCGGCACGCTGGCCGACGGCAAATACAAGGTAAATGTCAACTTATTTTCAATCAGCGGAATGGCCGGCAACAACGCCTACGAGATCGACCGCAGCAAGGTCTTTGGCCTGAAATTTTCCAACTTATCAGAAGGCAACGGGTATTACAAGGCCAATAACACGGCTGTAAAATATCTTTACCTCAATACGGATATCCTTGGCCCATCGGCTACGATAAACCTGACTTCCAAAGATGCGATAGGTCTGATCACCCGTATGCGTGTCATCGGTAATGAGTATAACCTGGGCAATTCGCTGTTTCAGCTCCTCGGGAATGCCAATCCCAATTTCTATAATGTCGACGTCGTGAATCCCAGCGTTCAGATGAAGGTCAACGCCTTCGCAGAAGCCGGCATCTCCTACGGCCGCGTGCTGATGCGGAGCGCACACTCCGAGCTCAAGGTCGGCATCACCGGTAAGTACATCGCCGGTCTGGCGTATGGCAGCCTGGCTTCCGGTCCGACGATCCTCAATGTCGATCCTGCCAACCTGATCGCAAAAGTCAGCGGCGATGTGACCACACAATATTCTTCCAATCTCGATAACCTGGGTAATGGCAGCAACTTTGGCGATTACCTGAAACATAAATACGGCAAGGGTCTTGGCTTTGACGTCGGGTTTGTATACGAGACAAAGAGCGCTACCACCGGCGAGACGAAGATGCGGCTGGGTGTGTCCGTTACCGACATCGGTTCGATCAATTATACCAACTCTCCCAATAGCCAGCAGTATACCGTCACCGCCACCGGCGCCAATACCGCCGAGTTTAATAAACAGGATGGAGAGACCTATGACGACTATATCAATCGCCTGAAGACTTCCAACCTGATAGCGGTGAAGGGCGCTGCCGTAACGTCCAAGGTAAGCCTGCCGACGGCCCTGCATGTCAACGCCGACTACCAGATCTACAAACGCCTTTATATCAATGGTGACGTATTGCTGAATATGGTTGCCACCACCAGCCCGAGCAGCCCCAATTATGTCACCACCTTTACGGTGACACCCCGTATGGAAAAGAAATGGGTGAGCATCTACTCTCCCGTCTCCTACAGCGCCAACGGACAGCTCAACTGGGGCGCCGGCGTTCGCCTTGGACCCTTGTTTGTCGGCAGCGGTTCGGTCATCTCCAGTATGTTCAAACAGCGCCTTTCGACGGCAGACGCACATATCGGTCTGACGATCCCGATCTTCCAGCATGACCGAAACAAGAAGCCTACCCTGGCCGACACCGTCTATCGCAATAAAGACCTTACACATGACCGTGACGGCGACGGCGTCGTCGACGAAAAAGACGAATGCCCCGACAGCGCAGGCCCCATCGCACTTATCGGCTGCCCCGACAGCGACGGTGATGGCGTACCGAATAAGAAAGACAAATGCCCCGGTGTGAAAGGCTCGCCCAATTTCCAGGGCTGCCCCGCACCCGACAGCGATGGCGACAGCGTCAATGACGACGACGACAAGTGTCCGCTGGTGAAAGGGCTGAAATCCAACTATGGCTGTCCGCCGATAAGGCCCGAGCTGATCACAAGGGTCAACAATGCCGCCGACCGCGTCTTCTTTGTACGCGCCAAAGCGACGATAGAAAATATCTCCCTGCATGAGCTGGATAGAGTGGTGACCATCCTCCAGTCCGACTCCACGCTGCGTCTGCGGATAGAAGGGTATACTGATAGTGAAGGCACCAACGAAAGAAACCAGAAGCTGTCCGATCGCAGAGCAAGAGCGGTATTCCATTACCTGAGCCTGAATGGCGTCGATCCGGGAAGGATGGATTATATCGGATATGGCAGCAGGAAACCACTTGCTACCAACGATACTCCCGAAGGGATGGCCCAGAACCGGCGCGTGGAAATGATCCTGATGAACTATCCAAAGGATAAAAGAAAGTAGCTTACTAACCCCTCAACCCCATACCCCGGCGAAGCCTAATGGCTTCGCTTTTTTTTTCTTATGACCGTTGCGGCGCGGCTGCCGACTTGCATTACACCGTCTCTTCCAGTTCATCGAGGAAGGCAATTTGCGCGGGGTTGATCATCTCGCGGGCTTCGATAAGAGAAAACCATTTTGCCTTGTCCACTTCGGGAAAGCTCACCTGACGGCCGGAATTACGCGGCCATTCCAGCTCAAAGGTATTACTGACGATGGCGGAGGGATCGAGATCTCCGGGGGAGGCCCAGGCATAAACGCGTTTGCCTCCTTTTTGCCGGATGGGGCTCAGCGCCTGGAAGGGGCCTTTCAGCACGAAGCCCGTCTCTTCCCGAAATTCGCGAATGGCGGCATCCAGTGCGGGTTCTTCGCTGGTAAATTCACCCTTGGGGATGGTCCAGCTGCCGACGTCCTTGTTCTTCCAGAAGGGACCGCCGGGATGGACCAGAAAGACTTCGAGGGAGCGGGTGTTGGCTTCCGGTAAGCCGGTGTGGCGACGGTATAAAAGTATACCTGCGCTTTGTTTAGTGGTCATATAATGGGATGGCAAATAAAAGGCCAGATTTTTCGTTATTTTAGTTGTACCAATGTCCCGCCCTCTACCGATACTCCTTTTGCTGTCGATAGTCGCTTGTCTGCCTGTCTCTGCGCAGCTAAGGGTGGGTTTTATTTTTGATAAGGCAGGCGGCTGCAGCCCCCTCATCGTGCGATTTACCAATCAGACTTTTGGCGCCTCGGCATCTGCCGCTTACCTGTGGGATCTTGGCAATGGCAATACGTCCGCGGTGAAGGATGCACAGGCTGTATATACCGACGAGGGCTCTTATACCGTGACGCTTACGGTTACCGACCGCGGTGCGGTAGCTACGGCTTCCCAAACTGTGACGGTCTATCCTCATTCCAAGCCCGATTTTTCCTATACGCCCAATTCGGTCTGTGGTCCGCAACCTATTAGTTTTACGGGTACGGCGGGTTTTACGGGTAATGGTTCGGGCTCCATCATCAAATGGTTGTGGGACTTTGGGGATGGGTCGACGGCGCAGACGGGCAACGCGACGACCCAACATACGTATCCGACGACATTCAGCGGGCCGGCAAGTCTGACTGTCACCAACAACTATGGCTGTACGGATACGGTGTCCCTGCCGGTGTCCGTGACGGTGCTGACGCCTGCGACATCGGCTTTTACATCCGACAAACAGGTGCTATGCCTGGTGACCGATCCGGTACAGTTTACCAGCAACAGCAGCGGGCCGGGGCCTCTGACCTACGACTGGGATTTTGGAGACGGGACGACGGCTACGCTGGCCAATCCCGGTCATTCCTATGCGCAGAAAGGCAATTATACCGTGAAGCTGACCACGACTACTTCGGAGGGCTGCCAGGCTACGAGCTCGCAGGTGAACTTTTTGAATGTCGCCAATTACAGCACGGACTTTGATGTGCCGCCTGCGGCGGTCTGTCAGAATACCGGGTTTACGTTTGCCGACCGGAGTTCGCCTCTCGCGGGCAGCCGGGTCTGGTCGATAGACGGTGCGCCTGTCGCTTATTATACTCCCTTGCAATATACTTTTTCCACACCGGGGACGCATACGGTGCAGCTGGACAATCTCTTTGGCAGCTGTCCCCAGTCGCAGTCCAAAACGTTTGTTGTGAATCCCATTCCGGCTGTCGTCCCCTTCGACGAGGACATCACACAAGACTGCAGTGGTGTAAGCGTGCAATTTACCGACAAGACGCCCGATGCCGCGACCTGGAGCTGGAACTTCAACACCTATCAGTATGGGAGCAATGACATCAACTCTCCTTCGACTACCATCACCCAGACCTTTCCCTATAACCAGGCTTTTACGATCCGGCTGACGGTGACCAACGCCAACAGCTGTACCAACACGGTCTTTGGACAGGTATATGTCAATAAGCCATCGATCACTATTTATGAGACCAGCTCAACTTCGAACACCAGCTGCGCGACGCCGTTGACAAAGTCTTATGCTATCCAGAACTTCAGCCTGCTGCAGTCCTGGCACTGGGATTTTGGGGATGGATCGCCGGCGAGTACCGACGCGGCGCCAACGCATACGTATACTGTCTCCGGTATGCCCACCCTGTATTATACCGATCTCAACGGCTGCAGCGGCAGTGTTACCTATAGTCCGGTTACGATCACCAATCCGTTTTCGCTCGATTTTTCAGCGACTGCGACGACCGTCTGTTTGGGTACGACGGTGACCTTCACCAGTCCTTCGCTGGCTGCATCGGGAGCCACATCTATCAGCTGGTCGTACGGGGATGGGAGTATTACTTCTGATCCCTACTATTCCTATCGCAGCGCAGGCACGTATTCGGTGACGCTGACGGCAAGGAATGCGGGCGGCTGTCAGAATTCGATAACAAAAACCGATTATATCACGGTGTTGCCTGCTCCGGGCACGTATGGGACACATACCAATACCTGTGATGGGGACAGGGGGCTGGTGACCTTCACGTATACACCGGGTACGGCGACCAGCATAGTCTGGCAATTCGGCGATGGCGGCACCATGACAACGGGTCCGGGCACGACGCAGGTGCAACATACTTATGCCACTACGGGCACTTATTATCCCGAGGTGAAGGCCAGCAACAGCCAGTGCAGCAACAGTAATTCGGATCGGGTGCTGGTGCTGAAGCAGCAGCATCCGAAGCTGACGGCCAGCAGTCCTTTCGCCTGTATGGGCGGCACGCTGGATGTGCAGCTGGCGATGGAACGCAATCCCTATGAGGTCAACAGCGGGTATGATGATGACTATACGCCGCAATTCCTTTATGGGGATGGAACGCCTTTTACGGGTACCGTTTCGTATACCACCTACTATCAGCCGTATAGCAACGGGGCGTTTCACTGGACGCTGAGTGGTTTTACGGCGGGGAAGAGCGGGCTGCAGGTTGCCACGAAGTCGTTTGGGTTCGGATGTACGGACGTGAGCAATACGATCCCGCTGACGATCCGGGGGTCTGCGACGGCGGCTTTTACGGTGATGAGTGATGATCATTGTTATCAGTCACCGGTGATCCTGAAAGATGCATCAACGCCGGGTGTGAATAATTCCATTCTCTCGGGGTACTGGGATTTCGGGGATGGGCAAACCGCCTCGCAGGTGGGGGGCACCCTGTCCCATACCTATTCGGACCCGGGTCAGTATGCCGTCAGACTGACGGTCACCGATGCCGCGGGTTGTACTATCTCCAGCGGGGCGAATATCAACTATGTATCGGTGAATGGGCCGAAGGTTAGTTTTTCGCCTTCCGGGACGAATGTCAATTTGAACACGACCGTTTACTTTTATAATACGACCAACTATTACGGCACCACCAATGTCGTGTGGACCTGGGATTTTGGGGATGGCTCGGGCGCATCGGACTTTAGTCCTTATCATACCTATACCGTGCCGGGTGTATATACGGTGCAGCTGCAGGCCAGGGACGCCAGCAATCCCAATACCTGTGTGGGGAGCGTTGTCGCGACGATCACGGTAAAGAATTTTAACAGTCATTTCCAGGTGGCGCCTTCCTATGTGGGTACGGCGGGCTGTCCGCCTGTTCTGGCACAGTTTTATAATACATCTTCCAACTATACGAGTGTGAGCTGGGATTTTGGGGATGGGTGGACGGCGGGGAATGTGAATGCGCCGAGTCATGTTTATACTTCGGCGGGGAGATATATCGTCAAATTATTTGTGCAGGGGTATAATGGACTGACGTCAACCTATATCGATTCGGTCTTTGTGCGGCGGCCGGTGGCCGAGTTGTCGTCTGCAACGTCATTGATCTGTCTTGGTCAGGCGGCGGCGTACCAGGCAACTGCCACCGGCGCAAAAACCTATACCTGGGACTTTGGGGATGGGAGTGTCGGTGCGGGTCTCTATCCGGATTCGGTGACGACGCATGTCTATGCCTCGGCGGGGCAGTATGCGGCCCGGCTGATCGTCACCGATACGTTTGGCTGTTCGATGGCTGCGGGCAAGGCTGTAAACCTGCAGGTGCATGGTTTGCCAACGGTGATGGTGGACCCGCCTTCTACTTATCTCTGTGACAACAGCCAGATGAAGCTGACGGCTTCGGGGGCCAGCACGTATGTATGGACTCCTGCGACGGGGCTGGACCGGGCGGATATTGCTGCGCCGGTGGCCGCACCCACGGTGTCTACTGTATACCAGGTATTGGGAACCGACGATGCGGGCTGTCAGAATTCGACATCGGTGACTGTGGCTGTCGTGTCAAAGCAAAAGGTGACGGTGGCGCCGGATTCGACGTCGGTCTGTGACGGACAGACTATTCAGCTGGTGGCAAAGGGTGCGGATATTTATTACTG
Organism: Puia sp.; assembly: GCA_036499285.1. Taxonomy (GTDB): domain Bacteria; phylum Bacteroidota; class Bacteroidia; order Chitinophagales; family Chitinophagaceae; genus Puia. The sequence goes on along the minus strand of DASYEB010000023.1, from coordinate 156,194 downwards.
GCTCGATGATGTGGTGGGTTCGGATAATGCCGGTGTGGTGACGGCGCGGCCATCGGCTTCGGGTATTTATACCGTAATCGGACGGGACGTGCATGAATGTTTTACCGACACGGCCCTCATCCGTGTGACGGTATTGCCGGCGCCGACGGTGAATGGGGGACTTGATGTAGAAGTGCTGGCGGGTAATTCGGTGCTCTTGTCTGCGACGGGTAGTGCGGATGTGACGGAATGGAAATGGACACCGGCGGATTATTTAAGCTGTACATCGTGTTCGCAGCCGGTCAGCTCGCCAAAGAAACCGGAGGAATATATTGTGATGGTAAAGAATGCGGAGGGCTGTATGGCGGCCGATACGGTGGAGGCGAAGATCCTTTGTGTGGAATTGAATGTGAGGATCCCCGATGCTTTTTCTCCGAATGGGGATGGGAAGAACGATCGGTTTGTCGTGCTGGGTATTGGGGAGGTGAAGCATCTGGTGATCTATGACCGGTGGGGTGCGAAGGTGTGGGAGCGAAATAATTTTTATCCTGCGGATGCCTGGTCGTGCTGGGATGGAACAGCGCATGGACAGCCGGCGCCGGTGGGGACGTATGTATATTATGTGGAGATGGAATGCCCGGCTGGCGGGGTGTTTGGGCGAAAGGGGACGGTGGTGTTAGTCAGATAGCGGCATAAAAAAAACCTCCATAGGAGGTCTTTTTTTATTGTAGCGGGAAATACTACATTGTAGATGTGCTCTTCTTAGCAGGAGCTGCCTTCTTCTTAGGGGCTGCTTTCTTAGCTGCCTTTTTCACGGCCTTCTTAGGGGCTGCTTTCTTAGCGGCTTTCTTTACTGCTTTTTTTGCTGCTTTCTTAGGGGCTGCTTTTTTAGCTGCTTTTTTTGGAGCTGCTTTCTTAACAGCTTTTTTTGCTTTTGCCATTTTGTTTGAATTTAATAGTTAGTAAATACTTTGGCAAAGATAGTATAATGTAATTATTATTCGTTATGTGGCGGAAATATATTATGGATTTTTTTTGATTATGCATCAGAGATGATTTTAATCATTCGATTGAACACTTATCGCCATGAAAAAAAGTATTCTGATCACCGCCGTTGCTAACTTATTTTTTATCGGAGTCCGGGCTCAAACGATTGCTGTAGAGATCCGGCAGCCTGAGCTTGCGAAGCCACAGCAATGGGAGCCCGCGAACAAGCCGCAACCGGGCATCATAGACAAATCCCGTGTCATGGACTATTTTCAAAACCAGGAGTTTTCGGAGGCCATCGATTATTTGTCACCGGCTTTGCGGGCCGATTCGGGCAATATAGCCGTTCTTGGTTTTGCCGGCTATGCCTATTATATGAGTGATAAGACCCGCGAAGCGGGGAATTGTTTTCGAAAGGTGGTGGCGGTGGACTCCAATAATATCTCCGCCCTGCATTACCTGGTCCTGCTTGAATTGGGTGAGACCGGCGGAGGCGAGGCACTGGGATATGCACAGCGTTTGCTGACGTTGCAGCCGGGGCGGGCGATGTGGTGGCGGACGACGGGAGAGTGTTGGCGGCGGAAGAATAAGCCGGACAGCGCATTGGTGTACCTGGACAGCGCTTATTCGCTGATGCCGGGGGACATGAAGACCGTGGCCGGGCTGGCCGATGTGCTGATCGAAAAGAAAGTTTATGCAAGAGCAGATACTATCCTGGACTATGCATTGATCAGTGATTCGCCGAATGTGACCTTGCTGAAATTAAGGGTACGTAGTGCCTATCAGGCGCAGGACTATTGCGCGGTACTATTGCCGGGTGAAAGGCTGGTACGACTGGAAGACCCATCGGTAGTGTCGCTGACCTGGCTGGCTTTGTCCTATTATGACCTGCAAAAATATGGGGACTGTATAAGGATCTGCGATCATATGCTGGGAATGGGGCTGGAGCTTGAATCGGTCTATTATTATGAGGCAAGGGCCTATGCAAAATTAAAAGAATATCCCAGGAGCAACCAACTGCTGACTGTCGCGTTGTCGAAGGCTATTTCGGCTACAGCGGAATGGTATTATGATGCGCGCGGCGACAATTATGAGGCGTTGAAGGATTATAAGAAGGCGCTTGCCAATTGTGATACGGGGTATTATCTTTTTAAGGACCCGGTAACATTGTATAATTGCGGGCGGCTTTGTGAGACGGGGCTGCATGATATGAAGATGGCGGGACAATACTATCGGCGTTACCTGGCAGCGGCGCAGCCGAAGTCGGAGCAGGAGAAGAAGGCGTATGCTTATGTGCGGAAGAGATGGGGGAGGACGCGTGCGGGCGCCACGAAGGCTTCTGGGCGCTCACGGTAGGGAAGTGATGCGTATATTTGCGACGATGGTTCGTTCAAGAATACTTGGGTATGTCGCCTTTACGTTTATCGCATATTTTACTATTGGGCTGGCGCTGGCCATCCTTCCGGTCTTTATCGACCAGGACCTTGGTTATGGCACGATGGTCGCCGGTCTTGTCATCAGCACGCAATATGTGACGACCTTTCTCTTTCGCGGTTATGCCGGCAGCATCGTAGACAAGCGCGGACCCAAACCCGCTGTTGTGCTGGGCATGACCGGTTTCATCGTCAGCGGGGCCCTGTTGTTTATAGCTTCCCTCTTTCGTCATCATCCGGCTCTTAGTCTTGTTGCCCTGGTATTCACCCGGCTGGCGACGGGTTTTGGAGAAGGTCTTGTCGGCGTGAGTCCGATAAACTGGGCCATTCTATCCGTCGGCGAAGAAGAGACGGCGCGTGCCATTTCCTTTAATGGCATTGCCAGTTATGGCGCGTTGGCGGTTGGCGCACCTTGTGGTGTGATCTTACAACGTCATTTTGGTCTCGGGGTCATCGGGCTGCTGATCGTCGCCGTGAGCCTCGCCGGGCTCTTCTATGCCCGGAAGAGGACCGGCTTAAAAGCAAAGACGGCCAGGGAGAGACAACCCTTTTTGACCGTGCTGAAACAGGTGACTCCCTATGGGATCGCACTCGCGATGGGTTCACTGGGGTTTGGCGCTATCTCCACTTTTATAACTTTATACTACCGCTATCTTCATTGGGATGGCGCCGTGCTGGGCCTGTCTTTATTCAGCATATTGTTCATCATCGGGCGGCTGATCTTCGGGGCTTCGATAAACCGTCGCGGCGGTCTGCGGACGGCCATTATTTGTCTTGCGGTGGAGACTGCGGGTCTGTTTGTTTTATGGCAGGCCGGGAATCCGTGGATGGCCTTCGCGGGTGCGGGTTTGACGGGGCTGGGTTTCTCGCTGGTGTTTCCCGCACTGGGTGTAGAAGCCGTGCGGCCGGTGCCGGCTTCCAATAAAGGTGCGGCGTTGAGTGGGTATGGACTGTTTATCGATGTGTCGTTGGGGATTACCGGGCCGTTTTTCGGTTTTGTCGCCAGTAGTTTTGGGATGCGGTATATTTATGCGTTTGCGATGATTATGGTGATGGGGGGATTGGGGGTAGCCGTGGGGTTATCGAGACGGGGAAGAGTGCGGTTATCCGTGTAACTGACACGCTTATCCGTCAATTCTGCACACAAAAAACTTTTTTTACGAGGTTATTGGTATATTGAAGTAGTTTCGTTTACTTCGTATCGGTGGTCAATGTTTATTGTTCCTTTAGTCCTGCCCCTCATAATTCTACTTTTTGCTGCTAAATTCCACTTCTTAATAGGCCATCATACCTAACTTTAAACCGCATTTCCATGAATGTCAATTTCTTCATGCGCAATCTTACACGCATGTCTCCGCTTTCGCGACAACGAATTACCAACCTTTTTATTGATCGTTCGAAGCAACTACCAGACTCTCCGCTGTAATTTATTACAACAATTTCCTCTTTATGTTTATCAAACCGGCTTTGTGCGGACTGGCATTGCTATGCCTTTTCGGAATGGCCTCTTATGCGCAGTCAACAGACTCTGCTAGCGGCAAGGCTTCGGATTTTCCTTCCCGGCTGTTGGGGAAGCTGCAATCGTGGACGGCGAAGCTTAACCAGCAGCTGACGCAGCAGACTACGGATTATTTACAAAAGATGCAGCGCCGGGAGGAGAAGATGCGGAAGAAGCTGTCAGGTGTTGACAGCAATGCAGGGGACGTTAGGGTTTTTGCAAAACAATCCTGGGTTGGTGAATGGGACGAATAGTGCGGGTGTAAGGCAGGCTATGAGCGGGCCGACAGCAAAACTGCAGGGCGCGGCAAGCCAGTTCCAGACGCTGCAGGCGAAGATGCAGGACGCCGACCAGGTGAAGGCTTTTGTGCAGCAACGCAAACAGTCGATCAAAGACTATATCAGTCAGCACGCTAATCTTCAGGGCCTGTTGGGCAAGCAATATGTGGGACTGAACCAGGATGCCTATTACTACTCGCAGCAGGTGAGGCAGTATAAGGAAATGTGGAATCACCCGGATCAGCTGGAGCAGCAGGCGCTGGTGCTGCTCAATAAATTACCGGCATTTCAAACTTTTATGAAGAGTAATTCGCAGCTGGCCGGCTTGTTCTCTGTGCCTGGTAATTATGGATCATCGGCTGCGCTGGCGGGTTTGCAAACGAAAGGCCAGGTGGCTAGCCAGATCCAGAGCCAGGTGGCATCTGCCGGGCCTGGTGGTGCCGACGCCTTGCAATCCAATATGCAGTCGGCGCAGTCGCAGCTGGATGGGTATAAAGATAAGCTGAGCAAGATGGGGCAGGGGAATGGGGATATGGATATGCCGGACTTTAAGCCCAATGATCAAAAGACAAAGACTTTCTGGCACCGGTTGGAGTATGGGGCCAACTTCCAGACGACACATAACAACTATTATTTCCCGATGGTGACGGACCTGGGACTCTCGCTTGGGTATAAGCTCGGACATTCCAATGTAGTGGGTATAGGTGCCAGCTATAAGCTGGGGTGGGGGAATGGGATCCAGCATGTGGCGCTGTCGAGCCAGGGGGTCGGGCTGCGCTCATTTTTGGAGCTGAAGGTTAAGAGAACCTGGTTTGCGACGGGAGGATTTGAATATAATTATACGACGCCTTTTAGGTCGCATCAGGATATTAAAGAGATACAGGATTGGACGAAGAGCGGCTTGGTTGGGATTAGTAAGACGGTGTCGATAAAGAGCCGGTTTTTTAAGCAGACGAAGCTGCAGTTGCTGTGGGATTTTTTGAGCTATCAGCAGGTGCCGAAGACGCAGGCCGTGCTCTTCCGTGTAGGATATGACTTTTAAAACTGAGTATAAATTTTGTTCGATGCGAAAAGTATTTACACTTATCATTACAGTTGGTTTACTCGCAGGCTTGCATGTTTCAGGTCAATCACAGACAGATCCGCCCTTTAGACCAGAACCCACGCCCCAGGCGCCCAATTCGGCAACATTGGGAAGGTTCGGGGACTATGCGGTATCATATTTTACCGGAGTTCCTAATATTTCCATTCCGTTATACGAAATAAAGGCAGGTAACCTGACCGTACCCATCTCCATTAAATATCATGCCTCTGGTATAAAGGTGACGGACGTATCAGGTTGGGTGGGGCTGGGATGGGCCCTGGATGCCGGAGGGGAATTGTCGCGCAGGATCCTGGGTGCGACGGAAGATGAGGCCAACAACATCGGCTATATTTACCAGCCGCATCATAAGGCAGTTGACATCAACACATCGGATCGCGACGACCAGGACACCCTCGACTGGTTCAATAGAAAGTTGTATGACGCCGAACCCGATATATATTCTTATAGTTTTCCGGGTGGAAGTGGTAAATTGTTTCTGAATTGCCAGAATAACTATTTGCCTGAACCGATACCTTTTTCCCCTTTAAGGATACAACGTACGGGAGAGATCACGGATGAGGCTTTTCATATTACTGACCAAAGCGGAAATCTATATGACTATGTTTCTCAGGAACAATCTACCAGTACCTGGGGGCCATCAAACAGGTATGGCTGGAGTGCGCTGAATACAATAAACGCGCATTGGAAGGATGGCTACGAGATAATAAATAGGAGCGTAACATATAATAATGGTAACCATGAAGATTTATGTTTTATTAATACTTTTTTTATGTGGCTGTGCAGGCGGAAAGGATATCTCCGGTGTTTACTGGTCGGACAAAAGCCCTGATAAGTTAACAATAAATAAGGATTACACTTTTTCTTATGCATATCGTTTTCAATTTCAATACAAGCATGCAACCGGCAACTGGAGTAAGGACGGTAGAAACAAATATATTCTGAATAGTTTCATCAAGAGTAAAAGACTTCCAGTAAACGTGTCTGAATCTGAGGCGAACTCGGATTCTAATTTTTTGTCCATACACATTCAGATCCCCGATCAGACGTATTACATATGTGAAATTTTTATAAATGATCGTTTGTATGAAAAGAGGCGGTGCGATTCTCTTTCTATGGTTGCATTCGCAACGCCGATAAATAGTGTCTTCTTCGGGATAACCGCTGATGAGAGAATACCAGGACGGTCTCTTGATACTTTGTATACGCAGGTATTCCATCCTAAGATGGCATCTGCAAATAGCATGAAAGTGAATGTAGAGTTCACTGATTCACTTTTTAACTATCGGATCTTCAATAATACAATGATTAAAATAGCCAACAATAATTTAATGTTTTACGATGACGACTATAGTAGCCCTACTTTACTCAGAAAGAATAGGCCAGCTCGCCAAGGCTCAAAATGACAACGTATGCTCGTCCCATCAAGCAACTCTCGAGTGCCCTGTTCCTCAGATTCTCCAATATCAGGATGTTATTTCAAAGTTCAGCTTGAGTTTTGACCGCGATATTTCCTTCGAGGATTTAAAGAATACGGAAATTTGAAAAGAGGCGAATAATTATTAATTGCCGTGCGAGGGCGCCAATCGTGGCGGCGCTTTATTCTTCGCGACAAGGCTGTCTGGGATTGTGTGCAGCGATACTATTGGCTGCCTGCTTAGTCGAGGTGTACGAGTCGTATTGTATTGATTTCATCATTGTGCATTAGGGTCTCTTGCCAGGGCATTGAATAGCTTTATTTCAGCCAATGAAATGGATACCGTGGGCAGGCCGAATGCCTATCTGATCTGGATGCTGCTGGACAACCAGTTCACTTATGTCAGCGGCGGAGGACAGAGCGGTGCGCAGCGGGTATTGAATGCCGATGCTATTCAGGCGCTTGCGGGACCATAAATGCAAATCACAGTGGGTATTTGTACATTTGGGTGAGTAATGAGACAAGGGGGTGGCCGGTGTTCTTTGATAATTTAAGTGTGGTTCACCGCAGTGGACCGATGGTGGAGGAGGATCATTATTATCCGTTCGGGCTGACGATGGCTGGCATCTCTGACAAAGCCATTAAAGGCAATTATGCGGAGAATATATCGCTATAATGGAAAGGAATTACAGAATAAGGAATTTGCCGATGGGTCAGGGCTGGATCTGTACGATTATGGGCCCAGGTACCAGGATCCGCAACTGGGAAGATGGTGTTCGATCGATCTGCATGCGGACAAATATGCGGGAAAATCGCCTTATGCTTACGGATTCGATAACCCAGAAGGTATTTAAGGGCACGTTTGACCGTAAAGCGTATGAGCAGCTCGAAAAGACCAATGCTGTTGCCGTTATTGGAGATAAAGCCAATGTAATTAACGCGATCAATAGCTTTAACCCGGATCAGGCAAAAGTATTGGCATCGGATGGTTTTGGCAGAAATGGTGTTGATGGGAAGGTGGATCCTGAAGACAGCCAAAATCCCCGTCATACGCCGACCGGAGGGAGTGATGATAATATAATTTCCATTGCAACAGGACCAGCAAGCTCATTTGGTACATCGACAAAGACGAATTTAGAGGACGGCGCGGCATTTTTAATTAATCATGGCGCGGGTCATCTTTCCAACTTAGAACATGCACGCGGCCTCAATGACCACGTATACGATGATGACGGCAACTCTGTCCCTGTATACGTTCCAAATTCACCAAATGTTATGACAAGTGGCCCTGAAATAGTTAATGACATTCAAAAGGGAGCGGGAACTTTGCAGGGGCATATTGCATCGCCCATCAATCAGCAACCTGCGAACGCAAAAGAGCATACTCTCTCAATTAAAGCGTCGTATATTCAGAGGTTTGGAAACAATACTCCTAATGCAACTTTACCCACTTATCAAAGATGAAAAAGAACCTATATATATTTATGATCTTACTGTTGTCCTGCGGAATTAAAAAAGCAGAATGCCAGATAAGGGATTTTAAGGAAGTTAATCTATGGCCGGTGAATGCGAGTTTAAAATTGCCGCCATTCCGGATCGTGGATAGCATGAGTTTCGACAAGAAAACAATTCTGTCTTATAATATTAAGTCGTTGGATAGCCTCATCGACGTCGTTGCTTTTGTTGAATCGCATGAAGAATACCTTCCTGCCGATCTGGATATAGACCAGCAAATGCTTTTTCAGAAGAAAGAAGTTGAATATGGCCGGAAAGCGCAAAAACTGAAAGAAGAGTTTGTGAATATCGGCATCGTAAAAGTGGGTTATTTGAAATACTTTATCGATCAAAAAGATAAGAAATTTTACGAGGGGCGGCTGCTCTTTTACCGGGGAAAAAAATTGGTGATAATATGGCTTTTTGAGAAGTACGCAAATGATGAGCAGAATACTCATTCAATTATTGATTCCATAGCAGGATCTCTCCAATTGAATTAAATTATATTGAAACGTCATTTGATGGCTAATCATACGGCATCATCACCGTCACGGTCGTCCCCTCCCCGGGGGCGCTGGAGATAATCCCCGACCCGCCGGTGAGGCGGGCGCGGTTGCGGATATTCTGTAATCCAAGTCCGTTGGAGGAGCCCTGCAAAGTCGCTTCCGTATCAAAGCCTTTCCCATCGTCGCGAACGCGTACGCGCAGCTGGTCGGGATACCAGGTAAACCCAATATTGACAAAAGTGGCCTCAGCATGTTTGAGGCAGTTCTGAAGACATTCCTGGATGATGCGGAAGAGGATGAGCTGTTTGTCTTCTGTGATCTCGTGTTCGGAGCCTTCCGACGTGACGGAGACGGAAAGGAAGCCGGCTTTGGAGATTCGCTGGCCTTCTTCTTCGGCTGCTTTGCAGATGCCGAGGGTGCGGATGTGACCGGTGTGGAGGCTCCGGGCGAGGTTACGCAGATCGCGGATGGCGCGTGCGACATTATCTTTTGCGGCGGAGATGGTTTCGTGATCGACCGGGTCGGACTCGCCGATGCTGCTGAGCTGGATCTTGGCCAGGCTGAGGAGCTGACCGACGTTGTCATGGATCTCTTCGCTGATATGGGTAAAGGCCTGCTCCTGCATTTCGAGACGGGCCAGCATCAGGTGCTGGTCGAACTGTGCCTTCATCTCCTTCTTTTCTACGGCCGTCTGTCGCCGACGGTAATTGTAGTAGATCAGCATCACCAGGAATAAAACGCCAAAGAAGAGCAGTATAAAAAGCACTGCGACGATGGTCGATGTTATTTGCTGATTTGCATCCGACATAAGAAAAAGGCGCAACTGTAACCCGTGTAAAGTACGGCATTGGCAATTGGCATTACAGCAAAATACAACACTTTATGATGAATTTCAATATGATGCAGCTTTATATATTTCTGTGAACCAAGGACGATCATCGTGACGATGCTGAAAAGGAGGAGCATCGCATTGATACAAAACCGGGGGTCCTGGAGGATACCCGCGTCGTCATCCTTGCCGATGGTCAAGCGTGCGAGGGCAAGACAGGAAAGGATGATGTAGGTTGCCTGGATCAGGAGGTTGGAATAGGTGTTGAATTCCCATGGGCCCTGTACAAAGAAGAAATTGCCGATGACCAGCGCTTCCAGCAGGATGGCGCCGATGAAATAGTTGCTCTTCTGCCGGGGCCTCAGGTTGAGGAGGATGGAAAAGAGATAAAGAAATAATGGGGTAGAAAGTAAGAGGTAGAGGTTATATGTAAGATAATTGTTGTTCCAGTTAAAGAGAAGGTAATTTGTACCGATGAACTCGGCGACATTATCCAGGATGAGGATAGGGATCATGATCCCGAGGGAATAAGTATTCAGCCCCCTGAGGCAAATGAATGCGCACAGGAGGCTGAACAGTTCAAAGTATTGATACCAGGTTATTGACATAGGCTTCTCAAGTGGCTTCGCGAATTTTTCAGGGTCTATGGGTGGTAAGGCAATTGTCTATGGCGAAACCCCTCCCAGCTCATAGCCATTCTCACCAGGATCATTGCCTGTTACGGACCTTGTCTTTGCCTTCAGCGCCTTCGCTGCATCCGTGTCGCGGTAAGCAGGGACGATAAAGGTAGAGATACGGCCGGTAAGTGTTGCCGGTTGTCCGAGGTCCGCCACAAATTTAGCGGTACAAACGCCGGATTTCAACTGAAAGTCGAGATTCGCTCCTTTTCCGTCGGGGTCATATTTTTTGACGACGGCGGTGATGAAGGCGAGAAGGCCCGAGCCCTGGAGGCTTTCGGAGGTGGTGATGGGATAGGTCATTGCGGGCATGGAAGTAATCGGTACGGGCGGCATGTCTGCCGTGATGCCATAACGGGCCATGACGGCGGTGAAGGAGTCGATACAGGGCTGATACTGTGCACGCGTGATCATCTGACCGGTACCGGTGGGGGAATTGCGGGCGCCAAATACGTTGTCGAGGATCTCGAGCTTGAGATCTTTTTCGGCCTGGACCGAGGCGGCATTGCCGTTGTTGCGCCAGGAGACGTAGACGAATCCGAGGAGCAGGAGGCTGCCCGCGAGGATGAATTGTTTCATGAATGGTTTATTTGGGTGGTTTAGTAATGGTGTAATATAGTAGATGCAAGGGAATTGCGGTAGGGTAAAAACACCCATATCGTATAGTTAAGGGTTCTACACGTCTTTATATTTCATATAATAGTGCCTGGGTGGTGTTTTAGGTCTGGGGTTGCGTTGCCCTGAAGCAAAGGTGCGGTTGATTTTGTGCGGATCCTTTACCGATACTAACGGTAACCATGTCACACCTTTCATTTTTTTCTGGTCCGGCCTGGTGTCGAGCAGTTATTGACATTCAATGAAATCTGATACAAGCACAAACGAACGTGATTCCGGAGAAATTGATGTGCCCGATTTTTAATTCCGTTTTAATATAATGTCTTTTATATTGCTTACTTAATGCCTTGGTTCAAACCTTATCCACTAAATATTTTTATTCTACTGCCAGCTGCGGCAGCCCTGCTGAACACAAATTGGTTCGGCGGATCCACTTTAACCGCTTATTTCGGTTTTGTTATAGTAGCTTCAATCGTCGCTTTTTCGATAGCGCTTGGGGGTATTTTCAACCAACCGTTTCAAGTCATTCTTCCTTTACATATCGTAGTGTTTTTGTCTCTTGCGGCTTTCTTGTTTTTGTACGGGTGGATAGCAGGAGATGTGAACCTCACTGTTTATTATTGGGCGACAGCAGGCCTATTTCTTATTTGTCTTTACTCTATCAAGGCACTCGTTGACGTCAGAAGACTATTTCTGTGCATAATCATACTGGCCTGGATTGAAAGCTCTTTAAATTAATTTTTATGAAAGACAAATGCTTTGCTTTTTCATGGTGCCTTGTCTTGTGCGGTCTGCTAAGTTTTCAAAGTTTTGCGCAGGCAGATCCTAAAACGGAGAAAAATGCAGCTACACCTTTCCAATTGGATTTTATTAAAGACTACCGAATTAAATTGGACGGAGGGTGCAGCTATTATACTTATGACACAACATCTCTCGAAAAGAAGAAATACATTTTTATTGTCAGCGCTAAAAATGTCGCCTTTATAAACATACGGGACAAATATGTTTACATGAAAAGACTCAACAGAAAAATAAATGGCAAGAATAAGTTCACGGATACCTTCTCCGGTAATGGCTACGAGGCAATAATTACCTGTGCGCAAATTAGTCAGATCGTGGATCATAGTTCCCTTTATAAGGGAACACTGGCGATAAAAAAGAAGGGAAGCCGGTCAACCTTTGCGATCCATGGCAAAGTAGATTCTTACTGAATCAGTAAGAATCGTTGAAGGAGCTGTGGGCGACGAAATCAGTCGACACGGCAGAAAAATCAAACGCCGTGTCGTTCTACAGATCGTTGATCGAACAGAGTAATGTGGCCCAGGAAATGGAAGCCGACACCTCGGCGCATTTCTTATTCATTCATGACCACTCCGTCGATGGCCACTCTGTTCTGGCAGATCTTGAAAACAATCTGGACAGTAAAGACGGGGTCATGCTGAATGAAGGAGACGTGGGATACAATAACCCGTACGATTACAGCGCTGTTTGTTTTGAGAGAAATTATCTGGGGGCATTGAATAACGAAGTTTTTCACCTCCTGATGAGGTCCAGATGAAGGCGACAATGCGAAGGGGAAAACTCCGGAGGAAATATAAGGCTGGCCTGTATGAAAAAAATACCTTTTATTGATAATAAGTAATTGACCTCCTGTTGGTTTTGGTCACTTTTTTGCCCCGTCTGGTGAAAGTATTGGATTGCACGATCCAGTTTTGATCCTTATCATAAGTGTAGGTATACGTCTCGGTCTGCGCCGGCAGGATCTTCCCGTCTGCTGAAAAGTTTGTTATTGTCAGCGGGTTTCCGCGTTTGTCGTTCTCATAACGGGTAATGGTAACCACACTGTCCTGGACACTCCTCATGGAGGTCAGGTGACCGGCATCATCATGAATAAGATCCGAGCTCATGCTGACCGTCAGCGTATCACAGCTGTACATAACCGATCTGATCAGCCAGCCTTTTTCGTCATATATGAATGTCTGTTTGAGCGGACATGGCGGCACAGAAATGCCTGTTTTGTTGGTTTCGAGATATAATGTAGTGACGATCGTCAGCTTATCCTTTTTTTCATACGTTGTCATAGTTTTTGTCCATGTTTCCGAGGTGTCAGCATCGGCCTCCAGTATGATCCGGCCCAGGTTGTCGTGTGTATAGAGCTTGTCGAGATAAGGATGTTCACCTGACAGCCATTCGAGCTTTCCGTCGGCGGTAAAATGCCAGTCGGCTACCCGCTTGCTGCTGTCGGTGGTCTCATGAAGGTCTTTTATCCGGCCTTTGAACCCATAGAATTCCCAATCGGTTCTTCCCAGAACCGAATTCTGGGACATGGCAGTCCCCATCAGAATGCATAGTGCAATACAACAGACAGCGGGTTTAAACATAAATTATTATTTACTTACGGGCATTAAGAAGAAAGTATAGGGACTGGACGTCGTGAAAATATGCTCGGTCTTTGGCGCGTCCGCGATCAGCCGGGCCAGCCAGTCTTCCACCGTAACCGCTGTCTTTGTGCCGGCAAGCCGGTTCAGGCTTCCCTCCATTGTTTTGATGAGCGTGCTGCCTTCCGTGCCGGATTGCGCCACAACGGTATAGGGTTTGGCCGAAGCGATGCAATAGATGGAGGACGCGCCCGTTTTGTCATCCGTGCCGATGAAGGTATTGCCATTCTTTACCCCGGTGATCTTCTGCAGGGACTCCAGCGATCCGCCTGAATAACAGGCGTCGATGATAAGGATTATCTTTCTGCATCTGAGATAACGGATAAAATCTACGAGGAGGGCTGCGCTGATCGATGAGTTGGCCTCGTTTTCGGGCGACGACATGTCTACATCAAAAGGCTGAAAAAAGAAAACTTCGCTTTTGGACGGGACCATTCCATGCCCCGTAAGGTACAGACATAGCACATCATTCTGCTTCACTTTATCAAGTATCGTGTCGAGATACCTATACACGTTCTTCCTGGTGGCGGAGTCGTCGAGCAGCGGCGGAAAAGGGTATATTTCCGTGAACTGTTTTGCAAGCCGGTCATGATTTTCTTTAAAAAGCCCGTTGAACTTTGCGATCGATGCATAAATGCCGGTCAGCGGCAGCTTTTTGTATTTTCCTATTCCAACGCTGGCGACATAAAGGACGCCTTTTTTTGAACTGTCCGGATTGACCACATCGAGGTTTTCGGGTTTTATATGCGCGGGCGGACGTCGTTCCAGATGTATGCTGTCGGGTAGTCTTATCTTTATCGTATTAAGGTCGTTGCTGTTTACTTTTTCAAGATGAGCGTCAACGATCGCCTGTTCCAGGTTGAACCTGGCCAGTGCATCTTCCTCATGGAAGATGGCGTAGTTGGCGCCATTGACCGATTTTTCTTCCAGCCCTTTTCCCAATAAAAGCCGCAGCCCGGGGATCCTTAAAAAGGAGCTTATATTCATGCCTGTTTCGGATCTTTCGCGAAAGTAGGCTTTGCTCAGCAGACCCGGGTCGAAGAAGGAGTTGTATAAATAATCGAAGGGCATGTGATCATAAGTATCGGTCTCATACCAGAACAACTTTGGCAGCAGGCTGTAATCCAGATCGAAACGGCCTTCCGGTGTATAGAGTAGCCAGCCTTCTTTCGTGAAAAGGACAAGGTTCAGAACATTTTTGCCGGTTGCAGCATCAAAGAACTTCAAATATTTGTCCTTATCGAGGACGCAGATGAAGTCATTGCCGGCTGAGGAAAGGGGGCCTTCGTAACCTGTCCGGTAATCAGACAGATCCGGTTCGGTGACGGATGTGTTGGGCAGGGTCAGATTGACGGCAGGCCGGGAACGACCGTTCAGGGTCAACCGGCCATCCTCGCCAATTTCATACCGGTACTGGATGGAATGCCTGACGGCCGAAGGTGTAAAATTCCCGACGCTATCGATCGGCACACTCTTAAACCGGGCCGGGTCCGAATAATCAAAGCAGACATTTGGTTCCAGATCGCAATAAATGATCAGTTTCTTATGTATCGTGTCGGGGTCGATGTAAACAATTTGGTTTTGTTCAACTTTGGCGGAATCCGGAAGCTTTGTGACATCAGGCACCGGCAGATGATCATAGTATATGGAATTGCCCGTGAACCATTCAAAGACCTGCTGTCTGTTGTTGATATTATAGACCCGTATCCTGTCAAAAGAATCCGGGATGGTGATCTTCTTTTGCTTTTTTATACGAATAGTTTCTGAACGTGACCGGTATTTGGTATTGCCCATGATCAAAAGAAGGCTGTCATTCAGCATGATACATTCGGCACTGACGGTACGGAAAAGGGAGTCCTGCTGGCTTTTTTTATACAGATAAACCATCGTATTATGCTCGGTATCGTATTTGAAAAGTGCTTGCGTGTAATCGGCGAACACTGTCCGTGAGTCTGCGGATAACCAGACTTTTTTGTAGGAGTTTCCGTATCTTGTCTCTGTCGGAGACATCCACAGAACCGACAGGTCGGCGGTATTCAGGACTATAAATACCTGATCGCAGAAAAGGACGATCCTTTTGCCGCTGTCGGCAAATTTAATGGTCCAGACAAGATCGTACGCGGAGGCGGTCGTATCCAGTCCGGGAATGGTCAGCGTTGTCCAGCTGTGATAATTATTCCTGCAATTCAGCACTGTCACCCTTTTATCCTGTGAGAAGCAGGTAACCAGTCCATTCTGTGGAAGGCAATCAAAGGCAAGTATGGGGGAAATATCCGTCACCGGCACCGTCGTTGTCTGACGGGTACCAGGATCGTACCTTTTTAATGAGATGGTGTCGTCCGTAAGATCGATTGACTCGGATTGCTGAATAAGGATGACCTTATCCGATTGTCTTTCAAATAACACGTCTTTTGATAATCCGATCGAGTCAATTATTGTATTTCGGGAGAGATCGTATACAAAACTTGCACCTTTCCAGAATTTGTTTGCATGGATCCTTCTTTTTCTCGCCCTGATCACGGTATCCCTGTCCTGTTCGACAGGCTTGCCAAACAATGAATCCAGATGCGGCTGGATCTCCATCAGCACCCGGTCATTTTTATCGGCGTCGAAAATATTCCGGATCTCAAAGGACGGGTGGACCTTCTGTTGCGGGACGAAATGAACCGGACCGGAACCTGATGCAATGGAAAAGCGCTGAAGAGAAACGGAATTATATAAAAAAAACGTGGAGTTCTGGTCGTTGTAGTAAAATTTGAGATCTTCGGGAAATAGCATTGAATTCAGACATTTCCCTTTCCAGTTGAATATCCCGATTTTTGTACTGTCGTCAGAGTAGTCGGTATACCATATCAGCAGAAAGGGAGAATTTCTGATGGGGTAACAACGCTGTATCGAGTAGGTCTCCAGATAAAAAGAGTCGCTGGTAAACTTCTTTTTTGACAGATCGTACAGGAACATATGGCTGAAACTGGAGACGGCGAGGCCGCCTTTTTCCTTGTCCCAGGCAAAATTGATCGAGGACTCTTTATTGGGGACGACTATTGTATCGGTGACAGCATTCTTCCTGAGATCCCGTATTATGATCTTCCTCCCTTCCATGCCGGCAAAAAGGAAATTGTCCAGGTAGCTAAGGTCCTCAAAAGTATGATCCTTATTTATATGCAGTATTTGTTTTAGTTCGTCCGTTGCATATACAAAAAAATCATCTTCGGTAGTACAGGCGATATATTTCCCCTCCGTATCAAGATGATCGAGATGGCTTATGCTACCACTGATCCTTTCATTGAACCCCAGCTTCGTTTCGGTCTGTCCCCGGACGGCTGCGGACAGAATAAGGACGATCGGTAAGATTATTGTTAATCTATCCATTGGTCTTTTTTGCGACGAAGAAATAGGCCAGTACACCGGTGATCAGAAAGGCGCTGTTCGAAGCGATGTCTTCCTGAAATTTTATGATCACATCGAATCTGGGCTGAGTGATGAACATCAGGATGAGCAGGCTGGATACCAGGAGCAGGTTCCACAGGGAAGAAAGAATGACGGCAACGGAAAAGACCTTTCTGTCTACGTTGGCATGTCTTGCGGACAGTCGGCTAAAAAATGTTCCCGCAAAGAGCATGGAGAGATGGATGGAATAGATCTTCAGCACGCTGATCAGAAATGCCTCCAGCTCCGGAGCATCGAAATAGTTTGAGAGGAGGGCAATGAATATGATGACGATCTGGAAAAAGATCGCGCCAAGGAAGATAAAAAAGATCGTGTAAATGGCTTTGTTGTAATTCATTTGGATAACTCAGTTGTAAAGTCGGAAATGAATTTCAGGGTAGCATTCTTTACATCGTCTTCGGCATCTTTCCAGTCCGTAAGCCGCTTCCTCTGTCTTGTCTTATAACCCAGCTTATAAGTAAACTGGTCCCCGGTCTTATAGGGGTACAGAAAGTAGAGACAGGCCTGCCCGGTGACGCCGGATTGGTAAAAAACCGTCCGGAAAGCTGTGATCTTCCGGAACGAACCATTATTCTCATCGGATTCAGGATTTATCGAAAAGTATTTCTGCACTGCGGCCCGAAGGCGTTGGTCAAAGCCTTTTAAGTCGTTGTTTTTTATATCGTAGTCGATAAGTGGTGAAGGAATGATCTTTTCGTCCGGGAAATCGATCGCTGAAGACCCCAGGGTTTCTTTCGCGGGCTTTATCGCCAGGAAGAGAGAGTCCGTGAACTCAGGTGAAAATTTCATCGTGGCCACACTATCGTCCGAAAAGAAGCTGACCGTCTTTTGTCCTGAAACGAAGCCAAGGTCCTTTATAAAGACGGTATCTTTCGGATTTAAGCTGAAATGGACCGATACCAGATTGACAAGGCTGTCTCTTGTCCCGGCCTTTATCGGTATTTTTTTGGAATCGAGTATGATAATTTTTTTGGACAGTTCCTGCAACTTCTGGCTTTGTCGCTGGCTATAGGCTTTGGCAGGCGGGAACGCGAGAATCATCGGGAAAAGGAGGACCCGTATTTGAACGATCTTCATATTTCGACGATTTGAAGGTTTGAGTATTAAGTTAAGACAATTTTGCAGGAACGATCGGAATTTTATTGGATCTATACGGTTCTGGACAATTGCTACTGCTGCAGGCCGGTGAGTCCTTCGAAGCGGTGATGCCAGGAAATTTGTCCACCAATTTACGGTGTTGGTTTTGCGGGGATGCCGGTATGTCCATATATCTATATTTTCTACGGTTCAGCTGCTCATTTTTCCTGGAATGGGATAATTTTATGTATGCCATACCGAAAAATTCTTTTTGCAATAGCAGGTATCCTGCTCGTTGTCGGGGTTGCCGCCCAGGACGTTCTTACAGTGAATACACGCCAGATAAAGGCTAAGATATCCCCGACCTTATGGGGATTATTTTTTGAGGATATCAACCGTGGGGCTGATGGGGGGCTTTATGCGGAAATGGTGGAGAATACATCTTTTGATTTTCCCAAGCCGCTGATGGGCTGGGCCACGCAGCCGGCCCGGGTGAGGACCGGTATCTTCATGGTGATCAATCAGAGCCAGGTGAATGCGGCGGATCCAAAGTATATGCAGGTGAATCTGAGTGAGGGGGATAGGGTTGGGCTGGTCAATGAAGGTTTTGGCGGGATGGGGTTTAAGAAGGGCGCGCGGTATGAGGGGATGGTGAGGTACAGGCATGGTGCGGAAGGCGTGAGAGTGAGTGCGCAGCTGGTTAACAGTAAGGGAGCCGGCATTGGGGAGGCGACTATTGATCTTAGTGCTACCGATACGGGCTGGCACGAACAGCATTTTTCTGTTACTGCTGCGGACACGGCCAGCCAGGGAAAGCTGGTGCTGCGTTTCGAGGGCAGCGGACAACTGGAGATCGACCGGGTTTCCCTGTTTCCCGGGGACACCTGGAAGGGGCGGCCGGGAGGGCTTCGAACGGATCTGGCGCAAAAGCTGGCTGACCTGCATCCGGGTTTTTTGCGTTTTCCCGGCGGGTGTATCGTAGAGGGTAAGGATATTCTACATCGTTATCAATGGAAGAAGACGATAGGGCCTTTGGAAAATCGCCAGCTGACCATGAGCATCTGGAATGATGACGTGCCTTTGCGGCAGACGCCCGATTATTTTGAAAGTTTTGGACTTGGTTTTTATGAATATTTCCAGCTTTGTGAAGACATTGGTGCGGCTCCTTTGCCGATAATCAACTGCGGGCTTTCGTGTCAGTTCGACGCTGCTGAGGTGGTACCTTTGTCCGAGCTTGATCCTTATGTCAGGGATGCGCTGGACCTGATCGAATTTGCCAATGGGGATGCCACTACAACGACCTGGGGCGCCAGGCGGGCGGCGCTTGGTCATGCGGCGCCGTTCAACATGAAATTATTGGGTGTGGGTAATGAGAACTGGGGGCCGCAGTATGCCGAGCGGCTGGCGGTGTTCACGAAGGCGATAAAAGCCCGTTATCCCTATATGCAGTTGATCTGCAGTTCGGGTTATACTCCACAAAAGCAGGAATTCCAATACATCGACTCTGTCTTGCGCAGCCGGCATGTCGATATCATTGACGAACATTTTTATAATTCGCCGGAGTGGTTTTTGCAGAATGCAACGCGCTATGATAAATATGACCGGCAGGGGCCTAAGATATTTGTGGGCGAGTATGCTGCGCAAAGTGACAGGATCGGCAGTCTGAAGAATGAGAACAATCTGCGTACGGCCCTTAGTGAAGCGGCCTTCATGACCGGGATCGAGCGGAATGCGGATGTGGTGACCATGGCATCCTATGCGCCACTGTTTGCGCATGTCACAGGCTGGCAGTGGACGCCGGATCTGATCTGGTTTGACAATACGCGGTCTTATGCCACTCCTAATTATTATGTTCAACAGTTGTTTTCGGTGAATAAGGGGACGGCTGTGGTTCCGTTGCTCGACAATGGGACGCCTCTTACGGGGCAGGATAGCTGCTGGGGGACCGCCTGTCTTGATGAGCCTGCGGGAGAGTTGATCCTGAAGCTGGTGAATTTGTCCGATAAAGCGAAACAGAAAAATGTGATAGTGAGCGGCGGGCGGGTTAGCGGCGGCGCGAGGGTTACGACGCTGGCGGGGGTGACGCCGGGGGGAATGAATAGTTTGGAGCATCCGGATGTAGTGGCTCCTGTGACGAAGGAGGAGAAGGTTTCGGGGAAGGCGGTGACGGTTGAGCTGCCGGCTTATTCCTGTGTGGTGGTAAGGGTTAAGGTGAAGTGACGGCCGGAAATGATTACCACGAAAATATACTGCTGAGATTGAACTTTGTTACCACCCCGAAACTGAGCCGGTTAAGGGCTGGCCGGATATCCTGTTGGTCAGCCGGTTTGCTTTTTTCTCCGTTGTTGGTGACATCCGGCAGTTCGATATAAAAACCTCCCAGGAATTTCGAATCCTTTTGAAAGAAATAAAAGCCTGCGCCGAGATTGGTCTTATTCAGGAGAAGGGATGTGTCTCTCGAAAAAATTGATGCTCTGAGGTACGGGTTGATCAGGATCTGATTCCCCTTATCATCCAGGCCCCAGTCATAGACAAAATCAACGTTAAAATTATTCAATTCCACTTTCCCGTATTTTCCCGCATAGCCGGTGATTTTGGTTTCCTGGATCAGGGACTGGCTTCCGACCGTATTGGTTGTCCTTAGTGTATAATCCTTTTTTGTCAGCTCTTCGAAGTTATTGGATGATTCGTAGCTATACGACACGCCAAACCAACAGTTGTTATACTGAAAGTTGAACCCGATGCCAATATTTCCGCCCCTGTCATTGATATTGGAGAAGCTTTTTGAAAGGTTGGATGTATCCAGTTTATTGAATAATTTGAAGCCGATAGCGGAGATCCCTCCGAACCCGAAAATGGTAAACCGGGTTGGGGCGATTGCAGAAAAGTCCTGCGCATTGTTCGCAACCTGATCGATAAACTTGTTCCGAACCAGGTTATATTCATCATGTTGATCCTTGGCAAAGGTCCGAACCATTTTTTTGGCCATACGGATATCGTCGGTATCGCTGGGCCCGTCTTCAATGGCAGTTTCGAATAGCTCGGGAGTGGATTTAAACTTTTCGAGATCGTCGGTCATATTCCTTTCGGTCCTGGCGCGGGCTGCTTCATCTTTGATACCCGCACAGGCATTGTGGATCCTGTCTTTTAACTCCTGGTTCAACAGTTTTCTAAAACGCGTCTCCCATTTTCCCAGGCGCGCCATTATCACCGTGGCGCCATTCAGGTTGTTTTCCGTCTTTTCCTGCTTTCCAGCCCAGGTTACGCCGGCTAAAAGTTGGGCCTGGCCGAGCGGCACGAGGTCACCCGAAGAGAAAAGGTTCGCGATGCCTTCCGCATTTTTGGCCTTTACCGATGCCCCGTAAATGCCCCTGGCCGAGGTTGCCTTCACAGCCTTATCATAGTTGTTAAACCCGATGGTCAAATCGGTTTGGGCAAGGTCCAGACTGACGGAGGCGCCTTTTATGGGAATCGTGCTCTTTCCATCGGCACTTTGGGTCAGGCCCTGGCCGTAGACCGAATAAGTAGTCAGCAGAATAAGAAGAAAAGGGATGCGTTTCATAGTCTTATTTTTTGGTTAGCATGGCAGGGTGATGCCTTTTTCTACGATCGATGCGTTGGCTCCCTGGGAAAAGTCGAAACTTTTGGCGCTGCTGAAAAGATTTTTCCCACAGGAAAGTTGTTTTACCTGGAGGCTTTTCCCGCCTCCCGGACTATCGCGGGTTGCTTTGGCGATAACGAAGAAAGGCTGATCGAGAGGGGCAAATACCTGGTCGTTGTCGGAAGGGTTGGCGATGATTGTGCCATTGATGATCAGTTGTTTTACCGTGACGCCCGAACCAGTAAAAGTGAATTCAAAATTTGGTGCTGCGGCGGCATGTTCTGCCTTTTCAAACATCAGGGCGGCGGCGCCTCCCCGTGGGATCAAATGGATGACGGCTGACTGCGTAGCGGGTGTGGTGGTCTTCTTCGCAGCAACCTTTTTCGTGGAGGCTTTTTTTATTTTGTTCATATAGGTTAGTTTTATAAAAGACGCATTATTAACGAACCGTTCGCTAAGCAATCCCAGCCCGACCGGTTAAAGTCCTGCACCGGACCAGGTAGTCCACAATGTAAACATTTACAAATCCTGCCGCAACCGTTAAAACACCCATGTCGTTAAGTTAAAGAGCGGTATTTTATAAGTCTTTGTAATTCATGTGATACAATCGCGGTTGTCTTTTCTTTCTGGGATTCTTTCTCCCCGGGCGGTCCACTTCTGTGTTCGACTCGACCTGTTTGTCGAAGTAGCAAAGTGCCGCATTTATTTTGTGCTTAATGAATAGGCCGATCAACATGGTTTTCGTCGCCCAGTAGGCGTAGGTGCGATTGATCTTTCGGTGATGTTTTGCCTCCCTGTTTTTCTTTGCCTCCTGATATTCTTTGACGACCTTCTCTTCTATGGCAAAAGCTAACGATGCATATAAGTTCATCATCATGATCTTCGCATAGATATCCTGTTTAACAGCGGTGGCCGTCTTGCCACTGAAGGCTTCCACCTGCACCCGGGCCTTGCACATTTTATAGCCTCTTCTATCTCCCAGCGCAGTTTATACAGGTTCGCCAGATCTTCCAGCTTGAATTTGGCCGGGTCCATCAGGGAAGTACACAGGATCTGTAGATTCCCTTGTTCGTCTCTGACCTTTACCAGCCTGCATTTGATCGTCTTGTTCATTCCTGGATACTGCTGCCGGTAACGCTGGTAATCACCATCCGGGACCTCCATCGTAACGATGATATCCCGGCTGCGGCTTTTCATGAACTTCTTTACCGGCACCCAGTTGTGTTTCATCCGCACCACATAATGAATACCCATTGACTCCAGGATAGAAAACAAATACCGGCTGGGGTAACCCCGGTCCAGCAACAGGATGTCGCCCTTCTCTGCTTTGACCAGCTGCTTAAGTAATAGCTGCAGCTCACTGCCATCCCCATGGTCCATCTGCACATCCAGGGTCATATAGTTGGCCGGATCGTAGAGCATCGATAGTAACGCCATGCTTTTGGGCACATCTTTTTTAGTCCCTCTGCCAAATGCACGTCGGCCAGGCTCCTCTCTGATGCTGGGATGATCCGGCAAATTCAGAAAGCTGCCATCTACGGCCAGCAACCGATGATTCTTATACCCCGCATCCTCTGTCTCCCGCAGGAAACTGTCCATCTCTCGTTGCAATCCGCTCTTTCCCATCCTAAGTATACTGATTATCAAATAACTGAATGGTAATGTCCGCGTCCTTGTGAAAGCCCCTTCCCGGCCGTTCTTATGACGACCTTTAAATTTTTCATCTGCATTGATATGGTAGTTGAGTTGTTTCGTTAGTTGTATCAGTCAGGCTGGTTTCTCCTCGGCCTTGTTGGCAGGTGAGGAAGCGAGTAAACCCAATGTCACACCAGGGAATAAGGCGATGACTGTTCTGGGGGCTTCACCCAGCCTGGGATCCACGGCGTCGAAGGCTGTGGTACGCTGAAGCATGGTCCAGCCGGTGAAGGCAAGCGGTGGAATGAGCATCCGGATATAATCAAGCCTGTCCCAGCTTCCTTTCGAGAGACGTGGCACTATATAGAGCACCATGCTCAGCAGGATCAATCCAAAAAATGCCCAGGCGAGGGTCGGCGGGTCGCTGATCGTCGTGACCGGAGGTGTATCTTTTGTTGTAGTAGTCGTCACCGATATGATCACGGCATGCATGGTCAGTACTTCCGAAGGTACCAGTGCGGCAAAAGCGTCAACATAGGTCTTTAGCCCGGTCGGGCCTGGTTGTTCCATTTGCCTGGGGGGCGGGGGCGCCTTTTCCTTCTGTTTGTCAGGGCGGCGTAGGAGAGTGTGCTCATGGTGGTTTATGTTTTTAAGACTTTTACTGAATCAGGAATGACAAATAAATTATCCGGCGCCTTTCGAACTTGTGTAGAAATGACCTTGCCGGGTGTCAGATCATGTTGACGGGATACCTCGTCGGAGACATGGATGTGGAGATTGGCCTGCTGACCGGATTGCGTGGCAGCTTCCTGTCCTGAACCCAGCAGATTGGCGCTGCCCTCCACGGAACTGATCTGCAGCGGCTGGATCTCCACGATGCTGAAATTGTCGATATCTGCACTCTTGCGTACAGAGACGATCTTTCCTTCTACAAGGGACTTGTTGGGAAGAATGGATGACATGGCAATAATTTACGTAAAGGTAGGGCCGGATCGGTCAGGCGAAAGGCTTTTTCATAACCGGATCCTATCTGGCGGCTTTCTTTTTCGGGGCCTTCTTTGCGGCTTTCTTCACCACTTTCTTCGCCGCCTTTTTAACGATCGTCTTCAGCGCCTTTTTCGGAGCTTTCTTTTTAGCAGGTTTAAAGGGTCCGGCGGTGACGCTGACATCGGCGGTGATGATCCCGTTTTTGGTTCTGATCTTTGCAACTTTCACGCCCGAGTCCAATCCTCCATAGGAAAGCGAATTTGGTGTGGTGGTCGCGCCGAGATCTGTTCTGCCAAGGTCGCCGGGCCACGTGTCGCCACCGTCACCTGTGTTGTTGCCTTTCTCAAGATCCTTTTTACCATCGGCCTGGACAAGAGCCACTTTGTAATGAAGCTCGTTGTCGTTGGTGCCGATGTTGTCGTCGATATGCCAAACCAGCAATCCCGAACCGGGCAGGTACTGGTCATATTTTTTCTGCTGTCTGTTCTCCAGCAGAAAGTACTCATTGCCGGGGCCGCCATCTTTCCAAAGCCGGAATATTTTTCTGGAGTCCGCTACGGGTTCGATATCGAATCCTTTTTGATTCGCGGATACATTGACGACGGTCACCCAATCCTGCTGCGCCTTACACCAGGCGCAGGGATGGGAGGGCGTATCTCCGCCATTGCCCCAACTGCCTGCTGCCATGAGACACCAGTTGCCGATGCCTTCACTGGAATAGTCAGTGTCATAAAGATCCGGAAATCCAAACAGCAGGTGGCCGAGCTCGTGCGCGCAGACGCCAAGCTTACAGTCTTCGGGTACGGTGAGATAGCCGTAGACCTTGATGCCGTCGGCGGCATATTCATTGGGTAATACCCATTTATGGCTCCAGATATCGGATTTGGATGCAGTCTCTTCTGCGCCACGGCCTGCGTGTATGACGACAAAAGCGTCTACATATCCATCGTGATCGTTGTCGTATTTCGAAAAGTCGATGGCCGAATTAGCCGCGAGGGCGGCATCCCGGGCCAGATCTCTTGCATTGGGTTCGTTGTCTCCCATGCCGCTGTTGCCATTGGCATACCAGGTTAATTTTTGGGGCATTATAAATGGACCGGCAACTTCCCCCTCAATGTCGACCAGGCCATTGGTCACTTCTTTGTAATATTCCTTTACGCTGCCGGTGGGGATCTTACCGGTAGAAAAGAAAAGGTCTTCGTAGTGCTGCTGATCAAAAGAGAGCTTTTTGTCAGAAAACTCCGCCAGCACGACTATAACGCGCAAAGTTCCCTTTAACGGGCTGCGATTGACCGAATGCGAACGTACCGCCGAAACAGATGTACCCAGTGGAAATACTTTGCCGGGGAGAAGCAGGCCGTCATTGAGTCCGAGGCGGCTTTGCTGTTTGGCTGTCAGCAGATTGGAGAAGATGCCATTGGCTGCAAGCCCTTTTAATCTTTTGAGCTCTTTTTTGATCTGGTTTCTTATCTCCGGACTGGGGGCGATCATACAGCGATTGCCGTCATTGCTTGCGGCGGCCGCTTCGTAAATGGGAAGGAGGTTTTCCAAAAGCTTCCCGGTCGATGTTTTATTCATGGTATAGTTGTTTACTACAGAAAGCCTGTCCGGCGAACGACCTGTTGTCCCTTGTCATTCACCTTCACTGCATGTGTTGTATTGGACTGAAGGGCTCCGCCGGATAAGCCGGCTATCTGTTTTCTTTCGACAAGACCCTGATAGAAGTCTCCGGCGGCTGTCTTCGCATCCGCATCCGGGCTGTCGCCCTGGATTTTTGTGATGTTGCCCTGGTCATCAAGGGTGACGTCTAGAGATACCGGGACAGGAATGTATAGTGGCTTGTCGTTGAGGGTTGATATCGGCGTCAGCTTCAGCGCCTGCAATTGGATGTTATCCGCTTTCTCTATTTTGGGATGACCCAGGATCTCGAGATCGTATTTGCCCAGCTGCTGGCTGATGACGGAAGTTATGTCGGTATTTTCAGGAGGCATAGTCTATATTGATTTTGGTATATGTCCACAATTAAACCGGATACGTCTTAAAACAATGTGATTTCCCTCTCTTCTCAGTTCATGTGTATAGGGTTCGTAAATGATCCGTCTTTGAGGCGCCTGTTTCATTGATTTTTCATGTAAAGGAGCTATCTCCGTCTTCAGGCAGTTGGTCCGCAGAAGGTCATCCAAAAAAAGTTTTGCAACTTTATGATGTGGTGTTTTCACCAGGACAGTCTTTTTTTCAAAGCCATATTTGGAAGTGCGCAGCCGTACCGTCGGTACAGCCGCAAGGTTGAGATCATTTTCGCCTAACGAGATCTCAATAGTGTCACCTGGTGCGAGAGGCTGGGCCGGGCCAGCATTGGTCCCGGGCGGGACTATGCCACGGGCTGTAAATGCTTTTTGCAATACTGCGCTATACGACGAAGCGCTGAATTTGCTATTGGCTTCACTGACCATGGATCCGGCGACCTGACCAAAAAACGACTGTGTTACCGGAGCCTTTTTTACCGCGGCAATCAACAGCTGGGCGATGTCGGCGCTTGTCTGCAGGAGACTCTGTTCATCCTGTGTGGGTTGTACACTAAATAGCCCCGCCAGTCCTTCGAAGAAGGCGCCGGTGAAGACACGGCAAAGAGAATGAGCCCCTGCCGTGAGTACGGTACTGGGGCCTGTCTTCGGCAGGTTATGGGGAGTATTATAGACAAAGGGGTTGAAGGCATTGCGGAAACAGTCTGCTTCCGTGTCCTGTGGATCGTGCTGACGTATTGCCCAGCCCAGCTGCTCTGCGAGACGGGAAAGGGAAGAGTCCTGATTTAGCTGATTACCGGTATCCTTTAATATTTCCGTACGCACCGATGGCAGCTGAAGGGCGCAAAGAATTGAACTGCAGTCAGCAAATGCTTCGTGAAAAGCAGAAACCTCGAAATCAAATACATCGAATAACTCCGGTTTTATCGCGTCGAGGATGGCATGGCCCTGTTCGTGACAAAGAATATCGGGACTCTCCCCGGTATGAATATCACGGCCATCTACGGTGTTCATAAAAAATTGCAGGTTTTCGCGGCTATAGCTGGCGTTGAACGCCGTACCGGCATCTAAAATAATAGGAAGCGTATTTCCTGTCTGCCACTGGAGGTCCGGCAGCTGGGTGTTCCAGAATATGGCGCCACGGGTGAGGGCTTCCACCGCGGTCCAATACCTGAACTCGGGAGTGCCGGTGTTATAAATTCCGGCGACGGGTGGCTGGGCGCCGGCGGGCTGATCGAGGAGCCAGTTGCTGATGGTGATCTTCAGGGTGGGTGGCCCGGAGGGCGTCGGTCTGTAGATCATGCGGCCTCCATCCGGCATTATACCGGAACCGGGATCCTGTTCCCATGTGGCGATGTGTGTTGATTGGTCTTGCATTGTTTGGCAGATGATAAACAATATTACAAACTCAGAACGCCGCAGTCAACGGGAAAAACACCCTTATTTTTTTACGATCGCGATGACCGTACCGTTGCCCGGAGCGGAGCTGATGGCTGCATAGTAATTTATCTGTTCTGCACGATGACGGATATTTTTCAGGCCATTGCCTTCACCCTTTTCTTCACCCGGCGCCGCAGGAGGAAAGAGGATGCCGAAACCTTTCCCGTCATCGGAAATATGAAGTCCGGGTTTGTTGCCATTCAGTCTCAGACAGATGCGGATGTTTTTACAACAGGCATATTTTATGCTGTTGTTGACGGCCTCTTTGGCGATGAGCAGCAGATTCCTTTTTTCCGCTTTGGAGATGCCGGTGTCGCCAATGTCACCTTCTATACAGGAGTCGAGCTGAATTTCATTGGCCGTGATGACAGGCAGGACGGCTCGCCTGATCCTGTCGAGGAGTCCCTGGAAAGTGTCGGCGGAGTCGTCGAGGACCCAGATCATATCGCGAAGTCCGCTGCTGGCGGCCGTGAGTGATTCTTCTATTTTGTCGAGATGTTCTTCGTAACGGGGCGAACGTTTGGCCAGGTGGGTCAGAACTTTTACGGTATTGAGCGTGCTGCCCAGATCGTCGTGAAGATCGTTGGCGATATCCCGTCTTATTTGTTGTTGTCTTTTGAACTGACTGATCCTGTACCGGTATAAGGCAAAGAGGAGGAGGCTTGTCAGAGCGATAACGGCCAGCCGGAAACCAAGGGTCTGATACCATTTTGGCAGGAAACGAAGCGACAGCGTTACCGGGACTGTGTTGCCGATGCCATCTTCGTTGATCGCCCTGATCTGCAACGTATACCGGCTGGGGTTGAGCCCGATAAGATGTAAAAAATTCTGACTTCCGAGACTGGTCCAGCTATCGTTCAATTCCTTTATCTTATAGAAATAGGTTGTTCTTTCAGGATTGGAAAGATCAATCCCCGAAAAAAAGACCGTTGTCTGATATACGTTGGAGGGGATGTCGAGGTGGGTTAATCCGAGACCGGCTGTGTCCAGGGAATGTGAAGCGGTTGTCATTCTCACACTGGTTATATAGAGGCGGGGGGGTGTGAGGTTGGATGAAAAATAGCGGGGATGGATACGGGTAAAACCGTTGACACCTCCCGTATAGATGATGTCTCCCTTTGAGTAACCACAGAATTGTTCGAACGCGTTGGAATGCAAACCATCCGGCTCGAAATAGTTCTTTATTGTATTTTTTCGGGTGTTAAGCACGGACAGGCCATCATTGGAAGTAACCAGGATAAGACTATCCCCGCTGGAAAAGACTTTGTAGACTCCGTTGTTGCAAAGCCCGTCTTTATCGGAGAGGATACGGATCACTTTCATCTTTTTGTCTAATTCGATCAACCCCATTCCATAGGCCGCCACCCAGTAGCTGCCGGAGGTCTCGCACATATCGAAGAGGATATTACAGCTGGCGCCGGTTCCGGGGACTCTGAGCGGGAACCAGGTAAAGGAACCAGAGAGGGGGTCCTTAGAACGTGAGAGGGGGTCCTTGGAACCTGGGAGGGAATCCTTTACGAAAGAAGCGGGATCATACAGAGAGACGGAGTTTACCGATAAGATCCAGATCCTCCCGTCCCGATCCCGGTATAGCCCGTTGATGAGTCCGTCATCAAGAATAAGTCCGTTGGAGCCGTTGCGGAGTGTTATTTTCTTTGTTCGGGTATTCCATATATAAAGACCCTTGCGCAGTTCGCTTGCTAACAGGACGATGGAATCGTTGTAGCGGACCATGGCGCAGAGCAGATCGTTCTCCAGAGGCTGTAGTTCGGGATACAGTTGCCTGGCGGGGACAAGTTGCGGAGCCGGTGAGCCGCCGGGAGGTCGCGCAGCCGCTGCATCGCCTGAAAGTCCCGAAAACGGCGGATCGCCTGAAAGTCGGCTCCGGGTCAGAATGAAGAGGCCCTTGCTGTTGGACACGATCAGCTGATCACGGTTTAGCTGATCCGTAAGATAACCCGAGGATGCTGTGCTTAGCTGACGGATCTCATCGGTGGTTGTGTTGACCTCGTAGAGGCCATTGGCTGCGCCGCAGTAGACAAGGCTATCATTATAAGGACAGATAGAGAAGGCGTGCTGAATCCTGGCATTGCCGGTATGGGAGCGATAAAATTTTTCAAATGCGGGTGTTACCGGTGTAAAATAAGAAAGTCCTTCTTCGGAGCCTACCCAAAGCCGGTTGCCGGCGTCGGCATGTAATGCATAGATCGCGGTCTGCCAGGCGTCGTTGCCATAGTCCCTTTCAGAGATCGTGGTGAAATGCCCTCCTTTGCTCAGCCTGTAAAGGTGATGGGCATCCGAGACCCAGATGTTTCTGCCTGTATCTATAGTACAGCTGAATACTTCATTCTGCACGATCGTCTTTGGCAGGCCGTCCTGAGTGATGCGTAAGGAACCGCCGGCAATTGTATCAAGTCGTCGTAGCCCCCAGTTTGTACAGGCGAGAATCCCGCCGCCGTCTGCCGGACAGGCATTCCAGAACAACAATTCCTTTTTGGACTGGTATATATTGAGAAGACCGGCTGGTATGGCAGTGGTCAAACGACCGGTATTTCCGTCAAGGACGAGTATGCCCTGACCATCGCAGAATGCCCAGCAATGACCGGAGCTATCGGCCAGCAGCCTGCCGACCCTGAGCGAATCAGGCTTGCCAAATGCGGCAGGTATAAGGCTGGGGGTCACGGCATGGCGGCTGGCCAGGTCATAACCGTAAAGCCCGGCGTAAGTGCCAATCCAGAGTATATCCCCGGCGATGGCTACGCTGTGCAGCCATTTATTGCTAAATACCAGGGCCTTCCTTTCCTGATCATCCAGGGGCTGAACCGATCGGGTATTTATATTGATCGCCTGTAACCCGCCATAAGAAGTGACCAGCCAGATAACCCCCCTTTTTCGGTCCTCCGTCATATCCATGATCGTATTGCCGGCCAGTTGGTGACGGGGATCTTTTTGTTTGTTGAAGACTATAAAGGTTTTGCCGTCGAAGCAGTTGAGACCATCCTGAGTGCTGATCCAGACGAAACCATTGATATCCTGAAGTATTTTTGTTATATTGTAACTGCTAAGGCCATCTGCCTGGCTATACTTTCGAAAGGGGTAAAACTCCCGGTCCTGCCCAGGCGAAGAATATGGCAACAGCTCTGTAAGAAGCAGCAAGGCGCAGAAGAGAATTAATTTTGGCATCTTCCGGTTTAGATACACTAAATTAATAAAAATAATCCCGATGTATAAGTGGACTGCTATTTACCTGATAAATTGCGAAAACCTCCCATCCCAGGTGGACCCGGTCAGCGCCATGTTAGACCAGATCCTCTCCTGTCCGGTCAACGACAAGGCGGCCGTTGTCTTTTGTATGAAGATGCCTGTCGCGGCTATCCGGCGACTGGACCAGACGTTTGTACCCGGTGCCGGTGCGGGGCCGGCTGACCTGACAACCGTATTTTACCGGCTGGAAGGGGTAGCAGCGGATGCTGCCGCTGGCGGAAGCCGTAGCAGGCTGGTGAAATTCGCGCCGGAGAACCGGGAATTTAAAATGACCGACAAGAACGACGTGTCATCTTATTTGAAGATGATCCCCGATCAGGGTCTGAGGGCGGAGAAACATGTCCTGCTCACCTGGGGGCATGGATCAGGCTCCGGCATATTTTTTACCGGCTTTCCCGATCAGGGAGCAGATCTCGAGATTCTTCGGATGGAAGGGTTGAAGGATGCTATCACGGATGCATTTGGTGCAGGTGATGCGTATAAGATAGATGTGATGGTGATGATGAACTGTTTCATGCAGTATTTTGACTCGATGTATGCACTGCGAACTGCCGGAGTGGATTATCTGATGGCGTCGCAGTTCGGGCTGGATTTTGTCGGATATAATTACAACGCGATCACGAATGCATTGTTTACTGATACTCCGACGACGCCGGAGGCTCTGGCCAGACTTGCCGTCACTTCATTAAAGGACGCAGTGGGCCTCGCCGATCTGGACCACGGCGCCTTCTTCGCCAGCGATCTGTCCGTTTGTGACCTGCTGGCGGCGGCCCTATGTAAACTGGGCGCCAAACTCGGGGCAGCCTTACCGGACAATGAAGATAAGATGATCGGGGCCATTCCGGAAGACAAGTATATTCATAGCGGGTATGATCTGGTTGACCTTTTTGTCTTTACGAAAATAATAAGGGGCAAACTTGGTGATGCATTAACGGAGGCGGATACCCAGGATATCCTGGACCTTCGCAACAAGCTTATCGTCGAAGAGTATATTGGCAAACTCCAGGACAGGCCGGATTTTACGCTTGG
Source organism: Puia sp. (assembly GCA_036499285.1). Lineage (GTDB taxonomy): Bacteria > Bacteroidota > Bacteroidia > Chitinophagales > Chitinophagaceae > Puia. Next base: position 124,434 of record DASYEB010000023.1, on the reverse strand, counting down.
TTGCAATATCTGTCTGCCCGTCATGGGAGACAATAGTTATTTCCGGGCCTTTGTGGATCCCGCCTCCGAACATGCCTCACTGTTCTCAAAATTGGCATCCTGCGGCTGGCCGGCCTTCCTGCACGACTATGCGGAATTGTTGCCGGAGGGTGCAATGGTGACTAGAATACTTTGAAGGGGAAAGCAATGGTCAGGCGGGTCTGATCTCCGACAAACTCCGCTGCCATTTTTATACTCTCCAGCAGGGAGATATTGGAAGAGCCGCTTAGGTCGAACATGCGCATCGCCAGTTTTTCTTCATTTGTAAACCCACGGTCCTCAGGAACCCTTGAATTTACAAGCAATTGGATCTCCACGGTAGACATTCCGGTAAGAGCTGCCGGCTGGGTCATCTTAATACTCTCCACCGTCGGAGTGTCCGAAAGCTTATATATCCTGACGTCGGTTGTGTCAAAGACAAAACCCGGACCGCCAGGGACTTTTGATCCTCCTTTCATTGCTACATTGGACTTGTTGATCTGATTGGTGCCCTGCTGGGTAAACGTGAGATCCATGCTGTACTTTGTGGGGGAGTCCAGTTGATTGGCAGAAAGCTTAAGGTTGTCGGCGGTGACTGACCACAGTCCGTTGGTGGTGGTAGATGTAGACATTTTTGTTGATTTAAATAAATGATTAAATATCAGTGACTAGTTGTGTTAGGGGGGAGTAGGACCAGTTCTCTTTTCAGGGCTTCCATGACCATGCCGACGCGGCTTTGTACATTCAGTTTTTCAAAAAGGACCTCACGGTATCCGTCGATGGTGCGTTCGGACAAATGCATCTCCGCGGCGATCTGTTTGTAGGTAAGGTCGCTGCAGGATAGTTGCAGGAATTGTTTTTCTTTTTCCATTATCCTGTTCTTCGCAAGCATCTGATCCTTGATGATCAGACGGCGGCAATTGACATTATAGCGATCGCCATTGTAATATCCTTTCCCGGCGATCTCTGAAAGAGCTCTTTCAAGCTCTTCGGGTGAGATATCTTTTACAAGATAGGCAGAGCAACCGGCTTTTATCATGCTGATGATCGTGATGTCGTCGTCCTTCATGGACAGGGCGGCCATTTTGATCTGGGGATATTTTTCGGAAATGGCAGAGGCGGTGGCCAGACCTCCCATCACTTTCATATTTACATCGACCAGAAGGATCTCGGGAAGGGTTGTGCCCGAATCCAGCTTCCGGAGGAGCTCTTCTCCGTTGGAGGCATCGACTACCGACCTGAAGGAAGGAAAGGTGTCGATCAGCGCACAAAGGGACCGGGCAAAAAGCTTGTCGTCATCAACAATTCCTACCATTACACTCATAGCTGGGATAATTTTATGACCACAAGGTTGAATTTTATTTTTTATGGTCAAAGGGGAAATTTCCCGTATTAAAACCGTGATTTCCCCGTAGGGCATGATTTCGATACCGGCTAGTTTCGGCTTTCAAAACTACTTGTTATGAAAAGTCAATTAAGCTGTGGGAGAAACCTGTCTGTCTTTCTTTGTTGTCTGCTGGTCTGTCAGATCCCTGTCCTGGTGTCCGGTCAGACAACCAGTGATATCCTGGAGAACGGTAAAAGGATCGATAAGAGCAATGAGATGCGTTTCAAATTTCAGGGCGACATTATTAGTTATCAGGCTTTTGATAAAAAGAGATCGTCTTATTTTCCGCTGAGCGACTCCGTGTATTTCCTGTCGGACGACCAGGTGCTTATTTATTTCACAACGCTGAACCCGCTGAACTACTCCGTTGAGGGTCAGGTGACGGTGACCGATGATGCCCTGAGCAAGGCTGAAGATGGTGCGTTGGGGACTATCATCGACGCGCTGAAAAAAATGACTCCGTTGGCGGGTGGCGCCGGAGCCGCCGGCGACACAGCCAGTTTTGACGATGTTAATGGTCAATTGGATGCGCTGCAGGCAGCCCTGGACAACGATCAGAAAAAGGCCATCGCGGCCTCCTTCAACCAGCTGAAGCAAATATCCTTTGACAAGCCGGATGATGCAAAGGAGCTGCTGGCCCAGGGTAAGAAAGACCTGGATAATTTTGCGGCTTTTTATACGGACCGGACGAACCAGGTGGCCGATGTACAAAAGAAGATCAGCCGATATTTTGAAAAAGGACCAGATCCGGCCCACGATCCTGTGCTGGCAAGGGATTTTTTTAACCGGCAATTTGCAGAATTGAACCGGCAGCTACAGACGCAGCTGGTCTGGCTTAACAATCTGAAAAAGAGTTATACGCTGATCGTGACAGCCTGGAAGAACAGCATAAAAGTCGATGGAGAGCTTCTTACCGCTCTGCCGCCGGTGACAGTGGACAGGGGTAAGATCGCGAATTTGTCGCTGGCCGTCAGCCAGGACGGAATGGCATTGTCAGATGACAATGATATTGTCACTGCAGGTAAGAAGGTGCTGGCCACCCGTGTGCTCCGTTTCAGGAGATTCCGGCATTGGGTTTTCGAAATGGCTGCCGGCACGGCCTTTACTTTTATCGAATACCCAAAATTTGGGACAGCGACAGACTCTGCATCGGGTAAAACGGTGGTTGCGGACGGAGGGAAGGAAACGTTCAAACGGTTCAACCTGACGGCTATGTTCAACTGGAACTATTATATCCCCAACAGCAATATCCATCCCTTTATCCAGATGGGGGTTGGCGCCAACGCGGAATACCCCGCCTTTTTCCTGGGGGCCGGTCTGCGGTTCAACAGCGACGGGGGTAGTCATTTTGCCATTGCCGGCGGATTTGCCTCCTCATGGGTGAGGACGCTGAACACGCTGAAGATAGGCAGCCCTGTGTCCGGAACGGCTGAGCTGGAAAAGGACATCACCTACGAATTTCAATGGCCGCTGAAGCCATATATTGGGATACAGTATAATTTCTGATCAATGGAAAAATCACGATCATGCTTAATAATCTATCCGGCCAACAGAGACAACCTTTTGTCACCGGCGCAAGGAAGCCATCAGCGGAACGTCTGAGCCAGATCAGTCTGAGCCAGACCAGAAGCCGTACGGGCGAAGCTTTTATGAGGAGGCTGGCAGCAGTGCAGGAAGAGGCGCTTGCGGGCTCGGTCAATTATATTTCGCAATTACCTGTGATAAAAAACCAGGGGGAAAGGGGGGCGTGCGTGGCGTTTGCGCTGACGGGTATAAACGAGTTCTTTTTTCAGCGGAAGACCGGAGTGTCTGTCGATCTGTCGGAACAGTACCTTTTTTTTGAGACCAAACAATTTGAAGGAGGTAATGCCTGTAGCAGTCTCCTTTCCGACGCCGCGGGCGTCGTCGCTGGCAAGGGGCAATGCACCGAAGAAATATGGTCTTACAATCCGAACCTGCCCTGTATTCAGATCTCGGGGAAGCCGGCTAATGCGGACAGCTCGGCCCTGCAGTTCAAAAATACCTATATGTCCATTCCTAAGTCAAATGACCTTATCGTACAATTGAAGAAGACGCTTGTGATGGGGCAGCTCATCGCCTTTACGCTTCCTGTATACCGCAGCTGGAAAAATGATGGTGTCGCTTCGACGGGCCGGATCCCGATGCCGGATAACGGTGAAGTTCCCGAAATGCAGGACGGGGCGGAAGATGGCCATGCCCTGATGATAGTCGGCTATCAGGACGATCCGGAAGAAGCGGGCGGTGGATTGTTTATCGTCCGGAACAGCTGGGGGCCGGTCTGGGGGGCAAATAGTTTCCATGGGTCGGGGTATGGGACGATTCCTTATGAGTTTATTAGCAGGGAGAGTTGGGAGGTGTACGCGGGACCGGTATAAGCTCGATCAAAGCCTGGTTTAGACAGCCTGAGAAGAAACCCGATGATGCCAATAATCCGTTTTGGGCAACTTGCCGGCATCTGATAATGCGCTTAAGACGCTGTTTACTCCTTTCGGGTAAGACTCGTATAGGTTGACCCAGTTGAGGTTCAACAACTCATCGTCTACGGGCGTGATATCCTCAAGCCGGACCGGGATAAGAAATATTTGACCGGTAGAGATCTTGTCAGGGACATCCAGCGCAATTTTTACTTCTTTCTGTACATATCCTCTCTTATTGATAGAGTGTCTGGATATCAGCATGATGAAAAAATTGCAGGTCCTTATGGCGTTTGTGATTTCCTTTTTCCAGTTTTGTCCTGGCAACAAACACTTTACGTCCATCCCTATGTCTATTTCTTCCAGTCTTAAATCCAAATACAATTTTTCCGCATATCGGATGCCTTCCCGCGCATAGCTTAAAAATACCATAATGTAATATCGTAATTCTTTATGTTTATAACGCGTCAGGCGAAAGTAAAAGTCGTACCGTGGACAGTCGACGATTTGCCGTAAATGAAGAAGTTAAAGAGATGGGCGTCGATGGGATTATTAGCGACTACGCGAATTTTTTTGCCAATTTATGATAGATAGCCTTATTCTGTATTATTCGGGACCTGCCCGGCTGATTTTTTTTTATCCCAAAAGTGTTTGACAAGAAAGCCGATGATAGATCCGACGGTGGCGAAAAGCCAGCCAATATCCAACAACTTTTTCAAAAAAGCCTGCCAGAGCGTTTGAGGTAAGTTGATCTTTATGGGATATAAGTAATTTAAAATAGAGTTTTGGTTTCCTTTAGTGCGTACGGTCAGGAATAAGTCGATATCCGCCTTGCCTCCCTCGCCATTTTTGGGACTGATTAGCCAGTTCCAGGACTCGGCAGCAGTATCTACTTTCCGCCACGACGTATGGTCGGGAGAATCCGTTCCCTTCATCCGCTCGCCCGGATCAAGCAGCAGCACTTCCACGGAATCGAGCAGATGCAAACTCTCGGTCCGGAGATCTTCATCGGTTATTGGCGCCTGCTTTAGTTGGGCACGTTCCCTGTTAATTTGGTCACGCATTATGGAACGGATAACTGGTTCTTTTATCATCTGTCCGATCGTCGCTGTGACTGTTCGCGATTCTCCTTCACGCATCTCCCTCGGGCAATAAAAAACTATTTCACCCAATACCCGGTCACTTTTTGATGGTCTATTATTCAAACCACCCGTATCGACACGGGTTTGTCTGGCGGCAGCCCTTAAACCAGCTATTTCTTTTTCAAGGCGGGTTTGCTCAGATGCATCTCTGGTTAGTTTAAGTTTAGCGATATCTGCATCCGCCTGGGCATTCAGCATTACCTTTCGTTGTTCGTCCTTTTCTGCCTTCACTCTGGTAAGTGTCTGATACATCTCTGTCATTTCCTGCCGGGCTTTTTGCCCGTCGGTTTCCGCTCTTCCCGCAGAGTCAAGAAGCTGGGCATTCCTTCTTTCTGATGAGTCGAATTTGAGAATATAGCTGGAAATCACCTGATTTAAGGAATCGACCAGAGGTGACTTCAAATCCTGGCTGGCTTTAGATTCCTTTTGAGTTCGACAGCTTACAATAGTCCAGGTTATAATTATGGCCAATATCGCGACCATCTTAAATACGTCGTTTGGGTGGGAAGTTCTTGTCATGGACATGTTGTAAATTTTCCTGACGAAAAATACAATTGATTCAGGGAATGGCACACCGTGAAAACACCAAAATCGTTGGCTTAAGCAAGAAAAGGTGTTTTCACGGTGGAGAGGGTATTGATAATGAATTAATTTGTATGCTGTATATAAAAGAATAATAAGGATAATTCCATTTTAAATGTCGGGGCTTATGTAAAATTCCAGGATCCTTTTAAGGCGGCGCATTGTTGAGATTAAATAAAATTTGGGTAGTCGCCATATGGAGATGCTTCTAGATGAGATCTGTATAGCCGGCCACTTTCACTATCATATCGATGTCCGGGGGGAATCCCTGGTTGAGCTGCGACCCGATCCTTGGGAAAACAGTTGAGTAATGGGCGCCTTGCACCGCGGCTATTTTGCGGAGGGCCGTGAATTCGGACAGGAGGTTTTTTTTATTTTCGATAGTGAACTGATAAGTACTGATGATAAAATTGAGGGCTTTCATATAGGATTTCTGGTCTTTGCTGCCGGCGCGGGTTGTAGAACGAATGGCGTCGTAGGCTGGCGAGAAATCGACTTCGGGAAGTTCTTTGGAAGGACGGTCGCGGCCTTTTTTAGGAGCCGGTTTGTTTTTAGCTGTCTTGCCATTTCCGCAATAAAGCCTGATCACCCCTTGAAACGGAGCATCCTCCACAAAGTCCGCGATCTCCCGGCAGCTCCTGATCTTATTCCACAGCTCCGGCTTTTTCGAGTATTCGCCATAGTCATCGCTGGCCGAGTATTCTTTTATCAGATCGTTGACAAGGACCATCAGGTCCCTGGCGACCTCCGTCAACTGATCGTCAAGGCCCTCTTTTTTCCAGATCTCCGTGAGCCTGAACGGCGCATTTTCCCTGTCGCCGGTAGTAAATTTATGTAGGATGGAGATGGAATAGGGGACTACGGCGGAACGAAGCTGACCTATCGCCTGCGGGCCGCTGCCATGCAGCTTTTCGAGGGTCCTGAACAGGATAACCTTTGCGATGGTCTCCTCGTAGAAGGTCCGGTCGATCTGAACCTCTTTCTGCGGCCTGCCTTCGCCGGATATCTCCTCTATAAAAAGCCGGAATACCTTCTCTCCGCCCTTTTTGACCAGATAGGGATTTTCACCCCAGGCGGTGACATATTTGGCCAGCTCTTCTTTTGTAAATCGTCTCTCTTTTGGCGATTCCTTGTCGAGCTTGCTTTTGTTGCCGGGATTCTTGCGGACCATGGTGTTGAACTCGCCCCTTGCCCTTTCGAAGTACCATTTTTTGCCGGAGGGTGTAAGGACACTTTCGGACAGGGTCTTCAGCTTAACCAGCTGACTGTTCCTCGAACGGAGGTCTACCGAAGACACTTTCGACTGGGCATTGGAGTAGGCGCTGATCTTTGTGATAAGGTCTTCCAGCTCTTCCTGCGAGGAGTCCTTTGCGACATTGATTTTGGCCATGACCCGGACCTTGCTGATGTCCAGACCCGATTTGTTGGAGAAATAAATGGTGGCTGTAGTCTGTCCGCCATTGACGATCTGGAAGTCGGTGAGCGTCTGAATATAGGTCTTGTCGTTCTCCGTGATAAAGTCCTTGCCCGTCGCGGTGATGGTGAGCCCGTTGTTGTAGGCGATAAATTTTTCCGGGCTGTTGCGGATGGTATCCTGTATGCCTCTGTTGACGCTGTTGTTAAGCTGGAGGAAGGACCGGACATTCTTTTCCAGCATGCGGGAGCTGTGTTTCTTATACAGTTCCGCGAGCAGGGGCGCCGGCAGGACGCAGAGCCAGGATTCATAGTTCTTTTCCATGGCTGCCTGGATACATTCGACATAATATCCGCCGAAGTCTACCGTCAGGGGTTCGCGGTTGCCCTGGGATACCGTGACGTCGTACATAAAATTGATGTCGATCAGCCGCCGGATGATGACAAGGTCCTTCTGATGTTTCTTATTGTCCGCGGGACCTCTCCTTTCTGCCATTCTGATGGAGAAAGGAAAGTCCTTTTGGAGGCTCTGGATGTCACGGGCGTTGCCGGAAGCCTTGATGGCGATGGTCCAGTTCTTTAGCTTGTTCTGTTCGATACAGCGATCGATAAACTTTTTTATCTGATTGAGATCGTTGCCGTAGTTGTAGAATGTATTTTCAAGGGCAAGCATTTCCAGCAGCGTCTTATGATCAGTACGCAGGAGATAAAAGCCATTCTCCCGTATAAACCTGCTTTCGTATTTTTTTACAAAGCCGGTAAAATCCTCCCAGGCGCTTCGGATAGAGCCGGGATTCAGAATAAATTTTGTTGTCTGCTCCAGTTTATCCTGATAGGACCAGTCGACCTGGGTAGTATTTTTTAAAATAGCGGGCCGGGTTATCTTCAGCGCGCCCGGATGCTTTTTTACCCGGATGAGATAGTCGCCAGGACTACGTCCTTCGCGGTCCATTTTAAGAAATTCCAGTTCCAGCTCTTCGATGGCCCGGGTGGTAGAGTCGAATTTCTCAATGGCGTCGGATGTCGTAAAGAGCTTACAGCAGTCGATGTAGCCTGGGCGGTAGCCAAACCAGCGGCCCATCTGCATCAGGGTGTCGGAGTAATTGGTATTGCGGATGAAATAATTGATGGTCAGGCCTTCGAGTGTAAAGCCGCGTGAGAGGCGATTGCCGCCAACGGCGATGTATTTTTTCCCGTTGCGGTTAACGTCTTCGGTATATTCCAGCTGGTCTTTTATCACGCTGTTGACGGCTTTTATTTCTATCCCCTTGATGGCCTCGATCAGCAGGGGTTGTATGTCCGCATAGGTCTTCCGGATAAGAAATTCGTCCTGATATCCATCGGGAAGATAGGATCGGATATCCGTGACAACGGAGGCGAAGTATTTATTCCAGATCTGTTCCAGTTCCCTGTAGACAGAATGCCCAGCCCCTGGAAGTTCGTTCAGGATCCTACTCTCCAGCGTACGCAGATAGTCTGCAAGAAGCGCCCTGGTCCTGTTTTGCCAGGTGATGAATCTGGAGACATGTATTAGCATGGTGTGATGCGGATTGTAGAGTCGCGAGTTGATCATCTCCGTTTTCCGGCTGAGCCGGACGGCGATGCTCAGCACGAAGCACTGTACCGCTTCCCTGAGCGAGAGGGGCAGCTCTTCCGGAAAGGGATCCTCTTTGACCGGCGCCCTTTCGTCGATCTCCTGGGGAAACTGCGATGGCGTATCGTCCACCTGAACGAGGAGGGGGAGCTTTTTTATCGTGTCATCGAGAACGGTTTCAAAGATATGTTTGGCACCGATGTAATTGGAGGGAGGGGTCAGGAGCTGAATAAAATCATCGGGGAAAATACTTTCGGCCTGGGCGAATTCTTTTCTGACCAGCTCGCCATTATGGCGATAGGTAATGGGCCATTTTTCCTTAGACGGTGGGTTTCTGTCCTGGAGGACATTGGCAAAAGGGGTAGCCGTATAACCGAGATAAGACTTGCGGGAGAAAAGACCAAGGAGGGCGCGGATATGACCATTGATGGTGCTGGCATAGGCCCGTCCCTTGTAGCCAAGGTTATTGAGGGATGCATTGTCGGCTTCGTCGTCGATGATCAGCAGGGGGATACTGTGCTTGTCCTTGTTCTCCTGGAGATATTCGCTGAGCCAGATGAGCAGGTTCTTCAGCACACCGGTATTTTTCTTACAGACCAGGATATTTTTGTTGTTGAGCGTAAAGTCCAGCTCTTTTGCGTTTTTGTTGAAATCGGACTTGTAGGAAGTGATGGGCGTCACCTGATGGATTCCGCCGCCGCCCTGTTCGCCGAAGACCCTTTCAAGCCCAACACCCTTTGGCCCTTTTCTGCCGCCGGCCTTATCGAGGATGCCTTCGCCCACCACGTCATTGTCTATTCTTTGCTGGGTCTGGCTGCGGAGGTCTTCCATGATGCCGGAAAGGATGATGATCAGGCTGTAACCAGCGTCGATGGCCTTGTTGATGACGGCATTGAAGTTGGCTGTTTTCCCGGACTGAACATTACCCACGACAAGACCCCTGTAGAAAAAATCTTTTTCCGATCGGGGGTCGCCGAGTTTTTCGAGGATCTCGTCGCTGGACCGGTCGACCTCGGCAATGACTTTTTCGGAGCGGCCGGTTTTCTTTAGCATCCCGAGATAACGGTTGGTATAGTTCCAAACGATTGACTCTTTGCGCTCGGGTGAAAGCCAGCCCAGGTATCCCGGTTTTACGAGGACGCCGCCGGGATTTATTCCTACATGTATCGTCGAGAGCCATTCGTTTTTTGCCGTTGCATATAGCGTATTGACCGTGACCTGATCCATTTCCTCTATTTCGGGATGCAGGATGGGGACGCTGGCCAGAACCCAGGATTTATGCTTCTCGAAGAAAATAGGAGAAAGGGAAACCTCTTCCTTCAGTTTCCTTTTGAACAGCAGTTTCATCGTGTTTATGATCTCATAGTTGTTCATTGGTCAGCTATTGAGGATGTGCATTGGAATTGTTTCGGTGCGAAGGCCAAGGATACCGGATAACAGCTCTTCTATCTCTTTCTGGTCAAATCCGGATTCCCTTAATAAACGGACCGTCCGGATAATCTCTTCTTCGGTCAGGTCTTCCCTTCCTGCCTCCATAAAAGATTTGTTTTCATAGACCTGCCTGAACTTATTGATATTGGTATTCACCATTTTTGTGATGAGACGGAAAAGCTGATTCTGATCTTCCGTAAGCTGTCGTTTCAGCGACTGAATGACCGGGAAGTCTTCATTCAGCTCCAGCAGCGCGCCTTTGGATGTGGCCCGCCTGAGAAAAAGGGTCGAGTTGGTTCTTTGTTTTGTCCGGGCCATCTTCGTTATTCCCCGGTTGTGATATTCTTTTTCCGACTGGGTCTTCAGCTCACTGACGTAGCGCAGGAAGGCCACTTTCAGCTCGTAGGGGATGGCTATCGAGGACTTGGCTACGTTGAGATGGAAGTAGTGGTCGACGCTGTTACCGATCTCCACCTTCAGTCTGGCAAGCTGGAGGCGCGGGGCTTTTTTTATGATGCCGTTCCATCCGCCAAAAAGAATGATGCGGTCGGCGCGGTAGATATATAATCCTTCCATGTCCATCAGGCTTTTATTGGACGGGGTCCATACCGAACTGCCATTTTTTGATTCGTCGAGACTGCGGGAAGGGAGGACATAGCCTTCGATCTTCAGTGCGTCTTCGCGGAAAAGACGGTGGCTGGTCTCCAGTCTTCTGAAGTCGGATTCGCCGGAGGGGAAAGGGTTGAAGGGGATGAGGACATTGTTGTTGACACGGATGGTCAGCGCGTTGATTTTTCTTTCCATGTAGCGGTGGAAGACGAGGGAAAGATACTCGGAAGTTATTTCGGTTATTTCCTTTTGCAGGTGCGCCTGTCTGTTGTTGTCGGGAGAATTCTCAAATTTATAAAGACCCTGCCAGATGACGATAGTATTGGGGGCATAGTTTTTATAGGGATTCAGGAAGCCGTTGGAGAGCCGGGTATATTGAGCGAGGAGACGGCTGACCTCTTCGGGAGTGTTCTTCAGGATCTTCCATTCCTTTTCACGCCGGAGATAGTCAACGTCCCAGGTGCGGCCATGGAAGGCTTCGGTCCCTTTTTTCCGGGAAAGGACGGTGAAGGTGCGGGTCTGGGAGAAGGAGGCAGTTTTCATGCCCAGACCAAAGCGGCCAAGGTCATCTGTACGGCGGTTGTCCTCCGGGGATGAACTGGGGAATTTCATGTTGAGCGCGAGAGTGTCTTCGTTCATGCCGCCGCCGTCATCGGCTAGAAAGAGGACAAAAGGCTCTGTGGCGGTGTCGGCGAGGATCTCGATCTGACCGGCGCCGGCGGTGATGGAATTATCGATGAGATCCGCCAATGCGGTCTCCAGACTATAGCCCTGTTCGGCGATAGATTTGATGAGGTATTCAGGGTTTGGCACATCATTGTCCGGCGGCGTATCGGTAGTACGGGACATCAGGATAGTCAGGTTTACTGGTTGTTAATCGATTAGTTATTTAAGTTAACGAAAAAGGGACAGGATTTGCATGTACAGGGCCATAAGTATTTTTTCGGGTGTGTGCGCAGCGGACGGTGGTATGGCCGTACATTTATAGCAACTTCAAACCGGAATACTACAACATGTCAGACGTACATTCTGCCGCCGTCCGCAGCTACAACATGAGCCGGATAAGGTCGAAGGACACGAAGCCCGAGCTGATCGTGCGCAAAATATTGTTTTCCAGAGGATTTAGATTCAGGCTTCACCGCAGCGACCTGCCGGGTAAGCCCGATATAGTACTCCCCAAATATAAGACTGTTGTATTTGTTCATGGCTGTTTCTGGCATGGGCATGAGGGATGTAAATACTTCGTAGTGCCAAAATCAAGGACGGAATGGTGGCTGAACAAGATAAACAGGAATAAAGAGCTGGACGAAATTAATGCGGGGAAACTGCAGTCGATGGGGTGGAAGGTGATACAGGTGTTTGAATGCGGGCTGAAGAAGGGGGAAGTGGAAAAAATGGGAGAGTGGCTGGTGCAGCAGCTGAGGAAGGGGGGGGAATAAATTTTCGGCTTATTTTTTTGTATACTTGCCTATGTCTTTAAATTCAGGTGACCGGGATGATTCACTGGAATATATCAGTCTTAAGGCTGATAATATTGCTGATTTTCTTCGAAGCGTCCGCCACGGCGACTTTGACCTTTCCGTCCTGACTAACATTACGCTCTCAGATATCGACCTGCCGAAATTGCCGAAGGAGTTTTTGAAGCTGAAAAACCTGTCCCGGATTACTATCGAACATTGCGGACTGCTCGTTTTTCCTTCCGAACTGGGAGAACTGGAAAAGCTGGGGGACCTGACGATCACCGGAGCGGTTTTCAGCAAAATACCGGGTTCGCTGAAAACATGGGGGAATCTGAGTTATTTAAGCATCAGCGCTTGCCGGGAAGTGACACAGATCCATGGTCTTCCTCCCAATCTTGAGTATCTGAATATTTCGTGGACGGGACTGCGGGATATACCGGAAACGGTATACAAATTGCGGCACCTGCTTAAGCTGGTGGCCAACGGTCTGAAGCTGAGCTTTTTCCCCGAAAGATTATTTGAGATGACAGGTCTGGCGACCTTATTTCTTGATAACAATTATTTGCAGGAGGTACCCTATGACATTAAAAAACTTGCGGGGCTGGAGGAACTGTGGCTGGGAGATAATAAAATGTACTCGTTCCCGGATGCAGTCCTTGAACTTCCTTTACTGCGCGAATTGAATCTCTCCGGAAATTGTCTGAAGGAGATCCCGCCGGATATCGGCCGGCTACAGCTACTCGACACCCTGGATCTCGGGTGCAACGATTTTACAGAATTCCCGGGGACATTATTTTCGCTGCAGAAACTGGTCAGCCTGTCTTTTAGTAATAGCCCCTCTTACTATGCAAGAGAGCTGCCCTGCAGGAACCGGATAACCATTATCCCAAATGAGATCCTTCAGCTGAAAAATCTGTCCGTACTGGATCCGTTCGGTAATCCGATCGGGAATGTACCGGCCGAGATCGTGGAAGGCGGACTGGACGCGATAAAAAACTATCTCGAGGCTACACAGGAAGCGGATAGTGAAGAGTATCTGTATGAGGCCAAAATGGTCATGGTCGGGAGGGGAAATGTGGGCAAGACAGTGCTCACAAAGAAACTGACAGACCCTGCGTACAGGCTATCATACAACAAATCGACCGAAGGCATTTCGGTGTTAAAGACTCCCTTTTTCGTGGATATGTCTCCGGCTGAAAAAGCATTCCGCTTTACCATCTGGGATTTTGGCGGCCAGGAGAAATATGATGCCACTCATCAGCTGTTCATCACCAACCGCACTGTTTATTTGTTTCTCACGGAGGCAAGGGAAGAAAGCAATTACTGGGATTTTACCTACTGGCTGAATACGATCAGCCTTTTTAGCAATAACAGTCCGGTCGTGGTCATACTGAGCAAGGTTGACGAGAGCCGTAAATCCCTGCCGGAGTCCCTTTACCGGGAGAGGTTCAGCAACATCATCGATTTCGTCGATCTCAGCTGCGCGGATGGATATGAGGATACCATCATGGTCCTGAAAAGGGCAATAGGGAAAGCGATAGAACTGCTTCCGCAGACCCGGCAGCAGCTACCTGTTAACTGGGTGAATATCCGCAATGAGCTGGAGAAGCTGGCGGCGGAGAAAGACTATATAGACTATGCCGAATATCTGAAGGTCTGCGCGGGGCACCGGCTGAATGCGGTCAGGGCGGATTTTCTGGGGCAGTATCTGAATGACCTGGGAGTCATCGTCCATCATCAGCACGATCTGCTGCTGAAGAAGACGGTATTCATTAACCCTGAATGGTGTACGGAGGGACTGTACAGAGTGCTGGACAGTAAAGAGGTATTCAACGGGCGGTTCACGACGGATGATCTTTCAACCATCTGGGGTGAGGTACGTTTTGCGGGAAAGCAGGCAGAGCTGCTGAAGCTGATGTGTGAATACGGACTATGTTTTGAGCTGCGGGACGGAACGGGATACATCGCACCCGATCTGCTGGAGCCGGACCGGCCGGATACCATCGTCTGGGAAAATACCGACGGACTTCATTTTGAGATCAGGTATGATTTTATGCCGGCGGGGATCCTGAGCCGTTTCATCGTAAAGAGCCATGCTTTTATAAAGAACAACTTTTACTGGAAATATGGGGTTGTACTGGAGTATGATGACACCGAGGCGCTCGTGGTAGAGGATTATATGCATTCGAAGGTCATCATCTCCCTTCGCGGAAGGAACAAAAGGGGGCTGCTGTCTGCCGTTCGCATGTATATCGACGAGGTACACAGGGATTTTGACAAGTTCAACAAGCTGCAGTTCGAGGAGATGGTTCCCTGCAATTGTGCCGAATGCCGGCATTCCCTGACGCCTCATTTCTTTCGGTTCAGTGTACTGCGCAAATACGAACAGAAGATGGAGTCTGCGATCAGATGTGAAAAGAGTATCGGGTCCGTCAGTGTCGCCTCGCTGATCAATGACATACAGATAAGCCGTCCACAGGATTTCTCCACTGCCCGGGAGCTGCGCTGGTTCATTACCAATCTGATCCATACCGTGCTCCGCAAAGAGATTATGCTAAAGGAAGGCTATGTGAATTTCTGGCGGGACCCCGCCTGTACCGAACCAAAGAATGAGACGGAATTCCAGCCTTATATCTCCACGGTGCTGGATAATTACTGTAAGGTCAATGGGATTCAGCTGACGAGAGAGGCCAGGGAAGGGAATGGCAGCGTGGACATCGCCTTTTCCTATACCAACCGGGACCGCCAGCTGCTGAAGGTTTGTCTGGAAATAAAAAAGGCGCATCATCAGGATGTCACCTCCGCAATGAATACGCAATTGCCTGTCTATATGGAAAGTATGGGCACCAGGGAAGGGATCTATCTGGTGATCTGGCAGAAAAATGGGATAACGGGAAAGCCTTCGGTGTTTGCGAATGAGGAGGAGATGGGTCAGCGGCTGGAGACATTGAATCAGCATCCGGATAATATAATGGTGCAGATCATTAATTGCTGCAGGCCAGTGAGTCCTTCGAAGCGGTGAGAGTGGGATGTTTTTATTGTGACTGAATGTGGGTAAGTCCTTTTAATTTGTTTTTAAGCAAGGTCATAAGTTTTTGCAGATCACTGCCATATTCAATTGCATTCCGCCCTTTTATATCAAAGGGAAGATTGTCGTACGAATCCGTCAGGGTAATGACTTCTTTATTCAGGGCTATGGAGTATCCGCATTCATAAAAGGCGTTGGGGTTTTGGTCGGTCGCCAGAAAGATTATCAGTTTGGCATTCCGGATCTCCGTAAATATTTTTGCTGTGATCGACTTTGTAAATTGCTGCTGATCGGTTCTGATGCAACGATAGGAGGTCCCGTCCACGCTGTTTTCGATAACGTTGAAAATGTCGTCATAGTCTGAAGAAAATGGCATTGCTACGAAACAGGTTTGTTCTTTTCTGAAAGCATTCATCTCGCGCAGACAGGCGTCGGTAAATTTATAAGGGTCGATGCCTGTTTCGATATAATTGAATTCATAATCGTACAGCTTTAGCAGATTGTCGTTGAAATACTGGGAATAGGCGATGATTGACTTGTCTCCATATCTGTCTTTGAGCGTTTTATATACTTCCAGTCCGCCATTTCGTGTGCCATTGTAATCCATGGTTACATCGATCAGGATGAAATCGAAGAAATGTTTGTTAGCCAGCTTTATGGCAGCTCCGGGAAGCCTTGAGGTTTTGATTTCCGCACTGGTCTTTTTCCGCAATAGCGCTGCATACATATCCAGAGAATCCTGAGTGTCGTCAACGAGCAGGATGCTTTTCAGCAGCGACTCTTTTTTGGTCATAGCTAAAGTTTAAAATTGATAACCGGGAATTCAAAAAACACTCTTGCGCCTTTCAGGATACCGGAATTTGAAACAAACAGGTCGCCACCGGAATCCCTGATGGTTTGCTCTATGATAATAAGACCTCTTCCGTGCGCACTGCCGTCCTCGGAACGCCGGATGGACATGATGGGTGTCAGGTCAACGGTCAGTCCCTCAAAACCAGGGCCATTGTCGTGTATTTCGCACTGAAAGACATTTTCTTTCATACCCCATTTGAATAAGAGAGAAAGGCTGGAACCCGTATTTTTTTTTGCGTTTCCGGCAAGCTCCGAAAAGATAGATAACAGGATGTTCCGGGGATAAGCGATGCTGAGGGTTTCAGGGGATGTGGAGGTCAGGATCTCAACATTTTTATTTCTTTCTCTGATGAGCTGGACCAGATCATAGGGGCAGGAGGTAAAGAGCTGATCGAAATTGCTTTCTTTTTTTTTGCCGGCAGCAAGTGAATCCGCGTGGGATGTTATTAGCTCATAGATGGAATCTATATTGCTCATGCTCCTGGATATCGAGTCGATCCTTTTGTTTATTAAACTGGTATCCAAACCTTCCGGTAGCCGGTTGATCTCTTCCTTTAATTTTTCAAGCGCATAGTTGATACCCAGGTCGGCATTGCCGAGATCATGGGCGACATATTTAAGTATGGAGATGGAAAGCATAAAAAACTTTTCCATTTGCTCCCGGGAGAAGCTATGTTTTTTTTCAGGAACAGGGGGCAGAACTACATATGGGTCCTGGCTCATACGTTCATGGAATTTGTTTACTGCTTCGACCCTATTGTTTACGTGTAGTTTTTCATAGATATGGTACATATGTTTGCGGACTGATTCCGGGCTGATAAAAAGGCGGACCGATATTTCCTTATAGAGCATGCCTTTGGAAACAAGCTCAAGGATCTCATATTCGCGTTTGGACAGGACCGATCGTACAGAGGAGCCGGCATTCGGCTTTCCCGACTCTGTGCTCCCATGACTAAAGGCATTGGCTATTTTGCGGGCTATCTGATTGCTCATGGGAGCGCCGCCTTCAAATATCTCCGTGATGGCGTTCAATAATTTAGCAGGAGCTGTCTTTTTCAGGATATAGCCAGTCGCACCGGCGTGGAACGCCTCGAAGATCTTTTCATCTTCCTCATAAATCGTACACACCAGGAAAAGGATTTCCGGATGAAGGGGCTTGAGCTGTCTTATACAGTCGATGCCGCTATCCCCATCTCCAAGGTTGATATCCATCAATACGACATCGGGATGTAATGCGGGAATTTTTGCCACTGCTTCTTCGGCATCGGCGAAACTGCCGGCAAGGCGGTATCCCCCGGCAGAAGTAATAATTTGTTCAATTAATGAGCGGATGACTTTGTTGTCATCCACAATGGCCACCGAAATCTCCATAATAGGCTATACTTGCTAAAATACGATTTTAATGGCCAATCACAGCCGCGGACCGATCGGCTTAATAGAAAAAGGGTGTTTTTCCCGTTGCACTGATGAAGGCATCTGACTAGTTTGTGGGATAAAACCCCCGGACCATGACCGAAGAAAATCAGCCCCAGGGCGCAGTTCCGCAGAACCAGCCGGACGCCGGCAGCCCTGCCGCAAAAAAGGAGAATAAGGAAGACGGAGACAAACTGAAGATCTGGGAGAAAGCTGTGGCGGGTTCCCTGCTGATCTTCTTTACTCTTTTTGCCATGACCCTGATCGTGGCATACTGGCCCGACAGGCTACCCCAATCTAAGGAAGGGCTGAAACCTCTTTATGTCAGACAACTCTGGCATGTCCGGCTGGCCTGTATAAAAGATACCTGCTGCTGCGTCGATTCGGTATTGGTTGAAACGGAGAAGACGAGGCCTCCTGCGACGACGGCTGTCGATACTACCGGGAAAAAAGACTCCGCAACAATAAAGTCCGATACTACCAAAAAGACTACCCAAAAGACGTCTTCTGCCGCGCTGACAGCGGGGACGCCGAAAACCCGTAGTGGCCGTGATTTGCAGGTGACCAGCCTGATCGATCTCAACGTGCTCATGCTGATCCTCGTGGGCCTGGGCGGCTTTCTGGGCAATATGATCCATATCGCCACCTCCTTCACTGCCTTTGTCGGTGCAAAGACCTTCAAACGAAGCTGGTTCCTCTGGTATTTCGTCAAGCCGTTTACAGCTGCTGCGCTGGCGATGGGGCTTTACTTTGTATTCAGGGCAGGGTTCCTGAATTACAGTGCCGACCCGGCGGGGATCAATCTGTATGGGGTAATGACTGTGGCGATCCTGGCCGGCCTGTTTACGGACAGGGCTACGCTGAAACTGGGAGAGGTATTCGAAGTGGTCTTCAGTATCAAAAAGGATGGTAGCCGCCCCGATCCGCTGGTACCTCCTCATTTCAGATTTGACAAGCCGCCAAGCCCGGATAAGCTGTCAAAAACAGGGGTTAATACTATTGTCATCACGGGAGATGATCTGGATAAAGGCAGGCTGAGCTTCACCATGGGCGGGAAGGCGCTGCCGGATAGTGCTGTTACCAGGATCTTAACGAAGATCACTATTCAGTATACGGTGCCGGCGGATCTGGCCGGACCGAAGGTTAAACTGGTGATCACCGATGAGCAGAAGAAGGAACTTTACGCTTTTGAATTTGATATTGTTTGAATTGTGCGATGTTAAATTGGCAAACCTCTGAAAACATCGGATTTTCTACTTATCTTAATACAAACTGCTGTTTTGCCTGCAACAGAAAAGCCGAGGATCTATATATCGTCCACATTTTTTGATCTGGAAGATCACCGGACTGTATTGAACAGGGTGCTGGAGAGCACGGAATGCTTTGATATCGTGCGTATGGAGAACTACGGTACAAGAAGCAAACCGCCCCTCGAAAAATGTCTGGAAGACGTAGACAGCTGCGAGTATTATATTCTGCTGCTGGGAAACCGTTATGGATATATCCCTGCAGGGCAGAAGTACTCCATCACCAACCGAGAGTACAAAAAAGCCATCGGGGATGACAACATGGATATAGTCGCGGGTCCTCCGGATCGCAGGAAATGTGTGCTGCCATTTATCATGGATCCTCAGTATAAGCTTAGGGATGAGATTCTGGCACGTATGGAAAAGGAGGACGCAGGTGACCCCGAACTCCGGCAGCGGAAAGCCGGTTATCTCGAAGAGCTGAAAAACCGGATACGGACGGATTTTGTCGTCGATGTCAGTCATCCGTTCACCACTCCCGATGAACTGACCGCCCAGGTCATGGCAGCGCTGGTTCACCAACTGGTAAAGGACAAAAAGCTGTCCCTGGTCAATAAGATCCATTTGTCCGGTAACATCATCTATCGCTGCAACAGGGAAAGACCCAGAAGTGAGTTTCTCCGCGGCAATCTTCAGAACAGGAACTTTTACCGGGCCTTCATCGTACACGGAGAGAATGAAGACCTGCCCATACTGTTCTCGAACAATATTTCCACCTTCGAATTACAGGTCCGGAAAAATATCCGGATACGCAACCTCGATGACTATGCCTATACTGAGGTGAGCAAGTTTTCGGAAGCCTTTATACTAAAAATATACCAGGAGACTTTTTCCGATACTCCCACCGATCTTAGCTTTGAAGGTCTGGCGGCCAGGATCACCGGATCGGATCTCACCTGTCTGACGGTGACCGTCGAAATAAATTACCGGTCATGGAAAAATAAATACACTTCTCTTCTGGCGGGTTTCTTCGATATGATCAAAAAGGCAAACGAAAGACTTCAGGCGACAAAGAGCGTCTACTTCCTGATCAATGTTGTCTATTCGAATCGGGGGGAATCCCTCGGACAGCATCCGGGCGCCTCCATTGTCCTCGACAGGCTGCAGGACGTCAGCATCGGTCATATAAAAGAATGGCTGATGACCTATTATTTTCAGAGCAGGGATCCCTCCTCCCAAAACGAATCCGAAATAAAAGCCGAACGGATCATCGGTAAATATTTCCCTGAGTACCGGAAGAAGAAAGGGATCAGCGGGCTTTTTGCGCGTTTGTCCGGAAAGGACACCGAATTCAGTATGGAAGATACTATCCGGAGGCTGGAGACGATCGTCAGAAATTTCAACAACAATACTGATCAGGATCTTATCAACTTATAAAAAATTTGCTATGCCAAAGTCAAAGTATATTCTGTCCGAGCCACTGAAAAGGGCTGTGGAAGTAGCTCTTCATCTTGACAAACCCCTTCTGTTATGCGGAGAGCCGGGTACCGGCAAGACCAGGCTGGCCGAGCATCTTGCCGGGCTGTATAATGAGGTGCCGGGGGAATATGCTCCCTTTTATGCAGAGCCGCTGGTATTCGGGACAAAGACGACATCTACTGCGACCGATCTTTTCTATGTCTATGATGTACTCCGTCGTCTGCGTGATGCCTATGCCAAAGGAAATGTAGATGCAGGTGATTATATAGAATTAAAAGCGCTGGGGAAAGCCATTGCATTCAAACATGGCAGCAGTTCCAAAGGACTCGATGGGATCCGGTCGATAAAGGATTTTAAACAGGAGGACAGCTTACCCTCCCAGTCGATGAGCAGTGTCGTGCTGATCGATGAGATCGATAAGGCGCCCAGGGATTTTCCCAATGATATCCTCAACGAGATCGAGCGGCTGACCTTCGAGATTAAGGAGATACCGGCGGTGGTGCCGGAGGTCGAAAATAAAGCAAAGATCCTGGTGATCATGACCAGCAACAATGAAAAAAATCTTCCCGACGCCTTCTTACGGAGATGTGTCTATCATTATATCGACTTCCCTGATGACAAGCTGCTGGATGCGATCATCCGGAAACATTTTCCGGAACTGGAAAGAAAAGAGGGAGAGGGTATTCTGAGTATCGTCCCTGTTTTTCTGGAACTGCATAAGCAATCTTTTCTTAAAAAGCCGGGTACCGCTGAATTTATCGACTGGCTGAGGATGCTTAAAAAATATCAACTGCTGGATTTGATACGACCACCCTTTAGTAAGCTTCCCGATAAACTTTCTGCGATGCTCCAGGATACACTGGGTATACTGCTGAAGAATAATAATGACATAGCATTGGCGAGGGAGGCAATAAAGAATTTGTAGGTGGAAAACCAGCCCTCATATTATGCAGCCTTTACCTGGTTTCTGCTGAGGTCGCTAAAGGAGAAGGGTATGAAGGTGTCCCCGGATACCCATATCCTTATCTTTAAGGTCTTTACTGCTTTTGGGGATAAGATCGATGAGGAGAATCTGCTGGATTATATTTCTCCGGTCCTTGTCAAAAATTCTGAGCAGGCAAAGATACTCAGGGAGACCTATGACGAACTGCGCAGGCGGGAGGTGCCTTTGTTCCCGCCGGTGATCACACCGGTGATTCCTGAGCGCCCGGTTAAACTCCGTCGTTTCAGGCTGTGGCTGTGGATGACGATGCCACTAACGATCCTGTTGCTGGCTATATTGTATTTTTTTCTGCATCCCCGCGTGAGGGAGTTCAGCGCTTCTGTGATAGTAAGTGAAGATGCAAATGTCGGACGCCCGATATTATTCAACGCTGCTCCTGCTATAACGGATCCCGCCGATACCCTGTTCCTGCGTTTTATCTGGCGATTTGGGGACGGGGAGACAGATTCCGGAAGTTATGTAGTTGCCCATAGCTACGATAAACCCGGCAACTATACGGCTTCACTGGAATTACGGGCGCTGTCGCCGGAGGCAAAAGTCATTAGGCCGGATACTGTTCTGCTTGTGTCCGTCTGTCTTCCGGCGATTAAGGTCCTTTCCGACGCTCCGGCAGAAATTACAATCGGTACGGCAGTGCGGTTCACGCTGCAGCAGGATAGCTTCTATTCTATTCCCGTCCGGTACAACTGGTTTATCAATGACTCGGCCCTGTCCCAGCATGGTGACAGTCTTAGTATTACCTTCACCACGGCCGGGGATAAGATCATTCGTTGCAAAACGATGGATACGGCCGCTAAGTATTGCAGCGCCGAAGCCGCTATGCCATTCTCGGTAAAAGATCCCAGCCAGCGTCAGATCAGTATTTTACAGGACGGTGATGCGATACGCGAGCCTTCTTCCTCACCCCGGCGCGTGTGGGTAGGACTGCTCTTCTTCCTTACCCTGGCGCCACTCGTGACAATAGTAGTGCTAAGGGGGCGGCTGGCAAAAAAGAAAAGGATCTCGAAAAAGAAGGCGGGTGTCATACTGAGCCGTTTTGTTGGAAGGGCGGCTCCCTTTGAGATCCCTTTCCGTAATTATGACGAGCTGATAGAAGACGAAGGGGAGCTGCTGGCTGTGGCCAGGAATTACAAACGGCGGAGCACGGATTCGACGCTCCGGCTAAACATACCGGGGACTATCGCCTCAACCATCCGTTCGGAAGGAATGATGAGTCCTGTCTGGAGCAGCGGGACCCGGTCGGTAGAATATCTTATCCTTATCGACCGGAATAATTCGAAGAGCCAGCAGGTAAGCCTGTTTGAATATCTGCTGAAGAAGTTTGCGCATAACGATCTGTACTTTGAGAAGTTCTATTTCAACACCGATCCCGATATCTGTACAAACACTCTTTATCCCAATGGTATCCATCTTTCCCGTCTGTTTGATCTTTATCCCAATCATGTGCTGCTCTTATTCGGCACGGGCGAACAGCTGATCAGCAGGGGATATCCGGCCATAAATAAAGATCTGCTGGGATTGTTCAGAAAATGGAGTCTCTGGGCCATCTGTACACCGACCGGATTTTGCGACTGGGGACTTCGGGAACAACTTCTCCAGGAGGTTACCGCGCTGCTGCCTGCGGACCCCGAAGGACAGCTGCTGTTGTTCCGGCTTTTGGAGAACAACGGGTTGAAACATGAGCTGAAGGGTACTGGCTCCTATAAGACGACTGATGTTGACTTTGACGACCCGGATCAGCTGGAAAAATATCTGGCGGACCCTTTCCTCTTTCAGTGGATCTGTGCCGTGATGGTCTATCCCCGTATGGAATGGAACGTCCTCATCTCTATCGGCGATAGGATACAAAAGAAGTATTATGAAAAGGCGGCGGTCAACTACAGGGCTCTTTTAAGACTAACGCGGATAAAGTGGATGGCGGAGGGTTCTGTTCCGGACAGCACGCGCCTCGGACTGCTGAAAAGGCTGGAACCCCGCAATGAGATCATCGCGAGGGAAACGATGATCCGCATTCTGGAGGAGGCCGCCCGGAGGATGAAGGAATCCAGTTTTGCCTGGGAGGAATTGCAGACGCAGTTGCTGATCAATAAATTCCTCCTTTACTCCAGTGACCCGGGGAATGAAAAATACAGTAGCTATGCGAATGCGCATAACGAACTCCGCACACTCTGGGAACAGGGGAGGATCTTTGACTACCCTCTGCTGGCTTATCTTGGAAAAGGAGATAAAAAGGATAACTGGAGTACGGTCATTGGTAACAAACAGAATGGCGACCGGCCGGGAGACGGAGTTGCTATAGACAAATATTTAAAGGACAGTATACCTGTTGTCCGGAAGAAGATCTATAGGGCTACCTGGGCGCTGTTGTCTTTATCCCTGCTGATGGCGGCGTTGCTTATCGTTTTGTCTTTTGCAACTTCGCGGATGGCCGGATCGCGGGCCGATGCCTGGCTCGCTTTGACGACCCGCAATGATGATATTGCCATCACGGCGCGGATGGATCTCTCCCAGTGTCTGGATCCTGCGGGTATGAAGACCTCTTCGACGAGGTTTCTGCTTAGATTGCCGGGAAATCAGCAAAGGCAACTGGATGCGCAGGATACGGTTCTGTCGTTGAAGATCCCTTACCGGTGGATAAGGGACAGCTTGGTCAGGCTATCGGTACGCAGTGCGGACACCAGTCAAAACCTCGATACGGTATTTTCGGTACAGAACCAGCGGTTGTCACTGGGGATAAGAGGATGTGTGGTAAGGGACACTGGCAGCTGCAACTGGGTGTCTTCCGCCATAGACTCTGCTTTGCTGGAAGGATTATGGTTGAAGTATCCCATCGATAGTACCGGGCAGGTGAGTTTTTCGGCTTTGTCCATCTATGGGGGAACAGTTGGATTATCGAAGATAATACGGAGTTATAGTTGTCCGTCCGCTTCAGGGCATTACAAGCTGTTGCTGTCATCCGGCGGGACGATAGCTGTCGCCCGGATAAATCTCACTAATGCCCGTGACAGGATGGAGTGGGGAGTAGATCCGCGACGTTACACGAATCCGGACTCCGCCGCCGGCGCAAACAGTACAATCACGATGTCGGCGCGGTTGAAAATAGGGTACAGGCGTGGGGTAACAATGGTAATAGATTCGACCCACCTTTTTTCGGGTGACTGGTATGGAGTATCCGGGCGTGATTCGCTGGTCATTTATTCCGGTTCTTTTACCGTTGACTGGCAGCAAAAGCAATGGAGTATTATACGTGTGATCAGTGTAAAGGATCCTATCGGAGCACCGATCTACAGACTGGCCAGAGGCGGCACATCAAAACGGCCATTTCTGATCATTCTCAGCGCTGATAAAATACAGATCATCGATGACGACAGCTATCTGACTGAGCAGATTGCGGGTTCTCCGTCATTATATTCGTGGACAAATACATATACCCGTGTACGGGAAGGCCCGAAACAGACAGAACCGGCACAGATAGCCCAGGGTCAGCTGGTCTCCGTTCCGCGGCAACTGGGCGAAATATGGCAGGGAGGGACGAGCAATCGCGCATTCAGGATCACCAGCGAAGACTCCATCTATTACGCTGTCGGTAACTGGAATAAAGTGGATGTCTTTCACATTGAAAATGTGTATCAGAAAAATAATATCTACAAGGTAATCGCAAAGGGAACAGGAGGTTATAAGGTCTTTTTTGCGGCCAATGTCACGGCATCTTCCTTCGATCTGTCGGTCTGTCAGGGAATGACTCCTTCAAAGGAGCAGCTGTCCGTCATGGATTCCGGCTATTGCGACAAATTTAATACCATGCATCTTTGGTACCGTCATACTTTACCCAGACAGATCTATCTTCCCGCGGACGCCAGCTCTTTTACGGCGGAGCAGAGGGATTCGATGAATATACTGCTAAGATCACCTGATGAAGTGGATAGCCTGATAGTTTATGTCAATACTGCCTTGCGTGGCGAACACATTACTGATCGTAATTTCCAGATACGCAAATCAAGCCCCCTGAACCAGATCAAAAATGCAAAATGGGTGTTTATTCCGTTGAATGAGAACCTATTTCAACGCGACTATATTCTGGTGACAAAGGTAAAAAAGACAGCTGCCGCGCCTTCTTCCCTGAATGTCGCCCCATCCGGGGAGCCTGCTCCCGGCGAACGGCGGTTTACAATGACCCTGATCAAAAATTATCCCAGTAATTATACGTTATTCAGAAAGATAGCTCTTCAGCTAAAGAGCGATTCGACCAGTAAGGTTCGTCTGGAGATGTCCTATTCCACCGCAGACGAACGCAAACAGGCGGAGGGGGATATTGCTACGATGAAAAATTTATTTTATACCCTGGGGGTTACGCAGCGGTATGGCCAGGTGGAGCAAAAGATAACCGAGGTGGGAGTGACATCTTCTGCGGGTAAGGCGCCAGGAAGATGGGATGAGGTAGTGACGCTCGTTTGTATTGGTTTTCCGGAGAGGTTTGGGGATGATGGGGTGAAGAAATAGTTAAGCGGGACTACGCCTAACTATTTCTGACAGATGTTACCAGTTCGGCGACTGTTTGCTCACGTCATAATAACCGCCGCAATATTCTACAACTATATCAGATCAAATGTCTTGTCTCCGCCAGTATGAGAGTGGTCAAAATCACTGAACGTATCAAGCTTGTCGGTAGCATCCGAGAGCATTTTCAGGTAAGAAGCAAATTCCATCATGCCGTATACAATATTGGTCGAATGAATTGTATAACCTCTTTCATGAAAACCGATCAGAACAGATAAGTGAGGGTGTTTATATGTTTCATGCAGACCTGCCGATACCACTGCCTGTGGTTTAGAGATTCTCTTAATATCCTGCCAGAAAGAAGGGTGATAATTCCTGGATGCACCGTGATGAGGCACCTGACAGACCTCAAGTTCTTTTTTCATCAGCGTCTCATAGCCTTTCTTTTCCCTTATAAGCCGATCAAATGTGAGTGTTTCGCTATCCGAAGTGAGTAAGTGGTATTTTTCCCCTATTGTCAGTTTAAAGATCGTCGATAGGTGATTGGCACTTTGGCTTGCTCTGGTCTTGTTCTTTATCGGCTCAAGGTCGACGGCTTTCATATAGATCGAAGCTTCGCTGCTGCCGGGGGACAGGCAATTTAATACAACGTCATCCGTAATATCAATTGAGGTGCCTTCGACGATGAAATCGATCTTCCTTATAATACCTTTCTTTCTCAGAATATCGACTTTGTCAATCAGGCTTTCCAGTTCCCTTTTTGCTTCAGTGCCTACCTCTGCTCCATCCAGATATTTATAATAGTCAGTTGCTAACAGATGCAGGGTGTGCCCGAAACTGTCGATCGGAATCTTCTCTTTCTCAAGGTAGGTCAGAAGTTCGACCATGCCAGAATAATGATCGATATGGGGATGGGATAATAAGATAAATTCAATATTCCGGTAGCCGGTTCCTTTAATATGCTCCAGCACAGGGTTTTTTCTTAGGGTACGATTGCAGTCAATTATGCCTATTTTGGAAACACCACCGTCTATCCATTCAAGAAGGATCGAATCTCCCTGACCTACGTCCTTAAATGTAAGTTTCATTTTATTATCCCTGAATAAAGAATGAATTTCCTTCCAACCCATTGAAAAAATCGGGTTGTTCGAAATATTTTGAACGATCTTCCTTTTCTTCCGATATGACGATCTTCCTTGCTCCGGGTGTGGAGGAAATATTGATTCTGACAAAGGTTCCCGGAGCACAGTTTCGGATACCTTCCAAAAGTTTATAATCAAATCTTCTCACCTGAAAAGTCGGTTTTTCGCTATTCAGACGACAATTTATATAAACACCATCCTCTGCGACTTCGAGGATTTGTCCTAAAAAGATATCTTCTTCCTCATAGACTTTATTCGACAACTGCGACAGTAGATAATTTATATTATCTGTGAAATTATGACTATTTAGATCAAACTCTGTTTTTTGCCATGTTTCAACGTAAGCAGGCTTACGCTCTAATGTATTGAGGATTTCAAGTAGTTCATTTGTTTTGTGTGTATCCTTCGACCAGACAATAAGGGCATAATTTGAATTGGGAGGGATGATACTTTTGACCCATTGCGCCGATATATAGGCCTCGAACTGAGCCGAATAATACAGATCCAGAAATAATACTTTGATTGAGTCGTATGTTTTTTCCGGGAACTTACTACGTTCGGGAGCGGCATCGAAGAATATCGTGCCTGTGTGCTGTTGCTGCAATACCCTTTCAAGGGGGATTATCTCGCTTTTAATATCATCGACAAAAGCCACTTGTGGTCCGAATGACATATTAATTTACTGATTTTTATTAAAAACTAATTCTACTATAGCCCCGTCATATTTTTCATCGATTCCGGCGTCATCGTTATCAGTATATATTTTTAGCTTGCCGTACTTCATCATTATTGTATCTATAAGGTACATGCCAATGCCAATTCCTCCGTCTTTTCGTGAAAAGAAAGGTGTGACTATTTCGGATACCGAATCTTTAAATCCTGGACCATTGTCGGCCACCAGTATAGTCGGGGCATTATTATAGTTCCGGGATACCTTGATCAATATAGACTTATTCTCCTTATAAACCGTATCCAACCAATAAATGCTGTTATCAATAAGATTTATTAGCATTGTTACCAGATAGCGTTTGTCACATTTTATGGTGTCTACACCATTCTGAAATTCCAATTTGACATCGATCTTACGTACACTCAGTTTGAGCGTATAATTGCTTAATGCCTGGTGGATAGCTTCTTTTACATCAACTGGTCTTGTACCTGACTGTTTTAAGACAGACAGGATTCCGGAGACATATTCATCCAATTCTTCGACCTGAGTTCTGACCTTTATCGGATCGATAGGGGTATTTTCTACTGTTTCCTCCATCCTTGGGACCAGTTTTTCTATTTCGTGCAGAGCTACTGAAGCCGTCATTCCTACTCCTGCAGGGATTAATAATGTTTCCTGGGCTTTTTCATACTCGTTTTCAATTTGTGAGGCCTGTTCCAGTAATTTTTGTTTTTTCCGGTCATCGTCTATGTCTGCATCATTGATCAGCGCAACAAAGCTGGTTATCCTATCAGCAAAAGAAGTTCCGGAATCTTTTTTATTGAGCCTGAGCCAAATTAAGCGATCTTTCTGTCTTTCAATTCTAAATTGGATCAGGATATACTCAATTACCAATTTAAAATAATCAAAACTCTCATTGTTGATAAAGCCTTCCCTGTTCGTCTTTTCTACCAATGAGCCTGAGGTTTCTGAATTAAGATATATGAAGCCTATGTTTTGGTTATTGGAAAACCATTCCTTGTTGTTTACACGTTTGATGTCAAGCCCTAACCAATCATTTCCCGGTTCTCCGTAGTCATACACCCTGAGGTCATTTTTAAAGACTTTTATACCATATTGCTCTCTTAACGTCTTTTTTAAAATGTCCGGCGTATAAGTTACATCTTTTAAAGAAGCTGGGTCCAGATCGTAAGAGTACAATTCGATCATTACCTCTCCAAAGGGAAGAGGTTCGCTTGCTTTTTCATCCAGGATCCTGCTGATCGTTTCATCTTCAAAGCCTTTATCCGCATAATAATTTCTGAACAGCGGGCGGATAGAGCCAATAATATTTTTGTCATAATTACTGTCTCCCCTGATCATGCGGGTCCCGGTAGTACTATTATTAGCCAGTCTGAATTCATATTCGAATGTCAGGTTATAATCCCTGTCAAGGATGGCCACAAGTTTGTAAGGTGCCTGGAGAAGCAGTTCGTTTATATCAGGGAACCTGTCCAGCCAGTTATTATTAAAATTCAGATCGATCTGAAATTTCTGGGAATCATTTTTCGGAGAAACCATGGAAATGGTATGCCGTTTTAACTGACGTGCCATGCCTCTGTTCCATACCTCTTTCAGTCCCGAGACTTTAATATAGGTTCCGGAGTTTTTTTTAAAATAAAAACTCTCCGGATCCATATTTTTTCTGTACTCAATTTTTACATCAGACAGATATTTTGACTGCGTAAAGGATCGCCAGTCTATTTCAAGATCGACCTCATAGTCGAGAAGTTCTTTTCTTAGGAAATTCCCTTCGGGATCGGTCACAACTCTTGCTGGTCTGCTTATAAGCTTTATGACATTTCCCAGTTTATGAACGGCGAATCTACCCACCCCTTTTTCGCCCATGGGTACTCTTTTGTGAATGGGCGTCCGGATAACACTTCTTTTCCCATCTTTGCCGACTGGTTTTCGGAAGGCGGTACCTGGTTCAAGCCAGACATTTTCAAGAATATCTTCGGTCATTCCGATACCGGAGTCTGTAATAATTATATTTGCGTTGTGCAGGTCCGTTATATTATTAAAATAAACATCGACACTGTTCGCATCTGCATCATAACTGTTTTTTACCAGCTCATAGATCGCCATTACGGGATCTTTGATCAATTCTTCTCCCAGCAAGGTCAGAATATGAGCTTTGGGCTTAAAATTCACGTTTCTGACCTCCGATGCCCCGGATGACGGAAGTGTCTCATCTGAAACAACGGGTATATCGATATGCTCCGGGTATTCATCCTCTGTTGAGATCGCATCTTTATCAAATCTGATGAGGGAATTGGTGTCGTTGTGTCCGAGGTCAAATTCCTTTAGGAAAAGATCGATCGAGATCTCATCTGAGAGTCTGAAACCTGAATATGTTTTATCTGAATTCCGGACTATAACGACCAGCTCGCCTTCGGAAAACGAAGTGCCAAGCCGGGTTATACGGTACTCATTCCGGGTGCCCCCGCCATAATATTTAAAGCGACACATAGCAACTGTTCCATCAAACCACGTTATTTCTGCCAACCTCTCTTTATTCTGACCCTTAACTCCCGGGGTATCGAAAATCAGTTTATATGAATTTTTAGGAATATACAAACCGGCCTGATGCGCACCCGTTGTTCCTGCATCATTAGGACTTATAAATTTGCTAAAGCTATACTCACCGGATCTTACCGCCTTTACTGCTCCTGATAGTTCATCGATCATAATTTTGCTAAATAACTATTTACAACTAAAGGTATTGAAATAATATTAATGCTTTTTTGACTCATTTGGCCGTAGTAGGTACTGAAATTGCCCCATTTTTTTAAGAATTGCCAGGAAAATTAGTATTTTTGTAAGGAATTGAACCAGGGTGTTTAGCCGAAGACTCAGGTACTTATGCACAGGACGCCTGAAAATCGGGGATATATTTCCCGCCCAATGGCCTCAAATCCAGCTAATTTTACCTATTCACCTTTAACCACTTTGCACAATGGCAATAAAGTATTCCGAGATACGCACCAAACTGAAGATAGAGTCTGCCCCGAAGGAAGACGACGGTATTGCCAATCTCACGCATTATCTTCAGAACAACAAGAATGGGATGTCCCAGTTCTATAAGACCCCGGCATTCGACTATCTGTCTGCTTTGCATGAAGAGCTGGGGATTCTGCAAAAGGCTGATCTTAAGAATTATCTGCCTGTAAAATGGGATGTTCCATACCCGCCCCCTGAAGAGGGGAAATTTAAATTTATCGACCTTTTTGCCGGTATCGGTGGAATACGACTGGCGTATCAGAACCTGGGCGGGAAATGCGTGTTCACCAGCGAGTGGAACAAATTCTCCAAGGTGACCTATGAAGCCAATTTCGGGAAAGTGCCGTTTGGGGATATCACGCAGATATCGGAGATTGAAATACCGGATCACGATGTACTGCTGGCGGGTTTCCCCTGTCAGCCGTTCTCCATTGCCGGAGTCTCCAAGAAGAACGCCCTCGGAAGGGCCCACGGATTTCTGGACGAGACCCAGGGAACGCTGTTCTTCGACATCGCCCGCATCCTGAAGCACAAACGTCCCGGAGCATTTATGCTCGAGAATGTCAAAAACCTCGTCTCTCACGACAAGGGAAATACATTCAAGGTCATTGAGAATACCCTCAAAGAGTTGGAATACGATGTTTATTTCAAGGTCCTTGACGGCAAACACTTTGTGCCGCAGCACAGGGAAAGGATCATCATCGTCGGATTCGACAAGCATAAATTTAGGGGCAGGGAAAAGTTTGAATTCCCCGAAATGCCGGAACCCACAGCAAAGATCAGGACGATTCTGGATGATAAAGTAGACCCCAGGTATACCCTTTCCGATAAGCTCTGGAATTATCTTCAGGGGTATGCTGCCAAACACAAGGAGAAGGGCAATGGATTTGGCTTCGGACTGGTGGACCTGGACGGGATCTCGAGGACCATCAGCGCCCGGTATTATAAGGACGGGGCGGAAATACTGATCCCCCAGGGGGGAAAGAACCCAAGGCGGCTGACGCCAAGGGAAGCAGCGAGACTACAGGGATTTCCGGATAAGTTTGTGATTCCGGTATCGGACAACCAGGCGTACAGGCAGTTTGGGAACTCGGTGACGGTGCCGCTGATGCAGGCGGTAGGGAAGAATGTAGTAAAAGAGCTTTTAAAGCATAAATGACTTTTAAATAAAAAAATAATGAGATAGTCGACCTGTCCCGAAATAATCATTAAAAACTCTGTTTCTTCTGCACATCAAAATCATCCTTATACTCCTTCAACCGTGTGCGTATCGCCCTGATCGTCGAATCCGCGTGTGAATCGGGAAATTTATAACCGGAATCCTTTTCATTGCTCTTACTAAACAGATAGTTGACCGAAATAACATTCGCACCGGAAGTGTATAGGCCAAAGGTCTGTTCGCCGATGGTGCCCGTCTTTATATCATTACGGTAATGAAATCCCTGATTGGTGGTATTGGTTTCGAGATTGGTGATGTCCTTATAGGGAAATTCTTTTGTCTTGTCCTGAAGGATCTCTCCAACTCCAAGATCAAGGATACACTGAAAGGTGGCGACGTGGTGATCGGTAAGGAATACCAGTAGAATGTTATGGCGGTTGAACCGGAGCACCCTGTCGGCACCTGCGGCTATATAGGATTTTTCGGCTGGTCCGTCGATCATAAGTGGCTTTGCTGCTATATCTTTATCATCAGACAGATCCAGCCTTTTTCTTGCCTCCGCAGTAACATCTGCCAGACCCTTTGCCAGCCATTCATCCATCTGCCGGTCGGTGGCCTTTGGTTCAGCTTTTTTAAAGGTGTCGGTATATTCCTTTCTCCGGTCATACCACTTTTTTAGCGTGACGAGCAGGCCGATAATACCGCCGAAACCAAGCAGGCCTCCCGAAATAGTATGCATTCGCGGGGCCAGCAGAAAGAGCAGTAAAAACAGGACCATCCCGATATAATAGGGCTGGTAGTTGGGTGTCTCCGGAGTCGCGATGAAATATTTGCGGACGAGCTCGTTACGTTGTTGTATACTTTCCATTGAAGCGGTTGTTTTTACATTTATTATAATCCGAGCCACACTTCGTTCTCCGGCTCATAGAGATGTGTACGAAGGATCTCCAGTTTTTCGCTGCCCAGCGAACTTCCTGCCATCAACTGATCCACAGGAGGGGACGGCACAAGAAAACCGTTGTATTCATAATAGCCATGTCTGATAATGGCCAGCAGGACAGCAATATATCCCTCCCCGTCCTCCGGGCTGTCAAGGACCGGAAGCAGCAGCTGCTCCAGCTGGGCTATCGTCCTGCCATGCAATTTCCTCGTTTTTGTCCCGCCGATAAGACTCAGGACCAGATAGAATCTTGTCAGACTATCTGTGGGGGCAATGTCAAGATGCTGCTGAAAGGCCGCGACGGCCTGGGGATATATTTTCCGGTCGAATAACTGAAGGCCTTTTTCAAAAAGCAGGTAGTCGGTGGTGACGCCGTTCCTGGTTGCCGGATCCGGTGTCATCAGTTGTCTGATCTGCTGCAGGACCACAGGGAAAAGAGCCCGAAAATCCTTGTGGCTGGCATCAATGTATTGTAACCCCTTCAAATACCAGGACAGGTCGTCTCCAAAACCGGAATGGTCAAGCCGAAGGATAAGGGTGTGCTGACCGGAGGGGCGGTGTCTGACCTCTTTTATGATTTCAGTGGATCCGTTGCAGAATTCGGAATATACCAGTAAAAAGACCCTGCTGTTGACAATAGCCCGGACTATCTCTCCTTCAAAAGGCCGGGTTACGGCAATACCACTGCTTTTCGAACGGTCTATCCAACTGTTCAAATCATTGGCCTGAAGCATGTCATGGAGGAAAAATGCTTCATTCTTATTCGGCTGTGTATAACTTATAAAGACGTCGTATAACATATAACCCCCGCTACTAACCGGGAGCCGCCATGCCCTGTAATGGTAAATCACGAATATACAAAAGAAGGACAAAAAAGGGTGATTTCGTGGAGTTCTTGTATAACCGGGGATATACGATTACCTTCATGCCCGCATGGAAAGTCTGTTAAGGGCAGCCATTGAGACCGCCCAAAAGGCGGAATGCGCCTATACAAAATTTATTACTCCCAATGATACCGGTGCGACAGGTGCGCATCAGTCGGGATTCCATATTCACATGGACGCCTGGCCCCTGTT
This sequence comes from Puia sp., assembly GCA_036499285.1. GTDB lineage: Bacteria > Bacteroidota > Bacteroidia > Chitinophagales > Chitinophagaceae > Puia. The sequence continues at coordinate 90,815 of DASYEB010000023.1, read as the reverse complement.
CTTTAAGACACCCGGCGAAAGAGGTGATAACAAGGATGAAAGCCTGACCATTACCTGGCAGAATGAGCTCGTCACCCAAAGCAGGGCCATCTATTATGGTGTCAGCACGAGGAATGAGTACCGACTCACGAGATTCGGCAAAGGGTTTCCATATTTGCAGGAAGATAATATCGGGGATCTGCTGGTCCTTTGCCGGTTGCCGAAAAAGAATTATCAGGCCTATGTACTTCAGGCCGACGAAGATATCGATGAGTTCTTTGCTGCGCTGAATATCTCCCCAGCCAATGCCAATGGCCTCATCGAAGCACAGGTGAAGCCACCGGAGGATGCCCTTGAGGAATGTTTCAATGCTTTTCTGGCCTCGCTAAAGATTGACTTCCCCGACACCGAACTGCTTTCCAGGACGGCAAGGGAATGTTACCGGGCTGCTTATCTCACAACGGACAAGATGGTGATGGCTGATCCCGACAAGGAGATTCTGAAATGGCTGGAGTCGGAATTTCAACTGTTCAGACTAATCGAGAACGACCGGTACAGCGAGCGTATAAAACACCCTTTTCCTACAGTGGAAGACCTGATCGAGACCGCCAATACCCTGTTGCAAAGGAGGAAAAGCCGGGCCGGGTTTTCCCTGGAGCATCATCTGGCCGCGATGTTCCGGCTTTTCGGGTTGAAATTTGACGAACAGGGTACGACCGAAGGCAAAAAGAAGCCGGATTTTATCTTTCCCGGAACGGCGGCTTATCGCGATAGTTCCTTTGACACGGACAAACTCTTTGTGCTGGCTGCCAAGACTACCTGTAAGGATCGCTGGCGGCAGGTGATGAACGAAGCAGACCGCGTTACCACCAAATATCTTTTTACCCTGCAGCAGGGGATTTCTTCCGCGCAGCTGGAGGAGATGTATGCGGCAAATGTTTGTCTGGTGGTGCCGAAGGCGTACCTGACCAGTTTTCCGCCGGTGTTCAGAGGGAGGATCCTGACGCTGGAGCAATTTGTACAGAGAGTATTGGAGAAGGCTTAATCATTATATGCAAAAAGCTTATTGCAGTTATCTAGGCCTTTTTTGCTTTATTTAGAGCGGCAATTATCTTGTCTTCTTCAAATCTTTCGGCCATCGATATGTCATTGGGCAATCCTGAAGGGATAGCATTGCCTGTCTTAATTTTAACAGCTGCAAATTTTAAATTTACATCCGATTGCTTTGCTCCGTCAATTTCCCATTTCATCCATTTGCTGGAATATAATTTCCCCCCGACAATGACAAGAATATATTCAGATTCCTTCATCTTTTTTGTCAATGAGGCCTGTATTACACTTGCGTCCCACGCTTGTAGCAGATTTTTGTAGTGAAGGTCTTCGGGTTGATAACCATGCCGATATTTATATCGGCAAAATAATCACTTTCGCGCGTTTGGCTGCTGCATCCCGTACCATATCCGCGGTGCCACCGGGCCCGTCACCGGATTTGCCATCCCAGAGTGCGATCAGTGTCATGTTCGAACCGCCGTTGACGAGGGCGCTGTGGAGTTCCCAGTTATTATTGCAGGTATAGATGTCATAGGAGGGTAATTCCTGTAGCCATCGGGGCAGGTGTCTTGTCCTGAAATAGCTTGTCACCCAAACTATTAACAATGCAGGAAAAAAAGAAACATCGACCCAGTCCCTTGAGCAAGAATCCGCACGTAAGGAGAAGCGAAAGTGAGATAAAAGGCATTATTGAGGAGATTGCCTCCGGATCCATAGGTATCAGAGCTGCGTGCATGAAACACGGATTGAATAGAAATACACTGAAACTTTGGATGACCAAGCTAAGTGTCCGTACATTGCGGGATAACAGAAAACAGGTTATATTATCCAGCATGGAGGAAGATCAAAGGGAAAAGGACAATAAAAATGAAGTAAAGCGATTGTCGAAGGCGCTTGAATATGCGAAGTTGAGGATTTTAAGCCTTGAAACAATGATAAAGGTAACCGAAGAAGACCTGCAAATTAAGATCCGAGAAAAGCCTGGTACCAAACAGTCAAAAGAATAAAGCAAAGTCACCCTTCCATTGGTTTAGGAAAACTTTGTGCACTGTTTGGTGTTACACGACAAGCCTTTTACGAGGCACAGGTTCGGGAAATTAGAACTAGTATTGCTCATTCGGTCGTTCTGAGGCTAGTTAAAGATGCCAGGGACATAATGCCATCGATCGGTGCCAGAAAATTACTCCATGATTTAGGGGCTCAAATCCAGGATCATGGTATTAAAATTGGCCGGGATCAGCTCTTTGATTTGCTAAGGTTTCATGGACTTTTGGTCCGCAGACGCAAGCGGGGCGTGCGAACCACTGATTCCAGCCATTGGCTGAAGAAGTACCCAAATTTGATACAAAGCCTGGAACTTACTGCTCCTGAGCAACTCTGGGTATCAGATATTACATATGTCAAGACTGTTGAGGGCTATAGCTATTTGTCTCTGATAACAGACGCTTATTCACGGAAAATTGTAGGATATACTCTTCATCCAAATCTTGAAAGTATCGGTTGTTTAGAAGCTCTTGCCATGGCTCTGCATTCGAGATTGTATCCTAATACCCGACTGATACATCATTCTGACAGAGGCGTTCAATACTGCTCTTTTGCTTATGTGGAGCTGCTGTTGTCTAGTCACATTTCTATCAGCATGACACAAAGCGGCAATCCCTATGAAAATGCGTTGGCTGAAAGAATGAATGGCATAATCAAATCCGAATTCTTTCCAAGAAGGATTTATCAGAACCACAAGGAAGCGAAAAAAGCGATAGATAAAATCGTCCTGATCTACAATACAAGAAGGCCGCACTCAAGCCTTGATTACCTAACGCCCAGCGACGCACACAATATGACCGGTCCAATACCGAAGCGATGGAAACCCCGCAGGAAAATAGATTTAGCCTATCAAAGTAGTGATGATGCAAAAAACAAGTAAATTGAGTCTTCAACTCTGTAAGGTTGTCACAGGATTAATGAAAAATCGTGTCAATACTTTTCAGGATTATTGTCAAACTGTGTAAGGTTTTTTCAGGACGTGACAACGGAAGGTATTAATGTCAAATAAGCACTTACAGCATCGCTTATTCCTGCCATTTCACTGGCAGCTGCAAAAATATGAGTAATCAGGTATTTGACCTCCTCAGGGCCAAAACTATGTAACTGATCAGTTCAGCCGTAAGCCAGTTGTAGGCCGTCTGAGGTGCCCGCTGGTTTAGCGACCGGAACAACTTAAGATCAGTCGTCAAAATATAATTCTTTGCTTCGGTGGCAGACTGTCGCTCAGGGCACCTTTCACCTCTACTCCGCCGGCCGGGTATACACCGGGGGCGCGAGTAAATCATCCTGAAAGTGTCTAACAGGGCGGAGCCTAATTGCACTTCCGTCTGGACCCTCAGTCCGTTGAACTGAGTCCTGAATTCGGCTTTTAGGGATAAATTACTTATGCATGTGGCATCGGAATGGTATGCCCAGCCCAATTCACAAACGAACTGCCTCACAAAGTAAGTATTCAGCAATTGTTGAACGACATCCAGCCGCTGATTTTTCCTGGATTTCTTAGGGCATATATATAGGGGGCATTTCGAGATTATCTTTTTAATATTGTCGAACCCCGTGTTGTGATTAGGATGCTCTACGATCTCACTGGCAAACCGATAGCTATGTATTTTGTAATCCATTGTTTCACCCACCAAGAACTGTCAAATAGGCCCGGGGAATCTAACCCCGAGCCCCTTATAGATCCGTACGTGATACTCTCGCATCATACGGCTCTTATTAATTAATACACTCAAGCCTTTCCTTGACCTGGCGTGTTTTGCCTTCTGTACTTTGGTACCTCCTGAGATCGCTCCCAGTTTTCCGCCGGACGGACAAGGCCAACTAATACACCCCCTTTTCTCCATTCTCATTACAGGAACTTCGTTGATAATATGGAGTGTTCCGCCCCCGTGCCTGGCATCGATACTTCTTCCTTGCCGGGCATCCGACTTGGAATTTTCTCTTAACATTCCGACCACAGGTTCGCATGTTCCTTAAAAACGCCTGTGTTAAGATCGTGCCACCTATACGCCGGATGCCGCAAGAGCAGCGATGCAGGTACATCTCTTGCTATTCCCAATGATGATACTGGACATTGGTTTTGACATCGTCTAATCTTTTCGACGCCTCGTCAGTGGTTCATTTGCATTCACCTTCTTAACACGCACCTGACACCTTTAAACCGATGCCTTTTCCATTGTCGCTCACTACCACAGCATTTAGCCGCACCAGCACAATGGTGGTTTGAAAGCCGCTCCTGTAATCCGCTTCCGGGAGGCCCACCCCCACCATTTGTAAAGCACCACAGGTAATGAAAGAACTAAATAAATCTTCAGCGTCCCTTATGTTCATGCCGCTCAGTATCCTGTATTTTGCTTCAAATTGGGGTCGGCCTGTATATCTGGTACCCATACTGGATACAATTGCTGGTAATTCTGCCATGTCCCACCCTTCTGCGAAGTCACTATTGCCATAATTGTATTCACAGAACCGGTTCTCTTCAACTCTAGCCATCGCTGACCTAGCTCTGCAAACAATTCTACCTGTTTTTCATGTAGAATGTTGGCTATAAGACCTTCCTGCGTGGACTCCGATGTATTGCCAAGGCCTGCCCTATTACGAATTGAGTTTAAGTCGGAAGCTGCCCCCATGGTATTTCCTTGTTGAGCTCGGGCTTCGGCACGGACCAGATACAATTCGCCCAGTCTGAGCATCATTAGATATTCGTTAACAGGAGCACCGGATGTGTTTATTTTATACTTGTAAGGAAAATAATAGATTGCACCCCCAGATTTTATACTGTCGATCCAATTTCGATTGAATCTGCGTTGATCACCAGCTTCGAAACTATTAAGCAGGTTGTTGCTTAAATATGCTCCAAAATTCAGGGATTTCCCCGGACCGGTCGAGGACATAATAAAAACTTTAGCATCCTCGGTGTTCCAATTGGTATTTACAGGTTGCAACTGCCAGATCGCTTCGTTATTACCCAAACTAGCTTTTAGAAAGGTACTCTTTAGAGAACTTAATTGAAATAGATTAGTGTTGCCTATGACAGAATCAGCCTGGCTCTCCGCAGCTGCCCAATTTTGATTGTACAAATATACCCTGGCTAATAAAGCCGCCGCCGCCCATTTGGTTGGCCTCACTCTTTCCGCGCTAGAGTTTTGTAATGTCGCGTCCAGGTAAACCGTACTTAACAAGCTCTCTGCTTTTTGAAGATCCGCAATAACCTGCTTATATGCCAGACTTACTGAGACAGGCGCCAAAGTGGCATTTATTTTATAGTCACTCCCTAACGGCAACGGTATATTACCATATAGATTTATCAGATAGAAATAGTAGAAAGCTCTCATAAACATAGCTTCTCCTAAGAGTTGCTGTTTCACTACAGGGGTTAAACTATTAGAACCTGTTAATCCTTCAATTGCAGCATTACAGGAAAAGATATAAGGATAGACCCCTATCCAGAATTCTGACCCATACCCCGTTGAGCCTGCAGTAAGAGCATTTTTATAATAAGCAATAGCCTTTACGTTGGTAGATCCACTCCATAAGGTCAATTCATCGCTGGAAAGCCCGGTATATAATGTCAGTGAGGGGATTTTGCCCGCAGAGTTCGTACTACCCGTGCTAATTTTTTCATAAAGACCTGTCAGAACAGCAATTGAAGTTGCATCTGAATTATATGCACTAGTGCCAGTGATCGATGTTGCCGGGGTAGAAACTTCGACAAGTTTTCTGCATGAACCTACCAATATAGATATTGCAAATAGTGGGACTACAATTATTAAATTTTTAAAAATCATTTCTAACAAGGTTTATACAATAATGAAATTATAATTCTGTTTGTAACCCTATGGTCAATACTCTTAATGGTGGCAACCCCCCACTCCCTGTCTCCGGATCAGCTCCTTTGAATTTAGTCAGGGTCAGCAAATTTTGAGCTCTCATATATAATTTCAGAGTTTGAAAATGCATGCTATGCAGCCATTTTGAAGGTGCATCTATTGAAAAAGATACATTTTTAAGTCTGATATAAGAAGCGTCGGAAAAAGCAATATCACTGTTTAGAGCATTTAAGAATTGTGGGAATAAGCTAAAATCAGAGTTATATCGCTCGGTAGTCGTAATATCTCCAGGTTTCCTCCATCGGTTAAGCACATAAGTAGGTTGATTTACCAGGCCGCCTGGAAGCAATTGTCCCAGGAAATAGTTGCCTCCAATTTGTTTTACGAACTGAAATAAAACATCCAGTTGGAATATTTTATACCGGATCGTATTTTGAAAACCACCATAGTATTTTGGAAATCCCGTATTGATCACTTTAGTAGCATCGTTCACAGGATCAGGCGTTGACGTAAGTCCTCCATGGCTATCTGCAAATTGAAACACTCCTGTTGAAGGATCCACTCCCTTGAAATTAAAAACTTTGTTGATAGCGATTGGCTGTCCTATGCTAAGGTAGGAGGGCAACACGCCATAGTAAGCCAGTAGTTTGTTTCTGGGGACCGTCAGGTTTATACTACTGGTCCAGGTAAAATCTGTATTTTGGAAATTTGTTGTATTTAATGCCAACTCGACTTCCGAATTCTCAATTTTAGCGGGAAGATTCGTAGCCACTGTTGAGAATCCTGTTATGTAGGGCAAAGCCAAAGCAAGCAATTGATTAGAGCTTCGATTTTTTGCATAATTAGCTATTAAGAAGATCCTGTTCTTTAGAAACCCCAGTTCAACACCTCCCTGTAATTTTTTTGTCTCTTCCCATTGCAGGTAAGGATTTGGCAAACTGGTAACTGAAAGTCCTGTTGTTGACTGATATGGCACTCCTACAACGACAGAATTATAAAGATTCATGAACTGATAATCCCCTATTTGATCATTACCTGTTGTACCATAGCTTCCTCTCAGCTTCCCAAAACTAATAAATGTTAGCTTATCTTTTATTGCATTTTCTTCACTAAAGATCCAGCCAGCCCCAATAGAATAGAAATCATGGAATTGATTTGCAGGCCCAAATCTGCTGCTACCATCTCTTCGGGCAGATAGGTTCAAGATATATTTGTCCTTAAAACTGTAGTTGATCCGACTAAAAAGAGCATTGTATTTGTATGTCGAATAAACACTGTTTCCAGCGGTGTTTACAGTAGCAGCAGAACGAATATCCGCTAACAGTGCATCACTATTATATCCGGTTCCGGATATCGAGAATCCATTTGAGTTAATCTGATGTAATGTAGATCCAACCAGAAATTCTGCCTTCCCACTGCCCAATAGCATCTTATAATCCACTTGTGGCTCAAATATCCAGGAATCGATAGTACTATAACTAAACGCAGCTGATCTGCCTCTCGTACCCAATAAAGCCTGAGTGAGAGGATCAAGACTAAGTAATGATGTACCTGAGAATTCATTGGTCCGTAAACTGGTATACCCCAAATTTGTTTTAATTTCCAGCCCTGGCAATATCGCATAACTCAGATTTCCATTCCCAATTAGATTATAAGTTTTATTTTGATATTCTCTATAAAGGAAAGAAAGAGGATTTGTCCATGTTGATGCACCTGTTGGATCTAACTGCCAGTTAAGTGTCCCATCAGGCTTATACAAGGCAGGCGCATCAGGCGCCAAAGTAATGGCTTGGCCGGTCAAATCTGAGATTGGAAGCCTATTGTTGTCGATCAAATAGCTTCCAGTTAATTGTACTTTTAGTTTTTGATTGTTGGATACCGTGTTCAAATTGAAATGCAAACTACCTTTTACATCACTAAAATCACCGGGAAATACTGTCGATTCCCGATAGTAAGTTCCTCCGATCAAATATTGCGTATTCGCATTCCCGCCTGAGACAGATCCATTTACGTTGGTGTATTGTGCTGTTCCACCGATCAGTATTTTTTGCCAGTCCGTATTACGCGTTGTATCCCAGGCTCCATTAATGTCATAATCATAAGTCCCAGGGCCCGTGATCCCGTCATTGTTCAATGCTTCATGACGCATCTCCAAATATTGCTGCGTATTCATAAGAGGTAGTCTATGAATAGCCGCTCCCCAACCATTCTGCAAATTAAAAGTTGTTTTCGATTTCCCGATCTTCCCTTTCTTGGTAGTGATCAGAATGGCACCGTTAGCAGCCCTGGAACCATAAATAGCAGTGGCATCAGCATCCTTTAAAACCTCAATACTTTCTATATCCGATGGGTTTATAAAACTCATCGGATTACCAATACCACTTCCTGGTCCGCTCTGAGAAGTGCCAAGGGGTCCAAGGTATGTTGTTGTAAGCAGATGTGAGGTGTAAGGTACCCCATCAATAACATATAGAGGATCAGTCCCGTTGACCATGCTGTTTTGACCTTGAATGCGGACTTTTACTCCTGCCCCCGGCAATCCATTACTCTGTGTAATAAATAGACCAGGCACCCGTCCCTCTAACGCTAACAGCGGATTATTAACCGGCTGCATTTCAATGTCCTTACCCTTTACCATTGTTATATTTGCAGTACTTAGTCTCTGTGTGGTCTGTCCATACGCGATCACATGTATCTCATCAAGTTGATTGTTTGAAGGGAACAGCTGTATCATAATACTTTCGCCTTTTTCTACTTCGATCACTTTTCTCTGATAGCCCAGGTAAGAGATTTCCAAAATTGTTCCAATGGCTACGTTCTTCAATTCAAACTCGCCTCTTTCATTAGTTAAGGTCGCCTTTTTACCATCCTTGACAAAGACCGTCGCTGCAACCAGCGATTCACCCAGATTATTCGTTACCCTTCCTCTTATATTCACCTGCTCTGCAGATGCTGATTCAGAATTGCTAGCAGGCTCTTCCGCCCCAATTTGTCTTTTCACAATAAATATTGTCTTACCCGTTCTGTAAAAATCTAACCCTTCACCTTGTAGTATGAGATTCAGGGCCTCCTCGAATGGAACATCCTGTACATTCAATGTTACAGGTTTAGTATCTTTTATCAGAGCATAATTGAAGAAAAAAGAGAGTCCGGTCTGTTTCTCGATGGATGAGAAGACGGTATTCAGCGGCACATTATTCCCGCTAAAGCTCACAGTCTGGGAGTAACTGTGAGCGCTTACATGTACACATGCAACGACCAGCAATAATGCAGTCAATTTCATAACTCGTAGCAGTTGAAGGAGCGAGCGCTTCCGGACATGACAATAAGAGCCCTTTCGCGAAATGGAAATTTCCATGTACCTTTGTTTTGGTGGGGTTTAAAACGATTGATTCGATCTGAAGCATGTTGGGGTAGACCTCACCGGCTAAAGCTTTAAAGGCTTAGCAGCCGGGCGCGGTGCATCGTTCCCGGTTTTTTATTCAATGAGATCTGCCAGAACAGAAAGGGCTATCCCGATAGTAGGGGATAATAAGCCGGGAATTGTTGTTTTGGTGGCATAGTCGATGGTTTATATATATGCAATAATAGACTTCACGCGGTTTGGCAGGCAAGGGAAAAAACCAACATTGCATATTTCCAGCCTTCCGGGCATTATCCGGAGAACCAGCAAGGCAATGTCGGTTTAATGATCGTGGTATTTGAAAAAAAATAGGCGTGGGTACGATAGTATCTTAGGATGGTAACACGATCAGATCATGTCCCTCCAACTGGAAGTGGATTTGGTTTTTGTCAAGGAATTTTAAAAGTTCATTCAAAGGCAGGCTACGATCGATCTTCCCGCCGAACTCCACGTCAGGTACTTTTCCCTTATAAATAACTCCTACATTGTACCAGCGTGCCAGCTGGCGCATGACAGCAGCAAATGAAGCACGCCCGAAATAAAAGAATCCATCTTTCCAACTCACAATGTCATGCGAGGGTACATTTTTCAACACCTTCAAATTCCCTGCTTCACTTAGCTGAGCTTGTTCATCAGGTCTTAATTCTACGGAGGCGCCACCCGCTTTTACCCGAACCATCCCTGTCAGTATGGTAGTTTGTGTGCTTCCTTCTTCGGGATAGGCCATGATATTAAAGCTGGTACCTAATACTTCTATAACCTGATCTTTAACTTTTACAAAAAAAGGCCGTGTTGCATCTTTTGTTATTTCGAAATATGCTTCTCCTGTCAATTCTACTGTTCTGTCCTTCCCGAAAAAGCTTGTCGGATAACGAAGACTCGATACATTGTTCAGCCATACCTGACTTCCATCCGGCAACGCCAGCCGATATTGTCCGGAACGAGGTGTCGTCAGCGTATTATACGCTACAGCGTCATTTTTGCTAGCCTCTGACATCAAATAGCTAAGATTCCCGCTATCCCTTTTCATTAATCTTGCACTCCCTTGCTTTGCCAGCTCTCCGTTGCTGGCACTGTCGAGCAATATTACCCTGCCATTGGAAAGAGTTAGCATCGCAGTATTCCTTCCTGGCAGGACGGACTGCCCAGCTATTACTTCTACGGCACTTCGCACAATATGCTGACTAGCATTTCGGGGCAGGTTAAATATGGCCACAGCTATAAGGATCGACGCCGCGATCGCCCAGCCGGTCAAATACCGAATTCTTCTTAGCCTGTGAGCCAGTATATTGGCAACCCACTTTTCGTATCCTGCAGCCGCATCAATATTCCGCCATCGATCTATCTCTTTCTCCAGCTGATCCTCATCCATGATCCTGGTCAGCAGCAACTGGTTATTTGTATGTTCTGCAGCCCATAATTTCAATTCCCCCGCCTCAGATTCTGATAGTTCTTCGGACAAATGCCGCGCGATCAATGATACAAGGTGGTTTTCAGTCATTTCCAATAGATTCTTATACGCTTTAAAAAAGCCTTTAACCAAGCCGGAAGATAACATTTCCTTAACTTCCTATAGTAGTTACCCTCCCCCAAATGGTATCTTTCACTTAAACTGGATTTTTTTTTACTGTTGATATATTACAGGCCAGACGGCGACCTTTATATTCTATGAAACGCACTTTCCTTGTCAACTTTATTGCCTTCTTCTTTATTCTTCTTTTCCTGTATACAGGGGTGGTTAAACTAATGGAGATCAAACTGTTTAAGGAACAAATGACCTCTTCACCACTGCTGGGATCTGCAGCTGACTTCATAGCATGGGCACTGCCTATAGTTGAGATACTGGTAGTTATCCTTCTCTTTATTCCTGCCACACGGCTGAAAGGCTTGTATATCAGTGGAATACTTATGGCGCTGTTTACCGTTTACGTTGCCGTGATCCTTTTAATGGATAACCATTTATCCTGTAGTTGTGGCGGGATCATAGAAGACCTCTCGCCCAGGCAACATCTGATATTCAACTGCACCTGTATCACCCTCAGTTTGGTGGGGATCTTAGTGGCACGGAAAAGGCAACCTACGGTCCAGTTCAATTGGCTGGCTACTACCGGGACCTTATTTCTCTTTGGTCTGGTTGGCTGGACATTGTTCTCTGCCTTCTCCGCTCCCCCGACGATGAAAACAGGCATGGAAGGCAGACTGCTTCCTTCATTTGATATCTTGTTGCCGGATAGTACAACACACCTGAACACAGCAGATATACCAGCCGGTAAACCATTGGTCCTTATCATTTTTTCGCCCTATTGTACCCATTGTCAGCAGGAAACAAAAAACATTATCGGTCATATCGATAAATTCAGTAAAGCACAACTGTATTTTGTGACACCTTTTTCATATGGCGAAATGAAAATGTATTACAACTTTTTCAAACTGTCCAAATATTCTAATGTTATTATGGGAACCGATCTCAAAGGTTCTTTTTTGCCATATTTTAAGGCGCCCGGTGTACCTTACACCGTCGTATTCGACTCCAAAAAAAGATTGAAGCAGGTCATGTCAGACCGGTTCGATATCAACGAACTCGCTAAAGCCGTGGCCGAATAAGGCTACATTTTATTGTTCAGGAATAACAGAAAAAAGAACATCCATTCATTCTTCGACAGCATCGTACGCAGGACCTTCAAAGACCTGGACTTGATAATATAAACATTGTTCTCCGTCATATCCAGTTCCGTAGCGATCTGTTTCGTGCTTTTCCCTTCGATATAGGACATCCTCAGCACATTCCCTCCCGGCAGCTGTTCCATTTTTTGATAGATCATCTCAAGCAGTTGTGTCTGAACACGTTCAAGGTCCACAGGAGACTCTCCGGTCCCCTCATCAGCAGAGAGTTTTGTCCATTCCTTCTGGGTACTTTCGATCACCCTATCCGATCGAAGATAAGAGATACAGCTATTACGAGCTACCAGGTACAAAAAATTCTCCAGATGTTTGGGGGTTTCGAATTTGGTTCGGTTTTCCCAGGCCTTCCGGAATGCGTCGCTGCTAATATCCTCGGCATAGGAGTCGTCATGCAGGATCTTCAGGGCATAATAAGTAATTGACCGATAGTACCTTTCAAATACCTCTTTGAATGCGTTCTCATCGCCTTTTTGAAAAAGATGGAACCAATCTTCGCGTTTAATAGTCGTTTTCATCCCTGGGTAGCCAGCCTTGCCATTAACCGGTTGCCTGACAGTTGTAAGAGTTTAAGTTTCAATAAATAAATAGGAAAGGTTGGAATGCGAAAGGTTAAAAGGTATAATATCCAAACAAGATACAAAAAATCCATCCTTTTTGAAAATAGCTTTATCCGCTTTCGAAATGATATCCGGGGTAATTTGAGCCGTCCATCAACCTTACCTCCATGCAAAATGAATTGATTATCAACTACATATGGAATAACAAACCCAACAGAATATGGTGGATATCAGGTCTTATTGCCTTTGCGGCGCAGTTCGTCCTTTTTAAACTTTATTACCCCTATGCTAATTATATGCCCGACTCCTACTCCTATCTGGAGTCTGCGGCCAATAATTCGGATGTCAATATGTGGCCCATTGCCTATTCTAAATTCCTCCGTCTGATAAGTGTGTTTACCCATTCAGACAAGATAGTCGTTGGGTTTCAGTATTTCTCCCTGCAAATCAGTTCCTTAGTTTTCACATGCAGCCTGCTTTATCTCATAAAACCCGGAAAAAAGGTGAAGATCATTTTGCTCACGTTTTTGACATTGAGCCCCCTACCTCTGTTTATAGCAAACTATATCTCCGCCGACGCCCTCTTCATAAGCCTGAGCCTGCTCTGGTTGACTACTCTTATCTGGCTCATTTATTATCCCCGCCCCTGGATAATCCTTCTCCACGCCTTCTTTCTCATGGCCTGTTTTACTCTTCGTTACAATGCCATTTACTATCCGGTTATCTCACTGTTTGTTTTTATGGTATCCCGTCAATCCTGGAAATTCAAGATCTCTGGGCTTACATTGAGTGCCATCCTACTACTAAGTTCTTATCTTTTTACTAGTTCTAAAATGAAGGAAGTTACTGGGAAATGGCAATTTTCCGCCTTTGGAGGGTGGCAACTGGCTAATAATGCCTTATATATGTATGAACACGTCCCTGCCAGTGACAGGGGTGCGGTACCCGCTCGTTTTTCGAAGCTGGAGACAATGGTTCGCGAGCACATGGATACCCTGCAAAAAGTGAAACTCACCCGTGAAGATTCCCTGAGCAATTATTTCTATCTCTGGAACGCTAAAGGCCCTCTTATTCAATACTTACTCCGGGACTATAAGAAAGACAGCACCACGCCTTATTTTAAGCGGTGGGCTTCCGAAGGGCCTTTGTATTCAGAATATGCGCTGTATCTTATTAAAAAATTCCCCAGGCAATATGCGGGAAACTGGATCTTGCCCAATGCAGTAAAATATGCCGTCCCGCCTTCCGAATTTCTTGGGATTTATAACATGGGAGGCGACAGCGTTGCTAAACTGGCAAAAGATTGGTTTAATTACAAAAGCCGGAAGATCGTAAAAGAGCATAACAAAAAAGATAGTATAGCGGCAGTAGAGTGGTATCCTATCTTTGCAGCGGTAGTCAATATAGTATTCGTTCTGGGATTGATCGCAATGCTCCTCCTGAATGCCGTCCATTGGAAAGAATACGGCCTACCACGGCTACTAGCTCTGGCACTACTATTCTGGATACTCAACAGTGCCTTTAGCATTTTTGCTTCCCCCATCGTCCTACGTTATCAATTCTTTCCATTATTAGTATTCTTTGTCATGGGGACTATCTTTATGGAACAAATTATAAAAATGGCGATGGAAAAGCCACCTTCAACCTCAACGCAGCTTTTTGAGCATGAAAATCCGCCTTCAGTAAACCAACAAAATTTGCCATCGACCTCCTGAAAACCTACCTTGCTACAGTCTTACAATAGGAACATCCCATAGGTAAAAAAAGGCACTGGTTTGTAGAACCCCATATATAGCCGGTCGGCTGGGCATCTGCAGACATTCTGTTAGGCAGGTCCCACCGCCGGTTTTATTCCCCGTCAACTCTTTATCAGGTTAAAGCTCCCGAGGTTAGTAGCACCATAAAACAAACCTATTTTTTTAACCTGCTCAAAAAGCATTTCAAACCTTATGCTATGAAGTCCTTACTCCATCGCCTCATTCGACTCGACCATTTAATCGCCTTAAAATCCACCGGCACTCCTGCCGACTGTGCCCACAAAATTGGCATTTCCGAACGCAGTCTTTATGATTATCTCAAGATTCTCAAGGAGATGGGTGCGCCTATAATGTTCTCGAGGAACCGTCGCACGTATTTTTACCGTGAACAGGGGCGGTTCCGTATCTCCTTTATTGCCAGATATAAAGAAGAAATTCCGGAAGAAATGTTGGCTTGATTTGGTTATTTCCAAAAATATCTTACATTTGCAGTGCGGACTAGTTAATCCGCAGCCTTCCTTTACTGTGTTCCTGCTTTTGTATAAGCATTACTAATTAAAAGATTCCCGGTTAATCTGAATGGCATTGAGTGCTATGAGATGACGAGGGAATCTTTTTTTCTTGATAAGCCAGCGGAAAACGGGAAAGATGCCTTCTCAGGAAGCTGACTCAGTCGAGTCTTTTAAGCGTACAAATATCGCTATAGCATCCGAATCTTTCCCTTTTCGTTCCTGGATCTCAAAATCCCGCATATTTTTTATCAAAGGCATCAGTTTCTTATATCCATAATTGCGCGGATCAAAATCCGGCTGCTTTTTTATGATCAGCACCCCAAGGTTTCCAAGAAATACCCATCCGTCATCCCCAGCCAGATCGTTGATGCTATCTTTTACTAATTTAACCAATTCAGAATTTACTTTGGACATTGGGTTGGGCGGAACGGGCACGGGAACCGCCCTTTTTTTCGTCTTTGAAAGGGTATCGGAAGAGACTTTTTCCTCCTGAACCGGCGTATCCAGTATTTCTATGTATATAAACTTGTCGCACGCCGAGATAAATGGCAAGGGAGTTTTTTTTTCGCCCATTCCATACACCGTCATACCCGCTTCCCTAAGCCGGGTTGCAAGCCTCGTAAAATCACTATCGCTGGAGACAATACAGAAACCACTGACTTTTCCGGTATACAGGATATCCATTGCATCGATGATCAAGGCTGCATCCGTAGCATTCTTCCCGGTGGTGTAGCTGTATTGTTGAATTGGCGTAATGGCGTATGGCAGCAGAACGGATTTCCAGGCTGATTTACCCGGAGAGGTCCAGTCACCGTAAATACGCTTAAAGGTAGGTGTGCCATATTTGGCAATTTCTTCCAGCATGGCCTTTATTCGGGCAGGCGGAACATTATCCGCATCAATTAATACCGCGAGTCTCTGGTCAGAAGTATTCTCCATGGTACTAAAGTTAGGGTATTTAAGATACTATCGGAGGAATAGTCCCGTAGCTACTTGATCTGGGGGTAAGGAAAACCCTAAGGCAAAAATGGCCGGCATGGCTCAAGATATCGAAAGGACCGTCCAATCCGTAAAGTTGAAAACTCAGCCGTCATTTTCAAGATTGAGGGCCAAAAATATTTCTTGATAAATGTCATTTTTTTCCCGAAAAGACTATTCTAAATTAGCTGGATAAACCTAAATAATATGAAAAAATTAGTAAGCGCAACGTTCCTTATTCTATTGGTCTATTCCTGTAAAAAAGAGACAGGACCGAAACCGGAGACCGATATCTATTTACATTCAGTGCTGTCTCACCTCAGGGACAGTCTTTCTATTGAGACGTTTAGTCTATTGGACACAAATAAAGCTTATTTGACGGATCCGGGTAAAGCGAAATATTACACACTGCGTTTACCTTTCATGGGGAAGCCGATAGCAGAGGATTTTATGCTTTTGAGAAGCGATGGCAATGGGAATATACTGCAGGGGCAAATTGTTCATTTAGAAACCGGAGGTGTTTCAGAGGCTTCCTTTTCAGGAAAGATCCAGCTGAATTCATTGTCTGGGCAAGTTTTACTGATGTCTACAGTGAGTAACGGGTTTATTGACGCTCTTCATCCTGCCAGCCGAACGGGAAGACAGGTAAAAGATATCGATTCTAAAACAGTTACTCTTCTCCCGGCGCCGGATGCGGATTGGCTGCCGGAAGTGGTTGTGGTGGGATACGGTTCCAGTTCTCCGCCTACCAGTTATATTTCCCTGGATGGATTGCTGGGTACATCAAGTGCAGGTATTTTAGCCGGGGGCGGAGGAGATGGGTCTGGTGGGGGCGGTGCGCCTTCTGGCGGTGGGGGTAGCGGCAACGCTAACAATAGCGCGGAAAATACACCTCCGATATATAGCCCTGTTGATCCAGGAACGAGTCCGGTGATTTTTTCGCATGGAGCGGGTTTAGGGGTGACCTCGGGGCTGGAATTAGAAAAGGAATATGTGAATTCCATACCAACTGTTGATATTCGAAAGTTTTTTAATTGTTTTGACCTGGTTCCTTCGGCAGGAGCTTCATATACAATTCAGCTTTGTGCAGATGTTCCTTCCAATAATAATCCGGATGTTTCGATGAATTTTTCCGGAACCGTAAATGCTGGTCATTCCTTTCTGGTTATTACTAAATCAGGAAATGGCGTCACTGTTACTCAATCTTTCGGCTATTATCCTCAAACTGCACCATCGGCATGGAATCCTTTTTCACCGATTCCCTCTGCTATTAAAGATAATAAAGGACAGGAAATCAATGCTAGTATAACAATGTCAATAGGGCCAGATCAATTTAATGCGATTCGGTCAACTGCAATAAATCAGAGTGCCCAGCCTTATATTTTAGATAAATCTAATTGCACTGATTTTGCCTTATCGGTCTTTAACGCTGGGAGATCTACTCCGTTAACGATGGATCCTTATATTTTAAGGCAGGCTGGCATAGCAGTATCGAACGGAATAACATCGCCCCCGATTACTGTAACTATAAATAATTCTCCGCAAAAACTTTACGCCAAACTAGCGACCATGAAAACTAATGGCAACGCTGAAGCTGGTAATATTCAACTAGATTTGTCCCATAATCTTAAAGCTCCGATTAGTCACGGAGAATGTAACTAAACACTATGAAAAAAATAATATTTAGCATTGTCGTTGTTTTGCTGCTTATCAGTTTAAGTAATGTACCCCTGATTAAATGGTTCATTGGGTCAAATGATTGCCAGTTCTCAAATAATGATGGTTCGTTTACTTTTGCTGAAATAAACTTCAAGGGTGCAAATTTTCAATTGTGTACGGAGGATTTTCTGGAATTTAAAAAAAGACGGCTTGGTGATACCGTTTTATATAGGCTCTGCCCGATGAGTATCACCCATTTCTGGGATTACGGCGAATACATATTTTCACAAAAGTATAAAATACCGTACAAGGCCTGGCAGGAGATTGAAAGCCGCCGGGGGCCGCTAAGAAATAAATCCGGCTTTCAGGATTTCTAACATTGAATTATCTTTCATTTTTAAGACGTCGGTTTATCGCGCACTCCGTGTAAATAAGATCGATTATAATTTTTTCTTCTACTTCGAATAAGGCGGCAATTCGGGAAATATTCAGAAGAGTAAAATTTTCAGGACGATCCAATAGTTTGGAAAACGTTTGATTATGCATTCCAAGATCCTTTCCTACCAATGTCTTAGGGATATGGTCAAACAACTCCCGAAACCCAGTGATATACCCGGCTAACAACAGTTTCTTTACACGATTATAACGACGATCTTTTACCATATCATACCCAAAGAAAATAAAAACATAAACACGAGAGAAAAAATAATTCTAAATATATCAGTTTCTGATATATTCTGCATCTTATACTAGTAGAAAATCAAATTACGTTTTTAGGGCTCCTCACGGTTTATAACATTTGTACTTCACAAATAAAATGAAGTATTTATGTTATCAAAAATCTCATGGGGCCATTTCGGAGGGATAATATTATCACTCACGGCCCTCTATTACCTTTTCCTCCTTCTCACCTTTTACCGCAAGACGATGATTCGCTGGCTGAAGACCAGGGCCGGCCTCGTCGTCCTGTGCCTTTTAACCAGTACCCTGCTCTACGCCCAGGACGGAAAGCAAGGTATCGACCAGGCCAATGACATGATAAGAGGCTACTTCAATGAAGCCATCACCCTGGTTTATGCCATCGCCGGCCTATTAGCATTGATCGGTGCGATCCGGGTTTTCAAAGCCTTCAATGAGGGGCATAATGACGAGGCGAAGCGGTACGCGGCCGCCTGGTTTGGTGGGGTCTTATTCGTCCTCATCGTTGTGACCGTGATCCGCGCCTTTTTTGGACTGTAACAATTAAAAACATATCGATATGACAACGAGTGTCTATCCAATTCACCGGCTCATCAGCCGGCCCGTTTCCTTTCGGGGAATCAAAGGTCAGTATATTCTGCTGGCCGCAGCGATCATCCTCGCAGCTTTCCTCTTTCTCATTCTTTTCTATTGTATCGGAGTACCTACCTGGTTAAACATCATCCTGACGATATGCCCGGGTGTCACAGCCTTGTTCATCGTCCGCGGGCTTAGCCGAAAATATGGTCCGTATGGACTCATGAAGTATTATGCGGCTAAACGCTTACCGCAGGATCTCCGATACAATTCCCGAAAGATCTTTCTAAGACTCAAAACACAAAAACATGAAACATCAGCAAAATAAATTCCTGCCTGTCCACGAGGTAGACCAGGATTGTATCATTTCCAAAAATGGCGACTGTACCGTGGCATTTGAGCTGTTCAAACCTGAACTATTCACGCTTTCCGCCGTGGAGTACACGATCATACTCCAAAACTGGATAAAAGCCATCGGCCTTTTACCTTATGGTATCGTATTACACCTACAGGATTGGTATACTAGCTTGACGTGGCAGGCCGTTTTTGAGAAAAAGACTGAAAGCAGCTTTCTTTCCCACAGCAGCGATCGCTATTTCCACGAACGACCTTACCGGGAACATCGCTGTTATTTATTTATCACCCGAAAATTCGGTAGTAACCGGCCGGTAACTTCTGCATTGTCCTCTCTACTACGCCGCAACCAGGTGCCGGAATACATCCTTCACCCTGCTCAGCTAAAGGAGTTCGCCGAACAATGTCAACAGTTCATCCATGTCTTGTGCGAAGGTGGGCTGATCCACCATCGCCGGCTGACCAACGATGATCTGGCTGGCACGGAAGACCATACCGGACTGATCCAGCAATACCACCAGCTGACTCCACCTTTTATGACGCCCGAACTTCGTGACATCAGCTTTAAAAAGGGGATCCGAATCGGAGATAAAGAAACGGTACTCTACAGCCTGGCGGATCCGGAACATTTGCCTGCCCAATGTAGCAGCCATATAAGGTATAATGAGCTTAGTACAGACAAGACAGCCTTTCCTATCGGTTTTGCGGCGGCATTGGGGCCTTTACTGGACACCGATCACATTTATAATCAGTATGTTTTTTTGGATGATCCGCGTCCTGCTCTTAAAAAACTGGAAACCCGGGGGCGAAGACTAAAGTCCCTCTCGACCCAGGACCGGGAAAATGCAGCGGCACACGAATCGATCCAGCTCTACCTGGATGAAGCAGCCACCGGTAAACAGCGTCCTGTCAAGGTGCATTTCAATGTATTTGCCTGGGCAGACCGCCCTGAACAAGTACCCGATGTGAAGAATAAGATCATAACTGCTATGACCAGCATGGGTGTGTTACCCCATCTCGAGACGGTGGGCGCACCTCAGATCTGGTGGGCCGGCCAACCAGGGAATGCCGGTGATTTCCCCATGAACGACAGCTTCGATTTTTTCGTCGGCCAGGCAGCCTGCTTTTTTATCCCGGAATCCAACGGCCGTAGCTCCATCAGTCCCTTTGGAATGCGGGTGGGCGAACGCCAGCAGGGCAATCCTATACATCTCGATCTTTCCGACGAGCCGATGCGAGTTGGTCATATTAAAAATCGGAATAAGTTCATTCTCGGAGGCTCCGGAAGCGGTAAATCTTTTTTTACGAATCACCTCGTCCGCAGCTATTATGAACAAGGCGCCCACGTTGTTATCGTAGATGTTGGCGGTAGTTATAAAGGGCTCTGCGACCTGGCAGGCGGCTATCATCTGGCTTACAGCGAAGAAAAGCCCATATCCTTCAATCCTTTCTGGCTGGCTGGAGGGGATAAACCAGATACGGAGAAAATTGACAGCATCAAGGCCCTGATTCTGTCAATTTGGAAGAAGAGCGATGAGTCCTTTACCCGATTCGAGTATATTACTCTTTCCAACGCCATACAGGGTTATTATGATCATCTGGTCAAGCATACTGACATTTTTCCTTGTTTTGACAGCTTCTATGAATACCTGAAAGAACAATTCACTATCCAGCTGGCAATTGAAGGTATTAAGCATCGTCATTTCGACATTGAAAATTTCATTTACGTCCTGAAACCCTATTACAAAGGTGAAGAGTATGACTATCTGCTCAATGCCCGGGAACAGTTGGATCTTCTTGATCAGCGGCTCATCATCTTCGAATTGGATGCTATAAAAGACCACGCGATCCTCTTTCCGGTAGTCACCATCATCATCATGGAGGTATTTATCAGTAAAATGAGAAAGCTCAAGGGCATTAGAAAGGTCATCCTTCTGGAGGAAGCCTGGAAAGCCATCGCAAAGGAAGGCATGAGCGAGTATATAAAATATCTCTTCCGGACTGTTCGTAAATTCTTTGGTGAAGCTATCGTTGTCACGCAGGATATCGAGGACATCATATCCAGCCCTATAGTAAAGAATAGCATCATAAACAATGCCGATTGCCGCATTCTCCTTGATCAGAGCAAATTTATGAACCGCTTCGACCAGTTGGAAAGCCTCCTCGGACTTACGGAAAAGGACAAAACACTTGTGCTGTCTCTAAATAAGGCTAATGAACCGGGGAAAAAATACAAAGAGGTTTTTATAAGCCTGGGAGTAGACCATTCCCGGGTCTACCGGATAGAGGTCAGTCTTGAAGAATACCTGGTCTATACAACGGAAGAATCGGAAAAGGTGAAGGTACAGGAATATGCGGAGCGGCATGGCAGCATTCAAAAAGGAGTCGCCGCACTGGCCGCTGACATCCGCTCAGGGGTTATAAAATGGCTGCTTGCGGCTGTCCTTAGCGCCAGCTTTTTATTACTCCCCAATGGACGAGCCTCGGCTCAGATCCTGGACCTCATCGACGCCGCCGTGAAAAAGGTGCTGGTTACGGCGGATCTGGCTGTACAGAGGCTTCAGACCCAAACCCTGGTCTTACAGACTGCCCAGAAGGGCCTGGAGAACAACATGCAGGATGGTTTGCTGTCCGATATCACCGGCTGGGTACAGCAGCAGGAAGATCTCTATACGGATTACTACTTGGGACTTTGGCAGGTAAAATCAGTCCTTATGTCCTATAGCAAAGTCAAAGAACTAATCCAAAGACAGGCGCAGCTAATAAAGGAATACGATCAGGCGATAGCCGCGGTTCACCAGGACCCGCATTTTAGTCCGGGAGAATTAGCCCATATCACCAGTGTCTATGACGGCTTACTAAATGAGAGTATCCGGAATACCAGTCAGCTGGCCCAGGTCATGGGAAATTTCCTTACTCAAATGGATGACGCCTCCCGGTTGCGGACCATCGATGAGACGTCCAGCCGGATCAACACCAATTACAGTGCCTTACGGGATTTTTCACAGCAGACCACCCTGCTCAGCCTGCAGCGAAGTAAAGACATGGCAGAAATCCGGAGTATTCAAAATCTATACGGTATACAGTAAACCACAACCAATATGAAAAAATACATCATCGCTTTCGCCGTCGTCGGCGCCCACTGGCACCCAGGGCATGCTCAAACGATCAGGACTATGACCGAACAGCTGACTGCCCTAAACGCTTTGCAACACAGTCTGCAAAAGGGATACTCGCTGGTGAGCCATGGACTGGAGGGAATCGGGGACCGACAGGATGGCGAATACCATCAGCATCTTACCTGGTACAACAGTTTATACGTCATCAATCCCACTATTTATTCACCAACAAATCAATCGTATGCTAAAAATTATGATAACGCTGGCACTGAGCCTGCTGACAATAGCCGGAAGGCCCCAAACAGTGGTCGACCTGATTAACCAGCTGATCCTCGACAAGGAAAAGCTGACCTCTATGAAGAGTACGCTGCAGGACATGTATAGCGGGTATGAAAAACTCAAGAATGATTATACCCGTGTTCGGGATATCGCCAAAGCCAATTTCAGTCTGCACCAGGTATTCCTGGATAGCCTGTGGATCCTGTCCCCTTCAGTAGGTGGTGATCCCCGGATTAATGAGATCCTCAACACCGAATATCTCATCGTGGCGGGTTATAAGTCGGCCAGTGCGCGGTTGGCCACCAGTCATGCCTTCACCGAACAGGAGCTGGAATATATAATTAACAACTATTCCGCGCTGCTCCAACGGAGTGTACAGGCGGTGGAAGAACTGACCATGATCCTCACCGATCACCAGCTACAGATGTCCGATGCACAGCGGCTACAGGCTATCGATCGCATCCATACGGATGTCAGGGCACAATACAATGCCATGTTGAACTTTAGCAATAGTCTCTCTGTGCAGGCCGCACAGCGACAGAAAGAGACAAATGACATTAACACTTTAAAACAATTATATGGTATACCTAATTGACATCTCCGGTGATATCGGGGGACTCCAAGCCGTGTTGCAACGGGTGTATGACACGATGATCGGACGTTGTGGCGAACTGATCGGGATCAGCAGCGCCATCGCCGGCTTTGGCACTTTATGGTTTGTCGCTGGCAATGTATGGGTCAAACTTTCGAAGGCCCAACCCATCGAGGTGGAAGAATTGCTCCGGCCTTTCGCCATCGGCCTGGCCATTACGCTCTTCCCCTATGTGATTGCGTTGATCAATGGCGTGATGCAGCCTACGGTCACCGGCACGGCGGCCATCGTCAACGACTCTAACCAGGCCGTTGCCACCCTTCTGCAACAAAAGCAGGAGGCCCTGCAACAGTCTACAGACTGGCAGATGTATGTCAGCTCTTCCGGTAGCGGTAATCTCGATAAATGGGAAGAGCTATCCGGAGCCGCTGATTCCGGATTTATGTCTGGAGTGTCCAACCGGGTGAAGTTCGAAATGGTTAAGGCTTCCTATAACCTTAAAAATTCCGTCAAGGTCTGGTTATCGGAGATCTTACAGGTCCTTTTCGAATCGGCGGCTCTTTGCATCAATACCGTTCGGACTTTCTACCTGATCATCCTTGCCATCCTCGGGCCGCTGGCCTTTGCCTTTTCTGTTTACAAGGGTCTGGAAAGCAGTCTCGTCCATTGGTTCTCGCATTATCTCCATGTTTTTCTCTGGTTGCCGGTAGCAAATATTTTCGGTTCGCTGCTCGGCCAGATACAACAGGAGATGATCAGACTGGACATCGCCCAGCTGAGCGCCACCGGACAAACGACTTTCGGGACCACGGATGCCGCCTATATTTTATTCTTAATTATGGGAATTGTAGGGTATTTCAGTATCCCTTCTATTACAAATTTCATCATCCGAGCCGGAGGCATGGGAGCCCGGCTGTGGCGAGACAAGCTAACCTTAAATTAAACCATCGTGTTTGCGAAATCAAGATCAATCGAAGATTCTTTCCAGCATATACGGCTTTTTACCGTCGTGGTTGTAGCCGGAAGTCTATTACTCTGCGGATTTGTCGTGCTGTTATCGTACCGCGCAGTCGCCAGGGCTCAGGAAAAGATCTATATCCTGGCTTCCGGTAAAGCCCTGGAGGCCATTGCTGCCGACCGGAAAGAAAACCTGCCTGTGGAAGCGCGCGACCAGATCCGCAGTTTTCACAACTATTTCTTCACGCTGGACCCAGATGAAAAGGTTATCAATGGAAACCTTAAGAGGGCCCTCTACCTGGCGGATGCGTCGGCCGAGAGACTGTATGAGAACCTAAAGGAGAACGGATACTATTCCGGGATCATTTCCGGGAATATCAGTCAGACGGTTGAGGTTGACAGCATTATACTGGATATGCAGGGCTATCCCTTTTACTTCCGGTGTTATGCGACGGAAAAGATCATCCGGCCTACCAGCCTGGTCACGCGGAACCTGCTGACGGAAGGATGGTTGCGCAATACCAGCCGATCTGACAATAATCCGCATGGGTTCATTGTAGAACGCTGGAGTATCCTGGACAACAAAGATCTCAAAGTCGAAGCGCGCTGAGCTATTTATCACTTTTAAAATCGATTTGTATGAAATCAGTAACAGCACAACAAAAGAAATTTCTACTGGCATTACCCGTTATAGTTGTCCCTTTTTTATGCCTGATATTTTATGAGATGGGAGGCGGCAGAGCTTCCGATAAAGGAGCATCCGCTGGTCAGGGAATTAACCCGGAGCTGCCCAAAGCCCGGTTCGATCCAAAGAAAGTGTTGATGGACAAGCTGGCCTCCTATGAAAAAGCCAGCCATGATTCAATGGTCCGGCAAAAATACCAGCAACAGGATCCTTATTCATCCACTACAAGGCACGCCACGGCAGAGGTCATGCCTTCTTTCAGGGACCCGAAGGCCGATGAATTACAACAACAGCTACGCCAGCTCCAACAAACCCTCGATCAGCCAATGCCGCTTGTCCGACAAAGGCCGATCCCGCAGGTTCCTGCCCAGCGGAATGAGGCTCCTGAATCCGATCCGCAATTGGAGAAACTCAACGGTATGCTGGACAAGGTCCTTCGGATCCAGCATCCATCCGAACCCGGTCAGGTCAGTGCAACAGTCGGCAGTACCACTGTGGATGAGGTTCAACCGGCGGACTCGACCAGCAATACCATTTCTGCCGTTGTCCCTGAAAAGCAAGTGTTGGTAACGGGTGCCACAATTGCGCTGCGGCTGACGGATGAGATCCGGGTCAACAGAATCCTGATCCCCCGTGGACAGCTGGTCTATGGCGTGGCCAATATCAACAATGACCGGATGCTGATACGAATCACTGCGATCCGTAGTGACCGGAACATCTATACGACTGACCTGCAGGTCTTTGACCTCGATGGGTTGGAGGGCATCCATATTCCGGGTCAGATCAGCCGGGACGTAACCAAACAATCTGCCGATCAGGGTATTAGTTCGCTTAACCTCATGACCTACGATCCGTCTTTGGGCGGCCAGGCGGCTAATGCCGGAGTGCAGGCGGCAAAGTCTCTTTTCAGCAGGAAGGTCAGACAGGTGCGGGTGACGGTTCGTCCGGGATACCAATTATTGCTTCGAAATACGAAGGCTAATCATTCACCTCATTCTACCGAACTACCGGGTGAAAAGCCCGGGGTTATTTATAGACAGCCGCCCGGTTTCGTCCCGGGTGGCTCCTTTTTGCAAAGCTGCTCTGAGGGAGGAGTGGAATTCGGTCTGCAAGGGATCTATCTGAAAGACGAGGTGCTTTGGTTTGCCTTGACGACTCATAACAGCTCAGCTATTACCTATATCCCCGAATCCATCCGCTGGTTTATCCGTGACCGGCGGGTATTCCGACGTACGGCAGTGCAGGTGCTGCCGCTGAAACCGGTGTATCAGCCAGAGCAATCAGCTGTCGTCGGTGATTCATCGTGCTCAACATGGACTGGCTTTCGGCCTTTTGCATTGGCAAAGGACAAGGAACTGGTCATCGAAATGGGAGAAAAGAATGGGGGAAGGGCATTGCTGCTTGTGATCGGACATAAACAAATTTTAAAAGCACAAAAAATAGAAGCATATGGAGAAGCCACCCAGGAATAATCTTCGCACGAAGAAGGTATCCACCTATCTCAGTCAACGTGAATTGGATGAGGTACGAAAGAAGGTTGCCAATTCCACCTGTCGGGGTCTTAGCGAATATAGCTGGAAGCTTTTGATGGGTGCACCAGTGACTGTCTATTACCGGAATAAGTCGTTTGATGAATTTGTAGCAGAAGGAGTGCGGATCAGACGAGAGATAAAGCAGTTACTGGAAAAAGACGGTCTTTCCAAAGAAAGTGAAGAACGGCTACTCTTATTAATCGGCCAAATTTCCCATAACCTCAACAATTTAACAGATCATGTACGTAAAAATAAAAACAAACAGAAACATCAGTCAAACACTTCGGTATAATGAGCAAAAGCTGGAGTTGAAACATGCCGACTGCATATTGGCTGAAAATTTTCTCAAGGATGCTGAAGACCTGAGCAGGAAGGATAAACTAATCCATTTCCAGCGTTTGAACTCTCTAAACGAGAGAACAAAGCTAAATACGGTGCATATATCGATGAACTTCCATCCGTCGGAGCAGCTATCCAATGAGCAAATGAAGCAACTGGCAAAGGAATATATGGAGGGAATTGGATATGGGGAACAACCTTACCTGGTCTATCGTCATTATGACTCCAATCATCCTCATCTGCACCTGGTGAGTACAAAGATCCAGGAAGATGGGGGCGCAATTCATCTTAACAAGGCAATCCGCCATGACTCCCTGAGAATATCCAGGGAACTGGAGATCAAACATTCGCTGGTGAAATTACGAATAAAGGACGTGCAGCAGATGCAGGCTTTGAGGACAACTGACGGGCAGGAGTCTACGGGGCAGAAAATCGAAAAGGCATTGGAGGCAGTTATACCGAATTACAAGTATACGAATCTCTCCGAGCTAAATGCTTTACTTAAGACCTATCATGTTGAAGCTTACCGGGGGAAAGAGGATTCCCGTCTTTATCAAAGGCGGGGACTGATGTACCGGGTAATCAATGAAAAAGGTCAGAGGATAAGTGCGCCGATCAAGGCCAGTGCACTGGAGAATAAACCGACATTGAAGCATCTTGAAACGCGATTCGAGATCAATGCCAATTTGCGGGAGAAACATCGGCAGCGACTGACGACGGCTATCGACTGGTCGTTCTATAAAAAAGCGCTCAGTTTTGAAGCCTTGCAAAAGGCGTTGAAGGAGGAAAAGATCAGCATTGTGACGCAGAACGATGAAAAGGGGGCAGTCCAGAATATCTGGTATGTAGACCGATTAAATAAGGCTGTCTTTGAGGCCAGTAACCTCGGGCAAAGGTACACTGCTGCTGAGATTTTTAAAAAGTGTATGCCAGATGAATTATATCAACAGGAACAGCAACAACTGCAAAAGCAAGAACAGAAACTCCGGCTACGGCCGGGGGGGTTATAACTTTTAAAAACTTATTTATGAATAACAATAAAGATTCTCTTAAAGGCATTACAGATCTATGTATCGCAGCAAGTATAATCCTATTGCTGCTGCACATCTATTTTTATTTCTATCCTGTTTTTAGTGATCGGGGTTGGGAAACAACCATTACTAATCAGGTATTGATAGAGCTAGTCAAAACCGGCTTTTTTCAGAAGGTCTATTATTCAAAGGGGATAGCTTTAATCCTGGTTGCCCTTTCTGTTTTTGGTAGCCCGGTGCGCAAAGATCCTGGAGTTTCGGTCTGGGTAAACATTGGTCTACTTGGGATAGGACTAACATTCTATCTGTGCAGCATGGATTTTGTACCTGATTGGGGTCATGCGGGAAATCTGTGCTGTGCGTTGTATAGCCTGGCCACTCTTTTGGGCTGGATCCTGATCCACGCCGGAGGGACGCGGCTTATGCGAAGACTTCGTCTGCCCTGGTCGAATGACGACGTTTTCGGACGTCGACGAGCCGGTTTCCCCCAGGAACAAGGTTTCCGGCCATCTGACGTCTCGCTTCATCTCCGGGGGATGTATAAATGGAAAGATCAAAAGCGGAAAAGCTGGATCAACCTGATCAACCCCCGAAGGGGTATTTTAATCATGGGTTCGCCTGGATCCGGGAAATCCTGGTTTATTATTGAACCATTTATACGGCAACTCATAGAGAAACAATTTGCGCTGTTTATCTACGATTTCAAGTACGACGCGCTGACTAAAATTGCATGGGCGTATTTTCAGGCCAATAAACACAAATATCCAGTCAATACTCAGTTCTATTCCATCAATTTCACCGATCTTTCCCGGAGTCATCGATGTAATCTCCTGGAAGCTTCTACGCTGGATTATCTTTCCGATGCCCTGGCGGCAAGCCGAACGATCCTGTTAAGCATGAACAAGACCTGGGTGAATAAACAGGGAGATTTTTTTATCGAATCGCCGATCAATTTTTTGGCGGCACTGATCTGGTATCTCCGGAAATATAAGGGTGGAATCTATTGTACGCTTCCGCATGTTATCGAGCTTTCCAAAACACGATACGACAAGTTGTTTAAGTTATTAGGAACAGAGACAGAGATTGCAACATTGAT
Organism: Puia sp.; assembly: GCA_036499285.1. Taxonomy (GTDB): domain Bacteria; phylum Bacteroidota; class Bacteroidia; order Chitinophagales; family Chitinophagaceae; genus Puia. Next base: position 62,102 of record DASYEB010000023.1, on the reverse strand, counting down.
CGATCCTTTTGTCCAGGCATATGCTAATAAGTCAATGGAAATGCTGGATGCACAGATTTCGAGCGCCAAAATTCCACTTGGCCGTCTTTCTTCTCCGGATCTTTATTATGTCCTGACAGGAAATGATCTCTCGCTGGATATCAACGATCCATCGGCACCCAAGATCTTCTGCCTGGGAGGCGACCCATCAAGAATCGAGGCTTTGGCGCCGGTAATCTCTCTTTATATTGACCGGCTTAGCAGAATTTGCAACCGGCCGGGCCGATATCCCTGCGCCTTCGTATGTGACGAATTTGGGACGATCCGGGCTTATAATATGGCTACTATTGTGGCTACGGGGCGATCGAACAATATTATCCCGATCCTTGCCGTACAGGATGTCACGCAGCTTCGAACGCAATATTCGAATGAGGAAGCGGATACTCTGCTGAATATAAGCGGGAATTTCTTTTGCGGGCAGGTCGGGGGTGCAACGGCGCGTTGGGTGAGTGAGCGGTTTCCCAAAATCCTGCAGGAACGGTCTTCTGTAACTTCCAGCAGCACTGATACGGCTGTCAGCACTTCCCAGCAATGGGAGGCGACAGTGACCCAGGCTACAGTTGCAACTTTGTCTTCGGGTGAATTTCTTGGTATTACTGCGGATGAACCCGGGAATGAGTTGGAGCTGAAGACCTTTCATGCGAAGATAATAAGGGAGGAGAAGGAGATGCATTGTGAAGAACTGCCCGTGATTCAGTCGGTGGATGCAACGGTTCTGCAGGAGCAGTATTCAAAAATCAAGCATGATATTGAAAATTTGGTGAATGAAGAATTGGGGCGTATTGCGAAAGAAGAAAATTAGATCGATTGCAACAGGGGCTGAATGGAACCCTTTAGCCCCTGTTCCCAAACGCAAGTTTCCAGAACTAACCATCGCCGTTAGGTAGTAAAACGTCTGCTCTGCATTCATCCTGCATACTCGTCCCCCGGTAAACCCCTTCCTGCCTTTAGTAGCCCTTGAATATTTGCTTTCAATCGCATCATAATCGTAAATTGCCAGACCTGTTACTAAAAGATCCAGGTTAGAGGCCGAAGATTGGTGGGCATTAAATCATATCGTCATGCCAAGCAAAAAGATAATCGTAGGATATCAACACCCAATCGAAAGGACCAAGATTTACGATATTTCCGCCTTAGAACTCGCCAAAGCTATTATTGATAAAGACCCGGTCAGGCATATCCATATCTCAGCCTTAGCCGACAAAGCGGGTATCAACGAATTCAAATTAAAGCTTGGCTTCCGTGAACTGTTCCAAACCAGCCCTTATCAATACCGGTTGCATCTTTGTCTTGAAAAAGCAAAGGAGCTGTTAGAGACCACCGACGACACCATCGATCAGATCGCCACAAAGATCGGTTTCGAAACGTATAGCGGCTTTAGCACGTCGTTTAAGAAGGTATATCACGTAGCACCCACCGAATACCGTCATTCCATGCAACGCAGTATCGGTGCGGTCTCTGATTTTTTTACAGCCTCCTCTATACCGGTCCATCCACATTAACATTTATGCCCTTCTAATACCTTCCCGCATTCGCTGCCCCTTCAAAAAGCAATAGTATATTTATTTTCTTCTACAGGAGTTTCTGCAGCTACTCTACACCAATGTACTTACCACCACTATTGGCCGACCGGTTATTACTTGCCCGCACCCTGGCAAACAGAGTATCTTTATTTGAATTAAACCTTAAAGTTTTTCAGCAGCTTTTTGATCAATAAAAGCCGCATTCACCATGAACCTTACTATCCGCCTCCTGCTAATGGCAGGGCTGGCTACTTTTTGCCTCACCGGTTTCAAACCAAAACCCACTGGGGAAACCGCAGCTTCCACCCCCCGCCAGATGCTGTACTATTTTTACACCTACCCCTATGACTTCTACAACGACCGTAAGACCCTCGCCGACGAAGAATACGAGCTTTGGGTGATGTATGGCTTCAACGTCGATACCAGTCCCTCGGGCGGAACGCTCCTGATGAAGGGATATTTCAATGATGCCTACCCGCACAATCAGCTGCCGATGGTGTTACTTTATGGCCACTTCCCTTTCATGGTTAAATGACCTCAATATCCATCATTTTGCACCAGATTGGGATTCTTTACAAGCTCTCCGGCAGGTATAGGAAATAATGCGGCCTTGTGGGTCCAGGCCGGTTTTGTCGCCCTCAGCACAGGATCGGCCTGCCCACTTCTTTTCAGATCCAGCCAGCGCTGACCCCATTCAACGGAAAATTCGATCTGCCGTTCGTGCCGGATAGCCGGCAGAAGATCGCTGCCGTCCGAGGCTGTAGTGGTAGCCAGCCCGGCCCTGTGACGGATCATGTTGAGGTCTGCCGCCGCACCCGCATAGTCCTCTTCAAAAACCCGGGCCTCGGCGCGCAGAAGATAGATCTCGCCAAGACGCAGGACCATATCGTATTCCGTCCAGGCAGGATCATACACTGCCCGCTTGTATTTCCAGGAATAGTACTTCCCATTAAAGGCCTTTGCCGTCCAGTGTGTCTTCCGTTGATCACCCGGCTCAAAACTGTTCAGCAGCAGATCCGTCAGCGTGTAGAAAGGCGGATAACCCGGCACAGCCGGCAGAAAAGACAGTCCTTCTGCCGTAGCCATATTCCCATGCACCGGCTGCAGCTGCCAGATGGCTTCCCGGCTCGGGGAAAGAAAAACGCTGTCCAGACTGGGCTCCAGTTGGTACAGCGGATTATTGATGACGGCGGTTGCCGCACTGTCTGCCTGCACCCATTGCCGGGTATAGAAATACACCCGCGCCAGCAGGGCCGTGGCCGCACCCCGGTTGGGTCTTGTCCGGTCGTTTGGATAAGCAGGAGTCGTCACATATGCGCCAGATAAGAGCTGTTGCGCATCCGCCAGATCGGCCAATATCTGCCGGTATACCGCCGCCGAATCGCTTCGGGGTAACAGGGCGCTGGTTCGGTAATTCGTAGTGGTCATCAGGGGTACGCCCCCATAAAGATTCGCCAGATAGAAATAAACCAGCGCCCTTGTAAACTCCGCTTCACCCCGCAGCTCCGCCTTTGTTGCGCCGGAGATGCTGGTGGCGCCGTCCAGACCTGTGAGCAGGGCATTGGCCGTATGGATAAGGGTGTACGCCATATTGTACAGACTGGCGTCCTGTAAATTGTCCGCGGATAAGGTGTTGGTCCGGAAAGGATCCTCGAAAATATTGGGTAGGGTATTCACCAGCTCGTCGGCGCTGAGCCCGCCAAAGATGGTTACCCCGCCATTGAAAAGGCTCCGGCTATTGTCCATCATCTGAATGTACAATCCCGACAAGGCATTGACAACATTGGTGTCGCTGGCAAACACCGTCCCCGTACTCACCTGGTTCTGAGGTGGCGATACATCGAGTAATTTCCGGCATCCGGTGGAGGTAGTGACACAGGCCAAACAGAAGATGCAGACTAGTATGGATAAGAAACGAATAGTCATTGTTGAAATTTTAAAGGGTGATTTGGCAACCTGCCGTAAGCGTTCGCACCGGCGGCAAGACCATAGGGTCCTGCGTCTCGGGATCGGTCACCGGGAACCGGGAATGCGTCCACAGATTCTGCCCCTGCAAATACAGCTGCCCGCTGTGCAGTCCCGCCTTCGCCAACCATTTCTCCGGCAATCGCCAAAGCAAGGCCATGCTCTTCCACCGGATAAACCCGGCATCCACCAATCGCGCATCGCTGGCAGGATAGTTATACAGCTGCTGCCAGGCCGCCGATGAGGGATCCGTCGTCAATCGCTGATACCTGGCCTGATCGCCGGCCTTCCGCCAGTGATCCTGCCATTCAATGGATCCATTGCTCAACATCGAAGGCCCTGCGATTCCCGGGGGCACCAGCGGATACAGCATCGCCATCGGGTTAAGCCCCTTCCCGGTCCGGAATTCAAAGAAAAGATCCAGTTGCCAGCATTTGTACTGGAAATTTTGTTCTACTCCGCCATAGTAGTGCAGATCTGAATTCCCGCCTGCTATCCGGTCCTTTGGGTCAAGGACACCATTTTTGTTGTAATCCCGGAAAGTGAATACCCCCGTCGCAGGGTCGACGCCCAGATAATGATAAGCCTTTATCTCGCTTAATGACTTACCCACGAACAGCTGATCTGCATAGATGGACGCTGCCAGATTAGGGAACTTCTTTAGCTGATTGAATGGTGCGGTCAATAACAAAGTAGAAACCCATCGAAAGCTCCTGCTTACCCAATTATGGGTCTGAAGCCTAAATTCCAGCCCTTTGTTGACCACACTGGCCGGCAGGTTGCTGAATACCCCGGGCAGTCCTGCCTGGGACGGCAGCGAAGTATATACCAGCTGATTGGCTGTCCAGTTCCGGTAAGCCGCCGCCGTCAGCATGATCCTGTTGTTGAGAAAACCCAGGTCCAGGGCGATCTCCGAATTATAGTTCACTTCCCAGGCCAGTTTATCGTTGGCAAAGGTCACCGGATATACCCCCTGCATGCCCTGGTAACCCCGAGCCGACCGCGTGTTGGCATATACCTGCGCAAACTGGTTGTCGCCGATCTGGTCGTTGCCCGTGGTACCAATGCTGCCCCTGATCTTCCCCCAGCTCAGCCAGTCCAGCCTGCGTACCGCCGGCTCATCGCTAAAGATCCAGGCGCTGCTGACCGACCAGAAATTCCCATACTGATTGCCGGGACCAAAACGGCTCGAGCCATCCCTTCTCCCCGACAGGGTAAACAAATACCGGTTGAACAGGGTATAGTTTAGTCGCCCAAACTCAGCCTCATACCGGTAGGAGACGGTATTCTCCGCCGTAGTGGTCGTCACCGCTCCGCTGCCCGTCGACAACTGGAGATCGCTGGTAAACCCGTCCTCATTCAGCGTCGAATTGGCCGAACGTTGTTGCTGCCAGGTCACGCCCAGCAAAGCTTCCAGCTTGCCCGGTCCCAACTGCCGCACATATTCGGCAAATCCGTCCACCAGCTCGCTGTGATAGACATTCCCAGTATAATACCGATGGCCTGTCGGCTGTATAGCCGGGTCCTGCCCCGCCAGTGGCAACCGGCTGTTCTCATCGGACTGGATCCTGTTGTATCCCAGGCTCCCCTTCAGACTCAGACCGGGTAATACTTCATAGTTCACCTGCAGATGATTGAACTGATTGGTCAGGCTGGCCTTGTATTGATTCAGTGACAAGGCTTCGATATTGGTATAGGAGATCCCGTTGTAAGACCATTGCAGCTGACCCGCCGCATTCCGGAAAGGCGGCGTATTGGGAGCCAGCAGCTCAAAAAAGGTCAGATCCTGAGTAGGCAGGTTTGTATTTCCCCAGCTGTAGATCCCGGAAAGATCCAGCCGGAAACGCCGGCTGGGTGGCTGATGCGAGAGATGTCCATACAGGGACCTCTGGTCCTGCCCCGTACTACCCGGAAATACCGCTCCTTCACCATGATAACTACCCGAAACAAGGAATACGGTATTCGTATCCCCGCCCGAGAGATCAACCCTCGCATTTTTCACCACCCCATTATGGCCCATGATCATATTCTTAAAATTGGTGTACCGGGTGCTGTCCCAGGCAAACAGCTCCGGCGCTGTAGTGGCGTCCACCGCCAACCCGTCGTTGGGTACCGCCTCCTCCCGTTGTGCCCGGTACTGGGCCGTGGTCAGCAGGGGGCTGGTCTTCACCGCATGTGTACTGCCGCCATATACATCGGCACACCATTTCAACCGGCCTGGCTGTCCCTGTTTCAGGGTAAGCAGGATCACTCCATTGGCGCCCCTGCTACCATAAATAGCAGTCGCCGAGGCGTCCTTCAGCACTTCGATGCTCGCAATGGAAGAAGGAAGAATGCTGTTGAGAGAAGCTGCGCCCATTGCCCCCTGTGCTGAACCGGAACCGATCGTGCTCAGAGACCCGTTGTTGCCGGCGATGGGCATTCCATCGATAATGATCAGGGGATCGGTTCCCTGCGCTATGCTGTGCTGGCCCCGGATCAGAATGCCATAGGCGCTGCCGGGGACCCCATTATATTGCCGGATCTGTAAACCCGGCACTCTTCCTTCCAATGCCGCCAGCACATTACTTACCGGTTGGGAATTGACGTCCGAACCCTTCACCTGGGAGACAGAACCGTTCAACAGTCTTGACGTGGTCTTTCCATAAGCCTGCACCACCACATTGTCCAGAGTATAGGAAGAGGATTGCAGACTGATCACATGCAGGAAAGCATTAGTTAGCGTCATGGTCCGGGAAAAGTATCCAAGAAAAGAAACAGTCACCGCTGTTGTCAGAGACTTTACCTTGATACGGAACCGGCCATCGGACTTTGTAGTCGTCACCGCGACACCATCGACAGCAATGGAGGCGCCTTCCAGCGGATGACCATCACTGCCCAGCACCTGGCCTTCCAACGGAACATATAAAGAGGCATTGGGTAAAACCTTACGGAAGATAGTAATGCAGTGATTGTCGATGTGATAGCCCAGCTGTAAGCCTGAGAATGTCGACTGTAATACTTCCCGAACATCTGCATTGTGCAGATCCAGGCCGATCACCGGGGCATCCTCAAGGATTCGGGGAGCATAGATAATATCATATCCCAATTGCCGTTTCAGCTCGCCAAACACATAAGGAATGGCAAACCCCTTACCCCGTAGATTGAGTCGCTGCGCACTACAGGGTAATTGTAAGAATAGTAAGATAGCAAGTGCCACCGCCTTTCGAGACATAGTTAGTTTGGTTTGGTTAATGGCGGATAAGATAGTGCAGGAAAAATGCCGGCTCTCACGTATACGCGATCGCCGGCACACGGTTTGGTCTAAACGAATAATGGCAAGGTTTAATGGCCTGATACTTGATCAGCGGGAAGCTACTGTTGAGACCTCGATCGTGTCGCCCTTCCTTTTTATAAAGGCATAACCCCTCTCAGCACGGTCAAGGCTACCCAATGTAACTTCCAAGGATTCCTTCTGCCGGAAGACACCCGTGATGGGAGTGCCCGTCACGTGATCCGGATTATATACTTTTACCTGGTGCCAGCGCGCGATCGACCGGATCACCGTATTCAGATCGGTATTGTCGAAGTGCAGAACAGGGTCATTGGAGGTCCAGGACAGGACATCGGCAGAATCCAGCAAACGATGGACATCCAGCGTTTTGTCCCTTACCGTGGCCACCTGCAGAGGTTTCAGCAATTTGCTTCCGCCTCCATGGATGACCTTTACCGCGCCACTTAGTAAGGAGATGGTTGCCGTCGACTCGTCCTCATAATTTGATACATCGAACAAGGTGCCCAGGACCTCTACCCTTACCTTTTTTGTTACTACAATAAAGGGTTCATGACTATTCCTGGCCGTCTCGAATAAGGCTTCCCCTGACAGGCCCAGTTCCCGCTTTCCGGCACGATACGCTGTGGAAAGGCTCGACGCATAGGAGAGTTTAACCGTACTGCCATCCGGGAAAACCAGATGGAATGGAGTGGTCTGACCTGTTGTGATCCGGCTGTTGATGGCTGTCTCTATGCCACCGGCTTTTAGTGTGTATTCCAGCCTGTTACTATCGGTCTTTGTAAGGATAAGGTCTCCCTGTTCAGCTACTTTTCCGTTAGGGATATGATCCAGCGGCAGAACAGTGCCATCCCCAAGAGTCAGCAACACCTGGTTGCTACCGGAAGACATCGCCCCGGCGCGGGCTATCACCGGCACAGGTATATCTTCTCCCCTTTTTAGAGCAACAGGATGTTTAAATACAAGCCAGCCAATTGTGATCAATAATACCGCCGCTGCATAGGGGGTCCATTGCCGTATGCGAGGTAAATGACCGGGTGTTCGCTGTGGTTCGCTCCGGAGATCCAGCGCAATGCGATCCTGGATAAAATCCCACATCCTGTCTGAAGGTACGTTCTCTAACCGCCGTAGATTTTCCCGAAGCCAGTCGGGGTCCCGGAACTTTTCCGGCAACACCTGATGGTTCTCCGAACGGCTCCGCCATTCCCGGAACTGAGCCAGTTCCTGCTTGCTCAGGTGTTGACCGCGGGCATATTTGATGATCAGTTCTTCGATCTGAATTGGCCGCCTGGACATAAGATCAGGGTTTGCGGGTGTGTTTTGGATAAGCTGAACGCGCCCTCATTTAGTATAATAGAAAAACCAGTATTTTTTCTACCCCGGTTGTAGTAAATTTCTGAATATTTTTTTTGCGGCTGTCTCCTGACTTGCGGGATGACTACTTCCAGATCGTTATAAGGAGAACGAGAACCAGGTGGTTACGGGGAAAGACAGTAGTGAAGTATTGATAGGCCTTAGTCAGGTGCTTGTAGACGTTGTTCCTGTTGGTGCCAAGTCGTTCGGCTATCGATCGGACATCCATCCGCTCACAAAAGTTCAGCAGGAACACTTCTTTTTGTTTCGGCGGCAACTTGTCGACATGCTCGAAGATCAGCATCAGGACCTGATCCTTGATTATCTCCACTTCATCAAGCTGCGTGGCCCATTCGTACTGATATTTTGCCCAGGCGGCCTCGATCTTAACCTGTTTCTTAAGGTTGAACAGTTGAGACAGCGCCTGACGACGTGCCACCAGGTAAAGGAAGTTTACGAGATGATTGACATCGTTGAGCTTATCCCGTTCATTCCCAAGAAGAATAAATACGTCATTGGTGATCTCTTCGGCAACAATGTCGCTATGCAGAAGATTGAGAATGAATACGTAGAGAGGACGGTGATACAGATCGTAGAAATATTTGAAGGCGCGCCCGTCACCTTCTTTGAACAATTCGAATTGCCGGATGGTCTCAGCAGATTTGCGACTGGGATTGTTGTTCAGCATAGACAGTTCATGAAAGTTAAGGTTCAATAGTATTCTAAAGATCACTACGGTTCATGTGGAAATATCTGTCAGCTTGAAAAGCTAAAATTTTATAAAGTTTGTAGTTTTTCCCATTATAAAACATTAGTTTTATAATGAAGATTTTCGATGATCCGCAAATTATGTTGCGTAAGATCACGAAAATGAATTTATTTGCCGTCTATTGCCTGTAACCACCCTTCTCGCCTGGTTGCAGAAGTTTTTTTTAACCTTTTATCCTTTTTAGAACAAGCCAGGTCGTTCCCAAAAAAAACGGGTAGTAAATCCGTATACATCACTTTACTGTTATCCGGCATGCAAGTATTAACTAAAAACGAGCAAATAGCCTACGGCAATGAAGAGGCCATCATGTCTGCCTTTCGCGAGGCAGACAAGGAGTCCTTTCGTTGGGTCTACGACAGGATGGCGCGGCCTTTAACCTATTTTGTGGATAATATTATTCATTCCCAGGCCGACTCCGAGGACATCGTAGCCAACGCTTTTTACAAGCTTTTTCATGCCCGCGCCAGCATGAAATCCTTCGAGCATGTGAAACGCTGGCTCTACGTGATCGTTCGTAATGAGTCAATTGACTACCTCCGCCTTAAGACGAAAAGGCGCGAAAGCCAGCATGATCTTGCCTACCTGGAAACCGGCATCGACGAACAGATAGAGACCGAACGTGTCAGGGCAGTCCTCTTCCAGGGCATCCTGCAAGAAATTGAAAAACTGCCCCGGCAACGCAAAGCAATCCTTCGCCTTTATTTCTTCGAACAAAAGACCACCAGCGAGATCGCGGAAATGATGCAACTCAATGGCCAAACCGTCCTTAACCATAAAGCCAAAGCCCTGGAATCCCTGAGAAAAAGTGGCCTGAAATTTAAATGGATGCTCACTGGTATGCCCGGCTTATTCCTTGCTACCGCCTTTTACCTGATGAAATAATTATTTATTAGTGAATTCTTAATCCATTCGGGATGGTTAAAAAGACAACCGGTCCGTGTGAGATTGCAGACGAATTGTAATTTATTATGGATCGATCTCAGGACATAGACAGGATCTTACTAAAGTATATACGGGAAGAAGGGCTCTCAACAGATGAGACAATTCTTTTGCAACAATGGCTGCGCGAAGGTGAAGGTCGGGAAGAAATGATCGGGAACATAAAAAACGAGACCGGCTGGATGCAGGAAGAACTGAAAAAGATGCAGCAGACTCCCCATTCCCGGATCTGGGATACGCTCTCCTCCCGTCTCGAAGAAGGCGGTCACTGGAAGACTGCCAATACTTCCACTGTCGTCCGCATGACCCGCCCGTCCGGCTATCGCAAATGGCGTTTTCCCGCCGCCGCGATCATTATTTTCGCCGTTGCAGGCGCCGCTTTCTGGGTCCATCAGCAACATTCTTCCGTTCCTGCTAACGGTCCGGCCCAAACGCAGACGGCTACCGTCAGCGACGCCAAAGCCGGCACTAACCGTGCTACCCTCACATTGTCAGATGGACGGCAGATCAACCTGGACAGTACCGGAAATGGGATTCTTGCCAGCCAGGGTAATTCGAGGGTCACAAAGCTCGCCGATGGTCAGCTGGCCTATAGCACAGCATCCGAAGAAAAGCCTGCCGCCCCTGCCTTCAATATATTGAGCACACCCAGGGCGGGCCAGTTCTCTTTGACCTTGCCCGACGGTAGCAAGGTCTGGTTGAACAACGCCTCCTCGCTCCGCTACCCAGTCGCCTTCACCGGAGGCCCCCGCGAAGTAGAGCTTAGCGGCGAAGCCTATTTTGAGATCACAAAAGACGCTGCTCATCCTTTCCGTGTCGTCGTACCGCGCGGTCCCATTACCAGCACCATCGAAGTTCTCGGTACGTCCTTCAACATCATGGCCTACGACGATGAGCCTGCCGAACGCACCACCCTTGTCGAAGGCAGCGTACGCTTCGTTCACGGAGGTGCCAGCGCCTCGCTCAAACCCGATGAGCAATTGGTGCTTGATGAGAAAGGCGGTTTAAAAACCCTGCATAACGTCAACGTTTCGGAAATTACGGCCTGGAAGAATGGCTATTTCCACTTTGACCATGCCTCCCTTGAGACGACCATGCGTCAGCTTGCACGCTGGTACGACGTCGATGTCGAATATTCAGGAAACATTCCCCCGCAAGACTTCATGGGCAGGATACAGCGTAACCTGGCTTTATCAGCAATACTCAAAGGGCTTGAAAATGAACATGTTCACTTCAAGCTGGAAGGAAGGAAGTTAACGGTAAAACCCTAACAAAATATTCTGAAAGATTTGCTTCGCCGCAGTGTATTAACAGTAAGTTAATACACAAAGCATGAAAATCTCGCTCTCGTTTTTATTATTTTCTCTCCCATTTCTTCTCAACGCCCAAACCGGGGCGCAAACAACAGGCATTCATTTCGAAAATCTATCCGGCTGGAACGCCGTTAAAGAAAAAGCCAAACAGGAAAACAAGTACATTTTCGTCGACTGTTACGCCACCTGGTGCGGTCCCTGCAAGAAGATGGATAAGGATGTGTACACTATTGACAGCATTGGACAATTTTTTAACTCGAATTTCCTTTCCATAAAGGTCCAGGTGGACTCCTCCGCAAAAGATAATGAAGAGATCCAAAAATGGTACACGGATGCCAAAGCCATTCAAAGGGAATATAAGATCACAAGCTTACCCACTTTCCTGTTCTTTTCCCCGGAAGGAAAGCTGGTCCATAAAGGCATAGGGTACCAATTCCCTTCTGCATTTAGTTCTCTGGCCAGAAATGCCACCAATCCACAAAAACAATATTTCACGCTTCTCGAAGCCTTTCAACGGAGCAAACTTGCTTATACAGATATGCCGGAACTGACAAATACGGCCCTATCAAATCAGGATCGAATGATAGCCGACACTATCTCAAAAGTATACGTTAATGGTTATTTATTAAAGCAAAAGGAAGCCGAACTCTATACCAAAATAAATCTTGGGATCATTGCCAATACAATTAGAACCTCCCATGACAAAGGTTTTGACCTCTTCTATTCCCATGCAGAAAAAGTGGATGCGATAATGAATGAGAAGAATTTCTCTCAGCATATCGTGGATTTTATTGTGGAAAAGGAAGAGATCAACACTCAATTGTATACAAATGGCAAGCCGTCAACGGACAACCCAGACTGGGAAGCCATCCATCGCAGGGTAAAGAAAAAGTATAATACTGAATATGCCGACCGCACTGTACTTTGGGCAAAGATCAAATGGCTTGAACGTAAAAGGGAATGGTCGGAATATTGCAAGAATGTCATTCTAAAAGTAGAAAAATATGGCCCTTATCTTAAAATTTTCCCGACTGCTAATTTTCCGACTAATTATGTTTTGAATGCTTCAGCATGGGATATCTTTACACATAGTACAAATTCGGAGGATTTGAAAAAAGCCCTCGAATGGTCTGCAACGGCTATTACCGATTCCAAACCAGACGCAAGTTATTTTGATACTTATGCAAACCTCCTGCATAAACTTGGCAGAGACAAAGAAGCTATACCTTACGAGGAAAAGGCCACTGCATTGGATCCTTCCGACAAGGTGATCGCAGAAAACCTTGCCCGCATCAAAAAAGGCGAACCCACCTGGCCATCAAAATAAGACAAATTATCTATTAAAAGAACCATACCCCAATGGGGCTGATATACCATCAGCCCCATTTTTACGCGTTCACCTGATCCCCTCCAGCAGCCTTTCCCTCACATTCGCTGAATCTTCATTCATCATTTTCAATACTTTCCAATATTTGAGCGGTATATGAAAATATCCCTGCAACATATCTTCTCCGTAAGATGTTTCTTTAGGCGCACCCTCGCGCGCACGCACCAGCTTATCATTTTCGATCAGCGTATACTTCCATTCCGTTTCTTCGATCCATTCCTTTTTTGTCAGCAGATCTATCGCAGGAGTACCTGTATCGGGTTTTTGCAACACGACATGAACAGTTTCCACGTTTATCTTTTCCCGTAAAAAATCCAGCAAATACTTCAGCCCGGCATTCAGACCAAAGGATGGATATTGGGAAGGGTATTTATGTTTTACCTCCAGCGCTACTATCCGTTCGTCTTCCGTTATAGTAAAAAGGTCGATGTCCCACGAAAAGTCGGACAACCAGAAATTTGCAAACACCCGTTTGATCGCCAGCTCCGTTAACGGACCACGTTCTTTCAGAAAATCATATACCTTTTCAAATCTATCTCCATAAGTCCTTCGGCTTTCCGGTATGTTCAGGGGCTTCAAACGCCCGATCATCTCCCCGAGGCCCCGCAGCCCCATATACCGCCTTCCGTTGACATGTTCAAATTGCCTGAACTCCTTTTCATCTCCATCAAAATATGCGATGCTTACCTGCAGAACGGGCTCTACAGCCGTAAACGCATCCAGCAAAAGATAGTCCAGCCTGTTCAACGGCTGATCGTATCCTGCGACCAACTTTTGGATATGGTAACCGCCCGGTTTCAGCGAAAACCAAAAATCTCCCGTAACCGGTGAAAGGTATTTGGACACTATATCCTCGTCAAAAACGACTTCCGCGCAAAACCCTTCCATCCGGGTAATCTTTTCCCTGGAAAAGATCCTGCGTTGATCATCGGGCAGGTAAAAATTGATATCATCCAAACTGTTACGATAAGGGCCATACGCCATAAGAAGAAGGTTTTCAGTAAAGTTAATGAAAAAGGAATTTTTACACTAACCCGTGACACAGACAATTAGCAAATTATATCGCGCATCATTTTACATACGACGCCTTTATTTCCTATTCCCATAGCGACTGTGGCAGCATTGCCGGCGATCTGCAGCACGGCATCCAAAACATCGGCAAGCCTGGTATTATATCGGCAAAAAAAGCATCACCGTCTTCCGGGATGAGACAAATCTTGCTGCGAGTCCTGTCACTCCTGGTTGCCATACTGATGGTTTCGCTCTATTTCCTGTTACTCGGATCACGAAAGGACAAGGCGGATACGGATAACACACTGGCTTCCGCCTGGTTCAGGGGGAGCAAAAGTCTCCAGCAGGAAGGCCATGTAAACGAAGGGATGTTTTATACCGCGGCAGCCCTGCCATTATGCAGCGACCCGCAGCTCAGGGAGGCCCTTTTACTTGATGTCCAGCCTCTCCTTTCCCAGCCCCAGGCGATACTCCACTTCTCTTCCATCGGTAGTTCAGACCTGAGCCCGGACAGGAACTATGTCGTCATTGCTGAAGGAATCCCGACAGCCGGAATATGGAATACCATCACCGGGAAACAGACAGCCCGGCTGGGTCCGGCCAATCAAAATATCGATCGCGCTATCTTCAGCCCGGATGGAAAAAAGATTCTGACAGTCGGCGAAAACCCGGTCATCACGATCTGGAACGCTGCAACAGGAAAACGGATCGGCTCTCCCATCCTGGTCAGGCACAGGGTAGAAACAGCGGTCTTCAGCCACGACGGTAAGATTATCCTCACTAAGTGTCAGCTTTACGATGGTCAAAACGTATATATTGAAACATGGAACGCAGAGACCGGAAAATTAATCAGATTGGTCTGTACTTTGAAGGACGGCGAAAGCACTGCAGATTTTTCTCCCGACGGCAGCCGAATTATGACCATCTGGTCGACGTTGAACCCCGGCGAGGATCTTCTGCATCATGCAGCAGTATGGGACGCAAAGACAGGAAAGGCAGTAGGCCATCCACTTGCCTTTAAAGGCAGTATAAAACGATATATTTTCAGACAGGAGAGGCAGAAGGCGCACAGATCATACTGTCAGGAACAGATCAATTTCTGGCGTTTATTCCAGGGGCCGGCAAACTGCTGAATATGTCCAACAGATCCGTAAGATCTGCGGTCTTCAGCCGGGACGGCAAACAGCTCCTTACTTCCGGTGAAGACAAAGAGGTCCAACTTTGGGATATAAACAGCAACGATTGGACCGGTCCGGCTATCCGGTTTAATTCCGCTATAGGAGCCGCTGCTTTTAGCCCTGACGAAAAACAGTGTCTGGTTGCCACCGATGACGGAGCCGTTCACATTTGCGACCTGAGATCCGGGAAAGAAGTGACCAGTTTCTGGTTGCTGAACGAAAACAAGACCGACAGCGTTGGATATGATCCTACCGGCGACAACATACTTGCCTTTGGGAAAGGAAGTTTTCAGATTATTTATACCGGTGACCTCAGATGGAGTGTACCACCGTTAAGCTTACCCGGCAGGATCAGATCCGCTGCCTTCAGTCCTGATGGCACAAAGATCGTGACGGCCGGGGACGACAGTGCCGCACAACTTTGGGATCGGGCCACCCTTAAGTCCATTGGTCCTCCTTTGCACCATCACGGCCCTGTTAGTGGCGCCGGCTTCAGTCCTGATGGACATCTTGTCGTTACTGCATCCCTCGACGGAACCGCCCAAATATGGGATCCACGTACCGCAAAAACGATCTGTCCTCCTTTACGTCATAAGGGAGCCGTGCTCAAAGCGGCTTTCCTGTCCGATGGAAAGACCGTCTTTACGGTCAGCGACAGCGGTATTGTCAACTTCTGGAGCACCAAAACCGGTCAGCTCAGCGATGACATGTCCCCTTTCTGGTATAGAAGCCTGACTAACAGACAGCTCAACAGTCTCTCGCTTAGCAGCGATGAGAAAACCTTCCTTACAGCCTGCAGCGACAGCAGCATCGGGGTCTAGGATCTGACCGGCAGACACCCCCTGGGCAGCCCGCTTTATCACAATGCAAAGGTCAATACAGCCGTCTTCAGTCCGGCAGGAGACAAAATCCTGAGCTGCGGAGATGACAGTGTCGCGCGGATCTGGGAAGCTGATAAAAAAATTCAGTTAAAAATAAGTTTAAAGCATGGCGGCAGAGTCAATAGACAAAAGTGGCAGGATACCTTAAGGAAAATGAGGCAGGAAGAGTTCAAACATCCCTGCCTCATATGTCCTTTTGGGTTAACAATTACGATTAGTTATTATCAGTTGGCTGATAAAAGAAAGTGGTATTTGTACAAGTCAGGATACCATTAGTACAAGCTAAGCCATTTATGGCCGCGTTAGTAAAGACAGCATTGTCAACTTCAACGTTACGATCATAAGATGGAACAATACTTGGATCTAATCCGACGACCGTTGTAAACTGACATTTTCCAGCTGCATTGCAGAAGTAATAAGCAATCTTTCAAGATTTGTTTGCTTTAAAGGCTAAAGCACCGCCTACAAGAGCAAGAACGGCGATAACAGGTAACATGATTTTTGCTTTTTTCATAACATGAGTGCTTTTTGGATCAAAAAGCTAAACTTTGAAGAAAAGATCAAATATTCCTACTCTGTTCGGATGGTTTTCGGCTTCCCCATTTGCCCTTCTATTGTCTATCCGTCGATAAAAAAAGTCAGGGCTGCTGGCAATTCCCGATTGGAAGCATCGGACAAAGCTACTGACCAACTCTGCCTTTGGACTGCTGTCCCAAAAGATGCAGTGGTACAGACAGAAATTAGTATGACCGGCGTATAAATGAAAAGATGTTTGCTGCACCTGTTTATCCCCCGCCTAAGAGGTTACAATTATGTAAGGAGAGTTTCTGTCCTTCTTACATAAGAGCAGTCGATTTTGATATAATTTCCTGAAAAAAAGTATTATTTTATGAACTATAAAATTACTGAGTTGCTTATGAAGCTTTATTTATTTGCTTTTTCGATGATATCCAGTATGTGCCTTTTTGCTCAAGTTAACACTTTGAGTAAGCCGGCTATAGATACTGGAGAACTCGGAAAATGGCCTCGTGTATGCGAGCCTAATATTAGTCCTTCGGGTGGATATATTAGTTACTGTATCGATGGCCAACCACGGGAAGGCCGGACTTTGATCATAAGTGATAGCGGCGGTTTCTGGAAAAGGGAATATGTTGGGGCCACTTGGTGTTATTTTTCCGGAGATGACCGGCAGGCGGTTTTTCTTATAGGAGATAGCTTGCATTTTTTGATGTTGGGAAAACCTGATAAGGAACGTGTAATAGAGGTCAGGTCTATCCAATATCCATCAGCCGGACGGGGAGAGTGGCTGGCATATGAGAAAAAAGCCACCCCGGGGCAGCTGGTACTATTCAATTTATTAGAAGGTAAGGAGACCTATTTGAAAGGACTTTCAGACTATATGTTCGAAAGAAGCGGGAAGGCTTTATTGTTAAAAGATACTTTGAATGATCGAACAAGACTTTACTACCTGGATTTGAACACAGGACTAATGAAAAAGATATGGACAGGGGAGCCATTGGAGAAAGCATCCGATTATCACTTTGACGCGGAAGGAGACCAAATAGTATACACAGTGAAAGGAGAACAAGGGAACAAACAGAAAAATTCGATCTGGTATTATAAAAGGAACAGCGATTCTGCAGAGTTAAAATTGCGGGATGGGGATATCCGGATCGATAGTGATCTGCAGATCATAAAGAATTCCGGATTTAGTAAAGATGGCCATTGGATCTTTTTTATGCTTCAACAAAAGCCGGAAACTCTGAAACGTCCAGGACCAGACGCAGCAATGGTAGATATATGGAGCTATCGGGATATTCAATTGCAGCCAGAGCAATTGATAAGCAATAAAAAGAATAATATATATAGATCAGTGCTGGCCACAGAAGGGAACAGCTTTATTCAATTGGATAAGGGAGAAGAGCGATTGGCTATGCTTCCAATCCAGGTCACAGGTGATATGGTGATAATTAATCGCCCGGATTCATCCGGAAAAGCCGATCCAATCAAAGATCTTTCTTATCCGCCTTCATACTACCTAATGTCATTGAAGAATGGGTCAAAAAAATTATTGCAGAAAAAGTCCCTGGCATTTAAAAATTTCTATTTTTCACCCGAAAATAAGTGGCTTGTGTATTACGATGAAGAAAAAAGGAATTATTTCAGCTATAATATACTGACGGGGAGGTTCCTGAATTTAACTGGTCAACTGCCTGCCCGATTTACGTCAGACCTTGTTATGGGTAATTCCAGTTCCCATCCTGCAGTGTCCGGTGTAGCGGGATGGGTTCGCGATGATAGCAGCCTGCTACTTTATGACAACTATGATTTGTGGAAGATCGACCCCGCAGGACATCGACCGGGTCTTAATGTGACTGCAGGATATGGTTTGATGCATCACGTAAAATTACGATTATTAGACAATGGATCTGTTTATTCGATAGGCGACACTCTTTTATTTACCGGCTTTAATACAATAAACAAATATAATGGATTCTTTCAACAAGTACTCGCTTCTGGAAAGCAGCCGGAATTACTTACAATGGGTCCTTATACTTATTATAAGATATCATCCCAAAATGCTTTAGATCATTCATTTAATCACGGCATGTCTCCCATCAGGGCCTCCCTTGCTAACTATTGGGTCGTAGAGCGGCAGTCTGCAACAGAAGCACCAAATTACTTTTTTACACATGATTTCAAAAGTTATAACCCTTTGAGCCACCTGGCACCTCAAACAAATTTTAATTGGCTAACAACTGAGCTTATCACTTACAAACAACTTGATGGAACAATGACTCAGGGAATTCTCTATAAGCCGGAGAACTTTGACCCATCAAAGAAATATCCTGTTATTTTTAATTATTACGAACAACTCTCCCATCGGTTATATGAATTTTTGCGTCCGGAGTTTACAAGAGAAAATATTAATATCCCATGGTTTGTAAGCCAGGGCTATCTGGTATTCACCCCGGATATACACTATAAACTCGCCTCCCTATCGGGAAGGACAGCCGGTCAGTGGGCCTGTAATTCCATAATAGCAGCAGCCCAAACTCTGGCAAGCCTGCCGTATGTGAATGGTCAGCGGATGGGTCTGCAAGGACACAGTTTCGGCGCAGAGGAGACCAATTACCTGATCACTCACAGTCATTTATTCGCTGCGGCAGCCGAGATGGCAGGAGTAAGCGATATGATCAGTTCATATTTAACACTCGCACCCAGCGAAGATATACTAATTGAAGACCGGGAAAGGCAAAGGATAAAAGAGAGTGGACAAGACAGACTAGGAGTTACGCTCTGGCAGCGACCAGACTTATATCTGGAAGCATCGGCTGTATTGCATGCTGACCGGATCACTACCCCGCTCCTGATCGTACATAATAAAGGAGATGATATCGTTCAGTGGAGACAGGGAGTAGAGCTTTATTTAGCACTACGACGTCTGCAAAAGAGAGCCTGGATGCTTCAATATGATGAAGAAACGCATGAGGTCTTAAAACAAAACAATGCGGTCGATTATACTATTCGGGTGACCCAGTTCTTTGATCATTACCTCAAAGGAAGGTTGCCACCCAAATGGATGACCAATGGGATACCTGTAAGATTGAAAGGCCTCGAGAACGGATATGAACAAGACAAAAGTGGCAGGATACCTTAAGGAAAATGAGGCAGGAAAAAGTTCAAACATTCCTGCCTCATATCTCCTTTTGGGCTAACAATTACGATTACTGAACGTCAGTTGGCTCATAAAAGAAAGTGGTATTTGTACAAGCCTGGATAAGATTACCGCAATTTAGGCCATTTATGGCTGCGCTAGTGGTCAGGATAGCATTGTCAACTTCAACGGTACGAACATCAGATGTTGTAAGTGCTGGATCCGCTCCCTGGACCGTTGTATACTGACATTTTGCAACTGCATTGCAGAAGTAATAACCGAATTTTACAGATTTGTTTGCTTTAAAGGCTAAAGCACCGCCTACAAGAGCAAGAACGGCGATAACAGATAACATGACTTTTGCTTTTTTCATAACATGAGCGCTTTTTGGATCAAAAAGCTAAACTTTGAAGAAAGGATTAAATATGCCTACTCTGTTCGGATGGTTTTCGGCTTCCCCATTTGCCCGACTGTTTTCTGCCCGTCAGCAGAAGAAGTAGGACTGTAGCAATTCCTGATCAGGGTGATGCCAGCAAGGTGGATCATTCTCTTAGAATATCTTTTATCTTATCAAATCCAATCTGTCCGATAAGCACCTGCTTAAGCCTTTTTTGTTCGTCATAAAAAGCCAGATAAGGCACTCCCGGTGATTTAAAATAATCGAGGAGGTCATTAGCAGAATCTCTGGCCAGAGTCAGATTTGGATAGCTACTCAAATGATAGAGTTCGGAATACTTGTTCATCGCAGAATAAGGAAGAGAGGTTACCATGTATAAGCTGATGCCTCTGAGATCATTCATGTTTTTAACGATATCTTCCGTTTCTTTTCTGCAAAAGGGGCAAGAGGGGTCATAGAGATACAGTATGAAAGCTTTGCCTTTTATTATAGAAGCTGTGTTAAGAACTGTCAGGCTATCCTTATGGAGCTCAAAATCAGGTAGCGGTTGCCCCTCTTTTCCCGAGGTAAATTTCGGGTCAAACCAGGAGCAGGCAGACAAAAAAAGGCTCGCGACAATTATTCCATTTCTTTTCATACGACTTTTTTTATAAAGGCAGTTTTGTAGATATGATCTATCAGCAAAAATGCAAAAGAAGAAAAGACCAATATGCCGAAAAGCTGGTAGCGCAGCGTGATCGGGGAAGCAAATACACTAAATCCAAAGTTTAAGACCCAAAGTATAAAAGCCAGCAACAAGCTGTATTGTATCAGCGATCTGCAGAAGATGCCCTGTAATACGCAAACACCTATGACCCCAAGCAAAAAGAGTACGTTCATAGTGCCAGCGAGAACAGGCAGGAAATCCAATGAATTTACCCTGAAATTCTTAAAGGCAGTCCTGACCTTTTGTGACTTATATTCGAACCATGTCTGAGCGATCTTAGCGACCGTATCCCTTCCCATATTATAATCATCAAGGAATTCACCTGGTGGAGTATAATATTTTAGTGCATTGGGGACCAGATAATATTTCAGATAGATCATCGGATATTGACGGATAAGATATGACCCATACCCGGCATAGAGCGGCGCCATTGAAGACCATTGCTTGAATTTGCTTGCTGTACTATCCTTTTTGAATTGATCTTTCATATACTTATTTAGAGGCGAACGGGGGTCCCACATATATACGGTACTGACTGCCAGCATTTCCACAGGATGATTTCTCAAATCCCTTGACGTATCAAAATAGTGACGGACCGTATTGTCGATCCCAGAGAAGCGCGCAGGGCTTTTTTTACGATCGGCACTGTCAACATACCGATAGGCGTACATGGCATTATTTGCGATCTGCCAGCCGCTGAAAGGGGTAAACTGGCGAATACCCATGAACTGATAATATTGGTTGCTGGTATAGACCATAAAAGCCGCTATAACAAATATGCTTGCACCAATGCCTGCCATTTTTGCTTTTACTGATTGCCGCGAAAACAGGAAGGCAATTCCCGATATCAGCGGATAGTACAGAGCATTGTAACGAACCATAAAAGCAAGAAGAAGGACCAGTGCCTGGAGAATGATCAACCTGACAGTCGGTGCCTTTAGGATCCAAAGCAAAAGCGTAAACCAGGCTAGGCTCAATGCCAGGAAAAAAGAGTCACTCGATACATAGTTACTGATATATAGAAATACCGGATTAAAAATCACAAAGGAGAACATTAACCATTTTGTCAGTTTTCCGGGTAAATAAATATTGAATAAAGTGAAAATGAACCATAAGGCACTTGCTTGTATAGCAAAATATTGGAATGCTACCAGTGCAGTATCTGACTTCGTGAAAATGCTGAACAATCGTAGAAATTTAGAATAGCCCACCGGATAGGTATTGATATCTAAATTGTACCAGGCAGATTGCAAATAGACATAAGAATCACCGTTGATAAACCCAGCATAGGGATAAAGAATTTTAAAAACTATAAATTCGATCACTAAAGCAATTCCCGCAATCCATAAAAATGCTCTGTTAAGCTGATCATTTAGAACGTACTCTTTAAACGACGTGGGAGCCAGAGCTTCCTTACGCTGGACCGGTGATGCTGATCCTTTTTTCTCTTCATGATATTCCTGCTCGGTATTGATAGACCAAAGGTTAGCCTTGGTCCTGATGCCGGCTTCAATATTATCTACCGCAACCATAGCACAAAGCATGGAATGATCTGCATTGTTGTATTTATGCATACCATTTCGGCCAACGAGAAAGAGATTTTCAAATTTGTCGGTATAGGCCCTGATGGTATCGAACCGGTCATAGGTCCCAAAATAAGCCGGATACGTTTTTTCCATTCGGCGAACAGTAATGTCCAATACATCCTCTATCCGGGCAAGATCCATTTTTTCCAGTTCACGTACTGCCGCAGCCTGGATAGCATTATCATCCAGAGCCCAGAAAGCATCGGTCTTGTTACAGAAATATTCCATACCGATCCAGATGGTATTGGGGTCTTTGATCATTCCCCCTCCCCAGTTGTTGTAGATCATAAGACGACCGACCTTCACATCTCGTTCCTGGATATAGATCCAATTGTCTTTCAGTTCCAGCTTTAGGCCTTCTTTTGTAGATAATTGTTTCAGCAAGACACCGACATTGATAAAGTCCCGATACTGCAGGCCCGCAGCTACTTCCTGCACATCTGCTGGTACTTCACTTCCCATGTCAGCGATCAACTCCTGTACCGGCATGGTGGAGAAGAAGTAGTTCCCTTCCCATGCTCCCGCCTGTCCGGTTTGCGAATTGATGGTATTCACCGAATGGATCCTGCCATCTTGCATATAAATCTTTTGCACGTCTTGATGCATATAGATCTTGCCACCCATTGCCTGGACCTGCCGTGCAACTTCTTCCCAAAGCGACCCCGGGCCATATTTTGGATAAAGAAATTGTTCGATGAGACTGGTTTCGGTATCTTTTTGAGCCAAACCGCCTTTCTTTTTGGCCTTCAAGTTTTTTAAGGCACCGGTTATAGCCTTGCTGAGAGATACGCCTTTTATTCGTTGCGCTCCCCACTCCGCGGAGATCTCACTGGGCGCGATACCCCAAACTTTTTCTGTATAGTCTTTAAAGAACAGCAGATAAAGTTGTCTTCCGAATTTATTAATGATAAAGTCTTCAAGGCTTTTTTCCGGCTTTCGAGGGAAGAGACGTATCCAAATAAAGGAGACCATGATCTTTATGGTGCGGATGAGTCCCAGCGTCTTTAACGTATCAAACGTAAGCTGGATAGGATAAGCAAAGAATTTCCGAAGGAAATAGATGCGCGTAAGCCTTTGGATCACCAGCATCACCTTATCTGGGTCTTGTGGTGCTGCGCTTTCGGCATTGATCTCACGGGACTTGTTCTGATAGGAAATGGTCACCTCTTTTTCATTGTTGTTCTCCAGCGGCATCATCTTCAACCACCAATCCATTACCCTATCCGACTTGGAAAAAAAACGATGCGGACCCATGTCCATCCGATTGCCTTTGTAATTGGTTGTCCGCGATATACCACCGATCTCGCCTGATTTTTCTAAAATAATGGGAACGATGTCTGTTCTTTTCAATAACTCGTAGGCGGCCGTCAATCCAGCCGGCCCTGCGCCGATGATAATGGCTTTCTGGGGCATGCGAATGCGTTTTGTTCGGTGAACAATAAGATCAATACACTAAAGAGGGCGGGGTGACCCGATGATCAATTAGAGTTGAAAAATGAATCCGGGAAAAATCGCATAAACACGTTCGGAGTGTTGATCGTTGTAGGCATATAGGAAAGGTTTATATGAATAACTGGATGCAAGTTAAGATGGATGGGCGGTGCTTTACAAATTTTGATGGTTTACTAAAAGCACTAGTTGGTTTACTATTGGCTTTCTGCGCGTTCGCGTTGCAGCCTGCGATACGCGGCTGGGGTCATATTGAAGATCGTTTTAAAAGTTTTGTTGAAACTGCGCTGTTTCTTATAGCCGCTGTCGAGCGAGATGGCTTTTATTGAATCATCCGATCCCAATAATCGTTGTGCAGCCTGTTGCATACGTTGCCCGACAATATAAGCATGGACTGTGGAGTTGACTAATTCATGGAAACCATTCTGTAGTTTTTCACGATTGATCATAAATTTTCTGCAGATGTCCTGGACGGTATGTTGGTCGTAAAGGTGCTCATCAAGATAGGTCCTGATCTCACCGATCAGTTGTGCATCTTTTCTTTTCATATGCTGGACAGGTTTAATGGTCGTGACCTTAATTGTGGTAGAAGCAGGTTACTAATCAGGAGACGATTAACGGAAGGAAAAATAAAGTACTTGATTTTTTGTCAGTCTCAACGTTGCCAAACAATTTCGTTGCCTGACTTAGAGAATATTTTTATTATACGCTATAGGGATTCACGTAGGAAATTATTCTGGCTGCCGGTAGCCTTCAGTGTAGGCGGCAAGTATCAGCCCAGAAAACTTCAACGGCGCCAAAGGAGCAGGAGATAAAACAACGACAAGGACGGGCGCCCAGGACTGACCTTCCAACCATTTGTTACTGGCCATGTCTTTTCAGTAGAAATGCTGGGTCATTTTGGTGGGTTTGGCCGGGTCTTTATGCCAAAGAACTCGGGAACCTGGGATCATGGACAAAAAGAAGGAGCGATCATTTGCCGCAATTGGTTTGCAGGGTAAATTAGTGTGTACGGATCGGGGATACACGCCTTGATCGAGGGCTAGACATAAGCACTTAGAAAGCTTCTCACTTTCTGTTTAATTTTTTGATTATGCCCGGAGGCGCACCTGTGTCCCGGATATTTGATCGTAATTTATGCCTGTTTTAAACCTTATCTTTTATGAGATATAACCTGTTCCTATCTCTCATAGTGGCAGTATTACTGTCGCTGGTGACCAGCAAGATCGTCTACTTCGGTTTTACGCCAAACTACGCAGCAGACATCTTTTCCCGGAAATCCTTTAACAGCCGCTTTGATCACGATGTCTACAAGTACCGTATACTTTGTAAATACCTGCTATTCGCAGTTGATGATTGGTTGGGCCAGGATATGCCGGAAAAGGGTGCAGAACCCCGAATACTGGTCAATACACCGGGAGGGTCCGAGCGATTTTATCTGGCGTTTTACTACCTGAACTCATTTTTTCTTGTACTGACCTCGATAATGGCGGCACTGTTACTGGATCTGCAAAAAAGCTTTCTGTTCAGTTCATCTGAGAAAATGCTGATCATTTTTCTGATACCTCTGTTGATCGGTCTTTCGCAATTCACCGTTTGCTGTTATGATGTTTCCAGCTTTTTCTTCCAATTATTAACCCTCTATGTTTTTTTAAGGATTACGGATAAACATTACTGGCTCTCTGTATTTTTAATAAGTGGATTGATCGTGCTTTCCACCCTCAACAGAGAGTCATCTGCTTTATCGGTGTCTCTGATCGTATTGCTACTCGCTACGCGATATGGATTTAACCGAAGAGTTATTCTTGGCATGGGAATGATCGCTGCCTCGTTCCTGGGCAGCTATATTGGATTGCATCACTTCATAACCGACCCTAGTCATATGAGCATCGTCAATACACAGGCCGGCAAATTACTTATTGACACCAATATGATTGGACTTTTTTTCTGGGGTCTGTTTTTTTATTTACCAATGGCCATTGCAGTCTCACCGGAAAACAAGTGGCTTATTGGCGCTTTTTTTTTATTGAGTAGCCCTTATATCTATACTTGTTTGAAAGACGGTGTTCTATGGGAAGTTCGACTTTATATCCCTTTATTTCTGGGAGCACTTTTTCTTAGTAAACTGGAAGTATCCAGGCATATCCTTAAACTCTCTTCTTTGACTCTGCGGATGTTCCGCAGGGAAATACAATAATTTTCGCCCGCATAATCTTTGATCCTTTGCATACATTCGGATCTATACAACCTTATTGCTATTGGAGGGCTTTCATCTTTTTGCTATGCCTAATAATGGGTGTTTTACCCTCCAGCGGGCAGGTAAAAAACGACAGTGTTCTGCCAAAAGTAGACAGTCTGAAAGCCGTGATCGTCAGGCCATCAGAGTTGCGTCCCCATTTACGGGGTGACACTTTGGAATATAACACTAGCAACATACACATTCGACTGAATGCCAATGTAGAAGAACTGCTGAGCCGACTGCCTGGGCTGCATATCTCTCCTGACGGCACCATCACATATAATGGAGAAGTGATCAGACAATTGCTGGTAGACGGTGAAGACCTTTTTTCATCTGATCCCACTCTTGTCACACGAAATTTCGATGCATCAAAGATCGCTAAAGTTCAAATACTGGATCGGAAAAATGACAGGGTACTATTCACGGGCATTGACGATGGTAGTCGGACTAAAACACTCAATCTTGTTCTGAAGGAAGACAGAAAAAAAGGGTACTTTGGAAAAGCCGAGACTGGCATCGATCCTGATGGTATGTATAGTCTCACAGGGTTACTGGCTTCTTTTCGGGGTCGCGAACAAATTGCCGCCCTTGGATCAGCTTCCAACACCGGTAGTGTAGGGTTCAGCAACAATATCAGAGGGGCATCCCCTGGCATTGCTGCTCTTGGCAGCAATGATCCACTAGGCGCTACTGCTGGCAACGGAATTCCGCGCCTCTTCACGTCCGTCCTTCACTACGCAAATAGCTGGAATAATACGGACAATCACCTATTGGCAAATTATCAATACGGCGATCTGTTTACCCGACCTGTAACCATAAGTAGCATTACTCAGACTTTGCCTGATAGCATTTATACCCAATTCGATCGGGCACAGTCAGTCAACAACCTGGATCAGCACTCTGGCTATGGCTCTTACCAATTTTCAATTGATAGCCTTTCTTCATTAAGATTTGGATTCAATTTCACTCATTCTACAGCCAAAAACGAATATTCCGATACAGGGTTTAGCGCATTTAATGGATTAGCCGTCAATAGAAGTATACGAAGTATACGATCTGCCGATGATCTTCAAAATGTTGGCGGCTCTGCAGAATGGCGGATAAGGTCCCAAAAAAAAGCAGGTCGTATTTTTTCTGTATTGACCAGTTATACAGCCAATAACAGTAATGCTAATGGATATCTTTATTCGCTTAATTATTTTTTTCTTCCGGATGGGGAATTGCAGGGAAAAGACACAGTAGATCAGCGTAAACAAATAACCCACACTTCAAAGTCATACGAGGTCGGACTGAATTTAGCTCAGCCTGTCGGCAAGACAATGGTCGTAGGTCTGAGCTATTGGCTAAGTAATGCTAGCGACAATTCCCTGCAAAGCAGCTATGGTAAAGACAATGGCAAATATCAGGATCTGATTGACAGCCTGAGCAGCCATTATAAAGAACATAATTTTGATCACGCGGGTACTTTTTCATTGAATAAAAATAGCGATCGGCTCAGCTATACATTTTCTATGAGTATGTTGTGGCATACTCTTCAACAAAATGATCTGATCGTGGATACCTTATTGAGCTATAATTATTTTAGTTTTATCCCTAATTTTCTGCTTAATTATACACTTGACCCATATACAAGGTTTAAATTCAATTATTTCACTAGCAGCCAACAACCTACCATCGGACAATTGCAGCCGGTTTTGAATAACAATGACCCTCTTCATAGTACACAAGGTAACCCGGCTCTAAAACCGGGATTCAATCAGAACTGGAGTTTTCAATGCAGCCGTATAAAATCGTGGATGCTAAATCTTTCGCTGACCTTTGGCATTACCAGCAATGGCATTAGTACAAAAACCATTACAGATAGTCTGGGTAGGCAGATAACTCAACCTGTAAATGCTGATGGCACTCGAAATTTTGGTAATTCTTTTTCGGTGAATAAAAAATTATACGGAATTAATGTACATGCAGGAGTTAACTTCAATTTCTCCCAAAGCATAAACTATATTAATACAGAGATTAGCCGCAATGATAGTTATACGAAAGGCGGGACACTGACCCTGACCAAATTCGTTGACAATATGTTTTCCCTACAGTTTAGCTCTCAGGTCAGTTATATAAGCAATCAAAGTTCTGTAAATATTGCTGCTCCTGTTCATTACTGGACCCAAAATCATTTTGCTGGCTTGTCTTTATTCTTTTTGAAAGGATTTGAGATCAATACATATGTAAACTATGCCTGGCAACAAAAAAATAGTGCTTTTGCCGGAAATACTTCCGTATTATTA
The DNA here is from genome assembly GCA_036499285.1 of Puia sp. Lineage (GTDB taxonomy): Bacteria > Bacteroidota > Bacteroidia > Chitinophagales > Chitinophagaceae > Puia. Next base: position 34,153 of record DASYEB010000023.1, on the reverse strand, counting down.
TGGAATGCCAACATCAATTGGAATTTACCCGGCAATAGGCTGATATTGAAAATACAGGCCAACAATTTGCTTAACCAAAATACGGGCATCAGCCGAATTAATAAGAATAACATAAATACGGAGACCTCCACAAATATTTTGGGCCGGTATTGGATGCTATCCCTTATTTACCGGTTTGACCACAAATACAAACGTAAATAAAAGAACCCGCAGTTCGGCACTGCGGGTTTAGGTTTGGTTGAACAAGAAGACAGGTCGTTCGATTATTCGCTCAAAAAACGTATAGTAAAACTTCCGTCTTCGACGTAATAATAGCTTTTGCGCGAACGGGAATACACGACAGGTGCCCCGAACTCCTTCATGAGCCGGATGTATTCGTACATGCTGCGTTCGGACATCCCGATCTTTTCGGCCAGCTGACCGGGTGTACCGGTACCTTTGATACGGATGAGGTGATCGATCCGGTTGAGTCTTTGGAAGATCTCTTTTTGCATAAAATAAGGTTTTTTGGTGAATGGTATTTAACTTGTATGAAGTTAATATTCCCTGCCGGGATTCCATACCTGATGTTGGTATGGTAGATATTTTATATAAAAACAAATACATGAAAACACTCACTAAATCGTCCTTTTTATTACTATCAGGTTTTTTAGTTTCGGGTAGCCTTTGGGCACAGACAGCAGACGAGGTCGTCTCCAAATATATTGACGCCATCGGAGGGAGTAAAGTAGTTAGCGGGATCACTTCCATCGTCCTGGAAAGCAATGTATCTGTTATGGGCAGTGACGTGGCAAGTACTACGCACATTCTCAATGGAAAGGGCTTTAAAAGTGAGACGGACTTTAATGGCAGCAAGATTGTCAAATGCATAACCGACAAAGGCGGCTGGGACATCAATCCCATGGCCGGGCAGTCGACAGCTACTGCCATGTCTGAAGATCAGGCAAAGGCGGGGAAGGGGTCCTTCCAGGTTGGCGGACCGCTTTTTGACTATGCAAAAAAAGGGTATAAAGTAGAAATGACCGGTACCGACGGAGCCGATCTTAAGCTTAAGCTAAGCGGAGAAGGGATGAATATGACTTATTATATTAATTCCACCACTTATTTGCTAGACAAGATGGTCACCATGGTCAACGTCCATGGCCAGGATATGGAACTAACCACAGCTTTCCGGGACTATAAAAAGACGGATATCGGTTTTACCATGCCCTATACCCAGGAAATAACAAATCCCCAATTCTCGCTGACCATTACCCATACAAAAGTGGAATTTAATAAACCGATAGACCCGGCTATCTTCGAAATGCCTAAGTAGCTACCGCCGGGCGAGCCGGTAGTTCTTGAAAGACATTATCTGCCGACCGCCTAAAAAAGTCTGCTCTATAAAGGTCAAAACACGATATTTCAAGCGCTCATGTTTGTGGCGGGCAACGGAAGATTGATTCGTTGTCCGCCGCAGCTGATCGCCCCAGTTAAAGAGCCGGATCCTTTCATCCATTACGGCTGGATGGGTATGGCGGTAGACAGACAGATGGGACATATTGCCAAAATCGAACTCCTGGGCTTCCTGGCTCATCATCTCCTCGGCCCGGGCCTCTCCCTGGTGGATGCCTTCAAAAACCCGGCGTTTCTTCTGCATATATTGAGGCGGACGGACCCAGCCATAGTGGAAGATATAGGCGTCTACCCGGGCGACCTTAAGCTTGAAGGTGCCTTCTTTCTGACGATAATTGATCCCGTCAAAGTCCGGGATCCGACGAAAAGACTGAGCCGACTCCCAGGAGTGGATATCCTTGTCATTCCGGATGATCCGGATCTCATTGGCATACCAGGCATGGGAGGTGATATAATGATCATAATCCCCCCAAAAATGGCGATATTTGAAGAGGATGCCTTCGACCGACTTGTCGGGCAGCAGCTCCTCACAACGCTTCCGGATGCGTGGCAGGTCTTCCTCATGTACCACCTCATCGCTCTGCACATAAAACAGCCAGTCGCCGGTGCAGGCCTCTCTGGCAATATCGGTCTGATGGGCATGTTCCATGCCCCTTGGGTACTTCTCCAGATCCCAGACGGTATGGATGATGCGGATCTTGTCGGAGCCGATGCTTTCTATTTCCTGAAGAGTCTTGTCGTCGGGGTCACAATTGCCAAGGGCGACCACAAATTCATCGCAAATGGGTAAAATGGAGGCGATAGCCTGTTTGATGGGGTAATACAGTTTGGCGCCGTTGCGCACCATGGTGAAGCCGCTGATGGTCATAGCCGGAGTTTTTTGTTTGAGCTTTAGGAGGTGGTTCGTTTAATCCAAACTAAAGACGGTCAAAGACCATGCTTGGTTGTCTAAAAAGCATTAATAGTGGATTAAAGGCTGATCAGCGGGCCAGCATAACGGTGGCAGCGGCTTAACAAAAGGATAACCGGCAATTAACAGCAAATTGACGGAAAGTCGCCGGTTAAACAAAGTGTGGAGGATTTGCCCGGGGAAATTTTCAAGCTATGGAGGGTATAATTCCTATGTGGATAACCTTGGTTTGGTATAATTTTGGCCGCCTTTGGGCAGACTTTTGGTCTGTGACCGTTAAACCTTATTCCATTTTGCTAAAATCCGTACTTATGAGGAAGACAATTGTCATCAACCTACTGCTTATCCTAGGGTATTACCTTATTTTACAATTGTTGATCTGGGTGGCGATGGTGCTCCGATAAAGCAATAAGATACGATAATAATATCAAGTCGAGCCTATTCACTGGTAACAGTCACTTCCTGTCTATTGCTGATCAGGCCTGCCGTACTTACTCCCTCGATTATACAGGTAAAATGCCCGATAAGATCGTTGGTGTAAAAGTCAAATGCGGCCTCGCCCTTTTTATCGGTTACAATAAGATAATTCCAGTACAGGGTGGTATTATAAAATTCACCGTCTGAATATTCCTTACTGAAGTCCGGTCCCTTAAAAGATCTTGGATAATTGATAGCTTTTATCTTTTTGATAAAAGGCTTTGTGACCGTATCATCCGGACAGCCTTTATAGGTAACAAACATACCAGTGGACTGATCCAGATATGAGCTTCCTTTTACAGGACTATGGGCAGGAGGACAAGCACCGCATTTCCAATGGTCACAGCCGCATATCCAGGCGGCACAAGGGCCTTCAATAATGGGTAGCTGATAATATTCGGGGCGCAGATAATCAGGTTTTCGTTTTCCTTTTACAACGGCCGGAGCAAGCATTGCCCTGCTCATCTCTTTTTCTTCGCGAGTAAAGACCTCATCGGAACGGGAAGCCTGGATCTGAAAAGGGAAATCGCGTTTGGCAAGTACTTTGTTCAGCCATTGATCATTTTCATCAATTGACAGATTATACAGATCCTGGTATTTCTTTTCTACCACGCTTACTATCACATCTGTGCCATAAGAACCTTTTAGCAAAGCTGGACTTAGCCTAAAACTCCCATCTTTTTCTGTTTGTACTATATCGATTGAATTATCATGTACGATAAGAAGACAAGCCGGAGATTTGAGGTTCCTTTTATTCCCAAATCCTACCTGAATGTGAAAAGGTGGAATGGTATCTTTTAGCAGGTTGGTTATTGTAAAGCAGGAACGGGCATATTGCTGAATTTCAGACTCGCGGCCCCCGAGCCGGGTGTTTCTCACACAGGAGGCGGAGAAGATGCCCTGGACGGGCCTGTTGGCTGTGTCTGTCAAACGAACTTTCCAGCGTGTGTGAGAGCGTTTGTGATAGGACGCCGAGTCGGGGGTAAGTATAGCCCTTGCTGCAGAGACTGTTTCCTTCATACTGCTATCCTTGAAATGTTGTAAAAAAGGTATATCTGCCGAAGTATTATACCGAACACTGATCCATTGCTGAAACACTGCATCGTCAGGGTGATTAAAAAGATGATCCGTGTAGGCCACCAGGGAATAATCACCTGCCGGGAAGCTGTCCGGCAATTGTAATACTCCCTGACAAAGACCATTCTCCAGCACAAAACGGGAGGATAAAAGTGGCTGTTTTTTAATGGGGTCATTTAGCGTGACATAAAGAGTTGAATAGTTATCTGCATCCTGCTTATTCAGATTCATCATATAACCCGTAAACCAGATGATTTCATTCCCGGTATAGAGGGATTTATCCAAATGAAGAAAAAGAGCCGGTTTATTTTCCTGGGCGATAAGTACAGAAGTAGGTACGCAGAATGACAGGAAAAGAATTTTCCTGATTAGCTTTCTTTTGGTATGGCGGTACACATTGATCACTATGGCTTAATGATTAAAATATTTTCCCGCTAATTGAAATATTTTCAGCTGATGAGGGTACATCACGGCCAACAGATTGCCGCTGATTAAAAATTGCTGGGTCTTTTCATTATTGGAATTCGATATATAAAAGCTGAACCTATAGTCACCGTTTTTTAGATCATATACATCGATGACCGATGCTTCTTTTGTCAAATCCACCTGTTCGTTGTCTGCCCGCAAGGCTGAGTTGATAAACAAATAGCCGTTAGCGGTGCAGGCAGACTGATTAACCGTTGGAGGGGGCGTGGCCATTTTTGTTTCTTTGCCCTGATCGGTGCTACCCAGTTTGAGCCGTACATGCGTGACAGTATCGATGGTTTTTCCCTTGTAAAGGAGACGCATGGCAGTATCCATTACTAAGAATTGATTGCGATAACGGTAAAGATAGATAATATAATTGTGGTAGCTGTCCTTTAGCAAAGTCCCATCCTTATCGAAAAAGCCATCCACCTGTCTTTCCAGAAGATCCGAAAAATATGCTTGCTTTCCGGTAGTAGTGTTACGTTCCCCAAGTACAAATCCATGCGGTGGCTGAATACTTCTTGAATAAACGTTCTCATTTAAGACTACAGTCTTATCAAAAAAAGGCATATTTGTATCCATCAGTTTTGCATTCCACATGACAGTGTTTCCTCTATATATTTGACCAGTTTTCCCATCCGTCAGATAAAACATGCCCGAATCAATCAAAAGTAAGGCGGCACTACTAAATTTCTGATCCATATTATTTTTGAGTCGGATAGTGCTCACCGTTGTATCCAGCTTATTTTTCCCCACCCGCATTACCACATTGAGAAACTGACGGTGGGAAAGAAAGAATGAACTATCATCATTGCCTGCCAGATGCCAGGGATTTGGTTGCCATGAAAGCCCCCCTTTTTCAATCAGCACATGTGGCGGAAGTTGTCGGCTAAAATGGTTGGATTTATTGGCCGGGATACGGGAAAGAAGAAATAAGGCGTAAACAACGGTTACGGCGAATATAGTCAGCACAATGCATAATAACAATTTTCTAAGCATAGAAAATAAACTACAGTGATACTAAAAAATGGCCACCTGAGTTTTCAGATGGCCACGGGAATTATTGATCAATACGATAGAGGATCTCTGTTTGCAATTTATACTGGCAGCCAACCGACGATGCATAAGCCGTATATCCGCCACCACCTATGGTGCACATGTCCCCATACGCGGTCTTATCGCACTCGAATCCCCAGTCTAAATTAAAATAATAGCACATGGGACCTGTTCCCGGGTACAGCGACCAGCCGGAAAAGACAGGGCCTGATGTCTTTTTTTGCGATACAAAGGCGCTGCAAAATGCGAAGGAGCAGATGAGCAGCGCGATCAGTTTAAATCGTTTCATAATTGAAGGTTTAATGTTATGCCAAATTTGATTAACAGGCATCGGCAATCTCCCGATTTTTTGCAAAAAATAACTTTGGCGCATTTCTGTCATATAGAATAATAGCGATGAGGTTTAGAATGATGATACCAGCATTAAAAAGAAGGTGTTGGTCCCAGGTCATGTTTTGCAGCACACCTCCACAGGAACAGGGCACGTATTCACTAAACCGGGTAATGGTTATGATATAGGCCGTAAAGGACGTCATCAGGGTATAAGTTCCGTATAAGGCCGGAAGCCGGGTGGTATCAAAAAAAAGCAGGACGGTTAGCGCGAGTTCTAAAGTTGGAATAAACCAGGCTACAAACCCAACATAAGCAGTCAACAGCGGTGATTGCCCCAACTGGGTTTTAAATGCTTCGTAGTCCCGTAGTTTCGAAATTGCTGCGTATACGAAAAGCAGCATTAACAGGAAACAAATAATATCGGTGACGATATTTTTTTTCTTAGGAGACATAAGGTTTAAGGTTTAACTAAATGAAGCCTGGTGGTTGCAAGGTGCGGGAAAGCTGTTCTGCGCGGCACGGGGAGTTGAAATAGGTACCGGGTCAAAAGGAAACGTACAAAAAGAGTAGACGGATTTTTAATATACCGCAAATATATGGATCAATTAGACCGCAATGCGATATTTACAGGATTTTTTCTAAAAAGTATTTATAAGTAGTAATTGAAGATACCATAAAATAGTACTTAAAGGTATTTCTGTATCATGCAGTTTCGATGCCGGAGTCTTTTAGAACTCTAAATATGTCGGGAGGGGGCAGGTGTTGGGCTAATTCTTCGCTTGTCAAAAAAATATCGCTTAAGGTTGGCAAACTTGCATCATTTACCCGTAGTACTGATCGAGCACCTAAGTTCAGACCTATCTCAGTATCAATAGTTAGCAGTACCTGTCGCCAAACCATCAACCTTATCTTGTTTTTCTGCCTAAAATCATCTCTGTGGAGATAAGGAGAAACATTGTCCACTGTTCAAATATTAATGTATGGCAACTGAAAGACCCGACGACTATGAAAAGGAGCTGAAGGTAGCACTTGATCGATTTTTCCCTGGATTAGCCCATTTTCTTATGAAAAAAGGCATTCCTGACAAACAGCTGGCGGAGAGTCTTGTGATCAACGTGTTTACTAAATTATGGCGAATGAATTTTAAGTTCAACGATCCGGATAAGGCTAACACGCTGGAAAGCTATCTTTTTATAAGCGTCAACACGGCCTTCATCGACTATCTCCGTGAAAAGAAGAAAAGCAAAAAAAAGGCGGAACGGGCATGGGCAGCACTTTACCCGGATAACGAGTCCACCCTCGAAGCAGAGCTTCTCCAGGAAAGAACACTTCTTCGCATCTATCAGTTCATCAAAACCCTGGATCCTGTAAAACAGCAGTTATTCCAACTGGTACATAAAGACGGACTGTCTGTTCACAAGGCAGCGTCCTTACTGGGTATTCCCCCTCGTACTGCTGCCAACTGGAACGACAACATTATAGAAACATTGAAACAAAAATTTGGGAATCAGGATCTGTCTGTTCTGCTGGGGCTGTTGTCATTACTCTGGGACCTATATAAAAACTAAAATATTTTTTCCCAAAACATGGCAAAAAGCTTCCTTTTTCACGTGTTACTCATGAAGAGCATATTCAAAACCAAATCCACCGGATGGACCCACAGGAACAAATAATACATCTTCTTCTCGGGTATTTCACCGATACACTGGATCCCGACGAAAAACAGGAGCTAAATGCGTGGCTGACTGTGGACCCTGGTAATCAGTCGATCCTTAGGGATTTGAAGGACCCCGGGTGGTTGAGCCGGGAGTTACAGTTTTTGAAAGATTTGGAGGCGGAGACAGACATCAATAAGATACTAAAGGTTATTACAAAAAAAACTAATGTTTTTGCTGGTGAATATGTTGGTGCTATCTGGGGACCCTTGTTCCGGTGGGTACAAGGGCACCCCCGGGTAGCGACCCTTATCCTTTTGGTCTTTTTAGGACTGGCAACTTTCATTGCCTATAAGCGGACAATACCCGGCGGATTACCAAACTCTGAAACTTCCCGGTCCTTACTTTCTCCCGCCACTTACGCGGCAGATATTTCCCGGTCCGGATCTCACAAAGTGGTCACACGCCCAGGCAATATCTATAACCTGCTCCTATCCGATAGCAGCTTGGTAAAGATGAATGCTGCTACAAGCATCGAGACGCCAGCCAATTACAGCGACAGCAATCGCCAGGTAAGAATGCAGGGACAGGCTTATTTTGAAGTTTTTTCCAGAAGAAGCGGATTGAAACCCTTTTTCGTCCATATCCCGCCTCCCCAGGCATTAAAGGACCTGTTTCCCGGTGACAGCGACCTGACAGCCATCGCCTCCGGCACCAGCTTCGACATCAGGGCCAATCCGAAGGATTCCAGCATTCGCATCATCCTGTTCACCGGCACCCTGACGATCGTACGGCCAGGCGACACTGTCCGGCACCTGGACTCCGGTCATGTCTATGTTCTCGACACCAGAGGCAATGTGAGGATTACGCTGACGAAGCTGGTACCCGATTCAACAGCCTGGCGGGAAGACGAGTTCCGCTTCGATTACGAGCCGGCAGACAGAATCCTTGAGGAATTAGCCCGCTGGTATAATGCCCAGGTTGTATATCGTGAAAAACCATCCGCTCTTTTCCTGATCAGCGGAAGACGAAGTGAGCCTGTTGACTCCATCCTGAATCGAATGAAAAGAGAACACGAAGCCTATTTTAATTATACAATAAGCAAGGACACCATTATCGTGACGCGCTGATCGACTGCCATCTCCATTAAACCTCCCGTTCCGGCCTGAACTTTCCATGAATAAGGCCGGAACTTTTTCCTTGTTGTATTTCATAACCCAAACAAACTGCATTTAACAATGCGCTCTACGATTGTAGCCATTTTATTATTTTTTGCAGCGGAGCTTTACGGACAGGAAACGAGGATAAGTATGGAATGTCATCCCTGCAGCCTCTCGCTGTTGTCGGATTCCATAGAACGGGCCTGCCGATGTCGTATCACCTCAGTGGCAGAATCCCCCGATCAGCTATTCCTGCTGAATTTCAGCGCTAGGAATAAGACGGTGTCCCGGTTGTTCAAAATAGCCTTTCGGGGCCATCCCTATGTGTTGCATTCTCATATGGATAACGGGCATTACTCCTACGACTTTGATCTACCCGCACCTGTAAAACCTGTCCAGAGCTTAAAGGGTAACATCAAACACGGATCGGGCCTCCCCTTTAAGTTGCTGACCCCCGTTGTCCTGTCCTGGTTCAACGGCATCGACCATGTGGCTGCGATCACAGCTCCCGGTGCATTCGACACCATCGGCGACAAGACAAGAGACCGCGTGGTGACCACCAATGTCGCCAACCTTGTTGCTGAAGGCAGCGGCGTCTTACCTGGGGCCGGAGCAGGCAATGCTCTGGGCCTTGCCATCCATGGTCTTCATAGCCTGAATACAAAAGCGTCCATTACCATCGTCCGGGACAATTTTATCTGGAATACCATCTTTGGCAGCTTCCAGGGCATCAACCCTTTTGACTATCCCGTCATCACCATCCTGAAAGACGCAGGTTCTTCGGCCATCTGGGGAGGCTTCTCTTCCAACAATGTCATCGTCTTTTCTTCGGCGGAAGGCAAGTACGGTCAGCCCCTGGCCATTTCAGTGACGATGAACACTTCCCTCACCCAACGGCCCGATCTTTTTTACAGGCCGCGACTCAGCTCCGACAGCTTTATCTCCGCCCAAAAGTCATTCTTCAGAGACAAATATTATGATAATGTTCCCAACCCAGACTCTCATCCCTTTACTCCCGCGGTAAAGATACTCCGCCAATTAGCAGCCAAGACGCTGACACAAGAGGCAGCAGATCAGCAACTGGCCTTACTGGGAAAGGGAAATCTCCTCACGGATATCGATAAGTATTTTTACCGTCCTGCTTTTAGTCAGCAGTTCCACGCCGGTATTTCAGGAAGCGGGCGGGACAGTAGGTATTATGTTGGTCTGGGTATCGACCACGATCCGACGACCCAGACCCGAAATAAAGATGACCGGTTCACCCTCCACGCGAATTACACCTTTCGCAGCCGTAACAATCGCCTCGAGACAACTCTTTTATTTGATCTTGCCGATATCAACCGCCTGCGCAACAATCCGGGAAGTATTCCCGTATCCACCCCCTATGCACAACTTGCCGATGCCGTGGGACATCCTTTATCCGTAACCTGGCAGAACAATGACAGTTGGACAGACACCGCAGGCGGAGGGCATTATCAGGACTGGAGATACCGGCCGCTGGATGAATTACGGTTGGCCGATAACCGGTACTCCCGCCGTAATGTATATGGTCAGATCAACCTTACATGGCATATCATTTCAGGATTTTCCGCCTCCAGCTTTTTCCGGCTATACAGAGACCGGGCTCTTGAAAAGGATTTATACAGCACCGCCACGTATTATGTACGCAATACCGTCAATACCAATATGACCATCAATGGGAACACTATCCTCTATGGCACTCCACCCGGCCCTATGCGAAATACATTCGATACCACGGACAGGAGTTACAACTGGCGGACGCAGCTGAAATATACCAGCCCCGATAAAAAAAGCTGGCGGCTGACTGGTCTTCTTGGCGCTGAGATCAGCGATGTCAGCACCACCGGCCGGGAACTGACAGAGCAGGCGATCGGGACTTTATCTTCTACTACAGCGCTGGACACCACGGTCCAGTTATTCAACCGGTATGCTTCCGCCTTTGCCAATGGCTCTTTTTCCCTCCACCAGCGATACTCGCTGTACGGAACCTACCGTATGGACGCTGCCAACTTCATCGGGATCGACACTTACAGGAAATGGGTGCCCTTCTGGTCGATGGGGTATAGCGAGCAACTGTTAAAGATAGACACTATCGAAGGCGAATTTCCCACCACCCTGAAAGCCCGTGTCAGCTATGGCCGCAACGGCAGCCCCAGCAACCGGACGGCCAGCCTGTCGACACAACTGCTGGCCCTGAGCAGCTATGGCACACAACAATCGGGCATTGTCAATGCGCCGGACCCCGGACTTACCTATGAAAAGAACAGGATCCTCAACCTCGGTCTGGATTTTAATCTCCTCCGGGATGCCGACAGCCCGCATGGCCGGATCTATGGAGCGATAGATCTGTATGCCAAATGGGCGACGAACCTGCTTGGGATGGATTCACTCGCGCCATCGACAGGCTGGACCAGTATTGAGTCGAACAGCGCGTCTATCCGTGGAACAGGTCTCGACTTCGCGCTATACACGGACAATATCCGCGGCGATCTCAGCTGGTCGACCCGTGTGCTGCTGAGTCTGGTAAAGGATAAGGTCATCCGTTATGGCAACCAGCCATCTTCCCCTGTATCTTATGTCCAGATGGGAGTGCCGAAGGTTGGAAAGTCGCCGGCAGAACTGATCAGTTACAAATGGGCCGGTCTGGATGGATCAAATGGCGATCCCATGGGGTGGCTGGGAAAAAGGAAAAGCAACGATTATGTCAAACTGCAAAATGACGCCACAGGGGGTCTGGCCTTTAGTGGCAGCTGGATGCCGCAGTTCTTTGGGAATATACTCAACACCTTCCGGTATAAGAATGTCAGCCTTTCCCTTGCTATCAGTTTCGAAGCGGACTATTATATCCGGCGGCCATCTCTCAGCTACAGCGCCATGGCCGCCGATGTTTCCGGTGGTGAGATCGACTTCAACCGGAGATGGCAGACTTCCGGTGACGAGAAAAGAACCAACGTGCCTTCCCTGCCGGCCGTGAATTCAACTGACAGGGACTTGTTCTATCAATATTCAGAGGCCACCGTGATCAGGGCCGATAATGTCCGGTGGAAAGACTGGCGGCTGGACTATACCCTGAAGGGAAAGAAAGGAAATGCCCTGAAAGAAGCTGTCTTTTATCTGTATATCAATAATCCGGGCATCATCTACCGGGCCAATAAATATAAGATAGATCCGGAGTCGATCGGCAACTGGTATACCGTTCCGGTGCCCCGGTCATGGTCATTGGGTGTACGGTTCAATTATTAAATAAGGAAGTATATGGAACAAAGACTGTTGTTACTGTTAATGATATCCTGTTTGCTGACGGGCTGCAATAAATATCTCGCAAAAATAGCAGACGGCTCCCTCAGTACTCCGAAAACGTTGGCGGATGTACAATTGTTACTGGACAACGACGCACAGACCAACCGCGTCACACCAGGGCTTGGCGCGGTGGCAACGGATGATATAATTCTGGACCCTGCATCTTCACAGGATACTTCATTTAGTTATTACGGCATCTATACCTGGCAACCTAATCTGTACCTCGATCAGGGACTGACCGATAATTCGTGGTCAAGGCCTTACAAGGCGATATATTATGCCAATGTAGCCCTGCATGCTCTCGATATCCTGCCGGACAACCAAAAGACGGATACGCTGGCCTGCAAAGCCGCAAAAGGCACCGGGATCTTTTACAGGAGTTTCCATTTCTTCAATCTTACCGAGACATTTGGCCAGCCATATGACAGCACGACTGCCGCCTTTGCTGAAGGCATTCCCCTGCGTCTCGATGCAGATGCGATGAAGCCGGTGAAGCGAAGTTCTGTCGGCCCGGTCTTCGACCAGATCGTGTCGGATCTGAAGGAGGCAGCGTCCCTGCTGCCTTCCAATGTCCAGCGGAATTTTATCTTTCACCCCTGCCGTCCCGCCGCATGGGCCATGCTGGCCCGGGTGTTGCTGGTCAGACAGGACTATGAACAGGCGATGACCTATGCCGACAGTTGTCTGAAGGCCTGTTCAACGTTGCTGAATTACGACACGATAGCCGCAAATCCGGCGCATCCATTTGATCCTTCAGGCAATCCCGAATTGTTATTCCAGTGTTCGGCCTATGACTATTCTCCGTTGTACGCAGCCATATCGTCTGTGGACACAGTATTGTATAATTCCTATGCCATCAACGATCTGCGCCGGACCCTGTATTTTCAAAAAAGACTTTCCAGACCGGGTTTCAGCTTTAAAGGTTCCTATGCCACGGCGCGGGTCTTCAGTGGCTGTTCGGTCGATGAAGTGATGTTGATCCGGGCGGAATGTAAGGCCCGTCTGAAGGACGTGGCAGGGGCTATGACAGATCTCAACACCCTGCTGGTGACTCGTTGGAAGACGGGCACCTTTCAGCCCTATACAGCGGCAACACCCGATGAGGCCCTGCATCTGGTGCTTACCGAAAGAAGAAAGGAGACGCCTTTTCGGGAACTTCGGTGGAGTGACCTGCGCCGGCTGAGACAGGATCCGCGCACTGCCGTTACGCTGAAACGGATATTGGGCGGCAGGCTTTTAACACTGCCACCCAATAGTGTGCTATACGCGTGGCTGATACCTCAGGGTGAGATAGACCTCAGCGGTATAGAGCAGAACCCTCAGCGATAGTTGATAAAATATCCTTCATCGTCCGTACCGGAGGCGAGGACATCCGTGGCATAGAAAAAGGTCCCTATGCCATCGACATGCGAATTGGAAGGATTAGCCATGAAGCTGCAGTAGAAATTGGCCGGATAACAGTCGTAGTCTATGCCCTGTACATAATTTCCAGCGGTAAGGTCATAGATGTAATACCATTTGCTGCGATCGCTGCTCATCTGGCTAAAGGAATACTTGTGGATAATGGATGATGTTTGCGGGGGCCGGTTGACCCAGGCAGCGCCGATGCCGAGCAGCGCCACCAGCAGGAGATGCATCTTGATTTTTGTCATAAAAAGGAATTTACTGGTGATGGAATAGATTGCTTTTTTTTGTGCAGGAGGGCCGTGATGGCCATACCCATTAACAGGAGATCGATCCAGAAATGCTGCGACCAGTTGAGATGACGGAAAATTCCGCCGCAGCTGCAGGGTGTCTTATGAAAAAGGTGTAACAGAATGGCCCCGATATAAACCGTGAATATAGTCAGGAGGATCAGCGCACTATACAATGCCGGCCGGCGCGTTCTGTCGAATAAAAGCCCGGCGGCAGTGAGTAGCTCGGCGACGGGGATCAGGACGATCAGCGGTGTCGCCAGCCAATGGGGGAAGGGTTGGTTATAGAGAGTGCCTTTAAAGGTTTCCAGAGCAAAAACCTTGGTGAAGCCGCTGTACGTGAAAAGCAGCACGAGCAGGCCGGGGATGAGTTTCCGGAGCATAATAGAATAAGTGTTTACTAAGAGAAGGTTTAGAATTCCATTTAAAGGTATTCTACTATGGCGCAGTTTTGATGCGGGATGAGTGGGATGACTTTTGGTACTGTTAATATGTCCGGAAGGGGCAGTAATCCAGCCGATATTTACTCGTTCAGGAGATCGGGCCTTCTTTCTTCTGTCCGGCGAAGCGACTCCTCATGCCGCCAGTCTTCGATTTTCTTCGGATCACCGCTAAGCAGGATATCGGGTACCTTTATCCCTCGCCACTCCGCCGGCCGGGTATACACCGGTGGCGCCAGCAGGTCGTCCTGGAAGCTGTCAAATAAGGCTGATGTTTCGTCATTCAGGACCCCGGGAATGAGCCGGCCGATCGAATCCACCAGCACGGCTGCCGCCAACTCGCCTCCGCTGAGCACATAGTCTCCTATGGATATTTCCCTCGTTACATAAGTTTCTCTAATTCTCTGGTCGATGCCCTTGTAATGGCCACAGATGATAAGAAGATTTCCTTTTAAAGACAAACCATTGGAAATCTTTTGGTTGAGCCTGTCGCCGTCAGGCGTCATATAGATGATCTCGTCATAAGGATGGTCTTTCGATAAAGCTTCGATGGCTTTAGCCAAAGGTTCGGGCATCATCACCATGCCTGCACCACCGCCGAATTGGTAATCGTCGATCTGGCCATATTCATTTACCGCCCATTGACGGAGGGGATGGATATGGATATCCAGCAGCCCCTTTTCTTTTGCCCTTTTAAGGATAGAGTGGTTGAAAGGGCTTTCCAGAAGCTCCGGCAGGACGGTCAAAACATCGATTTTCATAGGGCAAACCTATGAAAGTTTAGGCTGGCTGAAAAGTGATTTTATTCTCCCCCGTTAATCCCACCTCTCCTGCATCGATCTTTCTTTCAAAGATCCCCCTTATCTGAGACGGATGATAGGCATATTTCTCCACGTAATAGGTAACGACATCATCCAGTAGCCATCCATCAAAAGCTCTTATTTTATCCGTGATAAAATGTGCCCCGACAACGCTTCTGTGTGTTCCCGGGGCTTTATACTCTTTCATCGCAAGCCCGAAAAATTCACCCGGAAACACTACAAACCGGTTGCTGTCATCTTGCTCGAGATTCGTCTTCACATTGAGCTGGGTGGTATCCCTGAATTGATTGACGTGTTGCGTAATATCATATACGTGTATGGGCTCGCTTTCACCGGATAAATATTCCTCAACGATATCCCTGATCGTGCCTCCTTTCAGACCGGCCCTTTCCTTTTCCCACCTTTTCAGACCATACATGCTGCTGCGGCCGATCGAAATAAAAAGGTCCTTTTCCCTTACCACGGCGGCACGAACGGATTCCACCGTCAGATGCAAAAAAGGATACCTGCTGTTCAACGCAGCCTGGATCTCAGACGCCCTGGTCACGGCATTAAATTCAAGCAATATTTCTTCGATATATTCATGCACATATTTTCTTGTGTTGCTTTCTATGTGGATACACCCGCTTTCAGTAGTATCAAGCTCAAATTCTTCCCACAGGATGGCCTCTGTAACTTCCCTGATGGCATGCAATGAAACAGGCTCCTGCCCCTGCTCCCCGCCCGTAACAAATTGCTTCAGGTAGCTGTCGATGTCCAGATCATAGGAATCCTTTACAGGCTGCGTCAGCCTTTCGGACAGGTCTTCCAGCATGGCAGTGATGTCGAATCGTTCAGCAACCGCCTTTTGAAGGAAATAACGGTCTTTAAAAGCGTCGGATATTTTATTTTCGATCGGGACATGTGTTTTCTGAAGGGACAGACCAAATATAGCCGCATAAAACAGCTGGTTATAGGCAACTCCCTCCTGCGCGTTGATGATTTCCGCCATCGACGGATCTATTGTTATACAGATTGCGCAATCGCTTATTCCATATTCCAAAAGTTCATCGGCAGGAAGACTGGCGACAAAGGAAAAACGGGAACTAAAGTTCTCTTCGATTGTCTTTTTGATTTGCCTCACATATTCGGAACTTATCGATGCTTCAGCGGCGATTTGTTTGTCGTTTGGCATTTCTCCGCCGGAATACATATTCGTGAAAACTTTCTTTTCATTTCCCCTGAAAAGATGATCTTTCTCAACCAGGAAGCTGATCAGCTTAAATAATTGTACTTTCCCGTTTGCAGCAGTAAACTGGCCCGGAGAGCTCAGTTTTGCAAGGATCTTTGCGTATTCGTGACTTAAATAACGCTCATCAGTAGCCAGGATCTTAACGGTGAAATCACGTACTTTGGCAATAAAGTCTGTTAGTTCGGTGATACTTTTTTCACCGATATTCCTGATCGACAGGAGATCGTGGGACGGATGGGTGATTTCCGATAAAAGACGCTGCCTGTCCGGAACACCGTTGAAATGTTTCAGCAACCCGTTTCTTGATCTGGGCGTCAGATTGGAGGTCAGATGTTCGATATAATTGTTGACTGCCAACTCCTGGCGGGGACTTAGACTTTCCGGACCCTGTTCGTTTGTTTTTAAATCTGTTTTCCTTCTGCAGAACCGGACCAGCTCCTTGTCCGTTTTTGGACCAAAATGAAGAATATTTGTAAACGTTTTGTGTTCCCGGTAATGAGCAAGTATATCCTCAGGACTTAAAAGGTGATTTTCTCTGCAGAGAGTAAAGGTCCTTGAAGAAAAACCGAAACCGGATAGCTCCCCGTCGGATATATTAGCTGAATTATTTTTTTGTTCTTCAAAATCCGGAAATACCTTTTTAAGCAAATACCTGGCGACCTGTGCCAGCTCTTTTCTCGTGCTATGTCTGCAACGGGGGAAATCTTTAAAGGACTTGTGCGTCAGAAAATAGCTCATCAGCTGATCTGCCGTTCGGATCTGATTCTCTCTGCATACTTTCCGCACCTCCTGAGAAATCAGAAAGCTTTTTGAGAGCTCTTCTATGGTGGTATGGATTGTGGGTGTTTTCATTAGCAAGGCTTACTCCTCCATAAAATTCCCCAGATCCCTCCTGTCCTTTTTCGTCGGCCGGCCAATCTTACTCTGCCTTTTGCCGGTATTGAAACTGCTCGCCTGGAATTGCAGCCTTTCGATCTCATCGGCAGGGGTGATGTCAATATAATAATTGATGGCCTGGGAATATTGCAAACGGTGGTCGAGTAATTCTGCGACCTTGATCCGCCAGCGCTTGACTTCCGTTTTGACTTCGTATTCGTCACCGACACTCACGGTTTTGGAGGCTTTGGCAGAGTCTCCGTTATATTTGACTTTACCTTTATTGCAGGCGTCAGAAGCTTCCGACCGGGTCTTGAAAAGCCGAATGGCCCAGAGATATTTATCGAGACGAAGTTTTTCTTTTTCGGGCATATTTTACTTGCGGCGGCGACAGACCGGCCGGAAGGCAAAAATAACAAAAAGTCTGCGAGAGGTATAAAAAGGATATCCGACCAGCAATTGCAAACGCCGGTCGGATATCCTATAGTCAGGAATGGTTACTTAAGCGAAAAAAAGTTCGAGGGATTTCTGGTGATGAACTCCCTGCTGCACGAAGTGCAAACCCTTTTCTGGCCATGGCCGGGAAGAACCTCCGTTATCCCGGTATGGCTGCAATGAGGGCATGTAAAGCCATACCGGTTACAATTACTGCATCTTAATACGTCAGTGGCAGGGGTATTGTTAAAAAGAGCTACTCCCAGGCGAATAATTGCTCCCAGAGGATTGGCATGCTCAAGCCAGGAATCTTCGGGATCCGAATAGGAGCTAAGGGTTCCCCTTCCGCAGACATTACACATATAACGTGCTGGTGAATTGGTTACTATAGATGTTTCTGAACAACCGTTTTTAGGGCTTTCCAGCCAAGGCCTGCTACAGCCGGAGCACCGACAATACCGACAACCCATTTGGTCACCGTACCTGCCGAAGGATGATTGTGATCGTCGCCTGCCGCATCCACGTGAGATTTGACATTGTCTTTTTCTTTCTGGCTGAGAGTGCCGATGTAGCTTTTTAGCGTGGCCTGATGATGATTTTCCATAACTACAAGGTTTAAAATGTTTAATGCTTAATGAGCACAAAAGAAATTACGGCGGGTATCAAAAAATAACCACCCGGAGCCGGGCCTTAAATATGGGTGTTTTTACGCTGGGAATTATCCTGAAAATGAACGATTTTTAAACATGCAATTTTTCATCAGGCATAAGAACCTTATCGATTTCCCCTACGACTCCGACAAACCCCGATATCAGGACCTGTTCTCCTTCGACGACGAAAAAGTAAACAACCTCGTTTCGGAAATTCTTTACGCCAGCCCCACCTGCTACCTGGTTTCGGGCTATCGCGGCGCAGGTAAAACCTCCTTTATCCAGCGCGTCAAACAACAGTGCATCGACCAGAATATAATCTCGAAGGAGTTTAAGGCCGTGCTCTTTGTCTACTCCTCCTTTTCCCGCTTTGAAAGCAAGACCTTTTTTCTGCGAAAGATCATCCGCGATCTCCAGGATGCCATCATGCAGGATGAGTCCATCCGGAAGTCCGCGGCCCATAAGGAGCTGAAAGACCTGTACAACCGCACGTTCAACGAAGTAAAAAGGGAATGGTCCCAGTCCGAAGAAGAAACACGGTCCACGGAAATCAGCCTGGATCTGAAAAAATTTATAGGTAAATTTCTGATAGCCACCTTCCCCTTCCTTCTTCCTTTTGTGGTAGACCTGCTGCTGAAACCTTTTTTCGCCTCCATCACCTGGACCGACTTCCCGGTGGCAAAGGTCCTTGTCTATGCGGTCTCCATGGTGCTGGGTCTGGCCGGCGCCCTGGAGTTCAGTAAAAAATATACGCTCAAACAGCAGACAAATGTCAAAGTCTCGGAGACTTCGCTTTCCGATGACAACATCACCGAATACCAGCTGGAACGGATCCTGACAAAATTCATCAATGAGAAATACAAGCTGGTATTTGTCCTTGACGAGCTCGATAAGATAGAGCAGGCCGAGCTGGACCTGCTGCTCAAGGAGATGAAACCCTGGCTGGTGCGGGGCAAGGTCGATTTTATCCTCGTGGCGGGGCAGAAGCTGACCATGCAGTACTACCAGCTGAGGGAAGGCGATGACGAGATCCTGGCCAGTCTGTTCTCGAAAGTGATCCATATAAACCAGCTGTCAGACCAGCAGCTGACAAAAATATTCCGGGAATATCTTATTATAGGGGCATCGGGTGAAAAGGGTGACGACATTGTACCGGTAGACCAGCTGGATTCTGTGCAGAAAGAGGCCGCTTACGATCTGTGTAACAGCTTTATTTATCGTAGCAAATGCATCCCACGCACTTTTATGAACCTCCTGCGGCAGGAGCTGCAATGGCAGGATGGCCGGGCCTCCCTGCAGGTACACAGCCAGCATTTCGCCATGGAGAAAATGAAAATGGCCGTCCTGAGAAAGATATTCGAAGGACTTGCGCTGAATGCCGACATCCCCGAGACGGTTCGCGGTCACCTGGTCATGCAGCTGTTCCGTGTTGCCGCCTGGCTTACGGAGGCCAACGTAAATGGAATCACACCACAGGATCTGTACACCTATATCCTTGGCCCGAAGCCGGCACCGGAAGCGCCCGTCAACTATCCGTATCTTGCCATCGTGCCGCTGATCAAAGAATGCCTCGATCTGTTCTTCAACGAGGCGAAAAAGGCGGGCCTGATTCCCTCCGCTCAAAATGCAGGTGCCTCCACCGCGGACGCCGGTGACAACGATGTCTTAAAAGAGTTTACCGCCGACTTTCTTTCGTTTATGAGCATTGCTGATGGGATGGCTGCCATGCTTTACCCCAACGCTTTCGAGGATCGTGCGGCCACACCGGTAAGTGAAACTTTGCAGCTCTTCGTAAACAAAAAGGCTATTACATTTGGTGAGCTGAATAGCCAGATCCTTAGCTTACCCCTGGGCTTTTATAACACAAGAAGTGGGGATAAGGCTCTTTTCACGCAATTGAAGGAGTTGCTCGCGGAACAAAACATCTCCTTTACTTTCCTGTATCAGCAGCTGTTCGGATATTATATAAAAAACCGGCTGGAAGATACTTTTGGAAAAGATCCGAACTGGTTTTTCGAGGCCGCGTCCCTGGCAGAAGGACAGGAGACGGATTTTTCGGTAAGACATATGGGGACGGATATGCGGGTTCTCCTCGACTATAGATTTGTAAACGGGCTGGTGTCCGTCGGTTCGGCTGAAGTAGAGAAAGCTATCGACACCCTTGACGACTACAATTTACAGACGAACAGGGGGAGTTATTATTGTTCCATCGTCTTTTATCGCAGCACCGCCAGCGGTGATGACGAGGGCGCCAACCTGGCCGCGAATTTCCTGGTGGAAAAGATGCGCCCCGATCTGAAGGACAGGATCCGTTTCTGCATTATCTCCATTTACCAGTTTGAGAGTCTGACCAGGACAATAGAAAACATAAAAAAAACAGCCACCCCTTATTCCCTGACCCCTGTCCTTCTAAAGCCCATGCCAAAAAAAGACGGCAGGCCAAAAGAGACGCGCCTGCAGGAAAGCAGCAGCTTACAGGACCCGGACGATCCGCAGAAAGGCCGCTGGGGGGGAGAGCCCGAAATCAGGGAAAGAAGACTTTCGGCCATCGTGAGTCATGACCCGGAGAATAAGGGCAGCTATGTCGTTAATCTGAAAGTCGAATCCACCAATCCGGACAATCCGCTCACCGGCAGAGTCACTTTTCATCTGCACCCCGGCTTCTCTCCAAATAAGAGGACAGTGCTGGCCAAAGGGGGGATTGCCGAATTAAATGAGCTTCGCACCAACGGGTCTTTTACGGTTGGCGCAACCTGCGACAACAATACGACCATGCTTGAGCTGGAAATTATGCTTCCGCAGAAACGCACCTAGGACCTCCCCGAACATACCTAAAGGATCCCACGAACACACCTAAACGATCCCGGCAGGCTGCGCTTCGGCCCGCTCCACAGCAGCGGCCAGCTGGCGCATCAGGCTATCCAGTGACGCGGTTTCGGTGACACGAAGAAATCCGCCGGAATAATACCGCTGGAGGGACGCATCGAGAATGCCCTCTTCCCGGTCGATAATAAAGATCTCGGACCCCGGCGCCAGCGACTCGCTGATGATAGTGCTGAATTCATAGAATTTCAGCCGGAAGCCGATGACGACCAGCGTCACCGGGTCGCCGGTAAACATCCGTTCCAGCAGCTGCCGCTGAAGCGGCTGGATCCGGTAAAAATCGGTTCGCGTGAACCGCAAAGTCTCCGGATGGCTGATGGTCCCGTGCGGCTTGCAATACACCGGCAGCCATTCGCGATGCTCTACCGGCATCTCTGCCAGGTCTGCCGGGCAGGTAAGATCCGAATAGATATACCGGTATTCCTCTTCCCCGCCAAAGACCTGCCTCATCTGTCTATCGAGAAGCTCGTCGAAGTTGAAATTGATGGCACCCCGGATCTTTCGCTTCTTCAGCAGCGTGGCGATCTGTGCATAGGCATAGTTGTATCCGGATTCCTTTTGCAGGGCCTGCTGCACATGCTGCTTCAGGAGATCCCCGTTGATCCGGTTCAGGGAAAACAATATCGTTTTAAAATCATCGGTGTCAAAACCATACTGCCGGTTCATAAAGGAAAGCAAGTCCGCCAGCTGGCGCTGCCCCTCGCCGGATGCACAGTCCAGCAGCTGCACGAGGCTGGCTGCCAGCTCCTTCCCAAGCGGCAGACCGGCGGCGGCATGGCTGGCGCCGGCCCCGACGATGACGATAACCCTTTCAGTGGGTTCGCTGAGCTTGTCCGCCAGCCGGGTAATAGTCTCTCCTGTTGAAGCCATGATCAGGGTTTTTTGGTCAGATAGTCTTTTAGCTGCTGCTGCGCCTCCACCATAAAAAAGGCATCCTTTGGCTCTACCGGTGCAGGGATTGTCTTTGTGATGTTGAAGAAATAGAAATTACAATCGTCCCATCGTTTCTTCCAGTAATTCTTCCCCGTCGGGTCCAGAATCTGTGCCTGAATGCTGTCCGGAGTGGAAGGGTAGTGTTCGTAATTGTTCCAGAACAGCCTGAACTGGTCCGGTGAGACCCCCGCCGCCGTATTCTTGTTCAGCTCTTTCACCATGATGCCGCTGACCTCGTCGAGATGCGCGTTGGTGTACTGGACGATCCGGAACCATACCTTCAGCAATTTACTCAGGGCTTCCGGATTGGCGGCAAGAAATTTTTTGGTGGTCACCAGCCCGTTTATCGGCGCCGGACCCAGATCGGTACCCGTCACCATGGCAATCATGCCTTCCTGCGCAGCCTTCGTGCGCTGCGGGATCCCGCCGATATAAGCGTCACCCGTACCCGAAATAAAGGAAGCCAGACCCTCGTCGGGGTTGAGGTTGATGATCTTCACATCCTTTACAATATCAAGCCCCCCTTTGCGGGCACAGGCCGCCACTCCCTGTTCCATATCGGTGCTGGCCGTAGTGATGACGGTCGCCCCCTTCAGCTGCGCGCTGCAATTCTTTACCGCTGTGTCATAGGCCTGGCCCTGGTCAAGAAAGGATTGCAGCGGCTTCAGCTTTCCATTGGGCCGCACCATCAGCGCAAACCCGTTATCAAAGGTGTTAAACCCATAATAATAAATGAGATCAGGATTTTTGTTATGCGTGGCGATGACGGACGAAATATTATTGATCCCCACGTCTATCCGGTTAGCCGAGTTGGAGGACAGCGCTTCCTGCACTTCCGTCCACCCCAGGATCCGGAAGTCGACATCGAGCCCTTCTTCTGCATACCAGCCTTTTATCTTACCCAGCAGCGGCATTTCGGTGTCAGGGAACGGGGAGACCCCAAAGGTGATCTTGTTCTTACCCCCGGACTCGGGCTGATTACAGGAGTCACCGGTGAAAAGCAAACAGACCAGAAGCGCCGGGGCAAAGAGAAAGGAATGTACTTTTTTCATATTTGACTGGTTTAGCTGATTTTTGAAGGTGTCCATTTGGTGATCTTCCGGAATAAAAGTCTTAGCAGCTGGTCCGTTACCAGGGACTCGATACCCAAAAGGATGGCCGCCAGCAGGATGGTCTCCGTATGCAGGATGGTCCTTGCATTACGGATCAGAAAGCCGAGCCCGCCCTGCGCTCCCAGATATTCCGCCGCTACGGTAAGGGCAAAGCCCGAGGCCAGCGCTACCCGGATGCCGGAAAGCAGACCGGGGATTATCGCAGGGATATACACCGTCCGGTAGATGCGCGTCTTGTTCGCGCCAAGCGACTGGGCCGCCCGGACATAGACAGGGTTGACGTTCAGAATCCCCACAAACGTCGAGACGGTGATGATCATAAAACAGCCGAGCGAGATCAGCAGCAGCTGACTTACATCGCCAAGCCCCATCCAGAGGATAAAAAAGGGTGTCAGCGCGATGGGAGGTATTGGCCGGATAATCTCGATCACCGGGTCCAGCAGATAGTAGAGGACCCGGTTCCAGGTCATAAGGATCCCCGCCAGAATGCCAAAAAAAGAGCCGATGACAAGCCCCACCATCACCCGGTACCAGGTGGTAAGGGAGTATTGCAGGATCTCCTGCCACTGATCGCGCAGCGTACGTAAAAGCAGGACTGGCCGTGGGAAAATAAGGTCGCCCCTCGTCGACTGGCCACGGGTGGCAAAAAACCATACCGCACAGAGTACGAAGAGCACTACGCCGCCTGCAAGAATCTTATTTCGGGATGAATACTTCATTTGTCTTCAAAATGGTCCAGCCATCCTTCTATTTCCGACTGCAGCTCGAGGAAGGCGGGAGATTTTCGGATTGTTTTTTGTCTAGGTCTTGGGAAAGGCACCATAAAAACCTGCTCTATCTTTCCCGGCCGCGGCGACATGAGCACGATCCGGTCGGCCATATAGATAGCCTCGCTGACGTCGTGCGTCACAAAAAGAACGGTTTTTTTGTCGGCATTCCAGAGATGCAGCAGCTCTGTTTGCATATTCTGCCGGGTATAGCTGTCCAGTGCGCCAAAAGGCTCGTCCATCAAAAACACTTTTGGGTTGATGGCATAGGCTCTGGCGAGATCGACCCGTTTCTTCATTCCGCCGGAAAGGTTTTTCGGGTAGTAGTTGCGGAACCCCGTCAGCCCCACCAGCTGCAGATATTTGCTGACGATAGGTTCCTGCTGCTCCGCCGAAAGGCCCTTCGCCGCGAGACCATACGCGATATTCTTTCCCACGGTCATCCAGGGAAAGACGGCATCTTCCTGGAAGACGACAACCCGGTCCGGTCCGGGCTTTTGGATTTCTTCATCTGCAAAAAAAAGCTTTCCGCTGCTGGGCTGCAAAAAGCCGGCTACCAGGTTCAGCAGCGTGGTTTTACCACAGCCTGACTGGCCGACAATGGCGACAAATTCATTCTCATCCACCGACAGGCTGCAATCCTGTACTGCGATGAATTTCCGGCCCTTGTCCACAAATTGGACCTGTACGTTCTCTAATTGTATGATCGCCATCAAATCTGTTTTTGTTGCAAGGCCTGTTTTAGTTTTTCCTGTTTGCTAATCATTTCCTGTTCGTTCAATCTTTTGAATTCTTCCGGGGTTTGCGGGATCAGATAGCAATCGTCCCAATATTGTTTGAAGAGGGCTACGTCAAGCGTATGCGCCAGCGGGTCCCTCAGCCTGACCTCCTCGTTATAGATCTCGGCCACCTGACCCAGCACCGCATCCCGGTTCTCGTTCAGATCGCGGACCACCTGGTTGAACCATTCGAAATCGATGACCTCGGCGACATCCGCCAATTTTTCCTTGCTGGCGGTGCGGCAAATGAGGCCATTGACCTGCGTAAAGGGGATGCCGGCCTCGTTTTGCGTCAGCAGTTCCTTCGCACCGGACTTCAGCGCGAGCAGCCGTTGCGGCAGGCCGCCGACATAGATATCCACTTTTTTTTCTTCAAAGAGCTGATACCCCTCGTTGGGCTGTTTTTCCTGAGAGACGATGTCAAAGTCTTTTTCGGTAAGCCCCACCAGACCAAGCGTCTTTATGAGAGTGGTATAGTGATCCGTGTTCTTCGAGGCAAACAACCGGTATTTTTTGAACCCCGTTGTTTTCTTGGGCCTCAGCTGGTCAAGGGTCATTTTCAGAATGATGTCTTTATCGTCACTGACGTTGTCCTTCAGGTAGGCATAGGTCTTCAATTCGCTGTCCTTGTGGATCAGGATGCTATAACCGCGATATTCGATATAGGGAGTAATAAAATGGCAATATTTTCCGCCAAGGTTTTTCTCGTTGGCGACGGCCCGGTTGGCGATGATAAAATCCAGATGTCCCTTCATGAGGCGATCGAAGATCTCATTCCAGTTTACTAGTGTGATATTGAAGGAATAATTCCTGTGTTCGTCGAAATACTTCTTGCGGTAAGCATATTGCATCAGCAGCAGATCGGGGAACAGGCTGATGCCGATGGTGATTTCCTTCGCCTCGTTTCTCAGGGATTGCAGCTCGTCCAGGATCCTTGCCCGGACAAATTCCGGTGATTCCAGCAAGAGGCGCAATTCGCGCTTTACCCATTCCGGCGCCCTGGCCTCAAGGGCGGTGTAAGCCTTTAGGTTCCGGTCTTTCAAAAGCAGATTGCGCAGGGCCGTCTCCACTGCGCTCCCGTAAACAGTGAAATTCGCCGGCTTTTCGGCGATAGAAGCAAGTACTTCCAGCGCGCGCAAAGGTTGTTGCTTTTTATAGGCGGAAATGACGGCCGGGGCCATATACATTTTTCTTTTCACATTGATATTGGCCCAATAGGTAAGACCTGTGGGAGTATCCAGCTTGGATAACAGCACGGCGAGCCTTGACTTGATCTCATCGTCCACCTGCGAACTGTCGATTTGCCCGAGGATAAAACTCTCGCTGAGCCCTGTTTTTCTGTTGGCGGTCAGCGCGATGATCGATTTTATTACGTCCAGGCTTTTGTCGGCATAGCTTTTGTCCAGCGCTTTTCTGAATATCCGCTCGAGGATCCTGGAGATCTTTTCAAAAGTCGTATACGGAACGCGGTAAAAGATGTCGAAGGCCCGCTCCTCGGTATCGGCATTTTTCATGGGGGGAAACAGTTTGCGCAGATTCTCCTCCCTTCCAAGACAGATGTCTTCCACAAAATCAAAAAGCTCGTTATGAAGCCCGTTGATAAATTTTACGACATCAAAGTGTTCCTGATGTAGCTGTAAAGATTCCGAAAGTTCTTTTTCGTATGCACGCATAGGTTTAGGTTGTTAAATATCTTAATTCGACAACGTCCCGGGCCCTGATATGCCGGCTCAGGGCGATGCATTCCGGGTGGCGGTCGATCTTGTATTCAATATTGTTAATCTTGATCGTTTTGTCCCGGAAATGGGTCAGACCATGCGCATCGAAGTTTTGCGGTGCGGACCCATAGTATTCGTTGAAATCAGCGTCGCAGAACGTTGGGCGAAACAAGACAAAGTTGTCGGCATCGATGTTTTCGGTGGAAATAGTGATCAAATAGAGTGGCCTGTCCTCAACTACGTCGCCCAGCCCCAGGACGACCTGTATCTCCTGGGACGTGTCGGATTGTAAGTGCCAGAAAGGATCGTTCTTTCCGCTGATGCCCCGTTGCGTACGTTCGTCCCAGGTGAGCCAAAGCAGCTTCGACAGCGCTTTGAACAGACATTCGTGATACCGCTGGCTGACCATACCGGTTTGGCAATCCAAAAGAAATTTTTCTATGTTTTTGACATCGAGATCGAAAAGCTCGAACCCATACTCTCTCATAAGAAAATTCATCAGAAGATCCTGCGGGATGGCAAACCCGACTTTTTCGGGGTAGGGTTGCACCCGGATGCTCTCGCCCTTTAGGAGGTGCCTGCGGATAATCTGCTGCAGCTGCGTCTTTATCTCTGTAAAGGTCAATGCACTGTTCCCGAGGATAAAGAGATTTATTTCATGGATGGTTTCCTCGGGAAGGAAGTGTTCGTCAATGAAATTCTTCACCACCTGTTTGCTTCTCCAGCCATAGGACATCTCCCACTCCTTTATTTTATTAAGAAGGGTTTTGACCTGGTCTGGCTGCAGTCTCTGTAGCGCTGTATGAAAGGAGCTCATTGGTATAGTGCCTGGTTTAATGGTTTGGTGTCGATGGGTAAGGAATGATCCCGGGACCACTCGTTCCACGACGCGAAATAGTTTTTAACCAGGTCGAAGCCGGCATACCGCAGCGCGGCAATGACGGCGGCGGCGCGGGAGCCTTTGAAACAATAGACGATTATCCTGTCGGTTTTGGATAACCCGGCGTTGCGGCAAAGGGCAAGGATCCCCGCCGGCGACCTGAACAAAGGCGTTCCGGAGCTGGTATCCATCAGCTCGCGCCACTCCAGCCAAACCGACGAGGGGATCCGCCCTTTTCGCGGACAAAAATCCCTTCCATAGGGGGAAGAGCTTTCCGCAGCCCATTCCTCCCTGTCCCGGCAATCGAGGAGGACGGTTTTGCCGTTTTGACGGATGGCCTCCAGCACGTCGCCGGCACTGGCTGTCAGGGAGGAGTCGGTCTTTGGTTGGTACAGGGTAATTGAAGGGGTGGGCGGGCATTGGCTCACCGGATAGCCTGCCTTCTCCCAGGCGGCAAACCCGCCATCGAGGATGACGACACTCCGGTGACCCATCCATTTTAAAATAAACCATCCCCTGCAGGACTGGCCGAACCCGTCGAGCAGCGTGTTCTCATAAATAATGACCCTGTCCTCCCTGCCGATGCCGGCTTTTGAAAGCTCGTGTTTAAACGTTTCGCAAAGATGGGCGGGGCCCTTATCCCCGGCCGGCAGGAGATAGGTAAAGAGAAGGGGAATGTTGACGGCTCCGGGGATATGTCCCTGATCATAAGCCGGTTTGGGCCGGGTGTCGATGATCTTCGGGCTTCCCTCCGATAGGTCGCGCCTTAGCTTCGTAGCGGATATAAGAATAGGTTCTGGCAAGGATTTAATGGTATGGAATAAATGTATCCATTTTCTCCAACATGAAAAGGGGTGTTTTCACTAATGTCGTTGAATTAAGCAAAAAAAGGTGTTTTCACCCATGTCGTTAAGTTAGCGCCAAAATGGGTGATTTCACGGGGTGAACGTAGTTGAAAAACAAGGCTATAGATAAAGGGGTCCCTGATCAAAAACAGCCGGGAAGGGGCTTTCACAAGGACGCGGACATTACCATTCAGTTATTTGATAATCAGTATACTTAGGATGGGAAAGAGCGGATTGCAACGAGAGATGGACAGCTTCCTGCGGGAGACAGAGGATGCGGAGTTCAGTATCCGGCGGGTGACGAAAAGTGCCTTCAGCCAGGCGCTGGCCGTAGATGGCAGCTTTCTGAATTTGCCGGATCATCCCAGCATCAGAGAGGAGTTTGGCCGACGTGCGTTTGGCAGAGGGACTAAAAAAGATGTGCCCCAAAGCATGGCGTTACTATCGATGCTCTACGATCCGGCCAAAATGGGATCTCGTTGTAACTGCCCACCCCTTGCTTGTAACCTCATCCATTGTAACCCACATGCTGTCCAAAACCTCCTGCTTTTCCTTTGGAGATCCCGCTGCGGTATATTGGGCGATCAGGCTATCCTTTAAACTAGTCAGGTAAGCCTGGGCTGTTGACATTTTTGGTTTGCCGGTCAACGTAGAATTGCTGGCTCTGCCAGAGCAACCGGCTGCGACGATTAGTATGAGGGCTGCATAAAGCAGTAGCTTGGTTGATTGCATAAATTGCGGGTAACACCCGGTACAATTTACAGGATTTAGTTTACTAACATATTAAATAGCTATGCACGCGCGTTCATTTCCTACGATTCTTAAACTCCTCTGTCATTTCCTTCATCATCTCTTCATACTTCTTATACTGGCCGCTGGTAAGAATGGCTTTCATCTCCCTGCCTTTATCTTTCTGAGATG
Source organism: Puia sp. (assembly GCA_036499285.1). Classification (GTDB taxonomy): domain Bacteria; phylum Bacteroidota; class Bacteroidia; order Chitinophagales; family Chitinophagaceae; genus Puia. The sequence continues at coordinate 5,316 of DASYEB010000023.1, read as the reverse complement.
ATTTTATGGCCCTGTACTTCGCGAATTTCCCATCGAACCCTTTAAAGATTCGCTCATTCTTCAGCGCATATTTCAGATTGATAGCTTGCACCGATGGGTACTGATCAACTGTAAGGGGCAATTCCGTCTTCATTTTTTCCGTAAGGGCCGCTGCCCGCCCCTCCGGTGTCCTGGTGCTGTCCATCGATCGGGCCGGCGGCGCTGACGGCGGGGCGGACTGAGCATTTGCCGATATAGTTGAAAACAGGAAACTCAGGATCAAAAACACGATTGACAAGGAGATTTTATTATGGACTGATCTTGTTGACATTTTTTTAAATTTTGTTTGTTTGGAAGGATGAAGTTTGTCTTACAGGTTATCTGTAAACGGCGACGGGGCGCACGGGTCTCACGACGGTCACGACCGGGGAACGTCTGACCACAACGACCGGGGAGTGTCTGACCACTATGACCGGCCGGCGTCTCACCACTACCACGGGAGGCCGGAAAGCGGGTCGCAGGACAATAGCAGGGCGAACGACCGGCCTTACGACGATAGCCGGCCGTATCAATGGGCGGAGGGGGGCGACGGCACGGACGATTACCTGGGCATTGGTTCTCAAGGTGACCAGACTGAGTAATAAACCTATGATCAGGACGGGGAAAAACATTTTTTTCATAACGAGTATTTTTATTGTTTTCGAATGCAAATTTGACCAGCGCCAATGGATGAAATTGATGGAAAGGACATAAAACGGGCAGATAACGGGCCGAAACGGGCATTTCTAGAGTTTTATCGAAAGGCCGCTGTTCAGGATATACCTTCCATACCCCGCTTCGACAAACAACCCGGCCCGCGGAGATAATCTGAATCGTGCCCCAAGCGCAAACTGGCGGGCCAGATCAGACAGGTCAGGGGTTGTCACAGCTACCTTGTTGCCATTAACATCCGTGTACTTTTGCTGCCAGCTATTGACGCCGATCGCGGTCCTGATATAAGGCGTCACCCTGGCGCTTATGGGAATATACCGTACCAGGTTGATCATAAAACTCCAGGCCTCCAGCTGGCCGGTAAAGTCGGGAGAAGCAGCCGTGGAATAATAATCGTAATAAGGCGCGCTGACGGCACCATGAGCCACCATCACCCCGATACTCATCTTCCTGCTGAACTGATAATTCACGGAACCCGTAATAACCCCTGATTGTGAACTGCCGCTCCTGTTCATCCCATAAAAATCGGGAAGGTAGTTTCTGTCAAGATCGGGGAACCCGTAACCGACGGAAACATGGACGCTCGGTACGAATGGCGGCAGGTTCCTGCGGGACGGACGCTGCGCGTCGGCGCTTCCCATGGTTAGCAGCGCGGATATAAGGGCGAGGAGCGGGATCATTTTTGTCATATACATTATCCTTTTGAGTTTAATTTACCGGTGAAGAGATCTATAAAACCTTTGAACACGAGCCTGAACGGATTATTCCCGATAAAACCAGTGCTGATACCGTAATCGGATCTTTCCGTTTCCGGCTGATAGGTTCCGAACAGCCTGTCCCAGATCATCAGTATGCCACCAAAGTTTTTGTCGATATAGATGGGATTTTTCCCATGGTGTACGCGATGCGCAGAAGGGCTGTCGATAATGCCCTCAAGCCTGCCCCATTTCCCGATGGCCTCCGTATGCATAAAGAACTGATATAACAGGTTGAGCCCATAACTAAGAGCAATAAAGGAAGGAGGAAAACCTGTGAGGGCCAACGGAAGAAAGAAGAAGGGACTGATCACCGCACTCAGCCAGTTGAGACGATAGGAAGTGGTCAGATTTAGATAGGGACTCGAATGGTGGATCAGATGAAAAGCCCAGAGCGGGTGCCACTTATGGGAAAGCCGGTGAAACCAGTAGTAAGTAAAATCGGCCAGGATAAAACAGGCCGCAAAGGTCCGGATCGTAGCGGGCAGATGTACCGGTGCGATCCGGGAAGCTCCCTGTAGGATAAATAACTGGTAACCGGCGAATAGAAATTTCGACAGTTGAAAACCTGCCAGGATAACGAGATTGGCAAGGGTGTCTTTCAGACCATAAGCCTTCTTCTCCCGCCGCCAGCTCCAGATGATCTCTGCCGTGATCAGCAAGGCCAGAAAAATAAGGACCGCGATGGTATGTCTTCCATGTCTCATGATAATTTCTGTTTTAAATTATTATCCTGTAAAAATGGAATTTCGCGGGAAGAGATGCGGGGCAAAACCGGGTCAGACGGGCAAAGAGAGCATTAAAGCGGACTCAGTTTCCTTTCTCGAGCCAGTTGAGAAAATCCGCTGCTTTCGCCTTGCTGACGATGAGCGGTTCGGGCGTATCGGTAGTCATTAGTACTACGAGCTTTCTCGCAAAGAATTTCTCGATATTCCGGATGGCATTTCGGTTGATAAGGAATTGTCTGTTCGCCCGGTAAAAAAGATGAGCATCCGCCCCTGTTTCTATTTCATCGATGGTCTGAGGGATATGATGCGTCCCGCCGTTGTTCAGTTTGATCATTACCACCCCCTGTCCATAGTAGAAGTAGGCTACATCGGAATATTTTACAGGGATGATCTTTTCCTTGTGATGCACAAGCATCGTCTTTTTGGATGGCGGGGATAGTTGTCCGATGAGCTTGCTGAGATCGCCATAAGGAATACCGGATGAGTTGTCCGTACGCTGACTAAACATCGATCGCAGGTTGTCGAGTTTTGTCAATGCCCTTTCCAGTTTGATCTTATCCACCGGCTTGAGCAAATAGTCGATACCATTGGTCTCGAAGGCTTTTATAGCATATTCATCATAGGCTGTACAGAAAATAATGGGACAATCGACTTTTACCGATTCAAAGATCCGGAAGCAGACGGCATCCGCCAGCTGGATATCGCTGAAGATAAGATCGGGCATCTTGTTTTCTATCAGCCAGTCGACTGCCTCGCTCACGGAGGGAATGGTATCGACAAGGTCCCAATCAGGCCTCAGGTTAAGTACCAGGGACTTTAATTCGTTGGCTGCTTTTCTTTCGTCTTCTATGATCAATACTCTCATGTCAAAAATGGGATTTCAACTTTAAATTTAGAGCTATCGCGGGTGATCAGGATCTTTTTATCCGACACCAGCCGGTAACGTCGGGAAAGATTGTGCAGCCCCGTCCCGGAATGGCTGTCGAGGGTAAGCCTTGGCCTGAAATCGTTCTCGACGATCAGCACGTCATCGAGGTCATAAATGTCAATGGTCAACGGCTTTTTGTAGGAAACGGCATTGTGCTTGATAGCATTTTCGACCAGTAACTGCAGGGAGAACGGCAATACCTTCCGGTTCAGATTGCCAGGGTCGACGCGTATGCTGATCTCCAATCCTTCTTCGAATCTCGATTGAAGGATATAGGTATAGGACCTGATGAATGCCAGCTCCTCGTGTACCGGCACTTCATTCTGCTCCTGATAGTGGAGCACGTACCGGTATACTTCGCTCATTTTAAGAATATACTCTTTTACTTTTTCTTCGGTTGAGAGAGTCGATAAGGTGTTGAGGGAATTGAACAGGAAATGAGGACTGATCTGCTGCTTCAGGGAGGCCAGTTGAGCCTGGAGATTTTCCTGTTTGAGATATTCATTCTCCAGCGAGGACTGCTTCAGCATAATCTGGATCCTAAAATAGTAGACGGCGAACCAGGCAACGGCACTGATGATAAAGCCACGGAATAACCGGATAAAAAAGATGCGGACCGGTCTAAATTCAATACCCGGGTCTTTGCTGAATGGGATCACAGTGGTCATGTTGACTGAATGGGTCGCCATCGCAATCAGAACAACGCTGCAGAAAATGCCGATTGCCGCTCTCGGGACCCTCCGTGAGAATGGACCCGACCGGACATTCAACAGGAAAAAATGATGTGTCATCCAACAGAAGAAAAAGCAGGTGGACAGATAGATGAAATTGATAAAGACACCGCGCGATTGTTCGACATCAAAGCGGATGAGCCTTGGCAATATTGTCGCTATCATAGAGATAGAGACAGAAAAGATCAATCCTGCCTTGACATTATACCGTTGTACCATGTTTGCAAAATTCTTTCTTTTTTTCATCTGTTGTAGAAATTACCGCTGAAACGGTAAAAAGGGGCAATGAAGCGGACAAATGGTCGCTACTGCGAAAAAACCGCTCTTTTAGCGAATGTCCGCTTCGTTTTTGAATTTGCCTGTTTCACCATGATCCTGCCGGCTTCTGTATTTTTCCCACCTCATATTTACAGTCAATCATACACTATCAACAAAAAAAGGTTACTATGTTACGTTCACTCTCAAGGTCAAAATTACAGCTCTTTCTGCTGTTATTCCCATTGTTCGGCTTAAGCTGCCAGAAAGGCGGCTCGAGCGGATCCGGTAAAGTTTACCGCATCAAAGCTAAGATGAATGTCGATGGATGGACAAGGACCTATATATTGGACCTGCCTCCGAATTATTATGATACTTCCGGTATTCCGCTGGTCATTGCGTTACATGGTTTTGGCGGCAGCGCCAGTCAATGCGAAGCGGATTATGGGATAACGGATAAGGCGAATGCGGAGAATTTCATGGTTGTATACCCCGACGGCATTTTTGGGCCGGCAGGTCTCGCAAGCTGGAATGCAGGTACCTGCTGCCCGGTCGCCCAGGCAGAGAATGTGGATGACGTACATTTTATCAGCGCGCTCATCGATCAACTGGTCGATAATTACAAGGTAGATCCCAAAAGAGTATATGTCGCGGGCATGTCCAACGGCGCCATGATGGCGTATACCCTTGCCTGTGATCTTTCGAATAAGGTAGCGGCGATAACTTCCGTCAGCGGCACCCTGATGACGACATCACCTTGCAATCCCTCACGGGAGGTGCCGATCCTGCATATCCATTCCGCATTGGATGTCAAAGTGCCGTATGCCGGCGGGATCGGGATGGGTAATCACTATTTCACGCCTGTAGACTCGGCGATGGGTGTATGGACTGCGCTCGACTCCTGCGATACGCCACCTGTAGTCACTGAAAATACGGGTTATACGTTCACCGAATGGAAGGACCACAATGGGAAAGTGGCTATCGATCTTTATCTGACCCAGGACGGCGGGCATTCCTGGCCCGGCGGTCTGAAACCCAGACCTAAGGCTGATGCCCCCTCCGTATACCTCAATGCAACGGATTTGTTGTGGAACTTCTTTCAGAATTATAAGTTACCGTGAGCAAAGTGAGGAAACAACCCCTGTCTCTATTGCTTCCATGACTGCCATATCTGCGGAGAGGGAGGGATTCGAACCTGCTTCTACCGCGGTTTTATTTTCAATGAATTA
>DASYEB010000022.1:0-39711 GCA_036499285.1 Puia sp. | reverse complement strand
CAGAAATATGGCCAAAAAAATTAAAGTTGCGAATCCGGTTGTAGAACTGGATGGGGATGAAATGACCCGCATAATCTGGAAATTTATTAAAGACAAGCTAATTCTACCTTATCTCGACATCGACATCAAATATTATGATCTTGGTGTCGAATACCGTGATCAAACGGATGATCAGGTAACCATTGACGCAGCCAATGCCATCAAAAAATATGGCGTAGGGATCAAATGCGCCACCATCACTCCTGATGAAGCGCGTGTAACCGAATTCAAGCTGAAGCATATGTGGAAAAGCCCCAACGGGACGATCCGCAATATCCTGGATGGCACCGTCTTCCGCGAGCCTATCGTGATGAGCAATGTGCCCCGTCTGGTGACCAACTGGACAGCGCCCATCATCGTCGGCCGTCATGCATTCGGTGATCAGTATCGTGCAACCGACACCGTGATCAAAGGGAAAGGCAAGCTGACGATGACCTTCACCCCCGAAGACGGCAGTGCACCCCAGACCTTTGAAGTATATAATTTCAAGGGAGACGGCGTTGCGCTGAGCATGTACAACACAGATGAGTCCGTCATGGGTTTTGCGAGAAGCTGTTTCAACATGGCGCTAAGCAAAAAATGGCCCCTTTACCTGTCTACGAAAAACACCATCCTGAAGAAATACGATGGCCGTTTCAAAGACATCTTCGAAGATATCTATCAGAAGGAGTTCAAACAGAAATTCCAGGAAGCGGGTATCGTGTACGAACATCGCCTGATCGATGACATGGTCGCCAGCGCGCTGAAATGGAATGGCAATTTCGTCTGGGCCTGTAAGAACTATGATGGAGACGTACAAAGTGATTCTGTCGCCCAGGGTTTTGGTTCCTTAGGCCTGATGACCTCTGTGCTGGTCACTCCTGATGGAAAGATCATGGAAGCGGAGGCGGCTCATGGTACAGTAACGCGTCACTATCGCGATCACCAGGCCGGCAAGCCTACTTCCACCAATCCTATCGCCAGCATCTTTGCGTGGACCCGTGGTCTTGCATTCCGGGGTAAGCTGGATGGCAACAAGGAGCTGATCGACTTTGCCAATGCACTGGAAGCCGTGTGTATAGAAACGGTAGAAAGTGGCAAAATGACCAAGGACCTGGCAATTTGCGTACATGGTAACAAAGTGGAGCATGGCAAACATTTCCTGTATACCGAAGAGTTCCTGGACGCCATCGACCAGAATTTACAGAAGAAGCAGAACTAATATTAAAAAGAGAGCAGAATAAAAAAGCCGGCTTGTGAACAAGCCGGCTTTTTTTATAAATTGTTATAATTTCTGAAAGCCTCCGGCCTGTCGATGGACAGCGACCTCGTGCGACCCTGTCGCAGCAGGGTCTGTAATCGATGGTCTGTAGCAAGCTTATGCCGGTAAGCATCAAACGCTGCGGCCAGCCCGATAGTGGTATAGATGCCGCAGAATGGCTGGAAAAATCCATCTTCCTGTCCTTCACGGTATGCGTAGTAATCAAAAGGGCCGTTCTCCATATATGCCCGTATCATTTGATCAATGGTTGCCGTATCCAGGTCGATCATGTCGCAGGCCAGCAACAGGATATCCATTTTGGGAAGACGCTGGTGCAAGCTGAAGAGCCCGTTCAACGGACCCGGAAGATCCAGCGTGTCTACAACCAGGTGTCGCGAAGGCAGGATCGTTTTGTAGGCTGTCTGCTGTCCCTTGTTGATGGAATAAAATACGGGGATCTTCCAGGGGCTCAATTTCAATCCCATGTGCAGGGCCCACGGGGTACCGTCTTTTAACAGCAGCCCCTTATCACTGCCCATACGCCGGCTTTCGCCTCCGCAAAGCACCAGACCAAGGAGCTTATCCATTCGATGGTTGTTTTACCGGCTGTTCTTTATCCGGCTGTAGTTTAACCGGCTGTTGGTTATCCGGCTGTTTTTTATCAGAATGTCCGAGGCTTTTCTCCGGGTTGACCTTGTCGCGGACCAGTTGCTTGAGTTCTTTTATTTCGGGAAAGCGCCCCTCCCGACGGCGGTCGAATAGTAGTTCGCCGTCTATGGAAATGAGATAGGTGCCGGCAAGCGTCGCGGGCTGGAGACTTACGGCATGGATGTCGCCGGTGAAAGTGGTAAGCAGTTCCTGCGCCATATAAGCGGCCCGGAGCATCCAGCCGCATTGAGGGCAGTATTCTATTGTAATGGTCGGTTTCATCAGGAGTCTATGTCTTTTTTATTGGTCAGAGGGATCTGCGATTCATTGGGTCTCGTAAATATGTTTGCTGGCGTCTCCCGTAACGGCATGACAATTACAGTTATTACCCCATTCCTTTGAGCCATCCGCATAATGTTCGCATTTCCAGATAGGGGCTTCGTGTTTGATCCGGTCGATGATGTACCGGTTGGCGGCATAGGCTTCACTGCGATGGGCCGAGGCCGTGATCACTACAACGGCGGTGTCACCAACAGCGACTTTGCCGACGCGGTGTTGTGCGATCGCGATATGCAGCTGCCACTTCCTGCGGGCTTCTTGCACTATCTCTTCGATGAGTTTTGTAGCCAGGGGGATATAGGCTTCGTATTCGAGAAAGTTTACAGCAAGCCCTTTGTTGCTGTTGCGAACTTCTCCGCTGAAGAGGACGACGGCCCCTGCGCCGGGATGATGGGCGCCAGCCAGTAGTCCAACCATGTCCAGCGTATCGGCAGAGATGTGACTAGCCTCCGGCGCAGCAGGATATCGTGCCGGGCTCGCGGCCGGTTGCGGGGCGGAACTAGCCTCCGCTGCTGGGGGGTATGATGACGACTGTGTCATGTGCTTTCAATTTAAAATCCTTGTCAATAAAACCCTCTTCCACTGCAAAACGGCAGGATGACAGCAGCTCGTCCGCGCCTCCGTTCATCTTCACCAGCACGGCTCTCAGCTCGTCGGTATTGCCTATCGTTTCCATGAGTTCGAATTCCGGCTGAAAATAGTCTTTCAGCTTTGCGTAGACGTGAATTTTCATGCTTTTTATTTTAAGAAATTTTATCTCCGTTCCAACACACCCGACCACGCGGGGCGCCGGAGATGGTGGCCGGGTCTTATCCTCCTATATGTAACATGCTCAGATCGCTGCCTGTAAATCGCAAAGCCTGCTTCTGTTTCATCGCCTCCTGCAGCCTGGTCCCCCACTCTGCTTCGCTTTCTTTGAGCGAGAGCGGGATCGGGTGATTGCTGCTAAGACAGCCATAGATATTACCGTTGCTGTCCAGCCGAAGCCGGTTGCAGTCCCGGCAAAATGGCTGACTTTCGTTGGCGATGATACCGATGACCTGTCCTTCTCCTGTTTTCCAGTACCGGGCGGTCGCCGACGCAGCCCGGTCCAGCGGGGTTAGGGTATATCGTTGGGAAAGAATAGCAAGGATCTCGTCCTGCGTCAGCAGATAACGGTCGGCCTGGTGAAATAAGTGACCCATCGCCATTATTTCGAGAAACCGGATCCTGATCCCACGCGATGCCGCCAATTCCGCCAGTGGAAGCACCTGGGAATCATTGATCCCTTTCATGACCACGGCATTCATCTTGACAGCCAGTCCCGCGGCCAGGGCTGCATCTATGCCACGGACGATCCGGTCTGCCGAATGGCGTCTGCTCATCCGGAAGAAGGCATCTTCGTCGACGGCATCCAAAGAGACATTGATCGACTGGAGACCTGCCTCTTTGAGTGGCATCGCCAGCCTTTCCAGCAAAAAACCGTTGGTGGTCAGTTTGACCTGGGGCGTCGGTCTGTCACCGGAGTCCCCAAGCGCCCTTATTCCTTTAATAAGCTGAACCAGCCCGGGATAAAGCAGGGGCTCTCCTCCTGTTAGCCTGATCGTATCCAGCCGTAGCTGGGTGTGAAGCCTGTCGATCATCGCCAGCAGCTGTTCGCCGGGCAGTGACTCGCCTTTACCCGAGCCATTGGCCTGTTTCAGTTCATCGTCCCCTGCGACGCAATAGACGCAGCCCAGGTTACAATGATGCAACAGGCTTACCCGCAGGGTACTGAATGTTCTTCCATATTTATCGGCTATAATGGCCATATTGTGTCTATAAAGGTACGATAGTAGTCAGTGAACTGCCGCGGATTTTTCCAGTGTGCTGAAATCAGTTTTAGGCCCTCCGCAAAGCGGGCAGCTGTAGTCTGCGGAAACCTGTTCAAAGGTTGTGCCGGGCTTGATCCCGCTCTCCGGATCTCCATATTGCTGATCGTACAGGGTCAGACAATGACAGCAGCGATACAACACCTTTTCTGTCGCCGGAGCATGTCCCGCTGGTGTGACAATGGGATCCTGCTGGTTTTGCAGCTGGTAAAACTCCTTACACAAAGACACCAGGTAAGGAAAGATGTTTTCCTTTTCGAGGTCTTTCCTGAACAGGATGTACTCTTTTGAATGAGGGTTAAAACCGGCTGTATGCCATATCTCATAGCGGTCTAATAATTTCAGCTGTCCGGGCCGGATGACCTCCTGTTTGCGGATGATGACCGAACCCGACAGCCCCGAACCTCTGCGGGTCTTGATCGAAAAGGTCAGACCTTCTGTGCGGATGTCGTCCTGGTCCAGTAATCTGACGAGATAACGTTTCAGCCGAAGGCCTTCGGGGCAAAAGTCTTCCATCTGCCAGTTGAGCTCGTTGGATGCATGGCGGATGTTCATCCGGAACTTACCCAGCGCAAACTCCCAAAGGGACAGATCCGATTCTTCGATACCCTTTATCAGCAGAGATTTCCAGGGTGTGGTATAAAGCTGGCCTATTTTCGTTTGCAGGCAGATCAAAGAGACGGCCTTTAGAAAAGGCAGGGGAAATAATTCTTCGCGGCGATAGATACCCAGCCAGTTCTTATTGCCATAACGATTGAACCCTTCGTAATAGGGCACGTTTAAAGGCGGCAGCTGCAGCGATGGCAGGGTTGGCCCGTCGGGGATGAGACCGGGGCATCGTACAGCAGCGAACAGCAGCTCGCCCCAATTGTCATCGATATCACGATTAGGAGCACCCGCAGAACTACGTACATTCGTATCGGCCGATGATGACAACAGGTGCTGTTCGATCAGGCGGCTGAGACGGGAGATATCCGGTGAATAGACTCCTGTCTTCCAGCCATACATCTCGTTGGTCCCGGGCCGGCGAACATAGAGGTGCCAGTGATTGTTCACCGCCGAGCTGATAAAATTGAGATGACCCGTAAAAAAAGGGATCAGCGACTGGCTGCTCTCCACGAGGTTGATCTTTAGCCGGGGACGGAAATCAAAGCCGGCCAGGATATCTTTATACAGGCCCTCACTAACCCATTGCGATTTTCCAAAGACGGATTCGGTCACATAAGAGCTGATGATATTGGGATGAGCCTCCTTCTCCGTCTCGAAAAAGATGCCGGCCTGTTCCAGTTCCCGGAAAAATGCCGGGCCATAGCTGTCGGCTACCTTACAATACAGCTGCTGGCGGGCACCAAACTGCATGTCGGGGACTTTCGCCCGTTCTGCCGCTTCTACGATAGTATATAGGTCACCGGCTGCAATGATGCCGCCGGGAAGGCTGATCTTTACGAGATGATTTTTGCGGAACATTCTTCCAGTATTTTTTTGATTTCCGGGCGGCAGCTTCCGCATCCCGTTCCGGCTCCTGTTGCGGCAGAGAGTGCCGCAACATCGGTAAAACCTTCCTCGATCTTTTTTATCAGATTTCCGCTTCCCACATTGTTACAGCTGCAAACAAGCCGTCCCAGGACCGGTTCGGCCTTTGTACCGCTGCGAAGCAGGTTGATCCGTTTGTCGCTAAGCTCCATACCGGCGGTTATCCATTCCCGGAACTCCCGGAACTCTTCTTTGTCGCCAACCAAAATGGCGCCTACGAGACGGTCCTGGTGGATGATACATTTTTTATAATAACGTCTTGCCTTGTCGATAAAAACGATCTCTTCGTAATCGCGGGAATTGGGGCTTTCGGACAAGCCTATGCTACAGAGATCAAAGCCGTGGATCTTGATAATATTCATGGGTACGCTGCCGCTGTAGTGACTGGCAATGTCGCCATTGAGATAGCGTGCCAGCACTTCCGCCTGTTGTTCGGCGGCGGCGGTGAATCCATAAAGATTTCCATCGAACTCGGCTATTTCCCCGATGGCATGGATAGAGGTATCGCTGGTCTGAAGATGACCGTTGATCACCAAACCACGGCGGTATTCGAGCCCGCATGCTTTCCCTATCTCGATGTTGGGCACCGTACCGATAGCAAAAACAAGTGTATCGCAATCCAGTACGCGGCCGCTGCGCAGGCGTATACCCGTGAGCTGTGACTGACCATAAAAAAGCTGGACCTCATCGGAATAATACAATTCGCAACCCAGGTCGACGATCTCTTCGTGGAGCAGCTGGCTGCCGAGGGAATCGAGCTGGCGGTCGAGAAAACGCGAGCTGCGGTGAATGACAGAGACCCTGATGGCCATTTCGCGCAGCGATGCGGCCAGCTCAAGTCCCAGCAGCCCTCCGCCTACCACGACGACATGTCCGCCGGTGGGTACCTGCTGTCTGAACCGGTCTGCATCTGCACGGCTCCGCAACGTGAAAATACCCTCCAGGGCTGGTACATTTTTGGGCAGCGCCGCCCGGCTGCCCGTCGCGAGGATGAGACGATCGTAATATGTAGCAACTCCTGTAGAATCGATGACGTATTTGTCTTCGCGGTTGATCGACTCGATGCTGACGCCGCGGCGCAAGTCGATGTCGTTGTCGGTCTCCTCTTCATCCGTCATGCGTACAAGATCCTTCCAGCTCTGTGTCCCGCTGATATAATCCGGCAATTGCACGCGGTTGTAAAAGGGCTGATCTTCCCTATTAAAGATTACGATCTCGTCGTCCTGGTTGAGGGCGCGGTAGCTCCGGACAAAACCGTGCGCGCCGGCTCCCGCGCCTACGATAATGATCCGTTCCTTTTTCTTTTTATAACGTAATACCTCAACGGCGCAGAATTTGAAATCGGGCTCTTTGGAAACAGGGTCTACCAGGTTATTGGTCAGGTTATTGACCCGGTTGAGATCGTTGCCCAGGATCTTTCCCCAGTGCATGGGCAGAAACACTGTCCCTTTCTTTACGCTATCGGTCAGCTTAGCGGGCACCCTCACTTCACCGCGCCGGGAGCGGACCACGACAATGTCATCGCCCGTCAATCCAAGCGCACGGGCATCTGCGGGATGTATCTCCAGGACGGCCCGGGGGATATGTTGTTTTAGCTTGTTGACCTTTCCCGTCCTTGTCATGGTATGCCACTGATCGCGGATACGGCCTGTTGTCAGGATAAAGGGATAATCCGGGTCTGGCAGCTCGCTGCGTAATTCGTCATCGGCAGCATGAAAGACGGCTCTTCCGGAAGGAGTATGAAACTTTTTATCGGTAAACAGGCGGGGCGTACCGGCTTCCTCATCGCTGCCGCTGTGCGGAACTGATCTCTGGCCTGCTGCCCGATCGTTGCTGCTGCCTACCTCGGGATAGGGCCATTGTACCGAACGGCGTCTTCGAAGGATCCCGTAATCCAGGCCGCTGATATCGATGGAGGTGCCTGCGGTCAGCAAGGCATGTTCGCGGAAAATAGCCGCTGGGCCGCTAAAGTCAAATCCCGGGAAGCCCATCTTCTGCGCCAGCCTGCAAAGGATCGTAGCATCGGGCAGCGCCTCCCCGGGAGGGTCGAGCACTTTGTCCAGCAGGCTGATTCTTCTTTCGGAATTAGTCATCGTGCCTTCCTTCTCTGCCCAGGTGGCGGCGGGCAGGATCAGATCAGCATAGGCCAGGGTCTCGGGTTTGTTGCTGACCTCCTGCACGACGACGAACTTTGCTTTCTTCAGCGCTGCCTCGGCCTGGCGGATATCGGGCAGACTGACCAGGGGGTTGGTCCCCATGATCCAGATGGCTTTTAGCCGGCCTTCGTCCATGGCGGCGAACATCTCGGTAGCGGTCAGTCCCGGTCGGGCGGAGATAGGACCGCTGCCCCAGTATTCCTCCACCTGCCGGCGGTGCTCCGGATTGGAAAGGTCACGATGTGCGGGTAAGAGATTGGCCAGGCCTCCTACTTCCCGGCCGCCCATAGCGTTGGGTTGCCCGGTCAGCGAAAAGGGGCCCGCACCGGGCCGGCCTATCTGTCCTGTCAGCAGGTGAAGATCGATAAGCGAAAGTACTTTGTTGACTCCCTTGACACTCTGGTTCAGACCCATTGTCCAGAAGCTGATAAATCCGCCAGACTCTCCTATCCAGGTGGCAGCCTGCCGGATATCCGTTTCGGACAGTCCGCAGAGAAGGGCAGCTTCTTCTACCGATCGGACGAATACCCGTTTCCGGTACTCTTCGAACTTTTCGGTATGATCGCGGATGAATTGCGGGCTGAAGGTCCCCTGCTCGATGAGAATGCGGCCAATGGCATAATTAAGGGTCATATCCGTGCCGGGATTTAGCGGCAGGTGAAGATCGGCTGCAACACAGCTGTCGGTGCGGCGGGGATCAGCGACGATGATCTTTACGTCCGGATGAGCCGCTTTATGTGCTTCTACGCGTCGCCAGAGGATGGGATGGCACCAGGCGGGATTTGCGCCGGTGACAAAAAAGCAATCGGCCAGCTCGATGTCTTCGTAGCTGACCGGAACACTGTCCTCGCCAAGCGCCATTTTATAGGCTGCGACGGCACTGCTCATACACAGCCTGGAATTGCTGTCGATGTTGTTGCTCCCGATAAATCCCTTCATCAGCTTGTTGGCCACATAATATTCTTCTGTAAGGCATTGTCCCGATACGTAAAAGCCGACAGAATCGGGACCATACTTCCCGATGAGTGTCCTAAACACCGCGGCAGCCCGGTCCAGCGCCTCATCCCAGCCGACGCGCTGCAGGGGCATATGCCGGGCCGGCCGCATTTGTGGAAAAAGCAGGCGGTCGCTGCGGTCGTTGGAGGTGTGATGGAGATTCAGTCCTTTGCTGCACAACATTCCTTTATTCACCGGGTAGTCAGCGCTGCCTTCGACGGAGATCCTTCCCTTTTTGTCTTTGTGTACGGTGACGCCACAGCCTACGCCGCAATAACAGCAGGTGGAGAAGTAGCGTTCGGTGTGACGAGGGTTGACAGACATGAATAAATTAATTTTTTAGACTGTGGCAGCGGCTCAGGCCGTCGCTGGCGCCGTCATTTCCGGCGCGGTAACCGGCGATTCCTTTCGAAACCGGGTAACCGATACGACAGCGGCAATAACCACTACCATTAGCCCGATATAGGTAAAAGCCTGGCCATAGGTAATGGACTCCGACTTGAACAGGAAACCAAACAACATCCCGCCCAGGTTGCCGCCCGCACCTACTACCCCGCTGACAAGACCTACATTTTTTTCGTTGATAAAAGGGACGATACCATATACAGCGCCATTGGCCATTTTCAAAAAGAGAGCAAAGGTCAGCATGAAAGCGATAGCAATAGGGAAGCTGGGTGCATGTGCAAAGGCGATGAGCCCCAGGCCTTCGAGCAGCAGGGCTGCGGCCAGCAGACTTCCCTTTCCACGCATACCCCAGCGGAAGCCAGCCCTGTCGGAGAAATAACCGCCGAGCGCACGGGCGAACAGATTCATAAAACCGAAGAGACCTGCCCAGAAGCCGGCGCCATGCTGCGACAGGTGAAAGGTGTCTACGAAGTGCAGCGAGGCTACATTGTCGAAGGTGATCTCCATCCCAAAACACATGGCGTAGGCCATCGCGAGTGCGGCAATGCGCCAGTCGGCAAGTACGGACCAGTTGGTGGAGCGGGAGGTACTACGAGGGATACCAATCTCCGAATAATTCCCTGCCGGGGTATCCTTTGTATATCTGTAATATAAAAATGCCACTATCCACATCATGACGGCCGGTACGACCATGGCATAACGCCAGGCCATATGCGGCGCATAACCAAATCCCACGATAGCCGAGAAGATGATGGGCATGACCATATTGGTCACTCCCCCGCCCAGGTTACCCCAGCCGCCGGTAATGGCATTGGCAGTGCCTTTTATATTGGAGGCAAACATCATCGAAGTATGGAATTGAGTGATGACAAACGAGCCGCCTACAACCCCGATGGCCAATCGAAATAAAAGAAAGCTGGTATAATCTGTCGCCATCCCCGCCAGGAGCACGGGTATCGAGCCAACGAGGAGAAGACGTACGGCTGTCTTGCGGGGTCCGAGCCGGTCGCACAATTTGCCGATGAGCAGACGAGCGATAATGGTCGAGGACACGGACGCAATAATGGTGTTGCCGACCTGTGCTTTTGACAACCCCAGGTCTGCGCGGATGGCAGGCATCAGGGGAGCAAGGCCAAACCAGCCGAAGAAGCAAACAAAGAACATGAGCCAGGTGATGTGGAAGGTGCGCATCTGCAGAGTGTCGAGAGAGAAAAGGCGGATGCGGCCGAGCGGGCCGGCGGATGCGGCGGCGGTTGACGGTGTTGGAATTATGCGCTTCATATCAGTCAGTTTATCTGGTCAGAAAATCAGGTCTTATATTTAATTGCAGGTAGGCCCAGGTGGCATTGAGCCTGGCAGTTCCGGGGGTGATCCCTTTGGCATACTCCATGCTGCGGGAAGCCGCCAGGCCGCAGAAACCCGTTTCAAGCGTGACTGCCTTATTCAGCTGATAGTCGGCGATCAGATCGACTTCGCTGCCAAGATAACGGGACAGGGAATTACCTTTCAGATCCTTTTGTCCGGCAGCGAGTCCAAAATAATGATAAGCCAGCTCAAGGGTGAGGCGGTTGTTGCGGGAGCTGTATTTTTCTTTTGCAAACGGGTTGTTGAGGCCGCCCGTAGCCGACCCCGTGCCGGCATAGAAAAAGTCCATAGCGCCCCAGAACTTATGTGGTGTCCCATAGAGCGGATCGAAGCGATGATCGGTGGTGGAAGAAGAGAAAGCATTGTTCCCGGAGAGATAATCCCAGCCAAGGGTCGTGGAAAATAATTTTCGGCTATAGGTCAGGGATAGTGTCGAGGTATAGGCCGCCAGTTTTAACCCATCTCTGTCCCTGCCGGCCTGGTAGTAAAATCCGGCCTGCAGGCGCCAGTCATTCCGGTGACTCAGGGGCGTGTTCAGCAGCAATCCGGCTGTGACACGGGCGTTGATACCGGGCTGGGAAAAATGCCGTCCATAAATATAACCCGTGTCAGAACCGGCAATGTTACGGACCGAATCCAGCCGGTATTTTCCAAACTCATCGGCAAAGACCAATCCTGTAAGCCGGGCGCGGCGGATAGTGCGGGCTATATAGAGATACTGCATTGACTTATAATCCTGGTTAGCCCCGTTGGTGCCCGGAGCCGCGGCCAGGGACGGGCTGCCACTGCGCGCGCTGAGACCGGCCGCATTCGTAAGAGGGATATAACCAGCGGGAACAGGCGCCAGGTTGCCCCTGCTGTCTTTTATATAGGAGGGCAGATTAGCGGGCGTATAGTAGGTGCCGTTATAATTGAAGGCGTCGGTGTTCTGGTTGAAAGCCGCGCCAACATCGGCCTGCCACCCGCCCTGCTGAAGCCGGAAGACGATGGCGTCGTGCCGACGGGCCTGTTGGAGCCAGTCCAGGCTGCCCAGCAGGCGCTGGTCGTCGTATACGAGTTCCTGTCTGCCGATGCGAACGCTGAAATAGTCCACGGCGGAATGAGCAAAAGAGCTGTCGGCCTTATTCGCCAGAACGATCTCAGCCCATGCCTCATGTACGCTAAGACGGGTGCCGTCGGCATTGTTGATCGTTGAAGCATCGGCGCCCCATACGCGGACATCCTGTACAGACGCCTGGAAGATTACCCGGGGAGAGCGATAGTTAAAGCTAAGGCGGGCCCGCTGGGAAGTAAGAAACGCTGGTTTTGAACCGGCTGTTTCCAGCGTGGCGTAACCATCACGGAGTTCGGTCCGTGTCCGGAGCTGTCCTGTCAGCGTGAGCTGAGCGCGGGAGGACAGGGTAAGGCCTGATAAAATGATGATACTCATCCCTTTTAAGAGTTGTTGCTGATACATAAGACTCGTTGTTTTGGTTACAGGAAGTTCAAAATGGCAGCAACCGGGATGGATGGCAATCGGAGACAAATTAGGCAGTGAAACAATATATTACAATATAATTAATTTAACATTTTAACATCAGTCTCCAATACTATATACTCAATTACATTGTATATGTAATAAAAATAAGGAAATTAATCAAATATGATGCTCAATTCGCATGATTTAATCATATATTTATTTAATATATACAATATAATTATGGGTTAGGACAGCCAATTTGCGTTTATAAAACTAATTTGCGAGATATATGCATCAAGCGTAATAGATGAAGAAGAACAACAACAATTGCGATCTCCAGAGCTGTTTTCTTTGCCAGCGGTGTTTACCGGAATGGCTGCCTGCGGTGCAGGCGCAAAGGAAGAACCTGCATTTTAAAAAAGGGGAGCTGATCTTCCGGGAAGGGGAAGAAGTAATGGGTATTTACTTTGTGAATAGTGGCACGGTGAAGGTGCATAAGAAATGGGGGATGGAAAAGGAGCTGATCATCCGTTTTGCGCGGGAAGGAGACATCTTCGGGCACAGGGGGCTCGGGCATGAGCATCATTATCCTATATCTGCTACGGCTATCGAACCGGTCAGCGTTTGTTACGTCGACCTGGAATTCTTTCAGACCTCTCTCAAAGTGAACCAGGAATTTATGTATGGCCTCCTGCTTTTTTTCGCCGACGAGCTACAGGAGTCCGAACGTAAGATGCGCAACCTGGCGCATATGCAGGTGAAGGGAAGAGTTGCCCAGGCATTGCTAAGCCTGGAGGAAAAATTCGGGCGTTCACCGGAAGGTCATATCGGCATTACCTTGAGCCGTCAGGACCTGTCTTCCCTGGTTGGCGCGACTTATGAGACGGTCTTTCGTATCATCAACGAGCTGGCGCAGGAAGAGCTGATCGGGTTGGATGCAAAACATATCACCATAACCGATGCCGTCAGATTAAACGATCACACAAAGGAATAACAACGGACTTCATCGCCCTCTCCAAGATCTTCGCTGCCGGCGGGGTGCAGGGCAAGGGCATTCGCCTGTCTGCCAAGGCGGATATCCCCTGAGCCATTGAGGCTGATGGGTATGAGCCGGGCCGGAGAGCCGGACAGATGTACGGGAAAAAATTCATCCAGCGGCGTTCGTTTCTTTCGGGGCTCCCCCATTGGCAGGCCCAGCGGTTCGGGGGCAGGAAGGCCGAGACAGACCTGCAGATAGGGTTGGATCAACAGGATAGTATTGACGAGGCAGGAAAAGGGATTGCCCGGCAATGCAAAGATCATCGGGCCATTTGACGCCAAACCGCACCAGGTGGGCTTGCCCGGCCGGATCGCCATTTTGTGAAACAATTTTTTTACTCCCAGTTCTTCGAGTACCCCGGGCACATAGTCTGCGTCACCGGCGGATACACCGCCGCAAAGGATAATGATATCGCTGGGCAGCACCGCGCCGGCAGCATCAGCCCGATCGCCCATCAATGCCTGCTGCAGATGCTGTCGCAGCAATACCTGGTCATCGGGCACATGTACAAAAGCCGCCAGCTCAAAGCCTTCCTTTTTTAAAGCTGCTTCGATCATCCAGCGATTGCTGTTGCGGATCTGTACAGGACTGATAGCCGCCTCTACCGGCACCACTTCATTGCCTGTGGTCACCAGGGTTATCCGGGGCAGTTTCTCCACTTTCACTTTTGTTTTACCAAGAGTGGCCAGCAGCCCCATGACGGCGGGCTCGCAGCGGCAATTGCGATCGATGACGACAGCACCGGCGCGGAGGTCTTCGCCGCGGCGGGCGATGTTCTGGAACAGTCGCCAGGGAAAAGCCGGGTTGGCGGGTACAGGCAATATACCGGTAGGCAGCGGGTCGGATAGCTTGTTCCTTAAGACCACTGTTGCGGGGCCTTCTTCTATATCTTCCCGGCGAATGAGGATGTCGGCAGACGCCGGTATGGCTGCGCCGGTCATGATCTTATAACATTCTCCTTCGTTGAGCATGCGGATCGGGTTATCACCGGCAAAAACCGTTTCTGCGATGGTAAACTTTCGAATGCCTGTCTCCAGGTCGTTGTAACGTAGCGCATATCCATCCATGGTAGCCCGGGGAAAGGGAGGATAGTCCCGGTCGGCGTAGATCGGTTCCGCGAGTATACGGCCAAAGGCTTCTTCGAGCGGCACCTCTTCGTGGCCAAAGGAATGGGCTTGCTGCAGAACAAGCTGCTGTGCCTGGCGGTAGTCGATCAATGTCCACCTCCCTTCATCATTTTACGGGCATGAAATACGGCAGGCAATATTGCTTCGAGGGACTCTCTTGCACCGTCACTGCTGCCGGGCAACGTCACGACAAGCGTATGGCCGATAGACCCGGCCACTCCCCTGCTCATCATCGCCATCGGCGTACGTTGCTGTCCAAATGCCCGCATCGCCTCGGCTATACCGTCGGCATCCCGTTCGAGCAGCTCCTGAACAGCGCCGACCGTATTGTCGCGGGGCCCGAGACCTGTTCCGCCGGTCGTGAAGACGAATTGTACGTCCTCCTTCACCCATTCTTTTATCTGGTGCTGGATCTCTTCCCTGTTGTCCGCAACGATAGTATAGTGTTTCACCCAGGCGTTGGCCGCTTCCAGCATTTCCTTTATCAGTTTACCGCTTCTGTCTTCCCGCTGACCCGCGGCTGTGGAGTCCGAGCAGACAAGCACGGCGCAGGAAGGCGGCGTAGCAAAATAGGTTGAGCGGTCACTCTTCCCGCCTTTCTTTTCCAGCAGCCGGATATGACCTATCTCAAGCACCTTGTCAACCGGCTTCAGCATATCATAGATCTCAAGGGCAGCAATTGAAACACCTGTAAGTATCTCCATTTCAATACCCGTGCGGCCAATGGACCGGGCCTCGCCTTTTATAACTATACCTGTTCTTCCGGCTACGGCTTCGCCAAAAAGACCGGTGTGTAATTCTTTGTCGAGGAACTCGAATTCCATTTCCATGCCGTCGATGGCAACGGGATGACAATGGGGAAGCAATTGAGGAGTTGCCTTGGCCCCAAGAAAACCCGCAGCGCGGGCTACGTCGAAAAGATTGCCTTTGGGGAGCGTTTCATTGCGAATTAGCTCTATCGTCGCGGCGGAGCAAAAGAGGATGCCTGCGGCCCGGGCGGTACGCAAGGAAATTTGTTTATGAGTTATGTCGCGCATGCATGGATTATTCTGCCGAAAGATACGACGAAAGACTCATTGAGCAGAGATACCCACATACACTTTATCCCCCTTTACCCTCACCGGATAGGTCCGGATCCTGTAATCATCACCGCTGAGGCATTCGCCGGTGAGCAGGGAAAAAGTCTTTTTATGAAAAGGGCAGGCGACCTTGGGCTCGCAGGTTTCGCCGGTGCTTCCGGTCATACCCCTGGCGAGGGCCATCTGTTGTTTGTGCGGGCAGCGGTTTTGGGTGGCGAACCATTCGTCACGGCGGCCGAAGTGGAAGATGGCGATCTGCACCCCGTCCATCAGGACGCAGGCGCCGCCGTCCCGGGGGATGTCGTCGACATGACAGGCCAGCTGCCATTTGAGGTTCTGTGTCGAATTTTTTGTATCAGGCTGCGTTAGTGTTTGCATTGGTTGAACGTTGTTGGTTAATAATGTTTGTATAGACCTACCATTCCTGTGCTTTCACCTGGCCGCGGAGCGGATCGAAGTCCAGTTCGGGATCTTTTTTCCGCGGCGCGTTGACAAAGTGTACAAAGCGTTTCCGGAGCTCGGGGCTGTCCACTACTTCTTTCCATTCACAGGTGTACCCATCGACAAGGGATTGCATTTCTTCTTCCCAGGTCGCGCCCATGCCAAGACTGTCGTTGACGATGACATTCTTCAGATAGCTCATCCCGCCTTCCATTTTATTCAGCCAGGTGGCGGTGCGTGTCAAGGCATCGGCGGTACGGATGTAAAACATCAGGAAGCGGTCCAGGTATTTCACACAGGTGGCTTTGTCAACGTCGACGGCCAGCAGCTGTGCATGCTGTGGCTTGGAGCCGCCGTTGCCGCAGACATAGAGGTTCCAGCCTTTTTCGGTAGCGATGATCCCGAAGTCTTTGCTCTGTGCCTCGGCACATTCGCGGATACAGCCGCTGACACCGCCTTTTAATTTATGCGGCGCGCGGATACCCCGGTAGCGATGTTCGATCTCGATGGCAAAGGAAACGCTGTCGTGCAGGCCAAACCGGCACCAGGTGCTGCCAACACAGCTTTTGACGGTACGAAGGGCTTTGCCATAGGCATGACCGCTTTCAAAGCCCGCGTCGATCAGCTCCTCCCAGATAGCGGGCAGGTCTCCCACATGGGCGCCAAACAGGTCGATGCGCTGTCCGCCGGTGATCTTTGTATAGAGCTTGTATTTTTTTGCCACTTTCCCCAGTACGATGAGCTTGTCCGGCGTGATCTCTCCGCCGGGAATACGGGGAACGACCGAATAACTGCCGCCTTTCTGAATATTGGCGAGATAACGGTCATTGCTATCCTGGATGGTAGCCTGTTTGACGATGGTCTCGTTCCAGCAGCTCGCCAGGATACTGGCCACTGCCGGCTTACAAACCTCACAACCATCACCCTTGCCCCATTTCGCCAGGGCGTCATCATAGGTTTTTATGTTATGCAGCCTGACCAGGTCGAAAAGCTCCTGCCGCGAATGGCTGAAGTGTTCACAGATCACGTTACGTACATACTGGCCATTGGCTTTCAGGGTAGCCGTAATGAGGTCTTTTACCAGGGGGATACAACCTCCGCAGCCCGAGCCGGCACGGGTACATTTCTTCATGACATCGAAGGAGGTTGCGTCTTTTTCTATTACTGCCTGGCAGATCTCCGCCTTTGTGACGGACTCACAGCTACAGATAAGCGCTTCATCGGGCAAGCCCATCACTCCCGCAGACTCGCTGGCCCCGCCACGGCTGCCGAGAATAAGATCTTCAGGATCGGGCGGCAGCACCAGGCGATTGTTAACTGTTTGCAACAGGATGTTGTAGGCGGTAGTGTCCCCGATAAGGACTCCTCCCAGCAGGTATTTTCCATCCGTGCTGATGTTGATCCGTTTGTAAATACCCTTATGACGATCCTCAAAGACAATGGTACGACAATCGGGCTCGGCGGCAAAAGGGTCTCCAAAGCTGGCAACATCCTGGCCGATGAGCTTCAGCTTTGTACTCATGTCAAAACCGGGGAAGGATTTGTTACCTCCCGTCAGGTTGGTCACCACAACGTCCGCCATTTCATAACCCGGCGCCACCAGGCCATAGATCGTGCCGTGGAGAAGAGCGCATTCTCCGATGGCATAAATGCTCTTATCACTGGTCTGGAGCCGATCGTTGACCACTATCCCACCCCTTGTCCCGACCTGCAAACCCGCAAGCCTCGCCAGCTCGTCACGGGGACGGATACCCGCTGAGATCACCAGCATATCTATCGGAAGCCGGGTCTCGTCGGCAAACTGAAGCGCTTCCACTCTATCTTTTCCTTCGATAGCCTGGGTTGATTTGTTCAGGTGCAGCTCCAGGCCCAGCTTCTTCAGACTGGATTGCAGCATATGGCTGCCCGCGCTGTCTATCTGCCGGGGCATGAGACGTGTTGCAAATTCGACGACATGGGTCTGGGGAATACCGAGGTCCAGCAATGCCTTTGCCGCCTCCAGTCCCAGCAGACCTCCGCCCATGACGGCCCCGTTTACGACATGGGGGGCATAGGCCCTGATCTTTTCCAGGTCTTCGATGGTGCGGTAAACAAAGACGCCTTCTTTTTCGATACCGCTGATGTCCGGAACAAAAGCCGAGGAGCCGGTGGCAAGCACGAGGATGTCATAACGCACAATAGCCCCTTTATAAGAATGGACGATCTTTTGTCCGCGGTCGATCTCCCGGATGGGATCGCCAAGATGGAGGACGATCTCTTCGTCTTCGAACCAGCCTGTCATGGGAAGAGTGAGGTCGGCCGCCGACTTACCGCTGAAAAACTCGCTGAGATGGACCCGGTCGTAGGCTGGACGGACTTCCTCCCCGAAAAGGACGATCCGGAATAAACCCGATGTCTTTAGCCTGGCGCAGAAGCGATGTCCGACCATTCCGTTGCCCACCACCACTACTACGGGTCTGGCAGTATTGTTCATGATACTGATTTTTAAGGGTGAAGGCAGGCAATCGAAGACGTATTAAAAATATAACAATGTAATATTATTACACAAGTATACTAAAATTTTATCTTCAAATTATTATTTATGCAATAAAAAATATGAATACTTTCAGTTTTTTGGCATAATTTGTATTATAATATTGAATACATTAAATTAATATATGAAGATTATTTCCTCCTGTATAGCGGAATTGATCCTGGTTGGCGCTGGCCCGGGCGATCCGGAGCTGATCACGGTAAAAGCCTGGCGGGCTTTGCAGGAGGCCGATGTCATCCTTTATGATCAGCTGGCGAATATTGCCCTGCTGGATCTGGCTCCCGCCGGTTGTGAGAAGGTTTATGTAGGAAAAGAACCATATGGTCCGGCGACAAGCCAGGAAAGAATCCATCAGCTGATCCGGGAAAAGGCATCGAAAGGGGGGAAGATCATCCGGCTGAAGGGAGGCGACCCTTTTATCTTCGGGAGGGGGTTTGAGGAGCTGCTGTTTGCCCGGCAGCTGGGGTTGCGGGTTTCCTATATACCCGGTATTTCCAGTATGCAGGCTTCGGGGCTATCGGATATTCCACTGACCCATCGGGCGATGAGCGAGAGCATCTGGATCGTCACCGGGACAACGAAGGACGGTTCCCTGTCGGAAGATCTTCGGCATGCTTTGAAAACCAGGGCCACTGTCGTCATCTACATGGGTATGAAACGGCTGGCGGAAATAAGTAGTCTTTATCTGTCCGAGGGATTGGGTCATCAGCCTGCGGCTATCATACAACATGCTTCCTTGCCGGAAGAGCGAATGGCGGTGGGGACAGCTGCCGGTCTGCCGGAGCTGGCAGCCAGTCACGGACTCTCACACCCGGCAATCATTATTATTGGGGAAGTGGTCGGTTTTGCCGCAAAAAAAGAAGGTTACAGAAACAATCCCCATGATAAGGAACTGCCTGTAACCTTCGGTCTGCCCGGAATAGAATGCTACTCCCGCGCTATTATTTAAATTTCTTTGCGTCTTCGAGAAACTTAGCCAGCCCAAGATCCGTCAGCGGGTGCTTCAGGAGGCCCAGGATGGGTTCGAGCGGAGAGGTAACGACATTTGCGCCCGCTTCTGCGCATTTTACAATGTGCAAAGGGCTGCGGATAGAAGCTGCGAGTATTTCCGTTTCGTATCCCTGGATATTATAGATTTCGGCGATCTGCGCGATCAGCTCAACGCCATCCCAGTTGCTGTCATCGATGCGGCCGATGAAAGGAGATACATAGTTTGCGCCTGCTTTTGCAGCCAGGATAGCCTGACCAGCAGAGAAAACTAATGTACAGTTGGTTTTAATGCCGTTGTCGGAAAACCATTTCAAAGCCTTGATACCTTCTTTGATCATCGGAACCTTTACCACGATGTTGGGGTGGATAGCGTGAAGCTTCTTTCCTTCTTCGATGATCTCCTTGAATGTTACAGATACCACTTCCGCGCTTACATCTCCGTCCACGAGTTCTGCGATCGTCTTATAATGATTGGTAACCGCTGCTTCGCCAGAGATGCCGACTTTCGCCATCAGTGAAGGATTGGTTGTCACACCATCTAAAATTCCTAAGTCGTTTGCTTCTTTAATTTGTGCCAGGTCGGCTGTGTCAATGAAGAATTTCATAAAATTATTGCTTTATTCTTTGTTCAATAAAGATACTAATTAAAAAATAATCGGTAGAAGATCTATAGTAACCAGGGGGGAGGGAAATAAAAAATGGCAAAGTTACTTATATCGCACCGCTACGACCACCTACCGTTGCTGCCTTCCGGCCCTGGCGGGGTTCAGCGGGAGCTGGTCGTATAAGACTTTGCCGGCACAAAGATAAGACGTATCACCCAAAAAAAGCCAATTAATTTATATTTCTCTTGTACAAATTATAGTATCCATTATCCAATTCACAATTTCTTATTCTGGGAATTGAAACGAGCGATACCGACCAGCTCATCCGCCCTGGCTCCGAGCGCACGGTAATATACAAGAATAGTATAATCATTCTCCGTCTCAACGTGATTGCCTTCTGTCAGTGAAAAAGAGGGCTTTACATCTGCGTCGCCTTTTTCAACCGTAACATACATGTAGTTGTAAAATCCCTGCTTAAGGAAAAAGCTTCGTTCGTAGCGGCCTTTATCGGGATTGAACGTCATACGACTGGAATCATCCAGCCCTCCGCCGGTAAACTTCCCCAGTACATAAACGTCCTTATTGGGATAAGGGCTGTTGCCGGGAGGTACATAGCTGAACAGTACGGTAGCATAGTCTGTCTGGTAGAGCGGGTTGAGGCTTTCAGACGTCTGCAAAAAGAAACTCCCGTTGTAGTCCTTATAAAAATAATAGTCTACGTGTGCGCGTTCAGCATCGGGATGGACATTCACAGACCATCCTGTCTTTGCCAGGTTTGCGGACTGTACCCGGTCGCTCTGGTAGCGAAAGCTTTGCAGGTCGAGCCAGCGCCATTCCATACCTCCTTCAAATACGATGTCATTGTCATTGTTGTATTCGAGATTGTTGTTCGAGTAGAAGGTGGGTTTGAGTCCCCGGATAGCATTGTCCCAGCGATAGTTCTGCAATACCACCACTTTTATCTGGTCGAGAGGATTGTTGGGGTTGACCGCGTTGGTATTCACCCGGAAAGTGACGCGCTGATGCGTGTGGGCCAGCTCATAGTTCAATGGCTGAAGAAGCTGGCTCTGGATGGTCGCTTTTGCATCGATAACGAGAAAGCGGCGGGTAAAAGCCAGCTTTGAGGTATCTCCATCGAGAAAGACCTTTAGCAGGTAGTTGCCGGAATGGATGGGGATACAATTGGGGTCCGGTAAAATTGCCTGGTAGTGCGTGTATTTGGTCAGGGCCACTGACGAAAGCTGGTAATTATCGATCCGGATCTGGCTGAATCCTTTTATATAATCAAATTCGCTGACAATGGCCGGCGTCCAGTCTTCGTTGCACAGCTGTATGGTATAATAATAACTTTTTACATTCCCTTCGATGTCGTCGAAGTGCAGCTCCAGCTGATCGCTGCTGCCCAGGCGGAGGATCGGGTAGCCGAGCTGGTTACCGGCCATAAAAAGCTGGGGGGTGCGGATGACCGGGGAGTAGATGAAGTCAGGGTTTTGAGCCCGGGTGGGTTGGATAAATACAACGATCATCAGCAGCACGAAAGAAAGACGATTCATGGGAAATGAATTAGTACGTCAATATTAGTTATTTTTGACGAAACATGAATGTAGCAGCTTTTATAGCCCGGCGCATCGCTTTTAACCGGCAGCGGTCATTCTCCCGGTTTATTATCCGCCTCGCTATCGCAGCGACGGTGATCAGTGTCGCGGCAATGCTGGTGACCCTGGCTTTTACCAATGGTTTCCAATATGCGGTGGGTCAGAAGGTGTTCAATCTCTGGGGACATATCCAGGTACAGCATTTCCCTCCCAGCGGCGGCCCGCTGGCCGAGGACTTACCCATCGAAAAAAGCGATACGGTCGTCCGGATCCTCCGCAGCAATAAAGATGTCAAAACAGTCCAGGCCTATGCCACGAAGAATGCTGTCATCCGCGGCAAGGAAGGCATCGAGTATGTCCTTTTAAAAGGAGTGGAACGGGATTATGACTTCGGCAACCTGCAGGGTTTTCTGAAAAGTGGCCGCTGGCCCCGTTTTACCGATAGTGGTTACAGTAATGAGATAGCTCTTTCTTCCTATACGGCCGACCAGCTGAAACTAAAGGCCGGCGACAGGGTACTGATCTATTTTATCCAGGCCGAGGGACAGCCGCGGGTGCGGCCTGTTATTGTATCCGGTATTTTCAAAACAGGTATCGAGGACTACGACAAGATCATTGCCATCGGAGACCTCAAGCTGATCCAGCGGCTCAACAACTGGAAAGAGAACGAGATCGGCGGGTATGAGCTTTTTACGACCGACTATCGCAACGCCGATCGTGTCGATAGCATCGTGTTCTCCCAGTTACCTCAAACCTGGGGCAGCCGCACCACCGTGGAGACCACTCCCAATATCTTCCAGTGGCTGGACCTGCAGAATACTACGATACTCCTGGTACTGATCATCATGATCGTCGTCGCCACGCTCAACCTGGTGACCTGTCTGATCATCCTCGTGCTGGAACGCACCCGTATGATCGGTATCCTGAAGGCCGTGGGCACACCCAATTTATCCATCCAGCGCATTTTTCTTTACCAGGGCGCCTATATCACGACATTTGGACTTGTGCTTGGAAACATTGTCGGCTTGCTGATCTGCTGGCTGCAGGACCGTTATGGTTTTGTACGCCTGCGCGAAGAGGCCTATTTTATTTCCAAAGCTGTTGTGAAGATCGAATGGTGGCATATCGTGCTGGTGAATGCCGGCACCTTTATTATTTGTTTTCTTGTTTTGATGATCCCGACGATCGTGGTGCGCCGCATGCAGCCGGCAAGAGCTATCCAGTTCAGGTAGCAGGCTGCGGATCACACGGCCAGGTGAGACAAAATTATTCCCGTTGCTACCGCCGCATTCAAAGACTCCGCCTGCCCCACCCTGGGGATGGTGATCCGGTTTGTCGCCTGTTCCAGCAGGGCCGGGCGAATCCCTTTGGATTCATTTCCGATGACGATCCACCCCCTGCTGATGCGCTCTGTCTTATACAATTCTTTTCCCTCCAGCACCGCGGCATAGACGGGCAGACCGGGATAACGCAGCAGGATGTCTTCCGGGTTGGCATACACAACAGGTACCCGGCTGATGCTGCCCATCGTCGACTGGACGGCCTTGGCATTAAAAACGTCGGCGCTGTCAGCTGTACAAAGAACCCGCTGAATACCGAACCAGTCTGCGATGCGGACGATGGTACCCAGGTTGCCGGGGTCCTGGATGCCGTCCAGCACCAGGCTCAGGCCGGCGCCAAAGTCCGGCGGCGGAAAGGAAGGCTTTTCAAAGACAGCCAGCACCTGGTTGGGAGTGGATAGGCCGGAAAGACGTTCCAGCTCGGAGGCGCTGACCCCGACCGCAGACGGATAAGCGGTGGCGGATGTGGGACGGGGAGATCCGGGTAAGTGGTTAGAGACCGCGCCGGTCCATTCTTTCAGCGCGTACAGCTGCCGCAGACGCATACCGGGAGCCTGAAGCAGCTCCCCCACGATCTTGGGTCCTTCCACCACAAATACCCCTTCTTCATCCCGGAATTTTTTGTGGCCTAAACTTTGAATATATTTGACCTGTGATTTTGTTATCATTACTCTTCGTTTATATCCAAAAAGTTAAAAATAGAAGTGGGTTTCCTTAATCAGTTGATTTCACAGCGCCGGCAATTTACTGTATCTTTTCTCAAACCCGTATACTTACTGTCTGTCATCCTTGTCTCCATCCTTTTTTCCTGTACTACTGCGAGAAAGTTCCAACCCAACCAACCTTTTGTGTTTGCTACGAATACGAGGGTTGAAGGCAATCTCTCAAAATCAGAGAAAATTGACCTGTCTGCCAAACTGTCCAATCAATTGGATGATAGTCTGCGTACACAGGTCCGTTCCATCCTTGGCCTTTTTAACACCGTGATGTATCCGCCGGTATTTGACACCGCCAATGTCAGACGCAGCATTGGTTATATGGTCGCCCTGCTCAACGCGACCGGTTATTATAATCCCGTCATTAAAGATACTGTACGACGGGATACGGTTCATATCCACCACTGGTTCAGTCACACCCGAAGTGTCCAGTACCGTGTCGGCATCGATTTTACGGTCTTCCCCGGTAAACAGGTAAAGCTGGATTCCATCGGGTATAACCTATATACGCCTGCCTTACAGTCCCTGGCCCTTCAGAGTCTGCCACAGTCGTTGCTGAAGAAAGGAAAGCCCTATTCCAAACAAATACTGTCTTCGGAGCTGGATCGCCTGGTCGCCTTGTTCCGGAACAACGGGTATTATAGTTTTTCCAAAGATGATCTCTTCATCGAAAAGGACACGGTCGTCTCGGCCCTGATAGATCCGAACCTCGATCCCTTCCAGCAGGCGGCATTGCTCGACGAACTGAGAAAGAAAAGAGAAAACCCTACCATCAATGTTGTCGTCGGGCAGCGGCCCGTCCGGGATTCCACCCATATACAAAAATATACTATAGGTCGTGTGACCGTGTACCCCGACCTGCCCCTCATCCTCGAAGACACCGTTACCGTCAGTAATATCGATACCAGCACTGCACGGGGAGTCAGCATCATCACCCGGTCCGACAAGTTCAAGCCTTCCACTGTCACCAACAATGTTTATCTCCGGCCAGGACGTTTGTATAAGGAAGAGAATGTGACCAGGACGATCAACCGGTTCAACCTGATGGGCGCCTGGCAGCAGGCGACTATCGCCTTTTCCCCTTCCGATAGCTCGGACTCTATACTGGACGCAACGCTGCGGCTCTACCCGGCCAAAAAACAATATCTCAGCGCGGACCTGGAAGCAAGCCGGAATACAAACGATATCGTCACCACCTCCAATCTCTTCGGGATGAATGTCAACCTGGGGCTGCGAAACCGGAATACCTTCAAACAATCGGTGCTGACGTCCACCAATCTGCGGGGTGGTATCGAGCTGGGCTCCGACTTTATCCAGACCACGCAGGCCAGCATTTCACATACCATCTCCTTTCCCCGGCTGCTGCCTGAGTACCGGGTACTCCGGCGGATCTTTGGCAGATCGGATAGCCTGCGCACCGTCATCAATACCAACGCGTCCTACATCGACCGGCGTCAATTCTTTACCGTTCGATCCATCAATGCCTCGTACGGCTGGGAATGGACAAAAAAAAATAGATCCTTTCTCTGGCGGCCTTTCAATATCGAATATACCAAGCTGGACAAGACGGACAGCTTCCAGAATTATCTCAACGAGATCCCTTCCCTGAACCTGGCTTTTAAAAGCGGGCTCGTGCTGAGTCAGCAGTTTGTCTACAAGTCTATTAAAAAACACGAGAACAGGACGAATTTCCTTACCCTCAGCGCAGAATCCAGCGGGGCGCTGCTGGGATTTATCCGGCAGCTGGACGAAGGTGATCTCTGGCGTTTTATCAAGGGAGAGATCGACTTCCGGCACCATATCGACTTCCGGCGAACGCAGCTGGCCTTCCATGCTTATGGCGGGGCCGGTCTTGCCTATGGCCGGGAGGGCAGCGGATGGGAGCAGACCCTGCCCTTCTACAAGGCCTTTTTTGCCGGCGGCCCCAACAGTATGCGGGGCTGGCAGGTGCGCCAGCTGGGTCTGGGTTCCTCTAAATTCTATGATACGGCAAAAGGTGGTCAGCTCGACCGCTTCGGTGACATACAGCTGGAGGGTAATGTCGAATACCGCTTCCCGCTTGGCACCGTGTTCGGGGTAAAGTTTCTGAGCGCCTTATATGTCGATGCCGGTAATATCTGGGACCGTTACCCGATAGATCGCACACCGGAACAACAGGGAAGTGATTTTCAGCTCGACCGTTTCTATAAGGAGATCGCCGTCGATGCCGGCACCGGTCTGCGCGTGGATTTCGACTGGTTCCTCATCCGGCTGGACTGGGCGTATAAGCTAAAAGACCCCCAGCGGATACATGACAGCGATCAATGGTTCAAGGATCTGAAACTCTTCAGAGGCCAGTTCCAGCTGGGTATTGGTTATCCGTTCTGATCGGCTTCCGGCAGCAGATCGCGCGCACCGTTCACTTCGCATCGCTTTCTTCAAACATCTTTTCTATCCAGGCTTCGGCCGCCTCTATACCCATTGCATCTTCCACTTTGAACTCGCCGATCCTCGTACGGCGAAGGCTGCTCAGGTATCCACCGCAGCCCAGGACCGCACCCAGGTCATTTGCCAGGCTTCGGATATAGGTACCTGTTGTACACACGACACAAAAGGTCAGGACGGGCAGCTGGAAACCGGTGATGGCAAATTCCTTTATAGTAACAGGCCGGGGTTCGAGCTTGACGGCTTTCCCTTTCCGGGCCAGCTCGTAAACCCGCTGGCCGTTGACTTTTATCGCAGAATGAATGGGCGGCGTCTGTAAGATCGGACCGGTAAAGGACCTGGCAATAGTATCGGCGACCAGCTCCGGGGTGACAAAAGTATAGTCCTTCAATTGTTCCGGTTCGCTTTCGAGATCATAGGTCGGGGTCAGGGCGCCGAGAGTGATAGTACCGGTGTACTCTTTTTCCCGGGCCATATAGTCGTTGATCTTTTTGGTGAATTTGCCGGTACAGAGGATGAGCAGACCGGTAGCAAGGGGGTCGAGCGTTCCGGCATGGCCGACCTTCTTTGTCCTTACCTGCCTGCGAAGCTTGCGTACGACGTCAAAGGAAGTCCAGTCGATCGGTTTGTCGATCAATAGTACCTGGCCCTGGTCAAAAATATGTCCATTCTTTTTTTCCATCGCCGCAAAGATCAGGCAATTGATCTAAATCGCCAACCGGGCCTTAATCTCAAGATATTTATTGACCGTCTGGACGGTAAGATTTTCGGGAGCAGTGAGAATCGTAAGGATGCCATGCTGATTCAATTCCTTTACGATCAGCCTTTTCTCATAGGCAAATTTCTCGGCAATGGTCTTTTCATAAACCGCTTCGACGTCTTCCGCCTCTTTTTCCTGCAGCGCATGCAAACCCGTATTCTCGAAGAAAACAACCAGCAGCAGGTGGTTCTTTGCGATGGCCCGGATATACGGCATTTGTCTTTGTAAGCCGGACAGCGACTCGAAGTTGGTAAACAATACGATCAGGCTGCGCTGGGTAATGCGGGTGCGGACCATCGCGTAGAGCTTTTCATAGTCTGTTTCCTGGTAGCGGGTCTGCTGGTTATAGAGGATCTCCAGGATATGGCTCATCTGCATGGATTTCCGGCCTGCCGGCAAAAAAGTGCCGATCTGGTCGGCGAAGGTCAGGATACCGGCTTTATCCTGCCGGATCAGGGCCACGCGGGATAATACCAGGGTCGCATTAATGGCATAGTCGAGCAGGCTCATGCCATCGAAGGGCATTTTCATGACCCGCCCCTTGTCAATAAGACAGTAGACCTGCTGGCTTCTTTCATCGGTGAAATTGTTGACCATCAGCTGACCGCCTTTGCGCGCCGTCGCCTTCCAGTTGAGACTGCGGATGTCATCTCCTGTAACATATTCCTTTATCTGTTCAAATTCCAGGCTGTGACCCAGCTTGCGGATACGTTTGTTACCGGCCTCGGCCAGGTTGTTCGCTCCCGCTATCAGCTCAAACTTTCTCAGGGCCTGGTAGGAAGGCAGGACGCGGACCATCGTCTCTGCATCCAGGATCTTACGCCGTATCAGTAGTTGGAAAGGGCTTTTGATAAATACGTTGATGGCATGAAAAAGATATTCTCCCCGTTCCGTTGGCCGCAAGGTATAGCTGAACTGATGACTTTCTCCGCCTTTCAGGTTGGCGAAAAGAGAAAAGTTTCGCTCCTGGAACTGGTCAGGCAGCTCGTCGATGATACGCAGCCCTACCGGGAAGGGGTAAAGATTGCTGACGGCCAGCTTCACCGGGTTGCTATCGCCATTGCTTAGCCGATCGGACATTTCCCGGGTCGCGGATACGGGTTGGCGACGCGAGAACAGAATGATATAATCCAGGATGGTCACCAGGATCAGGAAAAGCAGCAGGATCTGGGAGATCGTGAAGAGAAAAGGCAGCCCATAGGAAAAGACAAATAAAAAGACGACCGCTACGAACGCCCAATAGAAACGTCGTGAGAAGAAAAGAGATTTATAAAATCGTTTGAGCATGTTTAATTGGGCTGTTATCTTGGTACTTCGATCCCTTTTATGATCTCTTCAATAACCTCATCAGCCGTAGCGCCCTCCATTTCCTTTTCTGGTGTCAGGACGAGGCGATGACGCAGGACGGCGGGGATGACATAAACGATGTCTTCGGGTGTCACAAAATCCCGGCCCCGCATAGCCGCAACGGCCTTACTCCCGTTGAGCACGCCGATAGAAGCACGGGGAGAAGCACCCAGGTAAAGGGCCTTGTGATTCCGGGTCGCTCCGACTATGGCCGTGATGAAGTGGATGAGCTTTTCTTCCACGTGTAAGCCCCGCACCTTATCGCGCAGGGACTCGATGCGTTCGGCCGTCAGCACGGGCTGAACCATTTCGATACGCTGCTGGCCCTTCATCTGGTGATGGTTGGAGACGATATGAAACTCCTGTTCCTGGGTAGGATACTGGACGTTGATCTTAAACAGGAATCGGTCCAGCTGTGCCTCCGGCAGATGATAGGTGCCTTCCTGTTCGATGGGGTTTTGCGTAGCAACGACCATGAACGGGGGCTGCAGGTGCCATGTCTGACCGTCGATCGTGATCTGTCGTTCCTCCATTACTTCGAAGAGTGCCGACTGGGTCTTGGCCGGAGCCCGGTTGATCTCATCTATCAGCACGATATTGCTAAAGATCGGACCGGGTTTGAACTGGAAATTACTCTCCCTGGGGTTGAACACGGAAGTACCGATGACGTCGCTGGGCATCAGGTCGGGGGTAAACTGGATGCGGGAGAAACCAACGGAAACGGCCCTGCTGAGGAGCTTAGCCGTTAGTGTCTTGGCAACTCCGGGGACGCCTTCGATCAGGATGTGGCCATCCGCCAGGATGCCGGCCAATAACAATTCTATCATGGTTTCCTGGCCAACGATGACCTTGCCGATCTCCGCCTTCAACTGGTCTACTGACTGCTGCAGATCTTCCAGGTCGGTCCTTTGCTCAAATAAATTTTCTTCCATGTTGTTTATACTAATTTATAAAATGCTTCGAGTTGACGATGAAAATCCAGCAGCTCCTCATCCGGCACATAAGCCTTGTCGGGCAGTCTCTGCATGTAGTCCACCAGCTGAGTAAGCGGCTCTTTCGGATAACCGGTCCGATAGGAAAGCCGGTCTATAAAGTCTTCGTCCATGGTTGTTGATGCCATGTGATAGCGGGTCCGGACCTGGTCCAGGAAATGGGCGGTCATCTTTATAGCCAGGTTGTGGTTGTCCCGGCGCTGAAAGTACAACCGGCCGATGGTACGGACAAAATCTACCGAGGTATTCCGCAACGGGCTGATCAGCGGAACCATCCGTTGCCGTCGTTTGGAATCGAACAGGTAAATAAAGGCAAGAAGGGCCAGCAGCAGCC
Source organism: Puia sp. (assembly GCA_036499285.1). Classification (GTDB taxonomy): domain Bacteria; phylum Bacteroidota; class Bacteroidia; order Chitinophagales; family Chitinophagaceae; genus Puia. Next base: position 10,359 of record DASYEB010000022.1, on the reverse strand, counting down.
AGAAGGCCCAGGCCAGCGGCGGATTGCCATTCTTATCCCGGTAACCCAGGATATATTGCAACGCCGAGAAATCCCTGTTGCCATACCGGAAATAGTCGTCCCACATTACCTCTCCGACCGTGCCCGGCAGGTTGGACAGGGCCTGCTCATAATAGGCCTTGTTGTTCTTATGCAGCAGGAAAAAGTTGGAAAAGGCAATGGGAGCCAGGTGAACATAAATGGTCCCGCCGCTTTTATAGGTAAGCTTTATAAAATCGGGCCGGTCGCGGTGATCCCTTCCCATTACCACCGCATATTGGGAATCGAGAGAAGTGATCCAGTTGTCGTAAGCGTCTCCCGGGTAAGCAAAAGACTGATAGCCGGCCGTTTGCTGGTCAGGCAGCTTCAGCCGCAGGCTATCCGGTTCAAAACCCTGTTCCAGCCCCCAGCCTGCTTTTAACCCCAGGATATGCATCAGGGAGTCGCCGACATGGTGCGCGGAAATAAAGACGTGATTGCCTTCCCCCACAAAATTCAGCAGGGCGGTGACCTCTGTGGGTTTGGGGTCCAGGTTGCTGACAATAATGATATATGCTTTTTTTCCCTCTCCCGTCCGGAAGGTAACGGGAGAATTCTTATTGACCGTGATGGTCGCATTGGGGAAAAGATAGGGTAAGCCATCATAGGCAAGCTCCGTACCATAAGGTATCTTATCTTTTCGCCAAAGGGTGATACGGCGGTTCAGCTCTTTCGACTTTTTGACGGTGCAGGAAGAGAAGGAACAGGACAGCAGCAGCAACAGCAGGATATATCTCATGCGGGGACTGTTTTATAAAAGTCCTCAAAATACTGATGCAGCCGGTTGAACTGTGTCTCTCCCAGCGGAAATTCACCATACCATACCTTATCATAAATGCCGGTCAGGTAGCGGAAGGAAGTCTCCAGGGAAGAACCTTTTAGCTGGAACAGGTATTCCTGGTTGGTAGCGTCGCGGTGCCATTGGATCAATCCCTTTTCGTTCAACAGCGTCAGCGATATCAGGTAGAGGTACCGGGTAGCCTGGCGGTAATCCCGGACCTGGATAAAATGCTGCAGCTGCTGGTTCAGGTCCTCCCCCATTTCGTTTGCGGGAGAATCCTGTCCGGAGAGACCTGTTCTCTTTTTTGCCGAACGGTAAAAGAGCCGGACGTTGTTCTCATTCATGATACGGATGATCGCATAGAGCAGCAGCGCTCCCAGTAAAATATACAAGGTATACCGGAAGCCTCTGCTGGCCAGCAATTTTAATACTGCCAGCAGGAACCGGTGGTCTTCCGGTTTCTCCCGCTCTTTGTGCCAGTAAGCGGGATCATTGGCATAGGCAAGAGCAGGATCCTTTTTCCAGCGTCGTACCAGCGAATCAGGCAGGGTCCGGAGAGCAAAGGTGTCGGGTACGGAAGCCGTCGTTCCAATGGAATCTCCATTAGCGGTATCGATGCTGGCGGAGTCGGTCACGGAAGAATCGGTCACGGAAGAGTCGGCAGCCGTCTGATCCTGGCAGGACGCGCCGTGTCCAAAAAGCAGGAACAGCGGCAGCAACAGGTATGTTATACGGGATGAAATACTCACAATTCAGGGGTTGGCAGGGATCTCATTTTTTTCTCCACTTGTATGGGATAAACGACGAAATACCAGATGACAAAAAACAACGAAGCTGCCAGGATGAAGATACTCAACCAAACCGGCATCGAGGAATAGCGGGTGACAAAGCCTTCCAAAAAAGCTGCTGCCACAAAGATCGGAACCAGGCCGATCATCATCTTGACGCCGTCCTTGCCCCCTTTCTTCAGCGAATAAAGCCGGCCGTGCGTACCGGGGAAGAGGATGCTGTTCCCCAGGACCAATCCGGCGGCTCCGGCGATGATGATGGAAGATATCTCCAGCGTGCCATGGATCCAGATGACGAGGATGGACTTCCAGCCCAGTCCACGGGCAAAGAAATAATATTGGAATGCCCCCAGCATGACCCCGTTGGTAAACAGGTTCCAGATGGTGCCAAAGGAAAGGAATATGCCGCCTACAAAAACCATAAACGAGACCTTGATATTGTTGACAGCGATCCGGAAGAACATGCTCAGCTGGTTATCACTTTTATAGACCCCGAAAGGATCCCCGCGGGAAATATTGTCTTCGGTCATATCGACATATTCATCGCCGAGCACGCCCCTGACAAAGGTTTCGTCGTGAGCGGCTGAAAATGCGGCCATGAGGGCAAATAGAATAAAAATGATAAATGAATACAGTACCTGCCGGTGATGCCGGCGCAGGATCAGCGGCAGCTCTGTCTTCCAGAAAGTGACGATCCGGGAAGATTCCTCTTTCTTGTTACGATAGATCCCCAGGTAAATGCGGGTGGCCAGCCCATTCAAATATTGGGTGACCCTGCTATGCGGATAAAATGTCTTTGAATATCCAAGGTCATTCACCAGCTCGGTGAACCGGGTGGCCATTTCATCAGGATTATCGGTAGGCTCATATTGATACCCTTTCCACTTATCAATATTTTTTTTAATAAAGAGACCTTCTCTCACAGGAAAAATTTAGCATTATATTTGACTGGTCCAAACCGGACTTCGTCCGGTTACAGATTTCATGGTGTCACGGCAAAAAATTATATTTTATATGTTTTTTGCTGCGCCTATAAATATAAGTAGTAAACTCGAATAATTATAATCCACTGGCATCCTTATGCTCCAGGTTAAATTAGACACCGGTTTCAACATCGAGATCGATTTTCAAATAGCCCCATTCCCGAAGAGGGCAATGGCGAAGATCATCGACTACGCGATAATACTCGCCTATATCCTGCTGGGCAGCTGGGCGATGTCTTCGGGCATCGGGGATAGCTGGTTCAGAAGCGCGGGACTTGTCACGCTGTTCAGTCTGCCGCCATTCCTTTACCAGCTGCTAAGCGAGATCTTTCTCAACGGTCAGAGTTTTGGAAAAAAGATAATGCGTATCAAGGTCATTTCAGCCGACGGGGGGCAGCCCTCCATCAGCCAATACCTGATCCGGTGGTTATTCCTGGCCCTGGACGTACCTTCGTTCTGGATAATCCTGGCCCTCGCTTTTCAATTGATCCCCTGGTGGTGGTTCATCTTTATCTTCGCGGGGCTGATCTGTTTTATAGTGACGCCATATTCCCAGCGCATAGGCGACCTGGTAGCAGGGACTATCCTGATCGAAACAAAGAGCCGGACCTCCTGGGAGGACACCGTATTCACCGAAGTGGAAGAAGATTATCATCCCCGTTATCCAAAAGTGATGCAGCTTACCGACAAAGATATCAATACCCTGAAAGGGATCATCAACACCGTAAGCAAGACCCGGGATTATGATCTTTCCATGCGGATCGCCGAGCGGATCCGGACGAAGCTGGATATTCCAAGCGACCAGGATTCCCTGGATTTTTTACAGACCCTGCTGAAAGATTATAATTATTATTCGACGCGATAGAGCGCCTATATCCCCGTACCGGAGCCGGCATGCATGAGCCTTGCCTGGAGAATGATCCCCAACAGGGACAGCGCGAAGAAACAAAGACAGACGATCATCAGCACTCCTACAAAACGGTAAAAGGAACGCATGTTCTTAAAGGACCGGTTCAGCTGTTCCTGGTCGTTATCCCGCAATGCCACCTGCATTTTGGAACCAAATTTATACAGGTAAAGACAGGGGAAAAAGTTCAGCAGCGACAAACCGGCGTACCCGATGGTGATCAGGGTTTTAAAGAGAAGCGAAAAGGACTGGCTCCCCAGGCTTGTGAATGTTTCGGAGAGAGTGCCCACAAACAAAGCTATTGTCATAAAGCAGGCGCAAAAAATAAATCCCACAAAGGCCAGGAATTTGGCCCAGCGGGCAGCGTCCAGGAGATATCCGTGGGCTGTGCTGTCAACCGAAAGCTCGAACAAACCGGTAGAAGAAGGCACATTCGTTTCCATACAGATATGAATATAAAAAAAATAATGGTTCCCTGCAGAGGAACCACTATTTTTTAGCTGATAATTAATTTAATATGCCCGGGCAAACAGCACACGCTGGCTGCTGGGCTGACCCGTCAGGATACATTTTCCTTCTTCGGCAGGGTTATCCAGCGGAATACAGCGGATAGTGGCCTTTGTGCGGTCCTTAATGGCCTCTTCTGTAGCTGCCGTTCCATCCCAGTGGGCGAGTATAAAACCGCCTTTTTCGTCGAGCAGCCTTTCAAACTCTTCCAGGGTATCGGCCGTTGTGATATGCGAGTCCCGGTAGGCTTTTGCCTTGTTATACATGGACTGCTGAATGTCTTCGAGCAGGGTCTTTACATATTCCGTCAGACCGTCGAGGGAAGTCGTCTTCTTTTCTTTTGTGTCGCGGCGGGCGACCTCCACGCTGTTGCTGTCCAGGTCACGCAGTCCCATCGCAATACGTACGGGGACGCCCTTTAATTCGTATTCCGCGAATTTGAACCCGGGACGGGTATTGTCATTGTGATCAAATTTGACGCTGATGCCTGCGGCTTTAAACCGGCCCGCCAGCTCTTTGCCTTTTGCATCGAGCTCGTCCTTCCTGTCATCCCCTTTGTAGATGGGGACGATAACCACCTGTATAGGAGCGATACGGGGCGGCAGGATCAGCCCGTCATCATCGCTATGCGCCATCACAAGCCCCCCGATCAGGCGGGTGCTGACCCCCCAGCTGGTAGCCCATACGTACTCCAGCTGATTGTTCTTATCGGAGAATTTTACTTCAAAGGCTTTGGCGAAGTTCTGACCCAGGAAATGGGAGGTGCCAGCCTGCAGCGCCTTCCCGTCCTGCATCAGCGCCTCGATACAATAAGTGTCAACGGCGCCGGCGAAACGTTCGCTTGGCGTCTTTACCCCTTTTATTACGGGCAGGGCCATCCATTCTTCGGCGAATTCGGCATAGATGTCCAGCATCTGACGTGTTTCGGCAATGGCTTCTACCGCAGTAGCATGGGCTGTATGTCCTTCCTGCCAGAGGAATTCGGTCGTCCGCAGGAAAAGGCGGGTGCGCATCTCCCATCTTACCACGTTGGCCCATTGATTGATCAGGAGGGGCAGGTCGCGATAGCTGCGGATCCAGTCCTTATAGGTGTTCCAGATGATCGTTTCACTGGTGGGGCGGACGATGAGCTCTTCTTCGAGTTTGGCGGAAGGGTCGACCACTACCCCACCCCCATTGGGGTCGTTCATCAGCCGGTAGTGTGTCACCACGGCGCATTCCTTGGCAAAACCTTCCACGTGGGCGGCTTCCCTGCTTAAAAAGCTCTTGGGAATGAAGAGGGGGAAATAGGCATTCACGTGACCTGTGTCCTTGAACATCTTATCCAGCTGATCACGCATTTTCTCCCAGAGGGCAAAGCCATAGGGTTTGATGACCATGCAGCCCTTCACCTCCGAGTGATCGGCTAATCCACCCTTGATGACCAGGTCGTTATACCACTGAGAATAATCTTCGGTCCGGCTCTTAATTTCTTTGCTCATAGCTTTAAATCGGGATATACTAAATTAATCGGCTTTTAACAATAAAATGTTAAGTTTTCGTAATAAAGGCGTGTTATTTATTGTAACTTTACCTTAACACCAAGGAGGGGCAAATTTAGCAACTTCGAAGTGAAAATAATATACTTATAAAGTTTATTGCCATGACACGAGGCTTGCCGACTGCATGGCACCGATAAAAAAATAATAAACTCGCCATGAATCGCCTATATTCCCTGCTAACTTCCTCCGTTGTACTCGTGCTTGCGATGAGCAGTTGCTCGTCGTCGCGCAATACACAGAACACCGACGATATTTATTATTCTTCCGGTAGCAGGAAGACAGCAGCAAAATCATCTTCGAATAACGACGAATACTATAGCACTTCGCCCAGCGATAATTATATCCGCATGAAAGCGCAGGATCCCGACCGCTGGTCCTATTTCGATGACTACAGCAATTACGATTCTTACTATTCTCCCGCCAGCAGCTGGGGCCTTTCCGCAGGATATGGCTTTGGATATCCCAGCTACGGGTTTGGCTATGGCATGGGATTCGGATATGGCTTAGGCTTCTGGGACCCGTATTTTGCCTTTAACAGCTATTACATGTGGAACAGCTGGTATAACCCATATTTCTACAATCCGTACTATGGCGGCGGCGTCATCGTCGGTCATGGCATAGCACCCTCCGGCGTCTATTCGCATCTCCGGCCTTTCAGCTCGGTAGCTTATCGCAACGGACTGACCCGGACCTCGACCCGCTCCGGCTTTTCCACCCGCAGCGGCAGCCGTATGTACCGTCCGGGCATGAACACTACATCTGCCTACAACAATTCCCTGAACGGTCAGAGCACGAGGCGGGTAAACAACAACAATACCTTCTATCGCCCCGGTAATAACAACAACAGCTTCAATCGTCCCGGCAACAACAATACTTACAGGCCTGCATTTCAGCCGAGCAGCCAGCCGGTCCGCAGCTATACCCCTTCGGGCGGCGGTGGTGGTGGCGGGTTTGGCAGACCAGGGCGCCACTAATTTCCCATTTTTACTGTGCTAACTACCTAACATGAAAAAGTACTTCCCACTTTTAGGGCTGTTCCTATGCCTGCAAGCAAAAGCGCAATTACCCGAAGACGCACTGCGCGCATCCTGGACGACACCATCAGGAACGGCGCGCCAGCAAGCCATCGGAGGCGCAATGGGCTCCCTGGGCGGCGACCTTAGCTCAGGTTTTATCAATCCTGCAGGCCTTGGCTTATACAAGACAAGCGAATTCGTTCTCACTCCCGGCTGGGCCTTCCTGAAGGACAAAAGCTCCTACCTGGGCACCAATCAGACGGGCGCATCAGCCAACAACTTCAATCTCGGCACAAGCGGAGCCGTCTTTGCATTTCAGGGCCGGGATCCGGGAGTCACGAATGCTTTTGCCATTGCCGTCAACCGCACGGCCAATTTCAACAGGCAGGTCTCCTACCAGGGACAAAATAATTACAGCTCTTTTGCCGAACAATATGCAGAAGAATTTGCAGCATCCAATTACAGCATCAATGACGCGATAGGCAGTCCCTACGTCACCTATGGGACCAGGATGGCCCTGTGGACCTACCTGATCGATACAGCGACCATCAATGGAACGACGCAGGTAATCGCGCAGCCTCAGAAGGCGGGCCAGCTGCTGCAGCAGAACAACCTGCGAAGTACGGGCGGGATCACCGAGATAGACCTTTCCCTGGCCAGCAGCCAGCACGACAAATGGTATATCGGGGGCAGCCTGGGTATTCCCATTCTCAACTATACGCGTTACCAGACCTATACGGAATCGGATATCAGCGGTAATACCGGCAATGACTTCGGATCTTTTACCTACAACGAGACCTATACTACAAAAGGCTGGGGACTCAATGGCAAGGTGGGTGTGATCTATCGTCCCGGCAATGCCTTTCGCATCGGGCTGGCCATTCATACACCCAGTCTTATCGGGCTGTCGGATCATGTCAGCGCGAGCATGATCACCCGGCTGGAAAATCCAAATCAGACGATCAGCATGAGTTCGGATTCACTCGACCAGATCACAGGTATAAGCCCTCAGCCCAATTCATTCAAATATGATCTTTATACGCCCTGGCATTTTTTGCTGAGCGGCTCTTACATCTTCGGAAGCGGACAAGAGAACGCCAAACAGCAAAAGGGCTTTATCACAGCCGACCTCGAGTATATCACCACGGGCAGTCCGCATTATGGCGCTCCATCCAATGACGATGGGTCTGACGGCGACAACAGCTATTATAATGCGGTGAACCAGGCCATCCGGGATTCCTACAAAGGCAGCTTCAGCGCCCGGGTGGGCGGTGAGGTAAAGCTCAATACCTTTATGGTGCGGGCGGGCGGTGCATATTACACCAGTCCATATGAGGGACAGGGCTTGAAGGCAGACCGCGCGATGCTCAGCGGAGGAGTGGGATATCGCAATAAGGGATATTTTGTGGATCTCACCTATGTAATGGCCTTCAACCGGGACATCGATGTTCCTTACCGGCTGTCAGATAAGGCGAATACTTATGCTTCGCTAAAAGAGACAGGTGGAATGGTGTTGCTGACGACGGGGATTAAGTTTTAACGGAGGTTATTTTTTGGCAACTATAAATACCATTACCGCCATAGCGATACCGATAACCCAATAGACAATTTTTATCTCATTGCTCAGCTTGTCGTGGGTCATTTGGATCTTATCCTGGGTTAACTGTATCTTGCCTTCGAGTTGCTTCAATTCCGCTATCACTTCTTTCATATCATTATCGATTTTGGCATCGATTAGTTGCAATATTGCTTTTTTTTGATCTGATGGTAGAGAAATATGCTCTAAACTATCGCTTACTCCTGATATATTCATGTCTTCGAATTACTTGTTAATTCGAGCCCACCAATTGGTACAAATATACAAAATAAACGAGAAAAGGTAAAGCTGCCCCGAGGGTAAACACTTAGCGCACCATCCCTTTTATAACAGGCTCCATGAGGCGGGCCCAGATCCCATATTCTTTTCCTGAAAAATGTAACCCATCGGCAGCGATCAGCGAGGGATCGGTGGCGGCTTTACGGCTTTCGGCCGTTACGTCGAGCCAGTTGACCTTATAGGTCAGGGACAGTTCATGGCAGATCGTGTTGAATGAATCGATCGATCCGGCGATGGATGCGGCGTTGCCGGTGGACTGGCCGAAAGGAGTCACTGAATAATCCGGAATTGATAAGACCAGCACATGAGCGGGCTGGTTTCCTGCGAGGGCGATGGATCTCTGCAATAAGGTTGATAGCTGTGTGGTGTATTCTTCCTGGCTGCGTCCCTGGAACTGGTTGTTGACGCCGATCAGCAGGGTGACGGCCTGGTAGGGCCCGGAAGAGTCAATCGCCGCGAGAACATCGAGCAGGTTACCCGTCGTCCAGCCGGTGGTGGCGATGATCCGTGGCTCTCCGAAACAAATATGCTCGTTCATACAGAGCTTTTTGACAAGTTGCTTAGGATAGCGGTCTGCTTCGGATACCGATTGGCCGATAGTATAAGAGTCCCCAAGCGCCAGCATCCGGAGACAGGGAGTGTCGGCAGGTGAGCCGGCGGCGGCGCGGGAGCCGGCGGCGGCGCGGGAGCCGGCGGCATCGGGGGAACCGGCGGGATAGGCATCCACGGGCATCAGGCTGCTTTTTTGGCAGGCCAGATGAGGGGAAACGCCCCAGAAAAGGGAAATGGTCACCAATCCAAATATGAGCTTAACCGGGAACAAAAAAGGGGTTTTATACCCTATTTACGAGACAGAAGAGGGCATGGATTGGGAGATAGCAAAAGAAAAGGCCCCGTTTTGAAACGGGGCCTCTCCAATATGATAACCGAAGACCTTAGTAGTCCATTCCGCCCATTCCGGGTGCACCACCAGGATGAGCATGTGCTTCTTCCTTCTTAGGCTTGTCTGCGATGACACACTCGGTGGTCAGCAGCATACCGGCGATAGAAGCGGCGTTTTCCAGTGCGATACGGGTTACCTTGGTGGGATCGATGACACCAGCCTTCAGCAGGTTCTCGTATACTTCAGTACGGGCATTGAAGCCGAAGTCGCCTTTGCCTTCCTTCACTTTCTGTACTACGATGCTGCCTTCGATGCCGCTGTTGACAACTATCTGACGCAGGGGCTCTTCGATAGCACGCTTAACGATAGCGATACCGGTAGTCTCGTCTTCATTGGCGCCTTTCAGCTTTTCCAGGGATTCGATGGCGCGGATATACGCTACACCACCGCCAGGAACGATACCTTCTTCTACCGCAGCGCGGGTAGCATGCAGGGCGTCGTCCACACGGTCCTTCTTTTCCTTCATTTCAACTTCGGTAGCAGCACCTACATAGAGTACAGCTACACCGCCGCTGAGCTTAGCCAGACGTTCCTGTAATTTTTCCTTATCGTAGTCGGAAGTAGTGGTCTCGATCTGAGCCTTGATCTGATTGACACGTGCAAGGATATCTTCCTTCTTGCCCTTGCCGCCTACAACGGTAGTATTGTCTTTATCGATAGTCACACTGGCGGCAGAACCTAAATAACTCAGGTCGGCGCCTTCCAGCTTGTATCCTTGTTCTTCGCTGATAACGATGCCCTTTGTGAGGATAGCGAGATCCTGGAGCATTTCCTTACGACGGTCGCCAAAGCCGGGAGCCTTGACAGCAGCCACCTTGATCGTACCACGCAGCTTGTTGACTACCAGGGTAGCCAGCGCTTCACCTTCCAGGTCTTCTGCAATGATCAGCAGGGGACGGCCGCTCTGAGCAACTTTCTCCAGAATATGGAGGATGTCCTTCATAGCGGAGATCTTCTTAT
>DASYEB010000021.1:0-178471 GCA_036499285.1 Puia sp. | reverse complement strand
ATCCCTATCCCCACTTTCGGTCTTTTTATGCTGCTGTCATTTGTAGCGGCCTGGTGGATCTTCCGCTTGGAATACAAGCGGAAAGAAGCCGATGGCATTATACATTCATTGCCGGCTCCCACCCCAATTCCCGGTATAAATCACATTGCCCTCTTCCTCACCACCTTCATCATCGGCGCAAAAGCCATTTATTGGTGGACCAACCGTTCCTACTACATCGGCCCCCTGCCCGACTTTCTATTCTCTTTCAGAGGCAACCTGACAGGCGGTTTCACCATAAGCCTCATAACCCTGCTAACCACATGGCTTTACCAGCGCCGCCAGGCGCCAAAAACCACAGCCCGACCCATCCCGGCTCCGCTTCCCGCTCCGGCACCCCACCTCATCCACCCCTGCCAGCTAATGGATCGCCTCCTATTCTTCTGCGGACTCGCCGGCTTCGCAGGCGCCATCCTCTTCGCAAAGCTCGAAGGAGTATCCGGCCTCAACTATTACGGCGCCCTTATCGCCGGCGCCATCACCTATCTATATATCAACCGGAAACACGGCATTCCCTTATCCATCGCAGCTGACATAGGCAGCCCCGGCATGATGCTCGCCTACGCCATCGGAAGATTCGGCTGCCACCTCGCCGGCGACGGTGATTGGGGCGTCACCAACAATATGCCACAGCCGCCATGGCTCCAATGGGCGCCCGCATGGACCTGGAGTTTGCGCTATCCGCATAACAGCATCCACCAGGGCATTTTTATTCCGGGCTGTACCGGCAATTATTGCACACAGCTACCCTATCCCGTCTATCCTACCTCTTTTTATGAAGCCGTGATCTGTCTTCTCCTTTTCGCAACCCTCTGGACATTACGCACCCGGCTCAGTCGACCCGGCCTTCTCTTTTCTATCTTCGCCCTTCTCAACGGCATCGAACGACTCACGATCGAGTTCATCCGCATCAATCCCAAATACGCCATCGGCCCATGGACCCTCAGCCAGGCACAGATCCTCGCCCTCGGTTGGATCATCACCGGCCTGATCACCCTTTTCATCCTCATAGCTAAGATCCCCGCTACAATCTCAAACCACACCAATTCATGATCAAACTAACCCAATATTTCCCCGGAATTACCGTTCTATATTGTGCCCCGATCCGTCCACCTTTTGACAGCTCTTCTTCTCGCCTGCGCTACCTGCTCGATGGCGCAATCCACATGGGATCTCAAAAAGGACCAAAATGGCATCCTCATCTATTCCCGCTCCCTCAAAGACTCAAAATTCAACGAAATAAGGGCCGTTTTCGACCTCTCCGGAACCTTTGACCAGCTCAGCTCCATCCTGAACGACGTCGGCAACTATAAGGACTGGGTCTATAGCACGGCATCCAGCACCCTTATCGAACGAAAAAGTACAACGGAGATGATCTATTATTCCCGGGTCTCGGCGCCATGGCCCGTGTCCAACCGGGACTTTTACAGCGACACAAGGATCTGGATCGATTCCGCCACACATCTGATGCACCTGTCTTCCCGAAGCGTCGACAACTTCCCGCATTCGAAAGATCATTTTGTCCGGATCCCCTTTCTAAAAGCCGAATGGATCATCACCGCAACCTCGACGACCACCTTGCATGTTGACTACACACTATCATGGGACCCCGGTGGCAACATCCCCGCATTTGTCGCCAATGCTTTCTCCACAGCAGGTCCCTTACAATCCTTTAGCCAGCTCAAACGGAAAATGTCCCTGATGAACGAGCCCGTCGCCTCCAACCGATAAGCCAGACATTAACTTCCATATGACACCAGGCGCCGGCCTGTTATCAACCCATCTCGGTTGCATTACCAAATATTATTTGCAAATTGGTTGTTAATAGAAAACACTAAATATCTTCGTACCGCTAACTTATTTTGTATCACGCAAACCAAAACACCATGTCAGAACCAAAATTCGCGACACGGGTAGCCTATTGGCTATTCCTGATCCCCTTGCTAGCCCTCTTCTCATTCCAGTCCACCAACAAAATATCCGGAAAAATCACCCAACCTGACGGCTCGCCCCTATCCGGCGCCACTATCTCCATCAAAGGCAGCCAACAGTCCGCCACCACCGACAAGAACGGGAATTATACCATCACTGTCCCCGATGCCAATGCAATATTAGTCATCACATACATAGGGTTCGCCACCCGGGAAGCCCAGGTGGGCGGCCAGACACAGGTCAATATTACGCTTCAATCAGCCTCCACGGAATTGGCCAACGTCGTGGTCATGGGTTATGGCACCCAAACAAAAAGAGATGTCACCGGAGCCGTAAAATCACTAAAAACCGAAGACTTCAACCGCGGAGTAGTGACCTCCCCGGAACAGCTCATCCAGGGTAAAGCCGCCGGTGTGAATGTCACATCATCCAGTGGAGAGCCCGGTTCTCCCATAGCCATCTCCATAAGAGGTCCGGGTGGCATCCGAACAGGCAACACCCCCCTTTTTGTAGTCGATGGGCTGCCTTTGGACAACTCCACCACCGGAGGGGGCACCACGGGCGCAGGTGATCCCCTGAGCTTCATAAATGCAGCGGATATCCTGTCCATGGACATATTAAAAGACGCATCCGCCACCGCCATCTACGGTTCCCGCGGAGCCAATGGCGTCATCATCATTACGACAAAAAAAGGCAGGACAGGCACTTCCCTGCTTTCGCTCTCTTCCAGCCTGGGGGTTTCAAAACTGGCCAGAGCCCTTCCCGTCTTTAGTGCCGGCGAGTTCCGGAAGATCGTTCCCGAGATCGGCGGGACACTGGACGATAAAGGCGGCAACACCGATTGGCAGAAACTCATCACCAGGACAGCCCTTACCCAGAATTATAATATGGGTCTCAGCGGCGGCACCGATAAGCTGACCTACTACGCCTCCTTCAGCGCACAAAAACAGGAAGGGATCATCAAGAGCAATTCATTGGACAGGTATACCGGGAGATTCAATGCCACCCAGAAATTCCTCGATGACAGGCTCATCATCGATGCGGTCCTGAATTATTCGGCAACAAGAACCGTCCGCCCGCCCTTTGGCATTGGTGACGCATTGACCAATAACCCGACTTACCCTGCTTACGATTCCACCGGTAAACCCGCCGTATACAACAATATCAGCAATCCCCTGATCTTTTTCAACCTGGATCGGGATGTCTCTACCGTCAATCGCTTTATAGGTAACATCTCCCCCTCTTTTAAGATCATAAAGGGACTTGTATACAAGCTCAACTTCGGTATCGATAATTCCACAGGCACAAGAAATGACCAGAAACTCGCCAGCGCGACGCCTTCCCGCCCTGGTAGCCTGGAGACCTTTTACGCTATCAACAGGAACACACTGGTCGAAAACTATCTCACCTATTCACTGACAAAGTCAGTCCATAACCTGTCCATACTCGGTGGTTACTCCTACCAAAAGTTCTTTATCCAGACAAGGGACTACCTGACGACAAATTATCCGGTAGGTAATATTCAGCCCATCTACGATCCAAGTACCGGACAACCGGCCGCTTCAACCAACAACACCGCATCCGGTACTGCCATCGTCAACGAACAGCAATCCTTCTTCGGACGGGTGACCTATCAGTATGACAATAAATATCTAGCCACCGCAAACTTCAGAGCCGACGGTTCCACCAAATTCGGTAGCAACAATAAGTATGGCTATTTCCCGTCTTTCTCCCTCGGCTGGATCATCACAGAAGAAGACTTCATGAAGAATTCCAACCTGTTCAGCAATCTGAAACTAAGAGCCGGATGGGGCCGCACCGGTAACCAGGAAATACCTTCGAAGAAGACCCAGCCCCTGTTCATCGCCTCGGGCGGCAGTTACCCGCTCTACCCCTCGGGAAACTACCCGGCCAGTTACACTTATGTCAGACCAGCCAACCCCGACCTTCAATGGGAACTCTCTAACCAGACAGACCTGGGCCTGGAATTTGGCTTACTTCAGGGTACCCTTACGGGAACCGTGGATTATTTCAGAAAGAGTTCTAGTCACATCCTGCTTAAAGGTTATCCCGCCGATCCCGTGCAACCGGCACAGGAATACTGGTCGAATATAAAAGACATGACCATTGACAACAACGGTCTGGAAGTAGAACTGAACTATGCGAAAAAGATCAACAGAGACATAAACTTTTCCATAGGCGGCAATATCACCAGCATCCACAACGAAGTAAAACATTCCCCTTACACCGTCATCACCACAGGTTCGGCACAGGGATCGGGTCTGACCTCCGCCACCATCAACGGATATGTCAACGGCCACCCCATCGGTTCCTTCTATTTGCTCAAATACATCGGCATCGGCGACGACGGCCTGAGCAAGTATGAAGACGTGGATAAAGACAACATCGTCACCGATAAGGACCGGCAGGTATTAGGGACCGCATTGCCCAACCTGTTATATGGCTTCTACGGCAGCTTCGGCTTTAAAGGGTTCAGCCTCCAGGCGAATTTCAATGGCGTCTCAGGCAATAGACTCTACGACAATACCGCAAATACAAATTTTTACAAAGCAAGACTGGCAAAGAGCGTCAATACCACACCCGCAGCAGCAGCCGAGCCAAAAGAAAGCATCAACAACGCAGCCTCCGTCAGCAGCAGATACCTGAAAAGCGGCAGCTACCTGCGAATGAATAACCTCTCCCTGGCCTATGATTTTAATATAAAAGGACTGGGCATCGACAAATGGGCAAAAGCCATCCGGCTTTCGGTGACCGGACAAAATTTATTCGTCATCACGCATTATGACGGATTTGACCCCGAGGTCAACACGGACAGAAGCGATGACGGTGTCTCTTCTTTTGGCATCGATTATAATAGCTATCCAAAAGCAAGGACCATCCTCTTCGGAATTAATGTATCATTCTAAAAACGCACAGAATATGAAATCAATAAAATATTTTATCTGTTTTGTATGCCTTACCACCCTTGGCTGTACAAAATTAAATGAACAGGTTCTGGATGAGTCTTCCGTTTCCGGGCTTACGGACCGGCAGCTGGCAGAAGGCATCACCGCACCCGTCTACAACGTTTTACCCGACATCTTTCAGCATACCCGGTATTTCGCGCTCCAGGAGATCTCCACCGACGAGGCGATTCTTCCATACCGCGGTGGTACGGATTGGGGTGACAACGGCATTTATCTTTCCATGCACCGGCATGAGACGGTCAGCACCGATCCAAACGTACAAGGCACATGGACCTCCATCGTGACCGGATTGTCCCGTTCCGTCACCGCCATCACTTCGCTGAAGACAAATAAGGATGCCAGCGCCAATCTGTTCTTAGCAGAAGCAAGAGGCATGAGAGCATACTATTCTTTGATGACCCTGGACCTTTTCGGAATAGTATTCATCAAGGAAGACCCGAATGCAACGTCAAAAGTGGTAAGAGGTGACGAAGCAGTCAAATATATCGAATCGGAGCTGCTGGCTATCGAACCGGTTGTAGACGATGCCAATGGCCCGGGCCGAATCACAAAGTCGGCTGTCTGGGGTCTTTTAGCCCGGCTATATCTCAATGCAGCCGTTTACAGGGATCGCTATGCAGCTTCCTTTAGTTTCAAAAGTGATGACATGGCCAAAGTGATCGACTATTGCAATAAGATCATCGCCTCCGGCCACTATGGCCTGGCCCCCGAATATTTCTCCATTTTTGGCAACGCCAATCATTCGAATAAGGAGCTGATCCTGGCAGTCGATCAACGTCCGGACCTCAGCAACAGCCACAACAGAATGGCCTATTTCTCCCTGTCGGGCGACCAGTTCGCTTTGCCCGATTTCCCAAGCGCCAACGGCACAGATGGCCCGGCCATTACCCCGGATTTCTATGATAGCTGGGCGAATGCCACCGCACCCGCTGACCCCGCGGCCGCCGATCCAAGATTCTATAAGGAGAACCTTCCCCAGGCCGACGGCTGTGTCGACGCTGCGGCATTCAACATCAATCGCGGTATCCTCAGGGGCCAGCAATATGGACTCACCAAAGATGCCGGCGGCGCATTCGTAAAATGCCCGGATGGAAAACTACAGGTCAGCAAACTATACAACGCGACACGAAGTAAGCCCACCCTGGCCGTGGACTTTACAAGGCAGGTGGATTTCACCACCGCCGGCAGCAACTATAGTACAGGATACCGCGTGGAAAAATACGAATTCAGCAAAAGCTCCAACACCGGCCGGAATAAAGGCGAAGCCGACATCGTCATCCTCCGCCTTGCCGATGTTTATCTGATGAGAGCCGAAGCAAAGCTGAGAGGCCCAAATGATGCAGCCGGCGCCCTGGCAGATGTCAACCTCGTCCGAGCGGCCCGCACAGCAACAACACCCGCTGCGCCCCTAACGGCACTGACCCTCGACCTCCTCTTCAGGGAAAGAGGCTTCGAATTCTATTGGGAAATGGTAAGACGTACAGACATGATACGCTTCGGCAAATATGAAGGTGCCTGGACAGAAAAAACAAGTTCGGATAAGATGAAAAGGATCTTCCCGATCCCACAAACCGCCATTGACGCAGCATCCAACCTGCCCGGTTACCTCAAACAAAACGACGGCTACTAAATATACGTCAGCTCCAAAAGCTATTTACTGCCCTGGTTTGCCTCCCGCAGGCCAGGGCAGCTTTTCTCCCTGGGCCACCCTTTATCCTGTAACTGGCCCGATTCCCATCCATGCCATTGCTCTACCTTTGTACCCAATAAATAATTCAAAGCAATGCAAACACGGATCCACATCGACAGATTAGAGCCGGCAGGTTATAAAGCCATTCTTGGACTGGAAAAATTCATCGAAAGCACACCCCTTACAAAAAAACACAAAGCCCTGATCAAGATCAGATCTTCACAGATCAACGGATGCGCATTTTGTATCGACATGCACACAAAAGAAGCCCGTAAAGTCGGCGAAACAGAACAGCGTATCTATGCCCTCAATGCCTGGCGCGACACCCCCTTCTTTTCAGAGGACGAAAGAGCCATATTGGCCCTGACCGAAGAAGTGACGCTGATCAGCGGTCATGTAAAAGACGAAACATACGCGCAGGCCGCAAAAGTTCTCGAAGAGACCTACCTCGCACAGGTGATCCTGGCAATTATTACCATCAATGTATGGAACAGGATCGGTATCACAACCAACCTCCAGCCAGCTTAGATCCATACCCCATATAAAAAACGAAAGCCCCCGCATCGGGGGCTTTGCCATTAAATATCACTCCTGGCCCTTTTCCCGATCTTCATCAACACCACCGCAAAAAGGATCAAAAGAACCCCCACCCATTGAAGAATGCTTACCGGTTCTTGTAAAAGTATATGTGCCATCAATACAGAAACCGGTATTTCTATAGACGCAATAATAGCACCCAGCCCCATACCGGTCAGGGGCATTCCCCTTGTAAACAATAATGGCGGCAGGATCGTTCCAAACAAAGAAAGGATAAGACCCCAGCGCAGAAATATTCTGCCCGGAAACTCCCGGTTCAGCGATGAATGAAAAACAAGGCAGATAATGATCAGTCCTCCCAGGATCATATAAAGGCTTCTCCTCAGCGGGGGCAACCCAAGTTCGATATTGTTCGAGGTATACATCGTGGACGTGTAGGCAACAGCCGCCATCATTCCCCAGGCAAACCCTGTCCAATTGATAGCCATGGATTCCCCAGCCAGGTTAGTAGCTAGTATCGTCCCGGCAAGAATGATCCCGACTGCCCCTAGCTTACGTATCCCGGGCGCCTTTTTATGCAGGATCATTTCAAGAATGACCCCCATCCACACCGTTTGCATCAGCAACACGATCCCAACACTAACGGAGATATACTGAACCGATCTGTAGTAGAAAATACTGGTTAGCCCCATCGATGTTCCAGCCATCATTAACTTAAGTATGCTTTTAAGACCCGATGCTCCCCTTTCCGCCGCCGGCTGTCTTTTCCGGAACAGGGTCAAAATAAAGAGCCCGGTAAATCCAAGCCCGAACTGCGACAGCGTCACTTCCGCTGTCGTAAAACCTTCCCGGTACGCCATTTTTACAAAGGTTGTCAGCATTCCATAGCTGGAGGCTCCCAGCGCAAGGAAAATGCTTCCTTTAAGCACATCGCTTTTCATTATTCGCTCCCAGCTTTCTTCATGTCTATGATTTTTTACAAAACTATAGGGCAATTGGGCTATATTTGTATCCCAGTTTTCACAAAAACTACAGCCCAGATGCTGCCATACAAATCATTGGTCCAGGTCGATCGGAATGCCTCCGTATCGCTGCACATCCAGGTGTGCAATAGCTTTATATCCCTGATCACAAATGGCACCCTGCGCCCATCCGACCTTTTGCCAAGCTCCCGTATCCTGGCAGATCTCATCGGCATTAACAGGAACACCGTAAAATTGGCATATGAAGAATTAGCAAGCCAGGGCTGGGCCGAATCCATCCAACGCAGGGGCGTATTCGTACTTTCGAAACTTCCCAGCCGTTCCAGGACTACGCTGCCCGAAGCCAAAAAGAACAATAGCCCCAAGGGATCTTTCACCTGGACCAATAATTTTGAAAATGCGCCGCCAAGCCAGGATCTTCAGATCCCCGGTCTCGCCATTGACGATGGCTTCCCTGATGTACGTCTTGCGCCGGTAGACCTGTTGATGCGCGAATATCGAAGTCTCTCCAGGAAATTTCATGGGAAAAAATTCCTGAAATATGGCAGCTCGCAAGGATCCGGACGTCTTCGTGAGGCTATCGGCAAATACCTTTCCAATACCAGGGGACTGGTGGTGCCTCCCGCGAACATACAGATCACAAAAGGCAGCCAGATGGGTATCTTTTTAGCAGCACAGCTGCTCCTCGATCCTTCTGATAATATAGCAGTCGGAGTTTCCAACTACCGCTCTGCCGATGAAACCTTCAGACATGCCGGCGCAAACCTGATACGCATCCCCATTGATCACAATGGAATGAATATTGACCATCTCGAAAAGACTTTACAGCGCAGGAAAATAAAGGCGGTTTATATCATACCGCATCATCACTGTCCAACAACAGTAACCACGAGTATGGATCGAAGGCTTAAGCTGTTAAACCTCGCCAAAGAATACCGTTTTGCGATTATCGAAGACGATTATGATTTTGATTTTCATTATGATAATAAACCCTACCTGCCATTGGCAAGCATCGACCACAATCAAAATGTGATCTATATCGGCTCGATCTCAAAAACTTTTGCTCCCGCCTTGCGGATCGGGTTTATGACAGGGCCTCCCGCATTTATCAAAGCCGCCTCTGCATTAAGAGAGTTGATAGACAGACAGGGAGACACGCTGCTGGAAGAAGCATTCGCTGTCCTGTTTGACAATGGTGAAATGGAAAGACATTTCCGGAAGTCACTAAAAATTTACAAACAGCGCAGAAACCTTTTTTGCCAGATCCTCCTATCCGACTTTACTGATCAGATAGAATTTAAGATCCCCGAGGGAGGGCTTGGGGTGTGGGCGAATTTTGATAAAAAGATCAATTTGATCAAAATGTCCGAAAATGCACAAAAACAAGGCCTTTATATCGACAATGGAGATTTTTACAAGAACGAATCCTTTTCTGCCAATGCGCTGAGAATGGGTTTTGCTTCTCTTAAGGAAAATGAAATGACCGAAGCGCTCGCGATCCTGAAAAAGATAGTTTGCTAGATAAATTTCGTAATTTACTAAAAAGCCTCATATGAAAATAAATAAAGAAGACATCAAACAGGAAGTGTTCGATCTGTATGACGACTACGCCCACAACAGGCTCAACAGACGCGACTTCATGGAAAAGCTCTCCTTATACGCAGTAGGGAGTCTGACAGTGCCCGCACTGCTGAGTTTTCTGATGCCCGACTACAAAAACCATATACAGGTAAAACATGACGATCCCCGCCTGAAGTCTGAGTATGTCACGTACAACTCTCCAAAAGGCGGAGGAACGATCAAGGCATTACTCTCCCAGCCTGTCGACAAGTCAAAAAAACTGGGCGGCATCGTCGTCGTCCACGAAAACCGGGGCCTGAACCCCTACATCGAAGACGTTGCCAGGCGGGCGGCATTGGCCGGTTTCATTTCTATAGCCCCCGATGCATTAACTCCTCTTGGCGGTTATCCCGGTGACGATGACAAAGGCCGCGAAATGCAAAGCAAAAGGAATAAAGACGAAATGCTGGAGAATTTTATAGACGGGTTTGAATATCTGAAACGACATCCCGACTGCAACGGGAAAATTGGAGTCGTAGGCTTTTGCTTTGGCGGCGGCATCGCCAATATGATGGCAGTCCGGCTCCCGGATCTCTCCGCCGCCGTCCCATTCTATGGAGCCCAGCCCGCAAAAGAGCTCGTTCCCCGGATAAAAGCACCGCTTCTTTTACATTATGCAGGCCTGGATACCCATGTCAATGAAGGATGGCCGGCATACGAAAGCGCTTTAAAAGAAAACAACAAGGAGTACACGGCTTACATCTATCCCGGCGTAAACCATGGCTTTCACAACGACACAACTCCCCGTTATGACAAGGCCGCAGCAGAGCTGGCCTGGAAACGGACCATTGATTTCTTTACTGCTAAATTGATTTAATAAGGCGACTCACCACATCAGCCAAAAATACCACATCAAACCAAATACCGCGTCATTGCGTGATTGCACAGCCACCCTCCACGACATTTAGCGGGAGCACTTTTCATCAGGCCCGCTAATACAGTAGTTCATAACGTTTTAAATGATGGCATTTCATTTGACTTGCCATTCTTAAACAATCACAATGGACTTCAGTAAAGTTTTATTCGTCGTTACCTCACACGACCAGTTAGGCAACACAGGTAAAAAGACAGGTTTATGGATCGAGGAATTTGCTGCGCCGTATTTCACATTCCTGGATGCAGGTAAAAAGATCACCATCGCCTCTCCAAAGGGCGGTCAGGCGCCGATAGATCCCAAAAGCGACCTGCCGGAGAACAAGACGGACATGACCCGGCGGTATTATGATGATGCGGTGACGATAGATCGGCTGGCCCACACCGTATCACTCAGCACCGTGTCGGAAAAGGATTTCGACACCATATTTTATCCCGGCGGCCACGGCCCCATGTGGGATTTACCCGATGACGCAGATTCCATTCGCTTATTACAGGATTTTGCCAAAGCAGGCAAACCTATGACGCTGGTCTGTCATGCCCCTGTTGCCCTGAAGAATGTAAAGGCGCCGGATGGCAATTGGCTGATCAAAGGAAAGAGGGTAGCCGCCTTTACAAATGAGGAAGAGGAAGAAGCACAGCTGACAAAAGTAGTACCCTTTTCGCTCGAGGACATGTTACGCGAAAGAGGTTCGAATTTCCAAAAAGGTGAGAACTGGGTCCCGTTCGTAGTGCGGGAAGGAAAGCTCATCACCGGCCAGAACCCCGCCTCGTCTATCCTCGCAGCAGTCACACTGATGGAAGTATTCAAAAAGTTATAGATTCATCCCGCCCGACACTTCTATCCGCTGCCCATTGATCCATCCGGCATCATCCGTACATAAAAAGGCCACCACGCCGCCTATATCCGTTGGCAATCCAGTACGTCCCAACGCCGTGACCGACTTGATATACTTATTGTATTGTTCGTTGTCTCGGACGGCGCCGCCGCCAAAATCCGTCTCAATAGCACCCGGCGCTATACAGTTGACTTTGATGCCCCTTGCACCCAATTCCTTCGCCTGGTATCTTGTCAGGACTTCGATACCCCCTTTCATCGCGGCATAGGCAGAATAACCGGGTGCGCTGAACCGCGCCAGCCCGGTGGAGATATTGATGATACTGCCTCCGTCATTCATCAGGGGCAAGGCCTTCTGCGTCAAAAAGAATACGCCTTTCAGCTGGAGATTGGCAAGCGTATCGAACTGCTCTTCCGTAGTCTCGGCAAACGGCGCATGAATACCGATGCCCGCGTTATTGATGATTATGTCAAATTTCCCAGCGCCAAAATGATCTTTTAGCAGGGTCTTCAGCTGACCAAAGAACGTGTCGAAACTTTTGACATTCCCGGCATCAAGCTGCAGCGCAGCCCCCTTTCGCCCCAGCTTTTCGATCGCCGACACGACCGCAGCAGCCTCGTCTTTCTTACTGTTATACGTAAGCACTACGTCTATTCCTTTTTCGGCAATACGTAGTGCCATGTCCTTTCCCAGGCCGCGGCTCCCGCCGGTCACCAGTGCGATCTTATTTAATGTTGCCATGCCCAAAAGATAAAGCATTTTTCACACAATTTGAAAATCCCAACCAATTCCTTATCTTGGCAAAAAACCTAAACTCCTAAACTGACACCATGACCACCAAACACCTATTCGCCGCCTTATCGATATTATATGTTTTTGCCTCCTGCAACAAAAACAACAGTTCAGAGTCTTCCGGCAATACCACTAAGCTAAAGCTATACATCGAGGATGTACAGGCCTCTGGTTATCATGAAACCGACAGCTTCGCCGTGAACTATGACAACAACAACCGGATCACCAGCATGGTATCCCCTAACGGCAAATTCGTGTATACTTATTCGGATAAAAGCTTTACACTCGATCTTTACAATAACAACCAATTGTCCATCCACGAGATCCTCTACCTGAATAACATACCCTACGTTGACAGCACGTTCCAGGTCAACGACACCAATGATTCCACCACCGAGAAATATACATATAACGGAAAGCTATTGACCCGTGTGACCACCTATGATTATTCCAAAAGCGGAACGACAGTATTCAGCAGAAGCGATTACACCTACGATAACGATGGAAATCTTATCAAAGACATCGAAACCGACGGCTCGGGAACCGTCAATACCATCTCTACCTATACCTACACAAATCATCGGCTGAATATGCCGATCGACCCGATCTATTATCCTTTACAATCCAAATACTTCCCGGCCACACAGAAACAGACAGATGGTGCGGGTAATGTAATTGCCAACGTCACCTATAGCTACCTGTTCGACAGCTCCGGCAGAATCACCAAAGAAACAGACATGCTGGACAATGGAGAAGTGGCTACAAAAACCTATATCTACAACTAAACCGCTACTTCTAAGTCGCTCCAACCCACTACTTTCACCCCAACACATTATGAGTCAGCGGCGTTAATTGGCTGGATTTGCGGTCAGCTCTTTCCTGTCAACTTTTGATAGTTCAGGATGATGACACCCGTCTTCAATTGCCTGCTGCCAGCGAATTTCAAGGGCTGCCTGCCCTCGAGGGTGATCTGGTCGAATAGACGCACTTTACCGCCGCCGGCGATCAGGGGTTGTATCGAAAAGTAATATTCATCCACCAGCCCCAGTTTGGTCAGCATCGCAACAAGGCCAGGGCTGCCGATGGTTAGCAGTCCTTTGCGACCGGCCTTTTTAAAGGCATTCATCGCATCACTTTCAACCGTCCTTACAATATCGGTATTGGCCCAGGTCGTACTGCCAAGCTTTGACGAGAACACGTACTTGGGCATTTCCGTAAGCGCTCTTGCCATACGCACCTGTGATTCCGCCGCGCCATCTTTTTTAAGTATCGCCGGCCAGACCTGTTGGAATAGCTCAAAACTGTTTCGGCCGAAACCTACCGTCTCCGTTTCTTCCAGGATCCCGTGAACAAATTCGTGAAATTCGGCATCGGCGTTGACATATTGACTGTCGACAAAGCCGTCAGGCGTGCTGTTGATTAAACTGATTATTTTTCCCATGAACCAAAATTAGAAGTTGTTAACCACCTGAATGGGGTGTACATTTAACAACTTAGGGGGTTGTTTGTGCAACAGATCTCTCGTATCTTGAAGGATGAAACAAGTGACATTTTTAATGGCAGACGGGATCCTGAAACCCAGCTGCCTGTTTGGAGCCATCGAAGTGTTGGAGAAGGCCAATGAGTTCTTTGTCAATAAAGGACAGCTCCCTTTTTATGATATCCAGCTGGCTGGCGCAAACCTGCAGCAGCGCTTGTTGAATACTTCGTTTATGCTCCAGGGTATGAAAGACATAGAAACGGTCCAAAAAACCGATGTCATAATTATTCCCAGTTTTGACAGCCGGGACGACTTCGCGATCAAGACCAGCCGGGATGCACTCGACTGGCTGACCAGGCAATACAAAGATGGTGCGGAAGTCGCCAGTTTATGCACCGGATCGTTTTTACTGGCTGCTACCGGTCTTTTAAAAGGACAGCCCTGCTCTACACATTGGAAGGCAGAACCCGCCTTCCGCAGCTTGTTCCCGGAGTTGGATCTGGCCACAAACAAGATTATTACAGACCACAAAGGTCTTTATACCGCCGGCGGCGCCACATCCAGTCTCAACCTCATGCTTTACCTCGTCGAGAAATACAATGGCCGGGAGGTCGCGCTCTATTGCGCCAAGGTGTTGCAGATCGATATCGCACGAAACAGCCAATCACCCTTTATCGTATTTGAAGGACTGAAAGACCACCCGGACGAAGAGATTCGGCGCATACAGGATTTCATCGAAAATAACATCGGGGAAAGACTGACGGTTGATTTCCTTGCCGATAAATGCGCGATGCACCGGATCAACTTTTCGCGTCGCTTCAAACGTGCTACAACGATCTCCCCGGTAGACTATATCCAGCGTGTCAAAATGGAAGCCGCAAAAAGAAGCCTGGAAGGCGGCCGGAAAAACATCAACGAGATCATGTACGCCGTGGGCTACACGGATGTAAAAGCCTTCCGGACCATCTTTAAAAAGATCGCCGGCATCACCCCGCTGGAATACCGGGCCAGGTTCAGCCACGCTTAACCCATCCCTTCTATAGACAAGGCATGATAAAATATATTCAGCGGGTCCCACTTGCTTTTCACTTTCTGTAACCGGGGATAATTTCCCTTATAGTATAAAGTATACCACGGTACGCCTGACTTGTTCCATTCCGGGTCAGCGAGATCCGTATCCGGATGATTGATCATGCTGCCGTCGGTCTGTTCATTGGGCACAGGCACACCGCCGGAGCCGGCGAAGAGGTCCCGGTAAAAACCCCGGACCCAGGCTAAGGTAGGCGCTTCAGCTTTCGGATCGCCCCAGCCCGCATTGCAGGCAATATCGAGAATGCAATCCCGTTGAGCCGATGCCGTGGCTTCCGGAGCTATTGTATTTACCTTACCTCCATAAGTCGCCATCCCCAATCCACCCCCAACATTTTCATTCATCGTGAGATATTTATAAGCCGTCGCGATCTGGCTGTCGGTCAACGGCCGGCGCAATAAAGCATCCTTGACTTTTGCCAGCGCATTGTCAAACCCCGGTTGGAATAATTCAGGAAAAGGATTGAGGGCAAAACTTAACCAGGGCCTTTCTTCGATCTGCCGTGTAAATGGCAGGCCGATAGGTCCTGCGACAGCGGCCAGGTGCTCGTCTATTAGCTGAGTAGCCTTTGCTCCGGCCGTGGATAGGCCCTTCATCTCCAGCTTACCCAGGTTGCGATGGTTGAGAAAAAGCAGGCTGAACAGTTGCGTGTAAGGAGAATCCGGACTACTGTTGTGCCGGCACCACTCTCCGAAATTTCGCGCGAGATGAGCAAACGATTTTTCGTCAAAGTCCTTCCAGTCCCATCCCACCCGGAAAATGGTAATCGACGCCGGTGCCTTTGGCAGCGCCAAAGCCGGATCAGATCCAATGGCCTCCGGAGACCGCAACCAGTAACGCGTCACGATGCCGAAATTGCCGCCGCCACCCCCCGTATGCGCCCACCATAGCTCACGGTTAGGATCCGTTGCTTCCCGGGTAGCTATAACACGATGCGCTTTACCGGTTGCATCGACTGCCACAAGTTCAATCCCATAAAGATAGTCCGCCGCTAATCCATACTCCCGGCAAAGGAAGCCAAAGGCGCCGCCCAGTACATGTCCCCCCATACCTATGCCAGGATGCTCACCTGCGGGGAGGACCACTCCCCACCCCAGGAATAGCCTGCGATACATCTCACCCACCGTAGCGCCGGCCTCCACCGCAAACGCAGACCTTTCCGCATCATAATAAATGTCCGTCATAAGGGACATATCGATCAGCACCTGCACGGCGGGATCCGCCACGAAGCCCTCCAGGCAATGACCTCCACTACGTACCACCAGCCGCCGTTTACTGTCCACCGCCTCCTGTACAGCCTCCACCACCTCTTTCGTAGAGGTCGGTATACGAATGTACTCAGGCTTTCCTGTAAAGCGCTTGTTGAACCTTTTCCCTGCAAGGTCGGGATAGCGTATGTCGGCGGGTGTGATCTTTTCCATATCCTAAATTTAATAATTAATCCCTGGCTGATGGGCCATTTGATTGTTAATTTTCCCGACGGGCTAATCCCATTCAACAAATTTTCCAACCTCTTCAACAAATCCCACCATCTCTCCCCGCCATCGCCGCCGCAACAATCCCCCCAAAATCAATAAATTTTTTCAAACCCTTGCAAATCCAAAAAAATCCGCTTTACTTTGTATTTCAAAGTACTTTTAAATACAAAACATGACCATAGATATCATCATCGCCTACCTAAAAAGATATGAGTTCGGACATGAAAAAGACTTCGTGCCTCCTATAACAGGTATCCACCTCGCCGCTATCACGCCTCGTGAACACACAGTCCGTGTATTCCACCAGCAGGTAGACCAAATAGACCTCGATTCAAAAGCAGACCTCATCGCGATCTCATTCTTCAGCGGCTTCGCACCATCTGCTTTCGACCTGGCCAGGGAGTTTAAAAAAAGAGGTAAAACAGTCGTGGCCGGAGGCCCGCACGTAACATTCAATATTGATGAGTCCCTTACTCATTTCGATGCCATCGTGACCGGGGAGGCCGAGACAGCCTGGATCGACCTGCTCCGGGATCAGGCTCTCGGACAGCTGAAAAAGGTCTATACCGGCCGGCCATGCGATATGAAAGACCTGCCAACACCACGGTATGACTTACTGTCCAATAAGTTCTTTATCCGAAAAGTGATCCAGGCCACAAGAGGATGTCCATTTACCTGTTCGTTCTGTACCGTGCCGACACTAAATCCCGGCTTCCGGTTAAGACCCGTGAAGGACGTCATCAGGGACGCATCCTATGATGCTTTCCCCCACTGGTGGCAACGAAAGGTTGTCTGGTTCTGGGATGATAATCTTACGATTGACCGCAAGTATATCCATGCGCTGCTGGCGGAGCTGAAGCCCTTGAAAAAATGGTGGCTTACCCAGGCGAGCATGGATATCGCAAAAGATGACAAACTCCTGGATATGATGAGGGACTCGGGTTGTATCGGCGTATTCCTCGGCATTGAGTCCTTCGACAAGGAAAGCCTGGCCGACGCGCACAAACGGCAGAATAAGATCGAGAACTACAAAACCGCAGTCGCAGCGATCCATAAAAGAGGCATCGCCGTAATGGCAGGATTCATCGCGGGCTTCGATCATGACACCCGCGAAAGCATTGAGGAAATGGCCGACAGGATCATGGAGATAGGCATCGATGTACCCTTCCTCAGTGTGATGACCCCTTTCCGGGGAACACCCATCTACCATGATCTGTTAAAGAACGATCGGATGTTGGAAAAGGGCTGGCAGTTCTATAATGGATACAACGTCGCTTTCAAACCTAAAAGAATGAGCCCGGATGAGTTGCTGCAGTCTCACCGGAACTTATGGAAAAAAGCATTTTCCGTCATCCATTCTTCCAAGCGGATCATAAGGGGACTGCTGACCTTGCGGCCGGGAGCGATGTTACTTTCCCTGTTCATGAACAGCTTTTATATGTACAAACGGATCAGAAGCAACTATCCCGTCGACATGAACAAACATCCCGTCGCGCATTGGGAACAATACGTCCCGCAGGCAACAAAAATCCCACCAGTTGCAACGCGCGTTGCCGCAACCCTTTAAAAAGCCGGCTTCAATTCACTGTCGATCTGAAGTCGTCTGACCTCCCAGGACTTCAATGTCTCGATATCTTTAAAAGCAGCCCCCAAACCACTTTCCCGATAACTGAACATATTCACCGCCCCCACGACCATGATCCCCTGCTGCGGACTGTCCATCGTTCCTTCCGTCTTACCCGAAGGCCCCGTCGCAAAATGAAATATCAGTTTGATACCCATGATCGTACCCGACCACACACCTTTAAGAGGCGCCTCCGTTTTGCCAGGCACAACATTTTGCGCAACAGCGCCAACGGCGCCGGTAGACAGCACCAGCGCTGTCAGGAAAACAAAAAACAAACGTTTCATAAACACTCATTGGGGTAATCGACGGAAAAAAACATACGAATAACCTATCGGCACGATAGCCATGATCAGGAGGCCGATGATAAAGACCCCGGGCGCCACAGCTTGCGGCAATACCCAGCCCAACAGAGCCAACAGGATCCCTCCGGGCAGCCAGATCCGGGCGGCCAGCTTGTGCGTTTTACGCCACACCACCTCACTCTCCAGCGTCCACGGCGTCCGGATGCCGACAAAGTAATTTGGTTTCACATTATTGAACAGGTTACCCAAGTAAGCGAAAAAAAGACCAAGCAGCGGATATAGGAATTTTTGCGGAAGCTTGAAATGACCGTTTACCGAGGCATATATCACGGCCGCAGAAAGCAACGACATAAAGAGCAGCAATGCATAGCCGATCCGGATAAAAATAGCCTGGGAATATCTGGCCTTATTCTTTGGATCGATACGGGGAAGGAACCGGATAAGAAAGGCCATTCCCAGACCAATCCCACTGATCATCAGCACCACTCCCACAAAGGTCCCCCTGGAACCATATCCATTCGGATTCCCCGCCGCGTCGAAATGTATCGGAAGAGTAGGTCGCAGTGACGGATACACGCAGATCAGGTAGACCAGGGGCAATCCCCATATCACAAGGAAAACGCCATCTACCCAGGTAAATTTCGTAGACATCTTACTTCTTTTTTTTCGTGAATTGAAGCATCCATTGCAACATATCGTCCATCACCGTCGTATTAATGGAATAATACAGGAACTGCCCTTCCTTCTGAGCCACAACCAGCCCGGCTTTCCGAAGAATATCCAGGTGATGGGACACACTGGGCCAGGACATGTCGAACTGCCCGGCAATGTCCCCCGCCGTCATGTCCTTATCACGCAGCATCTCCAGGATGGCCCTGCGGGTCGGATCGTTCAATGCTTTGAATAGGTTATTCAAACGGTCATTTAGATATTTAGACAAATATCTAAATATTCTCCGAAAAAACAAAACTCTATTTCAGTAATGATTTTGGCGTCAACCCAAACCGCTTCTTGAACGCCCGCTGAAAATGCTGCGGATGCGCATACCCTAATTCATACGCGATCATAGACATATTCTTCTGCCCTTCATAGATCAGCCGCCTGGCAGCCATCAGCCTTTCTTCCTGCAAAAAAGCAAACACACTCGCCCCAAACACCTCTTTGAACCATTTTTTCAGCTTCAACTCATTCAATCCACACAACCGTGAAAGCTCCGCAAACGACAACGGATCACTCAGCCTGCCGACTATCAGGTCGCGGGCATAATAAACTTTCTCAAGATCGGCCCTGGGTATTTGACCCTCTTTTGCTCCATGACCAACCAGCACTTCACATTGCCTGCACAACAGATCCAATACCTTGCTGTCAAAATACAACTTTCGTAGACCTGGCGACGACGGAACCTGCCAGAACCCATCAAAAAAATATCGGAGCTGATTGCTCAGACTATTATCCGGCCCATGCAACACAAAAGGCTGGCCATTGGCGATCTTATCCGCTAAAGGCGCAAACTCGGGGAGATAACCCGAAAAAAGCCCCATCATATATTCTGGCCGCAAATGAACCGAAAAGATCCGATGACAACCAGTATGCATCAGCTGGTTACGCTCCATCGCATAAGGGTTGAACAAAATGTTATGATAGCCCTTTTTATAGTGATGCTGTTTCAACAGTCCTTCCTGGGTCTGACATATGTCCCCCTCCAGCATAAAATTCATTTCCACCAGCGGAACATCATTATAGTGTTCCAAAGGCGGTGTCGGCTTTTCAGTTATCATACTGCCATCCACCACACCCATCGTGTCGGTAATGACCAGCTTCAGACTGCCGGTACGGTCTGGCATGGGTGTAGCATATTCTTTTACCTCACCCCGCGGGATGGACAAAAGATCCTCCATACTAAACCGGGTCAGCGTCTTATCGTCGGAATTGTTCTTCATTGCCACAATTACAAAAATGGTACATATTAATCCGGAATCTGCACTCTCTCCCGACAAGGAAGAAGCAAATTTGTTTGAAAATATAGGAAATAAATGGAAACTATCAAACAAGTTCCGGTATTGATCGTCGGCGGTGGTATTTCAGGTTTGTCCGCGGCTCTTTTCCTTCTGAAACAGGGCATCACCCCTATGCTGATCGAAAAACACAATGGCACATCCATACATCCCCGGTCACGCGGCTTTGATGTCCGTACGATGGAACTATATCGGGAGATCGGCCTCAGCGAACCCATCCGCGAAGCCGGGAAAGTACTGGCCCCCGCCTGGGGTATCCATACCAGCAGCTCATTAGACGCATACCTCGAAAAAGCAAAACCAAAAGATAATCCGGAATCCCCGATAAAGTTCAAAGGACTGGAAAGCCTGGTGGCCCTGACTCCCGAAGCAGGAGCACGCTGCACACAGGATCTGGCAGAACCCATATTACTGCAAGCCGCCCGGCAGCGCGGAGCAGAGATCTTATTCAACACCGAACTGCTTTCTTTTAGCCAGAACGGACATTATACAACAGCAGTCATCCGTAACCGGGAAACAGGAACGGAATACACCATTCACGCAGATTATATCATCGCCGCCGATGGTGCAAAAAGTAGTATCAGGGAAACCCTAAATGTTCCAACGGTCGGAAAAGGCGCCCTGGGTAACCTCCTGAATATTTATTTCGAAGCCGATCTGACCCAATACGTCAAAAAAAAAGAATTCAGCCTCCTCCGCATAGATGAGCCGGATCTCAAAGGCTTACTGGCCTCTATCAATAACAGCGACCGATGGGTATTTCATCTTAGTTATGACCCGAAAACTCCGCTGCCTTCGAATGAACAGGTAATAAATATCTTACAGAAAGTCATCGGTTTACCGGGGATAAAGATCAGTATCTTAAGCGTACTCCCCTGGAACCCAACCGTCAGGGTGGTCACAGAAATGCAGCAGGATCGCATTTTCCTGGCCGGAGATTCCGCCCATGTCATGACCCCATACGGCGGAAAAGGCGCGAATTCAGGCGTACAGGATGTTCACAACCTTTGCTGGAAATTAGGTTATGTTCTTAAAGGAAAAGCTTCCCCGGCCTTACTAAAAACTTACAGCACAGAACGGCAGCCGATAGGCCTTCGTTATGCGATAGCTTCCGGAGAAATGGCAAATGAATACGGCCTGATCAAAAAAGTGATCCTGAAATTCTACTGGGCATTCATATCCGTTATGACCATCAGTTTTCTAAGACTAAAAAGATTTTTCCCTAATGTGGCCATATTACAGTTAGGCGAGATCTTAGGATTGCCGGCATACCGGTATTACTCCACCGCAGTCATCCAGGACGAACAACATACCGGTTATGTCAGATCGGGCCCCCTCATGGCGCAGACAGGAACACGCTTCCCGCATTTCTGGATCGGGGAAGAGGACTGCCGTATCTCGACGCTTGACCTGCTGGGAAAAGGTTTCGTTCTGTTTACCACCTCAGATAACTCGCCGTGGGCACTGGCAGCAGCGTCCATAAATTTGACCGCTTACAGTTTACCTGGAAGAGAATCCGCCTTGGCATTTAAAAAAGAAGGAGCGATACTCGTCAGGCCGGACGGATTCGTAGCCTGGCGCTGTGATAACCTGCCCTCCTCGCCAACAACCGTTTTGCAAAATGCAATGACCCGTATTCTTCACAACACCCCACCACATCATTGAGCCCGTAAACTTTTGGTGGGATTGGCCACAGCTGCCTTTACCGCCCTGAAACTCACTGTCACCAAGGCAATAACAACAGTTACCCCTGCCGACACCGCAAAGATCCACCATTGCAGACCCGTACGGTAAGCAAAATTTTGCAGCCAGCTGTCCATAACCGAATAAGCAACGGGAATGGCGATCAGCGTAGCCAGCACAACCGGTTTCAGCAGATCTTTCGACAATAGCAGGATAATATTTTGCACCGAAGAACCCAGCACTTTCCGCACGCCGATCTCTTTCGTACGTTTTTCCGCAGTAAAAGAGGCCAGCCCAAAAAGCCCCAGACAGGCAATCACTATCGCCAGCCCCGAGAAGATGCTGAGTATCGTCTGCTGGCGGATATCTTTCCGGTAGAGATCATCAAATTTCCGGTCCAGGAACTTGTATTCGAATGGATAGGCAGGCGCGGCATCAGTATACGCTTTCTTTACCAGCGCTATGTTGTTCTGCAGGTTTCCGGGCCTCATACGCACGACGGCCACCCTTCTGTCCATACTTGGCGAGATCACCAGCGGTTCGATATTTTGTTTCAGCGAAGTATAGTTGAAGTCCTCTATTACCCCCACCACCCTGCGGCGGAGACTGTCCCGCACCGTATTCTTTACCCATTTCCCGATAGCCTGCTGCGGTGTCCATCCAAGCGCCGTTGCCGCCATCCGGTTCAACAACACAGCCGAGGTCGTATCCGTAGGATATTGTGACGAAAGATCCCTGCCGGCGATGATCTTCAAGCCGAGTGTTTTGACAAATTCAAAATCCGCGAATTCAGACCTGCCTTTCCAAGCCTTATTGTCCTGCCCCTCGACCTCGAACGTCTGATCATCAAAAAAGCCACCGGGCTCACCCGACATCGTAGATACCGAGGCGATATTGCTGTTGGCCTCAAGATCCCGTTTGAACCTGTTCATGTTATTATAGATGGCGTTGTTGTCCAGTGGAATATATAGTACCTGCTCCTGGTTATACCCAAGGGATTTGTTCTTTATAAAGCTCATTTGCTTGGTGATGATGATCGTACCGGTGATCAGGAATACCGATATGCTGAACTGAACGACGACCAGGGTCTGCCGGAAAAGGGAACCGCCTTTGCCCAGCCTCAGAGACCAACGTCGGGGCTGCTTCGCCACGCCCCTCCTCGGTCGCAACCTTCGGTTCCCTCGGTTGTCTTTCAGCGCCTCGATGGGCGAAAACCCGGAAAGAATAAGGGCAGGATAGCTGCCAGCCAGCAACCCCACTACGACAATAGTACCGGCCAGGAAAGCGTAGAGGTACCACGACGTGTAGGGTACACTTAGTTTAAACCCGAGCAGGTTACTGTACAGTGGCATCAGCAACTGAAGCAAGCCCATCGACAGGACACAGGAAATGATGGCAAGTAAAAGCGACTCGCCAAGGAACTGCCCGGCCAGATTGGTACGGAGCGCTCCCATCACCTTGCGCAAGCCCACCTCTTTGCTGCGCTCGGCAGCGCGGATGGTCGACAAATTCATAAAGTTGATACAGGCGATCAGCAGGATCAGCACAGCGATGCTCAAAAAGACATAAACTACCTTTTTATTGCCATGTTTTACATTGTCAAACGCCGAGTCGTCTCCGAAATAAACGTCTTTCAGCGGGGTCATCGACAACCCGAAACGATACCCCGTCTGTTTCATCGTCGGCCCCATGTATTTATCCATAAAGGCGGGAAAACGTTTTTCTATGCTTGCCCGGCTGGCCTGTTTGTCCAGGAGAACATAGACAAAATGATTGTTGTTGATCCAGACCTTAAAAAAAGGCTGGTTGTACGCAAAAGCCAGCGGCATCACTAAGTCGAAATTCAAATGCGAGTTGCCAGGTACATCTTTGGCAATACCCGTGACCCTTACCTTACGCTCCTGGTTCAGCTCGACTATCTTTCCCATGGGGTCTTCGTCACCAAAATACCTTTTGGCCGTCGTCTCCGTCATCACAACGCTGTTCGGATCGCTTAGCGCAGTGGCCGGATCGCCCTTTACCAGCGGGAAAGAGAAAAAGGTAAAGAAGTTACTGTCCACCAGGTAGATATTCTTTTCATTGAAAGGCCGGTTCTTATAGGATAACAGGTCGTTGTCCGGCATGACACGGACCGCCTTTTTGATCTCCCCCGGGAAATCATTGAGCAGCGCCGTGGCATAAGGGCCGGAAAGATAGGGCACCGCAGGTTTGGACGCGTCGTACGACCGCATGACACGGTATATATCTTTCCCTTTTGTATGAAAGTTGTCAAAACTAAATTCGTTCATGATGAACAGGAAGATCATCAGGCAAACGGTGATGCCGGTAGTCAGACCGAAAATGTTGATAAAGGAGAAGGCCTTACTCTTCATCAGGTTTCTCCAGGCAATTTTCAAATAATTCTTAAGCATGCTGATCTTGCCCAAAATAAATACCACCTTTTTATATTTTGATAATCAGGCAGTAACAAATGGCAGGCACGAAAACTGTACGCTAATGATACAGTTTAATGTACGGTTTTTGTCAATATCTTTAAATTATGAACCATCTTCGAATCACCACAGCCCTTCTGCTGACCTTTTGCCTGCTCACAATTTCCGTTTCTGCTCAAACCGATAAAACCACCACCGACCTTGCCCTTGTCGGCGCCCGGATCTACCCCTCCCCTTCCGCCGCACCAATTGAGAACGGCACCGTACTCGTCCGGAACGGGAAGATCACAGCCGTCGGCAGCTCGGACAAGATCGCTGTGCCAAAGTCCTTTCGGATCATATCCTGTAAAGGCATGGTCCTGACAGCCGCTTTCTGGAATTGCCATGTCCATTTTATCGAGCCGAAATGGAACCGCGCCGACACGATGACGGCGGAAAGGTTTGACCGCCAGATGACCGACATGCTGACCAGCCATGGCTTCGCTCACGTATTTGACATCGCAGAGTTGGATATCCGGCAGACCCTGCGCATCCGCGACAGGATCAGGAAGGGCGATGTCACGGGACCGGTCATCTACACCGCAGGCGTTCCCCTCGTCCCACCAAACGGAAGCCCTTTCTATATCGCACCGATGAAGCTTCCCGAAGCAACCGATCCGCAACAGGCCGTCCTGCATGTCCGTCAGCAGATCGATTCAGGCGCCGACGGCATCAAACTCTGGACAGGATCGCCGACCACACACGGTATTGTCCACATGCCCGTTCCCGTCGTCAGGGCCATCGTAAAGGAGGCCCATCGCCTGGGCAAACCGGTCTTCGCCCACCCCACCGACAACCAGGGCCTCGCCATCGCCCTGGACGGCGGCCTGGATATTCTTGCTCATACGACCCCCGACGGCGGCAGGATCTGGACCGCGGATACCATCCGGCGGATGCTCGCAGCACATCTGTCGGTGATCCCTACCCTAAAACTCTGGAAAGACGAGCTCGCGAAAAATGGGATAAAAGACGAAGCGCATAATCCCTTTATCCCGGTCGCCCAGAAACAGGTCCATGATTTCGCCGTAGCAGGAGGCACCCTGCTGTTCGGGACCGACGTAGGCTATATCACCGACTATTCCACGCGCGATGAATACAATTTGCTGGCCGGCGCCGGTCTTGATTTCCGGTATATCCTGAAGATGCTGACGACCGCACCCGCAAAACAGTTCGGTCTGGCGGCACGGACCGGGCAGATCGCGGCAGGCATGGATGCCGACATCGTCCTGCTGGACGGAGACCCCGCAACCGATATCCTTTCCTTTGACAAGGTCATCTATACCCTTTGCCAGGGGAAATTTATCTATCAGCCGCTTACAGGTAAAATATGTATATTGTATCCACCCGGGGCACCAAAATAAGCCATATGAATCCAAAACAACTCTTATCCTTCCTGATCCTGCTATGCACCCATCGCGACGCCATCTCCCAACCCCTATCTGACAGCGAAGCTGTCCAATCCTACACCACCAGTCCCGCATCCCGGGACAAACTATACAATGGGCCCCTCTACAGCGGCTATGACCATCACCCGCAAGGTCACCCCTTTTTCATATCCGACACGCTTCTCACAGGATCCATCTCCTACGACGGCATCCTTTTCCCCGGTGTCCGGCTTTCCTACGACCTGACCAAAGACGCAGTGATCATGAAGAACGTCCAAAAGGACATCAATTTCCAACTCCTTCCCGAAAAACTCCCCTATTTTACAATCGCCCATCACCGGTTTGTCTATCTCACTTCCGATAGCACCGCCGTCGACCTTCCCTCCACCGGCTTTTACGAAGAACTCTATCACGGAAAAGCCATTGCGCTTGCCAGGCATGAAAAGGTCATCCAGTACATAGGAAGGGCCGAAGAGAACCTCACCCATTACCGGCAATACGATTTCTATCACCTGCAAGTGAGGGGGCGCTATTACTCCATCCATTCAGAACGAAACATGCTCGATGCATTCGGACCCGATAAGACCCTCATCAGGGATTTTGTGAAAAGATCCCGCCTCAGTTTCAGAAAAGACCCTGTTGCCACCCTCGCAAAAACAGCAGAATATTATAGTAAATTGGACAATTAAAGATGCAGCGCCTAATCATTTTCCTCCACTGCCTCCTCGGCTCAATCCTTCTGACCCACGCCCAGAATACCCAAACCATCGGCGCCGACTTCAACGACCTCACCTTCCCCCAATTCGTCGACCGCATAGAATCCATTACCCATTACCACTTCTTTTATGACCCCGCCGAAACCGATAGCATCGTCATCAACCTGAAAGCAAGACACGCACACCTCAACGACCTGCTCGACCAGGTGTTCAAAAACACTGTCTTTCATTATGCCATAGGTCCCGATGACAACGTATACATCACACGACTCAACGCCATTCGCACCACACTGATCCAGACAAACGACAGCTCCGCAAATAGCGCCCACGATACGGCCTGGACAGTAGAAGACCACCCCGCCACAAAAGCATTAAGAGCCTCTCTGGAAAATAAGCTATTCGAGATCGGCACCCCCGCCGGTCACCCGCAGGCAGGCAAGGCAACCCTCGTCGGATATGTACGCGACGCCCGCAATGGGGAAGCACTGGTCGGCGCAGCCGTTTATCTGGATGACCCGCCCATCGGCGCCATAACAGATGCCTACGGATATTTCTCGCTTCGGCTGCCAAAAGGCCGGCAACTCCTCCACATCAGCAGCGCAGGCATGAAAGACACACGACGCCAGATCCTGCTCCATTCGGATGGCAGGCTCAACATCGAAATGGAAGATTTCATTCCTACCCTGATAGCCGCCACCGTGGTATCCGAAAAGAAATCCAATATAAAAGCCCTGCAGATGGGCGTGGAAAGGATTAGTATCCGCACGATCAAACAGATCCCTGCCGTCCTTGGAGAAGCAGATGTTCTCCGCGCCGTACTCACACTCCCCGGCGTCACCTCCGTCGGAGAAGCCAGTACCGGATTCAACGTGCGGGGCGGCTCGGCAGACCAGAACCTCATCCTTTTTAATGATGCTACCATCTATAACCCGGCTCACCTTTTTGGCTTTTTCTCCGCCTTCAACCCGGATATCATTAAAGCAGTCGAACTATATAAGAGTTCGATCCCTGAAAAGTACGGCGGACGCCTTTCCTCCGTTCTCGACGTTTCCACCAGGGACGGGAATAGCAAACAGCTTTCAGGCAGCGCAGGCGTCGGACCGCTCACCAGCAAGCTCACCCTCGAAGGGCCGCTCATAAAGGACAAGACAACCTTCATCGCCAGCGGCCGAACTACCTATTCCAACTGGCTGCTAAAGGCGCTCCCCGATGACGAATACAACAGCAGCACGGCCTCGTTTTACGACGCAGACCTGCATATAGCCCATACTTTCAATACAAAGAACAGTCTCTTTTTCACCGGTTATATCAGCAATGACCAATTCCGCCTCAACAGCGATACGCTTTATAAATATGGCAACCGCAACGCCAATATAAAATGGAAACATATTTTCTCCAATCAGTTCTATGGCGTTCTCACCGCCGGGCTCGATCATTACCAGTATTCTCAGTCCGATGATAAAAACCCCGTAACAGCCTACAACTTCGCCTACAAGCTTGACCAGTCTTCTTTCAAAGCAGACTTTAATTATAACCCGGGCCAGCGCAACGCGATTGACTTTGGCCTCAGCACCATCCATTATCAATTCAAGCCCGGCACTATGCAGCCAACCGGTAGCGCCTCCCTCGTGACCCCGGACATCGTACCAAAAGAACAGGCCCTGGAATCCGCCATCTATGCAGGCGATCAGTTTTCTATCACGCCGCGCCTTTCCCTCAACGCCGGGTTACGATTTTCTCTGTTCAACTACCTCGGACCACATGATGTCTACAACTACCAACCGGGTCAGCCCCTTGAAGCGTCCAATATGCTGGACACAACCCATTACGGGTCCGGAAAGAATATAAAGACATATCAGGGACCGGAATACCGCCTTTCCCTGCGCTATCTGATCACTGATAATACTTCCGTAAAAATCAGCTACAATACCTTACGGCAATACATACACCTTTTATCCAATACAACCGCCATCTCTCCGGCCGATGTATGGAAATTGAGTGACCCCCATATCGAGCCCCAGCTGGGCAACCAGATATCCCTCGGACTTTACAAAAATTTCCGGTCCAATACGATCGAGACCTCCATAGAGGGTTATTACAAAACGATCAGTAATTATCTGGATTATAAAAGTGGCGCCACGCTGTTGCTGAACCCGCATATCGAAACAGATGTGATAAAAACCCGCGGGAAAGCGTATGGTATAGAGTTCCTGGTGAAAAAACCGGCTGGCAAGCTCAATGGCTGGTTTAGCTACGCCTGGTCACGCACGCTCCTCAAACAAGACGATCCACTGGCTGGTGAGACCATCAATAAAGGGAATTATTATCCCGCCAATTTTGACAGACCCAACAGCGCCAACTTCGTCGGGAACTATCGTTTCTCCCACCGTTACAGTCTTTCCGTAAATACGGTCTATAGCACGGGACGCCCCATCACTCTTCCCATCGCCACTTTTGAACTGGGGGGTTCACAGCGGGTCTATTATTCGGATCGCAACCAGTACCGGATACCCGATTATTTCCGGGCCGACCTTTCTTTTAATATGGACGGCAACCATAAAGTGCACCAGGTTTTTCACAATTCCTGGTCATTCGGGGTGTATAATCTTACAGCCCGTAAAAATCCATATTCCGTTTATTTCACAGAGGAAAATGGCACAATAAAAGGATATAAACTATCCATTTTCGGCACTGCCATCCCATTTGTATCTTATAACATTAGATTTTAGATTTCGAATGCTATGCAACCCAATCGACTCATCCGCTTACAAGTGCTCTGCCCCTTTTTCCTCTTCGGCTTTCTGCTGCTTGCGGTCGAAGGCTGCAAACAGTCCTATAATCCTCCCGCCCAGAAGACAAATATCAACCTGCTGGTCGTGGACGGAATGCTTAACAGCAGTCCCGGCAGCGCCAGCAACTTTCACCTTTCCCGCACCCAAAAGATCGGCGAAAGCACCGGCGCCTACACACCCGAACTACAGGCGCAGCTCACGATCCTTGGCAGCTCCGGGGATACTTACTCCTTCCTGGAACAAGGCAATGGTCTCTATACCACAGCCGCGCTTTCCATCAATCCGGCGGAAAAATACCAACTACAGATAATGACCCATGACGGAAGCAAATATCTTTCCGATCCGGTCCCCGTATTGTCATCACCTCCGATCGACAGCCTCAGCTGGCAGCCAAAAGACAGCGTTGGCGACGTAACCGTCAGTATCAATACACATGACCCGGCAAATAACAGTCACTACTATTACTGGACCTATGCAGAGACATGGGAATATCATACGGTAGAAAATGCCCAGCTGCAACTCCAGAACGGCCTCATCGTCTATACCGATTCCACCAACCAGACCAACACCTGCTGGAAGACACAAGCCTCTACTGCAATCCTGCTCGGTAATAGCACCAGTCTCGGCGCAGATCGTATCAGCCAGGCGCCGCTTGTCATAATCCCGCAGGATGATCAACGACTCAGCGTACGATACAGCATCCTGGTCAGCCAGTCCCTGCTCTCCCAGGCAGGTTATCAGTATTGGCAGATCCTGCAAAAAAATACGGAGAACCTGGGTACGCTGTTCGACCCGCAGCCCTCTCAGCTAAGCGGCAACTATCATTGTGTCACTAACCCCAATGAAGCCGTCATCGGTTACCTCAGCGCCGGAACGAAGCAACAGCTGCGGCTTTTCATCCCGGGCTTACAGCAAAAAGATACCTCGACGCCTTATTGTGGTCTTATGAATGTTCCTATAAATCAAATCAACTGGCAGCTATACGACTATTCCGACCCGTCCTACGCACCTTTTTATTTCACCGGAATGTCAACAGTCCTCAGCAAAAAGACATGCATCGATTGCCGTGTGCAAGGCGGAACCACCCAAAAACCCACATTCTGGTGATCTAAACTCTTTTCAATATGAATCGATTGATTTTAACTGTCATCTTACTCACCAGGCTCCTCGTGGCTACAGCGCAAACAGCAGCGAGAACGCTGACAAACACGACAGCACGCACAACCGAGAAGATCTTCGCTCATACCGACAAAGAATTTTACCTCGCCGGCGAGATTCTCTGGTTCAAACTATATGCCGTGGATGCAGCCTCCCATCACCCGAGCAGTCTCAGCAAAATCGCTTATGTCGAAATCATTTCCAATGACCAGCACCCCATCCTCCAGGCAAAGATCGCCCTCGACGAAGGTCTCGGCAACGGCTCCTTCCAATTACCCTTCTCCATCCACTCCGGGAACTACATCTTCCGCGCCTATACCCGCTGGATGATCAATGCAGGGCCCGAAATCAACTTCGAAAAACCGGTCACCATCCTCAATACACTTCAGGCTCCGCCCGTTCCCTCCCCAACTCTCTCTAATACCCTCATCCCTCCAACTCTCCCCACAACCTCAATCGACCCGCCCCCCTACGACATCCAGTTCTTCCCCGAAGGAGGCTCGCTCGTACAAAGCCTCCCCAACAATATAGCCTTCCGCATCGCCGACCGCTCAGGTAAAGGTCTCTCCTGCAAAGGCGTTCTCATCAACACCGTCGGAGACACGATTGCACACTTTCATACCCTCCGCTTCGGCATGGGCCGGTTCTCCTTCACTCCCCCTGCCGGCGCCTCCTGCAAAGCCCTTCTCGAACTGGACGACCACACACAGCTGACCTATACCCTGCCATCGGCACAGGCCAAAGGATATACCATGCAGGTGACCCCCGGCAACGATAACAGGTTGACCATCTCCATTCATACCAACATCTCCCGCGGAACCGGAAGCGGCGCAAGCGACGATTCCACCATCCGGCTTTTCATTCATAACCACAAAGCCATTTCAGCGATCGATCAGAAAACTATAACCGGCGGCGAAGCCCGCTTCATCGTAGACGAAAAACAGCTGCCGGATGGTATCACAGTCTTTACTGTCCTCACCGGCAGCCAAAAACCCGTAGGTGAACGCCTCTGGTTCCACCCCCCAGCCCCCCTCAATATGGATCTCCATGCCGACAAAGAACAATACAGAACGCGGGAAAAAGTCTCCATAAAACTCGCTCTTAAAGGAGTCACAACCGCAACCACAGCCACAACTACAGCCACAACTACAGCCACAACCGCAACCAAAACCGCAGCCACAACCGCAGCCGCAATCCGCCCCGACACCACCTCGCCGCAGTTCAAAGCCTCCATAGC
This sequence comes from Puia sp., assembly GCA_036499285.1. Classification (GTDB taxonomy): domain Bacteria; phylum Bacteroidota; class Bacteroidia; order Chitinophagales; family Chitinophagaceae; genus Puia. Next base: position 146,745 of record DASYEB010000021.1, on the reverse strand, counting down.
CGTCGTCCTCCAGGATTCTCTCCAGTCAACAGGCCAAAAAGACATCCTCAATTACCTTTTTCTGTCTTCCGAACTCAAAGGCGCCATCGAATCCCCCGCTTATTATTTCTCTAATGACAACCCGGAAGTAAACGAGACCACCGACCTGCTCATGATGACGCAGGGATGGAGACGGCTCCGTCAGACAACATCCCCCTCCCGGCTCAACCCGGAATATGCAGGCCTCCTCATCACCGGTAAAGTAATCGATCGCCAAACCAATACCCCCGCCAGCGGCATCTTCGCCTGGCTATCCGCCCCCGACCCGAAATTCCGGCTCGCCTCCGCCATCAGCAATGCCGAAGGCGAGCTCCAATGGGACCTCGGAAAACTTTATGGCGCACATGAGCTGATCGTTCAGACAGGTGATTCGGTCACCGATCGCCGGTATAGGATTGACCTCTTTACCCCCTTCGCCAGCCCGCTGACCCAAATGACAGCTCCGTCATTTAAATGGCCAACGACAGCAAAAGATCAGCTGCTGACACACAGTATCGGCGCCCAGGCCCAGAATGCTTATCAGCCCGACCGTCGCCTTCACTTCATCCAACCCCTCATCACCGATACGCTCGCTTTCTTCGGCAGACTCGCCAAAACCTATCGCCTCGACGACTACACCCGCTTCACCACGATGGAAGAGGTGATGAGAGAATATGTCCGGGAAGTAAAGGTCAGGAACAGCAAAGGAAGCTTCTCATTTTATGTGCAGGCCGACCAGGCGAATCAACTCTTTTTTGAAACAAGGCCCCTCATACTGGTAGACGGCGTACCCATCCCGGACGTCGACGATATAATGCGGTTCGATCCCCTGAAGATTAAGAAAATCGATATCGTCGCAAAAAGATATCTCTTCGGCGATTCAGTTTATTCAGGCATCATTAGCTACAGCACCTACAATGGCGACCTCTCGGGTTTTCCGCTGGCACACAACGCGTATATCCTCGACTATGAAGGATTACAACTTCAAAGGGAATTTTATTCTCCGCTGTACGAAACAAGGGACCAGCAGACCAGCCGTATCCCCGACCTTCGTAACACCCTTTACTGGTTGCCCGATATCACCATAAACCCGGTGGAAAAAAACGAAATATCCTTCTATACATCGGACCTTCCGGGCAGATATACCGTCGTCGTACAGGGGATTACTACCGCCGGTCAGGCCGGCAGTTTCAGAACCTCGTTTACGGTCGACAAACCTGCTCGCGTCAAATAGCGCTCAACGTAATCAACAAATACAAATGGATTCACCGCAATCCATACCTTCTCACCGAATCATCATTCATCCCAACCAACAGTTGTATCCCTCCTCTACCATGCACTATCTCCATACTCCTGACATCCCCGCGAAGACGCAAACCGCTTTCCCGCTGCGACATCGCCGAAAAATTGCCCTTGCCGTCATTTATCAGCACCAGCCCGTGGTTCGCCCGGTACCGGCCAAATTTGATCCGGGTCCAGGCATTATTGCCGCAAAGCACGAGATCGGGATGGCCATCATGGTTGAGATCTTCGGCGCTGATGGCGTATATGGGTGACAGTTGCACATCGGACGGCAGGGGCCGGAGCTCGAAGGCCCCTCTGCCGTTATTGTGGAGATAAAGAGTGGCTAGTTGAGTAGCTTGACTGACCGTAGCCTGTTTGAGCTTGTCACCAAAGATATCAGCCATGGTGGCTCGGGCATAATCGTGATATTCAGGGAATTTCTTTTTCAGGTAAGGCAGATGATCCATGAGGTCGTCACGGGAATATATCGGATAGGCCGTATCATGGATATAATAAGAAAGAACAGGATCCGCAATGCCATTGCCGTCGAAATCCAGGGTATACAAGGTCAGCGGCTCACTGACGCTGGCCCGGAACTGGTTGTTCAATCCCTGGTTGCCGACGACGAGATCAATATGGCCATCCCCGTCAAGATCGGCAGCCGAAATGCTATTCCACCAGCCCGAAGAAGGAAACGGAATATACTGAGCGGATTTATCCGCAAAATGCCCATGCTCATTAATTAGCACGGTGATCTGCATCCACATCCCGACGATCACCAGGTCGGGATAGCCGTCCTTATTGAGGTCTGCCCAAACTGCGTCGCTGACCAGGCCCTTGTCTTTTAACGCGGCTATTACGGGATCGCTGCTTTCGGTGAAATGGCCTTTGCCATCATTCAGCAAAATGACGGAGGCATCGGCAAGTGGATACTTTCCGGGGACCACACCGCCGCCGATAAAAATGTCCTCATCGCCATCGTGGTCGACATCCGCGACACGGATACATTGCTTGTTGGATCGGCGCAAAGGCAAAGAGAGCATAGCTTTTTTAAGATAACCCCTTCCGTCATTGAAGTAAAGGCAGTCCTGCAAACCCACACCATTGACGGTCGCGGCATACCCGCCATAGGCTACGTAAAGATCTTTATCGCCGTCGCCATCAGCGTCGAAAAATGCCGCGGCTACAGGCTCCGACATCGAGTCCGCGCCGATGGCCGGTTCGGGCAGCGGGACGAAGCGGCCCCCTTGCTGTATGGCGATCAGGCTGGGATGCCCCTTGCCTCCGCCGATAAAGATGTCTTCCTGCCCATCGCCGTTGATATCCGCCTTTGCCATGCATGGGCCGCCGTGGGACAGGTAACCGGATAAAAGAGGTTGCATCGCAAAATCATTAAATGTTTTTTCGTGGTGTACAAAAAGAGCCCCGGGTATGGAAGTAAAGAGCGACGACCCCGCCGAAGCCTCAGGCAACACCCCTTCCGAAGGCACAGGCAACGCTCCCGACTGAGCCGCAGGCGACCCTGCACCCGCAAGCCCTGCCGGACGCACCCCCGCATCCTCCTCAATCACAATACGCTGATTCGCTTTAACCCCGGACCTCCGCGTCACAGCCCCATCTTCCCACCCAACCACCACCGAATCCGCGACTGCATTACCCCCCAACCCAATGGTCAGCACCGCATCGACCGATGACTGAAAACCACGTACCGTATACGCCTCCTGCAAATATTCATGCCCCCGGCACCAAACCCTGACCTTCGCCCCAACACCCAACCTATTCGCACCCGCTCCCTTCAATGCAATCGTTAAATAATGGTTCGCGGGATACAGCTGATCGGAATTATTGCGAAACACACCCGCAGGTTCATTGATATTATTGACGACAAGGTCCACATCGCCGTCGTTGTCCAGGTCCGCATACGCTGCCCCCGAAGACAGACCGGGTACGCCCATCCCCCACTGGCTGGTCATGTTAGTAAAGTGACTATTGCCGTCATTGCGAAAAAGATTGCTCGGCAGCGGCATGGGAGGCATCCGGTCGATCAGATCCTGCATCAGACCGGCGGAAGAGACGCCGCCCCTGGCCTGCATCTGCTGGCTGATCCGGTACTTCATAAAATCCATATTGGTATTATCCTTCGCATACCCGCTGCTGATAAAAAGGTCTTTGTTGCCATCATTGTCAAAATCAGCAAAGAGAGCAGACCAGGACCAATCGGTGTTCGAAACACCGGCAAGCTGCGCCATCTCGCTGAAGCTGCCATCACCATTGTTCCGATGCAGCATATTCCGGCTGTATTGAGGATACATCCCCTGGTTGAAGAGCAGTTGGAACTTATCAAAATTCTCCGCGCCGGTATGCATCTTCTGAGACCAGTTGTCTTCCGGCAGCATATCCAGTGTGATAAGATCGATCCGGCCATCGTTGTTGAAGTCCGCCGCATCGCAGCCCATGGAATAAAGAGAAGCCTGATCCATACAGGCGTGAAGACTTTCCGTAAAGGTTTTATTCCCATTATTGATAAACAGGTAATCCGGCTCATTAAAATCGTTGGAAACATAAATATCGGGCCAGCCATCATTGTTGAGATCGCTGACCGTCACTCCAAGACCAAAGGTCAGCACGTTTGATAAAATGCCGGCTTCTTTGGAGACATCGGTAAAATGACCGTTATCATTGCGGTATAATTTATCGGAAAAAGGAGACAGCTGCTGCCGGCGCATCACCGCCGTCTCGTTACCTCTGGCATACTGCTGGAGGGAATGGTTGGCCAGGAACATGTCCAGGTCGCCATCGTGATCGTAATCAAAAAAGACAGCCTGGGTGCTATAACCTTCATCCGCTAATCCATATTCTGAAGCGGCTTCGCGGAATTTCCCGTTGCCCAGGTTGATGTATAGCAGATTGCGCCGCCGCACCGGATCGGAATCGCCCGAACGGCAAATATAGATATCCGGTAGCCCGTCGCCGTTGACATCCGCCATCGTAGCACCCGTACACCAGCCCTGCGCAGCGGCGATACCACTGGTTTCCGTAAAGTCTTCGAATTTGAAATGCCCCCGGTTGAGATAAAGGCGATTGGGTGACATGTTGCCGGTAAAAAGGATATCCGGCAGCCCGTCGTTATTGATGTCACCGATGGCCACACCGCCGCCATTGTAGAAATAGGCATAATTCAGCACATTGCCCGCTTCCGTTTCACGGATCGTATTGACAAAATCGATTCCCGTTTCCGCCGGCGACAGCTGGTCGAACAGCAAACCGCGATGCTTAGCACAGCCGCCCAAAAAGAGCAGGACCAGCAAACCCAGCCTCATATCATATTCATTTTAATCATGCTAAAGTCTAAGATAGATTTTTTTCCTGTCCATCCACCAGGCCACGACCCAGCAAAGCAGCGCAAACGCCAAAGCAAACAACAGTGATCCCAACGGCCCTGGCGCCAACCGTTGAAAAATAACCGCATTGATCCAATCGACCCCGATAGTATCCCCTCCCACCGGCCAGATCAGGAAGATCAGCAGGAGATTGGAAAAGATATACACGAACAGCGGGTTCTTCCCCAACACCGTAAAAAAGGACACCCCACCTTTCCATTGCCTCATCTCCACCCAATAGAAGAGCATCGCCATACACAACAGATCGATACCCGTAGTCACCAGGACAAAAGAAGAAGTCCACAACTTTTTATTGATCGGAAATTGCAGACTCCAAAGCAAGCCGGCGCCCAAAACAAAGACACCCACGACCGATAACCATTGCACAACCGCCACGTCACGCCCTTTTTTCAAAAGATATTGCCCCGTAAGATAACCGGCAATCACATTCACCGTAGCAGGAAGGGTGCTGAGCAGTCCTTCGGGATCGAATAACAGCCCATGTTCCCGATACATATGCGCGGTACCCAGCACCCGCAGATCGATCAACCGCACCAGGTTGGTGGTTTCTCCATACGGTTGCCCCCCGCTGCCGCCCAGGTAGAGCAGTATCCAGTAGACAAGCAACAGAACCACCGCGCAAACCCATAACCCGCCAGGCCGGATATATACCGCCAGCAGACCCGCGAGACCATAACAAAGCGCAAGGCGTTGCAGCACGGCCAGGATGCGGAGATGGGCCGGCCCGACAAAAGCAATGCCATCTGCCGTAAAATGCATCGATGTATACCAGGATAAGGCCAGACCGACCAAAAAGATCAGCAAAGACCGCTTCACGATCCTGCGAAGCAGCTCACTCTTTGGCTGCCCCCGGCCTTTGCTGATAGCAAAGACCAGGGCATTACCCATCGCGAACAAAAACGAGGGAAAGACCAGGTCGGTTAGCGTAAAGCCATTCCAGTCTGCATGCATCAGCTGCCGGTACGGCACAGCACCGCTCCCCTGCGTGTTGACAATGATCATCAGGAACATCGTTAATCCACGAAAGACATCGAGGGACTGCAGTCGTTGCCCGGCATCATTGGACCGTAATTTCATCGAGAACGAATTGATTTTTTAGCGGATCAGGCGATACCCCGGCACGGACAAACGAAAATTTCAGATATCGCGCGCTGATCGCAATGCCCTCCCGGTGATAGTTCATCATATGCCGCGTCAGCTCCGCCGGCAATTTTTTATTCTCCTGGTCGAACAGCCGGTCATAATGATCGCCGTCATTGCTGCTGCTGACGCTGATCGATCGCGGCAGATACATATCTCCGACCTGGTCTTCCAGGCAGCCGATATTAAACCCATGGATCCGCGTTACCGTTTTCAGATCAACAACGACATCCACCACGCTGTCATGAAAAATAACCCACCGGCCATCGTAGGGCTCGACAGTCCCGTGAATGCCGTCCACCAGCCTCGCAACGCCTTGAGTCGAATCCGGCGACACCCTTATCGCAGCGCCGGTCGCCACCCACACCGCCGCCCCGGTCGCCAGATGGATTGTCAAACGATCCCCATTTACTTTTCCAACAGGCCGGTCGTTTTTAAACACACTGGTGCGCAGCCCGGCTGTCTTTGTCACCAGCAACGGAGCTGTATATACCGCACTATGTAAGGTCGGCTCGGAACCATCCAGCGTATACCGGATCGGATACAGATGCGTCTCATCGGCTAAGGTGACCCTGATCCCCTTCTTGTCCGGCAGATACTCCGGCCGGATCGCCACGTTATACATACTGGTGGCATAGTCGATCCCCATTGCTTTAAACCGCAAAAAATGCGCTTCGGTCTTCCGGACAAATCGCGGATAGTCTTTTTTACCGGCGGGTGACCACAGGACTTCGGCCAGCGCCAACAGGCGGGGCAACAACATATACTCGATGCGGGCAGGAGTGGCAAAATTTTCCGTCCACAGACAGGCTTCCCCACCCAGGAGATGTTTGTTTTCTTCGGGTGTCAGACCGGGTGGGGTCGGCTCAAAGGCATAGACCGTATCCAACCCCAGCCCGGCATAGGTGATGTCCGGCTCCAGACGTGGGTCGGATTGGTAGAAATCAAAATAGGTATAATGATAGGGCGCCATCACGATATCGTGCCCTTTTTTCAACGCCCCTACGGCCGCCTCCTGGTTATGCCAGGCGACCGCAGTGGCGGAGGGTGTAAGCTCGGCGCCTAATATGTCGTCCCAGCCGATGGTGCGTTTGCCATGCGCGTTTATAAAACTGTCGATACGATGGGTGAACCAGGCCTGGTATTGTTTGGCGGTGGTAAAGCCTTTTTCCGCCATCCGCTGGCGGCAGCGGGAGCAGCCAAGCCAGGGACCACCCCGCACTTCGTCGCCGCCGATATGAACAAATGAACCCGGGAACAGAGCCATGACCTCGGTTAATATGTCTTCCACGAATGTAAAGGACGGTTCATAACCCAAACAAAGATTGTGCAGCAGATCGCCCGGATAACCACAGGGACGAAGTAAAGGGACCGGGTTATCGAGATCGGAATATTCGGGATACGCCACCAGCGCCGCAGTGCAATGACCGGGTATCTCGATCTCCGGGATGATGGTGATATACCGCCTGGCAGCATAAGCCACGACATCGCGGATCTCCTCCTGCGTATAGAAACCGCCGTAAGTAGCCGGCTCATCGGCCCCGGTCGGTTCGGCGATGGTCGTGGGAATACCCGTGCGATCCGCCCGCCAGGCGCCGATACTCGTAAGCCTCGGATATTTTTTTATCTCGATCCGCCAGCCATGGCTATCCGTCAGGTGCCAGTGAAAAGTATTCAGCTTATAAGCGGCCAGGAGATCGAGATATTTTTTTATAAAGTCGACGGAGAAAAAATGCCGGCTGACATCCAAATGCATCCCGCGAAACCCATACCGGGGATAGTCGACGATACGGACACAGGGAATCGCAGCCTTACCCTCCGCCGGCAACAGCTGCCTCAGCGTTTGCAACGCATAAAAAACCCCTGCCCCGGAAGCCGAGCTTATATGGATCCTCCCCTGCTCCACCTCAAGATGATACCCCTCCTCCGGATCGGCGACAGCACCCGTCTCCACCGAAAACATCAGCTTCCGGCCCGTGAGCCGCAGCCAATCCCGGGAAAAGTTGTCAACAACCGCCAACGCCTCCGGACCATTCTCCGGTATCGTCACCACCATCGGACCAGCACTAAAGACCCCACCCGTCTCTTCGAGCCAGACCGGCTCGGGAATGATTGACACCCCTGTCTGCCCCAATACAAAAACGGGCACGATCAACAACAAAAAAGATAGCTGTCTGAATACTCGAAACATCGGCGCCGGGTTTTTATTTATTCCACCAAATAGGCGTATTTACTTTATCCGGACCACCCAGCAAGGGCAGCGCCGCCTGTACCGCCGTACCATTCGTATTGTACTCATCGCTCTGCCAGGTAAACCGGCTGATCATTTTGTTCGCCGGCACATCCGGGTTATCCGATTCGACCAGCGGATAGATCACCGGGTATCCCGTCCGGCGCAGCTCCGCCCAGGCTTCGATCCCATCGGGGAACAGGGCCAGCCATTTCTGCGTCAGGACTTGCTGTCGCTGTGTTGCCGCATCAGCCGCAAACTTCACGGGTATCGTCGCCACCGCCGGCGAATTCAGATAATCATTTGGCGGGATAGGCGTCGACGTGCTTTGGATATAGTTTTGGATCGCAGCGGCATCGGTGATCCCCCACTGGTTCATCGATACGGTGATCCCCTGTTCATACAGTTGCTGCGGAGTGCTGCCGCCAACATTCCAGCCGTTTAATGCCGCTTCCGCAAGCAGGAAGTAGGTTTCAGCAGCATACATCACATTCAGGGGCGTTGTCGCCTGGGTCGCCTCGCTCCAGCGGGTGGCATTGATATTGGAAAGATTCGTTCCGTTCTTGGAGACCGCAGCCGCAACCTGGGTGACGTTCATGCCGTTCCGGGTACCGTGATACTCACCGTCGTCATCCGCAGGACTATAATATTCCATCATCCTGGGATCGTTATACCCCTTCAGATAGCTGACCATCGAAGAGCTCATCCGCATATTCTCCCAGGGCGCTTCCGCCGCCAGCCCGTTTATCGAATTGGGCCCCACTGCCACAAAGGCGTTGTCGGCATTGTCTGTCATGACCCCATCAGTAACCGCCTTTTCCGCTTCCGCCCGCGCCAGGGTCGGATTGATCCCGGAGATCCGCATCGCCAGCCGCAGCCGGAGGCTATTGCCGAATTTGATCCAGTTGGGGATCTTGCCGCCGTAAATGAGATCGTCGGCGCCAAAAGGAGTTTGTGCCTGGTCCGAAGCCTTCAGGGTAGCGATCGCGGAGTCCAGTACGTTGAAGAAATTCATATAGATGGACTCCTGTGAATCGTAGGGAACGCTCAACAGACCCAATCCGGCCTGTGAATAAGGGATCGGTCCGTAAAGATCCGTTTGCTGATGAAACATATAGGTCCGCCAGATCTTGGCGATGGCATTGGCCGGGGGTGAGACCTTCTCCGTACCATCGATCACGATCTTGATGCTGGGCAGGTTTACGGTATAGGTAAGGCTCCAGGAAAAGATGGTCAGCGTAGGATCAAGGACATAACGATCACCCGGGAAACCGCCGCCGTCGACGAAATACTGGCTCCAGAGATCGGTATAGAGGCTGTGGATCACCTCGTAGTTTCCCGGATCTGCATATACGCCTTCCCATTCGGCGATAGCAAACGCCTTGGGGATGGTCGCGGAAGGCAGGGTCCCGAATGTAGTGGGATCACTATTGATCGAATCGAATCTTTTGGTGCAGCCGGCGGCGATTAGCAACAAGACAGCCAGCGGCCAGTTCTTTTTATATAATCGTATCATCGTAAAGTCTTTTGTCATTAAAAATTCAATTTCAGATACAATCCATAGCTTCGGGTACTGGGCACCGGTGTATATTCCAGCCCCTGGTTATTACCCGTCCCGAGGGCCGACTCCGGATCAAACCCAACCGCGTCGTTCTTCAGGAACAACAGATTGCGGCCAACCAGGGAAAAGGTAGCGCCCCTGACCACAGATCGCCCTGACAATGGCAGTGCATAGCTCAGGGTAACCTGTCGCAGCCGGATATTGGTCGCGGAATTGACAAAGGCTTCGCCGACTAGATTTTGAGAGCCTACCCACTGCCAGTAATTCTGCGCAGAGACTACTGCCGTATTCTTCGATCCACTCTCCGTCACCGAATTGGGAACGACAAAACCCGTTTCCCTTCCGGCAAGCGTATTTTTGGTCACCCCCTGCGAAGCTTCGAGAGCCTGGGTGCCCGAGATGACGATGCCGCCTTTGCGCATATCGATGAGGAACGACAAGCCCCAGTTCTTATACTGAAAGGTGTTGGTGATACCCGCCGTCCAGTCGGGGTTATAGTTGCCCGCATAGTGTTTGGTCTGGTCGCCCTGTACTTCCGGCAGACCGGTGCTGTCTACGATCACCTGTCCGGTAGCATTTCGTACAAAGCTGGTCGTATAGATCCCTCCAAAAGCCTTGCCCTCTTCCGCGACGATCTCCCCGAGTGTTTCCGGCGAAGAGAGCGGCGGCATTTTCTCGATGGAATCGAGGTAGAGGATCTTGTTGCGGTTCAAGCCAAAATTGACGCCGATCGTCCATTTGAAATGAGGCTGATCTATCGCCTTGCCGGTGAGCAGCATCTCCAGCCCCTGGTTCCGGATGTTGCCCGCATTAATGATACGAAACGCATAACCCGATGGGCTGGGGACACCGATGGATAGGATCTGGTTCACCGTATTGGTCTTGTAAGCCGTGATCTCGGCGGTGAAACGATTCTTGAACAGACCGACATCGAGACCGGCCTCATACGATCTTGTTTTTTCCGGTTTGAGATCGGCATCCTTCAGGACCCGGTCGACATAAAGGAATCCGCCATTGCCGCCGGGGCCGATATAGGGTGACTCTTTTAGCTGATTAAAGCCGGTCCCGTTGCCCACTTCTGCATAAGAGGCACGGAGCTTTAACAGGGAGATCGCTTCCGGCAGCCGCAACATTTCGTTCAGCACCGCGCTGACCCCGACCGACGGAAAAAAATAGGACGCATGCCTTACCGGCAGCGTAGAATTCCAGTCATTCCGGCCCGTGACATCGAGGAACAGATAGTCCTTGTACCCGAGATTGGCCGCCCCGTACACGGATTGCTTTTCTGTCCGCGAAAGCCCGTTTCTGGTGACGGTGGCAAGACCGTTCCCAAGCGAAAACGAATTGGCGACTATCAGCCCCTGATCATTCGAGTTTGTATTTTCCATGTTGAACTGCTCAAGGCTGGCGCCGGCATTGACGTTCAGAGTAAACTTGTCGGAGAGTCGTTTTTTATAGTTGATCAGCAGATCGTTATTGAACTGCCTGAACGAAGATTTGTTGATCTGGTAATTACCGCCGCCGGCAAACGTGATCCAATAGGTATTGCTGTAATCGCTCTCCACCCCGTTATCCTGGTAGTAGTCCAGGCTGGTCCGTCCCTGCACGCTCAGCTCCGGGGTGATCTGGTATCGGAGAGACACCAACCCGATCAGCCGGTCCCGGTCGCGTTCATACAAATTGCGGTATACGCTCCAATAGGGATTTTGAAAAGCAGGGGACTGTGTACCCCAGTAGTTTTGGTGTAAGGTGAAATCGGAGAGATCGGTGTACTCGTAATTTTTGATATCATTCAGCCGCAGGCTCCGGGGCATGCTGTAAAGCGTGGCCATCGCGTGGTTTCCTGCGCCGGCAAGTGGACGGTTGATGATATCCTCTTTAATATAATTGGCTTTGATGTCGACCGAAAGTTTGTCTGTCAGTTGGTAAGTTTGCCGGAGGTTGAGGTTATTGCGTTTGTACGCGTTGTTGGGCATGATCCCGTTGCTGTAGGTATTCGTGTAGGAGAAATAGGTCTGTGACTTGTCGTTGCCGCCGGAAAGCGCCACAGAATTGATCAGCTCCGAACCCGTACGAAAAAAGTCTTTAAAATTATTGGGCTGCGGAGACAGGGCCTGGTTCTTCCCGGTCCAGTCGGTAACTGCCTGCCCCTGCATTTTGGGTCCCCAGCTGTATTCGCTTTTAGGATCGAAGATCCCACCCGAGCCCTGGCCGTAGGTGTTCTGGAATTTGGGATAGATCATCGGGTTCTCGAACATGGCGGAGCTGGAAACCGAAACGCCGATGCCCCTGCCCGACCGGCCTTTTTTTGTCGTGATGATAATGGCGCCGTTGGAGGCGTCCGAGCCATACAGGGCAGCGGCCGAGGCGCCGGTCAATACGGTCATGCTCTCTACGTCATCGGGATTGACATTGGAAATCCCGTCGCCGTTATCCCGCGCCAGGGCGACATTACCTGTTACGTCATTGAAGGCCTGCGGAGTATTGTCGATGCGGACCCCATCCACGATGATCAACGGCTGGTTGCTGCCATTGATGGAGCGGTTGCCGCGAAAGATAATACGGGTGCTGCTGCCCGGACCGGCATTCGTTTTGCTCAGGAGCATATTGGCTACTTTCCCGTCCATCGCGTTGGTGAGATTCACTTCGCGGGTATCGCTCAGATCAGAACCCTTGATCGACTGGGTGGCGTAGGTGATCGATTTTTTCTGGCGGGTGATGCCAAGAGCAGTTACCACGACATCCGTCATCTGATTGTTAGCGGGTTCCATCAGGATGGACAGCTCCTGTTTTCCGTTGAGAGCCATCTCCTGACGTTCATAGCCGACGGATGTTATCACCAGGATGGCGTTGGCGTCCCTTACGTCCAGCGAAAATTCCCCCTGGTCGTTAGTAGTGGTGCCATTCGTCGTGCCCTTTTCGACGATGCTGATCCCCGGACCGCCGGGACTGATACCCGTTGTATGATGCAGGCTCACCTTCCCCTTGATGGGAAAAGCCGGTTTACTATCCTCCTGCGAAGCGATCACAATGAGGTTGTGTTCCATCACATGATACACCAGGGTGGTCGATCGGAGCACGATGTCAAGTATCTGCTGGATCGTTGCATCCCTGGCCTCCACGGACACCTTGACGGACTCCGAAAAAAGATCGTCGTTGTAGAGAAAGCGATACTTGCTGTTGTGCTGGATATAGGTGATTGCGTACTTGAGCTTTACGTTCTTCAGGGTTATGCTCATCTTGTCCTGAGAGTACCCTTTGGCCCTCACCTGCATACAGGCTATTAGCAGAAATAGAGCAGTTAGTTTCATTATTAAGAGGCTCTTACGTAAACTTTCCAGGGTAAAAATTGACCTGTCAAGCCAGCATTTTTTCATAACTTTGAAGTTAATGTTAGATAAAGGGGAACGCCATTTTCCACGATGAATTCCCGTTTTGTCGATGTTTAGGGAGGTGTTTGCAGCATCTCCCTTTTTCATTTGTCAGTCAGTTATGGGTCTTTGTTTTTGATGGTTGTGCTATAGTTTTATTTTATCAATAGATCATTTCCTTTGAGTGTATAGGTAAAAGGAGAGGAAAGCCGCAGATCCTTCAGCGTTTCCTCCAGGGTTTCTTTTTCGATCACTCCCGAGAAGCGTTTGTTCCGGATGGACTCGCTTCCGAACCGGATCCGGATATCGAACCAGGCTTCCATTTTTGGCGCCAGTTCCGAGAAAGGCTCATCGTCGAATTCCAGCTTGCGTTGCATCCATATCGTATCGGGTAAGATCCCCGACCTGCCCTGGTTTAAGGCAGTGATGGAATAGACGGAAGGACTCATTGCCTGGGTGATGCGCGTGCCGGCTGTTGCAGTGTCCGTTGGGATGATCAGCTTTTCATTGGGTTTTAGGATGATCTTCCGGTCCGGATCGTTGTGAGTGGTGATCTGGATAAGGCCCCGTACAAGGGCCGTTTCTATATTCTTTTCGCCGGGATAAGCCTTTACATTGAACGCCGTCCCCAGCACCGTAATATCGATAACACCGGTATGGATGATAAAAGGAACTTTTTCGTTTTTCGCAACATCGAAAAAGGCTTCGCCGCTCAGATAGACTTCCCTGGAGACCGGACCAAACGGTCCATTGCCAAAGGTCAGCTTGCTGTTGCCATTCAACCAGACCTGCGTGCCGTCCGGCAGTTCGAGCTTCGATTTCGATCCCGGCTGCGTCGTATACTGGTTGGGCTTTTTATCGGCTATGTCTTCGGTCTGTATAGTTTTTTTGTGCTGCACGAACCAGACGGCCGCAGATCCCGCAAGGACCAGCACGCTTGCAGCCGCCAGCCGCCGCCAGACCTGCAGACTCAGCAGACGATGTGTGGCCGGCTGCGCTATCTGTTTCTCCAGTTTCTCCCAGACTTTTGCACCTGGCCGAAGCTCCGGATTGACATCTATCGGCGCTTCCCATACTTTGTCGATCACCTCCGACGTTTGCCCCCTCAGCTCCTGCTGTTGCATTAACAGATCCAGCTCCCGCAATTCTGCCGCCGAAGCCTCGCCCGCTTTCTTTTTTGCCAGTAAGTTCCAGACCCGATCGGTATTCTCCATAGGTAAAGCCATTGATACGATATAAGAAACACCGGAAGCATATCAATACCCCCAAAAAGAATGTAAAAAAATTTAACAATTATTCCCGCCGCAGCAGACTGCTCGCCCGGGGAAGGCGTTTGCGGATGGCTTCGTGGATTTTTTTCACAGCTATACCCATTTGATTCTCAACCGTTTTCGGCGTCAGATGGAGCAATTCCGCCACTTCCCGGTACTTGAGATTATCTTCCTTGACGAGGCGGAAGATGAGCTTACATTTTGACGGCAGATCGTTTATCGCCTGGTTGACAACCTGCAGTACTTCCTGGCCGATGAGTATCTCTTCCGGGGTCGCATGGACATGGTAATAGGAAAGCACCGCCTCATCAAAATCGAAGCTCTTCCTCCGGTTGTTCTTACGATAATAGGTATAGCTGATGTTGCGGGTGGTGATGTGCAGATACCAGTTGAGATTCTCGAGCGAGCCTATCCTTACCCGTTTGTGCCAGATCTGGAGAAAGACATCCGCGACGATCTCCTCTGCCATTTCCCGGGAGTGGATAATGGCATATGCGAACTGAAAGAGGCGCGGGCTATAGTAGTCGTATAAGGTCTTGAAGGCAGCTTCATCCCCCTGTGCCAGCCGCAGCTGGATCTCTACAATATCTATCTTGGCTGATTCTCTCATTAGCAGTCGTAACCGGAAAATTAAGAATAAATATCTAATTCTTCTTACCGTAAATTCGCCAGATATATCACTAAGCGTAAAGGGCAACACCTTCAGTTAATTATATTTGCATAGCATCATACTTATTCAGCGATGAAAAAAACGATCCTTTTATTCCTGGTTGGCCTCTTTTGCCTGGCTTCATTCGCTCAGACAGGCAAACCAGTCCTCCATATCCGGCATTTGACCGACAGCTTTTACACCTATGTCAGCTATGGGGAGTACAACGGCCAGAACTATCCGGCCAATGCCATGTACCTGGTGACCAACAGCGGCGTCGTACTTTTTGATACACCCTGGGATGAGGTCTATTACCAGGCATTACTCGACAGCATTCGGCTCCGGCATGGGAAAAAAGTGGTAATGTGTATCTCTACTCATTATCATACCGACAGAACAGGCGGTCTGACCTACTATTCCAGCAAGGGCATCCAGACCTATACGACAAGCCTGACCGATTCCCTTTGTGTTGTCTATAAGGAGAACAGGGCCAGCCACCACTTTACAGGCGACACGACCTTTACCATAGGGGGTCGCTCTTTTGAAGCCTTTTACCCCGGGCCTGGTCACACCCGGGACAACATTGTTCTGTGGTTTCCAAAGGAAAAGATCCTGTATGGCGGATGTTTTATAAAAAGCGCATCCGAAAAAGATCTCGGCAACATAAAGTCCGCGAATGTAAAGGAATGGGGCAACTCCATCCACCGGATGCTAAACCATATTGGCAAACCCGCATATATCATTGTTGGACACAATGACTTCACGAACCAAAATTCTATCGCTCACACACTTGAAATGATCCAAACCTACAACAATGCTTCACACTAATCAGCAATACCCTGCATCTTATGCCCTCATAGATCAGGCAACAAAAGACTCCGGCTTTACAATGTCCTCGGATGCCAACGTATGCTCTCTTTTAAAAACGCTGGCCGCTTCCAAACCTGGCGGCAAATTCCTGGAACTGGGAACCGGTACCGGTCTGTCAACTTCCTGGATCCTGGATGGGATGAATGCATCGGCCTCACTCATCTCCGTCGACAACGACCCTGCCGTGTTGCATATCGCAAAACAATACCTGGGCAATGACCTCAGATTAAAACTAACAGAATCCGATGGCGCCGCCTGGATCCAACAAAATAAGGACCTTAAATTCGATTTTGTATTTGCCGATACCTGGCACGGCAAATATCTCCTGCTGGAAGAAGTCCTGAATATGCTTGCCCCTTCAGCCCTCTACATCGTAGATGACATGCTCCCTCAGGAAAACTGGCCCGCCGGCCATCCGGAAAAAGTCGCCGCACTGGTAAAAAAGCTCGAAGACAGAGACGACCTGCTGATCTCTCAACTTCACTGGGCCTCAGGTGTAATTATTGCCGTGAGAAAAGGTTAAACATCGGATAAATACCGTTAAAATACTAATGTCGTTGACTTAAGCAAAAATGGGTGTTTTAACGGGGGTAAGATGATTGTTAATGAAATAAATGTAGGTAAATAGAAACTAGTCGCTCTTATGCCTTACTGCAGCTAAACTATCCCGTCGAAGGCGAATGACCATTTTGGCGTTCAATTCTTCAAAATTGATATAAGCTCTTCTAAGAGAAGGCTGCCCCCGGGTCATATCGATATACTGTTGTATATAGCCGTTTTTCCATACGGCTGTAATATAATAGGCGAATTGTTCGTAGATATAATCTATATCTATTTGATCTTTCTTTTCGTAAAAAGACAGATTTTCGAAGGCCATAAGTAACTGATCCACTTGAACCAATGTATAATATCGAGTTGGTTTTTTGATGGCAAGGCTAGGCAACGACTTTATTTTCTGTGTATCCAATTCGAAGTATCCATCATAGTTTCTAAATGGGACAAATTTGACCAGACTATCATCCAGGAGGGATATCAGCGTTAGGTTCTCCTTTGAGAATATTTCTGATTTTAGTTTGAGCGCAAAGTCTGCGGAATTGGTTTCTTTTACGTCACGGATCTGTGAATAAGTAAACACTAATAAAATAATGGTAGTAAGGGCTGTTATCAAGGCAAAAAGATTGGCCCTGTTTATTTGATTGCCGCTCCCATTTTCTGTTCCACAAACGATTTTAAGAAATGTGACGATTGGCTTACGCATAAAATACTAAATAATAATAGTTCTCCGAATATAATCCATTCACTATCGGCTCCATACCTTAAAATCACTAATGTCGCTGACTTAAGGATTACACGTCTTTATAATTCATATGGTACAGCTTGGGCGGCCTTCGCTTTCTCTTATTGTGCCTCCCTGGCCGGATAACTTCTGTATTGGCGGCGACTTGTTGGTCGAAGATTACAAGAGCCGATTTGATTGTCTTTTTGATGAACATGGCAATCAAGATGCATTTGGTCGACCAATAGGCAAAGGTACGATTAATCTTCCTGCGGTGTTTGACCTCGCCTTTCTGCTTCTCAGCGTTACATTCCGCAATTACCCGTTCCTCTATCGGGAACGCCAATGCGGCGCACAGGGTCATCATCATCACTTTGGCGTAAATATCTTGTCTAACCGCAGTGGCTGTCTTTCCACTGAAAGCTTCGACTTGTACCCGCGCCTTATACATCTTGTAACCTTCCTCGGCACCCCACCGTATCTGGTACAGCTCACCTAGTTCTGGTAACTTGTACTTGGCGCTGTCCAATAAAGAGGTGCCTAATATCTCCTCCTTTCCATTCTCCAGTGTTATCTTGACCAGTCTGCATTTGATCTCCTTTTTCATCGAGGGGAACTCTTCCTGATAGCTATCGTAGTATCCATCTGGCACCGTCAATGTTACAATAGTGTCCCGCTTGCGACTGGCCATAAATTCCTTGACCGGCAGCCAGTTCTGCTTCATCCGTACGATGAAGTAGATACCCTTCGATTGCAATCCCGAAAACAGCGCAGTAGTGGGGTATCCGCGGTCCATCAACAATATGTCTCCTCGTTCTACCTTCGGCAAATGCTTCAATAACAGGTCTTGCTCACTGCCATCTGTTGGGCCGGTTTGTACATCCAGCGTCAGGTAGTTCGCCGGATCATACAATGCCGACAACAAACACATACTTTTCGGCAGGTCCTTTTTCTTTCCCCGGCCCATGCCACGCCTCCCAAACTCCTCGTGTACACTTGGATGATTGGGCAGATTCAAAAAACTGCCATCAACCGACAACAGCTTGTGTCCGTGATAACCAAAGTAGTCCACCTTTTTATAGAAGTCTTTCCAGATGAGATCATTGAGCTCCCTAAACGCTTCCGGAGCCAGTTCCTGCCTTGACTTGCTGAAGGCGCTCTTTGTCACCTTACGAATACTGAACTGCTCGTTCTCTGTCTCCTTGAAGAAGCTGTCCATCTCCCGTTGTAATCCGCTCTTTCCCACCCTCAATATGCTGATTATCAAATGACCGAAGGGAAGCAGGCGATTCCTGGTGAAGTCTCCTTCCGGGCCGTTTTTGTAACGGCCTTTGAATGCTTCGTTGTCATTGATATGGTAGTTTAATTGGTTGCTTATATCGATTCGGTAATCATTGACTGGTTTACGCCTGTACAAGAGGCCCCTCTTCTATACGCAACTCAAAATAGCTCATTCTCAAGGAATGTCCACCCGTTAAAACACCCATTTTTGCTTAAGTCAACGACATTAGTTAAAACACCCTTTCAATTTATCCCAATAAGGCTTACTTTTCAGCGGTCTATCCCAACCGCAAAAAAAATTAAACGTAAGCCATATGGAATTCAAAGACCAAATCAAACTGCTTGCTGATCGGGTGAGCAAAATGCAGGATAAAATTCTCACAGAAGAAGCCACAAAGAACGCATTGATTATGCCCTTCATCCAGGCAATGGGATACGATGTCTTTAACCCCCTCGAAGTAGTTCCCGAATTCATAGCCGATATTGGAATAAAGAAAGGCGAAAAAGTGGATTATGCCATTATTAAAGACAATACCCCTATCATTCTTATCGAGTGCAAACATTGGTCCGCAAACCTTGATCCGCATGACAGTCAACTATTCAGATACTTTCATACAACAACTGCAAAATTTGGAATTCTTACAAATGGTATAATGTTCCGTTTCTATACCGATCTGGTTGAAGCTAACAAAATGGACGAAAAACCGTTTTTCGAATTCCGGATCGATGACATGAAAGAAGCCCAGGTTGAAAAATTAAAAGAATTCACAAAGTCTCATTTTAATATTGAGAGCATCAACAATACCGCAAGCGAATTAAAATACATGTCAGAACTAAGAGCGCTTATTGTAAAAGAAATAAGTGACCCATCTGAAGACTTTGCTAAATACTTCGCAAAAAATGTGTATCACTCAATGGTGACGGCAAAAATCCTCGAAATGTTCAAAGGGCTTGTAAAAAGAACTTTCAATCAATATATCAACGATACAATTAATGAAAGATTGAAAACTGCCTTGGCCACAGAACAACAAAAAGCCGAGCAAATTGCAAAAGAAGAGCTAACAGCCACACCCGAAGACGAAACCCCAATTGTAACAACTGCCGAAGAAATGGAAGCTTTTTATATTGTAAGGGCAATATTAGCAGCTAAGATAAATGTTACCCGGGTCGTAATGCGAGATAACCAGTCATATTGCGGCATTTTGCTCGATGACAATAACAGACGCCCTATATGTAGATTACATTTTAATCAAAAGAAAAAGCAAATTTCATTTTTTGATACAGGCAAGGAAGAAAAAATAGCTCTCGACAGTAATAACAAAATATATGATTACGCCTCAAGACTTATAAAAGTTATTGATATTTATACCAAATCGGGCGTAAATATGGTTGCTGATTCTGCCGGATGATTTAAAAGTGGTAACAGAGATACCCCAATAAAAAAAAATGCCCCGCACCATAAGGAGCGGGGCCGCTATCAGCAAGTCCCTTACTAATACAAAGGATTCATAAGCTTAATAAAATAAATACTATTCCGTCAACCATATTCGTCGCCGGAAATATTTTTTGCTGGTATACCCCATTACTGCCAGTGATCCCAAAATCGTCATCATTGCTGACAGCGATCAGTTTTGAATTGATGATAAACAGTCCTTCAGCCTTATCATGCGGGTATACCGGGTCGATATCTTTCATGAGATCCGAAACCAATGTTTTGGAGACAGGTTTGATCCCATTAGCTACCAGTGTTGCCGAATCCTTCAGTTGCTCCACTGTCTGACCACCAAATAATTTTCCGTCGTGCTTAGTATTACCGCTGGAAATATCAAACGTCAGGATACGAATGATCGCTGACCCGCTAACCGCATCGACCGATGGGTTGTAAAGAGGGTTTTGCATGATTCCCACCAGGGTATTCCCATCCGGGGTCATCGTTAGTCCTTCCATTCCCCGGTTCGGTCTGCGGCGGGCCAGCACCACGGTATCTTTCGACTGCCTGCGCCCGTACCGAAGGGATTGATCCTTTCTAATGTATTGCCGTTGTAATCAAAGTGGATGATATGCGGTCCATACTCGTCACTTATCCAGAAAGTGCCGTCATGATCCAGCGTGAAACCTTCGCAATCGATTCCATCCGCATTCGGGGGGATTATATTCCCATTCAGAACATAGGCGACCTCTCCGGTAGCGCCTTCATTGGCAGGATTCGGAAGTCCGGTCAACGCAACTCCTTCTTATTCTTTAATAGTACTACAGATCCCAGGTTAAGGTTTGTTCCCTGCAGACGAAACTTTCCAATTTGAGGATGAAAATCCGGCGTGGCGATGACGATGCTGTTGGCAGGGACGCCCGTCACATTAGGCCCTCTGTCCGTCATCAGATAAAACACAGACTTATCCGTCGGGTCCTGTGCCATGGATGATCCATACCCTCCATTATAAATATTGACTCCGTCGTTTACCGTCGCCAGTATTTTCGGATTTTCGGCCTCGGCCATAGAGGGATAATGTGCGGTATCTTGTCCGGGATGATGGATGATGACATACCCTCCCTTTATACAACCGGAAAAAAAGAAAAGCGCAATGGCTGCAACAGTTAATAATCCAGGTTTCATATAGAAGATTTTATATAAAGGAAGATGGATATTGTTAACTGCTTATTAACAATCTTTAATTAATAGATTCATATCATGCCCCCTACTCACTTACCTTGCCCGGTCGCATCACTCAGATGGCTGCAATGCTGGAACCGCTGTCACCATGATAAATATTATAGCTTATACCCACTTGATTATAAGTCAGTTGTCAGAATATTCGTATTTTTGGGAATCAAATTCCCAATTGTATTCCCCTGGAATAAACTGGAAATTTTGGAGGATATCATATGATCGCAGCATTCACCCCTATCACCAGCAGGATATATCCAAACCTTCTCGTGTCACCGGTAGCGATCAAAAGACAGGTACTCCCAAATCCGGCATGCCGGTAAAACCCCGCCCTCTTCTCCTTCGTAAAAGGAATTTTATCACCCGGCAGGTTTCTGAATTCGACATGGATAGGCTGCTCCTTTTCATCGGGCGGCAGCATGATCATCGCTTCCTCGATGGGTATAGAATCCCTGATGACAGCCAAAACATCCGTCACCCGCAACATATCGGGAGATAAATTCAGAAATACTTTTTAACACCCCGCCGGCACACCGGTGTCAAACGGAAAATTGGCATCTGCGATCAGCACTCTGCCGCCATGCCCATTACCCCCAAAGCCATCAGGATCTCCGGATGGAAAAGATCGTTTTTAACATAAATTTCCAGTGATTTATCTTTCAGCAGGGGACCTATTACGAATAGTACAATGGAAAGCCCGATCAGCGCCACGATGCCATATCCGACAAATACAGAATGGTAAGCGGTCGCATATCCAACCCTGTTAGCCAGCTTATCAACCGTAAGCCCCGAAAGCGATTGAAGTAGTATCCCTCCCAGACCTGCCCCGACGCTGGCCACCCCCACACCGACGACGTCGCACTTTGCGGTACCACGTCCCAGGGAAGGCCATGCTGTTGGCGGTATAAGCCGCATATCCAAATGCAGCCACGCTCAGAACAACGGAAGCCGAAAGCAGGGATGTAATGACCAACGGCCCCAGGATCAACGAAAAACCCATCACCGTCCCAAACAGACCCGCCGTCACTTTCCGCGCCCTTGACACCGGTAGTCCTTTCCTGATGATAAATTGAGTGAATAGTCCGCCCAGCACATTGCCGGGATCCGCTACAATAAAGGGCAGCCCATCCTTCTGACGCCAGAGGACAGGAAGATGATCGACGACGCTATTGCCCGATATAAGGCCACCGGTAAGATTACCCGTGCCCCCGGACCTAAAAAGCGCGCCCACCCCGCCCATTCAAAAACCGGACAAAGAGCAGAGCTATGACAATGCTCATAATCCCCTGCGCCAGCATGGTCGCCGGAGCGCCAACTCGTTCTGCTATCCCACCGATCAACACACTCCCCAGCGGCATCATCCCGAAAACGGCCATCAGCAGGATCCCAAGCACACGCCCACGCATTTCCGGTGCGGATTCCGTCTGTACAAAAATATTGCTGACGGTAAACTGCGCGACGGCCCCAAAACCGGTGACCACCGCAAACACCAATGCCAACGGAAAATTTGTAGCCTGCGAAAAACAGATCAACCCGGCCCCCATGATCAGCGTGCTTACAAACAATACTCTTTTTAAATGCGTACCTGGCTTTTGCGAAGCAAGATAGATAGTGCCGATCACAGACCCGACGCCGAGAAAACTGTTGATATACCCAAAGGTCGAGGCGCCGCCTTTAAAGATCTCCGTTGCAAACACAGGCAGCACCGTGTTATACGGCATTACCAGCAAACTGATGATACCAAACATCAGGATGACACGCCCTATATCCGGTCTCTTTTTCAGATAGGCGAACCCTTCCGCAAAGTCTGCCAGCATCTTCTTTTCGCTTTTCTTTGGCACATATGCGGGTAATTTCATCAGCAGCAGCGAAAGCATTACCCCGCCAAAACTCACGGCGTTGATCAGAAAGCAGACACCCGCGCCAAACGCGCTTATTATGATACCCGACAGCGCCGGACCCAATAGCTGCGCGAGACTTGCCGTGGCGGTTGTCAGCGACAGCGCGTTGGAAAGATCGGCCTTATCCGCAACGACGTCATTGATCAGCGCCTGTCTGGCAGGAACGTCAAAGGCATTGATGATCCCCAGCAGGACGCTCAGGGCAAGTATCGCCCACACGACATTGTGACCCGAAAACGCCAGGATGGTCAGCAGGACCGACTGGATCATTGAAGCGATCTGGGTGATCTTGATGATCCGGTACCGGTTATAGCGGTCCGCGGCAACCCCGCCGGCAGCGGAAAACAACAGGGATGGGAACAACTCAGCAAAGATAGTCACGCCGATCAGAAAGGAGGAATGCGTAATGGAATAAACAACCCATATCACCGCAGTACGCTGCATCCAGGTACCGAATTGCGATATAGCCCGGCCAAAAAAATAAAGGGAATAATTGTAGCTTCGGAACGCCCTGAACAAATTGAGCTCGCTAACTTTCTTCATTAAGACAAAAATACGCATCTATCTGATTGCGCCGGCATATACAGCGAAACTGGACAGGATCAGGTATAGCATCAATATATGTAAATATGATGCCGACATGAAAGAGGTTAAAAAGATCAGCTTTCAGGGCAAGGAAAAACAATTTGGCCCCTTCATTCCCGGAATGATTCTTTTTCAGGATCAGCTGGTCCTGGTTTATTATCAATCCCTGGAGGATAATTCTATCAAACTTTCGATGGCTGTCATCGATCCGGAAACCCTCGATGAGAAACCCGGTAAGGAGCTCTATACCATTTCCCAGCGAAACGTAGGCAACGCATCGAACAGATACTTTGGATATCGCTATAAGGCAAGCCGAAACTTTTCCCTTTTCCGATGGATATCAGGATGAAACTGGAGAAAAGAGGATATGCAGATAAACACGACGGCAATCCGGGCCTGGTTAAAATGCTCTATTCGTCAACCGAACTCGGGGATGGTACGCTTGTGATCAGCGGCCTGATGAGAAAGGAACTGGTAAAGGCCGAGCTCGGCGATCATCCATTGACCGTACCACAAAAGGCATTGGTCTTTGAAGCCACAAAATAAACCCTTTATTGACGAACCGCCCATGCAAGCCCATCCGGCACACCACCGACATCGATATGCTTTGTGACTTCAAGCGTATTGAGATCTATAACAGCCACATAGTTATCGGCCGAACAGGCCACAAAAACACGCGACCCGTCGGGGTCCATCAGAATGCCGGCCGCGCCGTGACCGATATTCATCCGCTTCACCTCCTTCCTGGATCTGGCGTCATAAATCGTTAGTTCTCCGGATTGAAGACTGGAAATAAAGACCCTGCTGCCATCGGGAGTAAATTTCAAACGATTGGCGCCCGTCACCTTCGCATCGATCTTCGCGGCCAGCTTCTTCGTTCCAACATCGATGATCGAGATCGTCCCGTCGACACTGCCCGCAGCCCAGAGCTCACGCCCATCGGGTGATACATCAAATCCCTCGGAGCCGCCGGCCACGCCCACAGCAGTCTGTACCCATTCTTCACGAGGTTTGGCAGAAGGAGGCGCCATTTTCCCCGGCTGGATCAGCGTATCGGTCAGAATGCTGACCGTTGCAGAAGAGACATTGGTCGTATAGACTTTTTTCCCGTCAGCAGTCACATAGATCATATGTGTCCTGTCCTGGCCCGTCCCCATGCACCAGTCGAGCTTCCCCGTTGCAGGATCAAGACGGCCCACCGCCTTTGACCCCTCTGCCGTAAACCAGACCTTGCCATCGGCAAATGTCAGACCATGCGGACCAAACAGCGGCCTTGTATCGATATTCTGTAAAGGCTTTTGTGCAACAAGATCGATGATATTGATCTCGTGAAGACTGCCGCCGCCATAAATGCTGACATAAGCAGTCCTGCCATCGGCAGAAGCTATCACCTCGTGGGGATCTTCACCCACCGGAATGCGGACAAGCACCTTCAGATCGGTCGGGTCCAGTATCGCCAGCATATGGTCCGTCTTCGACAGCGCCAGCAGACACCGGTTTGGCGTAGCCTGTCCAACACATATCGTCGACAGACCGATAAAGGAGACACCTGCTATAAACAGCTGGAATAGGCGATATTTTAAATTCTTCATATCCTGATTATTAATTTTCAAAATAGGCCTGCCGGCGATACCTGGCTTTGCCACCAGGTCAAACATTGGAGAATTGGTAGCGAACCATGCCCCAGAAGGCGTCCAGGGCTATAATACGTGGCTTCAAAAACGAAATGATTGCGGGCCAATCTTCGTTTTTGAAAATATTGACCCCCATCAGTGTTTTTTGAATCACGCCAATAACCTTTCCATATTCGTCCGTGCTATCCCGCACCCAGACCCAGTCGTTCTCCCCTACTGTCTCGTAAAAAATACCTTTCAACTGTACAAAACGATCGTAGTATAATTGCTGTCTTTCTGTGTCGGGATGATACAATACTATAGCGATCTGCGCCTGCTGGCTGTCTGCTTCCATTTTAAACAAGACGTGCTTATTCCCTGTCTTATAGTTTAACCAGCTTATTTCCTCTCCATCAGCGGATAACACAGGCTTCATATATCTCCCAAATGCCGTCCAAAACGCCTGTTTTTGTTTCGATATTTCCTGTTTCGTATACATCTTGAGCGAATTCAAAGATAGCTACCTAAATTGGTAATATTGCTGCCCATGTCCCCACAGGCCGGCAAGCGTCTCCAGCCCGGTGCAGGGTCGTCAAAATATCGTCAGTCAGCAAACGCGACACATAGGATAGAAAATCTTGCGGCGCATCGCGAACCCCGCGCAGCTTCTACAGTCGGCGGATCCCGGCCGTCACGCCATGTATAAGCGGCTGAATTCGGGCCGCAAACCGAAGCCATTCCCATCCAAGGATTTTATTCCATTAACAAGACTATTGGAGATTCTATATTATGTATTAATAACTAAATATCAATCGTTTATAAACTGGCATTTTATTGTATAACATTACTCGTAGCGTAGACATTTTGGCAAAAATTCACGTCTTATGAAACTTTTTTTACAAATCCTGCTGACTATCGTCGTATCCATTCCAGGCATGCAACTCCTTGCACAACCTGGCAATGATAACTTCTCTAATGCCACGGACATTACATCTCTGATCAGTACCACGTGCACCACAGCAGGTACATATACCACTAAATTCGCAACACCCGACCAATCCAAAGCCTCCTGCTGGAGCAATGGCCCCAATAACAATGTCTGGTTCAAGTTCACAGCCACCTCGACCGGCTTCATCAATACAAAAGTAAAAGTCAGCGGCACCGGCGAGACCATGCAAAACCCTTTCGTGGCCATCTTCGATGCCAGCCTGAACCAGCTCACCTGTCAAAACTATATCAGCGCCAAGACCGATCTCAGCCTCAGCTATCTTGGCCTCGTTCCCGGCAATACTTATTATATCGTCGTCGACAACTACGCAGGATATTCAGGATCATTCGACCTCTGTCTCTCCGATGTCGTAGACTACGATTTCAAACAAGGGGCGAAGGATGTTACGGCCCAGATCAATTCCTGCACTTCCGGGGGCGCCTATACCACCCTGTTTGCAACACCGGATCAATCCAAAGCCTCCTGCTGGAGCAACGGTCCCAATAACAATGTCTGGTTCAAGTTCACAGCCACCTCGACCGGCTTCATCAATGCAAAAGTAAAGGTCAGCGGCACCGGCGAGACCATGCAAAATCCTTTTGTGGCCATCTATAATGCCAGCATGAACCAGCTTACCTGTCAAAACTATTTCACCGCCAAGACCGATCTCAGCCTCAGCTATCTTGGCCTCATTCCCGGCAACACCTATTATATCGTCGTCGACAACTACGCAGGTTATGCAGGATCATTCGATCTCTGTCTCTCCGATGTCGTAGACTACGACTTCAAACTGGGCGCGAAGGATGTTACGGCCCAGATCAATTCCTGTACTTCCGGAGGCGCCTATACCACCCAGTTTGCCACACCGGATCAATCCAAAGCCTCCTGCTGGAGCAATGGTCCCAATAACAACGTCTGGTTCAAGTTCACAGCTACCGCAACCGCCTTCATCAATGCAAAAGTAAAGGTCAGCGGCACCGGGGAGACCATGCAAAACCCCTTCGTGGCCATCTATGATGCCAGCCTGAACCAGCTCACCTGTCAAAACTATTTCACCGCCAAGACCGATCTCAGCCTCAGCTATCTTGGCCTCGTTCCCGGCAATACCTATTATATCGTCGTCGACAACTACGCAGGCTATGCAGGATCATTCGATCTCTGTCTCTCCGATGTAGTGGACTATGATTTTAAACTCGGCGCGAAGGATGTTACGGCCCAGATCAATTCCTGCACCTCCGGAGCCGCTTATACCACCCAGTTTGCAACACCGGATCAATCCAAAGCTTCCTGCTGGAGCAATGGCCCTAATAATAATGTATGGTTCAAGTTCACAGCCACCTCGACCGCCTTCATCAATGCAAAAGTAAAGGTCAGCGGTACCGGCGAGACCATGCAAAACCCTTTCGTGGCCATCTATGATGCCAGCCTGAACCAGCTCACCTGTCAGAACTATAAAAGCGCCAAAACCGACCTCAGCCTCAGCTACTTTGGCCTCGTTCCCGGCAACATCTACTATATCGTCGTCGACAATTATGTGGGCTATGCAGGGTCCTTTGACCTCTGTCTTTCGGATGTAGTAGACTATGATTTCAAGCAGGGTGCATTGGATGTCACTGGCCAGATGAACAGTGTCACCTCGGGGGGCACCTATACTAACCTGTTTGCAACACCGGATCAATCCAAAGCCTCCTGCTGGAGCAATGGTCCCAATAACAACGTCTGGTTCAAATTTACAGCCACGACTGCTACGATCAGTGCAGGTGTCATAGTCAACGGAGCCGGGGAGTCCATGCAAAATCCTTTTGTCGCTATCTATGATGCCAGCCTGAACCAGCTCGACTGCCAAAACTACCAGGGCAGCAAGACCAACATTAGCGTGACATCTACCTCTCTGATCCCGGGCAATACCTATTACATCGTCGTCGACAACTACGTGAGTTACGCAGGCTCGTTCGACCTGGCCGTATATAACAACCTGGTGATCCTGTCGCTGCAGTTAGTATCCTTCAACGCATCAATGTCGCAAAAACAGGTCAATCTCGACTGGAGTACAAGCCAGGAAGAGAATTTAATCTCATTCACGATCCAGAGATCCACCGGCCTGTCCGATTTCAAAGATATTGGAGAAGTCAGTGCTACCGGAAACAGCGCTACGCAGACACAGGCAAACTATTCGTTCACTGACAATAACCCCTTAAGCGGCATCTCTTATTACCGCCTCAAAGTTACCAGCAAAGACGGTACATCCGTCTACTCAAAAACTGTAGCGGTGAATTATAGCACCACGCAATCCATTTCCTTCACCTTATTCCCTAACCCCAATAGCGGTAAGGAGACCACCTGGCTGAAAATAGAAAATAGCAAAAGCATACCCGCCATTTTCGTTAAAGTATACGACATGCAGGGCAAAGCTATTTATTCCAGATCGGAGAAATTAAGCGGCCTCGCCCCCTATCTTCTCCAGATCCCTGCCAGCCAAAACCTGACCGCAGGCATCTACAATGTGATTATTGCGGATGCAAGGTCCGGCGATATTATCTATCGCCAAAAACTGCTGGTCAGATAGCCCGCAAGCACATTATTATCGATCATTTAAGACGCTCTGAAGCGCACCGGTTCATCTCATTATGACTTACAAGCGAACATTTGCCGTATCGAAACCGTGCAGTTAATCGCTGAATTTAAAGTTTAAATCCTTGATTCATAAATTCCTGTAAACCTGGCACACCGTTAGCCTCCAACAACGACTAAAGGAACAGCGATGCTTAGCAACTATTTCAAGGTGGCGTTTAGGTCACTCCGGCAGAACAAGACCTTTTCTATCCTGAACATCCTGGGCCTGTCCCTGGGAATGGCCTCCAGCCTGCTGATCCTGCTTTGGGTCCGGGACGAGCGAAGCGTGGATGGCTTTCATACGCCGCTTGCCGCAGAGCTGAAGACAACGATCCCCGAGATCGAGACAGCTGTAGGGATCGACATGGGAGACAATTTTACATTCCGGGGTAATGACAAAACACTCAAGGCAAAAGGCGGATATGCCGGAGAACGGTTTTTTAGCATGTTTAGTTTTCCGCTTCTCCTGGGAAATGCAGCCACAGCCCTCAAACGACCCCGCGGATATTGCCCTTTCCAAAACGCTCGCCTGTAAATTATTTGGAACGGTCAATGCCGCGATGGGTAAGACCGTGCACCGGGACCAGGTGAATACATGGAAAGACTTCGTGGTAACGGCCGTTCGATGACGGTGGTCCTGTTAAAGTCCGGCGCCAATCCAGACAGGGTGGCTGCCAAACTAAGGCGCTTCATCGATAAATACCAACCGAACCCAATGCCGGGCTATCGCACGGAATTGATGATGCAACCTTTTGACCAGATGTACCTGCATGGCAGTTTTAAAGATGGCTATGTCGCCGGCGGCCGTATCGGGTACGTGCAGCTGTTTAGCCTCGTTGCGATATTCATCCTCCTGATCGCCTGCATCAACTATATGAACCTCACGACGGCGCGGTCAGTTCGAAGGGCCAAAGAAATAGGAGTTCGCAAGGTCATCGGCGCCAGCAAGAGGTCACTGGTTGGTCAGTTCCTGGGTGAAGCGATCTTGTTGGCGGTACTGGCAATGGTCGTTGCACTTGTTCTAGTGTCGTCGTCACTGCCTGCATTTAATTCCATTACCGGTAAACATATCATATTACCTCTCGGCAGCGGTCTCTTCTGGCTGGAAGTCGCAGGACTGGACCTGCTGATCGGGTGCCTGGCCGGTAGTTACCCCGCTCTTTATCTCTCTTCGTTCCGCCCCATCGCCGTGCTGAAAACAGCAATGAGGACCGGTAACCGTGCAATGCTATTCCGAAAGGTGCTGGTGGTTTTTCAGTTCACCTTATCGATCCTGCTCATCATCGGGACCATCGTGGTCACCCGGCAGGTAAAGTATCTTCAGTCGATGAACCTGGGATACGACCGGCAAGCCCTGCTTTCTATTCCGATTGAAGGAGAGCTCGACCGGCAATACGCCTTGTTCAAACAGCAGGCGCTGGATCTCCCCGTCGTTCAGCAGGTCACCTGCATGTCAAATCTGCCCAGCGGGATCAGCAATGGTACGGACGCACCGGAATGGGCAGGAAAGCCGGCAGGTTTCAAGCCTTCATTCAGCTACGCCGCAGTGGGATATGGATTCACGGAGACGATGAAGACGCAGCTGCTCGCGGGACGGGATTTCTCGCCTTCCTTTCCTTTGGATACGACAGCTTTCATCATAAACCGGGAAGCCGCTAACCTGATGGGAATGCAGCATCCCGAAATTTTCGCCGCCGCCGGGTCGCTGGCCTTTTTGATTGCGCTGCTGACCGTTAGCTATCATGCGATGCGGGTAGCTTTAGCCAATCCGGTGGAGAGCCTGAGGTCGGAGTAATACCGCACCGAACCGAAATCGGGGGATCGGCATTTTTCAGCGCTTTAGTTCCCCCTTACATACATGTCCCGGAAATTGAAGATCATCTCATCGAATTGTTTCATAAAGTCCTGGCCGATATTGCCGTAAAATTTCTCTCCCGGAAATATTTTGGCAGTTAAAATGCCAACGCTATCCACGGTGACGGTCTTTTGCCCAAGGGCGAGGTGCAGTGCCGGCAGGATATAGACATCCTTCTTTTGAACGCCGCCAGCGCCGCCGAACGCCTGACTCTTTTTGATCGCCGATCGCTGAATCGACGCCTGATATTTTTGAAAATAGCTGGCATAAAGGGTGCTGGTGCCCGCGCCCGTATCAAAATGAAAGCTGAGGGTGTCGTTGTCCGATATCAGGGCCAGCACCGGGTCCAGGCCATCCAGGGCAAGGTTGTGTTCTGCGCCGGAAGTCGGTGTTTTCGGGATGGTCAGCCGCCCGTCTTTGTAGAACCGTATTTCCTGTAATTCTGCGATCACGGGAAAGCCGAGAATGATATTCAATTGGAATTTAATAGGGGCGATATACAAAATCGAATCAGGCATGACCTGGAATACGGCATTTTTGATCAGTAGTTTACCGATATACAGGCTGTCGGCCACACCGAGTCCCACCTTGAATTGAATGCCCGTGATGCCGGAGCCCTCTGTATAGCTGACATCGAACATACGCAGGTGCAGCTTTTCGGCGTATGTTTTTGTGATCGACGAGATATTGGCGCGGGTGTCGAAGATCGCGTTCCCGGTTTGACCGCCAGTGGCAATAGGCAGCTCGATAAGCCCGATATTATCCCTGGTCCAGCGGACAGTGGTGCTGTCAGTGATGACGGCCTGCTGTGGCGGTGTTCCCTTCAGCGCATTGCGGATGAGCAGATCGTTCTTTACATCATTCAGCGTGTTGCTGTCAGCGGCTTTTGTTGCGATGATCACACTATCATTATGCGCGGCTTTGGCATATTGACCCAGTTTGAAATAACTGTCGGACTGAAGTCGGAGCAGGGTGGTCTTGACCGAATCAGGAAACACTTCTTTCAGCGTCGAGTCCACGGCGCCAACACAATCCCCGTTCCGGTTAAAGACATTATCCAGAAAGGCAGCGAAATACAATCTGTTCTTTTCCGACAGATCGCCTTTTGCAGCCATGTATTGGCTTTCCAGCTTAAAATATTCCTTGGCATCCAGCAGGGCTTGCAAACGATGGGTAACGGCAGAGTCATCCCTACGATGACAGCCGAAGGCGAGGATAGCGAGAAAGAAACAAACTTTTTTCATTACCAGGCAAAGAACGATCATCCGGGGGAAACGGAATTGTAAAAAAACGAAATTCCACCTACCTCAAAAGGTAGCCGGAATTGCTATTTCCCAAACCACGTGCGGGCATTGATCGCGTTCAGCGTATTGCTTTCTTTGAGAAAGGCGCGCGGGCTGATGCCGGCAAAATGGCTGAACTCATGGATAAAGTGGGCTTGGTCGTAGTAGCCGGTGTTCAGGGCAAGGGCCGTCAGGTTGGTGTCTTTTTTTAGTTGAGTAACGGCGAAATGAAAACGTTTCAGCCGGCTATACTTTTTGGGAGACATGCCGATGGAGCGCTCGAACAGCTGTTCCATTCTGCGCGGCGACAGATAATATTGTTTAAACAGGTCGGGGAGACGCAGCTGACCGTGATGTTTGTCGATAAGGGATACTGCATCGCGGATCATTTCGTGATCCTTGTTTTTTGAAAGACGGAGAAGATATTGTTGCAGGATAGTCAGGATCTGACGGGGATCGGTATTGTCCCGTACCCGGTGGATCAGCTCATGGAAGTGGGGCTGCAGGATCTCCTGGAGGGGAAATTTGCTGTTGGCTATTTCGGCTGGCGAAAGGTTGAAGAGTCCGTATAGGCCCCAGGGTTGAAAACAGATGCCAACGATCTTGTTCAAAGCTTTTGGGATAACAAAATAGGATCTTGCGCCGGGATTGGTGATAAGGATGTCGTTGCCGCCGGCGTTCAGGTTGACGGTGATCTCTATAGTGCCGAGAGGGAGGATGCGTTCGGGCGTTGTGTCCGGGCTGTTGAAGATATAAAAGTGCTTGACGTAGTCTTTTAGAGGCCCGGCGGGAGCGTGTTCAGTATATTCGAAAGGGTGTGCCACGATACAAATATGCAAAAAAAAGGGGAGCAATCGGCTGATCACCCCCCTTATGATTTATTGTTTTTCCACGCGAAGCGTGACGACATCCTGCGAAGCCACACCTACCGGCCCATTGACCGCCTCCTGCGCAACTTCTGTCGTATTGCTGTAATGTGTAGCGCCAACCGCACCCGCCCATGTCAGGCTGGCCGACTCTTCCTGCTCACCGGGATTGAAGAGCGTCACCATCCAGGCCCTGCCATCCATACTGGGCCGCAGCGCCAGCGTAACCAGCTTGTCATTCCCGATCCGCAGCTTCGGCATCGTCAGTGCCTCTCCTGTAGCAGCTGCCACCACCAGGGGTTGACTCAGATCCGTCGCCAGTTTTGTCGAGGCAACGGGGTCATAGGTCTTATGCGGCTGCAAGGCATAGCGGAACGTGATGATCCCGTCCTGGTACGCACGGTAGTTGGTCTCCCAATGGTTGTTGATGGCCCAGGAATACAGCTTCTGCGTCGGCTCAATATGCTTGCGCCAGACTTCCGGATGTGACTGGCCCCCCAGGAGGGTTGCCGTGATGCCGCCGACCTCTACCAGCGGTGCATCCAGTGTCACCCAGGTGATGCCATGATCTTTATTGCTGACATCGGCCCAGCTGCCGACCTCCAGCCAGTTCTTACAGCTTCCCGGGATCTGATCCTTCTCGGGCTGCATGATAGCCATAGGGATATCGAGACGCATCGTACCATCCGTCACATGGAACGGGAAGCCGAAGTTCAGGCTTTCCTTCCCATGCAGGTTGGCCCAGGGATAGTCGCCCGGATGCGGATCCAGCTCGGCGGGCAGCTTGTCGAGCACATTGGTCATTTCGACATAATCGCAACCGTTGACAAGCCGCACATCGCGGACCAGTTTTGCAACCCCCGGCGCATTGGATTCGATACGCAGCTCTGCCAGGACAGGCCCCTGTTCTTTTACAGTGATCTTTACCGGACCATTACGCTGGACATCGCTCAGCTTATTGCCTTGTAGAAAAAGATAATCGTTCAGACCGCCGCTGGAATCCCTGTCGACGAACTCATTGTCGATCGTGTGATTTTTCAGGCTTGAAATGGAGCCCGTGGTTCCGTCGATCTCGACACGAACGATCCCATTGTCAAGCGAGTGCGCATCAGCCTTCACCGCGCCGCCATTTCCCGAAGAGCCGGCGCCAGCCGTTCCCGCACGCACAAAAAATCGCTTTGCCGCAAACGGGGGAACACCCCCGGCAACAAAAGCCAGCTCGCCGCTGGAAAGCCGTTGCGACGGCAGGATCCTGCCTGCGGCATCTTTTACGATGTCACCTTCCTCCGACTGCTCGCGGGAAAGGAGGATCAGACCGGTACGCGACCAGGAATTCGTATTGTAGACATCGATACCAGAAACACCAGCCGCACCAGAAACACCAGCCGCGCCAGAGCCCCCAACCGCGCTACCACCATCACCAGGAGCCCCAACCCCACCAATAGCCCCACGCAAGATCTCAAGAGAAAGACTATCCGCCATCGTTGCATAAGACTTCTTGATGATCCACTGCTCCATCGTTTTCTGGCTCAGCGGCCTGGTTACACTAACGTCAGCCCCCCACGTATGCTCGGAGTAAAGAATAACATTCTTCCACGCCTCGCGGACTTTATCCGCCGGAAAATCCCCGCCACCTTTCATCGCCCACAACGCCTCGGCCTGGCTGAGCCGGTAGCTCGTGGCCCTGTTCTCAGCCGTTTCAAGGGCGGAGGAAGCGGCTCCATCCTCCCAATAGCCCGTCCAATCCCCCTTCTCAGAAGGGATCTGTCCCCCATACCTGTCTTCAAACGCCTTGAAGGCCGTACTCGTAGACGAAATGATAAACTTCGGCCACGCATACTTCGCACTCCAGTCCCTCACAAAATTACTGATCGTCATATCAGGCACAGCATTATCCCCATGCCCGCTCCAACGGATGTAGGTGATGTCGTAGTTGAAATTCTTCCGTTTGAGTTCGGCGATATAATCCCCAACAAACTTTTTGTCAAGGCCATGGGGCATGCCATGGGACAGCGCATATCCTTTGTACGGGATCCAGACGAGAACCTTCTCCTTTCCGCTGGGGCTTACCCAGTAGAAAGGCTTGTCTTCCCATTGTACGAGGATGTCCCCGATCCGGTCAAAATAGTTGGGCGCAGCCGAGAAATATTTGATCCCTGCCTGGGCCATGGCGGTGACCGTGCCCCAGGTATAACCGGGAACATCGCTGATCATCGTCGCATCGACTTTTGTCCCCGCCAGGGCCGCGACCTCGCCGCCACGATGGAACAACTGCAGAAGCTCTTCCGGCCGGCAAAGCCCCGTCAGTGTATTCACATACATTCCGTTCAATGCGACACTGCCGTCTTTCACCGCAGCGATAAAATCCTGCTGTTGCTGTTTGTTCATCCGGTGCAGGAACAGATCCGCAGCATAGACCCCTTCCAGGTTCCATACAAACTTCGCGCCCGCAGGATAGTCCTTCGTCCGCCGTGCATAGTCGATCCCCGTCAACAGGTTATTCATCTGCTTCCGCTCCACATTGGTCTGGATCTCCGTATATCCGATATCGTTATGGCTATGCGGCAGGACATAGATGGTCATCTTCCGGACAGGCGCCAGGTCGACCTTGCCGCTCGCAAGAGTCTTTCCCCCAGACTCGATCGTAAACGCCACGGTTGTCGGTTTTTTCACTTCAGGCGCAAAGACCTCCACCATTCCTCCACCTTTTCCCACCCCGACAGGCAGATCAGGCGCACCCTTCACATGAACAGTCACGCCAACGGAATCTCCGTTGTTGGAAAAAAACAAGGCGGCCGACTGATAGCTGCGACCGTCACGGACGGAAATAAAGGGCAGCCCACGGGCGCTATCCACGCTCAACCGCGGCCCTTGTGCCTGGACCCCGGTAACGAGGATGGATGAAAAAAGATAGGAAAATAGCTTTTTCATATTTGATTTGTGATTAGATAACTGCTAATATCCGGGATTTTGTGGTTTCAGATTTGGATTACGCTGCATCTCAGAGGTCGGCAACGGCAGCAGCAGGTCCGTATTGCTGTATTGCTGACCACGCCCGTTGGAATGTCCCACCAGGGCGGAAAAAGTCACATGATGCGACGCGTCGGCATCGGGATACAGCTGTGTGCGGACCATGTCAAACCAAAAATGCCCTTCCATAGCCAGCTCCCGGTAGCGTTCACCCAGGATCAGGTCGCGGCGATCGCTCTGCCCCACCGGGATAACAGGCGGTGTCACATAAGCTCGGCTCAAAATCGGTGCCAGATAAGGCGTCGGGTCCTGCCCCAGCTCATTTGCGGCTTCCGCAGCAATGAGGTAAACATCAGCCACCCGAAACACCGAAGCATATTTGCCCGAAGCAGCGGTGCTGAATAATGCCGTGCTGTCAAACCAACGATACGGCATATAGGAATACTTGATGGAAGCAGGTGCTCCGCCTGTAGAAGTGTAATTGAAGCTGGTGCTGTACAACTGCTTTTCATGACGACGGATATCGTTCACGCTGTCATACATATTCAGCAAGCTCGCAGAGGGTGTCCACACCTGGGTGACAAGGGTATAGGCGACATGCAGATTGCTGTTGGGCAACGTCTGCGGAAAAGTATTCGGAAGCGAATACTCGGGATATGCCGATTGCTGGATCGCCGAATTGTACTCCACGAAATAAAGATACTCACTTCCCTGGTCATAAGAGGTCAGTCGCAGTTTATCAAAAGCCGTGGTACCGCCCGAATTATCAAACAATGCATACCCTCCCGGGCTGTTGATCACGGCCTGAGCCTGTTGCAGGGCCTGCGCATAGGCCGCCTGGCCCTTCTGCAGCGGATGGCCAGCCATTGTTAAATAGACTTCGGACAAAATACCGCCGACCGTACCCTTCGACACCTGGTTGCCGTTGGCGCCCATCGGCTTATCGGCCAGGTTGCCATTGGTATAGGCCCATTGAAGATCGGCAACGATCGCGCCATATACGCTGTCCACGCTCGATCGCCCTGAATACAGGTTGTCGAGATTTTCATAGGGCTGCAGGATCAGGGGGACAGCGCCAAAGATCCGGACCAGGTAGTAATAGTCCATCGCCCGGAAGAAACGGGCCGTAGCAACAAGCGGCGCGGCGGCCGCCTGATCGATGGTCTTGCTCCCGCCAACCTTCGCGATAATGGTATTCGCGTCGGCAATATTGCTGTAAAAAGAGGACCAGATACCGCCAACATAGTTGTCCTGGTTGTCTCCCGTTATGGTCAGTGACGCATAATAACGAACGCTCGGATTCTGCGCCACCACATTATTAGCCATCCCCGACAGATTGTCGAGGGCCATGGCATTCGTTCCGTCGTACAAACCGCCGATATTATAAAAGCTGTTCGGCCCCGAGGCAACGTTGTATAAATAATTGACAGCGCTTTGCACCTGGTCTATAGTCTGGTAATAGGCATCGACAGGCTGCTGGCTCTTGGGATGCTCTTCAAGGAATTTATTACAGGAGGACAGCGCGGCCGTCCCTGCCAGTAAAGTTATATAGAGGATCTTTTTCATGTAGTTCACATTGAAAGTTTACAATCGGTTAAAAGCTCATGTTCACACCCGCAGTCAGGGTTCTTGCCTTCGGATACTGGTAGAACTCGATGTTCTGACCAAAGGGCGGAGCATTAGGCGTATTCCAGCTTACACTCTGCGGATCGTAACCCTTGTAGGCGCTGGATGTGATCAGGAACAAATTCTGACCGCTGATATAAAAACGGAGGCGTTTCACATGCAGACGGCTCAGGGCAGCGGGACTCATGCTATAACCCAGGACGACATTACGGCCACGGATGAACGAACCGTTAGCCACCCAGTGATTGTCAAACACAGCGCTCTGACCCGCATCCGGGGCAAAACGCAGCTGCTGGATCGGTGTATTCTGGTTGTTCGGCGTCCAGGCATTCAGCACAGTGGTCAGCGAATTGCTGTAGCCCGTCCGGTCTTCACTCGAGAACAGGAAGGCCTGCGCAATGCTCGCACCCTGCGAATATTGCAGGTCGACCATCAGATCAAACGCTTTGTAGTGGAACGTATTGACAAAGCTTCCATTCCAATTCGGTGAACCATGACCAAGGATATATTTGTCCGCAGATTCCTTCTCCTCCCCTGCCTTGTACGGGAAGCTCGGGTCGGCCGCCAAGCCTTTTTCAACGTCCG
This sequence comes from Puia sp., assembly GCA_036499285.1. Taxonomy (GTDB): domain Bacteria; phylum Bacteroidota; class Bacteroidia; order Chitinophagales; family Chitinophagaceae; genus Puia. Next base: position 108,843 of record DASYEB010000021.1, on the reverse strand, counting down.
CCGTACTATAGGTCCCGAGACGCTTGTAGCCCCAGAACGATCCGGCGGGCGCGCCTACGCGAAGAATGGTAAAGCCATCGCTGACAGGACCCCAATACGGTCCCGGGAAAATATCTTCGTTATTATTACCCAGCGCCAGCACCTTGTTCTTATTGTAGTTGGCGGTGAAAGAAGTAGTCCAGCTAAAATCCTTGCCTTCGATATTGTGCGTCGTCAGCATCACGTCCACACCCCGGTTCGACATGCTGCCGACATTGGAGAGGACACCCGTAAAGCCGGTACTGTTGGGAATAGGTTTATTTAGCAGGAGGTTCGTCGTTTTCTTGTAGTAATAGTCACCTTCCAGCGAGATCCGGTTGTTAAACAGCTGCATTTCGAAACCCACGTCTGTTTGCGCCGTCTTTTCCCATTTCAGATCCGGATTAGCCAGCCCCCGGATCGAGGAAGATCCCGCCCGGCTGCCGTCGATCAGCGTTGTCCCGCTGCTGACAGTGGACAGGGAATTGTAGCTCCCGATCTCGGTATTACCCGTCTGGCCGTAAGAAGCGCGGACCTTCAGGTAGTTGATCGCGCGGATCCCATCCATAAAATTCTCCTTGGTCAGCACCCATCCGGCGCCGATAGAAGGGAAGGACCCGTACTTATTGTCTGCCCCAAAACGAGAAGATCCGTCGATACGTTCCGTAAGGGTCAGCAGGTATTTGTCGGCATAATTATAACCCACCCTTGCGAAGTAGGAGTTGATCCCCCACCGGTCATATCCGCTGACAGGAGCACCCGGCTGGCCACCGGCGCCCAGGTTGTATTGGCGATAGTAGTCATCAGCAAAATACTGTGTGCGGGAGGTATCCCCTTTGTCGATCCGTTCCTGCCAGCTGGCGCCCAGCAGCGCATTGATATGATGAGCGCCAAAGGACTTCTTGTAGGTAAGATAATTCTCCTGTTGCCAGTAGCTGTACTGGTCACTGTAAAGAGAAGCTACCCCTTTTTGATTGGCCGAGATATTCAGCAGCGTGGACGGTGAATAGTATTCATTCTGGTTGTTCTGAAGGTCTACACCAAACTGGGTCTTGAAGTCGAGACCGGGCAGGATATGAAAATTAAAGAACACATTCCCGAATATTTGCGTCCGGGTATTCAGGTTGGTCTGCTGCAACAGCACCTTTTGCGGGTTCTCGGCCGCGTCGAGAAAGGAGAAGGTCGGAGACACCTGGTTATTGGCCCAGGAACCATCCGGGAATTTAACTGGAAAGATCGACGGCATCTCGATCATAGTACGCGTCGGTGAGTTGCCACCCGTACCCGGGTCGACCTCGTTTTCCTTCGAATAGTTGACCAGGACATTGGAACCAAAATCAACAAAGTCCGCCAGTTTGGCGTCGTGGGTAAAGCGCACGTTATAGCGGCGGATATCCGAGTTGAGCATGATCCCCTGGTTATAGGAGTAGTTGAGGAAGACGCCTGTCGAGGAGCTCTCGCCACGGCTCTGGATGGAGAGTTCGTGGTTGTTGCTGATAGCCGTACGGGTAGTAGCCTTTTGCCAGTCCGTGTTGTATTTGGGCGAGCCGTCAGCATTGAAAAGCCGCGTATCCGACAGATCCAGCGACCGTGGTGCTGCGCCCCAGATGGAATTGTTTGCCATCCCGCCTGCAAGCACGCCCAGCCATTGTTTGGAGTTAAGTACCTTCATCTCGTGCTCGAGATTCCCATCGCTGATGGACATGTCATAGCTGACTATCGTCCCGCGCTGGCTGGCTCCGCGTTTGGTCGTGATGAGGATCACACCGTTCGAACCTCTCGCTCCGTAAATAGAGGTCGAAGAGGCATCCTTTAGCACTTCGACGTTCTGGATATCATAAGGATTGAGGTATTGGATATTGGTCATAGCCACTCCGTCTACTACATACAAAGGATCCGTCGACGAATTTATCGACCCTATACCACGAATGATGACAGACGGCAGGCCGCCCGGTGCGCCGGAGTTGAGCGCGATGTCCACCCCTGCTACACGTCCCTGCAACCCTTCAAGGGCATTGGTTATCGGCTGGGCGAGGATCTCGCTGGCTTTGACAGAGGTGACGGCGCCGGTGACATCGACCTTACGTGCCGTACCATAACCGACTACGACAACAGAGTCGATATTGGCGCGGGAAGGTGTTAGGGCGACCATTCCCGCACGATCAGCGCCCAGTTCCTGCGTGACATATCCTACGAAGCTGAAAACAAGCTTTGAATTGCCCTCCACCGATATCTGGTAGTTACCCTTGTCGTCGGTGCTGGTACCATTTTTCTGGCCTTTAACCGTAACAGATACTCCGCCAAGCGGCTTGCCATTTTCGTCGGTGACGTGGCCGGTACGGGTACGGGACTGCGCATTTGCGAACCCGATACTGAGGAGGAAAAGGAGAAGGACTCCCAGGGCCCTCCTGCCCATGTTTGATGAATGCAGTCTAGCATTTCCCATAATGCAAACAATTGTGATGATTAAAAAATGAGTCAGTTTACTTTACAAAGGCTTAATGATGTTAACCGGTCGGTGTTTGTCAGCAGGTAGCATACAGTTTTCGGTCAGGAACAAATTGGCAGCAACCCGGTTAGGTATGCATAAAATGATAATATGTACATATGTTTAAACATAGCATAAGTGAACAAAAAAATAAAGAGCTAAAAACTCCCTTTCTTGATATCGATGCTGTAGGTAAACTTATCGCTCCGGTAGTAACCTACATTGTACTCGACCGGTCGGTCCCCTATGTCGTAAACAAAACGCTCCCGGAACAGGACCGGAAAAGTCCCGTCCACTTTTAACTTGCGGTTCAGGGTTCCGGCAGCCCGTGCACTGATGTTCTCGCTGCTGCGGTGAACCACAACCCCATATTGTTCTTCCAGCATCGAATAAAGAGGCCGGTCGAAATTCGCTTTTTCCGTTACGCCGATCCTTGGATGGAACCAGCTTTCGAAATAAACCATCGGCTCGCCTGACTCCTCGCCTTTCAACTTCGATAGTTTCAGGATCTTCCGGTCTGCTTCGACATGAAAGAAATCCCGGATCGTCTCACTCGCCGGCACCCATTCAATAAGGAGTTGTAAATTGGTAACCACAATGCCTTTCTCATGCATCTCCTGGGTGAAGCTGTACCAATGGTCGAGGCCGGTCATCAGACCTTTCTTCTCAGCCACACGGGTACCGACGCCCTTTTTCCGGATGATCAGTCCTTCATTCTCCAGTTTGTTGGTCGCCTGGCGAATAGTATTACGCGAGACCCCAAGCCGGTTGGCCAGTTCCACTTCCTTGGGGAGAAAGGCGCCATCCAGGTATTTTTCCATACAGATCAATTTGCGAAGATGCTCTTCGACCTGGACATGAAGCGGCAGTTTACTTTTATGGTCAATCAATTTTAGTTTGTTGAAATGTTCAGACATATAAAGTTGAAACGAAAAATCGGAACCGCAAAATTTTTGTTTGAAAACCGATCCCCCCATCGTAAATTTCCGCATGTTAAAACCATTCGCCTTTTCTGCTTTTCTATTCCTTGGTTTTGTGCAGGCCAACGCCCAGACACTCACCATGCCTCCCGAGATACAAAAAGCCTACGAGAATGGCACACGCTCACTCACTGGCAAGCCCGGAAAGAATTATTGGCAAAATCATGGGCATTATCATATCTCCCTGACAGTGATGCCGCCAAACAACACCATTACCGGCATTGAACAGATCTCCTGGTCCAACAATAGCCCCGATACCCTGAAAAGCCTCAACATGAAACTGATCGTCAACGTCCACCGGGGTGGAAGCCGCGGCGGACCAGCTGATACGTCGGCCGGCATCAAAGTGGATGAGTTCCTGATAAATGGCGCCAAAGCCGCATGGAATAACGATGAAGCCATCACGACCAATCAAATGGTAGATCTGGCCACGCCGTTACTGCCTCATGATTCGATAAAGCTCAACATTGCCTGGCATTACAACCTATCAAAAAGACGCGGGCGCGACGGCGTAATCGATTCAACCAGTTTTTATATCGCTTATTTCTATCCGCGGATCTCGGTATACGATGATTACAGGGGCTGGGACACACAACCCCATTTGGGTTCTTTGGAATTTTACAACGATTTTAATGACTATGATCTGGACGTAACTGTTCCTGAAAATTTCATTGTGTGGGCAACCGGTACCTTGCAAAACCCATCTGACGTGCTTCAGCCTGAGTTCGCCGATCGTCTGAAACGATCGATGACAAGCGATTCCACGATAAACGTCGCTACCCGGCAGGACCTGGCTGACAAAAAGATCACTACACAAAATACCGCCAACACCTGGAAATGGACAGCCGCCAATGTCAGTGATGTGGCAATAGGCATAAGCGACCATTACGACTGGGATGCCGCGAGTGTTGTCGTTGATAACAAGACCGGGCGACGTACCAGCATGCAGGCCGCATTCGCCGACTCAGCGCAGGATTTTCATCATTCGGTACAGTTTGGCCGAAATTCGTTAGCCTGGTTTTCAAATAACTGGCCGGGAATCCCCTATCCCTATCCGAAATCCAACGCATTCCAGGGATTTGCCGATATGGAATATCCCATGATGATCAACGACAGCCATGTCCCTGACCTGGTTTTTGCCGAATTGGTGCAGGACCACGAACAGGCGCATACCTACTTCCCTTTTTACATGGGTACTAACGAAAGCCGTTACGCCTTTATGGACGAGGGCTGGGCCACCACATTTGAATACCTGATCGGCATTGCTGAAAAAGGCCAGAAAGTAGCCGATGACTTTTACAAATCATTCCGGGTTACCCGGTGGATCCATGGCCCGCACGACAAAGAAAACCCCATCATTACCCCAAGCCCCGACGTCACCTTCGGCGCCGGCAACAACTCCTATGGAAAGCCGTCATTGAGCTATCTTGCCGTAAAGGATCTGCTCGGCGATAAATTATTCAGGAAAGCCTTGCATAATTACATGAACAACTGGAACGGCAAACATCCTATTCCCTGGGATTACTTTTATTCAATGAGCAAAGGTGCAGGCAAAGATCTGACCTGGTTCTTCTATAACTGGTTCTACACACCCGGCTATATAGACCTTGACCTGGCTAAAGTGGACAAGGCCGCTAAAAAGTATACCTTATCCATTAAAAATATTGGTGGATTTGCCGTTCCGTTTGATGTAGTCGCTGCCTACGACGACGGTACAACCGAACGTTTTCATCAAACTCCAAAAGTCTGGGAGCAGGATCAAAAGGAAACATCAGTAAAAATAAAAACCGGCAAAACGGTAAGATCCTTTACACTCGATGGCGGGATCTTTATGGATGCAAATGAAAAAGATAATACATGGACTAATTAACGGGAAAGCAAATCACAACGCATTCTCCAATTTTACTACCCAGGCATATCCCCCGGAAGGAAGATTAGGATAAAGGACGTTGGCATCAACGACACATTTTCCCTTGCTGAACCTATAGCCGATCTTTTTATCGGAACCCAGCAGCACAACCGCCGTCGGCACATGCGGCAGGTTCACCGACACCGCACCTGCCTGCGCCGAAGTAAGGATCAAATAAAGATCCTTGTTCTTTTGGGTAAAAAAAACGTCCTTCCTCACCATCGCACCTTTCGTCGCCGTCCCTGCCGTCCCCGCCACCGCACCTTTCGTCGCCGTCCCCGCCACCGCTCCCATTCCCTGTGGCCCGGCAGTAGTTCCATAAATAGCTTCCCCGTTCGTACCCAGCCAGGCGCCCAGATCCGCCAAACGCTGTTGCATGATCACCGGGATCGTGCCATCTGCGGCCGGCCCGATATCCAGCAGCAGATTGCCGCCACGGGCCACTTTCTGGATCAGCATATGTATCACGGCATCGGACGTTTCATAATCGCCAAGGCTTTCGTTTCTGTTATAGCCAAAAGAGCCGCCGATACCCCGGCACTCCTCCCAGGGATGGTCAAACTTTTTATTGCTGGCATCCTTATCATCAACAATATCATACTCGGTAGTATAATACCCTCCATGCCTGCTCCTCGTTTCCTTACCCCAACGATCATTTACCGCCACCGTATTTCTGACCGGGCTCTCGTTATACAGCCATGCCAGGAATTCCTTGCTTTTCCATTCGTCACTGGAATGTTCCCATTCGCCGTCAGGCCAGATGATATCCGGTTTATACCGCAGTACCAGGTCTTTTAGCTGAGGCATCATGTGATCCGACACATATTTATTAAAATCGGATTTATATAGCGGGTTAAACCATTCGTAGAGGGAGTAATAAAACCCCATATGCAGACCTTTGCTCTTTACCGCATCCGACAAGTCGCCTGCCAGGTCACGATGCGGCCCGACATCCACTGCATTCCAGTTCCAGGACTGCGCGCTGGGCCACAACGCAAACCCGTCATGATGCTTCGACGTAAGGACCACATACTGTGCGCCTGCCTTTTTGAATATTTCCGCCCACTGCTCCGGGTTGAACAGCTCCGCTTTAAACATAGGCGCAAAATCCTGGTAAGCAAAATGAGGACCATAGGTTTTGTTGTGATAAGCCCGGAATGCATCACCCACTTTGGATGAATCCGTCACCAGCCTGTTCCAATACCATTCCGAGTATTTCGAATAAACTGCATATTCCTTACCCACCGGGGCCCATGCCGGAACAGAATAGACACCCCAGTGAATAAAGATTCCCAGTTTTGCGTCCCTGAACCATTGAGGAACAGGACGGGCATCAAGAGCGGCCCAATCGGCCGCGTAGGTTTGCTGCGCATGGACGGCGCCCGGCATACCCCATACCAGCAAACCCAACAACAATAGCTTAACGATCTTCTTCATACAATTGATTTCATTAGTATAGAACGGCCCCGATATACATGGCCTTCCCCTGGTAAGGCCCCCAATCCTTCACCACCGTATGACGGGTTTGCAGGATCGCCGCCTTATCGATCGGCGTCTTCGATAACCTGATCGTAGCCGTATGTTTACCCGCCGGCAGATCGGATAGGATAAAATAGTTCAGGCGATAATAAGTACAAAACGCATCAAATCGACTAATGATCCTCGGCGCCTGTTTATCGATCGTTACCTCGACCGCAGCTGTCCCCGGACCCATGATATCAGCCAGGCCGAAGCGCGTGCCCCTAAACCTCACCTTGAGAGCTCCATCAGCAGAGGCCGTGGAATATACCGTAGGTAACAAGGGGTAATATTCCTTGCCTTTTGTCACCGAATCGACGACCCGCCAGTTGCCGCTGAAGCGCGCATTCCCCGGCAGGCTGATCATCCCCGCCCCGCTCCAATTTTGTTTTTCGAGCGCCGGCGGCAAAGCATGTGCCGCCGCGACCGCTTTTCCGTTCATCGATACCAGGCTGCTGGCCAGCACCCGGGTATATATTTTATGGCCCGTTTCGGGCAAGGGGTGCACGCCATCCAATGAAAATAAAGGTACGGCCGAATGCTCTTCTTTTTTGCCCGACATCACCAGCTTCCCTTTGTTAATTTCATCTATAACCGCCAATCCCATATGAATACTGGGAATATTGTAATGTGATGCAACCGCTTCCATGGCCGATACGGATGGAGGGAACAACCCTTTTTGAAGAAGGGGAAGGTTCTCGGCGGCGAAAGTATAGAGGAAACATATATCGGTAGTAGCATTGGCGGTCCAGATCTGGCGCACGATCCCTTCCATAGTCTCCCGTACAAGCTGCATGGGCATCCGGTTGTCGTTGACGGCAAACTCGACAAACACGAGGTCCGGTTTGTGCCCGATCACATGCTGCTTCACCCTGCACGCGCCAAAATCCGAAGCGGTACCGCTTACCGCCGCCATGATCTCTTCAAACTGAGCCGCGGGATACTTATCGCGGAGCCAATTCATCACCTGGTCACGATAGCCATTGCCTGCCCTTGTGATACTCCCACCCAGGAAAGCAACCCTGACAGGCTTTCCACTCTTTACTTTGGCAAAGAAATTAGGCAACCCGCCCCTTGCCGAAAGCTCTTTGGCAGGCAACAGTGAATCAGGCCCCCCGCCCGGCAAACCTTCAACTCTCTTACCCGGCAAGCCTTCACCCCTCTTACTCACCAGACCCGCCATCGCCCCAAACCAATGCGTAGCAATCACACCGGCGCCTGCCCGATTCGGATGCACCTTATCATTGATAGTATAGCGCGTCCAATCCCACTCCAGACTTTGATCTACAAATACAACCGTCGGATCCTTCAAAGAATCCACCATCCGCCTTATCGCCCCATTCAACTCCGGGATATATTCATACTTTGGCAGCTTGCCACTGGTAATAACCCCCGCTACCAATATCAAAGCACGCGGGTTTATCTTTTTTATGGATCGTATAATGTTGCGTTGCGCCTGTATAATACTCCCCACAGGAGATTCCTCAACAAAATGATTATGACCTGCATGCAATAAAACAATATCAGCCGGAAATGCTGTATAAATGCTATCGATATGAGCGGCCAGGAATTCAGCCGTTCTCCCGCTGAATCCCGCATGGTATAAGGTGTCGCCGTCCTGCACCGAGCGACGCGGCCCGACAAAGCTCGCCCGCCATCCCGCCGCCTTTAACAACGAATCCAACGGGAACAGATACGAAAAGAACCCAGGCCCACCTTCAGTGATCGAATCGCCCAAACCCAATATCGACAACGCTCCGTTTTGGTTCATCGTTTTCAACGGGAAACTGATCGTGCTTCCGTCATTCCTGACAGCGGTTATCTCAAAGGAAACAACATCTTCCGCTCCCGGAAGCGTAATATCAAACTCGAACGGATAAGCCAGATCCCTGACAGTTCTCCACTCCCCCCTGTTATTAAGACGATACCGCAGACTACATTCCTTCCAGTCTTTCTCCGTTTTGTTGCAATAAGCGTAGAACACGGCCATAGTGGCATTAGGCTGGATGATCATGGCCGTGACAGTCGCCAGGCTGTCTTCCCCGGACGCATACCGGATAAATTTATTCCCACCATCCCCTCTCCCCGACCCACTTCCATCATCCTCTCTCCCCGATCCACTTCCATCACCCGCTCTCCCCGGCGCAACAGCTGCCGGCAATCCACTCCCAAAGATCCCCCTGACCTGAACACAGCTAAGCCCCCCCGCCTCCAGCTCTACCGATAAAACCCCATTTACCATCTCCCCATTCACCCCCTTGCCATCCCGATCGTATAGCACTATTGCATAACGCTTATCCTTCTCCCACGCAATAACATCTCTGTTCAGCCTGATATGCTCCGTAACCGTTTTATTCGATGTATTAGCAAAAGCGATAAACACATCCCGCTCATTATGCCCCATCAAATAGTTAAACGCGACACCATCCAATGCCAGCGCACGCGACGGCATCCATAGCTGCACATTGCCGTTGCCCATTACCGTTCCTCTCCTGGCGCCATATACCTGGCTGCTCAGAAATGCATAACCGGGCGCATAAGTCCCCGGAAAATCTATTTTTCCGTCGGACCTGAAAAAGAAATCCGAAACCAAAAAATCCACAAGCAAAGCAAGCTGCGGCCACACATGATTATAAAAAATAGCATTGTACTTCACATCCTGGAAAGGATGCCGCGGATAATCGGCCCGCTGGTACACATCGGTATGCAGGGAAGTGACGTAATAGCCGGGAAAGTTGGCATACCGCCCGACGATGGCATTGTACGCCGCATCCCTGAATAAAGTGTCACCCGTATAATGCGCCAGCCGAAGCAGCCATGCTGCATGATGCGCCAGCATCACCGGACCAAAAGCATAGGTATTCGGCGCTTCAGGCACGAGTCCGTTCAGAGATGTTTGCCAGGCAGGGATTTTTACTTCCGGCACCCGGGAAGTCTCATCCCCCGGCACAAAAGGAGAGCCTTCCAATGCGCTTACCCGGCGGCCCGGAAATATACCCCTGACCTCGCCTCCTTTATTGACAACAATGTTTCCCGCCGGCGGCGCAGGGTTGCTCCTTGTCCACAGCAAAAGCTGCCTCGCTCCCGTCGCAGCAGCTTCTAAAAAAACCCGGTCCTTCGTTTCCAAAAATAATTCAAAGAGATCATAGATCCGATAGCCATAGTCTGTAGTAAACCCGGCTCCTTTATCCTTTAGACCCGGCGAGTCAAAAAAAGACCGCGAATAATGATAATATACCTGCTGCAGATAAGCCTTGGCCCCCTCGACAGCCTTTTGAAGATCCGCCGTCCTGTGATGGAGCCTGTACCTCGCCAGGTAGTCCTGCCAGCTGCCGCCGCCCGTCTCGGTATTCATGTTCAATTGCCTTTTCTTTCCGAATAGCCGGTCGGCCTCCACCGCAAAGGCTGGGGTACCACCTCCCGTTAGCTCATCCAGACCCACCAGCTCCCCTATGTCCGCACAGGGACCCTTTAGTAAATGCGAAGGGGATTGCGTCTGGCCCGGAGTATCACTGGTGGAATACAAAAACTTCTCGCGGCTCATTACATATTCTATCATCGGCATCGCCCGACGGCGTAAAATATCTTCATTACCGGTAAGAAGGGCCAGGCTAAGCGGGTGCAGCGCCGAAACATTTTTTACCGTGCCCGGTGCATCGAACTGGTAGTTGGAAGCCTTCAGCGTTTCATTCCACCCGCTGTAGACATCGTTCATGGCAAAGTCCAGCATATTGTCAAGAGTAGTATTCAGCGAGACGTTTACATTTTCTCTTTCAGACCGGTAATGAAAAATAGACCCCAAAAGCCAGGAAGTTCCTTTTTGCCAGTCCCCCGGACACAGCAGGTATACCAGGGATATATGAAACTTATCACCTTTCTTCAGGTAGGAACCTGCAGTACCGGGCAAAGGCGCAAAGACAGAAGGCTGAGCCTTCCCTGCCGGATTACGGATAGCCAGCCCGAAAAGACTGTTGGCCTTTGGCCCGTCGGCAGGAAAAACAGACCAGAACTTATTGCTGGCTTTACCCGCGTTGTTCCATTGCGCAGCCAGCGCATAGCGATAGGGAATATCGGATAACGACACGGCCAGACCTTCGCTGTATCCATGATGGTTAGTAAATACCGCCGCCGTATTGGCATACGCCTCTTCCGTCAGCGCGAAGCGGCTTGGAAACCTTTTCCAGCTCCAGGTCAATGGCTGGTACACAAAATCGAGCGCCGATGAGTCTACCTGCGGCATACCGGCAAAGCCCAGCGAGTAATTCCCCGGCCTGTACGCCTCGAAGCCCATCTCAAATACCGGCGCCGGCTGGCCAGGTACAAACTTTACGACCAGGGATACCTTGGCCGCTCCGCCGCCGGCAAAGAAAAATATGAGCCGGTTATCCTTTACCTCATAAGACCGGGCCATCAGATCGATGCTGCCAAGAGCGTTGATATCCTGCGTTTGTCCGCCGCCCGTTTTCCACGCCACCACGCCCGGCTGCCCATCCATCGACGCGCCAACGATCTCTGCACGCTCAGCCGTATACACCAATCGAAGCCTGGGAAGGATGGTTCGCTTCAAACCACCGGCTTTATGTATCACCGTAAACGCCGGTGCCGCCTGAAAATCCGCAGCCGGCTGAACCGAATAATACCCGTTTTCAATAACAGCCTGACACCAGCCGCTCATTGAAAAAAACAGCAATAAACAAAGCCCTATCAACGTAACCTTTTTGTTTAAACACAACATATCATTTCGTATTATCGGGTTCGATCTGGATCAGACGCATTCCATACGCCTCCATCCCTACGGACAAGCTCAGCGACGTGCTGCCGGCCGTAACGATATCCGACCGGCAAGGGATCCTATTCAATAGCCTGGCTTCCTCCGGAGAGAAATCCTTTTCATACCGGTCAGCCCCCCTTGTCAGCGGTAATGTCTGGTATTTATCCTGCGATAAAACTCTCTCAACAGCACCCTCTTCGGAGTATCCGCTATACCATTGCGTAACCTTCAGCCTTGCATTCCTGAAACCGGCAGGAAGGTCTTTTACCAACACTTCAATTTCGGGATAACGCAGCGGCGCTGCCTCACTGTAAAATATAGAGGGGGACGCACAGGAAAGCAGGATGCTGATCCGCGCATCTTCTTTAGTAGCTACCGCATGCAGACCATATCCCTGCGCGTCCACAGGCATTGCCTTTACCGGGATTTTCCAATCACCCAGCTTGCTGCGCAGCAGCATCCCTTTCGCATAGGCAGACAGGATGTTTTGCTTTCCATACGTAAGCAGCGCAAAATGCCACCCCGCGCCGCTGATCGGAAGCCAGTTTCCGGGCTCTTTTTCATAATATTCCTGGAGCACATCCGTAAAGGAGGCCATCGCCGCTTCCTTCTTCATCGCTCCCTGCAGATCACTCAGATCCTCGATGGTAGAAGGTTCCGCGAGCCCCATCTCGTCCACGATCACCGGCAGACCGACATCCAGCCGGTGCAATTTCAGCAGTCGCCGCAAACTATCACCCACCCCTTCCACCATGGCAGGATAGCCGCCGGGAAAAAGATAGCCATGCCACGTGATATAATCAAGCCTCTTTTTCGCTGAGCTGTCCCTGCTGTACCGGAGCAAAAACCCATCAATAAAACCCCACCGGCTTCCGGGATTATTGCTGCCCAACCCGGCAACCTTCAGTTGATCCGCCGCCGGCAATCGTTCATTGAATTGCGCCACCGCCTCATACAGGCATTTGAAGAATTGGTAATGTGCGTCAGCATGTGCCGCCGTACCCGACATATTATCCAGTTCATAAGGCATCTGGATGATCTTCAGGGATGGACAGATCCGCCTCGCAAACCGGATCGTCGTAAGATAGCCCTGACGTATCTTATCCCATTCCGCGCCGGGGATGCCGGTAGCCGGCAAGGGCAGACGACCCGCCTGGGTGTATTGCCTGTACAGTTTTACGATTGGAGACAGCTGCAGGTCGAGCATCACCGTATCAGCAGAAGCGCCGGCAATCTCCAGCCAGTTTCGTAAATAAATACATTCGGCTGAATCCAGCTCAGAGGGATTATCCATTTTCCACGGCAGGTTATGGTGCTGGTAACGAAACAGCGAAAACCGCCTTCCCAGGGCCCCCGTTACAGCCTTTGCCATCTCCTTCATCTGCGCAGAAGGCGGTCCATACTGAAAGTCCTTTACAGGATTCCCCGAATAAGCCGTTACCCGCAGCTCTCCCCGATCCCGTTTTTCGGTGGCTCCCTGGCAAAATACCTCCACCCTGCCTTTCTGCATAAGCCCTTTCGACAGATCTGCAGTAGACTGCCTCCACTCCCGAAGCCGCTGGTCATGCAGCTGCAGCGCTGCCGCTATCGTGTCGGGAGAAAGGCTTCGCTTCGCAGCCAGCAGCCAGGGATCGACACCCGACAAATTCTTATATAACGAGCCTACCACCAGCGACGATTCGACATCCATATGATGCGTAACAGAACTAAAAACAAATCTTTCCCTGTCGCCGTAGGCCGCCAGTTGCGGATATACCCGGATCCGCATCATGCCCGATACCGTAACGATCGGTTTTACACCGGCAGCACACCCCACCTTCATCGTAATAAAATCCACCTTGCACAAGCCGCCGGTAAAAGAGACCACCGGCTGCGGGCGCAGCTTGCAAACGATCGTTTCTTCCGTCGCACCTTTTATACGCAGCGAAAAGGCAATATCCTCCTCCGATCCGATGGTATACATAAAAGGTACCAGGAAGGACACAGGCGTTCCGGCCGCTTTGTAAGGCACTATCTCACTCGTACATTCTATTTCACGGGCATAGGGCGATCCTCCCCTGAAGAGCAGCGGCACGCCCTGTATGACCGAACTGTCCCAGCACTGATATGCCTGCGACCATAATGTCCCATCATACCAGCCAAACTTCCCACGCCTCGCATCCTCACGGGCGGCAACAGACGCCTCCGGAAAGGGGAACTCGCTGTAGCCATAACGCCAGCTGAATGAAATCTGCTGATCGCCTCTGTAACAGGTGCGTTCTCCCGACTCTTGTGCTGCCCCTTTTTCACAAATGCCATGAAAGCACAAAACCAGCCCGATCATCCTGTACAGACTTTTATTGGACACCACCCGCTTGCCCGCCTTCACATATTGCCTGATGAGCACACCGGCAGTAATAAGTATAATCACGATCCCGACCAGCAGCGCCACACCGCCATTTTCGGCAATAGAGCCCAGCACGGCAATTCCCAATCCTACAAACGCCGTGCTCCAGGCAATTACCTTTATCCCGAAAATATTTTGCTTTGCCGCTTCCCCTGAGCCGACCGCAGTCGTATCGTCCGGCACATTCTCCAGGTAAGGCACGTCCCTGCGTACGATCCATCCATAACCTTCGGACAACAACAACAACAGTAGCGGGAAACCTACACCCAGCACCGTTTCGGCTGTACGGGACAGCGTGATCCCCAGCAGCGACGGCCCAAATACTTTAAAGAACAGGCTCACCACCAGCGAGACAATAGAAATGGTGATCAGCGAGCCGGAAGTTTGTCGCCGGCTGAACAGGGAGTAAATGACAGGCCCGAAAAGACTGCCTCCGGCAATGGCCGCCGTACTCAGGACAACTTCCACGATGCCGCCCGCTGCCGGAACCAGTATCGCAAGGAATATCGTCCCTGCGCCAAACAAAATAGTAAACAACCTTGCCACCAGTATCGTCCTTTTTTCCGTGCTGCGCTTAAAAAAGACGTCCCTGTAAATATCCTGGGCGAAAATGATAGCCGCAGTATTGATGGTCGTATTGGCTTTGCTCGCGGTGGCGGCTACCATACCGGAAAGCACCAGGCCGATCAGCCCGGCCGGCAGCACCCTCTGGCAAAGCATCATATAGGCGCCCTCGGCCTCAATCCCCTTCAATGCGGGGTTGATGATCCGGTAGATCATCGGCGGCAGCATCCAGATGATTGGCGCCACGAGATAAAGAAAAGTAAATAAATACGCTACCTTCTTTGCATTACGCGTAGTCGATACCGAAGTATACCGCTGTACATAGCTCCAGTTACCGGCAATATATACCACCTGGTAAACAAAAAAGGAGACCATAAACCCGATACTATACTCTTTATTTACCAGATCAAAGAAATGGGCAGGCGCCCGTTGCAAAAAATTAGTCATACCGCCCACATTCGAAAGAGACAGCGGTATGATGATGATCACCGCCGCCGAGAGAATAACAAATTGTACGACATCGGTAGCAAGCACCCCCCAAAGACCGCCGCCGGTAGTATAGATGATGATGGTGATCCCGATGACCGTAATACACGCCTCCAGTGAGAATGGCGTAGCCACATAGACGATCTTGCCCACAGCATATAAGATGGCGGCCGTGCTGACCAGGCTGTACAGGAGCACCATATAGCTGTAATACTGCTTTGCCGCTTTGCCAAACCGCCTGCCAAGATATTCAGCTGCCGTTGCAGCCCCCGTTTTCTTCCACCGCCCTGCAATAAACAGGGCCGTAACAAAACCGCTCAGGCACATGGTGAATTGTATGGCATTTGCCACCAGCCCGTAACGATAGGCAATAGAACCCCAGACCACAAAAGTGGCGGCGGAAAAATAAGAGATGAACAGGGAAAGACCGTTGATCCACCAGGGCGTTTGACCACCCGCTTCGAAAAACGACTTGGAACTTTTACTGCTTTGTACAGTAAACACCAACCCGATGATAACCATGAGAATGGCAAATATGCTCATTACCGCAAAATCCAGTTTACCCATAATTTTTCAATAACATCTGATCTCAAAAACGGCGGCAGGAATATTTAATGCCGGATGTCTGCATTCGATTACAAGCTCATTGGTAACAAGCGGCTCTTCCAGCTCAATAATATTCCTCGTTTGATAATTACCGCTGACTTCCTTAACCAGGTTCCCACGGCCATCATAAATATAATAACTCCTGATACAAAAAGGCATGACTTTATCAGGATGATACAGTAAGACCGATTCCATCGGGTGATCGGTATCCGTATCCAGTATCAGCTGGATCGTCCTTATCGTAACTTCCTTCTTCCACTTTATAAAAAGACGGGGTGAGACATCCGACATCGAGGCAGCCCATGCATTGGGAGAAAAATATGGACGCGCATAGCCGTTGTTCACATTTTCCGCCGCATAGGTATGGAGAGGTTTTGAAAAACTCATCGAAAAATTCTGACCCGCGGGCCGTCGCATAGGCGTCCAGAACTCGAAAGAATCCACGCCTATATCTTCAGGAGGTGTTTGCACGCCGGTATTGGAAACCGCCTTGTTTTCCGCCTGGAACAGCGATAGCACACCGGTAATCCTCAGGTCGGAAAGATAGGCCGAAACAACAGCATTCTTCCTGATTATAATAAAGGCGTATTGACTTTCGGTAAATGTTGTGGCCCATTTAAGCGAGATGCAATTGCGCCCGCGTTCCAGCGATAGGATGCGTTCTTCCAGGATGAGATCGGGCGTATAGCTTCCCTTACGGCTGCAAACAGCCAGGTGCACAACAACCGATGTTTCCTCCCCGGCGTGCAGGTGAAGACCGATCTCCGGTAAATGGCCCGGTGACACCGGCAACAGCTGGGCAATCCCCGTTTCCAACAGATATAATTCGCCGCTTTCCGGCAGGCTCAAAAGCTTATACTCGCTGGAGCCGCTAAGCGTTGCCTCTTTAACGAGGTCACCCCGATCCTCATTCCTGACACCGGGTATGAATTGACCGGCTTTAAGCAGCCTTTGCTGCAGCTCGCCTATCCTGCCCAGCACTCCCCGCGGCGACAGCTGTTGCTCCTTTGCAAGCACGGCAGCTATCGCTACCGCCTGTGCATTATTGGCGGACGTCGCCATTACCCTGCTCGATGCGAAGGCCACATGCGAGGCGCTGATGATCCGGCCGGTCAGGAAAAGATTTTCGATATTCTTACTGTAAAGACAACGATAAGGGATGGTATATACGCCCTTGCTGTGCCATTGGTTACAGCCCGGCAGCTCGCTAAACACTCCATCCGCGGGATGAAGATCAATAGACCATCCTCCGAAGGAGACGGCATCGTCATGATGACGCTGCTCTACGATATCCTGCTGGTTCAGTATGTAATCCCCGATAAACCTCCTGCTTTCGCGCTTGCCGGGAATGCTGCCTACCCATTCGAGTGTATAGTTGGCGGCTTCGGGAAAATTCCCGGAGTTCTTTATATAGTTCCATACGCCATACACGATCCGCCACAGCTCCCATTTTATCTTCTCGGTATCCTTCACCGTATCAAGCCTCCCCCCATATTCGATCCACCAGAACTTACAACCCTGGTCATGCAGACTGAATGTTTTATAACGCGGGATAGCCTCTATATCCATAAGCGCAAATGACGGCGGGATATATTCCACTGGCCGGCCGGTATCCCTCGAGTAGAAATAAAGACTGTGACCAAGCAGTTCGCCATAGGCTGCCGACGGAGCAAACTTTTCATCGAACTCGTGTTTCGATTCGGCCCCCATCCTGAATGATGCGCCCGAAAGAAAAGCCGCAACTCCATCCCCGGAAGCATCACAGAACAATGGCGCCTCCAGCGTGTAGGCAGTCTGGTTCTGGCTGCAATAGCCTTTCACAGCTCTGATCCTGTCCGGCTTATCCTTTATCACCTCGTACACCGCTGTATTCAGCAAAAGACGGATCTTCTGCTCCTCTGTTACTTTTTCCAGCAGGATCGAATCGAATATCACGGGATTGCCCTCCGGGTTACGATAGGTGTTCTCTACCAGTATCTCATCTATCACACCGCCTTCTCTTGCCCATCGGTTATTATTTCCCATATGAGATGTGGCGCCCAGTATCCACAGCCGTATCTCACTGGAAGCATTCCCACCCAGGACGGGCCTGTCCTGCGCCAGTACGACGCTCAGCCCCCCCCTCGCGGCAGTTATGGCACAACATACACCGGCGATGCCTCCGCCCACAATGACCAGGTCCGCCTCGATTTGTTCACTAAAAAGACTTCTCGCGTTACCGCCTTCATTCACTATCATAATAAGGTTCAATTATTCACCAAACTTGTTTAAACAGGGTTGCTACTTCCAGGCATCGTTCTGTGTAAGCAAAGGATTTGCATTGATCTCCACCTGCGGAATCGGAAAATATTTATTCCTGGCAGCTGGTGTCCTTACAGGATAGTCCGCATTTACCGCTGTCGGAATGACCGTCAGGAATTTATCCGTACGGGTAAGATCGTACCAGCGATCACCCTCCCCATAAAACTCCCAGGACCTTTCCTGCAGCACCGAATCGACAAAGGCCTGCTGGGAAAGACCCGCCGTAAGACCCGCAATACCCGCGCGTGCCCTTACCGTATTGATGTATGAATAGGCATCCGGAGACGCTCCATTCGTACGTGCTTCCGCCTCCGCAGCGATAAGATAGGCGTCGGCCAGACGCAGCAGGTATATATTATTGCTGGCATAAGCCCCGACGGAATTCGGGTCCTTATACTTCCCCATGAGAACAAGGTCCTTGGTAGCCAGTCTCGTATCGATGCTTGCCTGGGGCACCAACACTCCGGCGGTGTTGGTATAGCTGGTCGCAAGCAGATCCTTGCGCTTGTCCCCCGCAATAAAGGAATTGTAAAAAGCGCTAAAGACATAGATCCCGCCTGCGCCGCCTTTATTGTAATCGGAGGATCCGTTTGGCGCATAGAAATAGTGCATCTGTGACTGCCGGATGGGATTGGTCGTATTGTTCAACTCCACGGCAAATAATACCTCCTGCCGGGCAAGATCCTTTTTGGCAGCCGTAAAAAGATCCGTAAAAGAAGGCACTAGTGTGTATTTGTTTGAGCTGATGACGGCCTTTGCGCCGCTCAGGGCATCAGCCCATTTTTCATTATAAAGCGCGGCTTTCGCATGCAGCAGCTGGGCCGCCTGCTTTGTAACACGTCCCTTGACCGTCGTGGAAGCCGAATAGTCCGGCAATAGTTGCTCCGCCTTCGTAAGGTCATCAAATATCTGCTTATAGACATCGTCGATCGGCTTCTTTCCCTCAAAGGCATTGTCTATAGAGTTGGTTGGACTCGTCTTCACCACAATGCTTCCAAAATTTTTGGTGAGCGTCCAGTGAAAAAAGGCCCGGAGAAATAAAGCTTCGCCAACAATAGCATCCCTTCTTACAGGGTCCATAGGTGTCGCCGGAACCTTGTCGATTACCCAGTTGGCGCTTTCGATCGCTATGTATGCCCTCTTCCATATCTCCATCGGGGATTCATTGGACCGGCCAAAACTGTTTTGTACCGAATACTGCGGATCGTACGAGTACTGGGGCAGGGTATTCCTGCCCACCACGCTCCTCGGGAACGTCTGGTCAGCCGACCAGTCGGACGCAAAGAATGGAGCGCCGCTATTGTACATGCCATAAAGATTGCCGTATACGGCGGTTATCGCTGCTTCGGCTTCGGCCGCATTGGAGTAAAAGTCCTTGGTATAGGATGCGGAATAGGCCGTCTCATCCAGCGCTTTCTTGCAACCGGTAACAACTATCAGTAGTATAAATATATAAATGAGCTGTTTCATGATTCAAAAATTAGAAAGTGACTTGAACACCTAATAAATATGATTTGGAAGCGGGATACACGATGTTATCCACCCCAAATTGCGTATTGGAATTGCCAAAGCTGCCTACTTCAGGATCGAAACCCGTATACTTCGTAACCGTGAACAGGTTGTTGGCGCTTACATAGGCCCTTATCTTCGAAATGCCTTTTACCGCAAATGAATACCCCAACGAAATATTCTTACACCGCAGAAACGAACCATCCTCCAGATAACGATTCGACAAAGGCAGCCTTCCTCCCGAGCTGCCGGCAGCCACCTGGAAATCGCCCGTTGTATTGGTAGGCGTCCATCGGTTTGCTGCACCAGCCAGCAGATTGCGGCCTCCCACGGGGTTTTCCAGCGACCAGCGTGCGATATTGTATATTTTATTGCCATAGACACCCGAGAAAAAAGCGGAAAGATCGAATTTTTTGTACTGCAGATTAGTAGAGAACCCGTACACGAAGGTAGGGTTCGCATTGCCGGTAATGACCCGGTCCGCATCCGTGATCATACCATCGGGCTTGCCGTCGGCAGTACCCGCCACATCCTTCACCCGCTGAGCCCCGGGACGGGGTTTGGTTACAGGCTGGCCGGGGATGATGGCGTCGCCCGTCTGGAACAGCCCGTCATATACATAGGTCTTGAAAAGACCCAATGGGCTGCCTACACGCAGGATATTGTAATTATTGATGATCGATTCCTTCGTAGTATCATCGGAAAGCCGCAGGAGCTTGTTCCGGTTGATCGTAAAGTTTGCATTTACATTCCATCTCAGATCCCTGCTGCGGATGATATCTCCACCGAGTGAAAGTTCGATACCCTTGTTTTGCAGGGAGGCAAAGTTTCCTGTCACCGATTCATAACCGGAGGACAGCGGAAGACTTTTCTTGTAGATCAGGTCCGTCGTCCTTTTCAAATATACGTCCGCCACAAAATTGAGACGATTATCGAAGAAGTCGGCTTCCACGCCGATGTCCGATTGCACCGACGTCTCCCATTTCAGATCGGGGTTGGGAACCCCCGTTGGCAATATCGCTTTGTTCAGTGTATTGTTAAAGATATAATCATTTCCCGCTGCAACAGTTGCCAGCGACTGGTAAGGGTCGATAGCCGCCTGGTTACCCGTTTTCCCTATGCTGGCCCTGAGCTTCAGGTTGGAAATACTTTGCACATCAGCCAGGAAATCTTCTCTCTTGACATTCCACGCGGCAGCGGCTGCGGGAAAGAAACCATATTTGTTATTGACCCCGAATTTACTGCTGCCATCTGCACGGGCAGTGAGGTCGAGGAAATATTTCCCTTTGAAATTATAGTTGATCCTTCCCATGTAAGAGATCAGCTTGTCTTTGGTCCTGCCGGAATTGATGGAAAAGTTCTTTGCCAGTTGGAGGGCCTCATCGGTGGTGGCGTCATTGATGAAACCATAACCGATCATATAATTGTAATTATTATTGTTCTCCAGTGTGCTGAACACGCCCGTCAGCTTCAAAGCGTGATCTTCATTGAATGTCTTGTCATAAGTAAGGATGCTTTCGTGCATCAGCCTCATAAAATTGCTATTGTACTTCATACCATAACCTCCCAGGCCTCCGGCCAGTGATATTTCGCCCGCAGAAAAGGCTGAAGTGGGGAAATAGTAATCATTCAGGCCGTTATTGGTGTTCACACTCAGGTTAGCCCTGTACTTCAGGCCCTTTAGCAGGGTGAGATCGAGGTAAACATTGCTGAGTATCGTATTGGTACGGGTTACATCCAAAGTCTGCAGACCCAGCGCCGGATTTCTGAGCTCCGAGTAGTAAGACCCGTAAGGCTGGTCCTTCCAGGCATATACACTGCCATCGGCATTATAGGCCTTTAGTACAGGCGGCGCAGATAAGGCCGCGCCGATCAGCGACTGGGTCAGGCCTCCGCCATCATTGTTGACAGATCCCGTTTGCACCCTATTGTTGACCGAACGGGTTAATGTGGTATTCGTTCCGACCCTCAGCCATTTCTTTACCTCGTGGTCCAGGTTCAAACGCATCGAAAACCGGTCGAATTTAGAATTGACCACGATGCCTTCCTGGCCGAAGTAGTTCAACGACATCAGCACCTGTGTCTTGTCTGTTCCACCGGAAAAGGTGACCTGGTGACTTTGAATAGGCGCAGTGCGAAAAAGGACATCCTGCCAGTCGGTGCCTACACCAAAAGAGTCCGTGTTGGGATAGCGGGGCGTACCACCGTATATCTCATTCTCGATCTTTGCAAATTGTGTAGCGTTGAGCACAGGAATGGACCTCGTTATCCGCTGTATGCCATAGTAGCCGTCATAGCTGACGGTCGCGTTGCCCGCCTTTCCGCGTTTGGTGGTAATAATGATCACCCCGTTCGCCGCCTGGGAACCATAAATGGCGGCGGCAGAGGCATCCTTCAGCACTTCGATCGATTCGATATCATTTGGATTGAGAAAGGATAAAGAACTGACCTGGTTGGCATTGCCCCCCACCCCGCTGATATTGCCGAGAGTCGCAGGACCGGAAACACCGGGCGCCGTGGTATTCTGCACCTGTACGCCATCTATAATATAAAGGGGCTCCGATGAACCATTGATGGAGTTGGTACCCCGCAATCGTATGCTGATGCTGCCGCCGGGCGCCGCATTGTTCTGCGTTACCTGTAAGCCGGCCACCCTGCCCTGCAGGCCCTGCGCCAGGTTGGCTACGGGCGTTTGCAACAGCTCAGAACTTTTTACCTTGGTTATAGCGCCCGTTACTTCCGATCTTTTCCGGGAGCCATACCCTACTACGATCACATCGTCCAGGCTCTGGTTATGCTTCTTTAACCGGACCCTCTCATAATTCTTTCCCAACGTACGGACCTCCTGTTCCTCAAAGCCGGTATGACTGATAATGATGGAAGCCCCGGTCTTTACATTCGCCAGGGTGTAGCTTCCGTCTTCACCGGAAATAGTCGCCTGCTGGTTACCTTTTACACGTACCGTAGCACCGGCAACCGGTTGATTGTTCTCATCGATAATAGTCCCCTTGATCGTCTGTGTCTGGGCTGTAGCAGCCAGCATGGAGAGTGAAGCGATTAATAGTGTCAGGGTCAGACGTAACCCCGCAAGCAGTGTTGATTTTCTTTTGTTCATAAGCATTCAATCGTTAAGGTAATAGAAGTTAGAGCCGTAATTTACAATCGTTATTCAATCCGCAAAATTGACATGCCTATAATATGTATCGGGAACGATTTCGGCACCGTTCCCGATTTGAATTGGCCATTTTTTACGTAACTTCCAAACCAAACTACCCGTAGTGATAAAATGCATAAAATGTGAGGAGGTCAGCGGCATTGCAAAAGCCGGCCAGATAAGAGGGAAACAGCGATACCATTGCAAGCATTGTAATTACTATTTCACGCTTCAATCCTCTTCTCCGGACTCTAACGTGCCCCCTTCATCAAGATCATCGAAGCACCATGCAACCATACTGGACATTGCCGGAAAATTGAAGATCTCCAAATCCACCGTCTCGCGGGCACTGAGGAACAGCAAGGAGATCAACCCGGAAACGAGGAATGCAGTATTGAAAATGGCGCAGAAACTCAACTATGTACCCAATTATTTTGCATCGAGCCTGGTTAGAAGGAAAAGCTATTCCATTGGCATCGTCGTTCCTGAACTGATCACCAATTTTTTCTCTCAATTCATCATTATAGCTCAGAAGGCCGCCTCCCTGGCGGGCTATGAGGTCGTTATCTGTCATTCCAATGAGAACTACAGCAACGAAATGGATGTTCTTAAAAGGTTATTTGCCTACCAGGTGGATGGCATCCTTTTGTCCTTAAGCAGCGAAACGAAATCATTGGAACATTTAAATGTTTTTCAGGACGCAGGAGTCCCCGTCATCCTATTCAATCGCGTAAAAAACCGGCCCGGCTTTCCCAAAGTGCTGGCCGACGATTACCAGGGCGCATTTGCCGGCGTCGAACACCTCATAAAAAATGGCTACCGAAAAATTGGCCACATCGGCGGACCCGGTAATTTACAGATCAGTAAAGACCGCTTCCGCGGCTATCGTGACGCTTTAATTAAATACGAACTCGAGTTCAATCCCAACTGGATCGTCTACTACGACCTAAGCCCCCTCAACGCAAAAAAATGCGCCCAAACCCTGCTCGAAAAACCAACACCCCCTGATGCCGTATTCGCAGTAAACGATCCCGCCGCCATTCACCTCATTATCGAAGCAAAACAGCGGGGCATCCGCGTCGGTCCCGAACTAGGCATCGTCGGCTTCAGCAACGACTCCCGCTCCGAAGTCATCGAGCCCTCCCTGACTACCATCGGACAACCCATAGAACAAATGGCCGAAACCTGCATCCACCTCCTCCTGAACAAGATCAACGACTCCCGGTTTTCCCTGCCCGCCACCACAATCCTCAAAACAACGCTGATCGAACGCTGCTCCTCAAAAAAATAGCCACATCCCCCCAAAGCGAACGGCTACGCGCTCCCGATCAATATCCGCTATTCTGCTCCAACGCCGGATTCAGATCCCTCTCCACCTGCGGTATCGGCCACCAATAATCCCTCGCCGCATCGAATTTCCGCGTCTCGATCTTACTCCCGTCATACTTATAGATGGCCTGACCCAACACCTGCCCGGCCGTTTTCCACCGCCGGATATCATTGTAATACATTCCTTCCCCCGCAAATTCCACGCGCCGCTCATGACGGATCACCGCCCGGAGCGAATCCTGCGTCAATGCCGTCGAAACGTCTGGCAGACCGGCCCGGCTCCGTACACTGTTCAAAGCCGAAAACACCGAGGCATCCGGACCCGAAGCCTCATTCTTCGCCTCGGCATACATCAACAACACGTCTGCATATCGCAACAGGATATAATTCGTCTCCGACTGTCCCGCCTTCAGATCGCTTTTCCCCGACGGCGGAGCTCCCTTGTCGTAGATGCTGTACTTTTTCAATCCAAAACCGGTGATGGCGAAGCGGGAAGGCGTCACCGGCACCGTCATGAACGTATCCCCCGGGAACACGATCGTCTGGTAGAGGCGCGGATCCCGGTTGACATAAGGATGCGCCGGGTCATACCCCGACGTCGGATCAGTAATAGGCAATCCATTCTTCATCGTATACACCTGTGCAATATCCAACAGCGGCGCATTTGTATTATACTGCTTGTCGATCAGGTCAAAAGAATTACCCATGTCGGGATAGATGAACTGTACATCGAAGATCACTTCCTTGTTGTTCTCATTCTGCGGGAGGAACAAACCGCGATAATCGGAATACAATCCATAACCGGTCCCGCCCAGGTTCATCACCGACTGTGCAGCATCCGCCGCAGTCTGCCATTTGGCTGCATCATTGCCTCCCGAGAATAGCGGGCTCGCCTCCCATAACAAGAGCTTTGCCTTCAGTGTCAGCGCAGCCCCCTTCGTGGCCCGGCCCAGGTCGCCGCCGGTATACTTCAACGGCAGTACGGCCGCCGCACTGTCCAGATCCGATAGCACTTTCGCAACGACGTCCGCCTGGTTCGTCCGCTTCACATTCGTCTGTGTCGCCCGGTCCGGCGGCGCAAGGATCAATGGCACCGCGCCATAGTAATTCTCCAATGTGAAATAATACAGCGCCCGCAGAAAATAGGCCTCTCCCTTCATCCTCGTCTTAGTCGCCCCGTCCATCGGCACCTCATCCACTTTAACAAGAAAGGTATTGCAACGCCCGATACCCGTATAACAGGCCTTCCACCGGCCCGGGATGATCCCGCTGCTGCTCGCCGACTGCAACCCTTCGGCAATAAGATTGAACCCCATGGTATTGTCATAATCATAGGCATTCGGCGATGCTCCTTCTTCGAACAGCGGCGTAGCATCCCCGCCCCAAAGCCCTGAACCCGTCATCACCCCATAACAAGCCGACAGCCCCGCCTGTGCGGCAGCAGGCGATTCCCAATAATTACTTTCCACATACTGATCCTTGGGTGAGGTATTCAACAGGCTCTTATCGCAGCCGCCCCCCAGCAGTCCTAAACAAACAACCCCTATAATGATCGATGTATTTTTCATCTGAATTTTCATTTAACGGTTTAAAAAGTGACGTTGACCCCGCCGCTGATCGTCTTCAGCATGGGATAAGTGTACAGCGTATTGGAGTTTAGCAGCGATTCCGGATCGAAGTCCCGGTACTTGCAAAAAGTGACCCAATTCTCGGCATTCACGAACACCGATACCTTGCTGATCTTCGCCAGGCTTAACCAGCGCTTCGGCAATGCATAGCTCAGCTGCACATTCTTCAACCGCAGGTATGCGCCGCTCCGCAGCCAAAAATCCGACGCCTGGAAGTTGTCCGCATTCCCCGTGCTTTCCGTGACGATCGGAAGCCGCGCATTGGTTTGCGTCGGCGTCCACGCATCGGTGAGCCATTCCCTGGTCGCATTTGCGCCATTGTTGAAAGGAAACGCCATATTCGCAGTGGGATACACCTTAATGCCCGCAACCCCCTGGAACACGCCCGTTAGCGTAAATCCTTTATAGTCCAGGTCCAGCCCGAAGCCATAACTATACCTCGGGATCACGGTCGAACTGCGGATTATCTTCCGGTCGTCCCCATTGATGATACCGTCCTTGTTCACGTCCTCATACTTCAGGTAACCCGCCTGTGTAGCCGCGCTCTGGGTCGCGCTATGCTGCACCTCGTCATTACTCTGAAAGATGCCCGTGGCATGCAGTAAGTAGAATGCATCGATCGGGTAGCCGGCCTTCGTAATGGTAGAAATGCTCGAATTGTAATTATACAGGATCTGCCCGGCGATGTCCACCACCTTGTTTTGGTTAAAACTCAAATTCCCGAATACCCCATAGCCCACCTGCCCGATATGGTTCTGATACCGCGCCGACAGCTCGATACCCGTATTGTCCATTGTCCCGATGTTTTCCTGGGGACCGGCCAGCCCGCCTATCTGCGAAGGGATGTTCACGGCGCGCAGGATCCCCGTCGTCCGCTTCCTATACGCATCCACCGTTACAGTCAGGCTCTTCAGCAGCTCGGCATCGATACCCACATTATAGGAAGTCGTCGTCTCCCAGGAGATGTTCGGATCGCTATAGCTCGTCGCCGCCGCTCCCGACTGCAGCACACCCCCGAAGTCGTAGTTCTGCCCCAGCACTATCGCATTCTCATAGCTGTACAACGGCACTGCCTGGTTACCCAGCTGCCCGACCGACGCCCGCAGCTTCAATAGCTGGAACAGATCGCTCTGTCCGAGGAATTTCTCCCGGTCGATCCTCCAGCCCGCGGACACAGCCGGGAAAAAGCCCCAGCGATGACCCAAAGCGAACCGCGACGACCCGTCATAACGAAAGGTCGCCTCCAGCAGATACTTGCCGTCATAATCGTAATTGAGCCGTCCGAAATAGGATTCCAACACATCCTTGGTGGAGTTCCCCGAAGTCGCATAGCGGATCGTACCCGCGTCAAGCGCGGTGAGCGTTGCATCCAGGTACCCGGTCATCGCACCGGCAAACTGGCTTGTCCCGAAGTTGTCATAGCTGGACCCCAGCATTACGGCGACATGATGACTTGCCCCAAAACCGTGCGTCCAGTTCAGGGTGTTGTAAAAGTGGATCGACAGGTTGTTATAGTCCGTCTCGTCGGCCCTTGGCGCCGTCGCCGGGCTGTTCCAGTTCGTGGCGACCAGCGTCTTCGGATCAAAGGACTGCACCTGCGGCGTGAACTCATCCAGCAGCCCGTCGTATTTGTCAGCGCCGAATTGTGCATGATAGACGATGTCGAAAGGCAATTTATAATCCAGGAACGTCGAGGCCAGGAACCGCTGCACCAGCTTCTTGCTATACCCCGTATAGGCGATCATCCTCGGGTTTTCCCAGTTATTGCGTCCCGGCGTCCGCAGCCACGAGTTTCCATAACGGCCGTCCTTCAGCGTATCCGTCAGGATGGGCAGCGTCCGCGTCAGGTACTGCCAGAAACTATTGTAGAACGGCTGCGTATATTGACGATAATACCCGTCCAGGTTCAATCCCACCTTTAGCCGCTTGCTGATGGTAAACGACGTGTTCAGCCCGATGGAATATTTCTTCTCCTGATTGTTCGGCCCTATCATCACACCATTCCGGTCGAGATAACCCAGGGAGAAGCGATACTGCGATTTATCATTACTCCCGGCCACACTTACATCATGCTTCTGGATCATCCCATTGTTCAGCGCGATGTCGAACCAGTTGTTGGCCGGATAGGTGAACGGGTCCGTCTTCATTCCGTTCTGATATTCCGCGATCTGCGCATCCGAGTAGTCCACGGCCGTCTTTCCTTCATTCCGTTCCGCCTGGTTCTTCAACTTCATATAGGCGATGGGATCCCAGATCGCGTCCGGCATGAACGTCGTTGACTGCTTGCCGTAATAATAGCTGTAATTCACCTTAGCGGCCCCCGACCCCTTCTTTGTCGTCACCAGGATCACCCCGTTGGCCGCCCGGGAACCATAGATCGCCGCCGACGCATCCTTCAGCACCGAGATGGATGCAATATCCGCCGGGTTAAGCTCATCCATGGAATATTCGATCCCGTCCACAAGCACCAGTGGATCGCTATTGTTTAGCGTCCCGATCCCACGAATGCGGATCGTACTGCGGTCCACTCCCGGCTGGCTGTTGCTGAGATTCACAAAAAGCCCCGGCACTCCATGCAGCGCATTGCTCACATTGGTGATGGGCTGCCCCTGCTTTTCGTCCATATTCACCGTGGCGATCGCCCCGGTCAAATTGACCTTTTTCTGTGTTCCATAACCTACCACGACCACGGAATCCAGCGACTTCTGCGACGCATCCAGCAGTATAACGCCCAGGCTGGCCTTGCCGACCTTGACGTCCTTCGGCAGATAACCTTCCATGCTGAGGTGAAGCGTTGTCCCGATTGAAGCAGGCAACGCAAAACTTCCGTCACTGAGCGATACAGTGCCGGGGCCGCCCGACGCCCGGATGCTGACTCCCGCCAGTGGGGTTTGATCTTTTCCGGAAAGGAGCTTTCCGGTGACTGTTACCTTCTGCGCCCGCAAAGGCAGATAAAAGGCAGTCAATGCCAGTAGCAAGACAATTTTCATAATGCAAGTTTTGTTAGCGGTGTTAAATATAGATGTTAAGAGTATTGACGATTTATTTCAGCCACAGGTACAAAAAAGCGGCGATTGCTCCGCCGATCAACGGGCCCGCGACGGGCACCCATGCATATCCCCATCCGCTCCCGCCCTTATGACGCATAGGGATTAGCGTGTGCACGATCCGCGGTCCCAGGTCCCTCGCCGGATTGATGGCATAACCTGTCGTGCCGCCCAGGGAGAGCCCGATGGCCCACACCAGCAGCGTAACCGGCAACGCCCCCAGCGAGCCCATTCCGATAGGCGTTTTCGGCGCAGCGAGCTGTGGATCGGTAACGTAAAAGATCACGAACACCAGCACGAACGTCCCCACGATCTCGCTCAGCAGGTTGAACCCGATGTTCCGGATCGCCGGAGCCGTGCTAAAGACTGCCAGTTGTAGCCCAGCATCCTCCGTTTCGTTGAAATGATCCTTATACACCAGCCAGGTAACAAGAGCTCCGCACACGGCGCCGATGCATTGCGCCGCGATGAACATTCCCACCTTGCTCCAGGCAAACTTCCCCGCAATGGCCAGCGCCAGCGTTACCGCGGGATTCAGATGAGCGCCGCTATAGGGTGCGGCCACCACCACCCCGGAGAATACTGCCAGCGCCCAGCCGGTAGTGATCACGATCCAGCCTCCGTTATTCCCTTTGGTGCCTTTGAGGATCGTATTGGCGACCACACCAGTCCCCAGTAAGATCAGGATAAAAGTGCCGAGCAATTCGGCAGAGAATTCAGTCATAGTAATCCGTTAGTAAGATGATAAATTTTTGCAGGCCCCGACAGCCTGGCTCCATCCACGAACAAGATGATCCGGGCTTCCGTCGCCGCAAGGATCGAAGCAGCGGCCTACCTTCCATAAACTTTGGATCTCCTCCAGATCTTTCCAGAAACCCACCGCAAGGCCTGCCAGGTAAGCGGCGCCCATCGCCGTCGTCTCCGTCAGCGCCGGCCGCACCACCTTCACCCCGATGATATCCGATTGGAATTGCATCAGCAGGTTGTTCACGACTGCTCCTCCATCTACCCGCAATTCACGGAGGACTGCTCCCGCATCCGCCTCCATGGCCCGCACCACTTCCAGTGTTTGGAACGCGATGCTTTCCAATGCAGCCCTGCTGAGGTGCGCCGCCGTCGTTCCCCGCGTGATCCCCGTGATCATGCCCCTCGCCTCCTGTTGCCAATGCGGGGCTCCGAGTCCTGTAAACGCAGGCACCATATACACCCCCCCATTATCCGCGACACTCCCTGCCATTTCCTCCACCTCTGCCGACGAATCGATGATCCCCAGTCCGTCCCGTAACCACTGCACCACCGCGCCGCCGATGAAAATGCTTCCCTCCAGCGCATAACTCACCTCGCCATTGATCTTCCACGCCACCGTCGTCACCAGGTTATTCTTCGACACGATCGGTCTGCCGCCGATATTCATCAGCAGGAAACAACCCGTCCCATACGTATTCTTGACCATTCCGGCCTCTGTACACATCTGACCGAACAATGCGGACTGCTGATCGCCTGCTATACCCGCGATCGGTGTCCTGGCCCCCCACACCTGCTCATCCGCATATCCATACACTTCGCTGGATGCGCAGACCCTGGGCAACAAGCCGGCAGGAATACCGAACAGCTTTAACAGCTCTTCATCCCATTGCATCGTATGGATATTGAACAGCATTGTCCGGCTCGCATTCGTCACATCCGTGGCATGCACCGCTCCGCCAGTGAGATTCCATAACAACCAGCTGTCCACCGTCCCGAAAGCCAGCAGGCCTTCCTCCGCCAGTTCCCTCACCCCCGGCACATGATCCAGTATCCACCGGACCTTCGTCGCCGAAAAATAAGCGTCGATCACCAACCCCGTCCGTTGCCGGATCAGCCCTTCCTTGCCTGCTTCCTTCAATTCGTTGCAATAGTCCGAAGTGCGTCTATCCTGCCAGACAATTGCATTGTACACTGGTTTGCCGGTTGCCCGGTTCCATACAATGGCCGTCTCGCGTTGATTGGTGATGCCCATCGCCACGACATCATCCGGTCTCAGCGCTGCCTTGGCGACGGCTTCGACCGCTACCGCCAGCTGGGTAGACCATATTTCGAAGGGATCGTGCTCGACCCATCCCGGCCTCGGGAAGATCTGGGAAAATTCTTTCTGGGCAATGGCCACCGGGTTCCCTCTCCGGTCAAATACTATGGCGCGGGAACTCGTCGTCCCCTGGTCGAGTGATAAAATGAATTCCGGCATGCAATCTTATTTTTTCGCCGGCATGGGCAAATACCCGTATGCCAGCCCGTTGAAATGGATCAGTTGTTCTTTTATCCAGTGTTCATCGAGGCCTAACTCCCCAGCCATCAATTCGGCAACCCGCGGCGCCGCCAGCAACGCAGCCCGCGCGTCGAGAAACAGGATCCGAAGTCTCCTTGCGAGCACATCATCCACTGTCCGGGCCATCTCCTGCCGCACTGCCCACACTACCTCCGCCTCGGTGTATGGCAGCCATCTCACAAGCCGTGCGGCAAGGGCCGGCTCCTTCTCGGTCAGCGCCCTTATCGCCTGCCTATCCGTTCCGTATACACTCAGATGATCTTCCGGCATTGGCGGACAGCAACCATGAATGCGCAATTCCTTCGTTCCGCATACCACCCGTTTCAATCCCGCTACCTTGATGACGGTATCCACAACCTCCTCCGCCATCTTCCGGTAGGTGGTCCACTTGCCCCCGGTAATGGTCACAAGCCCCGAAGGGTTTACGAACAGCTTGTGGTCCCGCGAGATCTCCTTCGTGGCATATCCCTCCTCTTTCGGCGCCGCCAGGGGCCGCAAGCCGGCAAAAACGCTTAGCACATCTTCGCGCTTTGGCGGAACCGTTAGATACCGTTCCATGGTCCCCAGGATGAACCCGATCTCCTCCTCCAAAGCCCGAGGCTCCAGCAAATGCTTCTCCATAAGGGTATCCGTGGTGCCCACCAGCACATGTTCATGCCAGGGCACAGCAAACAATACCCGCCCGTCCGACGTCTTCGGGATCATCAATGCGTCGCCGTTTAGAAAAGATCTCTTCAGCATCAGGTGCACCCCCTGGCTGGGCCGCACCGTCGGCCGGGCCATCGGGTCATCCATTTTTAAAATATCATCGACAAAAACGCCTGTGGCGTTCACGACCACCTTCACTCGCAGCACATACTCCTTTCCCGACTCCAGGTCCCTGGCAACGACCCCGGCAACCTTGCCCCTCAAAGTCACCAGTTTCTCCACCTTGCAGTAGTTCAACAACACTCCCCCCTTCTCAACTGCCGTCATCGCCAGGTTTATCGCCAGGCGCGCATCATCGAACTGCCCGTCGAAATACCGGACCCCGCCCTTCAATCTCTCGCGCCTTAGGCCCGGTAGAAGTCGGATCATTTCCTTTCGTTTTACGAAACCCGCTCGACCAAAACTGAAACGTCCCGAAAGAGCCTGATAACATTTTAACCCGATAAGGTATTTTGCCAGTTCCCACCGGCTATAACAAGGGATAATAAAAGATTGCTTTCTAACGAGATGTGGAGCGTTTTGGAGGAGGATGCCTCGCTCGTGAAGCGCGGTATACACCAGCCCGATCTGCCCTTGCGCAAGATATCGTACGCCCCCATGAACCAGTTTCGTACTCCGGCTGGATGTCCCTTTGGCAAAATCAGCTTGTTCCAGCAGCAGCACCCGGTATCCCCTGTTGGCAGCGTCCACAGCGATTCCCAAACCGGTCGCACCACCGCCAATAACGATCAGATCCCATTCCTTCACGCGGCCCAACTGGTCAAGCTGGTTGGTACGATCAAAGCAGTTCGATTGGCACATGAGTTTCGAATTATTTCCTATTCTTTCGATTTCAAAAATAAAGAAAGCGAATTGAAATAAAAAAAACTATTTTTGAAATAAATCGAAATGGTATCTTTATGGTAACTATCGCAAATATGGTAACAGACAGGCACCAGTACATTCTGGATAGGCTACAACGGGAAGGAAGGGTCAACGTTTTGGATTTATGTAAACAATTGAAAGTGTCTTCCGTCACCATCCGGAAAGACCTGAAGCTGCTGGAAAAGAAAGATCTTCTCTTTCGCACGCATGGCGGCGCCGACGCCTCCAATCCTTACACCGCCGACAGGCACGTCAATGAAAAGGAAAAACTGCAGTCCTCGGAAAAAGCCGATATCGCTGCCGTGGCAGCACAGCTCATCGAAGCCAACGACGCCATCATTATCGCCTCGGGGACGACCGTTCTGGCCCTCGCAAAGAAGATCTATATCAGGGAGAGCCTAACCGTCGTCACCTCCGCCCTCAACGTGGCGATCGAACTGATCAAACACCCCGACATCGAGGTCATCCAACTCGGCGGCTTCCTTCGCCGAAGCTCCTCCTCTGTAACAGGCCCCTACGCCCAGACAACCCTCAACGATTTTTTGTGCACCAAACTCTTCCTCGGTGTCGACGGCATCGATCTCGAACTCGGGATCACGACCACCAACTCGATGGAAGCGCAACTAAATAAACAGATGATCGCCCGGTGTCAAAAGGTGATCGTGCTCTCTGACTCGACCAAGTTCGGCAAAAGGGGCTTCGGCCGCATTTGCGGCCTCGAAGAAGTGGACCAGATCATCACCGACAGCGGGATACCCGAACATTATAAAAAGGACCTGGAAAGCCTCGGCATTGAGGTTACCGTGGTTCCCCGTCATCTCCACAGGGACCGTGTTTAAGTTGAAGTCCGTGCTCAACAAGTATCTTTAAATCTTCTATCTTTTCCTTATGGACACACGCAGAGAATTTCTGAAAAAAGCCATGCTCTTCTCGGGCGCCGCTACCTTTCACGGCATCCCCGAATCCATCCGCAAAGCCATGACCATCGATCCCGCCTCGGGATCAACCTACCTCGACGCCGAACATGTCGTCATCCTCATGCAGGAGAACCGGTCGTTCGATCACTGTTTCGGCACCCTCAGGGGTGTGCGCGGCTTCAACGATCCGCGCGCAGTAAGACTGCCCAACAACAACCCCGTGTGGCTGCAGACGAACGAAAAGAACGAGACCTACGCTCCGTTTCGCTTCGACATCCATGATACGAAAATCACCTGGATGGGCTCCATTCCCCACGTCCGCTCCAGCCAGGTGGATGCTTTTAACAAAGGCAACTACGATCAGTGGCTCATTGCCAAACGCTCCGGCAACCCCCAATACCGGCATATGCCTCTCACCATGGGCTATTATACCCGTGAGGACCTGCCCTTCAACTATGCCCTGGCCGATGCCTTCACTGTTTGCGATCAGAACTTCAGCTCCGGCATGACCAGCACCTGGCCAAACCGCCTCTTCCTCTGGACAGGCACCATCCGTGGCCGGCAGGATGACACGACAAAGGCCTATATCCGCAACGATGTGCAGACCGGTGAGATCAACTGGACAACCTTTCCCGAACTCCTCGAGCAAGCCGGCGTACCCTGGCGCGTCTACCAGAACGACCTGACCCTCGGCGGCGGCTTCAGCGGCGAAGAGAGAGCCTGGCTCGCGAACTTTGGGTGCAACCTCCTCGAGCCCTTCGACCAGTTCAACTGCCGCTTCTCTCTCCGCTACACCCAAAGCCTCAAGGAAAGGATCAGCACTCTTACGACTGCGATCGCGGGTCTCAGGGCAAAAGCCGCCGCACTCTCCCCCGGTGACAACAATGCAGAAAAGATCCAAAAGGAGATAGATAAGAAACAAGCCCTCCTCGCCGACGCGCAAAAACTACAGGAACGCTTCACCCCGGAGAATTTCGCGAAGCTGACCCAAAAAGAAAAAGACCTTTATCAAAAAGCCTTTACCATCAATGACGGCGATCCTGACTATCACCGTCTCGAACCCATGAGCTATGAAGACAACGGTACGCAACGCCAGCTCAACATCCCCAAAGGCGATATCCTCCACCAGTTCAGGCAGGATGTCGACAACGGGAAGCTCCCGGCCGTTTCCTGGCTCGTAGGGCCCGAAAATTTCTCCGATCATCCCACCGCTCCCTGGTATGGCGCCTGGTATGTCTCGGAGATCCTCGATATCCTTACGAAAAACCCGGAAGTCTGGAAGAAGACCATCTTCATCCTCACCTATGACGAGAACGACGGGTACTTCGATCATATTCCGCCCTTCGTCGCCCCGGATGCCCAGGATCCGACCACCGGCAAATGCTCGCAGGGAATTGATACCACCGCGGAATATATCCGCCGCGAACACGAACTACAGGAAGGTGTGGCTCCAAAAGAGGCCCGCACGGCTCCCGCGGGCCTCGGCTTCCGCGTCCCCATGGTCATCGCATCCCCCTGGAGCCGCGGCGGCCGCGTCTGCTCCCAGGTCTTCGATCATACCTCCGTGTTCCGCTTCGTCCAGTCATGGCTGAATAAAAAACACAATGCCGGCATCCACGAAACCAATACCAGCCTGTGGCGCCGCACCGTCAGCGGCGACCTGACCAGCGTCTTTCAGCCCTATAACGGCGAACCTCCGACGCAACTCCCATGGCTAAAGCCTCAGCCCTTCATCGAGGGCATTTACAGCGCCCGCTTCCGCGAAGCTCCGGGCAACTACAAAGCCCTGTCGGCTGATGAGATCGCCGCCATCAACAAAGACCACCGGCTATTGCCGGCCCGGCAGGAACCCGGCATCGTCCCCTCTTGTGCCCTGCCGTACCAACTATATGCAGCGGGTAACCTCAGCGCCGATGGCAAAACCTTCACGATCAGAATGGAAGCCCGCAATGAGGTGTTCGGCGAAAGAGCCGCAGGCTCTCCCTTCAATATTCACTCGCCGGAAAGACTCTTCCGCAGCTATGCCGTCGCCGCCGGCGCAATCCTCGTAGACAGCTTTCCGGTGGACGGAGACTATGATCTCGCCGTGCATGGCCCCAACGGCTTTTTCCGGCAATACAAAGGCAACGCCCGGGCTCCGCACCTTTTAGTCCATTGCGACTACGAACGCGCAGCCGCAAAAAGGACCGGACTCACCGGCCGCCTGGTCCTGATCATAATGAATCCCGGCCGCCAAACCCGGGACATAACCATCACCGATCATGCCTACGGCAATAAACCCATCCAAAGGTCCGTCGCCGCGAATGCGGAGATCCGGGTCATAATCGGCACCGCATCATCCCATGGCTGGTATGACCTCGGCATCACCAATAAGAATTCGGAAACTTTCGAACAGCGTTATAGCGGCCGCGTCGAAACCGGTAAAGACAGCTTCACCGATCCCTTTATGGGCCGCACCATGTAAAGCCGGCCACATTATATCCCAGGCGACCCTATTGGTATATCGGGCCAGCGCCAGCGCAGGTGATATCTCACATATCACCACGCGAATTATTGCAATATCCAGGTAAGGCATGAGCTTGGGCTGCCATAATTTGTGTTGAAAGGCCGCCTCTGCGACAAGGGAAATATGCCTTGACAGCAGCAGCTCTATCGTCTGGAAGAATGTCCCATTATATTGTTAATGTTGGTTTGTTCATAATAATTTTAAAAGTATTTCCTGTGATTTCGCAGGGCTCTGGGTTAGCTCACTAACAGCGAATTTGACGTAACTTTACTTTTGAGTAATTATAAGTTTATGCCGAATAAACTAATATATTGGATACCCGTCGTTGGAGTGTTTGTAAGTCTGGTGCGTTTTGACAAAGAGAATGGCATGGGTGTTTTCTGGTGTTATTACCAGGCATTCACGCTCATTGTGTTTATTTGGGTCATGGCATTTGTTCAATACGGAAACTAACCTGGTACGTCGAACACACTCTCCTGCCGCTTTTAGATCCTGAAGCCATTCAGGAAAGGGCCGTTTATATCCCGCCGGTACTGATTCAGCGCCTAAACTATTAGATATCTCACTCCACTTCAATAGGCTCGATCCACCGGAATAGCCCCCATTCCACTACGAGTTTACCGTGCCGATGATCACCCGGAACCACAGATATCGTGAACTTTTCGACAGGCACATCGGCCATCTCACTCGTCATCCTTACTGCACCCAGGTCAAGTGAGCTATTGTACTCTGTACCCCACTCTCCGCTTTTCTTGTTCACGATCAGATCAACTCCACCCGTATGTGGCGCGGTAAACAGCGTATAGGTGCCCGCAGGAACGGGCAGCCCTCCCAGTTTGATTGGGGTTGTCGTTGTAAACTGCGTGGCCGCATTAGCTCCCGTTCTCCATACCCGGTCGTAAGGTATCACCTCCCCCAGCAGGGTTCGCCCCCGCGCCAGCGGCCTGCCATAATCAATGGTCAAGATAGCATTTCCAATTTGCGTCCTAACGGTATCCCGGACACTCAACGATTTTACGCCTCCTGCAGACTCCTCTGCCTCAAAACGGGCAGCAATAATTTTTACGTCGGGTGCCGTGGCCAGTCGTTTTACCTCCACTTTGTAGGTACTCCGGTCGCCCGAATAACTGAGCAGGTCATCGGCTGAGTCCATCAGGGCTTCGCCGGTCCCGGCAAGCCAGTCGTGTGTGATCTCCGCCTTGCCTTTCCCGACAGGGGTTACTGTAGCGTAACCCAGCGGAAACCGGTCAAATTCCCGGTCGATATAAAACTGCCGCAGCTGTACAGGACTGCCCGTCGCAGGCTTTGATGCCGCCGATCGCTTCAACGCCGCGGCAAAGTAAAGCTCATACAGACTATACATTTGCGGCACGTGTGCCACTACCAGGCTGCCGCCCGTCTGAAAATCCCGGTTCACAGTCCCGGTGCTGTCTCTTTTTGAAAGGTGCACGTTGTTATGGGCGACATCGGCCACCACTGTTCGGTTCCGTTCTCCGGATGGTTCACTGGGAGTCTGAATGTCCATTGCGAGATGCCTTATGCTGCCATCGTCGTTCAGCTTAACTACGGTATGACGTATCCGTACCCGTGGAAAACGATCCACTTCATCGCTTTCCAGCGTATTGCCCTGGCGGACGACCGTCTCTACCGAGATCGTGTCCCGTCCAAGCATCGTAAGAAAACCGTATCGTTTTGCCGGTTCCATATGACAGGAAACCAGTAACATCAATACACAAACTAAAACGTAAATCCCTGCCGGCCTGGCGGGATAAAAGCGTCGTGAGGGATCAATTGTTGTATACATAGATCAGATATAAATGTGGAAAAAAAGAACGGCCTGGCGGCAGGTTAAAGCTAGTGGATTTTCTGTCTCCCGGCCTATCGCCAGCCTGTTCAAGTTTGTTCAAGTTGGATCACGCCATATCCAGGCAGCGCCAGAAGGCGCAAGCCGATGCTGGGTTCACGGCCGGAAGGCAGTCACATCGTCGCGCTGGCTTTTCCAATCAGATGGTCTTCCGGCACAAAACCCCAATACCGGGAATCCTGGGATCCATGGAGATTGTCGCCGATCATCCAGTAATAATTCATTTTGAAAGTATAGGTATTTTCTTCATGCCCATTGACATAGATCTTGCCGCTATGCATTTCCAGGTTATTGCCTTCATAAGTGCGGATGAGGCGTTCATATATCGGATAGTTCAGCGGAGTCAGCTTCATGGACACACCCTTTTTCGGGATCCAAAGCGGGCCGTAATTATCTCTCGTCCAGTGATGTACTTCGTCATTGGGGAATACACCTTCGGTAGACGAATCGATATCCGGGACGATCTGCCGGGCAAAACCATCTTTTAGCATTTTTTCGCGCGCTTTCCAGGTAAGCAACATCTCATATACACCCGGGCTGTTGAGTACGCGAACTTCTTCCATGTTCGAGATATCCAGGTCGTACTGCGTCTTCATATTGTCTTCATCCAGGGGCTGGCCGCCCGTGACGACATGGAAATAAGTCTCCGCCGCCGAAGGCCAGGCCTGCCTGCGCCCGTCGATATATACCCACTCATCGCGCATCTCAAATGTGTCGCCCGGAATAGCGATGCAGCGTTTCAGGTAAACTTCCCGCTTAGACACCGGGCGGATGGTCAGTGGGTAGTTATTCGGGTCCGCCAGCACTATCTGCCTGCCGGCATCGGCGTTTCCGTGCCCCATTTCCCGGATTACGTCATAATAAGGCCGCATGGATTGGTAATCTGGAAGGTCGATGACGGTATCTCCCACCGGTAAGTGGAACACAAGGATATTTCCTCTCGCGATCGGGAGATAGTTTAACTTGTTCACAAGGACTTTACCCCCCGCGTGAATGGTTTTCTCCATCGACGTAGTGGGTAGACTATAGGCGGCCATCACATAAGATCTCGTGAGAAACCAAACACCAAAAAGGATGACCGCGATACTGATACCTACCCAAAGTGCCGCTGGCCACTTGTGCGAAAGCGCTTTTTTCATGGAAAAGATATTAAATGAGCAAAGGGGTTGTACTATTTTATGCCGCACACTGACTGTTCGCCAGGCAAAACGAAATACTGTCCCCTTTGATTCCATCCTGCTCAAGGCAAATATTTCCGCCCAATCTCTCCGCGGCATCCTGCAGCTTCCTGTATTCAGACGATATCATATGATAAGCATATGCGCCGACGCCCGTCAGACAGATAATCGTTCTGTCAGCCTTGACAACAACCCCAATATGAATACATTCATTCTTTGTGCTCCCGATGGCGCTCACGGAAAGATTCCAAAGGACATAAGCCAGCAGATTCTCTTCTCCCAAAACCATCAGCTCTTTGGGTATTCCATTCAGAATGATATTTCCTCTTTTCATAGCCAACGGCTGCAATCCGTTTAACAATTGATCAACCAGCTGGTGAAGGGCGATCTTGTCAGTGTAAGCCGGAATCGGCGTAGCTTTTAATATAGGGCGTTCCATTGCGGAACTGGCGGCGAAGAATTGATTTTTCATGTGTTGAATTTACCAGCGCCTTAACCTAAAACCATGAAATTAGCCCACGCGTTACCGATATTAAATTTTACCGCAAAAAACACTACATAATTCCATATAAAAACAAGTATTCACCCCTCTGTCACCGCACCAGGTAGTGATATAATTTGGGATTTTTCCCCTCGCTGACGGTGTAATATCCTTTTCCGTCGACGGTAAAGCCGATTGCTTCTCCCTGGGGCTCCAGAGTATACGGAAGAGATCTGGCCGCTGACTCCATGGTTCTCCAGACAGGGGTCGCGCTATTGCGTTGCCAGTAATATACCTGGCTATACGTTTTGAGGAGTATCTGGCTGCCGTCGTGCGCGATAGAGCCGCCGGTTACCCATTTGGCAATGCCGCTGCCAGGGAAGAAGAGTCTGGTTTGTCTGGTGAGGGTGACCGTGTCTCCCGCTTTGAAGTCCAGCGCTGTGCTATAGATGGCGACGGAGTCCTCACGTTTGCTGACAATATAGAGAAGGCGATCGATCGGATCTGCCATCAGCGTTTCAGCGTCGTGGGGACCGTCGGGGTAGCGGAGGGTCAATGGTTCTGCGGTCAGGTAGAGGGTTGGGGGGTGAAGCGTGTCCTGTTTTGAAAGGTCTGGTTCTTTTACCCGGTAGATTCGGATGTACTTTCTGACGGCATCGTTGTCGCCGATATCACCGATAAATACGTAAGACTGACCATCCTTCCCCGCGGCAAGCGTCATATCTTCACAATCAGTCACGCCATAGGGTTTTACCGCAGGGTCGCCATTGAAATAAATTGTCGCACGTGTCTGAGCCCCGGGCGAAAGCGCGAAGAACCGGCTGGAATCACCGCTGTCGTTGTGAACATACACAAACCCCGGATTTATCGGCGACACAGCCAGGCCCGACAATTCCGCGAGTCGGTCGTCAGATATGGTAGGTGGAAAGTCAGGATAAACGATAGGGGGATTTGACGCGGTGGTGGTTGTGGTGTCGCGTCGCGCAGTGTCAACGGTTGTCACCGAGGGTTGGGAATTCGATCGGTTACAGGCCAGAAAAGCCAGAAGGATGAAGGGGGTCAGCCGGCGCATTAGGTTACTTTGGAAGCAAAAGTACTATATAATCACTACGTTTTTCCATTAACAAAAAAAACTTTGGCTTCATTGCGCCGCCAGTACTTGCACCACGGGACGAAAAACATTATCTTGATACTTTACAACCGGATTTTGGCATCATCATCCAAATTTCAAATCAACCTTGAGATTGAAACAAACAATTAAAAAATAAAGGTCATGCGAATTAGGCTAAAATTCGACACCTAACAACAAAAATGCCAAGCCGCTGAAATCAGCCAACCTCCTATACGACACCGCATCCGCCACATGCTCCAGCTCGACATCTTTCGACTCAACGCCCGGGATATCCTCACCCTGCCTTCTTCCATCGGTTGCCGTGTGTCCATTGCAACGTTTGGGGTCCAGCTCGAATTTTCTCAATAAAATTGACCCATCAAAATTTGGGGCCCAAAGGTTTAATGTTATTGCCAACTAAAAAGGCTAAGGATCGTGTCGGCATAGTTTCCTGCAGTGGTCGGAAGCCTAACCTGAAATTACCGGACGGTCCTATCTTCGCGGACTATATCAGTATAAATCCTCAACTTATTTAAGTTGAGGATTTATATTTACTTCGCTCTGGGGAACTGGCCATAACTCATCCTGTCCAATGCGAAATGCCTTTGAGGTTACATACCATCTGCTATAAGGATCTGCAGCGGTCCCTTTTTTACGCAAATTAATGGCGCCGGGAAATGCTGCTCCGTAGAAATCTCCGTTTAATATCTGGCCAATATTTTTCCAGCGAAGCAGGTCCCAGTATCTGATTCCTTCCAATGCAAGTTCATTCCTTCTTTCGCGACGAAGGATGGTGCGAAGGTCTGCGGGATCGGTTACTGTCACCTTTGGCATATTTACGCTTGCCCGGCCTCTTACCTTGTTAATTGTAGCATCCAGCAAAGTTTGGTCGATGGCATCGCCGGCTTCAAGTTTTGCCTCAAGATAGCTTAACAATACCTCTGCATATCTAATGACAGGCAAGTCAACTCCTGAGTTTTGCAAATCGCCGCCAGTAAAAGCCTCACTATTAAATTTCTTTATCGCATATCCTGTTCTGGTGGCTTGTTTTGTTAATGTCAACTGATCCGCAGATCGGGACGAATCAGGATGACTGACATAAATAATATTCTTGAATGGTCGGTTATTGTAAAGTACAGTATATCTAAGTCGTGGATCTCTGTTTTGCCCCACATCAGCTGCATTATATCTAGGATCTGCATATGAAAACGGCGTGCCGTCATTAAATTCGAAGGATTCGACAAGACTACTCAGCGGGCAGGGCAAAACATATCCGCCCAGTATGGCAGGATAGTCATGCTGCATCATGGCATTCGGAGCCAGATCCTGACTAAACTGTGCAGCAAATATGATTTCCTTACTGGTTTCGTTTGTGCCATCAAACAAGCTTTCAAAATTTGGGTCGATTATATTGTCGTTCATATCTATGATCTGTTTATAGGTTGCAGCGGCCTCGACCCATTTCTGTTGCCCAAGGTATGTTCTTCCCAAAAATGCCAATGCTGCTTGCTGAGTAGCTCTTCCCCGATCAGACGACGACATTAAGCTTTGCCTGGGCAAGAGAGGAATAATTGCGTTAAACTCAGATTCTGTAAAAGCAAGTATCTCCTCCTTCTTACTTTTAGTTACGGTATTCGCTTCCTTTAAAGTGAGAGACTTTTGTACCAGGGGTACTGAACCAAAAAATTGGGAAAGATAAAAGTATTGACACGCGCGAATAAATCTTGCTTCAGCAGTCATTCTTGAAATTTCTGCAGGATCTAAAGGCGCCTTATCAATATTCTCCAGGAAATCATGACATCTGGCGATACGTGCGTAGCTCAAAGTCCAGTAATTAGCAATGTGACCGTTACTAGACGTAAGTGCACCATTGGTCATTGTGTTAAACGCCGAGTTGTCTCCTCGTCTGTCATACAAATTATCGGTAGGCAGTTCAAGAAATATCATGCCGTAATATGACCACCAGTCCGAGGGGGCAAATTCCGCACCCGTGGGGTTAGAAGCCATTTGTATTTTTCCACGATATACACCTGTCAGGGCAAGCATAACATTTTGTTCGCTGGTCCAAAATGTTTCGCTTGAAAACTGATCCGACGGCGCGAGGTCTAACTTTTTTCTGCAGGACACGGCTGACTCGATAATCAGCAGCAGCAGCAAAGTCTTGAATAGTATTCTCATTTTTATACTTTTTTTAAAAATTTACGTTTATACCAAACGTGTATGCCTCCATGATAGGATAATATTGGCCGCCGGTATTTATTTCTGGATCCCACCCTGTTGGATAGTGCTTAATAGCGAATGGGTTTTGGGCAGTCAGGTATATTCTTAAATTTTCGATGCCATTTGCCTTCAAACTTTTTTCCGAAAATTTATAACCCAATTGAACATTTCTTACTTTCAAATAGCCTGCGTTCAACATCCAAAACGATGATAGTAGTTGATTCGGACTTCCTGCGGTCTCAAGGCGGGGATACTTTGCATTAGGATCAGGGTCGGCTACCGACCAATGCGAATCAGCCTGATATCTTTGGATATTGCCATTGGCATTGAATGCGAAACCAGCCCACCCGTCCAGGTAACCATTGACGCCGGCCACCCCTTGTAATAATACTGCTAAATCAAACCCCTTGTAGCCAGCTGTAAGATTAACCCCATACGAATATTTTGGTATCTGACTTCCTAGCACGCAGCGGTCATAAGTTGCATCGACTTTTCCATCCGGATGACCATTTGGTCCGCTGATGTCAACATATCTGATATCGCCCGGCTTTACAGTCGGATTAACTGACTTTTGATCAGCGTAGCCGGCAATATCAGCGGCATCTTTAAATATCTTGTCAGCCTTGTAGCCATAATAAAGATTCATGGGATATCCAACAAACAGTGTAGATCCGTTCCCAACAAGACCATTAGGCTGTGATATATCGCCGACTCCCAAATCGAGAACTGTATTTCGTATAACAGAGAAATTGGCGTTTGCGGCAAAAGTAAAATTGCCGATATTATCCCGGAAGCCCAACGTAAATTCCCAACCCTTATTACTGAGTTTCCCGGAATTTTGTACGCCTACGGTTTTACCA
Source organism: Puia sp. (assembly GCA_036499285.1). GTDB lineage: Bacteria > Bacteroidota > Bacteroidia > Chitinophagales > Chitinophagaceae > Puia. Next base: position 65,135 of record DASYEB010000021.1, on the reverse strand, counting down.
AGTACTGTTGACACACTTGAAGCAGGGCTAACCAAAATATCATAGGTATAGCGATCGAAATAAGTCGCGCTCACATCCAGTTTCCCTTCCAAAAAAGTAGCATCCATACCGACGTCTTTTGTGCGCGTGGATTCCCATTTGATGGTAGGATCAGCCAGTGTTAAATTAGCAACTCCCGTGGATAAAACACCGCCAATAGGATAGTTATACCCTGATGTATATACGTTTTGATATGAGTAGTTACCGATCTCCTGATTCCCAAGTATGCCATAAGATGCTTTCAGTTTAAGATCGACCAACCAACTAATTTTGTCTTTTAGAAAACGTTCATCAGAAATCCTCCAACCGACTGCTGCCGCAGGAAAGGTCGCATATTTTGAATTTGGCGGAAAACGCGAAGAACCATCGTATCTGACAGTAACTTCAGCAAGATAACGACTGCTATAATTATAATTCAAGCGCCCAAAATATGAGTCAAGCGAAAATTCTGATGCACTGCCACTATTTTTTTGTGTACCAGCATCTCCGGCGTTCAGTTGTGTAAGCGAGTTGCTATAATATCCGCTTCGACTGCCTGTGACCGACGCAGACTGGTTATATTCATAAGAGTGACCTATAAGCACACCTAGCTGATGTTTGCTAATAGCTTTTTTATACTCAAGCAGCTCCTGCAATGTCTTGTAGCTATTATCGTTGTTGGATTGATTTAGATTCCCAGGTCCGAGAGTAACAGTAGAATTGAGCCGCTGGGTTGATAAGAAACGTTGTGAGTTGCCCAAAAGCTCTGTATAGCCTCCTATGATTGAAAACCTAAGACCCGCTAAGATATCCCAGTCTAACTTTAAATTCAATAACAAGTCGGCTTGTTTACTTTTGAAAAAAGATTCGTTTTCCAAATACGAAACCGGTGTTCCTTTTCCTACAACGCCGAGACCATAATCGCCGTTACTTAATTTGTTTACATAAATAGCTGGTGTTCGAACGGCTTCTCTGATGTTAATCAGCATGCCTGTAAAATCAAGTGTAGCAGGCGGGGCGGGCTCTGCGTCAAGATACTGCGCTCCTGACACGCGTGAGGTCAGCTTCAGCTTTGATGTAAGCTGATTAATCATATTAAACCGTAGATTATAACGGTTGTATCTATTTTTGATAACAATGCCGTTTTGATACATAGAACCTAAGGAGAGAGAATATTGCGTATTCGCTGTATTGTTGGATATGGAAATATTGTGACCGGTCTGGAAAGTGGACGTTTTCAAAACATCTTTAATGTAGTTTTCATTCGGATAGTTATCCGGATCAGTACCATCCTTAAATTTCTGTATTTGTTCATCAGTATATGAGCCGGGTTGCGCTTCGTTTAACAAAGACGCGTATTCCCAAGAGCTAACAAATTGAGGGTAGGCCGTTGCTCTTTGCATTCCCTCATAACCATTATAACTTAGTTTTATCTTCCGCTGGGAATTTTTGCCGGTTTTTGTTGTAACGAGAATAACACCGTTGGCGGCCCTTGATCCGTATATAGCTGCCGTGGAAGCATCTTTTAATATTGATATGTTTTCAACATCGTTCGGGTCAATGTCATTAAACGAATTTACCGGGATTCCATCAACAAGTATCAATGCTGCTGGATTTGCACCGAATGAGCCTACGCCCCGGATCTGAATTTCGCCTCCGCTTGCACCTGGTTGTCCACTACGCTGAATAACAGTAACACCAGCCATTTGACCGGTTAGTGCATTAGATAAGGCGGTTATAGGGCGGTTATTAACTTCCTTGGCCGTCAATTGCGATACAGATCCTATCAGGTTAGCCTTTTTTTGCAAACCGTATCCAACCACGACGACATCGCCCAATTTTGACGTTACCGGAGTCATTTTAATGAGCAGAAATGTTTTTGAATGCAACTTGATTTCCTGGTTCTCATAGCCAATGAATGAAATAAGAAGATAGGCGTTTTCATCTACTCCTTTAAGAACAAAATTGCCATATGAATCAGTAGTTGCTGCGATTTTGCGATCTTTGACCGCAATTGTTGCTCCTACCAATGGCTGCATTTTTTCATCAACTATTTTACCTTTGACTTCAATGGGTCTGTAAGGGCCGGCGGAATTGTACGCGTTTGAGTTTCCGGCATTAACACCGGCACTTATTTGTAAAAACAATACCCCTATGCAGATTATCTTTGGTACAATGCGGACATAGCAGATGCCTGCAACGATTTTTTGTTTGAAATTCATATACGGTTTGCTTAGTTAGTCTATGTTTGGTTTTCTAATTGTCTGATCGGTTAGAGTTTGACTGGATGCCCCTGATTCTTTTGTTGTTTAATTACCTCTATTTTCTTTGTCATTTCCAGTAGTATTTTGGCCTGTGCTTTACTTACGTTGTGTTGCTCTCCCTGATCCTTACTTAAATCATATAATTGCTGTCCTTCCTCTACGTATTTCCATTTTTTATAAATCAATGATAATTTGTCGTTCATTGCCTGTTCCACCACGTAATTCCTTCCGATTTTGGAGTCACCTAACAAAGTCGGGAGCATATTGAAACTATCGGGCGCTTCCCCCTTCGTTACCTGCTGGCCGCTTAATTTTGCCAGCGATGCAAAAAGATCAATTTGGCTAAACAGGGCGGATGTAACACCATGTCTCACACGCGCAGGCCAGTATACAATAAATGGCACGCGCGTTCCTCCCTCATATGGACTATATTTGCCGCCCCGGTATGGCCCGGCGGGGTCATGACCAATTGATGCTGCAACGGCATCATCCTCGTAACCATCTTGCAATACAGGCCCATTATCACTGCTAAATATGATAAGGGTATTTTCCAATATGTTTTTTTCTTTAAGGTGCGCGAGAATCTCACCTACCGTCCAGTCCATTTGCAAGATCGCGTCCCCTCTTATTCCCATCGAACTTTTACCCATAAATAAGCTATTGGGTGCATGGGGAACATGAATATCATGCGTGGCGAAATAGAGAAAAAAAGGCTCATCCGAATTTTGATCAATAAAATTAATTGCCTGGTCTTTCAATGTTTTTGCTATATCCTCATCAACCCATCGGGCCTTGATGCCACCAGACATGAATCCTATGCGGCTAATGCTATCAACAATAGTTTTGCTATGATACGGGTTGGCTTTTACTTTTAACATCTCCGGATGTTCATAACCAGTGGGATCGGAACCGATTTTATTGTGATAATTTACTCGGATTAAATCATTAGAATCCCAGCCAACTACGCGGTGATCTTTTACAAACACACAAGGTACGCGGTCCGCTGTTGCAGGAATAATAAAGCTGTAATCAAAGCCGATTTCTAATGGACCAGGCTTCAAGTCACTATTCCAGTCCGGCCCGCCTTTTCCGCCCAAACCTAAATGCCATTTACCTACAACAGCCGTTCTATAACCGGCTTTTTTTAGCATTGCAGGAAGCGTTTCTGTTTCCGGTGAAATGATCAGTGGGGCGTCTCCATCTGCTATTCCGGTCCCTTTTTGTCTCCACGCATATTTTCCAGTAATGAGCGAAAATCGAGAAGGTGTACATGTAGATGCTGTACAATGGGCGTTCGTGAAAAGCAGTCCATTTTTGGCCAACTCATCGACATTTGGCGTACTGATCTTTTTTGCGCCGTAGCAGCTTACATCGCCATACCCCAGGTCATCAGTATAGATGATAATCACATTTGGTTTATGTGTTTGTGCATGTGAATGAAGCATTTCAAAACAACAAATAGCAATCGAAACGATTCGATGGACGTGATTACGCTTAAACATGTGCAATGCAATAAAAGGTTATTAAAATGCTATCCGCAGTTGGAAGCTGTGATGGTTTTGGCATTATCAATCGTTTTGTCTATTCAGGTTTTAGTTGTGCTGGATTTATTTCTGAAATAACTCCAAATAATTAACGTGTTAGTTATTTATTGGCCTTGCTTCTTGCTTCCATTATTTCCTGCTCTTTGCTGATTAGTTCCTGTCTTAGCCTTGTATTTTCTTCTTTCAATTTCTCCATTTCAGTACCAGATAAAACCTCTTGTTGTCCGTTTGTTTCTTCATTTCTTACGGGAATGATATTACGTCGGGAGGTGGTATCTGAATAATTTAACTGCAACGGCGATGGTAGTGATGTAATCGTTATCTCATCACCTTTTAAACCATTGGCGGTTGCCTTAATTTTTATCTCGCCGGCCTTCACGCCTGCCCTTACAAGTATAGTGGCTGTTCCGAACTGTGTTTTCATAGGATTGATACTGTTCATATCGCCGCCTATCAATTCTCCATTTCCTGATATTTCAAAATGAATATCTTCTGATGCCAGCACCTTAGTAACCCCTTTATTATCTACAATAGTTGCCCTTACAGGGACAAAATCTGATCCGTCAGCTACGAGTGCTTCACCCAATGTGTCGACAAAGAGTTTGATGCCTGTTGTTCGCTCTGCATATTTTTTTACTTCGCGGCAAACAACTTTACCATTAATAATACCTTCTGCAATCATTTCTATTTTCCCGCTCTTATTACGCCATTTGCTGGAGATCTCGTGGTAGTCAAAAACATTTTTGAATATAATGGGAGGACGGGGAATATTTCGCATACTGGTATCCGGTTTTTGAGTTCCAATTAGCCTACCCAGCCAGGTTAGCCTTACTTCATCACAATTGCTGTAGACAATAACATCGGCACCTGATATCTGCGTAAGTTCATGCGTGATATAAACCATTGGACCTGTCTCAATCCCTTTCAACTTGAAATCCGGGTTATACTGGCTCTTAAAAAGATAGTAGGAATAACGTGGAATGCGATAGACGTCAAGCAGCCCTCCCCAGAAAGGGTCAGGATGATAACCACGCTGGTGGTCGATTCCGCACCAGATAGCGCCACCGATTCGTTTCGGCGGTGTCGAGAAAAGGTCATTTAATCCATTTGCTCTTACGACAGCCTGATCGATCATTGCATGTTCTCCCCATTCTCGCTTAACACGAGTCATAGCATTTTGAGAATAGAAATTGTCTACCTCTCCGCCATCGCCATATTCACGGGTAAAGGAGCATTTTTCTTCTTGCATTCCCCCGTGATAGTAAAAGTCGAAGCCCGCCTTCTTTGCCTGATCGACATCAGCCACAGTAAAGACCCCTGGGTAAGGCATTTCCTCGTGTGTAATTCGATGCTGCTCCTTCATCATAGAAATGGTTTGATTATCTGTTTCATTTAACGCCGTCTCCCACAATAACACAGAGGCATAATTGCGATCACGGCGTACCATATCTCTAACATTTTCGCCGATGCGCTTTTCAAAGAGAGGATTTTTGCTATTGAAGAATTGCCAACCTGGCGTAGCCACCGTAACCAGCAGACCCAGTTCGTCACAGGCATCCATAAATGCAGGGTCAAGCGGATAGTGTGCTGCCCTGACAATCGTAACACCACCTTCACGAAGTAATTTCGCATCGCGCCACTGACCAGAGTTTACCAGCGCATTTCCAACATAAACATAGTCCTGGTGTCTGTTTACGCCCGAAAGCTTATGCCCAATATATTTTTTATTTACAAAAAGCCCGTCCTTTCCGCGCATTTCATACAACCTTATCCCAAACCGTGTGCGGTAACTATCTACTACTTTACCATTCACAAGCAGCTCTGTTTTTATAAAATGCAGATATGGGTCATCGGGATGCCAGAAATGTACCTGTTTTGCCGTCATTTCTTGTATCAATTGTTGCGAACTGCCCGCAGGCACCTTACAATGCTTTTGCTGCTGGTTTATCTTTTTCCCTGTTTCATCTTCCAAAGTGTTGCTTATTGTAACTGAAACCGGCCGTGTTGATTCATTCAGTATTTCAGTTCTGATATCCAATTCTGCATTCTGGCCCTTGACATCTTTTACAGCAACGTATACACCGCCGCCCGCAATGGTTTTACTTTCAGTGGTTACTGAAATGTGTACGGGATTGGTTTGCAGCAGATATACATCACGGTAGATACCACCGAGGTAGGTAAAGTCAAGGTTGTCTTGTGGTTTGCCGGGAGGATAAGAGGGGTCGTCTGAATTATCCGCCATCACTACCAATACATTGTTCTTTCCTTCGCTGTTGAGAAAGGCGCTTATATCGGCAGAAAATGGCAGATACCCTCCAAAATGCTCTGTTAGTTTGTGGCCATTTACCCAAACGATAGATCTTCCCATAATCGCCTCAAAATATACGACTAATTTCTGCGAGCTGGCACCGGGTGACGTTTTGAATGTCTTGCGATACCAGGCAGGACCCTGATAATTACGCATGCCGCTGGCGTTTTCATGTTCAATTTCCAGTCCATGGGGTACGCTTACCACTTCCCAATTCTGGTCGTTAAAGGCAGGGTCTTCTGCTCCATTTGCACTTCCTTTAAAGAATCTCCAGCCTGGATTAAAATTATACACTTGCCGGGGGCTACCGGGAATGGCATAAAATCCGGCGGTGGAATAGCGGCTGACGGTTAAATTCTCGGTTTTTTGCTGTCCGAAACCCAAGTTATCGGCGGCAAGACCCAGTAGTAAAAGCAAAGCAATCCTCCTACTCATTGTTTTTCTTTTTATATTATTATTTTTTTACATATCATACATCAATCGCTTCAAATCGCTGTACAATATTATTGAACAAAAGAAAAACGTGTCGGCATCCTTGTAACAGAAAACATGCTCTTTTGTAACATCCGGAGTGGGGAAACCCTTGTATAGACTATATTAGCACTAAACATTTATTGTTTATAGCTTTTATGAATAGATTGCTGACCATATCCAGCCTATATTTTTTATTCCTGATACTTATTAACAAGGAAGGTTTCGGCGAAACGGGTTCCGATTCATCAAAAAATGCCTTTTTTAGTTACCTGTCTGTTAATAATGGCTTGTCTCAAAATTCGGTGACATGTTTTCTTCAGGATAAACAAGGATTTATCTGGATAGGCACTTACGACGGGTTGAACCGATATGATGGTTTTTCAGTCACTACCAAAAGACATGAATCAGCCAATAAAAATAGCCTGAGTGACAACCGGGTAAAAAGCCTTTATGAGGATATTAATGGTAATATATTAATAGGTACTGAAAGCGGTGGCCTTAATATCTACAACCCTTCGCTAGATAAATTCTCTCTTCTGTCTTTAAATAACATAGACTCGTCTGAAATTGATATTAAAACCATCTGTAATGATCAGCTTGGCAATTTATGGGTCGGTACTTCCAATGGGCTCATTATAACCGCTCTGGGCAGTAACAAGGCACAAAAAGTTTTGAATCATCTGATAATCAACTGTGTTATCAGAGATAAACTCGGCAATATGTGGATTGCTACCCGCCAGGGCCTTTATTTTTGCCAGGTTGGCAGCAGTTTTACCAATATTAGAGACAGGCTCATCCTAATTAAAGAGGTGGAACAAACCTCCATTTCAGCAATTTGTGAAGATACAAAAGGTAATATCTGGTTAGGTGAAAATAGTGATCTGGCTAAAATTCATTTTGAAGGTTCGAGTTATCCGTATATCAAAATAAACAAGCAGCACTACAATCTATTTGCGGGTAGCAAATTGGGCGAAATAACCGGCATACAGCAAGATGGTTCGGGCGATCTTTGGGTAAGCCATTATCGCTTAGGCTTATACCAGTTTGATATCGATAGAGGAGGTACTCCTCAACAAAAGCGAATATACTCCACGAATCGGCCTTTTTGTAATATCACAGATAATGCCATAAGCACTATTTTGGTTGACCGTACCAACGTTCTGTGGGCCGGTACCTTCCAGAAAGGAGTCAACTATACAAACCTAAGTATCAAAAATATATTCCACTTTTATCCGCTACTTTCTGACCAGTTGGGCGAGCTGGGTTATAAGGGCAAAGTAATAACGGCAGTCTGTGACGATGGACACAGTATTTGGGTAGGTACTGCAAATGAAGGCCTGTTCAGCTATGATGTCGTAAACAAAACCTTACACAATTACGCAAGCGTAGTTGGCAAAAAATGGATCTCATCCATGTTCGTTTCACGCACAGGGAAAATGTGGATCGGCACTTCCTTTGGCTTATACTGTGTGGATGACGCGGTTAAAGGTAAAAGAGAACTTAAGTTAAAATTAGACTCTTTAAACATTCACAGCATTTGTGAAGACAGGTACAACAATATCTGGATCACGACATGGAGAGGCGTATTTATATATAATAGTGTGAATGGGAAGATGAATCTTCTTAATGAAAAGCAAGGCCTTTCGTCAAGGTTTACATTCCTCGCTTATGCTGACCCGGTATTTTCAATTATGTGGGTTACTACGATGGCATGTGGATTGAACCGGATTGAATATGACAGCACAGGCCACTACAGTATAAGCGAATTTCGCCATCGAATAAAACAGGGCAATAGTCTTAACAGCGATTATATCTGGAGCATTTACCGCGACAATTCCAATACAATGTGGCTTGGCACTGATGCCGGCCTTGACCGGGTACAACTTGATAACAAAGCGGCCATTACTTCTATAAAGCATATTGATCACAATATGCTTAGAGATCGCAAAATATTGGGCATCCTGAAAGACGACGAACAAAACCTATGGCTGAGTAACAGCCAGGGTTTGTTTAAATATAGTCCCGACAATAACGAAGTAAAGAGATATTATTACAAAGATGGCCTGCAAAGTAATACACTAACGGAAGCCGTGTATCGAAACAATAAGGGAATCATGTATTTTGGTGGAATAAATGGTCTTGACTATTTTAACCCGAAGGATATCAAAGATAACCCGTTTCCAGCGCAATTAGCGTTGACAGAATTCAAAATATTTAATCAAACCGTTCAGGCAGGAGAGAAAATAAGTGGGCACCTGATATTGGAAAAAGATATTAATAAGACAGATAAAATATTACTTTCCTACAAAGAAAATAATTTTCTGCTCACTTTCGCTTCTCTTCATTTTGCGCTACCGGAAAATAATAAATTTAAGTATAAACTGGCAGGCTATGATAAGGACTGGATCGTTACCGACGCCGCCCAGCGCTTTGCAGCCTATTCTAATTTACCATCGGGCAGCTATGACTTTTTCATCACAGCTTCCAACAATGATGGCAAATGGAATGAAAATTATAAACATATCAATTTTATAATACAGCCTGCTCCCTGGGCTACTTGGTGGGCGAAACTGGTCTATATACTTCTGCTGCTCGGATTGGTTTGTTTTGTTTTAAAACATTATCAAACCAAACAAGCACTCGAGAACCTGGTATATAATGAAAAACTGGAGAAAGAAAAAGTAAAAGAATTAAACGAATTGAAACTGAGTTTTTTCACCGACATCACCCACGAACTCAGAACACCCCTAAGCCTTATTATTGGCCCCATGAAAGAACTGCTGGATAAGGAAAACAGTTATGACAACTTCACCAGGTTTAGATTGGATATTGTCCATAATAATTCGCAACGTCTGTTTTCATTAATTAACCAGGTACTTGACCTACGGAAAATTTCTTCTGATAGTAACCGGTTATTCATTGCCAACTCCGATATTATTAAAACAGTTGGGAATATAAAAGATTCATTTAACTGGACAGCTGAACAAAAAAATATCCGGTACGATTACAATTTCGACAGGCTTTCCTTTTTGGGCTGGTACGATAAGGATAAAATTGAAAAGGTCGTTTTTAATTTATTGGCAAATGCGTTTAAATATACTCCTGATGGCGGAGCCGTTGAGCTAAAGCTGACAATAGAATCAGCCACTAGCCTCAATCCCATTGCGCATGTAGCGTTCAGGGATACCGGTACAGGCATTGACCCGTTGGAGATCGATAAAATATTTGATATGTTCTACCAGGGTAAAAAGCAAAGCAGTTTTGGAAGTGGCATAGGCCTGGCATTATCGAAGAAATTAATTGAAATGCATCATGGGGAAATGACCGTTACTTCGATTGAACATCAGGGCGCCACTTTTGAGATAAGGTTTCCGCTTGGCATTCATAGTTTCAACACCAGTGATATTTTTGAATCAGAAATAGACAGTAGCAGTAATGTACATCAACCAGGTCAAAAGACGATTGTCGCTTCGGCAAATGTTAAAAAGGTAAAGGATAAACGCAGTATATTATTAATTGAAGATAACGATGATCAACTTGCGTACATAAAAGAGACCATTGGCGATTTATTTCATGTGTATGACGCAAAGGATGGAGAAGCAGGCCTGGAGCTTGCAAATAAATATGTTCCAGATATAATTTTAACCGACCTTATGATGCCCAATATGGATGGCATTGAACTTTGCCGCCATTTAAAGGGCAATGCCAAAACAAGTCACATACCCATTATTATTCATAGTGTAAAAACTCATAACGAAGCAATAAAGCTTGCCTTGGAAGCAGGTGCGAATGATTTCGTAAGTAAGCCTGCTGATTACAGACTATTAAAGTTGAAGATAACAAACATATTGGAGTCTGCTCAGCATTTACTCAACAATCAATATAAGCAGGAAATGCTTACGCCCGTTAATGTTGAAGTGCCTGATCATGATGCAGTCCTTTTGAAACAGGTAATAGAAGTGATAGAAAAAAGCATTTCCGATCCTGCCTTCAGTATAGAAACGCTTAGCCAGGAAGTAAGCATGAGCAGGATGCATTTACACAGGAGGCTGAATGATATTATCGGCAAAACAGCTTCGGAATTAGTCAGGGAAATAAAGATGAAAAGAGCAGCTCAACTACTTGAAAGTGGATCGATGAGAGTATCAGAAGTAATGCTGGAAGTAGGCATCTCAAATCATGGCCTTTTTAATAAATATTTTAAAGATATTTACGGACAAACTCCCAACAACTATAAAAAAAATAGATAGTGTAACTTTTGCCTTAACTACCGGATGCAGTGGTCCTTCAAGGGCGCAATCGAACCCATTAACCGCATATTGTCATTTATTCAGCAATTAACAGGCTGAAAAACAGGAAGTGATATGCGTCGGGCTGTCGCCCATTTCGTCGAATAGCCCGCAACGATATCCAGCACATAATTCGTGGTATTCGCCGATATCTCATTTTTTTTTTGCATATTTGTTTCAATTGCCCCACAAACATCATGACTTTGCTATGAATGCCCAAACCAGACTCAAGCTCATCTACCTCCCCTTCTTAGCGCTCGCCCTCATCATCATCGGCGGCTACACGCTTCTACACTGGCTCCTCTTCATAAAACTCCATATCTTTTCCCTCAACGAGGAGATCATCAACCTGTGGATCCCTATCTTTCTACCATTCATCCCCGTCTACCTATGGCTGCGTCCCCGCATCAGCCTGTTGAAACTGAAAACAAAAAAAAGTGACCTCCCCGGGCTCTATATTTTCATTGCTGCCTTCGCCATCGCGACACCCACCCTCATTGCACAGCACTGGGTTCAAACGGCGTCCGGCAAGCTCACCCTGCTGGATAATATCGATCACATCACCGATTACGAAGCCACAAAATATTATACACTCGCCAAATTCTATGTCGACAGATCGCACCCCGGTACAAGATCCAGGTTCGTCGTCAGCGGGAAGCACAATGAAAGTTTCAATATGAAACTGTACATCGTCCTGCCGATACTCAGTTCACCCGCGGATACCGCAAATTCAAACTGTAAGGCCTGGTACGGGATAAAATATGATCGGACGATCAGCAACCGGCTCACTCAGCAAGATAAGCAACAGCTATACAGCGAGTTTGTCGATTTTTGCCAGAAAACCTTCGATACAATAGATCTCAGCCGATTCATCTATCTTAACAGGGAAGGCAGCACCGACGACTACAAGGGATACAAGGAAGCAATCAAAAATAATACGGGCTTCGACCATAACATGACCAACGTCCTGGTACCAGTAAACGCCCCTTTCGAAAGCCGCAATGGCAACAAATTTCCCTGGATCTTCGCCTCTTTTGCCATTGGTGCAGTCGTCTGGCTGATCATGATACTCATCCCAAAGCTTGACGAAACCAGGCTTAATGAGTTCAATAGCGGTGCTGCCGCCAAATCGGCGGATCTGAAATGGTTGACTGACCTCCTTCTTCCAAGAGAAGGGTACTTTATCACTCCCGTCATAATGCATATAAACATCCTGATATTTATCATTATGGTCCTGGCAGGGCTGGGCTTTGTTTCTTTCGACGGGCCCGGTCTGTTGGCCTGGGGTGCAAATTACAGGCCCGCCGTCAGCAATGGTCAATGGTGGCGGCTGTGCACAAGCATGTTCTTACACAGTGGCATCATGCACCTGGCGGCCAATATGTATGGACTCGTTCTCGCCGGAATTCTACTTGAACCCAGGTTGGGAAAAACAAAATATGCCATCGTCTATTTGACAACAGGCATCCTTGCGGGCATTGCCAGTTTGTGGTGGCATCCCGTAGCCATTAGTGTAGGTGCATCAGGCGCCATCTTTGGACTATATGGCGTATTGCTGGCGTTAATCTTGGCAAAGGTATACCCCAAAGAATTCAGCAAGTCAACCCTTCTATTGGTCCTGATCTTCGTCGGTTATAGTCTGTTGATGGGACTGCAGGGCGGAATAGACAATGCGGCGCATATCGGCGGACTGATCGGGGGATTCGTCTTCGGTTTGCTCCTGGCGACAAGCCTGAAGGAGCAGATCAAGACTCAGGAATTGTAACAAATGCAACTCTGCAAAAGACAGTCGCAATAACACCCGTTCCTGCTTATATTAGCGACGCGTCAGGTAAGCCGGTATGCCGTCTACCCGAACAACGGTCGGCCAATGGCCTAAAATAGCATCAAAGCATAAAATAAAAAGATCAGAACAAGAATTGATGGCTCAGGCTTTTGAACATGCTCATTACAAATCCTAAAGGATAAAATGTCGAGACAGTATAAGAATATCATTTACACAAAGCAACTTTCAAGAGAGGAGTGCAAAACATGCCTTGCCGAAATAATAAATATTTTAAGGGTTACCCAAATCCTGGAAATTGAGATGTTGTTTGGTTTTGCCTGGGGGACTGACTACAAAGATTGGACGCCATTTAAAGTCCCCATTGACAACATTATGACCGAGCTAGATAAAGCTGAAAAATCAGGAGCCGGAAGTTTTTTCAATGATGACACTTTTTTTAACTTCCCGGAATTGGACTGCGAAATACTTTTTTGCCATGAGTATGACATCCACCTGGAATTTGATCAACCTAACATGGTAGTAAATACTATTATCGAAGCGTGGAAGAAGAGGGATATTATTCATTTGGTGAAAAAAAGATAGAGTTCGATCTCTCGTCAGCTACCAACAAATCCACTGAAGATCAGGGGTTTAAATATCCGTGGAGGTGACGAGGCGCCAATCGAACAGCTCATATCTCTACTATCTCCGATTCAGCATTTAAAGCATTAAATGTTTTCTTGATTTTTATAAGGGGAGGAAAAAATTCTTGGCTTGATTTCTAAAAATCTCAAAGCATTCCAATTCAACCCCTAGCTTTAAACTTAACGCTAGCAGTCCCACATTCTAGGCTATAAAGAACAGATTTTCTATTGTGACCTCTCTCAATACCCGGCCAATATAGTATTCATTCCTTCTAACCCCATAGGTCGTGATCATGGTAAGAAAAATTGTCTTCTTCGTTCGAGTCTGTCGTTGGAATATGCTCACCTTATTATCGAGATCGCCGGCATATCTTTTATCGATAACGAACTCCTCACCAGCAAATTTCATTTCGCATAGGTTTATTGTTCGGTCTTGCCGGTCGAAAAGTAGATCGATCTGCGCTCCCTTTTCTTTGCTCCCTTTCGGTGGTTGATATCGCCAGACTGATTCCTCCGATAGGACGTCGGCGATCCCCAGCGCTTTCTTGAGCTGCCGACTATGCTTAAGGCAGACTGATTCGAACGCGAAGCCGCTCCAACTTATATATGACTGCGTATTTATATGGCGAAGCCAAGTCCCATTACCCGTCGCTTTTGCCTCTTCAATGAATTTCTGGTAGAACAGCGAATATTCATCCGAGAGCTTATAAATGATCTCATTACCAGACTTACCGAAAGGTAGGTAGTCTGAAATAAAGCCCGATTCCATTAGTTCCTTCAAAGTCTTGCTCATGCCACCGCCGGTCGTAAATCTGGTTTGTTTGATAATCTCCTCTCGCGTCATTCCGCTTCTCTTTTTCGCTAGCGTGCGCACAATTTTCTCGTGTTGTTCCGCTTTGACGAATAAGGATTCGAAGATGTTCCGGAACTCTGTCCTCAATGGGCCATTTGTAGTAAAACACAGGCGGTCGATGATTTGCGCGGCACTTTCGCCCGGTAAAATATGCTGCAAGTAGTATGGTATGCCTCCCATGGCCATATAAAGCTGCAGCGTCTGGTAATGATCGAGGACAATGCCTCGATATTTTAAATACTCGTCTGTTTCAGCCAGCGTGAAAGGCAGCAGGCGTATAGATTGGGTAACCCGGTTGTGCAATCCACCCCGATCATTGAGGATCTTCTCTATCATCCAGGACGCCGCCGAACCGCAAATCACCACCTTCAGGTTGGATCGTTTAGTTCCAGAACTATTCCACCAATGATCAAATGCCCGAAGAAAATTCGATCTGGGGCTATGCAACCAGGGAAACTCATCGAAGAACAGGACGGCTGTTCTGTTTGGATCGAGACTATCGAGCAGATAGATATCGAGGTTATTGAATGCTTCCAGCCAACTGGACGCGGTGGCAATTGGTGCCGTGCTTTTGAGCGCTTTGCCTAACGCGAAACTGAAATTCTTCAACTGATCAGCCAAACCGGCTCCGTGGATGCCAGTCAATTCGAATTTAATTCTGTCTTTTAGGTACGTTCGGATCAAGTAGGTCTTCCCCACTCGTCTGCGGCCGTATATAGCGATTAGCTCTGGATCATCCGTGGCAAGTTTCTGATCTAAAATCACCTTTTCTTCTATCCTTCCAATTATCTGATCCATAAGTTTTTGTAATCGTATGAATAAAGCGGCCCCTATCAGGTTGGCGAGTTATACATTTTATATCTCGCCACTATCGTATAAAAATAGGTTAATTTGGCGAGTTATAATTTTCAAATCTCGCCATCAATATTCCGTATTTGCAATGAATAAAAAAAGTAGCTGATAATCATCGCTTTACGAGACTAACAGAGCTGAGGGAGCTTCAATCAAACACTATTTGTACTTTCCCCCTAAGCAAATTCTGGCCCCGCGAGATATTCTATGCCTCAACTCTGCGAAGGGCAAATTCCCGGTCACGATCCTAACGCGAGAAGCAGCTATCGAGCCGACGATGCGTCAAATGCCTGATATTGCAGTATGAGAAATTAAAAAATGTCACCTATGACCCTTACTGCGATCCCTGGCTACAAAGATTTATTCGGCGATCTCCCGAAAAGATACGACCAGTTTATGCAGAGAATACCCTGCCGGTTCGCCCTCCCGATCCTCATCGGGCTTAACGGCGAGACATACGCCAATCTGGGTGATACGGAAACCAGAAGCGAATTAGGGACTTGTTCAGTAACAGCTTTACGCCCGAGCAGGCAATGCACATGAATCGGGTTTTTGACCACTACCAAAATCATATCAACCCCGATTACAAATCATTGCGAAGACTATCTTATTACAGACTACATCGGATCCGAAAAATTGTTATGCGCGTGATGGATGGATGCACTATGGGCACCGATAGGTATTTTGCCTCCGCCCTGGTAGGAAAATTATTGAAAAAAATTGCAAAGGCTAAGGGGTATAAGGAGTTGTATGGTGCAGAACCTGAAGCATCAAATCCTGAAGCTTATCTAAAATCAATCCTCAAAGATTTATTCCAGGAACTATTGGCTATAAAGGGTCAGTTGATCCTAGAGCAAAACGAACCTTTGACCACTTTTTTAATCCTTCTCATAGACAAAAAGCAAGGCAATGGAATTGCTTTAGTTGTCGGAGACGGTGTTGTCGCTGTCAATGGAGAAATTACGGAATTTGACCAGGACAATAAGCCGGATTACCTGGGTTTTCATTTACACGAAGACTTCGATACTTGGTATGCTAAGCAGACGCAAAAAATTTACATCTATACAGTCCAAGATGTAAGTATAGCTACTGACGGAATAACCTTTTTTACAAAAACAGCTGCATCGAAGGCCGAGGATGTTGTTGACTCCATTTCTTTTCTTCCTCAGAATTTGGAAAATAGGGATAAAGACGACATGCTGGATTGAAGCTAAAACGACTGGAGCATGTTTACGGGTTACAACCGAGCGATGATCTGGCAATTGTGAGAATTGTGGAATAACATGATGCCCCTTAACCACAACCCCGGCGTTCGATAGCCTCATTTATTACTAACAAAAAATCCCTGCAAATCATTGATTTACAGGGATTAAATTTCGTGGAGGTGAGGGGTGTGGGATCGAACCTCTGAACACGCTTTTGATTTTCATGAGCAAACTCACCAAAAAGAAGATAAGAAAAAATGGCAAGCAATAGGCTAAATTCCAATCTAGATCCTACCTTTAAAGGCATGAAGCCTCGAACCCGTCCATTTCTATTGCTATTGGTGTTTTTTAGTTTCTCCTGCAACCATTTAAAACAGAAAAAAGCTGTTATTACAGCAAAAGCACATTCTTCGAGGGACAGCATCGACATGGTCACTCAGCAGAAAAGAATGAGAAATTTAGCCATGCAAGCCGAAGATAGTGTGTTACTAAAAAAAGGCTTAGATATGGCGATGACCATGGCTTATAAAAAGGGGAAAAAATCCAGATATACCGATTCAACTGAAACCGTTATTGAAGAAGACAAGTATATTGTCCAGACAACTATCAACCAGGATTATTATTTTTCAAAAGCAATCCAACATTTGATTGTTCGCCGTACATCCCCTACCAGTATATATATCGACATATTTATAAAGAAGAGGAAAAAATTCGAAAGAGTTGTATCCTATTATCAGTCGACAATGGCTTATATAAATGATACGGTCTACGATGTCAATGGGGACGGGCGGAAGGATTTTGTCGTCAACTGGTATGGAACAAATGGCTGTTGTCTGAAGGCCTTTAGCAATGTCTTTTTATTAAGAGCCGACAAAGCATCCTTTTCTGATGACTTTGAGTTGATCAATCCAACATTTTCTCCTAAAGAAGGTATTGTCAGAGGCGTTTGTTATGGGCACCCTGGAGACACCGAGTTGTATAAGTATAAATGGCAGGGAGAACGCCTCGACACGTTGGAGTATATATCTTATGAAAAGGACAAAAAGGATAAAAAGACCGGGAGGCTTGTCATCTCTAATAATCTGCCATACAGTAATAGTTTCAAGGTATTAAACGTAGTGAAATCGATGCCGCGGGAGTACAAGAAAGTTATTGATTATAATTGGTTTACCGGAAATTTATAATTCGCTACTTCCCTAATACGTCTGGCGGCCCTTATCCCTAACCATATACTGATAAATAGACTCCTCAACTGGATGATCCATCAAGAATGTAATAAAAGTCGTCCTCCAGGTGATAGTCGGTAATGATGTCCTGATTGCCGGTCGCCAAAAAGAATTGTGCGACATAGGAACTAATTGGCAGCGCCCTGTATGGTACGGGATCTGTGAAGCAGTTGATCTCGATCAGCACGTAGTCCTTGACTACGCCGAAATCGCCGTCGAGTACCTTTTCATAGGCGCAAACGGCCGCCCGCATGCGGCCGGATTTCTTCTCAGCCGGGTGTCCGTCTACGATGCTTAGCCCTCCGGCGATGGCCGTTGTCACTTCCTTTAACAGGTTCTTTAATTGATTTCCAGTATAGTTACCAGGCGATAGAATTGCCAAATCAATGTCTTCAGAAAAGCGGTCGATGCATTGATAAGCCTTTGATAAGGACGTTCCGCCTTTGAAAATCACCGTATTTGCATAGGGAGATAATGCGAGGTTTCGCAGGACATACGTTACCCAATAATCTTTTTCTACGAATACGGGGCGAAGCTGGAAATGTTGGGCGGCAGCTTCCATCGCCTCCCGAAATAGCTCGTTGTCCTGGTGCAGCGTCATCTGAAATACCATTTTGATTTATTCGGTATCAAGGCTTCAATCCCTATGAGCCGGTACCGGGTTAATGGGTTTAGGGATGCCAGCAATGATCCGGTTTGCTGGGCTGGGAAATGGGTATCGAGGAGTGCCCCCAATAATGCCCGTGTAGATGGCGGGTACTCCAATGCGAGATTAGTCATCCTATCTAGCTGGGATAGCTGCAACTCCTTCATCCTGGTTATCAATACTGGAATAACACTTGCCGGGGAAGCATTGGGAATCTGTCCAATGTCTGTCAGTGCATCCAGTAACTGTAGCAGGGGAATATCGGCCTCTTTGAACGGGAAAGAACGAACAGCGAATTTTATTTTATATCCACTGACTTCCTTTTCCGGTAACCGGCTGCGCCGGGCGATGGTTATTTTGCCCGGCACCTGCGTGGTCAATCCCCATTGGTTGTACAGGGCATTACCGGTGAGGTACCCTACCGTTTTGCCGCCTCGTTGAGTAAGAGTCTTTACTATTTCCGCTTCAGAAGGCCGTAGCGCGCCAAAACGCGAGTTTTTAGGCTTGTAATACTTTCCTTTCTCCAGCCGAACCAACTTGCCTGCCTTAACCATCCTACTCAAAGCCCTAAAATAAGCCGCCTCGGTTTGTCCCTGTGCTGCAATAGTAAAGGTCTGCCCTTCGCCCAAAGCGGTGACCTGACGCTGTACTTTACTTGCTATGGAAGTGGATTGGGCCATTGTCTTACAAAGATAGGTAAAACTCACTATTCGTCTAGTTTTTATCGCAATAAATTGGACAAATATTTACATAAATAACTGCATTACAATAATTTATAAAAATAATTAAAATGCTCATTTTTACCAATTCTGTTTATTTTCGTTCCCTATCTTTGCCTTACGTCCTTCCTTAAGTCTTCAACTCCTTCCAAGCTTCGACAATGCCAGCACAAAATCGGTTAACACAATCAATGCCTCTATTGCTGCTTTTTTGAGCATTATTAATATTTGCGGGTAAGGAGCACTGTGGAGTATGAAGCGGATAAAAAATCCCTACCAGGGAAGCAAATGCATCATTGAGGATGAATCTACCTATGAAGATCACACCAGCATCTTGCTGATCAATATCATCGTCGAACTGATTATACAAAAAACCCTTGTTCAAGCGGAAGCCATCCACGAGGAAAAAATTTCCAACGAGAATAATCATTAATCACATCCATATGAACAAAAAAGCTGTCAAATACCTCCGGTTTAGTTCCGAAGAACAAAGCCACTTCAGCATCGAACGCCAGGAGATGATCACCAGCTCCTGGATGGCCCACGCGAACGTAGAAGCCGTAGACTGTTTCGTCGACCAGGGATGGAGCGCAACCAACTTCGATCGGCCGGATTTCATCAAGTTGAACGCCTTCATCGAAAAGAATTACCGGAACATTGACTACCTGGTCGTCTCAGATCTTACCCGATTCAGCCGGGAAGTCGGGGATGCGGTCAACATTGCCAAGAAGATCCAAAAGACTTACGGCATAAGGATCGTCAGCGCCGGCCGGGGTAATATATATGACTGCACCGACCACAATTCCTTCTTCATGATGGGGCTGGAATTCCTGTTAGGCAACACCGAAAACCTGAAACGCATTAATGACATCAACAGCGGCATCTATGCTGCCAAGGCCATTAACCAACGGTATATCGGTCCCCGCCCACCCTTTGGCTACAGGCGTGAAGGTCGCGGCAAAAACTCCATCCTCGCTCCCGAACCAACCGAAGCAGCGGTCATACAATTCATCTTTCATTCTTATCTGAAGCATGTCCCCATATCAGTAATCGAGGCGGACGCCAGGAATATGGGTCTTCGCGGCACCCGGCATTGCCTGATCGAACGGATTCTGGCCTGTCCCATCTACAGCAGCCAACAATACGTCAAAGCCTACAAAGACCAAGTGGGCGGACTGTTCCCGCTAAAGGACCAGGAACCCATCATCGACCTGCTCACCTGGACCCAGGTGCAGGAAAAAATGAAAAAGAAAGTAAAGGTGCACGTACGCCTGACCGACGATCTGCCACTAAGAGGTGTCTTGCATTGCCATTGCGGAAAATTGCTCACCGGTGCTCCAAGTCGGGGAAAATCAGGCAAGTACTGGTATTACTATAAGTGTAATATGACCAGCAAACACAATAACTTTTCCGCCATCGATGCCCACAATCAACTGTTGGAAGAGTTTAAATACCTAAGCATGCCACAGAAGATGATCAAAAGCATTATACTGAAAAGCGAATATGCACTTGAGACCAGAACGAAGGACAAAGCCAATCAGCTCAGCAAAAGACAAAGCGAATTGGAAAAGCTGGCAACCGAACTGCATAGCCTGGAACGGAAGTGGATCGCCGAACAGATCAACTTTGAAACCTACAATCGCTGGCACAACGACCTCACCAAACAGCGGAATTATCTCAGCGCCCAGATCGACCAGCTAAACAAAAATACGAGTGACATTTGCGACCTATTGGTTAAAAACATCGGGGGACTAACAGACATGAGGAACATCTATCACACCTGCGATACCCGCCAAAAACAAGAACTGATTCGCACGGTGTTCGATAACTCCCTCTATTTTGAGGACCGTATCTATCGAACCCGTACCTCATCCCGGAGCTCACTCACAACGAACTAATAATGAGAGAAACACACTTGTTGTATATCAATAAAAAAGGGGAGAATCTTACGACTCTCCCCTCAGGTGGAGGTGAGGGGATTCGAACCCCTGTCCAAACATAACCGCCAAAAGCTTTCTACATGCTTATTCCGGCATTGATTGTCGGGAGATAACAGGAACCGGACACACCGATCACCTCCTTAGCTGTATAGTCTTAAGCAACAGTCACAGCCTTCTGTTGCAGCATCCCGTATTCTTTTTAAGTCGGCAGCGCAGCTTGGTTACAGGCCAACCCGCCGCGGGGCCCTAATGACTATCTAATCACTGATTAGGCAGCCATGGCATACGAAGTATTGCCATTTGAGATTTTGAATATTCAGATTAACGTGCTAATTATCCAACGCACGACATGCTTACACCTTCAAAGATCTATGCTGTCAAAACCAGGCACCCCCAGAAAAAACGCAAATACAAAATTACGAAAAATTATCGGATCAACAGCCGCAAAACCCCTCATCCTCGCAAAACCATTCATCCCCACAAACCAAACCCGCCTACTCCAATGCCGCCGCAACACCTCAACCCATCTACACCCAATCCAACCAAACCAACAACGCCGGCGGCACAGCCGCTGCAACCTATTCAAAGGCGCCGGCACAGCCGCCGCAACAAAACCCATAAGGCCAGCGGCACCGCCGCCGCAACCCATTCAATGGCGGCGCCAAAGGCGCCCACTCAATTCTAATTCGGCCTCATCACATGAAAAATATCCAGCCCCAGCGCATAGATCATCAACCCAAACAACAAAACCATCCCCACCATCTGCGCATACTCAATAAACTTATCACTCGGCTTCCTTCCCGAAACAATCTCTACCAGCGTAAACAACGCATGCCCCCCATCCAACGCCGGTATCGGCAACACGTTCATAAACGCCAGCAGGATACTAAAGATCCCCGTCAACGTCCAGAAACTCTGCCAGTCCCACACCGACGGGAAAACACTCGCAATGCTGATCACACTCCCCAGGTTATCCTGCACCTTTACCTCCTTCGAAGTAAACAGCAACTTCAGATTACGTATATAATTGGTCAGCGTCTCCCCCGTCTTACGGATCCCCGCAGGTATCGCCTGCAACAACGTATAAGATTGATGATGCTCACCCAAAATATCCTCCATACTCTTATAGATAATGCCATTCCCGTTCTTCTCCGTCTGCGCCACCACCGCATGCACCGTATCCTGCCCGCGACGGAACGTCACATCGATCGTCTTCTTCGCCTTCACATGCTCCAGCACACTATCCTTAAAAAGATCAGATACATATTGTATAGGATATCCGCCGATATTGATCAGCGTATCACCCTTCTGCACCGTCCCCTCGGTTATCTTGATCGATGGCAGCAACGAGTCCACCACCAGGGGATAACGGATTATAGCCATCCCGCGAAGCCTGTTCTTACTCAATTGACTAATGATCCCCGTGGGCACATTCAGCTCCACATGCTGCCCGTTCCGCAGCACCGTCACCGTCTTCGCCTCATTCATGATGATCTCCGACCCCGCAGTGCCCTGGCGGATCAAGGGCTTCCCCGCTACAGCTATGACATTGTCCCCATCCTGCATCCCCATCCGGCGACCCAGGCTGTCCGCATAAACGCCATATCTCAGATTGGCGATCGGCACATACCGGTCACCCCATATCCACGCGATCATGATAAAAATGGTAAACGCCAGCAGCACATTCACCGTCACCCCACCCAACATGATGATGAGACGCTGCCATGCCGGTTTGCTCCGGAACTCCCAGGGCTGCGCAGGCTGATTCATCTGCTCCTTGTCCATGCTCTCGTCAATCATCCCCGAGATCTTTACATACCCCCCAAAAGGGATCCAGCCGAGACCATATTCCGTCTCACCGATCTTCTTCTTGAAAAGCGAGAACCAGGGATTAAAGAAAAGATAGAATTTTTCGACCCGGCACTTGAACCAGCGGGCCGGCAGGAAATGCCCCAACTCATGAAGTACGACCAGGATAGAAAAGGATAAGATGAACTGCAGTACCTTGGTACCTATAGAAGCCCATTCAATTGCTAATAGTGTCATATTGCTTTTACCAGATCCACCTGTGGTGGGTATTTAATGATAGGTTAATGAATAAGGCCAATAAACATAAGTCGTCCGGGCCTTCCAAAAGTTTCCCAATTTAACGTGTTTTTAATCAAACGCCTTAACCGTTGGTCCACTTATAACAAAACAGTAAGCACGCCGCAGCGCTTCAACCAAAACCAGCACAAACCCAAACCAGGACAAAAGCTTAGCGCCACACCACTTCAACCCGCTGCTCAACTGCGCCGCTGCACTCAACAACTCCCAAACCCTTAACACCACTTCTACTGCGCCGCAACCCGGTGCTCCCCTATAACTTAATCAAAGAAGCCGCAAAATTACGCGCCTCCCCATCACTCTCAAAATATTCTTCCAGCGTAGGATTCTCAATAAACGGCAATTCCTGCATCGTCCGCTCCACCAGGTCGGTCATATCCAAAAAACCGATCCTGTTCCGAAGGAACGCAAAAACAGCGATCTCATTGGCCGCATTCAGCACACAGGGCAGATTCCCCCCCTTATTCAACGCATCCGTCGCCAGCACCAGGTTCCGGAAAGTCTTCACATCCGGCTCCTCAAAGGTCAGCGTGTTCGGCTTCCGGAAGTCATAACGCGGAAACGCACTCGGCAGTCGCCTGGGGAACCCCAACGCATACTGGATCGGCAGCTTCATATCCGGCAACCCCATCTGGGCCTTGATACTGCCATCCTCGAACTGGATCATACTATGGATAATACTCTGCGGATGAATTACCACATGTACCTGGTCCGGCTGCAGGTTAAACAGCCACTTCGCCTCGATCATCTCCAGCCCCTTGTTCATCAGAGTAGCAGAATCTATCGTGATCTTGGCCCCCATACTCCAGTTGGGATGCTGCAAAGCATGATCCCGTTTCACATTGACCAGGAAATTCGGCTTCTTCCCCAAAAAAGGCCCTCCCGACGCCGTAAGGATGATCTTCTCGATCCGGCTCCGGGTCTCCCCGATCAAACACTGGAAAATAGCCGAATGCTCCGAATCCACCGGGATCACCGGCGCCTTGTATTCCAAGGCCTTCTTCATGACGATGTCCCCGGCCACGACAAGCGTTTCCTTATTGGCCAGCGCTATCGCCTTGCCGTTCTCTATCGCCCGCAGCGTAGGCCGCAGACCCGCAAAACCGACTATCGCCGCCAGCATCATGTCATACACATCCATCGAAGCCACTTCCTCCAGCGCCTTCTCACCCGCAAAAACCTTTATCGGCTGACTCGCCAGCGCATCCCTCACAACCGAATACTTCTTCTCATCGCCGATGACGACGATATTTGGCTTGAAATGCAAGGCTTGCTTTATCAGCAGCTCATCACTCGTCTGCGCCGTCAATACCTCTACACTGAACACCGTCGGATTGGCATCGATCACCTCCAGCGCCTGCCGGCCTATCGACCCGGTGGACCCAAACAAAGCGATGCGTTTTCTAACTAAGCCGTTTGCCATGATGCAACTATTTTTCTATTCAACAAACTTTTCCAATTCTGTCGCCAGCTTTCTGTCATTACTAAGACGCGGCACCTTATTCTGCCCGCCCAGTTTGCCAACCGACTTCATATAATCGATAAACCCGTTCTTCCTGATCGGCCTGATCTGCAATGGCTGCAGGATCTTCCCCGTGATCAGATCGTCATAGTAAATATTCTTCCCACGCAGATAATTGTCAACCTTCAGACTGAACACAGCCACATCACCCGGCGTATCTCCAAACTCCACAAACCACTCGTGATAAGACCTTCCCTTCTCCTGCTGGATCATCGGCGCCACCGTAAACTCCGTGATCCGCAACCCTTCCTCCTCAGCCGCCTTCATCAGGCTATACTCCACCTCTTCGCCAATCACATGCTCACCAAACGCGGAGATGAAATGTTTCGTCCTTCCGGTCACAACTATACGATAAGGATTCACAGAAACAAAACGGATCATATCCCCAATACTATACGCCCAAAGTCCGGCATTATTGCTGACGACCAGCGCATAGTTTTCACCGACCTGCACATCCTTTAAGCTAAGACGAACAGGATTGTCTTTCCCTATCTCGGCAGCAGGAATAAATTCATAAAAGATCCCGCTGTTCGTATTCAATAACAAGCCTTCTTCTTCACGCGAATCCTGGAATGCAAAAAACCCTTCTGAAGCAGGATAGGTCTCAATGGTATCTATCTTCCTGCCGATACTTTCAAAAAGCCGGCTCTTATAAGGCTCGAAATTCACCCCCCCATGCGCCAGCAGCGTCAGATTCGGAAAGATATCCTTAACAGGCTTCTGCTTCAGTTCCGTCAGCCGGTCAAAATACATCTGCACCCACGGCGGTATGCCGCTGATCAGCCGCATGTCCTGGTCTATCGTCTCCTCGACTATCTTATCCAGTTTGGTCTCCCAGTCCTCGATACAATTGGTCTCATACGAAGGCAATTGATTAGTACGTAAATAACCGGGTACATGATGATTTACGATCCCGCTCAACCTTCCCGTAGGGATCCCCGCGACCCGCTCCAATTCAGGACTACCGGACAAAAAGATCATCTTTCCATCAGAAAAAGACGAATTCCCCGTCGACGCCATATAACACAACAGGGCATTACGCGCCGTATTGATGTGATTGGAAATAGAATCCTTCGAAATAGGGATATACTTGATCCCGCTGGTAGTCCCGGATGTCTTGGCAAAATAAATGGGAAGGCCCTTCCATAATATATTATGTCTGCCTTCCTTTACGAGGTTGATATAGGGAGCAAATTGTTCGTAATCTCTAACCGGCACCGCAGCCGCGAACTCTTCATAGGTCTTCACTTCACCCAGCTTATGCTCGGCACCAAAAACGGTCTTACTTCCTATCCGCAGCAGCTCCTTCAAAATTGCCTCCTGATCCGCTACTGCCGTGGTCATCCCCTTTTGAATGGTCTTATATATATATGATGCAAAAGGCCTGGCAAGGAACGATTTGATCTTCATATTCATGCGGGCAAACCTACGTGAAAAAGCTTAATAGACAATGAAGGACACTCCCACTCCACCCCTAGTTCATAATTAATTGATTTTGAGCATCTACCCCACGGCCGACTCCACCCAATCCCCCAAAACCCCCTGCACATCCACCGGGAACCTCCACCTCATCACTTCAAAACCTCACCTCATAGCTTCAAGATCTCTTCTCAACACTCCAAAATCTCCGCCTCGTCGCTCAAAACCTCCGCCTCATCGCTCAAAATCTTCACCCCAGCGCTTCAAAACCGTCACCCCATCGCTCCAAAACCATTAATTTTGCCTTCCCACACGGAAAATTCCATTTCTTCTTTCTTTTTTTCCGCAAATCCCCTTACCTTTGCAGCCCTAATATTGAATATTATGTTAGCAGTTGTGAAAATAGCCGGTCAGCAGTTTAAGGTCCAAAAAGACCAGACTTTGTACGTTCCCCGTATCGCGGGCAACGCCGGTGACAAGGTCGAATTTGG
Organism: Puia sp.; assembly: GCA_036499285.1. Classification (GTDB taxonomy): domain Bacteria; phylum Bacteroidota; class Bacteroidia; order Chitinophagales; family Chitinophagaceae; genus Puia. The sequence goes on along the minus strand of DASYEB010000021.1, from coordinate 38,850 downwards.
AGAAGTTCTTCTGGCTGCCGGTGACGGTTCGCTTTCCGTCGGAAAAGACGTAAAGACTGTTATCAAAGCCGAGATCCTCGGTCATGTACAGGGTGACAAGGTCATCGCCTTCAAAATGAAAAGAAGGAAAGGCTTCCGTAAGAAACACGGACATCGTACACACTACACGAAGATCAATATCCTTGAGATCGCGTAGTAATCAAAAATTAAAGTAACTAACTATCAAACTTCGATATCATGGCTCACAAAAAAGGTGAAGGTAGTGTAAAGAACGGTCGTGACTCACACAGCAAACGTCTGGGAGTAAAGATCTACGGAGGTCAGCCTGCCATTGCCGGTAACATCATCATTCGTCAACGCGGCACTACATACCATCCCGGAAAGAACATTGGCGTTGGAAGAGACTGGACACTGTTCGCACTTACTGATGGCACTGTTGAATTCAGAAAGACAAAAGGCGACAGAACTATTGTCAGCGTCAATACAGCTGAAGTAGGAGCATAATTGCTATGCCGTAAGAAATATTTTGGAATTTTTCAAGAATTTTTTTGGAACTTCCAAAGATATTTCTATTTTTATGAGTGTAAATTGTTTTACTAACCAATTTAAATTCTAAAATTATGGCAACTGCAAAAAAAGCCGCTAAGAAAAAAGCAGCTCCTAAAAAGAAAGCTGCTCCTAAGAAGAAAGCCGCTAAGAAAGCTGCAAAAAAGAAATAGTTCTTTTTTAAGCAGAACAATATCAAAGTCCCGAAGCAATTCGGGACTTTTCTTTTTCATAAACCTAGACGCAAACCCTCACCCACAGGGTGTTTCAGCTACCCCACCACTCCCGCAACAACCCGATACCCTCCCCTCCTTACACTCACAAACACATAACTCTCCCCCCGATATCCAACATTGCAGAGCCAATCGTACCTTAGCTCCATGACAATCACTAACGACCATATAGCCGACCAATTCAGCCTCCTCTCCAAACTCATGGACATCCACGGCGAAAACTCCTTCAAAACCAAATCCTACTCCGTAGCCGCTTTCACCCTCGAAAAACTCCCCCAACCCATCCAAACCCTGCCCCCCGAAAAATTCACTACCATAAAAGGCATCGGCGACGCCATCGGCAAAAAGATCCAGGAGATCCTCGAAACCGGCGAACTCCGCCTCCTTCATGAATACATCAACAGGACACCCTCCGGAGTCATCGCCATGTTACAGATCAAAGGCCTCGGACCAAAAAAGATCTCGACCATCTGGAAAGAAATAGAGATCGAATCCATCGGCGAACTCCTCTACGCCTGCCAGGAGAACAGGCTGCTCCTCTATAAAGGCTTCGGCGAAAAGACCCAGCAAAACGTCCGCGATGCCATAGAATTTCTCCTCAAAAACCAGGGCAGCCACCTCTACGCAGAAGTAGTAGCCTACGCCAATACGATACACCAGGCCCTTCAGCAACAGCTCCCCTCAGAGCAGCTGACCCTCACCGGGGACTTCAGAAGACAGCTCGAGGTCATCGACAAACTGCAATGGGTCACCACTGCAACCGCAGCACAGATCCAACCTCTCCTCGAAAAACAAGGTCTCGTCCTCCAACCCGATGGCGCCTGGAAAGGCACAGAAGGTGTGCACATAGATCTCATCCATACAACCGCCGAAAACTTTATCACCACCCTCTTCGACACCAGCTGCAGCGGCGAATTCCTCGAAGCCTGGCGCGAAAGAACATCCGCTACCAACGGCAATAGCGCCGCAATCAACGCCAACTCCATCGACAGCGCCGAAGCCGCCCTCTTCACAGCCGCCGGCATCTCCTACATCCCACCTTTCCGCCGCGAACAGCGCGCCATCATAGACCAGGCCGCCACCGCCCCCCTTTCCCCCGTCCTCCAAACCTCCGACATAAAAGCCATCATCCACAGCCACAGCACCTGGAGCGACGGATCCAACACCCTCGAAGAAATGGCCGCCGCCTGCATCGACAAGGGTTTCGAATACCTCGTCATCAGCGACCACAGCAAGAGCGCCTTCTACGCCAATGGCCTCAAAGAAGACCGTATCCGCGAACAACACATGCAGATCGACGAGCTCAACAAAAAACTCGCCCCCTTCACGATCTTCAAAAGCATCGAATCCGACATCCTGAATGATGGAGCACTCGACTATAGCGATGATATCCTGTCCACCCTCGACCTCGTCATTGCCTCCGTTCACTCCAATCTCAAAATGAGCGAAGAAAAGGCGATGACCCGCCTGCTAACAGCCATCGAGAACCCCTACACCACCATCCTCGGCCACATGACAGGCCGCCTCCTCCTGAGCCGCCCCGGCTATCCCGTCGATCACAAGACCATCATCGACGCCTGTGTCAAACACAAAGTCGCGATCGAACTCAACGCCCATCCCCGACGCCTCGACATGGACTGGCGCTGGATCAGCTACGCCCTCGAACAAGGCGCCCTCATCTCCATCGACCCCGACGCTCACTCCACCAACGGCTATAAGGACATAAAATATGGAACCCTCGCCGCACAAAAAGCCGGCCTCACCGCCGCGCGAAACCTAAGTAGCTTCAGTCTCGAAGAATTCAAAACCTATCTCGCTGAAACAAGGGCGGCCAAAGGGATATAATGTAGCCAACATAGAAGCACCTATTAAACCACCGTTGCGACGCTCCGTTCATCGGAAATAATTCTATTTAGCTATTCTAAAGTGTATCCTTGATCACTGTTAATATCTTGTCGCCCGGTACCGGTGCCCGTGGCACCTGGCAGGGCCAATGAAGAGCTTCGGCGGAGCTGCTTCGCCACGCTCCTTCTCGCTCGGTTACAGCACCAATCCTCTCTACACTTCAAGTGTCCCTAATGTCGCCGGCGAAACCGACTCCGTCGGTTTTCGTCGGTTTTGGTGACCATTCTTTAAATACCGTTAAAATTCAAACTCAAAAAATCATATATATCTGACCATCAATAAATTAAATTTCAGGCATTCCTATTGCCATTCCCTTCTCATCAATAAATGATTAAATCGATAAAAAATTAAAAAAATGAACAGCGAACAATTAATTGAAGCAACCAAAGATCTTATTTATCATGCCACACATTTTGATGTCCCATACGTCAAAGAAGTTTACGCAGATAAATTACTGATAGCCAACGTTGATGAAAAAGGTACGGTAGATACCATGAACAAAGAGCAGCTTGTTACTTTTATTCAGGGAAACAAGGATTCTAATATCGACCCCTTTTCTTCAACGACGGAATTCCATTACGCCATATGCGATGAAAACATGGGCATGGTAGTGATTACCCGTGAATTGGTATTTAATGGAAAATTGAATAGAAAATTCTTTACCCTGATCTGGGAATATTTATCCGGCAGATGGCAGGTTGTAAAAGAATCATCAGTAGTACGCAATTAAGAGATCAGCGTATTCTCTGCAAGCTTTAGCCCCGTAAGGGGCTTTTTTCATAAAGCAGCTCCTCCGAGGCTCCAGGCAATGATGTCGGCTTTTTGTAAAATAAATTTGCGTAACCCAAAGGTTACATTTACATTTGAGTAACTTTTAAGTTACCTATTATGACAAAACAGGATTTCACAATTACAATAGCAGTCACCCAAACCCCAACCCAGGTCTTCAACGCGATCAACAACCCCCAGTCCTGGTGGTCAGGAGAGATCAAAGGCCATACGACCAAACTCAACGATGAGTTCACTTACCGTTATAAAGACCTCCACCTGTCAAAACAAAAGATAGTAAAAATGATCCCCGATCAAAAAGTCGTATGGCTTGTTACCGAAAGCGCGATCAATTATGCCGGGGACAAAAAAGAATGGAACGGCACACAGATCACCTTTGAGATCACACAAAAGAACAACCAGACCCAGCTCCGCTTTACCCACATGGGCCTTAATCCCGACATAGAGTGTTTCGACAGCTGTTCCTGGTCATGGACCCAGCTTATTCAGCAAAGCCTGTTCAGCTTGATCACCACAGGCAAAAAAAAGGAAATCGTTTTAGGCTAAAACCGCCAAAATTTACCGGACCATTAAAACATAAAACAATGACAACGACAGCAAATAGCCAAGTACTGACAACACAGGAGATCGCAGCACGTTTCAACGAACTCGCCCGGCAGGAAAAATGGTTTGAGATCCAGGATGAATTCTTTGCAGACAATGTAAAGAGCATAGACCCGCCAAATTCCCCCTATATGGGTTACGCAGAAGGCAAATCCCCCGTCCGCAAAAAAGGAGAGGACTTTATAAAACAGATAGAGGCAGTTCATGGTGCGTCAACAAGCGAGCCCATCGTAAGCGGCAATCACTTTGCAGTCGGCAGATCGATGGACATCACCGTCCAGGGACACGGCCGGATCCAAATGCACGAGATAATGCTGTACGAAGTAAAAGACGGCCGGATTATATCAGAACAATTCTTCTATTAAATGGATACGCCGGCGGCCACTCCCGCTGCCGCCGGCGAAACTCCGCTTTATGCATTCAATTCAGCACAGATCTTCTTACTTAACCCCACATGCTCCGTAAAAGCAAACAAAGCCAGGTTCGCAACATGCCAGGTTTCCTTCTCACCTCCATAAGTAATCTCATCGGTACCATCCAAATAATTCTGCGCCAGATCACGCAAAAATTCATGATTGGATAATTCCGCCTTCATGTATTCTTTATCGAAATCGTTGCCTTCAAGCCCCTTCAGCTTTTCAAGAAAGGCCTTAGCCTCTGCCCCCATGGAAGGAACAGGTGTACCCGCATCCTCCAGCACCTTGATCACAGCTATCGCTTCCATCAATTCCCAACCCGCAAATTCCTGCGTATTCTTCTGAGTGGCCTTATCCACCGCCAGTTTACTGGCCTGCATGGAAAGCTGCGCCCTTGGCATTACTCCCGTCCTGAACTCCTTCGAGCTTACAAAGCTCATCGTGTCTGTGTTTTGATTGTTTTGCATAATTGATTTTTTTAAAAGTTATCGGCTCCTTTATGAAGCCTCGATTGGAATTTCAATTATGGGGCCTGTTTTTAAAACAATCATTTTCATCATCTTATAATCTCACAGCAAAATCCGCCATCGATATTTCGTCCGGTGACGATCATTTTGACGAAATACAGACTCGCATATATAATAGTACAAGCATAGTCCTTATGTGGCCAGATCATATCAGAACAATTCTTTTATCGTACACCCCCTGTATCATAAGCGGACAGATATCATGATTATTCATCACTAATCCGATGATATGCAATCTGATATATTTTCTGCATCCCTTTTGCCCCTAAACTGGCAATCGATGCATTATGCTACAAACCAAGTTCAAATTCCTGCTCCGCAGCCTCTGGCGCAATAAGTCTTTTTCACTGTTAAACATTTCCGGCCTGGCGGTAGGGATCGCGGCGAGCCTGCTCATCTTTTTGCTGATCCGCTACGAGCTCAGCGTAGATACCTGGCATTCGAAAAGAGATCGTATTTACCGGGTGATCTCGGTGGAAGCCTACCGGAATGGAACGACCTCCTATGATGGCTGCGCCCCTACGCCGCTGGCCGATGACTTACGCCGCGAGTTTCCCCAGGCAGAACAGGTGGCACACGTCTGGCGGGCAGGAAAATGGCCATTCATTCTGCCGGACACCAGGGAAAACTATGAGAGACTCGTAGCGGCGGACAATATATATTTTGCAGATACCGCCTTGTTCAAAATATTCGATATTCCCTGGCTGGCCGGCAATCCTGGAGTAGCCTTGAAAGAACCTTTTACCATGGCCATTTCCCGAAGCGTCGCCGATAGCTGGTTTGGTCATTGGCAGGATGCCATCGGCAAGACAGTTCTCCAGGGAGAGGATCGAACGCCTTTTCGGATCACAGGCGTCATGGAAGATCCAAGGCCAAATACCGATGTTCCCATGAACGTGGTTCTCTCCTACGCAACTTACCGGACCTGGAATGAAAAAGAACTGGCCGATCCCCGGAATTACGACAATTTCAGCACCAGTTCCCAATGCTTTTTTCTCCTGCGCAAGGGCTTGCCCATCTCATCCATGGAGGCCCTGCTGCCAAAGTTTGTAGCCACTCATTTTACCCCTCTGTATGCGCAGTCCGACAGCCGGGACTCCTGTTATTTCCAGCCTTTAAAAGAAATGCATTTCGCCAGGAACCTGGAACGTTATGGTAAGCCCGGCTGGTCTTATGGCGAACTATGGGCCATGGGATTGATCGGCGGATTTCTCCTGTTAGTAGCCTGTATCAACTTTATCAACCTGGCAACGGCCCAGTCCCTGATCAGGGCAAAAGAGATAGGTGTCAAAAAAGTACTGGGCAGCAACCGTAGTCAGCTGCTGACGGATTTTCTCCGGGAAACTGGCCTCATCGTATTGCTTGCGATGGGTCTGGGATACCTGCTCGCCATGCTGTCTTTGCCCGCACTGAGAACGTTATTGGAAAAGCCCGTCCACCTGGACGCTTCCTGGCCGACAATTCTTTTCCTGTCGGTCATCGGTATACTCGTAACTTTCCTGGCGGGTTTTTACCCTGGACTGGTGCTTAGCCGTTTTAATCCGATTGCCGCCTTTAAAGGTAAGATCAATGCCCGTATAGCCGGAGGCATTACCTTTCGAAGAGGTCTGCTGGTACTGCAATTTACCATTGCCCAGTTGCTGATCATTGCAACGCTGGTCATCGTGGGACAGATGGATTATTTCCACAGTCGTCCCATGGGTTTTGAGCGAAAGGCCATTGCTCTTGTCAGTCTGCCCTGGAGCCGGCAGAGGGTCCCCAAAAATCAATATTTCAAACAGCAGGCGCTGAATATTCGGGGAGTGGTGTCGGCCAGTCTTTGCGATGTAGCCCCTTCCAACGAGTCTAACAATTCAAGCCTCTTCGTCTTCGACCACCATTCCCAACCCGAAGGATTCGAGCTGGTGCACCGCGCAGGTGACTCCGCCTATCTTTCACTTTTCCGCATCGGCCTTGTAGCAGGACGGCTTCCATTTAGATCCGATACGGGCAGACAGGAAAAATGCCTTTTGAATGAGACCGTAGTCCGCATGCTTGGTGAGACACCGGCTGGAGTATTGAACAAACATATCCAGCTGGGGATGCACTCGGACCCGGTCGTCATTACGGGAGTGGTTCGGGACTTTAACAACGGCTCATTGCGGGAGAAAGTGGAGCCGCTGGCCATCTTCTCCTCGGCCAACCGGTTTGGTACTTTGGCAGTGAAACTGGATCCGTCGAATATGAAGCAAACGTTGACGCAGCTAAAGACTGCCTTTACAAAGACATATCCGGGTGATTTTTTTACCAGCAGATTTTTTGACGATTCAGTTGCCGATTTTTATCGGGCGGAAGGAATTGCCTCGACGCTGTTCAAGATCTTTGCCGCGCTGGCTATTTTTATTTCGTGTCTTGGGCTTTACGGGCTTGTTTCATTTATGGCCGTGCAAAAGACCCGTGAGGTAGGCTTGCGCAAGGTGCTGGGCGCTTCAGTAACTGACATAATCCTGCTATTCTCAAAGGAATTTACGATCCTGATCACACTGGCCTTCCTGATCGCCGCTCCCCTGGGGTATTTCTTCATGCACCGGTGGCTGACGGACTTCTATTACCACATACAGATTGGCTGGGAAGTATTCGCCATAGCTATTTTTGCTTCTGTCACCATTGCCTGGATCACGGTGGGCTATAAGGCAGCAAAGGCCGCTGTCGCCAATCCGGTAAAAAGCCTACGGACGGAGTAAGGGCTCAGGCGACGACAAAGGTTCAATTTTATATTGTATCTTGGCGGCCATTTTCCCTTTTAATCAACTTCATTGATAAAATCATACCTCAACTTATTCGACTTCAAACAAAAAGTCGATTACAAAATAGAAATCCTGGCCGGACTCACAGTGGCCATGACAATGATCCCCGAATCCCTGTCTTTTGCCATACTCGCAGGTTTCTCCCCTCTTACCGGTCTCTACGCAGCCTTTATTATGGGACTCGTCACCGCTATATTGGGCGGTCGCCCGGGCATGGTATCAGGCGGAGCAGGAGCCACCGTCGTTGTATTGATGGCCTTAATGCAATCCCACGGTATCGAATATGTGTTTGCAGCCGTCGTCCTGGCAGGGATCTTCCAAATCCTGATAGGCGTCTTTCGACTGGGCAAATTCATCCGGCTGGTACCGCAGCCAGTGATGTACGGATTTGTCAACGGACTTGCAGTGATCATCTTCATGGCCCAGATCCAGCAGTTTAAGATCGCCACCAGCACCGGTACACACTGGCTGACCGAGACTGCCCTGTATATTATGATCGCCCTGGTATTGCTGACGATAGGCATCGTTATATCATTTAGAAAACTAACCAGGGCTGTACCCGCCTCTTTAGTCGGGATCATCGTAGTATTTGGTATTGTACTGGGATTCGGGATAGAAACCAAAACAGTAAAGGATATTGCCTCTATCAGTGGAGGATTCCCCCCTTTCCATCTTCCATCTGTTCCCTTCAGCCTTGACCTACTAAAAATAATCTTCCCATACTCCCTTGTGATGGCCGGGGTTGGATTAATAGAAAGCCTCCTCACATTGAACGTCGTTGACGAAATCGCCGGCAACCGCGGAAGAGGCAACAAAGAATGCGTTGCCCAGGGAACCGCCAATATTCTGAACGGCCTTTTCACCGGCATGGGCGGCTGCGCCATGATCGCCCAAACATTTGTCAACCTGTCCGCAGGCTCAAGGGCCCGCTTGTCAGGCATCATCGCTTCATTGACCATTCTGCTGATCATATTGTTCGGCGCACCGGTGATAGAACGGGTGCCTATGGCCGCATTGGTAGGGGTGATGATCATGGTTGCCATCGGTACCTTTGAATGGATCAGCCTGAGGATTATAAATAAGATGCCCCGTCATGACGTCATCGTGGGGATCCTGGTTGCAATAATTACCGTATGGCTGCACAATTTAGCCTTGGCCGTACTCATCGGAGTAGTCATCTCTGCGTTGGTTTTTGCCTGGGAAAGCGCAAAAAGAATAAGAGCCAGGAAATACGTGGATGATAAAGGAGTGAAACATTACGAGATCTATGGCCCCTTGTTCTTCGGATCGGTGGGTGCTTTTTCCGAGAAATTCGATATACTCAATGACCCGCCGGAAGTGATAATAGATTTCAAAGAAAGTAAGGTCGCAGATATGAGCGCTATTGACGCGCTGAATAAGCTGACCGAACGATATCATAAAGCCGGGAAAAAGTTACACCTGCGTCATTTAAGTGATGACTGCAGAACGCTATTGAAAAATGCAGAATCTGTCATCGATGTTAATGTTATAGAAGACCCCAATTACAAAGTTGCGGTTGATTAACTCACCCATAAAATATTTTTTGCCAGTTTAAACGTTTAAGCATAGATTTAAGCAGTCAACTTATCCCTGTCACCCAAGCCATATCCCAATGCGTCCTTTTAATGATCTGCTTTGCCATAGATTTCAGCCCCGGACATGGGCATTGCCGATGTTCATAGTCGTCTGCTGTTCCATTTCATGCCGGAACAAGGATCTCCAGTCAGACAGAACGTTTTTTAAGCAAAATGACATTCCGGCGAAACGGGTATTAAAGGCGATATCGATGCAAGTTCCGGATCTGAAAATGCCTTCAAGGATCAGGGTCATTCCGGCATACAACCTGCTGCTCACATTGAGGATGGAAGAAGGTGAATTCATGGCCCAGGCCTTTACACTCGATTCCTGTAAATACATAAGGTCGTTTATAAAAAGAGGCCCCGGCGGAGGACAGCAGCTCAATGTATATGCAATCCAGTATACCAACGGAGATAAAGTCGTCTATGTAACCGATGTGATAAAAAAGATCATATATGGATATTCCATCGATTCGATTCTAAAGGCAATATCCGTAAAACCGGTTGATTCAATTCCCATAAAAAATCAGTGGCCTGGCCGGCCTTTGATCATAGACCAGAAGAAGGTCGTCAATTTTAGAGAGAACTCGTCAAGCACTCCGCCTATTGACGACTACCGCAGTGTCGGCGTCTATAACTTCTTTGACCGTTCCGGTAACCTGTTGAGTTATAATGGGAAATATCCTTCAACACCCAAAAAGATCGACATTAATCAGCTTAACGACGCCTTCCACGGAGGAATGAATCTGTCAGAGGATCAAACCAGGTTAATATATGCTTATTACAATACCGATATCATCGATCTTTCCAATAAAAATGGCGATTTGATCAAAAGAATACAGGGCCCGGACAACTTTGATCCTTCCTTTAAATGGAAGACAGTTCCGGGGGGCGAGAAATTCGTATCTACGGAAGGCTCCCGGTTCGGATACAGCGGCACTCCACGAATGAATAAGAATGTCTTATTTGTCTTATATAACGGATCGATCCAGGACAGCAACGTATATCATACAGCCAGACTTTATCAGTTCGATTCGACCTTGGTTCCCAAAGTCGCTTATACATTGAGCGAACCGGTTTCTGACTTCGACGTCGATTGGGATCATCGAAAAATTTATGGGCTGACACATCTTAAGGACAAGCAAATACTGGTTTTTAAATTTTGACTTCCTAATTCAATAAGCAAACACGGTAACACCTATTAAGCAGCCGTTGCGACGCTCCGTTCATCGGCAATGAGTCTATTCATCAATTCCAAAGGGTAGCGTTGATTATTATTAATATATGGCTGCCCGGCATCGATGGCTGCGCCATCTGGCAGGGCCAATGATGCGCCGGCGGCTAATCTCTCTATACTTTAAATGTCGCCACTGCCGCCGGCGAAACCTCCTCCGTCGGTTTTGGCGTCGGTTTTGGCATCCCTTCGCCCCTCAAAGAAGACATCCAATACCTCGGAAAAAACGGGATCCGCATCCGGTACCAGCGAAAACAGCGTCATACAGGAGCACAGCTTCATATCATCCGGGCTGCCCATCAGCTGGATAGGACTCTTGTCCTTGTGTAGGAGCAAGGCTTTCGATATCTCGACGAGACGGGGTCCTAGTATGGGATGCCTTAAATAGGCCACCGCCTCCTGCAGGTCCTTTATCCCATAATATGAAGCGTTGTGGCTAAACCCCAGACCCTGGAGCTGCGGAAAGATGTACCAGATCCAGTGGCTTTTCTTTTGCCCCGCCCTTATCTCTTTCAGAGCCTGGCCGTAGTGCGTTGCCTGCGCGATGAGGAATCGGTCTAAGTCGTAGTCCATAGTTGTATATTTCATCGATAAAGTTAGCCTTTTGAGTGTAACAGTGTTTACTGATCATTATCGGGCCGCTCCGTACCGATGGCTGCGCCATCTGGCAGGGCCCATGATGCGCCGGCGGCAAATCCCCCTAAATTACAAATGTCGCCGCTGCCGCCGGCGAAACCTCCTCCGTCGGTCTTGCGACGCTTTTTGTAAAAAAATTAGTCCACAACTATTGTAGGGTTTATATTTGCAGTTCGAAAAACATCGAGTCATTAAAAACCACTGTTATGAAAAAGTTGCTAACCGGCCCCGTGCCGGGGAGACATAGACTGCTATTAGCCGGACTAATGCTTATCTTTTTTTCTTTCTCCTCCCAGGCACAATCGATCAAAGTCAACGGCACAGTTACCGGGAAGCCGGACGGCCTGCCCCTGGACGGCGTTACCGTCAGGATAAAAGGAAGTGCAAAAGCTACCCAGACCAAGGCAGATGGCAAATTCGAAATATCCGCATCGGCCACCGACATCCTTCAATTTAGCTTTATTGGATATACCCCGGTGGACCTTCCGGCATCGGAATCACCCCTCCAGGTTTCTTTAGAACAGGCCAAAGGGGCGTTAAACGAAGTCGTTGTCACGGCCCTCGGCATCGTACGACAGAAGAAATCCCTGGGTTATGCCGTACAGGAACTAAAAGCAAAGGATATATCCGAAACGTCCGAACCAAACCTCGTCAATACCATCGAAGGAAAGGTCGCCGGCGTACGCGTCACCAACAGCCAGGGAGATATGGGGTCTTCCCGTATCGTCATCCGGGGCGAGACCTCGATCTCGGGAAATAACCAGCCCTTGTTTGTCATCAATGGATTCCCCGTGGATAACGATCAGCAGCTGGGGACAGCCCCTTCCCGGGACTTCGCTAACCCCATCTCCGATATCAATCCCAATGATATCGAATCCATCAGCTTCCTGAAAGGGCCCAATGCGGCGGCCCTGTATGGCTCCCGCGCCGCACATGGCGTAGTGCTGATCAAGACCAAAAGCGGCAGGAAAAAGAAAGGCGTCGGCATCACCGTCAACTCCAATACCTCCTTCAACAACCTGCTGACCCTCCCCAAGTACCAGAACGTCTTCGGCCAGGGCGCCAACGGAGAGTTCAGCTATAAGGACGGCGCCGGCGGCGGCGTCAATGATAATGTGGATGAAAGCTGGGGCCCGAAGATGAACGGCCAGCTGATACCCCAGTTCTTTGACGGTACACCCTCGTCCTTTATACCCCACCCGGACAACGTAAAAAGCTATTTCAAGACCGGGGTCAGCTACAGCAATGGGGTGTCCATCGGAGATGCAGGAGACAAATACGACTACCGGTTCTCCGTCAACACACAAAAGATCTTTGGCGTTATACCCAACAGTGACCTGGGAAGAAACAATTTCACGATCAACTCGACGTTGAAACTCGACCCAAAACTGACATTGACCGTCAACGCCAATTATGTACAGACCAACGCAGGCAACCTGCCCGGATCGGGGGGTAAAAGGTCCACCAGCACCATGCTCCAGTTCATCTGGATGGGCCGCCAGGTAGACATGAACAAACTGCGCGACCATTACAACAGCACAGGCAGCCCGCTGAACTGGAACAATTCCTATTATAGCAACCCCTTCTTCGTCGCCAACCAGAATACGGTCGGTCAGCGCCGCGACCGCCTTATCGGCAATATCGGCCTGAGCTATAAGATCACCGATGAACTGTCGGCCAATTTAAAGTCCGCCACCGACTATTATACCGACCGGCGCAAACTTAAGATAGCCTATGGCACCAGCGGTACCCCCTTCGGTTCGTATGAAGAAGACGCCTATACGGTGAACGAGACCAATACCGAATTCACACTGAATTATAATAAAAAGCTCAAAAACGACTTCGCCCTCAACATCCTGGGCGGCACCAACCTGCGTACCAAATCCTTCGGGGACAATGACCAGAAGGCGCCCCGTCTGGCCGTCGCAGACCTTTATACACTGACCAACTCAAGGGACCCGCTCGTCTCTTCGAATTATTTTTACAAGCTTAAGACATATAGCGTGTTCGGCTCGGCAGAATTGAGCTACCACAACTTCGCCTTCCTGAATTTCACTGCCCGCAACGACTGGTCCTCCACACTACCTATCAACAATCTTTCTTATTTCTATCCGTCGGTCAGCGGTTCCTTTGTGCTGTCCGATGCATTCGATATCAGAAGCGATGTCCTGAGCTATGCCAAAATACGGGGTGGATGGTCTAAAGTAGGTTCCGATGCCTCGCCCTATCAGCTGTTGAACACCTATCCCTTTATCACCCCCACATTTGGCTCGAATCCCCAGCTGACCGCCGGCTCACTACAGCTCAATCCAAACCTCAAGCCGGAGACCACCACCTCTTCCGAGGTCGGCGTGGAAGCAGGCTTCTTCAACAACAGGGTTCGTCTCGACCTGAGTCTTTACCACAGCAGCAGCTACAACCAGATCGACAGCGTGGACGTCAGCACCACCACGGGTTACGCACGGAAGCTGATCAACGGAGGAAGACTAAATAATAAAGGCATCGAAGTACAGCTGGGTCTGACCCCTGTCAAGACAAGCCACTTTACCTGGGACATCGATCTCAACTACGCGATGAACCGCAGCAAACTGGTGTCGCTGGATAATCAGGGTCTGCTGAAAAACTTTGTGCTGGGCAGCGACGGCTCCATCGAAACCATCGCTACAGTAGGCCAGCCCTATGGCAGTCTGTACGGTACGGCTTTTTTAAGAAATGCACAGGGGCAGATCATCGTAAACGACGACGGAACACCCGCCACCAATCCAAACAACCAGGTACTGGGCAAGTATACGCCCGACTGGCTGGGCGGCATCACCAATACCTTTACCTATGGCCAATTCTCGCTAAGCGTATTGGTAGACGGGTCTTTTGGCGGCAAACAATATTCTTCTACCAATGCCACAGGGTCTTACACCGGCGTGCTGGCCTCCACACTCCCCGGAAGGGATGCTGCGCATGGCGGCCTATCCTACTACTATCCCGGCAACGACAACTCAAACCAGCCCGTAGCAGGATCGGCAGGACCCGCCGGCGAGAAGGTCTATGACGATGGCATCATCTTTAAAGGAGTTACCCAGGGCGGAAAAGTGAATACAGCCATTACACCGGCATCCCAATATTACAAGACGCTGGACAACTTCGACGAAGCATGGATCTACAGCTCCTCCTTTGTCAAGCTGAGAGAAGTAAAGCTTGCTTATCAACTGCCCTCGAAATGGCTGCAGCCCATCGGATTCGTAGGCGCAACGGTCACCCTGGTGGGACGCAACCTTTGGATCATCCATAGAAGTATACCCAATGTGGACCCCGAAACAGCCTTTAATACAGGCAATGGACAGGGATTGGAAGATCTCAGTCTTCCGGGCACACGCAGCTATGGCATCAATATAAACTTCAAATTCTAATCATCATGAAGACGATATATAATCTTATACTAGGTGGTCTTTTACTGGGTACGGCATCCTGCAAAAAAGAGCTGGCCAATATTAATAAGAACCCCAACGCAACAGAGAACCCCCAACCTGAATATCTGCTGACAGCCGCCGAAAAGCTGACAGCCGACGCCTACTGGGGTGTGGACAACAACCTGAATTCATCCCTGCTCTTCATCCAGCATTGGGCAAAGATCCAATATACCGACCCGGATCGCTATATCTTCAACAACGTCAGTTTTACTTCTTTATGGAGCCAGCTGTACGGACAAAGCATTACCGATCTGAACAAGGTCATCTCCATCGGGGAAACACAACAAAATGCCAACTATAAAGGCGTGGCACTGACACTGCGTTCATGGGCATTCCAGATTTTGACGGATGCATATGGCGACATTCCTTACAAACAGGCAGGCAATATCGACAGTTTTCTTACACCGGCGTATGATGCGCAAAAAGATGTTTATACAGGACTGCTGGCCGACCTGAAAACGGCCCAGACCTTGCTCGACCCCGCCGGCCCGGCTATACAGGGAGACGCCGTCTATGGTGGGTCCATCGCCAGCTGGAAGAAGTTCGTCAACGCACTGCGGCTGCGCATTGCCTTACGGATCGCCGACCAGGACCCTACCCTTTCCAAACAGGTGCTGACCGACATTCAAACCGAAGGAGGGGCCTATTTCGAGAGCAATACCGACCTCGCGGCGCTGGTCTACCAGGATTCCCCCAATCAGAACCCGGTGAGTCTTACTTTCGATACCCGGCAGGATTACCGGATCAGCAAGACCATCGTGGATAAACTCGCCGCGCTGAACGATCCGCGGCTGCCCATCTATGCGCAGCCAACAGACGATGCTCCTCATGGTTATACAGGTGTGCCGAACGGGCTGCTGACAGGCGATGCCAACAACCTGGGCCTGAGCAAGACCTCGCGTCCGGGAGATTATTTCAGGGCGCCCCATGCCCCGGCCGTTATCATGAGCTATGCGGAAGTCCTGTTCGATCTTTCCGAGGCAGTGTCCCGCGGATTTATCACGGGTGACGCGGCTGATCTGTATAAAAAAGCCGTCCTGGCCAGCCTCGATCAGTATGGGATCAAAGACGCTACGGTGACAGGTAATTACCTGGCGCAGGCAGCAGTGGTATACGATCCGACGAATTACAAGAAGTCCATTGGCGATCAGAAGTGGATCGCTCTTTTCGGACAGGGACTCGAAGCCTTTGCGGAGTGGAGGAGATTGGATTATCCGCTGCTGGCGCCTGCCGTGGCAGGGACCTTAGGCGGAAAGATGCCGCTGCGCTTTATTTATCCCGGATCGGAGCAGTCATTGAATGGTGCCAGCTACAAGCAGGCTGTGCAGCAACAGGGGCCCGATCTGCTGACGACGAAGTTGTGGTTCGATAAGAATTAATTGATCGATCTTACAATAACATCCGCTGCAAAACTCAGTTGTAGCGGATGTTTGCTTTTCCGCTCCCACAAGCACCCCCGGCCAAAAACTAACCGGATCGAATGTTATGGCCGCGCCAAATCCCGTTTGTACAAATGATCACTGGGGATAATTAGTCACATCTTGCCGAACCCTGCAAATTCCGTAAAAAGGAATTCGCTGCTCATCAACCCTTTATTATCAACACAATACCGTGGCAAACGTTTTGCAGCCCACTCATCGTATTGTTTTCCTTGTTAACCTATAATTTACGATTATGAAAAAGATGAGCAAAGCAGGATTGGCAGTATTGGTAACGATCTTATCGGGCCTGTTCTTACCACGAATAGCAATGGCGCAAAGTGACTCCCAGGAGAGAATTATAGATGACAGTAGAGCAGCCAAATCGTCTTTTCTAAAAGCAGATCCCTCAATGGCCAACCTTTTTAAAAACGCTTCAGGGTATGTTATATTCCCCAACGTCGGCAAGGGCGGCTTAGGAGTAGGCGGTGCTGGCGGCAAAGGCGCGGTATACAAAAAAGGAAAGACAGTTGGTACCGCCCAGATGGTGCAGGTAACCGTAGGCGCCCAGGCGGGTGGGCAAGCCTATCGGGAGATCATCTTTTTTGAGAACAATGACGCATTGGATCGCTTTATGCAAAACAAAATTGAATTTAGCGGACAGGTTTCGGCAATAGCTGCCAAATCAGGGGCATCCGCCAATGCCAATTACCGGGATGGCGTAGTCGTCTTTTCACAGGAGAAGGGTGGGTTAATGCTTGAAGCATCCCTCGGCGGACAAAAGTTTACTTATAAAGGACTAAAATAAACAGCAGATCCCACGATCTTCTAACGGTCTCCCCTCAAGCCGCTGATCGCTCAGCGGCTTTTTTCTGTTCCCGGGTGATGCAGTGTCGCCTGGCCGACTTAACATTGATCAAGTACGTTTCTTCAGAAAAGTCATTTTCCGGCGCGTGAAATGTGCTCAACTTTGTTGGCATAAAAATTAAAAAATGAGAACATTCATTCATCGGACGACGGCTACACAGCCACTGATCACACCCCTGATCCTCAGGATCGCTTTTGGCCAATCCCAGTGAGACACCCCAACCCGTGACACTGCTCGATATCCGCCTGGACACGGGAAAGACCTTCCTCCATTCTCTGCCGCCAGGATGGAACGGAACCATCTTCGTTCTTTCGGGAGCGGTCGGCGTCGACGCGGCATAAGATTCCGCCCGGTACCCCTGAATAAAAGGTAGTCAGGATTATCTATTCATCCGACTCCAACCCCTTTAAATAAGCCGCAAACTGCCCGCCGATATTCCTGGGATCAAATTGCTCTTCCCTGTAAAAACCCGTCAGATCTTTCACCGGTTTCAACCGGACGCCGGCAGCGTCATATCCGCCGGCGATCGCAAGACGCTGATAAGGTTCGTCGTCACCAGTAAAACTTGCCTTATATAAATACCAGGTATAGACCTTGCCGTGATAAGCGGCCGTTCTCTTTGACAGGAAAACCAGTTTCTCAAGGGTTTCGTCGTCATCTTCTTCATCGATAGCGTCATATACGGCGGACTCGGCAAGGGAGGCCTGTGTCATATATGCTTTCGGGAACAAGGCGGTTTTCTTCTCCTCTTTGAGGCCGTCATATAAAGAGGTCCTGGTGACCGGATCGGCGGCAAGCCGGTTCAGGACGGTTACGGGAATATCCGTCTGTCCTCCTTTCACAAGTTGCAAGACTACTTCCCTCAAAAGGTATTTATTTTTGACGGCCAGATAGCTTTTCAGCAAGGCACGGGAAGAAGGCGTATTGAAATGACGCATCAGCTGCAGCAAAAAAAACATATTGTAGTCTTCATAGTCATCATTTACCTTCAAAGCCGGAAGCAGGGCAGCGGCGGATTTGAGGAATGCCGGCGCATACAAACTGAGCGAATCCTTTGACAGGTATCCGCTATCCAGCAGCGATAAGGCGATGGAGGCAACGGTAGGGGCCTGCAGCGTGTCGGCGATCCATGTCTGAAAAGCAGGGAATAAGCCTGCCGCGAGGGACATACTGTCCTTCACAGCGTTGGTGAACTCGTATCCCAGTCTTTTGCTGGTCGGTCCCTGCCTTAGCAGTTCGGCGAGCACGGCATAACTATCGGCAGCGTGCTGAAGGGCAAGGATCGACAAAACGCTATTCCGGAGCTTCCGTTTTTCATTTATAAGAGACGGATACGATTGCCGGATATAGTCAATCGTCGCCGGATCATTCAATTTGGCGAGTTCACGCGCCAGCCTGTCATTGATCGTCGTCTCCCACGAAGTATCATAAGGAGATCGATAGGACTTGAATACGGCCTCTCTTAGCAGCGTGGCATCCGCTTTTACAAATTTCGCGTAGAACAGCGCCATATTGGCGTCGTGGCGGGTGGCGGAGTCGGCGCTGCCAAGATCCTGTATCAGCAAGGAAGCCTTCGACTCCGTTATGGTGCTCCGCGTAGAATTGCCATCCAACCGGAATTCATCAAAAAACCGGTTGACCTCCGGGCTGGTCAGCAGGCTTTTATTCGCAGCAACAAATAATTTGTAGATCTTGTCGCCTGACAGGAGCAGCCTTGTCCTGGAATAGGCGTCGCCGTTCTTTTTGTTCCTGACAATAAATTCTCTTCCGGGCAGATCCCCGTTGACGACATCCTTTATCTCCAGTAGCCGGTCCACGGTCGTATCGCTTCCGATATTTATCTTCCAGAAAAGACTGTCGGAAGAATACCAGCTATATTTTCCAAGCGTATCGGGAAGGACCATGTATGAAGTAGCCGTCGTAGTATCATAGGAAACCCACTGCATCTTTTTGCCCCCTTTATAAAAGTGTTCTTGGATAGAAGCAGGCAAATAAGCGCTGAAGGTATGGTCGGGAGATTCATATTTCCGCCAGTTCACGGAAGAGTGCGGGATAAAATGAAAAGAGCCGATCACACCCTGCATGGCAGGGGAATAGATCGACGCCGAGTCACCCAGCGTCATCAGCAGCAACTGCCGGCCGTCCTTTACGACGGACATAGCACAGGTATACAGATTCGTCTGCTGGATATTCCTGCCGGTTACTTTTACAACTTTTAGATTATCGAGGATCGAGCTGTCTACGTGCAGAACATTGTACTGCTTTTTCATCAACTCGTAGAAATTTTCGTGGATGACGTTTTCGTCAGGAATATGATAGCCGGGTTTTACTTCCTTTGAAAATAACATGATATAGTCACCCGTCGATACGTCGGCTCCCATGAAACAGCTGACCTTCCATGTAGCATCGGCATTTTGCTTGCTGATCTTTTCGTTATAGGTGATTGGTGCGGGTGTTCTGAAACTGATGCCCATGATGGAGTCTACAAAGTCGCCGCTGACTGACGCCGTCTGCTCTTTCGCTCGGTTGATAGCAAATGAATGGAAGAACTTGTCGGCGTCGGCGGATTGGAGATTCTCTTTTTTAAAGGCGGACAAAATGGCCATATAGATCATCTTGTCGTCTACGAATATCTGTACACGGAGATTTCCTTGTGCCGACGAATGAATATACTCTTTACCCGTAACGCCGTTTTGCTGAAGGTCTCTGACAGGCTTGACGACTGCACCCTTGAACATCCGGCTGGCGGCTAATCTGAACAGGCTGTCATTATTGGCCAGATGCGAAGAATTCATGGAGGCCATCGTGCAAAAACCCGTCAAATTGAACAGGTCCAGGAGGAATTTCATCTCTACGACTCCATATAACTTGATCGTCGCGGGATTTCCCGGCATTTCCGCTTTATAATGTTCCGCCGCATCGGATACCGGTACCCAGGGCAGGTGTATTTCCTGGAAAGTATAATCTTTCGCCTCGATCTTTTTCCTTGAAAAAACGGGATCAACCGTAAAACCGCGCCGGCGCAGCAGGTCGATCACCCCGCTGTCACCGGGCAGATGGGCAGCCCCGATGGCAAGGAACATCGTCCTGACGGAAGCGAGGCTGTCGATACGCCGGGCCATCTTGACATTCCGGCGGATGAGCATTTTGTCCTTCTCCTCGGCCGAAGAGTGCAGCTCGGTCATATCCTCGATCGCATCCAGGTCCTGGTCTGAATAGGCGCCGATCATTTTCTCCAGGTACGAATGGGCGATAGATCCTTTCGTCGCGCTGTCGCTCGCCAGCAGGTAGTTGATATCCGACTCGTCGACGAGGTCTGAGATCAGCCCGGTCTGGTCCGTCAAATCCTCGATACCTCCCAACCATTTTCCCTGCCGTCGGGCGATGTTATACAGATAGGCATCCATAAACGTAGGCATTTCACCCTTCTCCATATATTCCGACATCCATTTATTCTTCTCCTTGATGACATCGGAGGCGCTGACCTCTTCCGCCGGTTTATTGAATTTTTTGGACAGGGCTTTCCGGTTCTTATCAAAATATTGCCGGTCAACGACATCCTGTAGTTTTTTCCCGTTTTCGATCTGGTCGAATAGCTTGTTGACAAAATACGCCGCCATTTCATCGGGGTTGACCTCTATGGCCAGGCCTTGTGTGTTTTCAATCGCCCTATACACCGAATCATCAAAACGAAAAAGGCGTTTATCGGTGAGGTGCATGGTGCCGTAGAGATAGGAAGGCTTTGCGAGCCCCTTTCCCGAGATTCGCCACAGCAAAGAATGCGGAGAAGCAGAAGAATTTCGGGGAACTTGGGAATACAGACTTTCTACGGTTAATGATAAGGCTAAAAACAGGAATACGTTTCTAAAAAGCCGGTTTAGGGATGAGTTCATAATGGTATTAAAAACGTAAATATAATGGATTCCGATGGGGATAGAAATCCTCTCGGGTTGCTTATTACCCTCTGCACGGTTATGGTCAAAATTGACACGGTTATTGTCGAAATCGACACGGCTTACCGGGAAAAGACTCCGGATCCCTTTCTTTGGCAGCTGCCACTCTCCAGGCTCCCGGCAGTAGTCCCGATCTCCTCTGTAGTCCCCATATCTGCATCCTCTCTCTCCATGTTCCCGGCCTGATACGCAACCCTCAGTCCTGGCACATCCTCGTCCGTTTCCTCATCGATAGCATCAATCTCCTTCTTCTGCTGCGCCGATGCCCATCTGGCCAGCCCCAACACTTCCTTCCGAAAATACTTCAACAGCACAAAGACATAATAGGGGACTAAAATTGCGAGCAGCAGCGCGAGATAACCTGCCCAATAAATTTTTGGAAACGGATTTCTATAGTTAAGCATAACTATAGAAAAATAATTGCTCTAAACGATGGCGTATGATGTTACTCGCTTGGGACCCCAGGGTTCTTACTGGGTCCGAACAAGAGGGAAATGAAATAAGTTTCGCGAGCTTGCCGTTATGCTGATGACCACCTCTATATCCCTATAAACCCAAAGTATGAAACGCGCGAGACAATTCATTGTAGTTGTTATTCCTATTTTTCTTTCCAGTCATGCTTCCGCAGTCAACCGCTACTGGGTCTCTATTCTCGGTGGCAACTGGAACAACACGCTAAGCTGGGCATCCTCCTCCGGCGGACTGCCGGGAGCCAGTGTTCCGGCAGCGGGCGACGCCGTAATATTCGATGGAGGCTCCTTCCTGGGTATTCGTAAGGGAAATTGCACCATCAATACAACAGTGAACGTTTCGAGCATGGAGATCGATGCCAGGTATACAGGAACCATCAGTCAGGGCGCGAATTCCATTACCATAGCCGGAACGGCGACACTCGGCGGTGGCACGTTTGCCGGAGGTACAGGCAATATAACTGTTGGCAGCACATTTACCTTATCGGCAACGGCTTTTACTTCCACCAGCGCCACACTCGAACTCAACGGCGATGCTGCTTTCACCGGGGGCACCTTCACCCACAATAACGGCCTTGTTAAATTCAACGGGACGGCATCGCAAACCATTTCCGGAACGAGTCCGGGGTTGTATGATCTGGAATTTGTCGGAACAGGTCACGTCTATACCCTGTCATCTGCGGGGGATATCGGCGTTGTCAATCGCCTGGCCATCTCTGGTTCTTCATCCTGCACTTTGACGTCAGGACAGTTGGACGTAAGCGGAAATATTGTGCTGACCAATACCTCCACCGGGGATGGCGGAACGAGCACGATCAACATCAACGGCTCGGGGAATCAGGCCATCAGTTCTGCACTGCTCATTAATCAAAGCACACTGCCGTCCGTAAATATCAGTAAAACAGGGGGCACACTCACGCTGCCGGCCATAATTACGGTTATGGGTAACTGGACATACACATCGGGTACGCTTGACGTAACAACAAACAATTCGACAGTCGTATTTGACAACAGCCTGAGCATAACCGGTAGTCATACGCTGAACAACGTAACTTTTGAAGGAAACAACAACTGGATTTTCACGTTTAATACAGGCACAGTTTTGACCGTTGCCGGCACACTAACAACAACCGGAGCGTCCAATATTTTTATCAATGACGCTACTGCCGGCGCAACCGCCCTGCAGGCTCAGGGGGATATCCTCATCGGCAACAGTTCAACCACAGGCGGCGGAACCGGCCAAATACTGATCAACGGCACCGCGTCCCAGACCTTCAGCAGTACCGTGGCAGCCGGGCAGGGTTGGCTGCCGTTTATTAAAATTCAGAAGACATCCGGTACACTGACCCTCGGCGGAACCACATCGGTAAGCCGGGACTGGACATATGTTAGCGGCGCAGTTGCGCCTACCTCCTCCACGATAGTTTTTGGAGGTAATAACCTTTCCATCAGCAGCGCGGGCATGAGTTTCAATAACGTAAACTTCATCTCAGCCACCGGCACACTGACCAGCAGCCTGTCTGTAAACAACGACCTCAGCATTACCGGTACGGCCATTTTATCCGCCGGCTCCAATACCATCAATCTGTCAGGGAATTGGACAGACCGCAGCTCGGCAGGTTTCACCGAGGCCAGCAGTACCTTAAATTTCAGCGGCAGCGTCCTCCAGTCAATTACAGTACCGGGCGGAGAAAATTTTACCAATATAATGCTGAATAATGGGTCCGGTATCCGATTGGTCAATTCCGTTTCAGTTTCCAGCAACTTAACGATGGCGCAAGGCGATATCGATCTCAACGGAAATTCAGTCACGCTCGGTTCATCAGCCGTCCTTCCCGGCACGCTGAATTATACGTCCGGAACAATGATCAACACGGGCTTCTTTATCCGCTGGTTCAGGACTGGCATCATCGCCGAAGGATCTGCAGACGGACTATTCCCGGTTGGGACCCGAGATGACTACCGGCCTGTCTATGTATCGGCACCAGCGAGCGGCCCTGCCGTTGGTGGAACCATAGCCATTTCTTACACTGATGCAAGTGCCAACTCCCTTGTATCCATTGCCGATCCGCCCTTTACAGTGTCTGTACAAAAAAACCTGAACTGGTCCATGAATACGTCTGGCCTTGTGGGCGGATCGTACAATATACAGGTACAGGGTACTAACTTTGGGCAGATCGGCTTGCCGCCAGATCTCCGTTTAACCCTGGCCAGCAGCGTTGTAGGCACAGCAGGCACGAATGCGGGTACTCCAACAAATCCGCAGGTGAACAGAACCGCTCTTACCGCCGCCAACCTCACCAATACCTTTTACCTGGGTTCGGTAAACCCTCTGGTCACGACACTCCCCATTACCCTGATCTCTTTTACAGCAATTCCGGAAAATAATCAGGTAAAACTAAGTTGGGAAACAGCCGGCGGGGGCAACAATAATTATAATATCCTGCGCTCTCAGGATGGGGTCCATTGGCAGAAAATATTGGGAATATCCGGATCGGGCAATACGAACACTGATTCAAAACATTCTGTCGTTGATACCGAACCCTATTCCGGGATTTCATACTACCGGCTAGAACTAAATGATGGAGTGGGAAAGGAATCGTTATCCATGATCTGCGCTGTCAGCCGTGACGCCGCGATCTCGCTTACTATTTTCCCAAATCCTACGACCGGCCTGGTTTTTATCAGGGGCGCTGACAAAATGCAGATGTCCCTGCTCAACAGCTCGGGACAACAAATAAAAGTCGCTGTTCTGGCAAACGGAAATTCAGTTATCCTAAACTTTTCTCAGTTGCCGGGCGGCATTTATTTCCTCCATTTATGGGATAATGGCAAATCGTTTTTAAAAGCGATTGTTAGGGAATAGGTGTTCTGAATATCTTATACATCCCCGTCCCGCGTGACAAGTGCAGCCGGGTAGCCAACGCATGCGTTAATCTGGCAGATGATCTTTTTATCAACGCCTTGTCACAAAAAAAGATCCTGTTTTGTCTCCTGTATATGGAGCAAATAAATCAAAACAGGACAATTTATCGGATAGCAAAGGGCTACATCGTCTTCTTTATACTATTCAGCGCATGGTTTTCTTATACACATGCTGCCGATCTGAGAAAACTTGGATTCCCTGACTATTTTAGATATGGCCCAAAAAAGGCTCCTAAGCTATTGAACTGCCGGAACCTGGGCGAAGCGTCGTCCTCTCCCTCCTTCCACTCGCTCGTTCCCTTCACTTCCGTTTGGTGCATTTCTCGCCGAGCTGTTAGGTCAAGCAAATATTGAATGTTCTTTTCCATGCTTTTGTCTTTTTATGTACTTCAAAATTAGCCTACCTTCATACACAATTCTGTCCTACTATACATTTGTATACCATATGGGCGTTATTGAAAATCCCACACGGCGCAAGAACTTAGGTATCTCGAAGACGCTTTATATATCCTTAGTGGCAAGTGGAAATTCTTGATCATTGCTGCAATGTGCAATGGGAGTCACCGATTCGGAAACATCGTGCAGGCTATTCCTAAAATCACTGCGCGTGTGCTAAGTAAAGAGCTAAAAGCACTGGAAATCAATAAGCTTGTGAAAAAGATTGCCCAGGACGAATATCCGATTAGGTTCGAATATCATCCGACTGCCTACTGCCTCAGCATGCAGCCGATCGTCGATGAGATGATCAAATGGGGGAGGCGGCATAGAAATAAGATCAGGGAGGAATTCTAAAAAGCTCTTTCCGGGATTGATTCTTTACCTTTTATAAACCAATCCGACACTTCCTGATCATCAAGCATATAATAGATCCGTATAAGACCCGATCTCACAAAGAATATCTTGTCACACTTATGCCCCGGCTCCAATATTATATCTCCGGCTTTAAATTCATACTTCTTAATAATGGCGCGCAACCATTTTTCCAGTTTCTCCGACAGGGGTGCAATGCTATGCAAATAAAAAATCAGTTCTTCCATGTGAGAATAAGGTTTAAAAACATTTCGGTCTAATTATATATCGTTAAGACACATCCGCTATATTAAACATCGTATATTTTAACCGTAATTTTGCTGGCGCGTTCCTTTTTGTATATATTAGAAAGTATGGTTCGACCCATCTTTTTTTCTACACGTAAAAAATCCGCCAAATGCTTTTCAGGCGCGCGAAAAAGAATAGTAAATATTTTCGTAAATTGGTATACTTCTTTCGCCATTTCAATGCATTGTTGTACTTGGTCTATTTCACAATCCCAAATGGAAGAGGCCTGTCTGCGACAGGCCTCTTCTAAAAACCAGGAACCAGCGGCCAGGAGCCACCCTATCATTTATCCGGATTCAATATCCTATCGATCTTATACAGCTCTTCCTGTAAATGTTCTTTTGTCATTCGGTCAGAAACCATCGGCAGCGCCGCATTTATTTCCTTCTTCAGCGCAACGAGGTGCGCCCTTATGATAGCCGGCACATCGCTTTTTGATACGCCCGGCTGAATGATGTAAAACATCGCGCCGGCTGGGGGCGGGACGGGCTTCAGAACATTGGAGAGGTTTTCGAGGTAGTCGTCCTGAAGGTTCCGCCGGTAGATGCTGATCGGCGTATGCAGTTTCAGCTCCTTCCAGATGCTGTTCTTCAGGTCCGTCAGATACTCGTCGGCCGGATACGGATCGTCGGATATATTGGCCATTTCCAGCACCTGCAACAGCGCCGCGGCGCTCATTATATTACTCAATACCCGGTCCTGTAAGGCATTCAAATGGGAAAGGGGACGTATCCCTAACTTCCCGATGATCTCCTTGTTATACAGCCAATCGGGGGTCTGAAACAATTCCTTGTCATAAAAGGCAACCATTTCTTTTAAGACCGCCCTCGGTACCGGCTGGCTGACAACACCAGGCTGTTCAACGCTTTTCGCCGTCGTGTACATGCCGCCGATGTTCTTTGCCGCGTGTAGCATGTAGCGGCTATATTGATCAGTCAATGCCTTGTACATCTCCGCCAGGTTGCGGTAGGTATCCCCCTCTTCCTTTGTCCATTCCGGCAGGTGAACCAGCACCCTCTTCAGGTTTTTTATGCCGTAGGTCCCCGCTTTCATGGCATCGTCGCCAAGGTCCTCCATCTGGCTGCGCGGTTCGGACGCGCCACCTTCGCCTCCAAACCAGAGGCGGGGATTCGACGTTAGGCTGTCGACGATCCATCTGTTCAGTACCTTCCGGTCGCCCTGCTCGTCAGTCGTGCCGGCAATCGGCTTGTATCCCCACTGAATAGCCCATTTATCATACATCCCGATGCGCGGGAATATTCCCTTTTCGCTGATGCTGTCTTCGGGCTGCGCCACATAGTTGAACCGCGCGTAGTCCATGATGGAAACGGTATGTCCGTTGGCCTCGACCCAGGCCTTGTCCCGCAGTTTTTCGACGGGAGTCTGGCTGCTGGCGCCCATATTGTGGCGAAGGCCCAGCGTATGCCCGATCTCGTGCGAGGAAACAAAGCGGATGAGCTGGCCCATCAGGCTGTCGTCAAATTTCATGGTGCGGGCCTTCGGGTCGATAGCGCCGGCCTGAATCATATACCAGTCGTGGACCAGTTTCATGACGTTGTGATACCAGCCGATATGCGATTCCAGGATCTCGCCGCTCCTCGGGTCATGCACATTCGGACCGTAAGCATTGGTGATGTCGGAGGCGAAGTAACGGATAACGGAAAACCGGGCATCCTCCAGGCTCATCGTCGAATCGCCCTCCGGCCATTCCTTGCCGACAATGGCATTCTTAAAGCCTGCCTGCTCGAACGCCTTCTGCCAGTCATTGATACCCGCTATCAGGTAAGGCCGCCATTTCTTCGGCGTAGCCGGATCGATATAATAGACGATCGGCTTTTTGGGCTCTACCAGCTCGCCGCGAAGCATCTTTGCCCGGTCTTCGTCTTTGGGTTCCAGCCGCCAGCGAACGATATACTGCTCCGCATCCGAGCCTTGGGAACTGTCGCTATAGGAGGTGAACTGGTCCGCAAAGAATCCTACGCGCGGGTCGAACAGACGCTTCCGCAACGGCGCTGCCGGCAACAGGATAAAAGAGGTATTCATCTGAAGGGTGACAACGCCCGTTTCCATCGCAGCGGGCGCAGCCCTCGCTCCCGCAAAAAGGCTTGCGAGCGTAGGCGGCGTGGCAGCAAACGTTTTGACGGTCCTGACTTCCGTATTGACCGGATAGACATTGATCTGGCTAATAAAGGACCGGTCCGCTGCTATGGCGCCGAGATTCATTCTTTTTTTGGAATTAGCACTGACGGATACAGCCGGATTGTCCCCCTTGAAGAAGTCGGTGACGTCAATCACAGCGGCGCCGCCTGCAGGATTCACGGCTTTGATATCGAAGGCCGCCACGATGGGGTCTTCGTTCGAGCTGGCCACCGCCCGGAAGATATTATCCGAGCTGTCGGCAGCATTGATATACAACGACACCCGCAGCAACAATTTGTTGTTGGGTGCTTTCTGCCAGTACATGCTTTCCTGGTTGGCAATCTCACCGCCGTATATCCCCGCTCCGCCCGGGGTTTTGATATAACGGGTTACAGCCAGCATCTCCCGGCCGATCAGGGAATCCCCGATCTCGAAATACCATTTGTCGTCGATCTGGTGTACGGTAAACAGACCCTTCCGGGTCAGCGCTTTACCGGTGATGACGTCCCGGTAAGGCCGGACAGCGCCGGTGACAGCCGTCTTCGGCGTGCTCGTGTCATGCCGGGCTGCGTCTGCCGGCTGGTTCTGTGCATAACAACAATGGGCAAGCAATATCGCTCCCAGTGCGAGATAGTTTTTTTTCACAATCTTATTTTTTAAAAATTAGTAACCGGGGTTGTTGGGAAGAAGATTTGGATTGTCACCGATCTCGACCGCGGGCACCGGCAAAAGTTTGGCATTTTGTTTCCATGTCGCGGGCTTTGCTGCGCTCATGACGGCGTCGATCTGTCCCGTGCGTTTGAGATCGAGCCAGCGATGGCCCTCGAAAAGCAGTTCGATAAAGCGCTCCTGCGCAATAGCCGCAAGCATATCGCCTTGCGTGGTCGCCGTGGTTCCTTCCAGCCCTGCGCGGTTACGGATCACGTTGAGGTCGGCCGCTGCAGAGGACGAACCCGTCAGTTTGTTCTGTTGCGCCCTCGCTTCCGCGCGGATCAGGTACATTTCCCCGAGGCGCAGCATTTTTGGCTGGTCGGTATTCGTCGCGCGGTCCCTGTATTTGTTAACATAATAAAAGTCGCCCGTCGCCTGGTATCCCAGATAGGCGGTCTTGCGGACGTCACCGGCCTCAAAACTGCCAACCAGCTTTGCACTGGGTATCACTGCGGGTTTGGTAGAGATGGCGGCGCTGGCAGGCACGAGATAGGAAGCGGTAAAGTTTCCGTAAGATGCACCCGCAGCAGCCCAGAGTTCCCAGATGCTCTCGGGCGAATTCGTCGCGAGCACGCTGGTATAGCTCGACGGCATCGAGAACAGGGGATTGCCGATCAATTTGGTGGCGTATGTTTCGGCATTGGCCCAGTCCTGTCCGTAGAGATACACCCTGGCGAGCAACGCCTGCGCCGCTTCCTTACACACTCTTGTCTTTACATTGCCATAGACCGCGTAACCGCCGGGCAACAATTTTTCGGCGGCCTGCAGCTCGGTGACGATAAATGAATAAACTGTCCCTGTATCCGCCCTCGATGCGTTTGCATTCGTCTTGAAGTCGGTAGTCGTCGCCAGCGGTATCTTTCCGTAATACTGGGTCAGGATAAAATGGCAGTAGGCGCGAAGAAACCTCGCCTCGCCCAGGAACTGGTTCTTCTTCGCCTCCGAAAGGAAGCCGACGCCGGCCACATTTTCGATGACGGAGTTGGCCTGGTAGATCGTCGAATAGTTGTTCGCCCACAGACCCTGCGCGGACGTATTCGATACGGAGATTATATTGGTCGCCAGCTCGAGCCAGAATGCGGTGGTCGTCGTTCCCGGAGTAGCCTCATCGCTGAGCAGCGGAAATTCGGCGCAATAGGACCCGTTGTAGATGCTGCCCTTTTGTTGCAGCTGATAATAGATGCCGTTTATATTCGCTTCGGTCGCAAGTGAATCGGAATAGGCAACACCCTGCGTGATGTTGGCGGTAGGCGTCACCTCGATCAGCTTGTTGCAGGAAGTCAGCGCCAGCAGGCCAATGGCCCACAGTGACCGCGTATATCTTATAGTCAATTTCATGATTTGTGCTTTTTTGGCTGGTAATCAATTACAGGTTGAAGCTTAGACCGGCAGAATACATCTTCGTCACCGGGACGAATGTGGCCCCGTTCTCAGGGTCGTTACCTTTATAGTCCGTGCTGGTAAAGACATTGTAGGCAGTCACAAAAATCCGCATATTGCTGATTACCTTCTGACCGATGGACGGAATGACATAGCTGAGGGTGATATTCTTAACCCGGATAAACGAGGCATCGCTGTAAGCCAGTGAGCTTTGGCTGATCTTGTCATTGTTGATCGCCGCAGCAGAGCCCGGCGCGGCTGCGCGGGGAATGTCGGTCACCTGACCCGGCTTCTGCCACCGGCCCAGTGCGCTAACCGGCAGGTTATATTGCTCGCCGATGCCGGAAGTCCAGGTATTATACGGCTTTTGCACGCCGCTCACCCACTGCGTGAGCACATACAGCTCCCACCGCCGCCAGCTAAAACTGTTGGTCCAGGAACCGTAGAAGTCGGGTATGGTCTTTCCCAGCACCTGCATATCGGGCGTATAGGTGGCTATCGTACCCGAATGATCTACGTCCTCGTATTTGGCCAGCCCCGTCGCCGGGTCCACACCCAGATACTTTATCCCCCAGTTCAGCGCCAGCGGCTTCCCGACCTGGTACTGATACCGCGACACCACGCCCAGCAACGACAGACCCGGCAGGCTCAGCAATTTGTTTTGCAGGAAGCTGATATTGAACCGTGAATTCCATTTGAAATCTTTGAGTCGCAGAAGGTCGCCGCCCAGGCTAAGTTCCAGACCCCGGTTGCGCACCGCTCCGTCGAGATTGGCGCTGATGGCCGAGAAGCCGGTAACGACCGACAAGGCCTGGCTGTAGAGCGTGCCTTCCGTCCGGTGGAAGAAATAATCGGCGCTCAGGGTAAAACGCCCGGAAAGGAAGGAGAGGTCGAGGCCGAAATCCGCTTTTTTCGTCTGCTCCCATCTCAGATATGGGTTGGCCAATCCGCTGAGATAGGTGGCCGCCGTCCCGTTGTATACGCCGGTATTGCTGTAGTTGAGGTACGCAAAATCACCGATATTGTCGTTGCCGGCAATACCGTAGGACACTTTGATCTTTCCATAGAAATTGCTGCCAGTCAGCTTCTGCACAAACGGCTCGCTGGAGAATATCCAACCCGCACCCGCCGCCCAGAAATTGCCATAGTGATAGTTCGCGCCAAAACGGGAAGAGCCGTCACGCCGGAACACGCCGTCGACGATATACCTGTCGTCATAAACATAGGACGCCCGTCCGAATGCCGATGCAAACTTGTACGGCGTTTCGGAATAGGTCCGGTTGCTATATACGCTCGCCGACGCCAGCGTGGTCAGTAAATTGCTCGAATAACCCGTCATGCTCAGCGTTGTATAACGGCTCATCCTGTCGATGAGCGTGCTGCCCGCAAGGAGTTTGATGGAATGCTTGCCTGCCGTAATGCTGTAGTTCAGCTGCGGCTCAACCGTAAAGGCGTTGTTATTGGTGAAGGTATAGGTTCCATTTGGGTAGAACGCCAGGCTGACGGTCGAATAGGGCGCACCCGTCGTAGGCGTAAAAGTCGTAGACTGCCCGCTCACCAGTTGGTAGCTCAGGTCTGTCCTGAAGTACAGCTGCTTATACAGCTGGTAGTTGACATAAGCGTTGCCGATGAACTGGTTGTTCTGCGTATTGGTAAATGACGACAGCGTCCGGTAGGGATTAATGATCGGCGAAACATACGCGGTCGTGTTGTCGGCTCCGCCGGCGTTGACCGCGGGTATCATCGGAAGCGCGTAATAAATATTGGCCGCGATAACAGCATTGTAAAGGTTGCTGTTGTTGTTCGTGTACCCTACGCCGCCGCCAACCGAAAGCCTTGGCGATACCCTGGCGTCGAGGCCCATCCGGAAATTAAAGCGCTTCTGATACCAGTCGCCCTGGACGATCGCGTCCTCGTTACGATAGCCGCCGCTGACATAATAGCTGACGTCCTGGCTGCCGCCGGAGAAACTCATCTGGTAGTCCTGCGAAAGGGCGTTCTTGTAAACGGCCTTGCTCCAATCCGTGCTGCCACTGCTATCCAGGTAAAGGTCCGGCGCATTCGAGGGAGTTATCGTCACACCGTCATTGGCAAAGGCCTCCTTGCGCAACGCCCGGTATTGTTCCGTATTCAGCATTTTGGCCGTGTTGACGGGCTTTGAAAGTCCGGTATACGCCTGGAAGAAAAGCTTGCCCCGATGTCCGCGCAGTCCCTTTTTTGTGGTGATCAATATAACACCGGCCGCACCCCGGCTGCCATAGATGGCCGTAGCCGTGGCGTCTTTTAAAACCTCGACCGATTCGACGTCGGACGTGGAAAGATAGGAAAGGTCGGTCACCGGCACCCCGTCGACCAATACCAGCGCGGCAATCGTCGCGTTCGCGTCATTCATCGTATTGATACCCCTCAGCCTGATCTGCACGGAGGCGCCGGGTGTGCCCGAAGTATTGGACACGTCGAGCCCCGGCACGATACCTTCCAATGCGCTCAGGATATTGCTTACAGGCTGCTTGCCGATGTCTTTTGTGGTCACCTTGGTGACGCTGCCGACGGAGTATTTTTGTTTCTCCGTATAGTATCCTTTATTAATAACGACCTCGTTCAACGTGGCCTCCGAAGGGGCAAGCGCGATGATAAAGCCATAGGTGCCGGCAGACAGGGGCTGTCCCGTACGAAGCGCAGAAACATTCCTCTCGCCGGCATCGTCCGTCCCGGACAGACGACTGGAATAGGCAACGACAGCTGTGCTGGCCGAAATGGCCCTGATCTCGACCGTACCAAAACTGACATACGAGACCACCACGATATCGCCCTCGGATACCATCATACTGAACAGACCTTGCGTGCCGGTC
Organism: Puia sp.; assembly: GCA_036499285.1. GTDB lineage: Bacteria > Bacteroidota > Bacteroidia > Chitinophagales > Chitinophagaceae > Puia. The sequence continues at coordinate 6,299 of DASYEB010000021.1, read as the reverse complement.
GCGACTGAGACCCTGGTCTTTTTATTGGTTACAGAGGCCCCCGAAAGAGGCTTGCCATCCGTATTGATGACGGTGCCGCGGATGATGAATGGTGGTGAGGCCGGGGCAGCCAGACCTTCTACCGGAGCGGCGGCCGCCGGCAGTTTCTTTATAAAGATCGTTTTCTTGAGAATAGAAAACCCCAGTCCCTCACCGGACAGCGCCAGCCGGAGAAAATCGGGCAGAGAAAGATCCTTTACCGACAGAGAGATGGGTTTTGCACCCGAAAGGATGTCGTAGTCGTAGAATACGGAATAGCCCGTTTGCTCCCTGACGACGGAGAACACTTTCTGAAGGGGAACATTCCTGCCGGAAAATGTAACGGTCTGTGAAAAACCTCTGGCACCAACCTGGAAACAGGCGGCGACTACGAGAAGGGAAGTTAGTTTCATTACTAACAAAGTTTTGGTGATACGCCGGCGCCGTGAACAGGCAGACCGGCTGCAGTTGAGCCTTTTTTGCATACTTTTGCAATGTTTGGGGAATGAATAAGCAGTCCTGGAGACTTGTTTTGTTCTCAGTACCCGGACGTCCGCCAGGAATGTCGCAAGCATTTCTGGCTTTTGTTTGCGGGTAACATTTTTTATTATTGTTACGGCATTACTATCAGTTTTTTTCCTTCTATGCGGAAGTGGACACCTACGTCTTTGAATCCTTCCAATACATCCGATAAATTCAGATCACGCTGCATCTCTCCGCCGAAATTTTTCTGTCCGACGTTGCCTTGGATAACGACTTCCACGTCATACCACCTGGACAGCTGGCGCATGACCTCAGCAAGCGATGCCTTGCTGAACTGAAACTTTCCATTCTTCCAGGCTATTACCGATTCGATATCAGGACTCGCATCCAGAGAAATTTTGGCCTGGTTCCCGGAAACGACTACCGCCTGCTGGCCTGGCTTCAGTACCGCATGTTCAGCCCCGTCGATCACTCTTACACTTCCTTCCAGTAAGGTCGTCCGAATGCTTCCTTCGTCTGCATAACTGTTGATGTTGAAATGCGTTCCCAGCACCTCGACTTCCATGCCGTTTGCCTTTACATGAAAGGGTCTCGACTTGTCCTGCGCCACCTCAAAATAGGCTTCGCCGGTGATGGATACGGTCCTGTCGTTCCCCGCAGATACCGGGTAGGTGATTGAGGACGCCGCATTCAGCCAGATATGACTACCGTCGGGCAGCACCAGCTGAAACTGTCGCCCCTTCGGCGTGGTCATCGTATTGTACATGATCTCGTTTGGCCTTGCTGAAGTGCTATAAACGAGTTGATTATTTCTGACGACAACCCTCGTCTTTCCTTGCTCCGCGATGACCCCGTTGCCCAGGCTGTCGAGTACGACCTGGCGGCCACCCGCCAGCGTAAGGATAGCGCCATTTTTTCCGGGAAGCGCGTTAGCGACCAACACCGGCTTATTCTCCGGTTTTTGACTGACCGGCTTTTTGATAGTCCAGAGGTAGCCACCGGCGCATAGGATAACAATCGCGGCCGCATATCGCCACCAGGCGGGGAAGACCACCCTTTTCCGACTGGAACGGGCATAGCCGACCGCGTCCTGTATCCGTTGCCGGAAGCGTTCTTCCGCAACCGGCGGAAGCTCCGGACGGCTGACCCGCATCTGCTGCTCTATCACCAAAAGGACTTCCGGATCGTTCATCAAATCATCATATTCCTGCAGCTCACGTTCAATAAAGGCGTTCAATTCTCTGGCCTGGTCGGACGAAAGTCTGTTTTGAATAAAGCCGAGCACCAGATTTTTATAATATGTATTGTCGGAAGGCATCATCTGTTAAAAGGACGGGGATTTTTAAAAAAGTATTATGCGGGCAGGAAAAATTTTAAAAAAAATTTTGGAGCAGGACAAACAGAAGGGAGAATTGCCACCGGTCAAAGATAAAATCCCGAAGCAGGGCCAGGATCTGGGACATATGCGCCTTGACCGTATTCAGCGAAATATTCAGCTCTCCGGCCACCTCCTCATAGCTCTTCTTCTGTTTTTTACACAGTTCAAAAAGTCTCCTCCGTTGGGGCGTAAGGCTGTCCAGCGCCTGGTCCATAAGGGCGGCAAAGCGGTTGAGATCCGCCTCCGTGAACCCCTCGCCCGTCGGTGTGGAATCGTAGAAAAGCTGGCCCCTCACATTCTTCTCCGCCGCCATCTTCCTCAACAGGTCGATAGCCTTGCTGTGGCCGACCTTTAACAGATAGCTCTTGAAACTGCGGTCGATCCTGAGCTTGCGCCGGATATCCCAGATCTTGATAAATACTTCATGTGTGAGGTCCTCTGCGGCGTCCGGAGCCTTGACCAACGTCAACAAAAAATGATAAACATGGCGATAGTAGCGCTCATAAATGACGCCCAGGGCGAGGCTGTTATCTTTACGAAGGGCGGCAAGCAGTTGCTCATCCGTGTATGTAGAGTCTACCGTAGTCTCCATTATTATTGCGCGGAAAGATAGTCATTTCTTTTTGCTATTTTGGGCCGCCATGATTGCGGAATATTCCTTCTCGTCCTTATCCCATCTCTCCATTCCTTTTTTCCGCGCCAATGGTGCGCCGGCCGCAGGGACTGCAGGAGCCCGGGCTGATCTCCGATCTCGACCACCTGGAGAAGTAGGTTTGATTATGCAATTTTTAAGGGCGGCCCCACTACCTGCATATCATTGTTTGCAAAAATTTGTGCAATTTCTTTACTAGTAGGCTCATGGTCCAGAGCTGCCATCGTCACGAAAAAGTCCTCCAATTTCCCTGCAGGTTGCAACGTTACCGTCATCCTGCCTTTGGCTGATGCCTGCGTCCATGCATGGGGGACCTTTCTGGGTAAAAAAATGCTGTCACCAGCAAAAAGATGATGCTTGTCGTCACCAACCTGGAAGTAATATTCTCCTTCCATTACGTAAAACAGCTCGTCCTGAAAATGGTGGACATGCAGGGGGGTACCCTTCCCCTGTGAAAGGCTGGTTTGTTCGAATACTGCCAGATCACCGTCAGTATCTTTGCCAGACACCTTGACATCCAATATATTGGCGTTGACTCCTTTCAACTTAATATGGCCATGTATCCTGCCTTCCCCTGCTTTAATTTTAAAGCCCTTAGGCGACCTGATAAAATTTCCTAAATTACGGGCTATAGCTGCCGGAGAAAATAGGACAAAAGAGGCTAGTGTTGAAATGAAGCTATTTCTTTTCATAATAATAAATATACCTTATTCAAATAAGATAGAATCAAATGAATTCTTGACCGGCCTTTCCTTAGAAATGCTTCGAAGCAGTTGCAGACCTAACGGCACAAGGCTCCGGGTGGTCTTATCCGGGGACTATGTACAGGCCGACGAGACGCCGCTACCGGTGTTGAACAGAGAAACCAAAGGCGCTGCCCATACCGGGTATTTATGGGCCTATCACAGTCCTCCGGCACAACTGATTTTTTATGACTTCCAGCCCGGACGGGGAAAGGAAGGGCCAATCCATTTACTGAAAGACTATATCGGTTATCTTCAAACTGATGGATACGGGGTGTATGAACACGCCTCTATTGGGGGACGTAAGGACATTACGCTGATGCACTGCATGGCGCATGCCCGAAGGTATTTTGACAAGGCACTGGACAACGACAAGCAACGGGCTGAGCATTTCCTAACAGAAATGCAGACCCTCTATAGCATTGAACGAAGAGCTAAAGATAGCAACCTGTCTGAAGACAAGATCAAGGAGCTGCGTGAGCAGGAAGCATTGCCGGTTTGCAACGCCTGAAAGCCTGGCTACAAGAGAACTATACACAGGTATTGCCCAAAAGTCCTATAGCGAAAGCCATTGCTTACAGCTTACCCAAATGGGACAGACTATCTTTGTATACCATAGATGGCAGACTTCAGTTGGACAACAATACGATTGAAAATGCCATGCGACCGGTGGCACTGGGCCGTAAAAACTTCCTGTTTGCCGGATCCAATGACGGAGGTAAAAGGCTAGCCTTGTTTTACTCCCTGCTGGTCAGCTGAAAGAAAGAGCAGGTCAATCCCTGGGAATACCTGAAGGATATCCTTGAAACGATGCCCACGACCAAAACCAGCCGATTGAGAGAAATGCTGCCTGATAGATGGAAATCACAAGTCTAACATTTTTTTGTTATTTTAACCTCCCAAACAATATTGACTTGAAATGAGGATAATACCATATATAAGAAGACAGTACGAAACAGAATTGAGTAAGGAAACTGTATTGGACCGGGTAAAAAAGATCATTTCAAGTCCTGATTGGAATTTAACAATTGGCAAAGCGATTAATAATCGAATATTAGAAGGGAGCATAACCGGTAGTTTCTTCTTAGTCGTCATGGGCAAATACGCATTGACTTATGGCAAAAGCAGTTTACTTCCAATTATGAGAGGAGAAGTTAGCTATGATAAAGCAAAATCAAAAACAATCATCAAAATAGTCATCCGGCCTTTTAAAACAGGGATTATTGTATTAACCCCCTTCTATTGCATAGCAGGATATGGATTGGTGCAAGGCTTGCTAAAAGGTGATTTTAAACTTGTGTTTTTTTTCTCCCTTTTTTTAGGTATTACCTATGGCTCATTGATAATGAAGTATAATAGAGAAGCCAGAAACTATATTCAAATAATTGAAACCAGCCTATTGAATAATCCAAGAATGTGATATGTGGGTAAAAGATAGTGGTCATGACCTATTTTGTAAACAGTAGCAAAACGGGTTGTTCAATATCCTTTGCCTGGCATAGACGGGGTTGGCTGAATGCTTACCTATTGCCGACAATAAAATCGACGACTTGCCACGTTTGCCAGTTTAACTGGTCTATCTGGGCGGGAAACAATTAGCAGAAAAATGGCCTTGCAAACTGGAGACCTGATCGTACAGCAACTTAGGATTATGCTCGCAGAGAGGATGCCAACTATTTAGTAATTCACTCACCGGGATAGCAAATTCACGGCCTTTCTGTCCTTGACATACCCTTTTCCAATCGCCTACGTTAAATAATATTCGACGGCCATGCTGTCTATAGTGAATGGACTAAGCTTATGTGGCGGCATTAATCCCGAAATTTTGCGTAAAGCACCGAGCTTGCAATAACAAACAGTCAGTCCTTTGTATCTTATGTCTGTCGACGATCTACGATCCAGGATATTCTGAAATAATAGCTCAACGGCCGTTGTATCTTTATTTTCACCCAAATGGAAGGCAGCTTCACAAATGTCTGCGGGATATGGCGACTGAAGAAGTTCCTTATAGCCATGATGCATTGAACAGCTAATATCCAGAAAGCATATTAAAGCCATTTTGAATGCATATGAGTAAAAAATAGAATTGCTTTTTTTAGTTCCCATTAGCCAATTTACGATCGATTTATGATATACTCGGCCCGTCCATTGATTCAATGGGCTAGCCACCACCATTCGAAATTCAAATGGGCTTAATCTAGAAAAGTCTCTTTGGGCTCCTATGGCTATAGGCTTCACACTATAAAAAGCAACTCCAGCATTGTACCCATAGGCATCCCGCGCGATATACCGGTTCTGATGACTCGTGTCGCCATCCCCGCCCATGTCATACACAGGAGAAAGGCTCGTACTGTTCACCCCCTTTAACCATCCCTGCAAGGTATACGCATAATCCAGCCCCTGCACCTGCTTATCCCCGATCGTCTCCCTGGCCAATGGCCCATGTTTATAGTAATCATACCGCGCATCCTTGTCCCAATATACACTGTCCTGGCTCGTCTCGGCCAGCACCAGCCGGTTCTCCGCATCATAGCTATACCGGTGATAGAACGCATCCACCTGGTGCGGCTGATAGGCCACACTGTTCACCTTCCCGCTCACCAGGTCATATTGATAGACCAGCCGCTTGAACCGGTTCCCGTTCTTGTTCATGATGTTGGCCACCCCCGTCGAGGTGCTGCCATAGTCCTGCAACAGCGTGTCCACATTGCCCTCGATGTCGTACGTATAGAACGTCCCCTGGTTGTATTGCGTCGGGTTGCCGCCGATGGTATAAGGAACATTGCCCGTTGTATTGGGGCGTTCCCCTTCGGGTCGGGCTATCCACTCCAAGTCCTCGCCTCCGGCTCCGGGCTTTCCATTTCTATCCCTAACGCATTGCTGACAGTCTTCCTTCAATGTGTTAACTGAACTAACCGGAAACAAGGATGAATCGCCAGTAGTCTGCTTATTTACTGATCGAAGGGGTGAATAATTGGCTTTTCCGCTTCGTATTGGGCTGCCCTATCGCTCAACGGCGCTGTGC
>DASYEB010000020.1:0-74319 GCA_036499285.1 Puia sp. | reverse complement strand
CTTCTTTGAACATGGTTTCCAACGTCACCAGGACGTCAACCTTAGGTATACCTGTTTTTTCCGATATTTGGTTAACAAGGTCTGCCTTTCTCATGGGGATTAAGTTTTATAAGTTTCTGATTTTAAATATATAACAAAATTATTAATTCACAACTCATTAGCGCTGAAATTAGTTTTTGGGTATCAAAATACTGGATTTGATTTGTTTATGCAAGAATTCTCTAAAATATTGATTGTGAATTTTTTTTAACAAAAATGACACCAAAAAAAGCCCTTTTTAGCACCTTTTTAATAAAATGGCATAAAACTAAAAATAGTCGGATTATGCCCTGGAAAGGGGAAAAGAATCCATATAAGATCTGGCTCAGTGAGGTCATTCTTCAACAAACCCGGGTCGAACAAGGCTGGTCCTACTATGAAAAATTCGTAGAAACCTTCCCGACCATTCATGATCTGGCCATCGCCCCGGAGCAGAAAGTGTTCAAACTCTGGGAAGGACTGGGTTATTACAGCCGCTGCAGAAACCTCATCGCCACCGCCAAAAGGATTGATACGGAATATAAAGGAGTATTCCCCTCGACCTACGAAGAGATCCTCGGACTAAAAGGCATCGGCCCTTACACCGCAGCCGCGATTTCCTCCTTCGCCTTCGGTCTTCCACACGCAGTGGTGGATGGAAATGTTACCCGCGTACTATCCCGTTACTTCGGCGACCCGACACCCATCGATACAACCGCCGGCAAACGACTCTTTACCGAACTTGCTGACAAATTGCTGGATAAAGAACAACCGGACATTTACAACCAGGCTATCATGGACTTTGGCGCCACCGTATGCCTGCCCCGAAACCCGCTCTGCGCCAATTGTGTACAAAATGCCGGCTGTCAGGCCTATAAAAAAGGGCTCACCACTCAACTGCCTGTAAAAGAAAAAAGTATTCAGAAACGACAACGCTGGTTCTATTACTTTATAGCAGAGATTCCGGGTGATAAGGTCTATATCCGCCAGCGAACAGAAAAGGATATCTGGGAAGGATTGTACGAATTCGCCCTTTGGGAGACGGATGAGCCCGTCTATGGCGACCCGCTTCTGAGATCTGACTTTGCACGGCAATTCTTTGGAGAGAAGAGACTCACAGTCAGGCATATCTCAAAGGTCTATCGCCAGGAGCTGTCTCATCAGACGATCCAGGGACAATTTATTACCGTAAGTCTCAAAAGTCCGGTACCTTCTTTAAAGGACTGGCTCCTCGTCGACAGACAGCAACTGACCGAATATCCCTTCCCGAAATTTATAAATGCCTGGCTGCTGGACCCAAGCCCGGCACAAAGCTTGTTTTGACTGTAAACAGGGGAATAAGGCCCGTGACATCATCCAAAACCATGTGGCCGGGATAAGTTTCTTCGGTTCGGACTGTCAATGGATTGCAGCACGTTAAAGGCCGGACCCTCATTGGAAAAATTTATCTTTTTGGCCGAAAAAATGTTAATTTACATATAAGTGCGGCTCCGGGACACAGTAAGTTGGTTTTGTCCGGCAACTGGGCCCGACCTTTTAATTGGAATTTAATCCGAAAGACGATTTATAAAACTTTTTCAAACTCAGTTGTATGAGAGGCGTAAACAGGGTGATGCTCATTGGTAATCTAGGAAAAGATCCGGACGTACAATTCTTGGAAGGTAATATTGCCGTTGCCAAGTTCTCTTTAGCAACTACAGAAACATTCAAAGATAGAGCCGGCAAACTGATCTCACAAACAGAGTGGCACACGGTAGTGCTGTGGCGCGGACTGGCCGAACTGGCTCAAAAATATCTTCACAAGGGCAGCCTCGTCTATATTGAAGGAAGACTCAGAACCCGCAGCTGGGAAGATAAGGAAGGAAACAAGAAATTCGCCACCGAAGTAGTAGGAGATAACCTGATCATGCTCGACAAACGCACGGATAGCGGTCACGCCCATCCCCCTATTCACCAGGAAGGCATCGAAGGACTTGGTAATTCCGACACGCCCCCCATCGGCGAACCTTCAGAAGACCTCCCTTTTTAATGGCAAACTCCCCTTGTCCATGAATAATTATCGTTCACGAAACCCTGTTTATTTTGGAGTTCCCTTTGATTAGATTGCTGGACAATACATTACCGTCGGGTCTGCTGGTTATTAACCCCCAGGCGACCACTGTCTTAGCTATAGTTATTCTATTTCTTCTCATCCTTTCCTTTGTAGTGTCCGGTTCGGAAGTGGCCTTTTTCTCCCTGACCTATAAGGATATTAATATCCTGAAGACCAAACAGGACGCCTCCTGGAAACGCATCGTCTCCCTGCTGGAAGATCCCAAAGAGCTCCTGGCCTCCATGCTCATCGCCAATAGCATCATCAATATCGCTATTATTATCCTGGCCAATTTCCTTATCGACGAAATGGTCCTCCTCAAACAAAACTTCTGGTTGTTCGAGTTCATTATCAAGGTCATCCTCGTTGGCTTTGTTATGATCCTCTTCGGCCAGGTGATGCCAAAGATATGGGCGACGCAAAATAATCTGCAGTTTGCCTATTATACTTCGGGCATTATCGAGCTCGTCCACCTCTTATTCCGCCGCATCAGCTCCTGGGTCGTCGTCCGCTCGGAAGGACTCGAGAAGTCCTTTGGCCGCAAACAAAAAGGCGAACAGCTTCGCTATCAGATAGATCAATCCGTTAAGAACGAGTCTTCCGAAGAAGAAAAGAATATCCTGAACGGCATCGCTAAATTCGGCAGCATCACAGTCCGTCAGGTCATGCGCGCCCGCCCCGATGTCTCGGGTATTCCCTACGACCTGAGCTTCCTGCAATTGAAACAAAAGGTGGAGGAATTACACTATTCCCGCCTGCCGGTATATAAAAGCAGCCTCGACGAGCTTGCAGGTCTGATCAATACAAAAGACCTCATCCCCTGGCTCAACGAACCCGACAATTTTGACTGGCACACACTTTTGCGGTCCCCCTATTTTGTTCACGAACACAAGCTTATCGAAGACCTCCTACAGGAATTTCAGCAGAAAAGGGTCCATTTTGCAGTCGTCGTAGACGAATTCGGCGGCACCAGCGGCATCGTCACCCTGGAAGATATCATGGAAGAGGTCATAGGCGACATCCGGGACGAATTCGATGATGAAGAAAGTAGCAACCGCCAGCTGGAAGATGGCAGCTTTATCTTTGAAGGCAGGACCATGCTGCACGATGTCTGTAAAGCAATGAATCTCGCCGTCGATACATTCGATACGGTAAAGGGAGACAGCGATTCCCTTGCCGGCCTTATCCTCGAAATTTCCGGCGATATACCCAAAATAAATGACGTCATCCCCTGCGGCGACTTCCAGCTTACAGTCCTCGATGCAGACAACAGCCGCATCAAAAAAGTAAAGGTGACCATCCAAAAAACAGCTTAAACTACAGAGACGTGCCTCAAAACCCATCAGGAACAGTAAGATTATTTCGCTCCATCGTCGTTCTGGCTCTTTTTGGGCTGTTTTCCTGCAACGGAATCTATTCACCAAAAAGAAGAGGTTATTTTAAGATCGACTTCCCGCCGCATCAATACCAGGCCTTCGACCGCCCCGACTTCCCCTATACCTTCGAATATCCCGTTTATGCCAACGTGTTGAGGGATAGCAGCTATTTTGACACTGTTCCCGAAAACCCCTACTGGATCAATGTCGACTTCCCCCGGTTTGGCGCCCGCATCTACATCAGCTACAAAGAGATAGGGAAGAACACTTTCGACAAGCTAAAGGACGATGCCTATAAGATGACCTTCAAACATACCTATAAGGCCAGCTCCATCGAGGATTCCATCATAAAAACGCCAAACGGCGTCAGCGGCATCTTCTTTAAAGTAGGCGGCAATGCGGCGACAGCCACACAGTTCTACGTCACCGACTCGACCCGTCATTTCCTTCGCGGCGCCCTTTATTTCGACACCACCCCAAATGAAGACTCACTCAAACCCGTCAACATCTTTCTAGAGGAAGACGTGGCACACCTGATCAATACCTTTAAATGGAAGACCCCCACCGGCACACCCCCCGCGGCCTCCGCCCCCTCGCACAAAGCCGCCGGCACACCACCAGTCGCCGCGACAAAACCTTCCCCCACTACTAAAAAGTAATCAAAGGGGGTTATATTTGTATATAAATAATACAAATTTTGATAGCAATCGATAATATACTGGTGAGTGACGATGTAGTCGAAGGGCAGTTCGTATGCGACCTGCTCAAATGCAAAGGCGGCTGCTGCGAAGACGGCGATGCTGGCGCACCGCTCGAAAAAGGAGAAATGGACGAGCTCAACGCCATCTTCGATATAGTCAAACCCTATCTCACTCCCGAAGGTCTCAAAGTCATCGAATCCCAGGGCCGTTATCAGTACGACCGTGAATTCGGCTGGGTCACACCCACCATCGGCGGAAAAATGTGCGCCTACGGATTCAGAGATGAAAAAGGGATCATCAAATGTGGCATAGAACAGGCATATTATGATGGAAAGACCTCCTGGAAAAAACCCATCAGCTGTCACCTCTATCCCATCAGGATCAACAAGACAAAGGCCGGTGAGGTCGTCAACTATGACCCCCGTGAGAAAATGTGCCGCCCCGCCTGTGTCCAGGGGAAAAAGCTAAAAGTACCCGCTTATGTCTTTCTCAAAGAAGCGATCATCCGCAAATACGGCGAAGACTTCTACGGAGTCCTCGAACAGGTAGCAGAGAATTATTTCGCGGAAAAGAAATCAGGAGAAAAGAGAACTTCGGCCTCCAGGGGTTCCAACCAATGAACACTCATTTTAAAATCTGATCAGCGTGACAGAAACGGCAGCCAATTTTAATGCCCGCAGCACGGTTAAGGCGGAAGATCTGGACCACCGGAAAAAGATCAATTTCAATATTGGTCGTTATAATGCCGTGGTCCCCCAGGGCAAACAGCAATTTGCGGAACTCAATCTCGCACGCGAAAGAGCAAAGAATATCAAGTGGCGCGCCATCGAAACCCTCGATAAACAGCTGGAAGAATTTGAATCCAACTTCACAAAAAGAGGAGGAAGGGTCATCTGGGCCGAGAATTCCGACCAGGCCCTTGCCGAAATCCTTACCATCTGCAAGGAAAAGAACTGCCGCACCATCGTAAAAAGCAAGAGCATGGTCACCGAAGAGCTCAAGCTGAACCACTTCCTCGAAGAACACGGCATCGAAAGCGTCGAAACGGACCTCGGGGAATACATCCAGCAGCTGGACGGCGAACCTCCCTATCATATTGTGACACCCGCCATGCATAAAAGCAAGGAGGACGTGGCCAAACTGTTTTATGAAAAGCTCGGCACAAAACCAAACCTCACGCCCGAACAGCTCACGCTTGTCGCACGCGAAAAGCTCCGCAAAAAATATGTCCAGGCAGAGATAGGCATCACCGGCGCAAACTTTATCATCTCCGACGTAGGCGGCATCGCCGTTACCGAGAACGAAGGCAACGCCCGCCTTAGCGCCGCCTTCCCAAAAACGCATATCGTCATCGCCGGTCTTGAAAAGGTCATCCCTTCCATGACTGACCTCGGATTGTTCTGGCCCCTGCTGGCCACTTATGGCACAGGCCAGCGCATTACTGTTTATAATACACTCATCACAGGCCCGAGACAAGCCGGCGAAACAGATGGCCCCGATGAAATGATCCTGATCCTGCTCGACAATGGCCGCACAAATATCCTGGCCAATGCAAAAGCACGCGAAAGCCTTTACTGTATCCGCTGCGGCGCCTGCCTCAACGCCTGCCCCATCTATAAGAATATCGGCGGCCATAGTTATGGCACCACCTATAGCGGTCCCATCGGTTCTGTCATCACTCCACACCTGAAAGACATGGGTGAATGGAAACACCTTAGTTATGCCTCTTCGCTCTGCGGGAATTGCACAGAGGTCTGCGCAGTCAAGATCAACCTCCACGAACTGCTTCTCGACAATCGCTATGAAGCGGTGAAAGAAGGATATAGCTCCCTGTCCGAAAAGATAGCCTGGAAAGTATGGAGAAAGGCAAGCCTCAATCGCAGCCTCATGAATATGGGTACGGGGAAGATGAAGAACTGGATCGTCAACAAGGCTTTCAATGCATGGAATACGCATCGCGACGCGCTGAATTTCGCTCCCAAAACCTTTAATCAGCGCTGGAAAGACGAACGGAAGGGATAATGTTGTTATTCGCTCCCCATATCACCGCCCGGCTGTCTTATATAGTCGGGTTCTTCAGCAGGGAGATCTTTGATGATACACCCATCCGGATCACCAGCGACAAGGGAGAGTTCCTAACGGCTACAGGCCCCCGTATAAATTATTCGGCAGAGCCCATTGACGATGTCTTCTCCCTCTCTCCCGCAGCGCTGCTCTTCGAATCCGGTATCATCCCACAGCCAATAAAATGTTTTGAATACAAAGGCCGCAAAGCCTTCTTTGCCGCCACCGGCGACGTCCCTTTCGACATCTTCGCTGCATCCTTTTATCTCCTGAGCCGGTACGAAGAATACCTGCCCCACGAAAAAGATGAATACGGCCGTTATGCCTATAAGAACTCACTGGCATGGCAGGAAGGCTTTCTCGACACCCCCCTTGTCAATTATTGGCTCCTTGAATTTAAACTCGCCCTGCAGCATCGGTACCCCGATCTCGTCTTTCGCCACCGGGCATTTAAATTCGTGCCTACTTATGATATCGACCTGGCCTATTCATACCTGTTCAAAGGCGCGTCACGTAATGTAGTAGCAGCAGGAAAGCACCTGTTTACCGGCCAGTGGCGACGACTAAGCGAAAGGATAGCCGTCCTCAGACGCCGCCGGCCCGATCCTTATGACGCCTATGAATGGCTGGACTCCCTGCACCTGTATTGTCGCATGAAACCCTATTATTTCTTTTTGGTTGCGGCCCGGTATAAAGGAGTGGATAGAAACATCTCACCTTCCGGACCTGGCCTTCGGGAACTGGTGGCCTATCACGCTGCCGGTTACCGGCTGGGCATCCACCCTTCCTGGAGCAGTGGCGATAAAGACCGTTTCCTGAGAGAAGAGATAGAATGGATGGAACAGGTTACAGACAGCAACATCACCCGAAGCCGCCAGCATTATATACGGTTTACGCTGCCTCATACTTATCGCCGCCTGCTGTTTTATGGCATAGACCAGGAATTTTCCATGGGTTATGGCAGTATCAACGGTTTCCGCGCCTCGATAGCTTCGTCTTTTTATTGGTATGATCTTGAACGCGAAGAAGAGACGACAATGAGGATCTTTCCTTTTTGCTTCATGGATGCCAATGCCTGCTATGAACAAAACCTGACGCCAGCTCAGGCTATGACGGAGTTGATGCACTATTATTACCACATTCGAAAGGTCAATGGACTCATGGTGACCATCTGGCACAACAACTTCCTCGGCACTGATCCCGCGTTTGCAGGCTGGCGCGAAGTGTATGAAGTATTCCTGAAGGAAGAAGTGTTCTGGGACGTTTAGTGTTTAAAATGACGCACCCCCGTCATCACCATCGCCAGTTTATTCTCTATACAGTATGCGATCGAGTCCTTATCCCTTACCGATCCTCCGGGCTGGATAAAGGACGTGACCCCTGCCGCATGTGCGATCTGTACACTATCGTTAAAGGGGAAGAAGGCATCACTCGCCAGCACCGCTCCACTCAGATCAAACTGGAATTGCCCGGCCTTTGTTATCGCCTGCCGCACACTGTCGACCCGACTCGTCTGCCCGCATCCCTTGCCGATCAGCTGTCTGTTCTTCACCAGTGCAATGGCATTTGACTTTAAATGCTTGCAGACAATATTCGCAAAAGAGAGGTCTTCTTTTTCTGCTGCCGTGGTCTCGCGGCCGCCAACTTCCTTCCACCCGGTGTAATTGCCTTCGTCAGGCTGCTGTTCCAATACGCCATTCAGCAGCGACCTGAACTGGAAAGCGGGTGCTACCCTCGTCTTTTGGACAAGCAGGATCCGGTTCTTCTTCGAACGCAGGACCTCCAGGGCGTCTTTATCAAAAGCAGGCGCTATCAGCACCTCGAAAAATATCTCGTTGATGGCTTCCGCCGTAGCCTTATTCACAGGGGTATTGCAGGCCAGCACTCCGCCAAAGGCGCTCTCCGAATCACCGGCTAATGCAGCGTCCCAGGCTTCTTTCAGGCTCGGGCGAATAGCTATCCCGCATACATTGGTGTGTTTGATGATGGCAAATACCGATGCCCCGCCGAGGCCGATGAGATCCATAGACCCCGGACCCGCAGACGCTGGAGCCACAGACCCCGGACCCGCAGATCCGGAACTCTTCGACTCCTGACTCATGAATTCCTGTATCAGCTGCACCGCCGCATCGACATCGACCAGGTTGTTATAAGAAAGCTCCTTGCCATTGACCTGGTCAAAAAGCTCTTCCATCTTTCCAAAGAACCGCGCCGCCTGGTGAGGGTTCTCGCCATAACGCAGGGATTTCGGCGAAGGGACCGATTCCAGGAAATAGCTGGGCTCGGTCGCCCCTGCACCCTGCGTAAAATATTTTGCAATGGCTACATCATAATGCGCACAGACCTCAAAAGCCCTGGCCGCCAGCTTCCGCCGCTGTTCAAGGGTAGTCTCCCCCTTTTGCTCGTCCAGCAGGCTCTCCAGGTAGCCATAGTCAGCTTTCGAACCGACCACGACCACATCTTTATGATTTTTGGCCGCCCCGCGGATCATCGAAGGACCACCCACATCTATTTTCTCAATGATTGTCTTGTCTTCTCCACCATTTTTCATGACGCTGGCTACCGTTTCCTCAAAAGGATAGAGGTCAACAATGACCAGGTCGATCTCCGGGATATGATACCTGGACATTTCTTCCACATCCGTCGGCTGATCCCTTCTTCCCAGGATCCCGCCAAAGACAGATGGATGTAGCGTTTTGACCCGGCCGCCCAAAATAGAAGGGTAGGAGGTGAGACTTTCCACCGGTATACAGGGTAGCCCCAGCGACTCAATGAACTGCTGAGTGCCCCCCGTGCTGTAGATCGTTATACCTAAGTCGTGTAGTTTTTTAACTATGCTGTCCAGGCCGTCTTTGTAAAAGACGGAAATCAATGCCGACTTTATTTTTTTGTTCATTGAGCTGATTTTGAATCTTTATGCAGGCGCGACAAGGCTAGCCGCAGGTGCGTGAGGCGCAAAACTACGAAAGGAGCATGAAAATTGTGATAAAATTACCGGTGGGGTATCAATTCGATACCGGATTCACCTTGTGTGACAAGATGAACCCGGTGGTCGTTTTGAATGGTAACAGTAGGTAAGCGTCATTGGAGTTTTCTCATGCGTATAATTACTTATAACTAATTCCGCATTTTTGTTATATTATAGGCATCAGCATACATACCCACACACACGCAAAGAACAAAAACAGGATAAGGTGTTAATGGTTATGTATGCTGTTGCTAACTAGTAGGTCATCGTCATTAGAGGTAGATAGTAATAGCTTACCATCAGTCAGGCAGTCTTCAGCATTTGCACACTTCCTTTTTAGAACTCTTGCTTAAGGATATTAAAAATTAAAAACGGGACGTAATTCAACCTCTCTTATTAAATGTCCTATAAATATTTTAAACTGCTCCAAATACCGCCCGAAAAATGAGACGTTATTTTTTTGCGTGAAACACGCAACTATTGACTGCGGATCACACGTGCATTTACTAAGATCTTTTACTGTTTTTTATATGCAGGAAAAGCCTTTTTTTTGCCGTATTCTCCCCCTGATTGTTTGATCCCCTTTATTTTACAAATAATAGTAATTTATAATTATTTGATTTGTATCCGCTTGCACCTGGCCTTGTAAGGACTTGGAGAATACTTTTACAGCAGCAAATTATTCTTCAACATTCTAAAACAGTCAGCCATGAACACAATTGAAAAAAAATCCGTAAATGCAGGTCAGTTCGCTACAAAACAGGAAGTAGATACTTTAACCAGCGCCTACAAGCAGGAAAGATGGGCAGCCAATTCCGATCGTATGGGAAAAGCTGATTCCCTGAGCGTTTGGTTTACTCTCGAAGAACTGGAAGGTTTCCTGGCAAACGTAAAAGACAATGGCGGAGACAGTGTTCGCTTCCATTTTGGCGTATTCCCCGAAGGCTATTCCACCCCCGAATTCGTAGGTCGTCAGACTATTGTTATGATTGGCAACCGCACAAAAGACGGATCTTACGGCTCCAGCAAGGAGCTTTATTCAAATAATGACAATCAGCCTGAAGTAGTTGCTTATTATGGTGGTACCGTGTGTCCTCCTTTCTGTGGAGGCGGTGGAAAGGGTAAATCAACACTTATCGTGCACGACGATAGCAGCATGGAAGTTATTTAATTTTCCCGACTTTCCGGTCACCTGAAACAAAATATATCAAGGCCGCCACGCAATTTTGCGGGGCGGCTTTTTAGTGAGAGAAATATCTGCTATCTTGGCGAAATGACGCATTTGTCAAACTACCTCTTTTACATCGTTCCCATCGCGGGTATAATTCCCTTTCTGGCAAGTTTGACTATCTTTTTTCAGCCACCGGCCCGCCGCGAACGTTATCTCAGGCATTTTTCAGTTTTCCTGCTTGTCAATTGTCTCATGGACACAGCCACCAACATATCTGCTTTGAATGCTGCAGACAACGTTTTCCTGAATAACCTGGTACAGATGTTTGTCATTGCCTTCCAGATCTATCTTTTACGGGAAATAGTACAGGGCGCCAAAGCCAAAAAAGTCTTCCTTTATTTTTTGCTTACCTACCTGCTGTTGTCCCTGACCAATTTTTTCCTGGTACAGAAGACCGGTGTATTTAATACCATGACCTTTAGTCTTGGAAGCCTGTTCATCGTGTCGGCCTGTATTTATTATTTCTGGGAATTATTCCAGTTACGGAGTTTTGTCAATCTCGTCAGACAGCCCGCCTTTTGGATCTGTTCGGGCCTTTTATTTTATTATGCCTGTAGCTTTCCGCTTACAAGCCTGCTAAATTTTATCCATGCCCTGCCTAAAGTAATTCTACAAAATCTCTTTATCATATTTATCTTGCTGAATATCTTTTTATATTTATCGTTCACTATCGCCTTTTTATGTCGGCTCAAAACCAGGAGATCTATGCCATAATTCTGATCGCATGTGCACTTGCCATATTGCTGGTAGGTTTCATCGTTACGACGCTGTTCTTGTATCAGCGCAGACAACACAGGCAGGAACAGCAGCTGGCAAGGGTAAAAGACGAGTATCAACAGGAACTGCTAAGGTCTCAGCTGGAGATTCAGGAAACGACCTTCAAAACTATCGCCCAGGAACTGCACGACAACATTGGACAGATTCTTTCCGTCGTCAAACTATCCTTGTCCATTCTACCGCTGGAAAAAGATCATGCCGCATACGAAAGCGTTCAGACCAGTCGCACGATGCTCAATAAGGTCATTTATGATATGGGAAACCTCACCAAAAGCCTCCATACCGACCGCATCACCCAGATCGGACTGGTGGAAGCCATGAGTTTCGACCTCGAGAGCATGCAAAGGACCGGGCTCCTGCAAGTCGATCTGTCAGTAGTAGGCGAGGAGTATAGGCTTGAAGATCAACGATCTATCTTTTTATATCGTATGTTTCAGGAAATGATGAACAATATTTTGAAACATTCCAGGGCTACTCACGTAAATATTGCGGTTAATTACTCAATTGATAATAAATTTGTTCTGAAAGTTGAGGACAATGGGGTCGGCTTCGATGTAACAAAGAAACGAACTCAGGCATCCTCTTCCAGCGGTATTGGTCTGAAGAGCATGACAAACCGTGCCTCCCTGATCGGCGCAACCATCTCTGTTCAAAGTCAGCCGGGTAAAGGAACTTCCATTACGGTGGAGATGCCCCTGGAAAAGGATATATTATAAATTGATTATGGGAGTAGCAAATAAGAAAATACAGGTTGGTATTGTAGATGATCACAGTCTCTTACGCAAAGCGCTGGCTAAACTTATTGGCTCCTTTGAGAACTATGCTGTATTGTTTGAAGGTGACAACGGAAAAGACATCAAGGTAAAGATCACCCAGCAGGTGATCCCGGATATTATTATCCTCGACGTCAACATGCCCGATATGGACGGTTACGAAACAGTCCGCTGGCTGCACAAGAACTATCCCCAGGTTAAAGTATTGGCCCTTTCCATGTTCAGCGATGAAAATACCATCATCCGCATGCTCCGCCTTGGCGCCAAAGGATATATCCTGAAGAATATCGAACCGGAAGAATTAAAGCTGGCCCTGGATTCCATCATGAAAAAGGACTTCTACCTTTCGGAATACATCTCCGGCAAGATCATCAGCGGCCTGCACAAGGACCTCGGCAATCCCGAAGACCCCATAGTCCTCAATGACAAGGAAAAAGAATTTCTGCGCCTTGTCTGCTCGGAGCTTTCCTACAAGGACATCGCCGATAAGATGTTTATCAGCCCCCGCACAGTCGATAACTACAGAAATACCCTTTTTGAAAAGCTGAAGGTCCGCACCCGGGTTGGACTCGTTATGTTCGCCATCAAGAACGGACTCGTCGAGATTTAGTCAGACTCAACAGCAGCGCAGGCAGGAAGACGAGATTTGTGATCGTCGCGATCACCAAAGTCACCGAGGTCAGCCACCCCAGCGCCAGGATCCCGCCAAAATCACTAAAACAAAAGATCACAAAACCCGCGATCAGTACCATCGAAGTATACAGGATGCTGATGCCCGTCTTATTTATCGTATCTATCACGGCCTGCTCCGGGTTTGCTCCCGCTGACTCCTGTTTGTAGTTGACCAGGAACCGGATCGTTATATCTATCGCGATTCCCAGGGCAATACTGAACACGATCACCGTCGATGGTTTCAGCCTCACCCCGGCCCACCCCATTATACCCGCAGTGATGATGAGCGGGATCACATTCGGTACCAGCGAACAGACCAGGATCCGGACACTCCGGAATAAAAACAACATACAGGCCGCTATCAGCAGGAAGGCCCATTGGATACTATCTTTTAATCCTTTGATCACAAAACTGCTCCCCTCCAGGTAGGTCACGCTGGTCCCGGTAAATTCGACACGGTACCGCGAAGAGTCGAACAGGGCATTCGTCTTTTTCTGCAGATCATCCAGGACCAATGGCAATTGCTTGCTGCCGACATCCGCCATATTGATACTGACCCGCAGCCTTTGCTGATTGCTGTCTACAAAACTATGCAGCAGCCTTGTCAGGCTGTTGTTTTTACCCGCACCGCTTCCCGATTTCGTGCTGTCTCCGTTCAGGTTCAGGTACGTAGACAAAAAGAGCAGTTCCGTATTGTCATTGGGCACATTGTAGTCGCTGCTATCGCCTCCGTAATAGGATTGTTTGATAAACTTCAATCCCTCCACCAGGGATAAAGGCCTTGCCATATCCGGCCGGGCTGCAATATATTTCGAGAGCTGATCGACACTGTCCAGCGTCTTCAGCGTATTCGCCTTTAATCCCTTCCTCCTCTTCGTGTCAATCACTATCTCCAGCGGCATCACCCCCTTGAAGTTCTTTTCAAAGAATTTCATATCCATAAACAAAGGGTCCTTTTTGGGAAGATCATCAAGGATGAATCCTTCGGACTGCAGGCGGAACATACCCGCTATCGCCACCAGCACAACTACCGTTGTGACACCATAAATGGCACGCTGGTGATGCAGCGTCCAGACTTCCAGCTTCTTCAGGATAATAGCCAGCCACCGGTTCTCCAGGTAACGCATATGTTTTGGCTTTGGCGCAGGCAGATAGCTCAGCACCACCGGTATCAGGATAAAGGAGATAAAGAAAAGGAGCATGATATTGATCCCCGCGACCACTCCAAACTCATTGAGTATCGCACTCCGGGTCAGCGCAAAGACGCCAAATCCTATCGCCGCCGTCAGGTTGCAGAACAAGGTCACCACACCCATCCTGCCGATCATCACAACCAGCGCCTCATGTTTGTCACCCGTATCCCGGAAGGCCGTATGGTATTTGTTCATGAAGTAGATACAGTTCGGAATGCCGATGACGACCACAAGGGTAGGGGTCAGCGCATTCAGTAGCGTGATCTTATAGCCAAACAGGTCCATGGTCCCAAGACTAAAGATAACCCCGATGATCACCACTCCCAGCGAAAGCAATACGGTACTGAGGCTTCGGAAGAAAAGGAAAAGGATAACCGACAGGATCAGCACGGACCCCAGCAGGAACCAGGTCGTTTCCTTCGAGACCTTCACTGCCATCCGGGTGCGGATCAGGGGTAACCCGCTGGTATGTATCGCCAGCCCATGTCTGGCGCCAAAACCATCCACGACCTTTGTTATGGCGTTCACCGTGACGATCCGGCCGGCAGAGTTCATGACGTCTTTATTGACATGGACGGCCGTCAGCCAGGTATTCGTTTCCGCATTATACATGAGACCGCGATAAAAAGGCAGCCCCAGAAATACGGCTCTGCCGCTGTCTATCTGCGCCTGTGTCACAGGATGCGCCGGGAAAATAGACACCGCCCTTGGCTTTTGAGTAATACTATCCTTGACCAGGTTGATGGCAGCCGAGACACCCAATACGTCCTCCACCCCCTGTACTTTCTTCAGTTCCTCCGTCATCGCGATGTAATCGGTAAACACATCCAGCTGAAAGAGCTTGTCTGTCTGCATGCCGATCACCAGCACATTTCCATCATCGCCGAAACGCTGACGGAATTCCTGATAAGCCTTGTATTTGGGATTGTCAGTTGGAATCGTTTTCGTGAAATCATAACTTAGTTGGACCCGGGAAGCCCTGTAAGCCATAAAACCAGTGACGGCAAGGAGTGCAATGAGCCAAAATAACCTGAATTTGAGGACCAGACGGGCAATGGATTCCCACATGATGAAAATTTTACTTTGCAAATAAACGGCAATTTGAGGACTTTTGCAGCCAGGCAGTCTCACCGTCACCAACAATGCACAGAGCCGAAGGGCAAATATGCACAGGCCAGACCACAGATAGAAGAGCAAATATGCACTTGTACAAAACAAAAGGAGTCGTTCTCAAAACAGTCAAATACGGCGAAACAAGCCTCATCGCCACGCTGTATACCGAACTCTTTGGCATCCAGACCTATCTCGTCAACGGCGTCCGTACCTCCACCCGTAAAGGCCCCGGTAAAGCCAACCTCTTCCAGCCTTCCGCCATCCTCGACCTCGTCGTCTATCACAACGACCTCAAAAACTTCCAGCGCATAAAGGAAATGAAATGGGCCACCCTCTACCAGCACATCTTCTTCGACGTCTTAAAAAATGCGGTAGCCCTGTTTATGGTCGAGCTTCTGCAGAAATGTATAAAACAACCCGAACCAAACGCGGACCTTTTTTATTTTATCGAAGACGCCTTTCTTCATCTCGATGCCAGCGAAGGCCGCATCCAGGCGAATTTCCCGCTCTTCTTTATGCTGCACCTGGCCGGCTTCTTCGGGCTCCGGATCCAGGACATATATACCGAACAAACCCCCTTTCTCGACCTGCAGGAAGGCCAGTTCGTCGCCGAACACCCCCAGCATCACCAGGTTCTCGAAGGCTCCTATAGCTATATTACTGCCCAGCTGCTGCGTGTTCAGCAACCCGAAGAGCTTCAGGAACTGGCGCTGAACCAGGAGACCCGCAGGGCCCTTCTGCAGGCTTATCAGATCTTCTACGCCCTGCATGTGCCGGATTTTGGCGAAATGCGGACCCTTTCCGTCCTCCAGACCGTCCTGTCATAACTGCCGCGCCTGGTCGCTGCCACCGCGTCCAGCCACTCTCCAGCCATCAAACATCCTTCTCACCCAGCCACTACCCTCATCACCCCTCAAATCATCCTCCGCGCACCAGCCCCGGCCCCCAATCTTCGCCCGTCCATATTCTCTATCAGCACCACCCCCGGCTGTTTCCCGGGTTCAAAGCTCCCCAGCATCCCATCCAATTGCAGCGCCCGCGCCCCATTATAAGTAGCCCATTGCAACAGGTCCGCAACATCCAGCTGCGGAAAAGCCTGCTCCAAAGTCTTTATCTCCTCCAATATGTTCAGCTGATGATTCGACGCAAGACTATCCGTTCCCATCACAATAGTGCAGCCATTCCTCATCAACATCCTCACATCCGGCAATCGATCGCTTATATAACGGTTAGCATTAGGGCAAAGACAAAAGTACAATGTCGCACCCGCACCCGCGCCGCCGGCCGACCCCACACCCATCAAACCCCGCAGATCCTCCTCGCTCGTCGCCACATTATGCACCAATATCAACCCCTGATTCCGATAAAAATAAGGCAGATAACCCGCCAGACTCCTCTTCCCCGTTCCCTGAAAAAACGACACATCCAATCCCAGCTGCTGATAAAGCCGCAAAAAATCCCCCTTCCCCGACAAATAAAACTCATTCTCCGGCTCTGCCTCCTGGTTATGGATCGTCAGAACATGATTCCCCGGAAACCCGGCCACCAGCCGGAACAAGGCCGAAGACACAGAATAAGGAGCATGCGGCACAATAGAATTGGCCTCTATCGGCAACGAATAAGCTTTTGCAAACGTTTGAAAAACCGCAAGGCTTTGTGCAAACCGGTCTCTGGCGCCTTGTTCGATAAAGCCCATGGTTTCAATAAAATTATGATAATACAACCTGCCCGCTGTCTTCAGACTCAAGGTATCGGCGGTATTACAGATATCACCCACAGCCACAATGCCATTATCCAGCATTTCCTGCTCCGCCCGCGCCATATGATCCGGGGCCTCATCACCACCCGCATCCGCATCCCGCGCACCACCCCGCGCCGCCCCCGCACCCCGCGCCGCCCCCGCACCACCCCGCTGCCGCATCACCGCAATCAAAAAATCAACCAGCCCCGTTCGCTCCGGTACCACCCCCTTCATATGCGACAGCTCAAGATGACAATGACAATTGACAAATCCCGGACTTAGCAGCCCCGGATGATATTCTACCCCTTCCCCCGCCTCCGCCGCTGCAACAACCCCCTGCACTGTCCCATCCTCCGTCGTCACCAGCACCATATCTTCCCCCATCCCAGCTGCCCCTTCACCACCCCCCCTTATCCCCCCCGCCGCAGCGGGTCCGCCGCCGGCAAACCCCGTCCCCATAAATAAATAATCGGCCTTGAATTTTCTGTAAGTCATTACCAAACATTTTATCTTTGCGGTCCGCCCGCCATTTTTTGGCGCAGGCGGTTCAAATATATGTTAGATAAACTAGAAGCCATAAAAGCCCGATTCGAAGACCTTGGCGTAGCACTGAGCAACCCTGAAGTCGTCAGCGACAACCGGAAATTCAGCGCTATGAGCAAAGAATACCGCAGCGTCGAAAAGATTGTCAACGCCTTCAACGAGTATAAAAACCTGCTCGACACCATCGACTTCAATAAAGAAGCCCTGAATGGCGACGACGCAGAACTCCGGGACCTGGCAAAAGCCGAAGCCCCGGACCTGGACGAAAAGAAGATCACGATGGAAGCCCATATCCGTCAGCTCCTGATACCCAAAGACCCACAGGACGAAAAAAACGCCATTTTGGAGATCCGCGCCGGTACCGGTGGCGACGAAGCCAGCCTCTTCGCCGGCGACCTTTTACGCATGTATATAAAATACTGCGAGAAAAAAGGCTGGAAAACAGCCATCCTCAGCGAAAGCGATGGCACCGTCGGCGGATACAAGGAAGTACAGGTGGAAGTAGTCGGAGACGATGTCTACGGCACCCTGAAATTCGAAAGCGGCGTACATCGCGTACAACGCGTACCCGATACCGAAACCAGTGGCCGCGTTCATACCAGCGCCGCTACCGTCGCCGTCATGCCCGAAGCCGAAGAGGTCGACTTTGAACTAAAAGAAAGCGACGTGAAAATGGAAACAGCCCGCAGCGGTGGCGCCGGCGGACAAAACGTCAATAAGGTCGAAACAAAGGTGTTCCTTACCCATATCCCCACCGGGGTCGTAGTCGTCTGTCAGACCGAACGCAGCCAGCTCGGCAACCGCGAAAAAGCCATGAATATGCTTCGCACGAAACTCTACGAAGAACAGGTCCGCAAACAGGAAGAAGAAATAGCCCGCCACCGGAAAAGCCTCGTCAGCACAGGCGACCGCAGCGCCAAGATCCGGACCTACAACTTCCCCCAGGGCCGCGTCACCGACCATCGCATCGGCCTCACCGTATATAACCTCGATGATGTCCTCAACGGCAACGTCCAGGAATTTATAGACGCCCTGCAATTCGCCGAGAACAGCGAAAAAATGGCGCGCCAGAACTAAAAGCACAGCGCCGCCAGAACTAATTCTACAAACGATCCGGTCCGGATCGCTTAGCTTATATAAAATTGATCGCTTATGCTCGAAAGTATTATCAACCTCGTTAGAGAACACGCCGGAGACGCTGTAGTCAACAACCCCGCTATTCCTGATGAGCACAACGAAGCAGTGACGGCAGAGGCCGGTAATTCCATCCTCGAAGGCCTTAAGAACATGATCTCCCAGGGCCAGGCACAGGACGTCCTTAGCCTCCTCAGCCACCCCTCCGGCGACTTCCAGTCCCATCCGGCGGTACAAAATATTTCCGCAGGCTTCATTCAGAACCTGGTCAGTAAATTCGGCGTCGATCCGGCTGCAGCAAGCGGCGTGGCTTCCAATCTGATTCCCACCGTCTTACAACACCTGGTAAGCAAGACCAATGACACTACCGACAGCTCGTTCAGCCTTGAGAACATCGCAGGACAGCTGACAGGGGGACAGGGATTGCAAGGACTTTTAGGCAGTTTCGGACAGGGTGACGGTGCCGGAGTCATGGACAAGCTCAAAGGACTTTTTTAAATAACGGATTACCATAAGGGTGGGATTAAAACGGAATTAAAAGGAGAAATATTCCCCGGATAAAGGGAATTCCTTTTACGTTCTTTTAACAGTGGGGGTTAAACTTTTCTCTTATCCGGACGTCTTATATGTACTGGTTCTTTTAAAATATATCGGCTAAAACTTGCTATACAACAGGATATTGTATATCTTAAAAGAAGTAATGCTAAATAAATGTTATTACTCTTTTTGACGCCAGCGACAAAACGATTTCCATCGTAACTTTGTGTAGTGATTGGATGAGGATGATGATCCGGAGCTCTTTTCTTAACAGTTTTCAATATAATATTGGCACCTGTTTTGCGTTATTAGAAGTATTAAAGCAGTCTTTTCTATTTGACTCACATAAAGCAGTCAATTTTCTCATAAGCAGTTAGTTTTGGTTACGACCCCTGTTTCTACAGGGGTTTATTTTTTTATATAACCATTGTCGGTTACGCGTCTCCGTTCTTAGGCAATAAAAAGATGTTGGAGAGGCCATACGCAATGCCCGCCCCGATCATATCGGCAATTATATCCGCTTCATCATAGTCCCGCATTGGCACACAGCACTTCTGAACCAGTTCCATAGCAACCCCATAGGCATTTGCCAGCAAAAAGAACAGGAAGAAAAGACGCAAAAGGCGCCTTGCATCGGAGATCTTATTGCTTAGATACAAACCCCATAAAAAGGCGAATCCGCCAAACATGCTCATATGCACCAGCTTGTCAAACTGGGGGATCTTAAACCCGCCTTCATCAGGTAACATCGACCCGGGCAGACAACACAAAATAGCCACGACAAGGGTCCAGCAAACAGGAAAGAACAGCACTCCAAAGTATTTTTTAAAAAAAGGGATCATATACCGAAGATGAGAAGAAATAAAAAAGTCCCTAAAAATGGGACTTTTTTTACTATGTCTGTAGATTTTTTTCCACTGGGATGGCAACTTTGCTGCGCGGGGGCTGCAGACCGTGTTATTGGCTTTGCAGCGTCTTGCCAAGTGACTGCATCCTCTCCAGGGTAGGAGAAGGGCTCCCACCGTGTTTTTCGATGGTAATGGCAAAAGCCTGGGCTTTCTTAGTGTTTTTCATCTTCAGGATGACCTTGGTATCCGTCGCGTCAAAGACGCCCAGATCGCTTGGTTTCCCGTCTATCAGGGCCCAGAGCTGGTACTGCTGGTCATTCGGCAGCCTGGGCATGTTCTTCACGATCAGGTACACATTCGTAGAGGCGGAATCCCAATAAACATTGGCGGAAGACTTCGGAGCTACCTTCGTCCCGACCATGTTGACTACGGTCGTGTTGGGGTCGCCGACAACATGTTTCTGCTCGTCAACGATCTTGTCCAGGATGTTTTTTGTCGAATCGTAAGATACCTTTAATCTGTCCTGGGTATTTACGAGATCTGCATTTTGCTGTTTGGTTTGATAGTACAAGACAAACATTCCAATGAGCAGAACGACTGACGCGGCAGCCACAAAACGAAGCATACCAAGACTACGAACCGGAGTTTTCGAATTTTCCATTGTGTCTATTTTAGGTGGATTTAATGAAGTCGCTGACCGGGGACCGGAAGTCCCGATTGCTTCAAAAATCTTCCCCTTAACCTCCGGAGGAGTCGGCAGGGCCTGTTCAAAGGCAGACGATTCGATGCTTTCCTCAAATTTCCTGCGTGCTGCTACTAACTCAGGATGTTGAGTACATAATTGCTCAAATTCAGCCCTTTCTGACTCACTCGCCAGGCCCATCACATAGCTTTCAATGATGCCGCTTTCTATGTAGTCTTTTAGGTTCACTTTAAATATTCTCTTAATTGTAATAACGCATTTCTGATACGGGTTTTTACCGTTCCGAGCGGAATAGCCATCATTTCTGCAATTTCCTCATGGGTAAATCCCTTGAAATAAGCCAACTCGACCAGGACCCGGTGTTCGGGTTTTAATTTCTCTAACACCTTCTTAAGTCCTATGTTATCAACGTTTTGTTGCGTTGTCTGATTGGTTACCCCTTTATATACGTTATCCGGTAGCTCCTGGTTTTTTTGAGAATTCTGATATCCCTTCGACCGCAGCATATCGATCGAGGCATTTCTGGCGATATTCAGCATCCAGGTAAACAGCCGGCCCTTACTCTGATCATAGGTCTCTATTTTGCGCCAGATATTGATAAATACCTCCTGCAACACGTCGCTGGCCAGCTCATTATTATCGGTAATGATCTGTTTTATAATGCTATATAAAGCCCCGGCATAGTTGTCGTAAAGGAAACCAAAAGCCTGGTTATTCCTTTCTTTCAGGGCCAGCACCAGCTCCTGCTCTGTATAGGTAATAGGTATTCCCAATGGTTATGTAAATAGGTACACTAAAGTAATGTAAAATTATTAGTGAACGATATTGCCATAGGCAGCAGCATCCATCAGCTTGTCCAGGTCGGCAGGGTCTTTCACTGTCATGCGGATCATCCAGCCCTTGCCATAAGGATCTGAATTTACCAGGTCAGGATGAGACGCCAGCTCGGGGTTCAGCTCCAGGATGGTGCCCGCTACCGGCAGATAGAGGTCGGAAACTGTTTTCACCGCTTCCACAGTGCCGAAGACCGTCTCGGCCGCCAGAGCCTTTCCAACCGTCTCCACCTCCACGTATACGATGTCTCCCAATTCCTGCTGGGCAAACTCCGTAATGCCGATGACGGCCTCATTGCCGTTCTCCAGGCGTATCCATTCGTGGTCCTTGGTGTAGCGTAAAGTATCAGGGAAGTTCATGTGATTTATTTTTTTGTGTTGCAAAGATTAGAAAAAGAGTCGAAATAAGGTAAGACGGTATTGAATTATTTGATAGACCGGTCCTGGCGCCGGATAAGCCTCATTTTCAGTATCCTGACAGGAGCCAGCGGCCGGTCGGAAGGACGCCCCGATGTAGGCACGGCGGCTATGCTGTCGACTACGTCCAGACCGCTGACAACTCCCCCGAAAACGGTATATAGCTGGTCAAGATGCGGCGCCCCGCCTTCCGTTTTATAGACCTCGCGGTGAGCCGGCGGTATCTTCCTGCCCTTCAGCCGCCCCTGTTCCATCGAATCCAGACCCGCGTCCGTATACCGTTTGCCCTCGACAATATAGAATTGGGTTGCGCTGCTTTCCCGTTTTGGGTTTACATTGTCCCCCTCCCGGGCAGCCGCAAGGACGCCCTTATGATGAAATAAGCCGGCCCGAAACTCTGCCGGAATGGTATAAGTAGTGTCCCCGCCGCCCAGCTCCGTGGTATCGGTTGCCGTGCGGCTATTGGGGTCTCCCGCCTGGATCATAAAATTCTTTATGACCCGGTGAAACAATATGCCATCGTAGTAATGTGCCTTCACCAGCCGAAGAAAATTATCCCGGTGTAAAGGCGTAGAGTCCGAAAGACGAAGTATCAGGATCCCCTTGGTCGTAATGACCTCGATATCCCGGTGAAGATCCCGGTTATGCAGCCCTTTTGATACCCGGGGATGACAGCCGGCAAATAAAGCCAGCACAACACAGCCGGCTATCAGTCCTTTTATCATAACAATCAGTTATAGCTCATCATGTCCGTCGCTTTCCTTTTCCTCCAGATCCGAGGTCTCAAAAAACAACAGGATATGGTCCTTTAAAAAGTTCTCCTGCTCCATAAGACCCATCACCGGCAAAGCCTTTAGCTGCAGGAAATGAGGCCACCCCTCCTCGTCCACCCCCTCGAGCTCATAATAGCCGCTCTGGCGGAAAAGAGAACACACCGCAATGTGCATCAGGTCCTGCTTTTCTTCTTTGGAAAACTTCTTCCGGATATCCCCGAACTCCTGTATCCCAATAAGGAATAACAGGGTCTCCATGTCCGGCTTTTTACCAAATCTCTCTACTAACCTGGCTTCCAGGTCCCACCAACGGGCCTGCAGGTCGTCTTGCGCTTGTTGCATTTGGCAAAGATACTAAACCTTCTCCACCACCACCGCTGTCCCATAAGCCAGCACCTCGGTCACCCCGTTCATCACCTCATTGGCGTCATAACGCATGTTGATGATCGCATTGGCGCCCCGTTCGAATGCATGCTGCGTCATATACTGGAAAGCTTCCTCCCTGGTCTTTTCACAGAGTTCCACGTAGATGGATATCTGCCCGCCAAAAAGTGTTTGAAGCCCGCCGGCAAGATTGCCGAATACGCTCCGCGATCTTACGGTAATGCCACGTACCACTCCCAGTGAACGTACGATACGATGTCCGTCCAATACAGTGCTGGTGGTGATCATAGTAGGGTCTATCATATAGAAGGTTTTGGCCTAAATTACACATTTACTATAGTACCTTTGCCCAAAACTTAGAAAATGTTACAGGTGGCATTTATCCGTCAGAATGTGGACTTCGTAAAGGAAAGATTGGCCGTCAGAAATTTCAGGGAGACCAGCCTGGTTGATACTATCGTCAGCCTGGACGACCAGCGGAAAAAATTGCAAACGGAATCCGAAACGACGCAGTCCATGATAAATGCCCTTTCCAAAGAGATCGGTCAGCTGATGGGAAAAGCAAAAAAAGACGGCAATAAAGAATTGGAAGCTTTGGCCGAAGAAAAAAAACAGGAAGTGGCTGTCCTCAAAGCCGCCCAGGCCCCCATTGCCACCCAGCTCGCTGAAGCAGAAGAAGAATTGAATACCGCCATCGTCCGCCTGCCCAATCTCCCCGCAGCTGCCGTACCACACGGCAAAACCCCCGAAGACAACGTCAACATACGGGAAAGCGGCAACAAGCCCAGGCTCCCCGCCGGCGCCCTCGCACACTGGGACCTCGCCAAAAAATACAATCTCATCGACTTCGAGCTCGGCAATAAGATTACCGGCAGCGGCTTCCCCGTGTATATCAACAAGGGCGCAAGACTGCAAAGAGCCCTGATCCAATACTTTCTCGATTACAATACCGCAGCCGGCTATATGGAAATTCAGCCCCCCATTTTGGTCAACGAAGCTTCCGCCCGGGGCACAGGCCAGTTGCCGGATAAAGAAGGACAGATGTATTTTGTTACTGAGGACGACCTCTACCTGATCCCGACAGCCGAAGTGCCGGTAACAAATATCTACCGCGACGAGATCCTGAAAGAAACGCAGCTGCCTGTGCGCATGACGGCCTATACGCCCTGTTTCCGCAGGGAAGCCGGTAGTTACGGCAAAGACGTCCGGGGACTCAATCGCCTGCACCAGTTCGATAAGGTCGAGGTCGTACAGCTGGTAGACCCTGCAACGAGTTATGACGTGTTGGAAGAAATGGTCCTGCACGTAGAAAAGCTATTGCAGTCCCTCGACCTCCCCTATCGCATCCTCCGGTTATGCGGCGGCGATATGGGCTTTACTTCCGCGATGACCTATGACTTCGAAGTCTTTAGTGCCGCACAGGAGAAATGGCTGGAAGTCAGCTCTGTCAGTAATTTCGAAGCCTTCCAGACAAATCGTATGAAGATCCGGTTCAAAGATGCCAACGGTAAGACACAGCTGGTCCACTCATTGAACGGCAGCTCCCTCGCCCTTCCACGCATCGTAGCGTGTCTGCTGGAAAATCATCAGACCCCGGATGCTATTAACCTGCCAGAAGTTTTACATTCCTACTTCGGCGCAGAGAAGATAAGTTAAAAGCCGTGCCACCATATCCCCGGCATTCAATGCCGGCACCACCTAACAACGGCTCCGTCTCATAAAATGCGGGCAGCACCTAACTCGATACCGGCACCATCTCATAAAAGAAGCGGCGGGGATTCAGATCCTCGCCGCTTAGCTTAAAAAGATATTCCGACTTCGCATAACATCTCCCTGGTGGTACCCGGGCTAGCCACCTATCAGATGTATGGGTTTGTTTGGGGTGATAAATTTGATGGAAAAACAAGGCCGTTGACAAAAACCTACCAACCTTGTTTGGCGGTCCCTTCCTTGATGGCAGTAAGAGCTTTTTCTTCTCCCAGAAGAGTCGTCAGCTTGTTTCCTTTCCCATCATGACCCTGCGCCATATAAGCACCTTTGGCAGTTTTAGTGATGACTGCGTCCTGGATTGGCACATTCTTCTCTTTCGTCTTTACGTTGTAGGCCGTGAGTGTTACAGTTGACATAATACATTGATTTAACGCCTGCTATCGCAGGTCTGGTTAGTAAGAAATATTGTAATATTAGCGATTTTGACGCATTTGACCGGAAAAATTTTACACGTCAAGCTTCGCATACTTCGCATGAGACTCGATGAAATCACGCCTTGGAGCAACCTCATCTCCCATCAGCATACTGAAAACACGGTCCGCCTCAGCAGCACTTTCGATAGTCACCTGCTTCAGGGTCCGGGTTTCCGGATTCATTGTCGTATCCCAAAGCTGATCTGAATTCATTTCACCCAGCCCTTTATAACGCTGTACAGTAACACTGTCTTCCTTCCCGCCTCCAAGCTTTTCGATCCACGCCTTCCTCTGCTCCTCATTCCAGGCATAAGACTGCTCCTTACCCTTCTTCACCAGGTAAAGCGGCGGCTGGGCAAGATAGACATAACCCTGCTCTACCATTTCCTTCATATACCGGTAGATAAAGGTCAGTATCAGCGTCGCGATATGACTGCCATCCACATCGGCATCGGTCATGATGATCAGCTTGTGATACCGGACCTTCACGATATTCAGCGCCTTGGGATCGTCAGCCGTACCAACCGTCACACCCAATGCCGTATACATATTGCGGATTTCCTCGTTCTCATAGATCTTGTGCTCCATGGCCTTTTCCACGTTGAGGATCTTACCCCTCAAAGGCAGGATAGCCTGATAGCTGCGATCGCGCCCTTGCTTCGCTGTACCACCGGCCGAGTCCCCTTCCACGAGGAACAGCTCACATTTTTCAGGATCCCGCTCAGAACAGTCAGCCAGCTTTCCGGGTAAGCCCCCGCCGCTAAGCACACTCTTACGCTGTACCAGTTCACGGGCCTTTTTCGCCGCGGCTCTCGCCTGTGCGGCAAGGATGACCTTGCTGATGATATTCTTGGCTTCCCTGGGGTTTTCCTCCAGGTATGCATTCAAAGCCTGCGAAACCGTCGAGTCTACGACTCCGCTCACCTCATTGTTCCCCAGTTTGGTCTTCGTCTGCCCTTCAAACTGAGGCTCGGGGACCTTTACCGATATGATCGTACTCAACCCTTCCCGGAAGTCATCTCCCTCGATCTCCACCTTGGCCTTTTCAAAAAGACCCTGCTTGTCGCCATAAGCCTTAAAGACCCGGGTAAGAGCCCGGCGAAAACCCGCCACATGGGTACCGCCTTCTATCGTGTTGATATTGTTGACATACGAATAGATGTGCTCGTTGTAGCTGTCGTTGTAGGTAAGCGCTACTTCCACCGCCACATTGGTGACTTCATCCCGCCCTTCCACAAAGATGATGTTCGGGATCAGCGGAGCACGGCCGGCATTCTTATCCAGCATTTCCACGAATTCTACGATCCCGCCTTCACTGTAAAACTCCTTCAGATAAGTTTTGCCATCCTCTTCCTTCTCCCGCAGGTCGTTCAGGATGATCCTGACCCCCCTGTTGAGGAAAGACAGCTCCCGGAGACGGCCTTCCAGGATATCTTTATTGTAGGTGGTTGTGATAAAAATGCTGCTATCCGGCCAGAAACGGATGGTAGTACCCGTCTTCTCACTAAGCCCGATCTCACGGACCTCGTACTGAGGCACGCCGATCTTATACTGCTGCTCGAAGACCTTGCCTTCCCGGTAAACAGTCGCATGCAAGTCAGCGCTCAATGCGTTTACGCAGCTCACCCCCACACCGTGAAGACCCCCGGAAACTTTATACGTGTTCTTATCAAACTTACCGCCGGCATGGAGAATGGTCATAACCATTTCCAGGGCGCTTTTCTTCTCTTTTGTATTGATCCCCGTAGGAATACCACGACCATCGTCCTCCACCTCGACAGAATTGTCTTCGAAAATGGTCACTACAATGTTCTTGCAATAACCCGCCAGGGCCTCGTCAATCGAGTTGTCTACCACCTCATACACCAAATGATGAAGACCCTTCACGCCAATATCTCCGATATACATCGCCGGACGCTTACGAACGGCCTCCAGGCCCTCAAGGACCTGGATACTGTCTGCGCCATATCCATTGACTTCCGGGGTCATAATTTCCTGTGTTGTATCACTCATATTTTGACTGGAATAGTGTAGTTAACAATAAATTAATAAGATGCCGCAAAGGTACGAAATATAAGGGGTTTCCGGGCTTTTAATATCCCCATTTTCCCCTCCGGAATGCATCTTTTTAACATCCCGCACCGACACACCCCGGATCTGCACAACGGACCATCCCGCAAGTGCTCAACCCGGCCGCAACAGCTCCACTATCCGCTTCACCCCGCCACTCGCTTCACCCCGCTACCCGCTTCATCCCGCCGCCGCTTGCCCGCGTCATCGTTTTGTCAAAAAGTCCCCCTTTTAACCATTCGGCCCATTCAGCTGTATTTATTCAACTTTTTCAATGTAATTTTGCAAACTTATGTACCAGGCTCCTGATATTTTAATGATGGCTTACAAACAACCCGTAATGCAGGATCAGCTTGTAGTGTTACAGGAGAAAGATCGTCAGATCCCTGGCTCCGTACAATATTCCATCAAACGGTATCAGAAAAACCCCCACTGGAATCTCGACGACATGGGCATGATGGTCTATCACTACAAAAAGGAAGACCCGGCCCAGAATTACCTGGAATTGCGTTTCTGCATGGCCGGTAATGTCTATTGCCGCAAGAAGGACATCGAATGCGACGCCTGTAAGCTCAACGCTACTCCCGGCTGTTCCGAGCGTATCGATACCGTGGACGTGCTTAGCTTCCGCTTCCTTTCCGTACACCTTTCCCAGTTTGTCCGTTCGCAGTTCGCCCGGCCCCAGTCTGTACAGACCCAATCCATCCAGTCCACCCGCTCCGGCAAGCCCGAAAGCACGATCAGCGACGACCTCCTCGAATTCAGACACTCGACTTCCTTCTCCAAGACCCTTTCCCTGTGCGGAAGAACCCGTCTTGTCCTGGAAGCCCTGCTGAATCACAACTATACCGACAGCCTGGAGAACATCTTCATCAACGCCCAGAGCCAGATGCTCCTGCTTTACAGCCTGGAATGTATGGTCGGGGAAAAAGAAGTGGAAGGTTTTCAGTGCAAGTTCCTCGCCAACGAAGCCGATCGTGATAAGATCATCCAGGCCCGCGGGATCCTCCTCCAGCACATCGGCGAACCTCTCACCATCAAAGAGCTCAGCCGCAAGGTTGCCATCAATGAATGTTACCTGAAGAAAGGCTTTAAAGAAATGTTTGGGACGACTATTTTCGACTTCTACCAGGGCCAGCGCATGGAACATGCCCGCTACCTGCTATACGAAAAAGGCTTGAGCGTCACCGAGGTTTCCATCATGCTGGGCTATTCCTCCATTTCGCACTTCTCCACAGCATTTAAAAAACACACGGGGCTAAAGCCTTGTGAACTTCTTTTACATTAAACGATCTCCCCGAGACTTTCCCCCGCCGCCCGGATCGTCGCATCCAGATCGGCCGTCGTCAGCGCATTATTCAGGAACCAGCTCTCGAACGCCGAAGGCGGCAGATACACCCCCCTCTTCAGCATGGAATGGAAAAAGGCCTTGAAAAGCTGATTGTTGGCGCCGGAAGCAGCCGTAAAATTCGTGATCGGACGATCGCTGAAATGTACGCTGATCATCGACCCCAGCTGATTGATCTGGTAAGGCTGCCCCCAGGCAGCAAACACCTTCTGCAAACCATCCCGCAGATAGATGGTCTTTTCCTCCAGCTCTTTATATATAGCAGGATTACTCTTCAATTCTTTTAACAGGGTATAACCGGCAATCATGGCAATGGGATTGCCGCTCAGCGTCCCCGCCTGGTAGACATTCCCTAGCGGAGCGATAAATTCCATGATCTCTTTCCTGCCGCCAAACGCCCCTACCGGCATACCACCCCCGATCACCTTCCCATAGGTCAGCAGGTCAGCGCGTATGCCTAACCGTTCCTGCGCCCCTCCCGGCGCCAGCCTGAACCCGGTCATGACCTCATCGAAGATAAAGACAATGCTTTCCCGGTCACAAAGAGCCCGCAGCCCTTCCAGAAATCCCGGCTCAGGCAGGATACAGCCCATATTACCCGCCACCGGTTCTATAATAATAGCCGCGATCTGCCCCGGATGTGTCTCCACTAATTGCCTGACACCCTCCAGGTCATTATACGCAGCCGTCAGCGTATCCTGCGCTACACCCGGCGTCACACCCGGTACCGTTTGTATATTGAAGGTCGCCACCCCGCTTCCCGCTTTTACAAGAAAAGGGTCGGCATGTCCATGATAATGGCCTTCGAATTTGATTATTTTATTTCTTCCCGTATACCCGCGGGCAAGCCTTACAGCGCTCATACAGGCCTCGGTGCCGCTGCTCACCATACGTATCAGGTCCACATTCGGCGCCATGCTCAGGATCAGCTCGGCCATTTCTATCTCCAGTTCTGTCGGGGCGCCATAGGATGTCGAATAAGCCGCATATTCCTGTATGGCCTTTACGCCGGGCTCCCAGGCATGACCGAGGATCATCGGACCCCAGGACGCGATATAATCTATGTACCTGTTTCCATCCACATCATAGAGATAGGCCCCTTTTGCCTTTTTCATAAACACAGGCGTACCGCCTACGCTGCGGAACGCACGGACCGGAGAGTTGACACCGCCGGGGATGCTTTTCTGAGCCCTTTCAAAAAGTTCGTTGCTCTTTTTGTACATAAACGCAAATATAAGATTACCTGTTCAACAGCTTCACCGCATCTTTCGCAAAATAGGTGGCAATAAGATCAGCTCCCGCCCTCTTTATGGACGTCAGCGTTTCGATGATAGCCTTTTCCTCATTGATCCAGCCCATCTTCGCAGCCGCCTTGATCATGGCATATTCTCCGCTGATATTATAGGCGCTTACCGGCACATGCACCACATCTTTTATCTCCCGGATGATATCCAGGTAGGGTAGGGCGGGCTTTATCATCACGATGTCGGCGCCTTCCTCCACATCCATCAGGGCTTCCTTGATAGCCTCCAGGCGATTCGCGGGGTCCATCTGATAGGTTTTCTTGTCCCCGAATCCGGGCGTCGAATCAAGGGCATCCCGGAAAGGACCATAAAAACAGGATGCATACTTGGCGCTGTAGGCCATGATCCCCGTCCTGGTAAAATTGTTTTCCTCCAGGGCCTGACGGATCGCCCCGATACGGCCATCCATCATATCGCTGGGCGCCAGCCAGTCGGCACCCGCCTCGGCATGACTGATGCTCATTTTTATCAGCGCTTCCACCGTTGCGTCATTTACGATCTCCCCATTCTCAACGATTCCATCATGCCCATAGGAAGAATAAGGGTCCAGCGCGACATCCGTCATCACGATGATGTCCGGCACAGCCTCCTTTATCGCCTTGATGCTGCGCTGCATCAGCCCGTCCGGATTCCAGGCTTCCCTGCCCGTATTGTCTTTTAGTTCATCTTTACTCTTGACAAAAAGCAGGATACTTCGGATGCCCAACTCCCACAGCTCCTTTACTTCGGCCACTGTCCCATCCAGGCTCCGCCGGAAATAACCGGGCATAGAGGCTATCTCCTGCACCACTCCCGTCCCCTCGTCGATAAACAACGGGACGATAAAATCATTGGGTGTCAGTATTGTCTCAGCCACCATGCTCCGGATGGAAGGCGACTGTCTTAGTATGCGATTGCGACGTTGTAAGAACATATAATTTTTTTTACGTTAACCGATCTATGCTAACCATTCCCTGGGATGCAAACAGGCATTCAGCAACTGCGCTTCCGCACTACCCGCTACGGGCTGGTAATTGTATTCCCATCTCGCACGCGGCGGCAGGCTCATCAATATGCTTTCCGTACGTCCCTGGGTCTTCAGTCCAAAAAGAGTCCCGCGGTCATGAATAAGATTGAACTCCACATAACGCCCTCTCCTGATCTCCTGCCATTTTACTTCCCGCTCCCCATAGGCCAGGTCTTTTCGTTTTTCAACAATAGGAAGATAAGCGGGCAGGAAAGCATTCCCATTCGCCTGCTGAAAAGCAAAAAGCCTATTGGCCTCTGTCGCATCTGCCATCCTTAAATGATCATAAAACACCCCGCCAATCCCCCGCATCTCATCGCTCCGGTGCTTATTTACAAAATATTCATCACACCATTTCTTATACTTCGGATACAGATCCTTTCCAAAAGGAGCCATCGCATCCCTGAAGCTCCCGTGAAAATGCCGCGCATCTTCTTCAAAAAGATAATAAGGCGTCAGATCCGCCCCGCCGCCAAACCACCGGTCGACGACATCCCCGGCCTCGTTATACAATTCAAAATATCTCCAGTTGGCATGCGTCGTAGGAACATAAGGATTCACCGGATGCATCACCAGCGAGAGCCCGCAGGCAAACCATGTGTGACCTTCTATCTTCAGCTGCATCCGCATGGCATCGGTAACCTCACCCCACACGACAGAGCTGTTGACCCCGCCTTTCTCAAAGACATTTCCACCGGAAATGATCCTTGTCCGGCCCCCACCGCCACCTTCTCTTTCCCATTCGTCAACAACCAACGCTGCCCCGCCATCCACGTTCTCCAGGGCCGCACAGATCTTTTCCTGCAGCTCCTGAATAAACCCGATCCATTGGTCCCGTTCCATGATAGTACTCGTTTAAAATTCATATTCCTTCACCGCATCCACAAAAGCCCTTGCATGGTCTACCGGAACGTCCGGCAGGATCCCATGTCCCAGGTTGGCAATATGCGGATATCCTATGAATGCGTCCAGCATAGCCGTCACCTCTTTTTTGATGACAGGTATAGGTGACAGAAGTTTGGCCGGATCATAGTTGCCCTGCAGGGTGACACTCGGCCCCGCCAGGTCACGGGCCGTCGAAGGTCGGATACACCAGTCGATGCCAAGCCCATGAGCACCGGTAGCAGCCATCTTATCCAGGGACTGCCAGGCTCCCTTTGCAAAAATTATGGTCAGCACTTCATCTTTCAACGCCGCGACGATCTGCCGCATATATTGTAAGGACAGCACTTCAAAGTCATCGGGGCCTAAGAGACCACCCCAGCTGTCGAAGATCTGCACCACATCGGCGCCGGCCCTGACCTGCCCCTTGAGATAGGCGATGGTCGTATTCGTTATCAGCTGCAGCAGTCGATGAGCCGTCTCCGGCTGTGTATAACAGAATGCCTTTGCTTCGTCAAAGGTCTTGGATCCCTTACCCTGTACCATATAGCAAAGCAGGGTCCAGGGCGAGCCGGCAAACCCGATCAGCGGCACCCGTCCGTCCAGTGTCTTTTTTGTCAGGCTCAGCGCATCGAACACATAGCCCAGCTTTTCATTCACATCCGGTACGATAAGCTTTTCAAGGTCAGCGATCCGTTTGATCGGGTCGGGTAAGAACGGGCCTTTACCTTCCACCATCTGTACTTCCATACCCATCGCCTGCGGGACTACCAGTATATCGGAAAAGATAATGGCTGCATCCACACCCACCTGCTCTACAGGCTGGATGGTTATTTCGGTAGCCAGCTCGGGATTCTGGCAACGCTCGAAGAAAGAATATTTTTCTTTCAGCTTCATATAATCCGGAAGGTAACGTCCTGCCTGCCGCATCATCCATACCGGCGGCCGTTCAGTATTCTCGCCTCTTAAAGTCCTCAATAAAAGATCGTTCTTTAATTTTGTCATAAGTTCGTATTACTGGCTATAGTTTGTTCTGAAAATATTCGATCACCTGCCTTATCAGTGCCGCTGCATCGGGTTGCCCGGCAACCACTACAGCGTTATCCGACATCTGTTGCAGAGCCGCAGCCGTAGTTTTTCCGATCGCAAAAAGCACAGTCCCTTCCATTGCCTTGTTCACCGAAAAGTAACTTTCCACCGCGCTGGGACTAAAGAATATAAGCCCTTCATAGGTCCGGTTCACCGCAACAGGGGTGGCTTTTGTCCGATAGACCACCAGCTCATTTACCCGGAAGCCCGCTTCTCTTAATGTATCAGGCAGCTCTTCTCTGCGCAGATCACCACAAAAGAAAAATAATTCTCCTGCTTCTTTTCTGTCTACAATTTTTTGAGCCAGCGCCAGCGCCGATTCAGCCGTATCCGCAATGGCCTCTTCTCCAAAGAACCGGCTCACCAGCTGCCGCGTGGCCCCGCCAATACAAAATATCGTCCATTCCTTTGCTTCGCTAATCCATTTTCCAACCACCTCCACCGCATTGGTGCTGGTAAACACAGCCACCAGCTTCTGCGTACCCAAAACCCCGACCCGTTGCCGCAACGCAACATCCTCCACCGCCTCCGTTCGTATAAAGGGTATCACGTCGATGCTTATGCCTTTTTCCGCCGCGCCAGCGATCAGCTCGGGCGACAATGGCCGGGTCGATAAGACTTGTATGGTTGGATCAGGCATGTGGTATCCTGGCTTGTGCCGCGTTTATCCCTTCTACGATGGCCTTCCCTCCGTTCTCAAGCAGCTCCTTTGCCGCAGCTCTTCCAAGGCCATCCGCCTTTTCCACCGGCAGTATCTTTTCTACGGCGACTTTTTGGCGTCCGTCAATGGAGAGCAATTCGCCAATGAAATAGACGTCTCCATCCTCTACCTCTGCCAGGGCGCTGATGGGCGTGGAGCAGCCGCCAAGCAGGGTACGCAGGAAGTCCCGTTCGATCCTGGTACAAAGGGCCGTCTCTTCGTCGTTCAGCGGCTGACAACAGGAGAAGCTTACTTCGTCATCCGTCCGGCAGGCGACGAGGATGGCGCCCTGTGCCGGCGCCGGCAACATCCAGTCCAGGACAATGCTTTTCTCCGGCCGGACATTGATACGCTCGAGCCCTGCCTGTGCAAAGATGGCCCCGTCCCAGCTTTCTTCAGCCAGCTTCCTCAGCCGCGTATTGACATTTCCCCGAAGATTGTGCAGACGATGGGTGGGATATTTATGCAGCCATTGCGCCTTCCGGCGAATGCTGCTGGTTGCTATATCAGCAGGCGCAGTAGCGCCGAGGAAATTAAGGTCATTTTTGTATACCAGGAGATCCCTTACCGGGCCCCGTTTCAGCACCGCTGCCTGTTTTATGCCTTCCGGCAGCTGCGTCGGCACATCCTTCATGGAATGTACGGCGAGGTCTATCCTATAATTCAGCAGGGCGATGTCCAGGCTGCGGGTGAAGACTCCCTGCACACCCATTTCATACAAAGGCGTCTTAAGATCGATGTCACCTTCGCTTTTGATAAAAACCAGCTCCGAAGTAAAACCTTCTTTTTCAAGAAGCTCTTTTACCTGTGTGGCCTGCCAGACAGCCAGTTGACTTTCCCTTGTGCCTATCCGGATCGGTGTTTGCATGATCGTGTTGAGGAATTAATTTGCCGCAAAATAAAATTAGTTCGCCGCAATATACTCGTTTATAGCCTGTATATAATTGCAGCCACCCTGGTTTTGCTGGCGCATCCTGGTCGCCATTCCGTTGATCACTCTTTGTATCTGTTCGTCCATATCCGTTGTACAGGGAACGGATTCTCCTGACAGCTGGCTGAACAATGGGCTGGTATGTAGTTCTTTTAATTTGCTCTTTACTGCCTTCAGGACGGGAACATGCCTGCGCATTTCATGCCACTCCACCAGCTCGGCCACGTGCTCGGCAATGATGACCACGGCCTTTGGCACTTCCGCTTCCCTTTTCTGCAACGTCTCGTCCTTTATTTTCGAAAGCTCATCGACATTTATCAGCGTGATACCCGGCAATTCCGTGATCGACTTTTCCACGTTGCAGGGTATCGAAAGATCGATCAGTAATTTTTGCCCGTGTCCTTCAATATGACTGCGAAGCAGCGTAGGCAGCTCGGCGTTCGTCGCCACTAAAATAATATCCGCTGAAGCAGCCTCGGCAGCCAGATCTTCAAGCGGCGCAAAGGCAACACCCATTTCAGTTGCAAGCTCAGCAGCCCTGCTTTCTGTCCGGTTGATCAGCGTGATATTCGAAGTAGACAGATAATCTACCATATTACGACAGGTATTACGCCCGATCTTACCCGTACCCAGCAGCAGTATCTTCTTGCCGGAGATATCGCTTATGTTTTCGCGGATGTATTGAATAGCGGCAAAGGAAACGGATACCGTTCCCCCACTCAGCGCTGTCTGGTTCTTGATGGACTTCGAAGACTGCAGGACACTGTTGACCAGTCTTTCCGTCGACGCACCGATGAACTGACGTTCCCTTGCAAACTTGACAGCCTGCTTGATCTGGCCCACGATCTCATAATCACCAAGGATCTGCGAGTCGATGCCCGCACCTACATGGAACAGATGTTCGATGGCTTCCATTCCCTTCTTGACATAAGCCATCTCCAAAAATGAATCCCGGGTTCCAATGGTTTCTGTACAGAGCACATCGGCCAGCTGACCGGCACTATCCGCAAAGCCATAGATCTCTGTCCGGTTGCAGGTAGATAAAATAAATAATTCACTAAGATGATGGGAAGGAGCGAGAGCCAGGATCCGTTCGTATTGTTCGGCGCCTATAGCAAACTGGCCCCTGATAGCAGCGTCTGTTTTCTTGTAGTTTATTCCTATTACGTAAAATCCCGAGATATCAGAGGTCTTAGTGCCCATTTCTACAGTATGTAATAATAAGTACGCAAAATTACTCTCAAGGGTTCCGATTACACACTTTTTTCTGTCATTAGAATGTCATGTTTTCGCCCGGACTCTGTCACATGCCCACCTGCGCACCCCGTCTCGACCCCATTCCTCTTAACCAACCATTAACCAGACA
Source organism: Puia sp. (assembly GCA_036499285.1). Classification (GTDB taxonomy): domain Bacteria; phylum Bacteroidota; class Bacteroidia; order Chitinophagales; family Chitinophagaceae; genus Puia. Next base: position 38,549 of record DASYEB010000020.1, on the reverse strand, counting down.
TCACCGGTGATGATAAAGACATCCGTACCGGACCCAAAATCGTTTGTTCTGATTACCTTTGCAAATTATCTATTATGACACCAACAGGAAAACGCGCTATCCTCTTATTGAATCTGGGTTCGCCGGATTCTACTTCTACAAAGGACGTTCATACTTACTTAATGGAGTTCCTGATGGATAAAAGGGTTATCGACTATCCCTGGCTTTTCCGGAAGATACTCGTCGGAGGTATGATCGTGCCCTTCCGGGCTGCTAAATCTGCGGAAGCCTATGCCACCATCTGGACAAAGGAAGGATCTCCGTTGATTGTCCTGACGCGTCAGTTAAAGGATGCTTTACAGTTATATGTAGAAGAGCCGGTAGAGATGGCTATGCGTTATGGCAACCCTTCCATAGAAGATGCCTGCGAACGTCTGCTAAAAAAAGCTCCGCAGCTCGAAGAAGTTATTGCTATTCCTCTTTACCCTCACTATGCGATGGCTTCGTATGAGACCGCCGTCGAATACGCCCAGGAGATCCACCGGAAAAAAGGGTATTCGTTCAGGCTGAATTTTATCAGGCCATTTTTTAATGACCGGCATTATCTGCATGCGCTGAGCGAGCAGATCCGCCCTTATCTCAACAGGCAGTACGATCATATCCTGTTCAGCTATCATGGCGTTCCGGCGCGGCATATCCAAAAGACCGATCCCACCGGCAGCCATTGTCTGAAGTCCGCTTCCTGTTGCGACACGGCATCTCCTGCGCATGCTTTTTGCTATCGTCATCAGTGTTTTGCCACTACAAAGGAGATGGTGCGCCTGCTGAATTTACCTGAGGGAAAATATAGTAATTCCTTTCAGTCCCGGCTGGGCAAAGGCTGGCTGGAGCCCTTCACCGATATCCGGCTGGAAGAAATGCCAAAAGAGGGAATAAAAAAATTGCTCATCCTTTGTCCCGCTTTTATTAGTGACTGCCTGGAAACTCTGGAAGAGATTGCAATCCGTGGAAAAGAGACCTTCCTTGGCGCCGGCGGAGAATCGTATGAGATGATCCCCTGTCTGAATACACACCCGCTATGGGTTCAGACTTTGGCGGGATGGGTGAAAGACTATGCAGCGGGAGACAGAACGATGATCTTGGATTAACAGGATACCAGGGCGATGATCCTGGATTAGCCGCAGCCTGTCACAACTCCGGATAAGCCGGCAAGCCGAAAGATCCCGAAATTTTTCCTATGTATAATTATATAAAAGCGCTGCACATTATTTTCATCGTTACCTGGTTCAGCGGCTTATTCTACATGGTAAGGCTCTTTATCTATCATACGGAGGCAGCCGCCAAACCGGAGCCGGACAGGACGATCCTGCAGGAACAGTTCCGGGTTATGATACGGCGTCTGTGGATGGGTATCACCTGGCCCTCGGCCATTCTGACCCTTATCTTCGGCCCCTGGATGATGATACTTTTGGGCTCCGTTCCCACCTGGCTGGCCATCAAACTGGGTTTTGTGGTAGGATTATACGCATATCATTTTTCACTGCAGGCTATCTACCGTCAGCAAATGAAAGGCATCTTCCGATACTCTTCCCAACAGCTGCGCATCTGGAACGAAGTGGCCACTATCTTCCTGGTGGCAATAGTCATGCTGGTCGTCGTTAAACAAAATATGAGCTGGGCCTGGGGACTGCTCGGCCTCTTTCTTTTTGTTATCCTGCTCATGTCCGCCATCCGCATTTATAAAATTATAAGAAATCGTAAAGGAGCATAGTCGCAAAGCACACAATGGTCGCAGACTCTGCAAAGCCAGGCGAAAACTGCTAACCCCTAACGGGCAAACCGCGAGCTAACGACAGCGGCAGTAGCCCTGACGTAGTCCCGTTTCGGCGCATGGTCGCCGCATCACCGGCGACCATAATACACCCCAAAAGGGCTAAAAAGCGAAAAACCCTCCCGGCTATGATGCCGGGAGGGTTCTTTCCATCCGGGGTAAAAAGGTAGGTTTTCCGGAAACGAACTTCTTGTGCGACGGTAATTCAGGAATTGTGACTCTTAAGGCCTGGTTCTGGTGCTTGACGAACGGGTTTTTTGCAAGGTAATATCAGAGATTAAAAACGGGATGGCTACGGATCTCCATTGAATAAGGTAAATAACGTACACGGAATAAGGAGAAATTGGGGTGAACACGGCGGGATTTTTTGCTATCCGTCCTTATGGACCAGTCGCCTCAGGTAGCCGGGGATTTTTAAAAGGAAGGGGAGTAGGAATACCCCCCTTTTTAACCCCTAAACCCTAAACCGTAGAAAGAGTTGATGTATATAAGTTGAAGTGATAAGATCACTTTCTTTGTATCGCTTTTCTGGAAAATAAGTATCCATAAATTGTGCCAAAACGCCATTTCTGTGGAAAACTCAAGACATTGACCATCTTTTTAGAACCTTTTTTAGGCTTTTTACATACTATTAACAACCACCCCTCAGCGTCCACGCATTTGTTTATTTCGTAAATTCGCGTCCCTTTACAATACTATATGGCCAAATATAAGGAATATCAGCAGTTGAATTTACCCGCTATCAGCCAGGAGGTTCTGGCAAAGTGGGAAGCAGACCGCGCCTTTGAAAAGAGCGTGGAGCTAAGAGAAGGAGCCACTCCATTTGTTTTTTATGAAGGTCCCCCCAGCGCAAATGGCCTGCCTGGTATTCACCACGTCATTAGCCGCACTCTGAAGGACCTGGTCTGCCGCTACAAAACCATGAAAGGCTTCCAGGTCAAACGCAAAGGCGGATGGGATACCCACGGCCTCCCCGTCGAGCTGGGAGTTGAGAAAATGCTGGGTATCACAAAAGAAGACATCGGCAAAAAGATCTCCGTCGCGGAATACAACGAGACCTGTCGTCGCGAAGTTCTGAAATACAAGGACAAGTGGGACGAGCTCACCCGCCGGATGGGTTATTGGGTAGACCTGAAAACCCCCTATATAACCTTCGAAAACAATTACATAGAATCTCTTTGGTGGATTCTCAGCGAATTATATAAGAAGGGGCTTCTCTATGAGAGTGTCAGCATCCAGCCGTATTCCCCCGCCGCCGGTACAGGCCTCAGCTCCCACGAGCTGAACCAGCCCGGTTGTTATAAGGATGTAAAGGATACCTCCGTCGTAGCGATGTTCAAAGCCTTCAAAAATGAAAAGAGTAAATTCCTTTTTAATCATGTAGCCGTTGACGACGAGGTTTTTTTCATGGCCTGGACCACCACCCCCTGGACCCTTCCATCCAATCTCGGCCTTACCGTCGGACCCCGCATCGACTATGTGCTGGTGAAGACCTTCAATCCGTATACACACCTGCCTGTCAACGTCATATTGGCAAAAGCCCTGCTGAGCAAACAGTTCTCAGGAACCGAAAGCACCGGCGACAGCTTTGCCTCAGACGCCGCACTTTATAAGGCAGGCCTGGAGGCCGGAACGACAAAAAAAGGCCAGTCGGTTCACATACCCTGGCAGGTTCTTGCCGAATTTAAAGGCAGTGAGCTGGAAGAGCTTCGCTATGACCAGCTCCTTCCCTACGAAGCCAATTCCCCCGAAAAAGCAGGCGGCGACCCCTTCCGCGTACTCCTCGGTGACTTCGTTACTACCGAAGACGGTACCGGCATCGTCCACACCGCTCCCGCCTTTGGCGCCGATGACTATAAGGTCGGTACAAAATATAATATAGGTATCCTGGTCATGGTCGACCGCCAGGGTAAATTCGTCGATGGCCTCGGCGAATTCAGTAACCGTTACGTAAAGAACTATAAGGACGACCCCAACTACGTAGACGTCAATGTTGACATCAGTGTCAAACTAAAGAAGGAGAATCGCGCCTTCAAGGTCGAAAAATACGAACATAATTACCCCCATTGCTGGCGCACGGACAAGCCCGTTCTCTACTATCCCCTCGACGCCTGGTTTATAAAGACCACGGCCCTGAAAGACAGGATGGTAGAGCTCAACAAGACCATCAACTGGAAACCCAAATCCACCGGCGAAGGCCGCTTCGGCAACTGGCTGGAGAATATGGTCGACTGGAACCTCAGCCGCAGCCGTTACTGGGGCACCCCCCTCCCGGTATGGCGGACAGAAGTAGCGGAAGATGCGACTAAAGAAGAGCTGGAAGCGCGTGAAGAGATCTGCATCGGCTCCATAGCCGATCTGCAGGCCGCTATCCGCAAGTCCATCAAGGCTGGACTCATGTCTCCACCCGTTGGCGACGACGTCGGGTCTTTTGTAAAGAAGCTCACCGTCGACCTCCACAAACCCTATGTCGACGAGATCATCCTGGTCTCCGATAAGGGACAGCCCATGAAAAGGGTCGCCGACCTCATCGATGTCTGGTTCGACAGCGGCGCCATGCCTTATGCGCAATGGCATTTCCCCTTTGAGAACAAGGAGGTTTTTGCACAAAACTACCCCGCTGACTTCATCGCCGAAGGCGTCGACCAAACCCGCGGCTGGTTCTATACCCTCCACGCGCTCGGCGCCCTCCTCAAGGAGTCGGTCCACGAAGAATTGAAGAAAATAAATATTACCGCCGACCTCGAATCCCGCTATCCCGGCCTGGCTTATAAAACCGTAGTTTCCAACGGTCTCGTGCTGGACAAGAACGGCAACAAGATGTCCAAACGCCTTGGCAACGTGGTCAACCCCTTCGAGACCATCGATAAATTCGGCGCCGACGCCACCCGCTGGTACCTGATCACCAACGCCTCCCCCTGGGAGAGCGTGAAGTTCGACGTCGACGGGATCAAAGAGGTTCAGCGCAAGTTCTTCGGCACCCTTTATAATACCTACCAGTTCTTTGCCCTCTATGCCAATGTGGACGGTTTCGACTTTAAAGAAGCCTACATCGCTCCCGCAGAAAGACCCGAGATCGACCGTTGGATCCTTTCTTCCTTAAACAGCCTGATCGCGAAAGTCACCGCCAGCCTCGACGATTACGAACCCACCCAGGCCGGTCGCCTTATCGAAGAGTTTCTGGATGAGCACCTTAGCAACTGGTATGTACGTCTTTGCCGCCGCCGGTTCTGGAAAGGAGAATACGAACACGATAAGATCTCGGCCTACCAGACCCTTTACGAGTGCCTGGAGACGGTCAGCCGTTTGATGGCTCCTATCTCCCCCTTCTTCTCCGACTGGCTTTTCTCCAACCTCGAAGAAGTCACCGGGCGGATCAGGGCTGTCTCCGTCCACCATGCCGATTTTCCGGTTGCCAACGCAGACTTTATCGACCTTTCCCTGGAAGAAAGGATGCAGATGGCGCAGGATGCCTCTTCCCTTATCCTGTCCCTTCGTAAGAAGGTGAATATCAGAGTTCGCCAGCCCCTGCAAAAAGTATTGATACCCGTACTCAACCCGGGCATGAAAGATCAGCTGGAAAAAGTAGAAGACCTGATCATGGCGGAGGTTAATGTAAAAGAGATCCAATATCTCTCTGGTACTGATGGATTTATCAAAAAGAAGATAAAGCCCAACTTTATTGCTCTGGGTAAGAAATTAGGCCCTAAAATGAAGGCGGTTAGCACTGCTTTGACCGGATTTTCCCAGGAGGACATCGGAAAATTGGAAAAAGAAGGAAATATTACTTTATTTATTGATAAAGAACCCTTAATATTGGGAATTAACGAAGTCGAGATTACCAGTGAGGACATTCCAGGCTGGGTAGTGGCGAACAAGAACGCTCTCACCGTCGCCTTGGACGTTACAGTTACCCCCGAACTGGCTCAGGAAGGCAACGCACGTGAATTCGTCAATCGTATCCAGAAGATCAGAAAAGACAATGGCTATGATCTAACCGACAGAATTTTAGTAAAAGTAGCAGACGTACCCGCCCTTACAGATTCCCTGACCCAATTTAATGATTATATTTGCGCGGAAATTTTGGCAGATTCTATCGAATTGGTTAAGGAGCCAGCTGATGGCACTGAAATTGAAGTGAATGATATTCTTATAAAAGTGATTGTTACAAAAAAAGCCTAACTGTATGGCAACCAAGAAGAAAGCGGCTAAGCCCGCTAAAAAGACCGCAACAGTCAAGAAAATAGTACCGGCAAAAAAGACGGCCTCTAAATCTGCCCAGTCGTCAGGATCGGGTAAGAGCGCCAAAAAGGCGCCGGTAACTAAGAGTATTGCTAAACCGGTAGCTAAAAAGGTTGCTGCTTCAAAGATTGCTCATCCAGTACCAGCAACAAAAAAATCCATGCCTGTGCCCACAAAAAAACCCGCTGTATCCAATATATCCAAACCCGTTGCTCCCTCGGTCGCCAAGACTCCGCCGGCAGCTGTAAAGTCACCTAATCCAAATTCAACTGCTTCCGGAACAGCATCCAAAGCTCCTGTAGCCCAGGCTGCCGCTAAACAGGTCGTTGCAACACCCCCTCCGCCTCCACCCGTAGCAGTCGCTCCGCCAAAGGTAGAGCCGAAGAAACCGGTTGCACCACCCAAACCGGTGAAAGTCGTTATCCCGGAAATGAAAACAAAAACGGTTCGCAAATACGAACCGGAATTTACAAAATCAGTATTAGACACCCCACAAGAGGAACAAACTGGACCCACTATGAGATACAGCGATGCAGAACTCACAGAATTCAGGGAATTGATCAACCGCAAACTTGACGCAGCTAAAAAAGAATTAGCTTACTTACAAGGCTTGATCACCCGCAAGGATGAAATGGGAGGCGATAATGATGACGCCCGTTACATGACCATGGAAGATGGAAGTATGAGCATGGAGAGAGAGCAGCTGAGCCAGATGGCAAGCCGGCAGATCACTTTCATCGATCACCTGGAAAAAGCTATAATGCGTATCGAGAATAAAACCTATGGTATTTGCCGGGTTACCGGTAAACTCATCGATAAAGCAAGGCTCAGAGCCGTACCGCATGCTACTCTAAGCATCGAGGCCAAACAGATGATGAATAAATAAGGTCACTCAGGAGTCGATCACACCTTTTTCAATTCTTCCTTAGCCTTTACTATCCAGGCGCGATTGTCACGTCTTTCCCTGGAACTAAGGTGATAGGCTTCTCCTGCTATGTCCTCAAAAACAACCCGGGCTTCTTTCCCGCGCCCCGACCCCCGCAAAAACAACCCATATTGATACCGCGCTTCAAAGTCCGCAAAGCGCGCTTTCATTTTTATGAACTCCTGCTCGGCAGCTGCCACATCACCCACATATACCAGAGCACGGGCATAAAGGACATGCTCCTTTGACCTTGCAAACTGCGGCCGGCCATAAAGCTTCCTGGCCATCGCTATCAACTCCGCATAACGCTGCTTCTCAAAATAAGCCCTTATCAGCTGTTTGATCACGTATTCGTTTTCCGTGAACGCACCCGTCAGACCCGAGACATAAAGTTCGATGGCCTCGTCCATCCGGCCTGCAGCCAGATAGGCATCCGCCAGCATCACCCGGTTATTAAAGGTATCGGTGAACCGCAGGTTATTTTCAAGCCTCTTGATGCGCCCCAACGGATTGATCAAAGCAGCCAATCCCGTACCCTGGCCCCGGGCATTTTTTCCATTGACAATTTCAGTGAAGAAATAAATAACACAACCTATAAAAGGCAAAAAGATTATGATCCAGATCCATCTTTGCTGATTGCCCTTCGCCAGGCAATGTATCACGCATACAGCCTGCAGGACAATTGACACCAGGTATAGAAAGGGCGGTAGTAAGGGCACCATGCCTTAAAATTATATTTCGTTGTCAGTAACACATACCCATTTATCCTTTATTGCTGCCGTGTATGGATATTAGTAAGTTTCGCTTGGCAAAGATATCTTATATAGCAGTTCCAAAATTCAACTGCTTATGCCCCGGATCCTCGTAATAGGACTTCTTTTGTTGGCCGTCAATCTCTACGCTCAGCAGACCCCTATAACCACTGCCAACTATCAGGCTGCCGCCCGCTTCTCCCCCAAAAAACTGGAAAAAATGATCTTCACGACAGCCGTGGACCCACACTGGTTGAAGAAGAGCAGCCGTTTCTGGTATATGTATGAGACAACCGAAGGCAAACAATGGTACATCGTGGATCCTGCAAAGGGTGAGAAGAAAGTGCTTTTCGATCGCGACAAACTCGCCGCAGCTATCTCCCGGATCGTAAAAGATCCCTTCGAAGCAAAACACCTGGGCCTCGACAGCCTTCGTTTTATAAAAGACGAGAACTGGATCCAGTTCGAAGTAAAAAGCTCCCTGGACATAGATAAAGCGGATAAAAAAGATTCCGCTCTGACAGGCGGCACCGATGGCACCACCGGCGGAAGAGGTGGCAGACGCGGAGGCGCAGCCGCAGCCACCGGCGCAAAAGATAAAAAAATATTCTATTTCGAATACAACCTGATCACAGGTGAACTCAACGAGCTCGTCGGCTACAAAAAGCCAAAACATAAACCCGCCTGGGCCAATATCTCACCCGACAGCAATACCATCGTCTTCGGCCGTCATTTCAATCTCTATTGGATGGACCGGACGGGTTACGAGAAGGCACTTAAGAACGAGGACGACAGCACCATCGTCGAACACGCCCTGACAACTGACGGAGTGGAATATTATAGCTATCACGGCAATGGCAATGCCGGCGGCGGCGGCGAGACCAATGTCGACAAAGAAAAGAATAAGAACAAACGTAAGCCGGCACAGCTGTTCTGGAGCCCCGATTCCAAACATTTCGCCATGTCCCGCGCCGATCAGCGAAAAGTAAAAGACCTCTGGGTCATCAATTCCCTCGCCGAACCCCGGCCAACCCTCGAGACATACAAGTATATGATGCCCGGTGACAAGGAAGCTCCCATCGAACAATTACTGATCTTCGACGTCCCCGCTCAGACACATAAGGTCATCAGTGCCGGCCAGTTCAAAGACCAGGACCTCGCTATCTGGTCCGCCCTTCAGCCCCAACGTCGCCGGGACGATGAATACCGTAGCCAGCTTTGGTTAGGTTCCAATACGAAGTTTTATTTCTCCCGTACCAGCCGCGACCTGCATCGCATCGACGCCTGCGAGGTCGGCATTGGCGATACTGCGGCAAAGCCGCTCATCCAGGAAAGGCTCAACACCTACGTGGAGATCCGCCGGCTGGGACTCGTAGACGATGGGAAAGAGCTCATCGAATGGAGCGAACGCGACGGCTGGGCTCATTTCTATCTCTATGACGGAACGGGAAAGCTAAAGAACCAGATCACCAGCGGACCATTCCATTGCGAAGACATCGTCGGCATCGACGACAGGAAACGCATTCTTTATTTTTCAGCTAATGGCAGAGAGCCGGGAGAAGATCCCTATTATCTGCACCTGTATAAGGTCAATTTCGACGGCTCTGGCCTCACCCTTCTCGATGGCGGCGACTTCGATCACGCCATGGACATGGACGATGACCAGCAGTTTTTCGTTGACAATTTCTCCCGCGTAAATACCGTTCCCAGGTCCGTATTGTACAACAACCTTGGCCATAAGATCATGGACCTGGAGACCGCCGATCTCGGCTCCCTGTTCGCGGCAGGGTATAAGTTCCCCCAGCCGTTCAAGGCGAAGGCAGACGACGGGATCACGGATCTTTATGGTGTGATCTACAAGCCCTTCAATTTCGATTCGACAAAGAAGTATCCCATCATGGAATATGTCTATCCCGGTCCGCAGACAGAAGCCGTCAATAAGGCCTTTGGTCGCAGTATGGACAGGATGGATCGACTCGCCCAGCTGGGGATGATCGTCGTCACACTCGGCAATCGCGGCGGCCATCCCTCCCGCAGCAAGTGGTACCATAATTACGGTTATGGCAACCTGAGAGACTATGGCCTGGCGGATAAAAAGGCGGTAGCCGAACAGCTTGCAGACCGCTATCCCTTTATCGACATCAACCGGGTCGGTATACACGGCCACAGCGGCGGCGGCTTTATGAGCACGGCGGCCATGCTTGTCTATCCCGACTTCTTCAAAGTGGCCGTCTCTTCTTCCGGCAATCACGACAACGCCATCTACAACCGGTGGTGGAGTGAGAAACATCATGGGGTCAAAGAGGTCGTCAGCGAAAAGGGAGATACATCGTTTGTTTACAGCATCGAAAAAAATCCAGAGATAGCAAAAAATCTCAAGGGACATCTTATGTTATCCACCGGCGACATCGACAACAATGTACATCCCGGTAATACCATCCGGCTGGCGAATGCGCTGATCAGGTCCAACAAACGGTTTGACTTTGTGCTGCTGCCCGGTCAGCGTCATGGCTATGCAGATATGACAGAATACTTCTTCTGGCGCATGGCCGATTATTTCTCCCGTTATCTTATCGGCGACGAATCCGAAAGACCGGTGGCTATCGAACAGATGGATCGTGAAACAGAACAGGTCGGCGCAAAGGCCGCAGCCGGCCGTAGTCCGGATGACGAAGAAGGGTGGGGCGATGATGGGGAGGACGAAGACGTGGACTAGGCCACCCCCCGTTCTGCGATTCACACGGCAACTATTTCTTCTTCTTCACCTGCTGCCTCAGGGCCGCGGTATAAGCACCCGTATCATCGAGCAGATCCCGTACATAATTGTCATCTATATTCTCCGCCATGAACTGGTCGTATCTTTTAATAATTTTCTCTATGAGCCGTCCTTTGTTGAAATAGAACCGCCCCTCAAAACCGACAACAAGCCGTTCATGGTCAAGCCCCCCTTCTTTCGTCACCGGAAAGTGCTGGTCCTTCTCATAAACGAACACGACCTGCCCCCGATCATAATAATATTCCCATTCCTTCAATCCATAAGAAGGGCCAAAGCTCATAATTATCTTACAAAGCGTATCATTTTTAAAATAACCCGTTACGTCGCCGCCATTGTCCGGCGATCCCCCGATGATCTCCTCTAGGGTATCTTCATCCAGCGAGACCGCATGAAGCACCGAATCGCTGTTGATCCGCTGGAAAACAGCCCTGATATTCTTCATCAGTGAATCTTTCGTCGCCTTCGGCAGCGACACCGCCAGAAGCCCGTGAGCCGCCCCCGACTTACTTGCCGCTTTGCCGGCGATAGCCGGTCTCGCATGGGTTGTGTCCATCTTCATGCTTGAAGCATCAGCCGGTTTCTGCGCGCAGGCTGTGGTGGCGCCAACGAGGAGCCCGATAAAAAGAAGGGAATAAAGTCTCATATATAAGGTTTGTGTTCCGTCGTCAAGATACGGGATACTTTATTTCGGTGCAACCTCTGCTAAATGTGGTTTACGTAGAAGGTGAGACATTGTTGACCACAAGCAAGAAACCATGTACTGGCTCGATGTTAAGACCAGCCAGCAATGCCTTAAAAGCTGAGGACTCAAGCAATATCTTTTCAGTAAAACCTTCACAGATAAAGCCGACTTTAATCATAAAACCCCGCCCCCAGCGCATCGTCAACCAGGCCTCTTCTGTTTGACTTATAAGTCTCCTATTTCACCTCCTGCATCTCCACCAGCTTATTATAAAACCCTTGCTTCCGGATCAGCTCATCATGCGTCCCACGCTCAACGATGCGCCCTTTCTGCAGCACGATGATCTCATCCGCATGCCGGATAGTACTAAGCCGGTGAGCAATGACGATGCTGGTCCGATGCTCCATCATCTTGTTGATGGCATCTTGTACAAGACGCTCGCTTTCCGTATCGAGCGATGAGGTCGCCTCATCGAGAATAAGGATAGGAGGATTCTTCAGCACCGCACGGGCGATGGTAAGCCGCTGCTTCTCGCCGCCGCTGAGCTTATTGCCGCGGTCGCCGATATTGGTCTCATACCCGTTCTCTTTCTGTATGATGAAGTTATGGGCATTGGCGATCTCCGCAGCCCGGATGATCTCTTCCCGTGTGGCATCGGGTTTGCCAAGAGAGATATTGGAAGCGATGGTGTCATTAAAAAGTATCGGCTCCTGGGTGACGATGCTCATCTGTTCCCGGACCGATCGCAGGGAGTAATCCTTGATATTGACCCCGTCGATCAACAGCTCGCCTCCCGTGACATCATGGAACCGGGGCACAAGATCGGCCAGCGTTGACTTACCCGCCCCCGAGCTGCCCACCAGCGCAATCGTCTTGCCTTTTTCGACGACCAGGTCTATCTGATCGAGGATGCCGGCATCTTCATAAGAGAAGCTGACATTGCGGAATTCGATCCTGTTCTCAAAAGCAGCCAGCTTCCGGCCGTTTGGATCATCGTGGATCGTCACAGGAGCCTTGAGCAGGTCTTCAACCCTTTCCATGGCTGCTGCACCACGCTGAATATTGAATATAGAGGTCGAAAGCGTTTTGGCCGGGTTGATCAGCATTGCAAACACCGCGATATAAGAAATAAGGTCACCTCCCGAAAATCCTTTTCCGTGCGTACTGAAAACAAGCATGCCTCCATAATAGAGAATGATCGTTAAGATCACGACCCCCAGAACTTCGGTAAGCGGCGAGGCCAGATCACGACGGGCATTCATTCTATTGCGGATGCGGAACAGGCTGTCATTAAGCTCGACGAATTTCTTTCTTAGCAGGGACTCTGCGCCAAAACCTTTGATGACCCGGATACCGCCAAGCGTCTCATCCAGCACGGACAAACTTTCACCCAGCCTGGTAGAAGCATCTTTCGACTGGCGCTTCAGCGTCCGGCTGATCCTCCCGATCAGAAAACCGGTAACAGGTAATAAGATCAGCAGAAAAAGAGAAAGATACGGACTGAGATAGATCATGTAAGCCAGGTAACCGATAATGGTCAGCGGGTCCTTGATCAATCCTTCAAGCGTACTGACAACCGAAGATTCGATCTCATAAATGTCATTGGTCATCCTGGAAATAAGATCACCCTTTCGTCTTTCTGTAAAATATCCTATCGGCAGCGCCAGTATCTTTTCATAGACATCATTACGCAGAAAGGTGATAGTCGCACTGCGAATAGGGGAAGAGATATAGGAAGACCAATAATAGAATATGTTTTTCAAAAGGGTAGAAACTACGATCAGAAGACAAATAATGATCAGCACAGTCGACTTGTCATGGGTCTGGACAATACCCTCGAGGATGTGTTTAAGACCCCCGATCGCATTCGTATTAAGTGTGGTCTGCTGTGCCGGCGCAGCGCCCCCCTTGAACAATATATCCAGAAAAGGGCTCAGCATACCCAGGGAGATCAGCCCAAAAACAATAGAAAGGATATTGAAGAACATGTAGAGAACTATCTTGCCCTTATATCTTGCGAGGTACTGTAAAATTACCGAGAATTTCTTCATGCTAAAATATGCCGTAAATTTGGAGGCAAATTTAGCAGTAATATTGTATCCCGCCCCGGTTTTAACTAAATATAACCAATTGGGCGAAAAAGTTTTAAACGCTATGCAAGAAGGCAAAAGACAGAAACAGGTAGGCGCACTGCTGATGCAGGAATTGAGCGATATATTCCAGCGGCTGGGCCTGAGTATGATAGACGGGGGATTGGTGTCTCTGACAGCGGTGAAAGTCACACCTGATCTGCTTGAAGCCCGCGTATACCTTAGCCTTTTCCAGGTAAAGGATCCGGCCGGGGTGATGAAAAAGGTCGAAGACCGCAGCTGGGAGATCAAACGCGATCTGGCCGAACGTATCAAACAACAGTTGCGCCGGGTTCCCATCCTGACCTATTACCATGACGATACCCTGGACCATGCGGATAAAATGGAGGAGCTGTTTAAGAAGATCAAGGCGGGATCTCCGCCGGATGCCAACTCCGCCGGGGAGAGCGGTCCGGAATGAAGCTCCTTTTCGCCTGGCGATACTTCCGTGCAAAAAAATCCACCAATGCAATAAATATTATTTCGTGGGTCAGCATGACGGCCATTGTCGTAGGCTCTGCGGCCCTGATCCTTGTGCTCAGTGTCTTCAACGGCTTTGAAGGCCTGGTGAAGTCACTGTATTCAAGCTTTTACCCGGATATGAAGATCAGCCCCCTGACAGGGAAGACCCTCATCCTTACGCCGATTCAGCTGCAGCAGCTGCACACCGTAAAGGGAATAAAGGCCTTTTCGCTGATAGCAGAAGACAAGGCTATCCTGGAAAATGACTCCGCAAGATGGGCTGCCTATCTGAAGGGGGTGGACAAAAATTATACAAAGGTCTCGGGTGTTGGCGAGCATGTCGAAAAAGGAACCTTCGATCTGGGAACGGAAGATCATCCCCTGGCCATACTGGGTTCGGGCGTGGAATATGCGCTGCACCTGGAGGCAGACCGCGCTCTCCTGCCCGTGGGGGTATACCTTTTTAAAAAGGGCAATGGAGTTGATTATACCTCCGATCCCACTATGTCTTTGAGCCATGAGTCGATGGGTATTGCCGGCAGATTTCGCATCCAGCAGGATTTCGACGATAATTATGTGATCACGAATATGGCCTTTGTCAAAAGAATGCTGGGCCTGCAGCCCAACGAATACAGCGGCGTCGAGCTGTCCGTCAGCGATTCCACACAGACAGAGCTGGTCCGTCAGCAACTGACGCGGATCCTGGGCAAAAACTACCGGATACAGACACGGTACGAACAAAATCAGAGCCTCTATGGCGTCATGGGTGCCGAGAAATGGTTCATCTACATCATGCTGACCATGATCCTCATCGTTGCTGCGTTTAATATGGTGGGCGCCCTGACGATGCTGGTCTGGGAAAAACAAAAGGATATACACGTGCTAAAGGCCCTGGGCGCCAGCAATGGGCTGATCCAGAAGATCTTCCTCAGCGAAGGGGTCCTGCTTGGAGTAATGGGCGGGGTAGCCGGCATGCTGCTGGCCCTGATAACCTGCCTGCTGCAAATAAAATATAAGCTCATCCCCTTACAGGGAGATTCCTTCCTGATCGATTATTACCCCGTAAAGCTGGTGGCTACGGACTTCATGCTGGTGCTGTCCACTATATTGGTAGTGGCGCTGCTGGCTTCCTGGATCCCTGCCCGTAAGGCCGCTGCACAGCCGATAGAGCTAAAAAGCTAATAATCACTCACTAGTAATCACCAAGCGTCTCCGGCAATTGTGCCAACGCCTTCGCCAGCTGCTCGTCATTGGGAGCGATGCCATGCCAGTGGTGATCGTTTTCCATGAAATCCACTCCTTTGCCCATGATCGTATGCATCATGATAGCGATGGGCTTGCCCTGTCCTGTCATGCTCTTTGCCTTTTCGACCGTAGCCACTACTTCATCCATATCATTGCCGTTCATTTCGAGAGTCGTCCAGCCAAAAGAATCGAATTTCGCATGGATATTCCCAAGGTCCATTACCGCTTTTGTAGTACCATCGATCTGCTGGCCATTCCAGTCAACGGCAGAAATGAGGTTGTCCACTTTATGGGCTGCAGCAAACATTATAGCTTCCCAGTTTTGTCCTTCATCTAATTCTCCATCTCCGTGGAGGGAGAAGACAATATTTTTATCGTTATTGAGTTTTTTACTTAAGGCGGCTCCGATGGCAACGCTCATGCCTTGACCAAGAGATCCGCTGGCTATTCTGATTCCGGGGAGATGTTCATGTGTGGTGGGATGACCCTGAACACGGGAGTTGATCTTACGGAAAGTACTTAGTTCTTTGATGTCGAAATATCCGGACCGGGCAAGGACCGAATAAAATACAGGAGAAATATGACCGTTGGACAGGAAGAAGATGTCTTCATTCATTGCGTCCATATGGAAATTGGGATCGTGTTTCATTATCTTGAAGTAGAGTGCTGTCAAATAATCAGCACAGCCGAGAGAACCTCCCGGGTGACCGCTTTGGGCGCCATGGACCATTCTTACGATATCTCTTCTAACCTGCGAAGCGATTGCTTTTAAGTCAGCCATATTAGTTGGATTTGTTGATTCTGTTTTTTATTTCGGTAGGCAAATCTAAAGGTTTTTTGTCAAGACACTAGCCCCATTTTTTGTCGTATCCGGGGTTTTTGAGGGATATAATAAGGAGCTGCAACAGCTAATTTGGCTTACTTAGACTTTTGCAGTATCTTTCGGTCCAAATCTCCCATCTGCCCCCTTAATGCAATTTGCCCGGAACTGGTAAAACCACATAGAAGAACTAGTCATATTAGTAGCATAAAGAAAGAATCATTATTTTTGTCATGAATCAAAATCAGACTGATGTTTGATGTTTTACTCTCTATAGCTATTTCATTTACCGTTACTTTCCTTGCCATACCAGCCGTTATCAATGTGGCCGAAATGAAAAAGCTTTTCGATATGCCCGATGCGCGTAAAGTGCATCATGCTCCCATCACCCCTCTGGGCGGGCTGGGTATTTTTGCAGGTTTTATCTTTGGCTGTCTGCTTACCCTTCATTTCGGGCAATATCCTGAGCTTCAATACTTTATCGCTTCTGCTTTCGTGATTTTCTTCCTTGGCCTCAAAGACGACATACTCATTATTTCGCCGGTAAAAAAATTCATCGGCCAGGTGCTCGCTGCCTTTATCATTGTTTATTACGGCAATATCCAGATCCGTAGCATGCATGGTTTTCTCGGGCTGTATCAGCTCCCGGAAATGTTCAGCCTGCTGCTGACCTATTTTGCAGTCATTGTTGTTATCAACTCATTTAATCTTATAGATGGCGTAGATGGTCTGGCCGGCAGCCTCGGCCTTTTGTCCACTACTATCTTTGGGGCTTATTTCCTTTATATCGGAATGTTGCCTTATGCTGTTATTGCTTTCGCCCTGGCCGGTAGCCTCCTGGCCTTCCTGATCTTTAATTTTCAACCCGCTAAAATATTCATGGGTGATACCGGCTCCCTGCTGGTAGGAACCATCAATGCCATTCTGGTGTTGAAATTTATCAATGTTGCCAACCTTGCTGAAGTGCGGTTCCCTATCGTTGCTTCCCCGGCTGTTGGATTTACGATCCTGATGGTTCCTATGATGGATACACTAAGGGTCTTCGGTATCCGGATCCTCCATCGCAGGTCGCCCTTCAGCCCCGACAGAAATCATATCCATCACCTGCTGCTCGACCGGGGTTTCTCCCATCGTGCTATCACTCTTTTCCTGGTCGCGGTCAACCTCGTGATGATCGGCCTTGTATTCCTCTTCAGGTCCATCGATTGTACCGTCCTGTTGTTTAGTGTGTTTTTCCTGTTCTTTGCTATGATCGCCGGGATATACTACCTGATGCCGGCTCCCAGGCTCTTTGTGGCAAAGACAATAAAAAAGGAGAATGCACAGCTCACCAAGGCTTCCCATCTTGTTCCCCTGTCAAAAGATTCTATTCTGGAACAGAATAATTGATTTTTTACGGGAATCGTGTTATCTCATTTGTCAGATTTTCTCATTTGACGTACGTTTGCAACGTTGTCTAACCGTAAGGCCGGGCAATTTTATCAGACCAGTTATAAATTCGTTGTCAACCAATTAGATATGTCAGACGATTTGGAATTCATCCTGGAAGAAGCCCGGGAAGACATGAAAAAAGCACTCGAACACCTTGAAACTGAATTGATTAAGATACGAGCCGGCAAGGCCAGCCCGCAAATGCTGGAAGGGCTGACTGTCGATTATTACGGTAGCCCGACCGTGCTCAACCAGGTTGCTAATGTCTCTGCCATGGATGCCCGAACCCTGACCATCCAACCCTGGGAAAAGAATATGCTCCAACCGATAGAAAGAGCGATCATCAATGCCAATCTGGGTGTCACCCCCCAGAATGACGGTAATATCATCCGGCTCTTCATGCCCCCGCTGACAGAGGAAAGAAGAAAGGAATTTGTCAAAAGAGCCGGCGGTGAAGGAGAACAGTCAAAGGTCGCCATCCGCAATCTCCGCCGCGACGCTCTCGAACAGATCAAGAAACTGCAGAAAGACGGACTCAGCGAAGACGAAGCCAAAGATGCCGAAAAAGAGATCCAGGACATCACCGATAGAAACATCGCCCTGGTAGAAAAACATCTGGCCGCAAAAGAAAAAGAAATTATGGCAGTTTAATTGCTGTACCCTCTCCGTTACCCGGCTAACACCATCATAACACCGTAACATTCCTTCGACCTGTCGCAAAGGTAGGATACCGCCCCGCATATCCGGATCGAATAGATCCCGGTAACCGGGTATTTGCCACACTTAATACAAGGTTAATGGGAAAAATTAAAGGGAGTGAAATAGACACCCGCGCGCCAAAAGAATGGGACAAACGGGAGACAAAGAATAAATTGGTGGGCGTGCTGGCAGAGTTGGACGAACTGCAAAACTTGTTGTACGCCGAGTCGAAACACGCAGTCCTGGTCATTGTCCAGGGCATGGATGCCAGCGGTAAAGATGGCGCCATCCGTAACGTCTTCGGCAAGCTAAATCCCCAGGGCGTACTCGTAAGATCATTCAAGACCCCCACCGCAGAAGAGCTGTCTCACGATTTTTTATGGCGTATCCACGCCCATGCCCCCGCAAAAGGAGTCATCCAGCTGTTCAATCGCAGTCAGTACGAAGATATCCTCATCACCCGCGTACACAAACTGATCGACGATGAGACGGCCTATAAGAGGATGAAGGCGATCAATCACTTCGAACGGCTGCTTACTGAGCACAACAGTACCCACATCCTTAAATTCTATCTCCATATCTCGCCCGAAGAACAACGGCAGCGGCTGGACGAAAGGATCCACAACCCCACAAAACAATGGAAATACAATGAGGATGACTATAAGGAAGCAAAGCTCTGGGATGATTATATGACGATGTACGAAGACTGTTTCCGGAACTGTAATGACATACCCTGGACTGTTATACCCGCCGACCAGAACTGGTATAAGGAATACCTCATCGCCACGACGGTGAGAGATACACTGAAAGGATTGAACATGCAATACCCGGGACTGAAGAAGACGAATTCGCTAAAAATCTCTTAATACACGCTTATTCACAACTAAAATCAACTATCATGGGAATGATGAAGGAATTTAAAGACTTTATTATGCGCGGCAACGTTGTCGACCTTGCCGTAGCAGTAGTTATCGGTGCCGCTTTTGGCGCCATCGTATCCTCTCTGGTTGAGCATATCATTACGCCCCTTCTGCTGACACCGGCACTGAAAGCCGCAAACTTACAGGATATCGATAAGCTTGCCTGGGGGGCGGTCAAGTATGGTAGTTTTTTGGCCGCCGTCATAAAGTTCGTGATCATCGCCTTCATTCTCTTTATTATCGTAAAGGCGTTCAAGAGCCTGGAAAAGAAAACAGTTCCACCGGCTTCTGCGCCTTCTGCTACGGAAACATTACTGACCGAGATCCGCGATGAATTGAAGAAAAGACCTGTAGAGAGCTCCGGCCCTATAAAATAAAAAAAATAATAAGTTGCCAGGCCTTCTGGCAACTTATTTGATATCAATTGCACGAAGTGCAATAAAAGATTTTGACAATAAAACTGACGAGTTATGAAGAATTCAAAGAAGATGCTTATCCTTGTCCTCCTCACGCTGGGGACAGCCTCCACTTCCGTATTACATGCCCAGATCCAGGCACTGAGAGACGCAACCAACAGCGCGACGATCACAAAGGATCCGAACGATACGACAAAACAGACCTGGAAAACAGGAGGGCTCTATAACCTGACCTTCAACCAGGCCGCGCTGAGCAACTGGTCGGCAGGCGGCGACAAATCCGCGCTCTCCTTATCGACCTTGCTGAGCCTTTATGCTTTCTACGCAGACGGCCGCCGCTCCTGGGACAACAACCTGACCCTTGCCTACGGCTTTGCCCAAACGACGAGCCTGGGAGCACGCAAGACCGACGACCGTATGGACATCGTATCCAAATATGGATATGACGTGGGGAAAAAATGGTACCTCAGCGCTCTGTTCAACTTCAGAAGCCAGTTTACAAAAGGATACAACTACCCGGATCAGGATACAAAAATTCTAACATCCAATTTCCTGGCTCCGGCCTATTTCCTCCTGTCATTAGGGATGGATTATAAGCCAAATGATAATTTTTCCCTTTTTCTCTCCCCTATCACTGCCCGTGAGGTTGTCGTCAATAATGACTCCCTTGCATCCGTCGCCGCCTTTGGCGTAGACTCCGGCAAACATTCCCGCTTCCAGCTGGGTTCCTTTGCCTCTATCAATTACAAGACTAATATTAGCAAGACCGCTTCATATGTTGGTAGACTGGACCTTTTCTCCGACTACCTGCGCCATCCCCAGGATGTTACCCTTTATATGACCAATATACTGGCCGTAAAAGTGACGAGGCTTATCAGCATGAACCTCTCGGTGACCCTGATCTATGACAATGATATAAAATCCGTCAAAAGCGACGGGTCTGTCGGCGGACCTGCCCTGCAGCTCCAGGAGATCATTGGCATCGGACTGGCCTATCAGTTTAAGAATAAAACGAGGTCTGGCGTAAAAACCACGCCTACGAATTAATATAGATCGTGAGCAACTTGTGAAAAACGGGGCGCCTTCAGCGGC
The DNA here is from genome assembly GCA_036499285.1 of Puia sp. Taxonomy (GTDB): domain Bacteria; phylum Bacteroidota; class Bacteroidia; order Chitinophagales; family Chitinophagaceae; genus Puia. Next base: position 18,148 of record DASYEB010000020.1, on the reverse strand, counting down.
GCCCCTTCCACATAATTTAAGGTATTTTCGTTGGGTTATGACCAATACCACAACGTACCAGATCAAATTACCTCAATTCGAAGGCCCTTTCGACCTGCTCCTCTTCTTTATCGAAAGAGACGAATTAGATATTTATAATATACCCATTCATCGGATCATCCAGGACTTCCTCAACTATATCCATGGCGAGTCAAGCCTGAATATCGAATTGTCCAGCGAATTTATCCTCTTCGTCAGCACCCTCATGCGCATCAAGGCCAAAATGCTCCTCCCCCGCAAGGAGATCGACGAACAGGGTAATGAGATCGATCCCCGCCAGGAGCTGATCGACAAGCTCCTCGAATACAAACGCTATAAGGAAGCTGCCGCCACCCTCGCCGAGATGGAAGCCATCCGCCACCTCATGGTGAGAAGAGGTAACCTTCAGAAAGAATTGTCACATATCGGCGAAGAAGCCGGCGAAGGAACAGAGATACAGGCGATTACCCTGTTCAAGCTGATGAAGACCTTCGAGAAGCTCATGCTGCGTATTCAGCAACGGCAGAATAAACCCGTCCATACCGTAGTTCAATACAACTATACGATGGAAAGCAGCAGGAAACATATCCTGACCGCTGTCCGGCAGCAACGTACGATGTCCTTCGAAAAGATCTTCGAAATATGCCAGGACAGACTACAGGCCATTTTTCTGTTCCTCTCCATGCTGGAACTGGTTCAGCTGAACTATATGAATATCCTCATGGGAGAAGGACGCAACAACTTTATCGTGGAATATAATGAAGAGAAACCGGAAGACCCCTTTGATGTGAGCTTATTCGGCGATGAGAACAATGGTCCTGATAATGATGGCGACAGACCCGCTGATGGCATCAAACCCAACAATCAGGGCGGTCTGTTCCCGGGTTTTCTGGACGCTTCGGCAAATTGATGGCTCGGCTAAACGGTTTTTTATGACCAATAAATATTATCCTGCCTCGGAAAGAGGCCATGTTAATTTCGGATGGCTCGACAGCCGCCATTCCTTTAGTTTCGGGAATTGGCATGATAGAGAAAAAGTACACTTCGGAGCATTGCGGGTATTGAATGACGATATAGTCGTCGGCGGCGGCGGATTCGACAACCACCCCCATGAAAATATGGAGATCATCTCCATCCCCCTCAAAGGAGCACTTACACATAAAGACAGCACCGGCACCGAAGGCTTTATCTATACCAATGACGTCCAGATCATGAGCGCCGGCAGCGGTATCAGTCATTCTGAATACAATGCCTCCCACTACGATGCCGTCAACATCCTCCAGATCTGGATCTTCCCAAAACAGACCGGTATCAAACCCCGGCACGATCAAAGGACCTTTTACCCCGAAGGCCGCAAAGACCAATGGCAGATCGTCGTCAGCCCCAGGGCGGAAGACCATGCCCTCTGGATCAACCAGGACGCCCGCCTGGCCCTGACCCACCTCAGCGCCGGTAAAACACTGACCTATACCCCGGCCTTTCCCGGCAACGGAGTCTATATCTTCCTGCTCGAAGGCAGCCTGGAGGTAGACGGCTACCGCCTCCAGCCAAGGGACGGCATCGGCCTCTCGGAAATGGATAGCGCCACTCTTAAAACCGATGACCTTGCCGCAAATGTGCTGGCGATCGAAGTGCCTATGTTTGCCTAGCGGCGCTCAGCCCACTCCCGCGCATTTCCGCTAATCAAAGATCCACAACAACACCGGCTTCCCCGATCGATCGATCAGCGGCTGCAGCTTCTGCAAAAAACCTGGAGCCACCATCGCACAACCCAGACTATTACAGATCGGATAAGGATAAGTCTCACCTTCCGGCACACGGGTAAAAGAATGCAGCACCACATTGCGCGCAAACGCCTGGTCATTGGTCGCATCAAGCCCATAAAGTTTGTAAGCCCGGCCGAACTGCCCCTGGTAAGGATACCCGATACGATACTTTCCCAGTGACGTACATCCACTGCCGCTTATATTGGAAAAAGAAGGAGTAGCGCTGAAATTCGCGGCGCCTGCTCCATGAGCGACCAGCCCCGCCAGCACGATAGAATCCTTCCGGAGGTCGTAGACAAAAAACCTGTTCTTGCCCGACGGAAGCCGCATGTCTACCAGGAAACAAGGCCCGGTATTATAGCCATGTTTTTGAAGGAATACTTTTTGCACCGCAGCTTTTGCGCTTAGCCGATACAGCTCGTTGGGAGAAACCTCTGCCGCCCCTGAAGCCGCCATCGACCCCGCGGCCCCCCGCCGGTGCAGCGGCCGGTAAAAACCTTTGTAATAATAGTGACCGGCTGCGGCAATGGTCACAACCGACAGGATCCCAAGAGAAAGGACGATACGACGAAGCCAGCTCATAAAAGGCGTTTGGTTCGAAAAGGAGATAAAGAAAAACTCCTTTTCCACACCGTTAGCACGGCCATCACTGTTAAAGATTTCTAAATTTACCCCAGCAGCTGATTCACCTTCACCTTGTCCTTCAGCATATCCCGTACCGCCGAGGCTATCGCCGGCGCATCATAACCGCATTCGTGGATCAGTTCCTTCGGGGTGCCATGTTCGACGATCCTGTCCGGGATGCCCATTATCCGCACCGTCGCCTGATACCCGTGCGCCGCCTGGAATTCGAGAATGGCCGAACCAAATCCACCCACTACCGTCCCGTCCTCTACCGTGAGGATCCGGTCGAAACGGCTGAAGACAGTATGCAGCATCTCTTCGTCAAGAGGTTTGACAAAACGCATGTCAAAATGCGCCGGGTCCAGCCCATCCGCCCGAAGCTCGCGAATAGCTGTCGTAACAAAATTGCCGGGATGTCCCAGTGAAAGAATGGCAATGTCTTTCCCGTCTTTTATTTTCCGGCCCTTGCCGACAGGGATCTCCTGTAGCGGTGTCCGCCATTCGGGCATCACACCCTGCCCACGGGGATAGCGGATAACAAAGGGATGTTGATTGCTGTCAAGCTGAGCGGTATACAACAGATTACGCAGCTCGCTTTCATTCATCGGGGAGCTGATGATCATGTTGGGGATACAGCGCATAAAGGGAATGTCATAGGCGCCATGATGAGTAGCTCCGTCTTCACCGACCAGTCCGGCCCTGTCGAGACAGAAGACCACCGGCAGCTGCTGAATGGCTACATCATGGATAACCTGGTCATATGCCCTTTGCATAAAGGAAGAATAGATATTACAGAACACCCGCATACCCTGCGTCGCCATACCGGCCGACAGGGTCACCGCATGTTGTTCGCAAATGCCGACGTCAAAAGCCCGGTCGGGCATCTTGTCCATCATGAACTTCAGGGAAGAGCCGCTGGGCATAGCCGGCGTAACGCCAAAGATCTTTGGGTTCTTTTCGGCCAGCTCTATCAGCGTATGTCCAAAGACATCCTGGTATTTTGGCGGCTGGGGGGAAGAGTACTGTTTTTTATAGATCTCGCCGGTAATTTTGTCGAACAGGCCGGGTGCATGCCACTTGGTCTGATCTTTTTCGGCCAGGGCATAACCTTTGCCCTTCACTGTTACGATATGCAATAGCTTGGGACCGGGGATCTGCTGAAGATCGTTTAAGGTATCGACCAGCTTGGTGATGTTGTGACCGTCGATCGGACCGAAATAGCGCAGGTTCAATGATTCGAACAGGTTGCTGCTGCGGCTGACAAAACCCTTGATGCTATGTTCGATCTTGCTGGCCATCTCCCGGCTGAACGTGCTTCCGGGTAATTTACCAAGGGCCTTCCAGATATCGTCCTTCAGCTTGTTATAGGTCTTGGAAGTGCTGATATCCGTAAGGTACTCCTTCAGGGCGCCGACATTGGGGTCGATGCTCATACAGTTGTCATTCAGGACGATGAGCATGTCCGTATCCGCTACCCCGGCGTGGTTCATGCCTTCAAAGGCAAGCCCGGCGGTCATGGCTCCGTCGCCGATGATGGCCACGGCCCTGCGGTCTGTCTCACCTTTGTATTTGGCCGCCATCGCCATACCCAGTGCGGCGCTGATGGAAGTGGAGGAGTGGCCTACCCCGAAAGTATCATATTCGCTCTCACCCCGTTTAGGGAATCCGCTCAGGCCATTATATTTACGATTGGTCGCAAACTGATCGCGGCGACCGGTAAGGATCTTATGACCATAAGCCTGGTGACCTACGTCCCAAACCAGCTGGTCATACGGCGTATTAAAAACGTAGTGCAGGGCTACCGTCAGCTCGACTACACCAAGGCTCGCCGCAAAATGACCGCCATGCACACTTACCGTATCAATGATATATTGACGAAGCTCATCACATACCTGGTGTAATTGCTCCCTGCTTAACTTCTTAAGGTCTTCAGGAGAATTGACCGTTTGCAATAGTGGTCCCGGGGTAATTTCCATCCGGTAAAATTACTGTTTTATAGCGAACCCGCAAGCCCCGCCGCGCCCCGCCAATCACCCATTTGCCCCAACCCCAGGGCCTCGTCCCCACACCCCCCACTCACCGCCCCCCGGCGATTCGTCTATAATACCGGACCGATGGCCAGCTTAATTTAGCCATTAGTACAAAATACGCAGTAGGGGCAGGGGGAAAACCCTAGATTTGGCCAATTCAAACATAATTATGCCAAAAAAGGGAAGTAAATATTACTGGTGGTGTCAGATTGGTGGCTGGTCTTTTTTGGTTCTGGTCCTTGTATTGGCTGCATTTACCTCTTTCGAGCAGCGCATCACAGATCAACTCATCTATAATACGCTGATCGTTGCTATCTCCGGTCTCATAGCCACGCATGTCCTCCGGGAAGTCATCCGCAACTGGGGCTGGATCCAGCTGCCGGTGGAAAAGGCGCTGCCCAAGTTCCTGCTCGGCATCTTTCTTACCTGTATCGGCGGCAGCCTCATCCGGATGTTGCTCGGCGACGCCCTCGGCGTCGGTTCCACCCTGAAAAACTCCAGCTTCACCGGCCGGATGGTGCCTATGATGGCCGAATATGGCCTGATGGTCATACCCTGGACCCTGATCTATTACGTGTATCACTATATCGACAAATACAGCAAACAGCAGCTGGATACCCTGAAGCTGGAAGCCCTGGTAAAAGAACTGGAGCTGAAAACGATCAAGGCTCATATTAATCCGCATTTCATTTTCAATGCGTTGAACAGCATCCGGGCCCTTATCGACGAGAACCCCGTCCGCGCACGTACCGCAGTCACCGAGCTGAGCAATATCCTGCGCAGCAGCATGCAGGCCGAAAAGCTGGAAACAGTTACCTTTGAAAAAGAACTCAACATCGTAAAAGATTATCTTGCCCTCGAGCATATCCGGTTTGAAGACCGTCTGCAGGTGGAGTACGAGATCGATGAAGACACGCTGGACCAGCCTATCCCTCCGATGATGCTGCAAACGCTGGTGGAAAACGCCATCAAGCACGGCATCAGCCGCCAGGTAGACGGCGGGAAAGTAAAGATCATCTCCGATTTCAAAGACGATTACCACGAGCTGATCATCCTCAATACCGGCCGCCTCAACGGCAACAGAAATAAAGACGGGTTCGGACTGGCTAGCACCCACAATCGGTTACAGATCCTTTTCGGTCAAAAAGCGAACTTTGACATCCGGGAAGTGAATGGTAATACGGTGGAAGCCAGGGTCATGATCCCTGTCGACCTGACCAAATAATAAAAGTTTTACCATCATGATCAGAGCTGTTATCATCGACGACGAACGCCTTGCCAGGAACGAACTCAAAAAATTATTGCTGGACTTCCCCGAGATCGAAGTCATCGCAGAAGCCGCCAACGCAGCAGAAGGCGTAGAAAAGATCGACAGCCTCAACCCCGATCTGATTTTCCTCGATATACAAATGCCAGGTAAGACAGGTTTCGACATGCTCGCCGAATTGGAGCGGGCTCCCAATGTAATTTTTACCACCGCCTACGACGAATATGCCCTCAAGGCCTTTGAGGTCAACGCCCTGGACTATCTGCTAAAACCCGTCGAGCCCAAACGCCTTGCAGATGCCCTGCAGAAGCTGCAGGTCGAAGAAGACAAAGACCCGATCTCCGATCACAATATTTCCGTCAATAGAAGCATTCTCAACGAACACGACCAGGTCTTTGTAAAAGATGGCGAACGCTGCTGGTTTGTAAAATTGTCGGATATCCGGTTGTTCGAAAGCGTCGGCAACTATGCAAAGGTCTATTTCGGTCCCAATAAGCCATTGATCCTGAAATCACTCAACGCCCTCGAAGAAAGACTGGACGAAAAGGTCTTCTTCCGGGCCAATCGCAAACATATCGTCAACCTCCGGCTCATCGAAAAGATCGAGCCCTATTTTAACGGTGGACTGCTGCTGGAAATGAAAGGCGGAGAAAAGATCGAGGTCAGCCGTCGTCAAACGGTAAAGTTCAAAGAAATGATGAGCCTATAACTACACCATGAGAATACTAACTGTTACCGCCGTTCTGATGCTTGCCGCCACCGGCCTTTCCGCACAGGTCATCGACCATATCATTAATCCTGACGCTGTAGAAAAGATCGAACGTACCCTGTCCGCCGACGATATGCAGGGACGACAAACCTTCAAGCCCGGCATCGAAAAAGCCGCCGACTACATCGAAAGGCAGTTTCATACGGCCGGTCTTCAGCCACTCAACGGCGGCAAAAGCTACCGCCAGCCTTTTTCCATGTTCCGCACAAAGCTGACTTCTGCTTCCGCCACGCTCGACGGCCAGTCGCTGGCATCTTCATCCGGGATTGCTGTTGTCAGCAATGCGGCTCACATACAAATAGACGATCATAGCGGTTATGAAAAAGTCTTTATCAAAGCCGGTTCCAGTGTTTTCGTGGAGGCTATGCATTATATACACGCAAAGAAGAATTACCTGGTGCTGATAGATACGTCTTTTACCAAACAGTTTGCCCGTCTGGGTAATTTCGGACGCCAGCAATTCAAGTCTGATAACAATGTCATCTTTTTGCTGACGTCTGCCAACCCGGCAAGCTATTCCATCACTGCAGACCAGGAAGTCACCGAGTCCAGGCTGGCCAATGTGGTTGGCATCCTTCCCGGAAGGAGCAGGAAGAACGAATATGTCATCTTCTCCGGTCACTATGACCATCTTGGAATTACAAAACCCAATGACAAAGGCGACTCCGTTTATAATGGCGCGAACGACGACGCCAGCGGTACTACTGCTGTGATCATGCTCGCCAATTATTTCGCCCGGACACGGACGAATGAGCGGACCCTTGTCTTCGCAGCCTTTACAGCAGAAGAGATCGGCGAGTACGGCTCGCAGTATTTTTCCAGTCAGTTCGATCCTGCAACGGTCATGGCGATGTTTAATATCGAAATGATCGGCACCGCCAGTAAATGGGGACCCAATTCGGCCTTTATTACCGGGTATGAGAGAAGCGATATGGCAAAGATCCTGGAGAAGAACCTGGCCGGCAGCGGATTTACATTTCATCCCGATCCCTATCCCGACCAGCAGCTGTTCTATCGTTCGGACAACGCCTCCCTGGCGCGCCAGGGTGTTCCGGCCCATACGATCTCTACGTTCGAGATCGACGTTGACAAACATTATCATACCCTCGACGACGACATCGATCACCTGGACATGAAAAATATGGCAGCCATAATCAGGTCCATTGCCATCAGCTCGAAAACCATCGTCGAAGGAAAAGACACCCCGACAAGGGTCGATACAACACAACTAAGGTAAGCCGCCGCAAAGACCTAATGCTGCCATAATATTTTATTATACTCCAGCGGCACCACCACTTCCCCGCCCCTCGGCACGATCCTCGCCGTAAAATCGGCTGCCGGCCGCGCCGCATCCACCGTCGCACTATACTTCACCCATCCATCCTGCGGCGCCGACAGTGCCGTCATCTCTAATCTGAAAAGCTCACCCCCCGGCAGCGCCGCTGCCACCACCTCAGCCTTTACCAAAGCCGCATCTACGGTACCCAAATAAACATCCGCCTCTATCACATAACGGTCATTCCCCGTTGTCACCTTGCTTTGCCCAAAATGGATCTCGCCCCACAAACGATCGATATCCCCCACCCACTGTACAACCCTTTTCCCGCCTGCGCTATTATAAGCCGCCCGCGCAAGATATCCGTCTGCCGCAGGTAAATAATAGTTCTCCGCATATTCCCGCACCGTGCGATTCGAAGAGAAATACGGCGTCAGACTCGCCATGCTCTTCCGCACTTTCTTTATCCAGGCTTCGGGGATATTGTCCGCATTACGGGTATAAAACTCCGGCGCTACCTGCTGCTCGAGTATCGAAAACAAGGCCTCCGCCTCCTGTTTGTCAAGCGCCGGATCATATCCATGTTCGAGACCATCTCCCAATGCCCAGCCAACCTCCGGATTATACGCCTCGACCCACCAGCCGTCCAGCTCGGACAGGTTGAGCCCGCCATTGACCAGCACCTTCATACCGCTGGTGCCACTGGCCTCCCAGGGACGCTGTGGAGTGTTGAGCCAGACATCCATGCCGCCCACCAGGTGGGAGGCCAGCAGCATATCATAATCCGGGAGAAAGATGACATGCGCAGATAAACCGGTATTATGGATAAACTGGATCCACCTTCTGATTAGGTCTACTCCACCCAGATCGGTGGGTGGCGCCTTGCCGGCGATGACCAGCTGTATGGGTTGTTCGGAATTGGTAAGCAGCCGTACCAGTCTTACTGCATCTTCCAGCAACAGATCGGGCCGCTTATAGGAAACAAAACGCCTCGCAAAGCCAATCGTCAGCACATTCGGATCAAAGAGTTTATGCGCTTTGTCTACCGCCTCTTCTGATCCGCCATAGGCCGCGACCAATGCCGCCGATCGCTGCCGGATATAGTTGATCAGGTTTGCCCGCGTTTCATTCCGCATCTTCCAGATCTGCTCATCTGTCAGCTTCTCTATGGATTCCTGGAAGCTCTCTGTCGTACCCTTCCAGCGATCCTTTATAGTGGCGTCTGTCCAAAGCCTGTCGGCGGCTTCTGATTCCCAGCTCGGCATATGGACGCCATTGGTGACGTGCGCGATAGGCACTTCCTCCGTCGGCCAACGCGGAAACAGGGATTCGAACAGATGACGGCTCACCTGGCCATGCAGCTTGCTCACACCGTTGATACCCTTGCTGCCATGTACGGCAAGATAGGCCATGTTAAAGCTTTCTTTAGGATTGGCAGCGTCCTGACGACCCAACGCCAGCAGCTCGTTCAACGGGATCTTGAGATGTTGCTGCGCATACTCGCCAAGATACCAGGTCACAAGACCCGGATCGAAATGGTCAAATCCGGCCGCTACCGCCGTATGCGTGGTAAACAGATTGCCGGCCCTTGTGACCGCCAGCGCTACCTCGAAGCTTTCTCCTGTCTTTAACATATAGCTTCTCGCACGTTCCAGCACCGCAAAGGCCGCATGACCTTCATTCAGATGACAGACCTCGGGAGTGATGCCTAACTGTTCCAGCAGCCGCCATCCGCCGATGCCCAGCACTATCTCCTGCATGATCCGCATTTCCGATCCACCGCCATATGTCTCGCCGCTGATCTCCCGGTGTTCGGGCAAATTGGCCGTGTCATTGGTGTCAAGCAGATACAGTTTTACCCGGCCCACCTTTACCTCCCAGGCCCTTAGCCACAGCGGCCGGCCACGCAGCGGGATCTCCACCCGCAGCCATTCCCCATTAGCCATACGTAAAGGCATTATCGGCAGCTGACCGGGATCGTTATACGGCTTATAAGCCTGTTGATTTCCATATTCGTCGATATATTGACGGAAGTACCCTCGCTGATAGAGCAGGCCGATACCGACAACCGGTATGCCGAGGTCGCTGGCGGATTTCAGCTGATCACCGGCCACATTGCCAAGACCGCCAACATAGATGGGCAGCGCCTCGCTGAGCATAAATTCCATGCTGAAATAGGCCACCGTTTTCAATGCGGCATCAGGGTGAGTCTTTTTGAGCCACGAGGCCTCCGCATCTTCCTCCTCCTGTGCGCGAACCAGCGAATTGAGCTTTTCACGGAAGGATGGGGAAGACAGCTGTCGCTGCAATTGGTCCCCCGACACTGTTTGTAAGATCAGCCATGGATTGTGGCTCTGCTCCCACAAAGCCGGGTCCAGCTGCTGCCACAGCTCATCAGCCGTATGATTCCACGACCAGCGCATGTCCAGCGCCAGGCTGGCCAGCGAATCGAACCCGTCTATCTCCATCACCTGCGGACTGCAGGTTATATTGCCATAATGTTTTTTGACAATGTTCATAACCGGTAGTTTGTCTTTATAAAATATTTTTATTTCCCGATCGCCTTGTCGACTATCGACTGGGCCTCTCCAAGGATGCGTGTTAAATGCTTGTTGCTGAGAAAACTTTCCGCGTAGATCTTGTAGACATTTTCTGTTCCGGATGGCCTCGCCGCAAACCAGCCATTGTCGGTAGAGACTTTTAAGCCACCGATAGCGGCTCCATTCCCCGGAGCATTGGTGAGCATGTTTTTTATCGGCTCTCCTGCCAGTTCCTTCTGAGTGATCTGCTCCGGTGACAGCGCTCCCAGCTTCTTTTTTTGTTCGATAGTCGCGCTTGCGTCAATACGGTCATAGACGGGCTGGCCAAACTGTATGGTAAGGTCCTGGTAAAATTCGCCCGGGTCACAACCCTTCTTTACCATCATCTCGGCCGAAAGCAAGGCTGGAATAAAACCATCCTTGTCGGTCGTCCACACCGTCCCGTCGCGACGAAGAAAGGCGGCGCCCGCACTTTCCTCTCCCACAAAACCGAGGCTGCCATTCTGCAGACCATCCACAAACCATTTGAAGCCGACAGGTACTTCATAGAGCGGCCGACCCACCACGGCCGCTATCCGGTCGATCATCTGGCTGCTGACCACTGTCTTTCCAACCGCCGCCTTTTCCGGCCAGCCCGGTCTGTTTTGGAACAGATAGTAGATCATTACACAGAGATAATGGTTAGGAGGAAGCAGACCCGCATTACGGGTGACGATGCCATGACGGTCGTGATCTGTGTCACAGGCAAAGGCGATATCAAACTGATTCCTCCGGTCGATAAGACTTTTCATGGCATAGGGCGAAGAAGGGTCCATCCTGATCTTCCCGTCATGATCGAGAGTCATGAACCGGAAAGTGGGGTCTACGGTCGTATTCAGAATGCTAAGGTTTTTCAGCCCGTATTTTTCCGCGATGGGTCCCCAGTAATGCACCCCGGCCCCACCCAGCGGGTCTACTCCCATCCGGATCGTACTGCCGCTTATCGCTTCCATATCCAGCACATTACCCAGGTCGTTGACGTAGGCATTCAGATAGTCGTAGCGATGTGTCGTGGCCGCCTTTATGGCCCTTTCATAGGGCATCCGCTGGATGTTCTTTGTGACCCCGCCCGCTCCTGCGCTTTCGAGGAAGCCGTTAGCGGTCTTCTCGACCCATTGCGTGATGCCGGGTTCAGCAGGTCCCCCATTGGGCGGATTGTATTTGAATCCGCCATCATCAGGAGGGTTGTGGGAAGGCGTGATGATGATGCCATCCGCGAGCCCGGTTGTCCGGCCCTTATTGTACTGAAGGATGGCAAGCGAGACTGCCGGCGTAGGTGTATAGGGTGTTCCGGTGGCGACCATCACTTCCACACCATTGGCGGCAAGCACTTCCAGCGCCGTAGCCTGAGCGGGCGTGGACAGGGCATGTGTGTCCATGCCGATGAACAGGGGACCGTTGATACCCTTCTGTTTCCGGTAAAGACAGATGGCCTGGGTGATGGCCAGGATATGTGATTCGTTAAATGAATTTTTGAGGGATGATCCGCGATGACCCGAAGTGCCGAATGCGATACGCTGTTCGGGTATGGAAGGGTCCGGCACTCCTGTATAATAGGCGGTGACAACAGCGGGTATGTCGATAAGTGTCGAAGGGTCGGGCAGGCTGCCTGCTAAAGGATTTGGCTCCATAGATCTGCATTTGATTCGGCTTCCCCGAAGTTCAGCTTCTTTCAGGGAATTGAGTCATACATTTGCAGGGATTTAATGTAGATTTCATCTCTTTAACATCTTTAACAAAACGGGCTCCGGCAACGGTATCGCCGCGCGACCTGCGCATCGGTAATCCCCGTTTTACACAAATTTCTGCAACACCTTTCCCATCTCGGCGGCGATGTGATCGTTGGACAGATTTCCAATGCTTCCTTCGTGCGTATGATGCAGCTGTCTGTAGTCGAAGTGGAATTCACCCTTGTCGATCTGGTTGCCGACCTGTTTGTATGCATCCCGGAATGACACGCCCTTGTTCACCAGCTCATTCACGGCCTCCACGCTAAATAGGTATTTGTATTTCTCGTCTTTCAGGATCTCATCCCTGACCTGGATATTCGACAGCATCAGCCGCATCATCTGCAGACAGGCCTTGCCTTCTTCTATCGCGGGAAAAAGGATCTCTTTTGTCAGCTGCAGATCGCGATGATATCCGGACGGCAGGTTATTGATCAAAAGGGTCAGCTCGTTTGGCGTCGACTGGATCCGGTTGCATTTGGCGCGTATCAGCTCGAAGACGTCGGGATTCTTTTTATGAGGCATGATGCTGCTGCCCGTTGTAAATTCGGAGGGGAAGGAGATAAAGCCAAAGTTTTGGTTGATGTACAGACAGCAGTCCATGGCCAGCTTGCTCAGCGTGGCGGCTATTGTGGACAGACCCATTGCGACGATCTTTTCCGTTTTGCCGCGGGTCATCTGCGCATATACGGAGTTGTAGTTCAGCGTGCGGAAATGTAACAGCTGAGTCGTCATCTCCCTGTTCAGGGGAAAGGACGAGCCATAACCCGCGCCGCTGCCCAGGGGATTTTTGTTGGTCACCTGCCACGCGGCAGCCAGCACTTCCAGGTCATCGATGAGACTTTCGGCATAGGCGCCAAACCACAATCCAAAGGAGGAAGGCATCGCGATCTGCAGATGCGTATAACCCGGTAACAGCTTGTCTTTGTATTGTTCGCTGAGTTTTATCAGCAGGTCGAATAGTTCTTTTACTTCGTCCTTCAGCATCAGCACCTGGGCCCGCAGATAGAGCTTGACGTCCACCGCAACCTGGTCATTACGGCTACGGCCGCTGTGGATCTTTTTGCCGGCTTCCCCGATGCGGCTGGTAAGCAGATATTCCACCTGGGAGTGAACATCCTCTATGTCTTTTTCAATCACAAAGGATCCGGCGCGGATCTCGGCCAGGATATCGTTAAGCCCGGCATGAACAAGCTTCAGGTCTTCCTTGCTGAGCAGGCCTACGGAAGCGAGCATCTCCGTATGTGCCAGCGAACCCAGCACGTCGTATTCGGCCAGCAGCACATCAAATTCCTTGTCACGCCCCACGGTAAAAGTCTCGATCAGGGCCGAGGTACTGGTGTTTTCCTTACTCCAAAGTTTGTTACCGCTCATAGTTGATGCTTTATTGCCCGCGCGGAGCGCGGCGCTTCTTAATCAATATACTCTTTAACCTTTGTGACCGCAGGCGGCGGCGCCAGAACCGGCTTCAACAGATCGATATATCCCTGTATCCCCTGTCCGATCTCTTCTAAGAAAATATATTCATCCGCGGTATGACTCCTCGCCGAATCACCGGGTCCCGTCTTAAGTGCGGGGAACGGCATCAGCGCCTTATCCGATGTAGTAGGGCTTCCATAACAGGTCCGGCCCAGTTCCAGCCCCGACAGCACGATGGGGTGATTTGGAGAGATAGACGAGCTGCGCATCCTCAGGCTCCTCGGAGTGACCTCGCAGCCGACGTTTTCTTTTATGATACCCAGCAGCTCCTCGAATGTGTATAGTTCGTTTACCCTTACATCTACCACAAAGTGACATTGCGAAGGCACGACATTATGCGCACGGTTGTCCGTGTCGATGACAGTGACGCTCATCTTCACCGGCCCCAGGAGATTGGAAACCTTTGGCGCAGGATAGGACCGGAACCATTCGATGTCGGCCAGGGCTTTATAAATGGCATTGTCGCCTTCTTCACGGGCGGCGTGCCCCGCCTTGCCATAGCTGATACAATCCAGTACCAGCAAGCCTTTCTCTGCGACAGCCAGCTGCATTTTCGTTGGCTCGCCTACGATAGCCCAGTCTATTTTACCAATGACAGGCAACAGCAGCTCGATCCCGTTCTGGCCCGAGATCTCTTCTTCAGCCGTCGTTGCCAGCATAAGATTGTGCGATAGCCCTTCCGCTTCGTAGAAGTAAAGAAAAGTGGCGATAAGTGAAACGAGGCATCCGCCGGCATCATTGCTGCCCAGCCCAAAAAGCTTTCCATCTTTCTCCACAGGCTGGAATGGGTCGAGCGTATAGGCTTTATTGGGCTTTACGGTGTCGTGATGAGAATTGAGCAGGATCGTGGGCTTTTTGGGATCAAAGTGTTTGTTCTTCGCCCAGATATTATTTTGTTGACGGCTTGCGCTGATGTTTTTTCCCGTCAGCCATTCTGCGATGATATCCGCCGTCTTGTCTTCTTCTTTACTGAAGGAAGGCGTGGCGATCAGTCTTTTCAGGAGATCGGTGGCTTCGGTTTGTAGTATTTGGATCTTGTCTTTACTCATGTCTTATGGTTGTTCCTGACGAGCCGGTCAGCAGCTGTGGCAATTCTTCCGCCCTGCCGATGATGACCCTGGCCACTCCGCTGCGTAGTGCAGCAAAGGCGTTGTCAAGTTTTGGGATCATGCCGGCAAAGATGGCTCCGCTGGCTTTCAACTCCTCATAATAAGAAGGGTTGATACGACCGATCACCGATGTCTCGTCTTCTGCGTTCAGCAGCACCCCGCTTTTTTCAAAAGAGTAGATCAGGCTCACTTCGAAGGTGGGCGTTGCATCGACTGCTTTGGGCATCGGCGGTGCGCTGAGGCCGCGGGCCAGCTCCTGTGCGATGGTGTCGGCATTCGTGTTCAGCAGCTGTCCCTTCCCGTCATGGGTGATGGGAGCGAAGATCAGCGTCTTGTCCAGGAGAAGCAGGCTGGTGAGCAGGCTGGTATTGATGACATCGACATCGCCGACATATCCATATTCGATACTGGCGTTGGTTCGTTTGTGAGAGAGGATGGCATTCCCGTCTGCGCCGGTAAGACCGATGGCGGGACAACCGCGGGCTTGCAGCTGCGCGACGATGTTCTTATTGATGGTGCCGGCATAGACCATCGTGACGATCTTCAGCGTTTCGGCGTCCGTGATCCGGCGCCCGTCGACCATCTGCTGCCGGATGCCGAGACCTTCCGCAACCTTGGTGGCCAGCTTGCCACCGCCATGCACCAGGATCTTTTTACCCGGCACCGCCGCAAAATTGTCCAAAAAGGCGGCAAGCCTGACCTCGTCGTCGATGATATTGCCGCCTATTTTTATGATCGAAAGTTGCATAGTCTATTTTTTTACCCCGCACCATCACCCCGTCGCATTGCATTTATCCCTTTCCCCGCAATATCTCCGCGAGCACCGCCTGCGCCGCCCAGACCCGGTTCGACGCTTCCTGTGTCACAATGCTGTTGGGACCGTCCAGGATCTCGTCACTCAACTCTACATTACGGCGTACCGGCAGACAGTGCATGACTTTCGCCTGGTTCGTCAGTTGCAGCTTTTCACTGGTCAGCATCCATTCGGGGTCGTTGGTATAAATTTTTCCGTAGTCGTTGTACGTACTCCAGTTCTTCACATAGACAAAATCCGCGTCCTGCAGGGCTTCATCCTGGTTGTGTGTGATCGTTGCCCCTTTTGTAAATTTAGGGTCTAATTCGTAGTCTTCGGGATGAGTAATGACGAAGTCCGCTTTTCCCCAGGCATTGACCCATTGGGAGAAGCTATTGGCCACCGCCTGTGGCAGGGCCTTTACATGCGGCGCCCAGGTCAGCACGATCTTTGGCTTTTTAGGGATGGGTTTGGCGCCTAACACCTCATTAATCGTGATAATATCCGTCAAACTCTGCAAAGGATGCAGCGTCCCGCTTTCCAGACTCACTACGGGGATCCCCGAATATTTAATGAATTGATTGATATAAAGCTCACTATAATCCTCTTCCTTATTCTTCAGCGAAGGGAAGGTCCGGATACAAAGGACATCAAAATAATTGCCCATGATGGGGGCGGCGTCCTTTACATGCTCCACCTTATTTCCGCTCATAATGGCTTCCTCTTCAAATTCCAGCGCCCAGCCTTCCTTGTCGACATTAAAGACGATGGGTTCGGCACCCAGGTTCTGGGCGGCGATCTGCGTCGAAAGACGGGTACGCATACTGGGGTTAAGGAACAACATCCCGACGCGCTTGTTCGTGCCCAGGCTTTTGTCTTTAAAAGGATCGGCCTTATAAGCAAGGGCCGATTTTACCAGGTTGTCGATGTCTTTTACATCGTGAGCGGAAATAAAATTTTTCATCATTTGATTGTTATAGCTTGTACACCCGGCGACCCGCATACCGGGGCCAGGGCTTATCGGTGTTACTTTGCCACTTTGGGAGCTGATTCAATCATATGGATCTCTTCCTGTAAGGCGTCCAGAAATTCGTCCGCGTCCTTCTTCCGCAGCGAGAGGGAAGGCAGGAGCCGTATCGTATTGGGCTTTGCTTCGCCGGTGAAGATCCGCTGTTCAAAAAGCAGGTTCTTCCTCAGGTCCTTCAGGTTGTCGGGCAGATCAAAACCGATCATCAGACCCTTACCCCGCACTTTCTGCAGCTGCCTGATCTTTTTTAGCTGAGTCATTATATAGCTGCCGGTCTCGGCGGCATTGGCGATAAGATTTTCCTGTTCGATCACTTCCAGGACAGCAAGGGCCGCAGCGCAGGCCAGGTGATTGCCGCCAAAAGTAGTACCCAGCATCCCGTATTTGGGTTGCAGATGTGGCGCAATGATGATGCCCGCTACAGGGAAGCCATTGCCCATACCCTTTGCCATGGTATAGATGTCGGCATCCACACCGGCATGGTCATGCGAGAAGAATTTCCCGCTCCGGCCATAACCGTCCTGAACGCTGTCCGCGATAAAGACGGTATCGTGTTTCTTGCAAAGACTGCTTATCGTCTGCAGGAAGGAAGCCGAAGCTTCACGGATCCCGCCGACACCCTGGATAGCTTCCACGATGACAGAAGAGATCTGGTCCCCCTGGGTATTGAAACATTCTTCGAGAGCCGCTTCGTCATTGAAGGGCAGGAAGATGACATTGTCCGTCTGGTTTACCGGGGCTACGATGGCGGGGTTGTCCGTCGCTGCCACTGCCAGGGAAGTCCTGCCATGAAAGGATTTCGAGAAGGCGATGACCTTTTTCCGCCCGTTGTGGAAGGAAGCCAGCTTAAGGGCGTTCTCATTCGCTTCGGCTCCGGAATTACAAAGGAAGAGCTGATAGTCCGGCTTGCCGGAGATCTTCCCCAGCTTATCAGCCAGCTCCTCCTGTAAAGGAATATGGATCGAGTTGGAATAGAAGCCTACTTTATTGAGCTGATCGGTGACGCGTTTCACATAGTGCGGATGGGTATGACCGATGGAAATGACGGCATGCCCGCCATAGAGGTCAAGATATTGTTGTCCTTCCTGATCCCAGACATAGGAGCCCTTTGCCTTGACAATCGTAATATCATTCAGAGGATAAACATCAAATAGTTTCATATAAATAAATTTTTAAAAGGCATTTGCTTTGAGATGCAGACCGGTCGTCTCTTCGAATCCAAAGAGCAGGTTCATATTCTGAACAGCCTGCCCCGAGGCTCCTTTGAGCAGATTGTCAAGGGCGGAATGCACCACCAGCTGCTGCCCTGTCTGTTCCAGCTGGATCAGACACTTGTTTGTATTGACGACCTGTTTCAGGGAAATAGGTTTTTTCGAGACAATGGTAAAGGGATGACCGCGATAGAAGTCTTCGTAAAGTGCAAAGACCTCTTCCGCGCTTTTCCCGATCTTTAGTTGCGAAGAGACAAAGATGCCACGGGTGAAGTCACCGCGCCAGGGTGTGAAGTGGACACGCGCGCCGGCCCCTCCGCCGGACCGTTGGCGCCCCTCTGCCTCGGGCGCCCGTCCGGCTTCCAACTGCTGCAACGATTGCCCCACCTCATTCATATGCTGATGCGTCAGCGTCTTATAAGCCTGTATATTATTCGCCCTCCAGGAGAAGTGAGCCGTGGCCGACAGCGATT
>DASYEB010000019.1:0-315850 GCA_036499285.1 Puia sp. | reverse complement strand
CTTCGATCGCTTTTCCCATTTTGCCATAACCAATGAGCGCCATCTTCATGTGTGCGTAAAGTTTGTCGCAAGTTACAAATTAATTTCTATGGTAATGAGATCGACTTATAGCGGGGCTTATGCAAGTCGAAGACCAGGCCGATCCCGGATAGGTTGGCGGAGGGCATCCCGGTCAGGGCGGGAGAATCCGGGGTTCCCTGAATGTGCATGCTTAGGTTGGGGCCGACGTCAAAATTCATGAGGTGGGCATCCACCGTGGCATCCACGATTTGTAACCCATAGAAAAGAAGAAAGAAAAGGATGGAATAATCCTGGTCTTTGCGATACTCGTTGCGGTAACTTCGGACGGAAGCATCGTCTCCCTTTGCCACGAAAGTTATCAGATGCGGATCGACCTTTTTGAGGCTGTCCTGGTTGAGCGTACCGGTCGCCTGAGCGCCAACGATGACCGCGAGTGCAAACTGGCAGCGCTGGTACCAGCTCTTATTACTGAAATATTCGTAGGCAGGGATACCTACAGCCGCGTAGACCAAGGGAAGTTTCCAGTATTTCCGGTTGTAGATCTGGCCCAGCCCGGGAAAATAGAGCGCAAACATGGTCGCCTTGTGGGGATCGTGTTTTTTCTTCACCAGGCTATCGGTCTTGTAAGGAGAAGTGGTCTTTTTCCTGCCGGTGATCTTTTTACCGGGCACGGTATCCGTTCTGGGCCCGATGACGGATTTTCCCTTAATGGCGGAAGGGATGGTGTCGTTCTTTTGCTGACACCAGCACAGGTGGTGGCAGAGCAAAAATCCGGAGAATACCAATAAGTACCGAACCCTCTTCATGTGTTGGATGCTTAGTTGACAGATACACCCAATTGGTCCAATAATTTGTTCAATTCCTGGAGGGAGTAATACTCAATGGAAATGCTGCCTTCTCCTTTTTTATTATGATTGAGTTTTACCCGGGTGCTGAAATGGGACGCTAAGTTATCTTCAATTCTTTTGAAAGCCTCCGGCAGCGTGGGCTTTACCGAATTTTTAACAGCGGAAGGACTGGCTCCTTCCTTGTACAGCTTGCGCACCAATTCTTCCGTCTGACGTACGGATAGTCCCTTTTCCTTTATCTCGCTGAATAGATATAATTGCTTGTCAACAGTGTCGACATTGATCAACGCACGGGCATGCCCCATCGAAAGCTGGTTGCTCCGCACCGCTACCTGGATATCCGGTGGCAGCTTCAATAACCGGATGTAATTGGCTACCGTACTCCTTTCCTTCCCCATCCGCTCGGCCACCTGTTCCTGCGTATAGTTCAGCTCCTCCATCATCCTCTTATAGCTGAGCGCGATCTCCATTGCATTGAGGTCTTCCCGCTGCAGGTTTTCCAGCAAGGCCAGTTCCAGCAATTGCTGATCATCGGCCTGGCGCACATAAGCGGGAATGTCCTTTAATTCAGCCAGCTTTGCAGCGCGGAGACGACGTTCGCCCGAGATCAGCCGGTATTTGCCGCTTGGCAGCCTTGATACGGTGATCGGCTGGATGATATCATGCAGCCGGATGGAATGCGCCAGCTCCTGCAGGGCCTGCTCATCAAAATCATGACGGGGCTGCCGGGGATTGGTCTCGATCTCACCAAGCCCGATACGCAGCATATTGGTTACCGTCTCAACGACAGAAGGCTTCAGGTCGCCTGACGTGGTCTTAAGGTCGGCGTCTATGCTTTGCAGTAAGGACCTGATGCCTTTACCCAGGGCTTCTTTATCTTTTTTATTTGGAGTGCTCATTTTGTTATTTATTCAAGTATTCTCTCTTCCTGCCTGATCCGGGTCATATTGTTCTTTTGCAGGATCTCCTTTGCCAGGTTCAGATAATTGACAGAACCCTTACTCAGCGCATCGTACAGGATCACAGGCTTCCCTACGCTGGGAGCCTCGCTGATCTTGGTGTTCCGGTGGATGATCGTATTGAAGACGATCTCGTCAAAATGTTTGCGTACCTCGCTTACCACCTGGTTGCACAAACGCAGGCGGCCATCATACATGGTCATCAGGATCCCTTCTATCGCCAGCTGAGGATTTAGCCGGCTTTGCACGATCTTTACCGTATTCAGCAGCTTACCCAGGCCTTCCAGGGCGAAGAACTCCGTCTGTACCGGAACAATCACAGAATCCGCAGCCGTCAGCGCGTTGACCGTGATCAGGCCCAGCGAAGGAGAGCAATCTATAATGATAAAATCATATTCATCTTTCACCGGCTCCAGTATGCCCTTTAGCACGCTTTCCCGGTTAGGGTAGTTGATCATTTCGATTTCATAACCTACCAGGTCAATGTGAGAAGGCACTACATCCAGGTGAGGGATCTCCGACTTCAGGATCACGTCTTTCACCGGAATATGATTCACCATACAGTCATAAAGGCTCTGTGTAACGTTGTGCAGGTCGAACCCCACCCCCGTAGTACTGTTCGCCTGGGGATCGGCGTCCACCAGCAGCGTCCTGAACTCGAGCACAGCAAAGCTGGCGGCCAGGTTTATCGCTGAAGTGGTTTTGCCTACTCCACCCTTTTGATTTGCAACTCCAATAGTTTTTGCCATAATTGTTTTTGTCGGCCCTAGATCAGAACTTCGTCGGGAGCTGCTTAGACCTTCGTTGAAGCTTCGTTCCTTGCTTCTCCTCGGTCGTACCCTTCGCTTTTGCTTGGGTACCCTCAGAACTTCGAAAAAGCTTCGTTCCTCGCTTTTCCTCGTTCGTTCGCTTCGCTTCGCTCGTGAACGTTCGTAACCTTCGCTCCGCTCGGTTATCCGGTAAAATTGTCACCAATCGTTAAGATGACAAAATAAAGTTTTTCCCATCCGGGAATATCCAAGGTCAGCCGGGCCAAAATGGATAAATATGGACTGCGTCCACCCTGACAGGATGGCAAATTTACATTCTTTGAATAGAAATCCTAAGAACTTTCCTGATTTACGGAAGTTTGCCGCAATTTTGCCCCGGGTTGGTAACTTATCCAAGGACCCAAAACAAATAAATCCCTTGTTTCATGCGTAGCCGGAAGTTTCAGTTGGTCTTTATCGTCGGCGCCTTACTGCTTGATCTCTATGTTTTTCAAGCTGTTAAGGGTCTATCCCAAGCTCTTAACCACCGGTGGAGGACGGTTGTCTATTCAATCTACTGGTCCATTTCTGTCCTGGCCCTGGTGATCTTTTTTTTTCTGCCCAATCTTCAGTACCGCGCGCCAAGGGTCCACGCCTATCTTTTTACTATCGTCATCGGCTTATATCTCAGCAAACTGATTGCGGCCGTCTTTCTCCTTATTGATGACTTTCGCCGGATCATACAGTGGGCCATGGCCAAAACCCAAATGCAACGCTCAGCTCCCCGGCCGGCGGATGAATTGCCCGGGCAGGGCATTTCCCGCAGCGCCTTCCTTAGCTGGGTGGGAATTGGACTGGGCGGCAGTCTTTTCTCCTCCCTGCTCTATGGCTTCAGCAACAAATATAATTACAGGATCCACCGGGTGCAGCTGGCCTATGATAACCTGCCTGCCGGTTTTAAGGGGTTGAAAATAGTACAACTGTCTGATATTCACTCTGGTAGTTTTACTGATGAAGCCGCAGTCAACAAGGGGATCGATATGGTCCTGGCCGAAAAGCCGGATATTATCCTGTTTACAGGAGACCTGGTCAATAATGTCGCCACTGAAATGAAGGATTACAAAACCTCATTTGCCCGCCTCAAGGCTCCGATGGGCGTCTTTTCAACCCTTGGGAATCATGACTATGGCGACTATGGGTGGTGGCAAACCCCCGAGTTAAAAAAGGCCAATCTCGACAGGCTCAAACAGATCCAGGCCGATATGGGCTGGAGACTGCTCATGAACGAACACGTTGCGCTGGAAAAAGGAGGAGATCAAATCGCCCTCATCGGCATCGAGAACTGGAGCGCCAAAGCCCGCTTCCCGAAATATGGGAAAATGAGCGAGGCCTATGCCGGGACAGAGAAATACTCTTTTAAAATTCTGATGAGCCATGATCCCAGTCACTGGGATGCCGAAGTAAGACCCCATTATCCCGATATTGATCTCGCCCTCGCCGGTCATACTCACGGCATGCAATGGGGCGTCGATCTTCCGGGTCTTAAATGGAGTCCCGTTCATTTCGTCTATAAACAATGGATGGGTCTTTATGAAGAAGGCAAACAAAAATTATATGTCAACCGCGGTTATGGCTTTATCGGTTACCCGGGCCGTTTTGGGATACTCCCGGAAATAACGGTGATTGAATTAATATAAAAGTTTTAACATTTTAACGACTCCTTTAACGAATTTAACAAACCGATAAACTAAACGAATGTATTTTCACCCAGTAATTCAAAAAATAGCATCAACAATGAGATTTTACATGAACAAGTTCTCTCTCGCGCTCAACTCACTGAAAAACCAACGTACTGCACTGAAAAGGGGAACCGGCGCCATCGCCCTTTCTGTCCTTCTTTTAACCCTGACTACTGCAAAAGCTGATGCACAGGAATCCCTGCAATTAGGAGTAAGAGGCGGCCTCAACCTTATCAAAGTAACCGGCAGGTCCATGAATACAAAAACTCAGCCTGGCGCCAATGTAGGGATCTATGGTGAGCTGAATTTCTCCAAACACTGGACCCTGCAGCCCGAGCTGGTCTGGAACCAGATCGTTACAAAAACTTCAGATCAGTTTGGACAAATTTATCCCGGTATTGCAGTGACTGGCGGACAGGCGATCAATAATTATCTGGCGTTGCCAATCCTGGTGTCTTTTAAACCTACGCCTGAATTATCCCTCCAACTGGGACCGCAATATGGATACCTGGTCAACCAGACGCAGGGTCTTAGGCGCGATGATCTTAACAAAGGCGTTTTTTCACACAGCGATCTCGCCATCGTTTTTGGCGGTCAGCTGAACCTTGGAAAAGTGAAGGTTGGTGCCCGCTATTATATCAATCTCAGCAATGTCAATGGCATCAATAATTCCGATCTCTGGCGTCAGCACGGCTTTCAGGCCTACCTGGCGTACCAGATCAAAGATATAAAGCTGAAACATAAAAAATAATTTTTTCGACGGATCACGGTCGGCTGCGGTCTGTAGAAATTTTACCCTAAAAATCACTGGCACATAAGTTGAAATACTACTTGCAATCCATTCTTTCATTTAAACAAATCCATTATGAAGAGGAACGCAGTCGTATTATCCGTATTGTTGGTGATAGCGTCCTTAGGCACAAGAGCCCAGGGTTTTCATTTAGGTATCAAGGCCGGCGCCAACCTGTTTAAAGTAGACGGCGAGTCTTTCAGCCAGGAGTATAAATTCGGTTATAATGTCGGTGCTTTTTCCCAGATCAACTTCACTCCGAACTGGGGAATTCAACCGGAGGTGATGTTCAATCAGACAAATTATCGCACCGGTACCGAATTCGGCTCTATTTATCCCGGCGGTGTCGGTGATGTAAAAGGTAAGCTGAACTATCTTACGATCCCGGTGCTGTTAAACTTCAGGCCGGTTCCGCTGCTGAGCATTCTGGCCGGACCGCAGTTTGGTATCCTTCTCAACCAGGATCATCACCTGACCACCGATGCAAAGGACGCCTTTAAGAAGGGTGACTTTTCCCTGGTAGGCGGGGCACAACTGAACCTTGCCAGCGTAATGGTGGGCGCCCGCTATGTAATCGGACTCAACAACATCAATGATGTGTCCGATGAGCATTCCTGGAAGAATCAGGGTTGGCAGCTATATGCAGGTTTTCGCATATTCTAGTCACAAAGACATAATTTTACAAACCCTCCTGTCAAAACGGGAGGGTTTTTGTTCTTTTCGGGACTGGCACCAAACTTGACCCCTATATATTTCATCCGTAAAAGAATAGGATTTTTCCTTTACAGGTGCTATTTTGTCATCGATTGCTAACCGGACCTTGCCGCGATCATATACTAAACAAGAGAATAACCACTGATGAAAGAGAATTTATTCCTACGTGCCGAAGATGATCTGGATTTCATGCCCATTATACCCCTGAATGAAACCGATAACGAGAACCTGAACGATATTGAGATACCCAAAGAGCTTCCTGTACTACCACTTCGCAATACCGTACTCTTCCCCGGCGTTGTCCTGCCCATTACGGTAGGACGTGATAAAAGCATCAAGGCTGTCAATGACGCTTACAAGGCAGACAGGCTCATCGGGGTACTCGCACAAAAAGACAGTACGATCGAAGACCCCACCGTTACGGACCTGGAAGACGTCGGCACAGTGGCGCGTATCATCAAGCTCATCAAGATGCCGGATGGCGGAACTACGGTTATCCTTCAGGGTAAAAGACGATTTAAGGTAGGCGCAGTGACAGCAGAAGATCCCTATTTCAAGGCCCAGGTCGTCCTTTTACAGGAAGAAGAGGCGCCTAAAGAACAGGACTTCGAAGCCTATGTCTCCAATATAAAGGACCTGGCTGCGCAGATCATCCAGCTGTCTCCCAATATTCCTTCGGAAGCGTCCATCATCCTGAAGAATATCGAAAACCCTTCCTTTCTCATACATTTTATTTCCAGCAACCTCAATACCGAGCTGCATGAGAAACAGCAGCTGCTGGAAATCCACCATATCAAATCCCGCGCAGACCTGCTGATGCAGCTGTTGCAACGGGAGCTGCAGTTCGCTGAACTAAAGAACAAGCTCACCAATAAGACCAAGACCGAGCTGGACAAACAGCAGCGGGAATACTTCCTGCAGCAGCAGCTGAAAAGTATCAAGGACGAACTGGGCGGCGACACCAATGAACGGGAAGTAAAGGAAATGCAGAAGAAGGCGGAAAACAAAAAATGGCCCGCCGCTGCCAAAGACCTCTTCCGCAAGGGCATCGAACGCCTGGAAAGAATGCATCCCAGCACTCCGGATTATTCCGTGGTCTACAATCACCTCGACCTGATGCTGGAGCTTCCCTGGGAAGATTTTACGGCCGACTCTTACGACCTGAAGAAAGCAAAGAAGATCCTCGATCACGATCATTATGGAATGGATAAGGTGAAGGAACGGATCCTCGAATATCTGGCAGTACTAAAGCTGAAAGGGGATATGAAGAGTCCCATCCTTTGTTTTGTCGGCCCTCCGGGCATCGGCAAGACTTCACTAGGTCGCAGCATCGCCGGCGCCATCGGCCGGAAATATGTCCGGATCAGCCTTGGCGGCCTTCATGACGAAAGTGAGATCCGCGGACACCGTAAAACCTATATCGGGGCCATGCCCGGCAGGATCCTCCAGTCGCTGCGTAAGATCAAATCCTCTAACCCGGTGATGATCCTCGATGAGATCGACAAGACGGGCAGCGACTTCCGGGGCGATCCATCTTCCGCCCTGCTCGAAGTGCTGGACCCCGAGCAGAATCATACGTTCTACGACAATTACCTCGAGCTGGAATACGATCTCAGCAAGGTCCTCTTCGTAGCCACAGCCAATGATATCAATGGGATCCCGCTCGCCCTGCGCGACCGGCTGGAGATCATCGACCTCAGCGGTTATGCCGTGGAGGAAAAGGTTGAAATAGCCCGCCGGCACCTCGTTCCCAAACAAAAAGAAGCCCATGGTCTGAAGCCTATGAACTTTAAGATCGGCGATAAGGTGCTGGGGAAAGTGATCCAGGACTATACCCGCGAAAGCGGCGTTCGGGAGCTGGACCGGCAGCTGGCTTCCATCATGCGCTACCAGGCCAAGGAATTTGCCATAAAAGGAAAATTAAAGGCCCAGCTGACACAAGCCGATGTTGAAAAGGTCCTTGGCAAGTCCCGGTATAGCAACGACCTGTATAAGGTTGCCAATATGGCGGGAGTGGCAGTAGGGCTCGCCTGGACGCCTGTGGGCGGAGATATCCTTTTTATCGAGACGAGCCTCAGCGATGGCAAAGGCGATCTTAAATTGACCGGCAACCTCGGAAATGTTATGAAGGAGAGTGCCGCCACAGCCCTTACCTATCTGATGTCCAATGCGCGGAAATACGACATCGATCCCGAGATTTTCAATAAAAAGACCATCCACGTGCATGTTCCCGAAGGCGCCGTACCCAAGGACGGTCCAAGTGCCGGCGTTACGATGATGAGCGCTATTTCCTCGGCACTTACCGGGCGTCGCGTCAAGCCTTATCTTGCTATGACAGGCGAGATTACCCTTCGCGGCCAGGTCCTGCCGGTCGGTGGTATAAAAGAGAAGATCCTCGCCGCCCGCCGGGCCGGCCTGAAGGAGATCATCCTTTGCTGGCAGAATGAGAAAGACGTTCAGGAGATCGACTCCGCTTTTATCAAGGGGCTTAAATTCAATTTTGTCAAGACCATGCAGCAGGTGCTGGAACTGGCGCTGGTATAGCCTATGGCTGTTCTAAAACATATTAACAACCCTTTTTGAACCATTTCTTCTCCTATGGTGTAATTAATGTAGAAATTTTCATGTTGGTTGTTTTAAGGGTTAAGACAAAACCCGGCTTGTGCCGGGTTTTGTTGTTTTATAAGGAATACCAACTAGCCCCTGCTAAGTACTCTACCCGTTGTTTTTGGGGAAACTGGGTAATCGCTTGACGATTTGATTGTTTTACTTTTTTATTATTACCGAAACATTAATTTTGGTACAGGCAGAAAAAAACTTCCATGATCAAACTAATTATCGTCGACGATCATCTTCATGTCCGGGAAGCATGGAGCTGGGTTCTTAACCAGGTTCCCACGATCAGTGTCATAGCCCAGTGCTCTAATGGTCAGGAAGCCATTAAAGCCGCCAGGGAACTACGGCCTGATGTTATCCTCATGGACATACACATGACACCGGTCAACGGTATCGAAGCCACCCGGACTATCCGGGAATTTGCGCCCGATATCAAGATCATCGGTGTATCCGTCCAGGCCGAACGCTCCTACGTCAACGAGATGCTGCGCAATGGCGCCAACGGGTATGTCACCAAGAACTCGCCCAGCACCGAAATGGTTGCAGCTATCGACGAAGTATTGGCCGGCAATACCTATATCTGCGAGGAAGTAGGACATTTGCGTTCGCTTGCCTTTGAGGTAAGCCGGCACGTTCGCAATTAGAGGGCTGCTGCCAATTCCTTCCCGTCCTTAAAGGCTACCCTCGGTTTTAACCCCAAAAGCTCAAACATGAGATTATCCTCTTCAAAAGAGGGATTGGGCGTGGTCAGCAATTTCTCACCCGCAAAAATAGAATTGGCCCCGGCCATGAAACACAGGGCTTGTTCCGCCTGGCTCATCTCAGCGCGTCCGGCACTCAGCCTGACCATCGTGGCTGGCATCAGGATCCGGGCCGTGGCGATCATCCGGATCATATCCCAGACATCAACTTTAGGGTTGTTCTCCAGCGGAGTGCCCTTGACACGCACCAGCGCGTTGATCGGAACGCTCTCCGGATGCTGGGGTAGGGTAGACAGCGTATGGAGCATTTTGATCCGATCGTCATGCGTCTCGCCAAGACCGATGATCCCGCCGCAGCAGACCGTTACACCGGCCTTACGGACATTGTCCAGGGTCTCCAGGCGATCGTCATAGGTCCGCGTCGTAATGATCTCGCTATAATGTTCCCTCGAAGTATCCAGGTTGTGATTGTAGGCATAAAGACCGGCATCCGCAAGTTTCTTTGCCTGGTCCTCGTTCAGCATGCCCAGCGTACAGCAGACCTCCATTCCCATCTCATTGACGCCTTTGACCATGTCGAGGACGCGGTCGAAGTCCTTGTTGTCGCGGACCTCGCGCCAGGCTGCGCCCATGCAGAAGCGGGTCGAGCCGGCGGCTTTTGCCTTTGCGGCGTAGGAGAGGACTTCGTCCTTTTTCATCAAAGCCTGAACGTTGACACCTGTGTTGTAGCGAGCGGCCTGGGGGCAGTAACTGCAGTCCTCGGAACATCCCCCCGTCTTGATCGACAACAACGTACAGACCTGGACCTCCCCGGTCTCATTGTTCTGCCGGTGAATAGTAGCCGCACGATAGATCAGGTCCAGCAAAGGCGTATCGTATATTTCTTTTATTTCGTCGGGTATCCAGTTATTGCGCACCATAATGTCTTTGGTTTTTAAAGATAACTCAGATTCGTTTTGGGAGTTAAGGTAAGTAAAGTTTCATACATCAGCTGTATGGTCTGTTCGATATCCCGTTTGTGCAGCATCTCGACAGTAGTATGCATATAACGAAGCGGAATAGAGATCAGCACCGACGGGCAGCCGTCATTCGCATAAGCAAAGGAATCGGTATCCGTACCCGTGCTGCGGGATACTGCGCGCATCTGTACGGGCAGCTTGTGCTTTTCCGCCGTTTCCTGCACGATGTTGAGCAGCTTATTGTGTACGGCCGGACCAAAGGCCAGCGAAGGTCCCCTGCCACAGGCGATATCCCCCTCGATGGTCTTATTGATCATCGGCGTGGTCGTATCATGGGTAACATCCGTCACGACGGCGATGTTGGGTTTGATCCGGCGGGCGATCATCTCCGCGCCGCGTAGACCGACCTCTTCCTGTACCGCATTGACTATATAAAGACCATAAGGCAGTTTCTTCTTATTTTCTTTCAGCAGCCTTGCAACCTCCGCAATCATAAAGCCACCCACCCGATTGTCGAACGCCCGGCCGATCAGGTAGTCATAGGCCAGCTCGGAATAACCGTCCTGGTAGGTGACGACCGCACCGATATGCACTCCCAGATCTTCAATCTCTTTCTTGGTCCGGGCTCCGGTGTCGAGGAACAGGTTGTCGACCTTTGGTTGAGATTCTTTCGCATCCGCCCCCAGCCGGGTATGAATGGCGGGCCAGCCAAATACCGCCGGCACCCTGCCTTTTTTCCCATGGATAAAGACACGCATACCCGGAGCTATCTGGTGGTCGACACCTCCATTGCGCTTCAGGTACAACAATCCTTCCGGGGTAATATAATTGACAAACCAGCTGATCTCGTCAGCATGCGCTTCGATCACCACTTTAAAGGGAGCGTCGGGATTGACGACACCAACTGCCGTACCATAAGGGTCCGTGAACTGTGTGTCTATATATGGTTTCAGATAATCGAGCCAGAGTCTTTGTCCGCTGCTTTCAAAGCCGACAGGGGAGGCATTGTTGATGTAGTTTTTAAAGAATTCCCAGGATTTTGTCGTAAGAATGGAGGCCGCAGCCCCGGATTCAGTTTTCGCGCTTTTCGCCATTGATAGTGTTTTTTTGCCGATGGACCTTCGGTCCATTTTTATCTCTTTTTATTATTGGCGTTCCGCCAATGGAAGAGCAAATGTAACTAAATCCTGAAAATCAACATCAACACCCCTGAAAACATCATCAATCCGTCCAGCACGATATAATAGAGATCGTCCGAAAAATTGCGCTTGGCATCCCGGTACAGCCATGCCGTAAAGATCCCCGGTACCAGCAATAAAAGGATGTAAAACGCCGGATAATGAAAAAAGACCAGTGCCAGACTGCTTAAAAAGAACAAGCCTATCGATACCCCGAACAGCTGATCGATCCCCCGCTCATCCAGCAGCGTGATGAGGCTTCGGATCCCCTGCGTCTTGTCATCCTCCCGGTCGCGGTAATCAAAAATGACACAAATGGCATAGATGAGGAAGAACCGGCCGGCCGTGAAGACTACGAATGAAAAATTCCACGGAGTACCGGCTATGATGATCGGCAGGACCGTTGTCACATAGACCCAGACAAAAGCAAGGAAAAGCGTCTTCCCGACCGCTATTTTCTGCAGCTGGCGAAACATACGCTGTGGCAGTTTGGGCGCCGAATACAGGAAGGTCAGCAGCACACCGAAAAGCAGGGCCGGAACGAAATGCCACAGATAGAAGAAATAAACACCGGCTCCTACAGCTCCCACGAGATAAAGGATAAAATGCAGGGCCTTGTGACGGAAGGTCCAGTTTACCCGGCGGGAAGGGCTGATCGACCTTGGTGTCAGCCACCAATGAAAATTATAGCTGCAAATGGTAGAAAAGAAAACAAAGCCTATCAGCCGCCCGGAAGGAGCGGCCCCCAGCAATAGATGGCTGGTCTGCCAGATCATTACGACGGCACAGAGGGCAATATATAAGCTGCTGAAGACAAAAAGGTCAACTATTTTTCTCAACAAAGTGCCGGTTACCTGGTTAATTAGGGATTCAAAATTACGACTTTTGGAGAAGTAATCGTATCACTGCTGACACCGCTGGAAGAAAGGACGAAATATTGAAAGATGATCGTATCGTTCTGGTGGATGGTGGTGGACTCGCTCAGATAACCGTTGGTCTCCAGGGCATAGCGGAACTCGCCCTTCGAAGCCCCTTCCAGGTCGGGGATGGGATTGACAAGCGTGTCGTTGCCCGATGGATCGGAGGGGGGAGTCTGATTGATCCTGTTGCGGATCGATATAAAATATCCGCTCTCTACCTTTCCTCCGTTGCTGAACGTGAAATGTACGACCAGGGAATCATTGAGCTTGACCGGATTCTTATCGATGGAAACCAGCTTGAACTGCGGTTTACTGCCGGAGCTGCTTTTGCTGCAGCTGAAAATGGCCAGGGAGGCAACGGTGACGACAATAACGGGTATCAGGAGAGAACCGGGCTTCATGATGCTGATTTGTTGCCTACAAACCTAGCTTTTTTTATTTAAAAGGGGGACATTTTGTTACCTTCGTTTGTAGTTTTTTAACAATTTATCTCAACAGTCTCAACGCTTTGAACCTCAATTCGGCTTCGATATTACCTTCGTTCGTTCTGTCCGGCACAAATGAATTGTTTTCCCTGCCCGAAACCGGTTTCCTGGACCGGGCCCTGGAGCTGTTTCGTTTTCAATATGCCGAAAATGCGTTGTATCGTCAGTATACTCAGACGTTGGGTGTCGACCCCGATTCGGTAGAAACGCTGGAGGCCATCCCCTTCCTCCCGGTTAGCTTTTTTAAGACCCATACGGTCCGCACCACTGGTTTCCAACCCGGGACCGTCTTCGAGAGCAGCGGTACTACCGGCATGGTCAGCAGCCGCCATGAGGTAAAAGACCTCGATCTTTACCGGCGCAGCTTTACCGCCGCATTCCAGCGCTTCTACGGCCCGGTAAACGAGTGGTGTATCATCGGCCTCCTGCCTGCCTACCTGGAAAGACGCCACTCTTCGCTGGTCCTGATGGTCGATGAGCTGATCCGTGCCAGCGGATATCCGCAGAGCGGCTTCTACCTGTACGAGCACGAGACCTTACACGATGTCCTCCAAAGTCTCGAACAGCGCGGGCAAAAGACCCTGCTGATCGGGGTGACCTTTGCCCTGCTGGACTTTGCAGAGCAATACGCCATGAAGCTGCAACATACCGTGATCATGGAGACGGGTGGCATGAAGGGACGCCGCAAAGAGATCACGCGCGCGGAGCTGCATGAATACCTGACCGGGCGCCTGGGCGTAAAAACCATCCATGCTGAATATGGTATGACAGAGCTCTTATCGCAAGCCTATTCTTCGGGTAACGGGCTTTTCAGCTGTCCGCCCTGGATGAAAGTACTCGTTCGGAAAGAAGATGATCCGCTGGATGTCACAAAGGAAGGGGAGGGAATTATCAATGTTATCGACCTGGCCAACACCTGGTCCTGCGCCTTTATCGCAACCGAGGATGTCGGCCGCATCTATCCCAATGGCAGCTTCGAAGTATCCGGCCGTGTCGACAACAGCGACATCCGCGGCTGCAGCCTGCTAGTGGTGTAATAAAGCTAATAAGGACTTGAACAATGTCGAACAGCTGGTGACGATGACCAGCGCCCCCACGGCAACGAACATGGTCTTGATGGGTAGTTTCCCGACTAATCTTGCCGCGATCGGCGCGGCGATCATCCCGCCCAGGATCATGCCTGCTACTTCCAGCAGCGGGATACTTCTCAGCAGAATGAAGAAAGTGATGGAGCTCGATAACACGACAAAGAACTCCGCAAGACAAACCGAGCCGATGACATAACGCGGATTCCTTCGTTTGGAGATCAGCGTGGAGGTGACCAGCGTCCCCCAGCCGCCACCGGCAAAGGCATCCATAAACCCGCCGGCGGATGCCAGCCAGCCGGCCCGCTTTACCTTTTCCTTCGGATTACGTTTCACAAACGCCTTACGGAGGATATAATAACCCAGGTACACCGTATACACCGACAACGGGATCCGGACCCATTGCGAATACTCCTTGCCGAAATAGGCCATCGCGGCTCCAAGGACGGCCCCGATCACACCCGGCCAGACGATAGCATAAAACAGTTTTTTATTGATATTGCCAAAACGATGATGGCTATAACCCGATACGCCGCTGGAAAAAACCCGCGCCGAATGTACCCTGCTGCTTACGATGGCCGGGCCCACTCCGTAAGCCAGCAGAAAAGTGGTCGAAATAGTTCCATATCCCAGACCCATCGAGCCGTCGACCATCTGGGCTAAAAAGCCGGTAAGGGTCATGATCAGGAATTCATTCCGGTTAAAGGGCAGCGTTCGTACATATTCGATAATGCCATGAAAGGGGACCAGCGACAGCAGCCCATGTCCCAGTATCATGAAGAGAAAAGCAAACAGGCACCATTTGACTACCTGCTGCCATTTCGCCGGCCGCGGCCTGGCCAGCAGATCAGGCGCCGGGGCTGCCTGTTTTGCCACCAGCACCTTGGTGAGGTCATTAAGCTTACGCACCTTTTCGGAGAAATCGCCATTCAGACCCTGCCGGATCGTTTGCATATTCTCCAGCACATTATCCATTTCATCGGGGATCAGGCTTCCGATCTCCTCCCTCAGCCGTTTGGCGATGGTCGGAGACTTGCCGTTGGTAGAGATCGCTATTTTGAGATGCCCTTTCCGTACGATCGAGCTCAGGTAAAAGTCACAGAGATCCGGTGTATCGGCTACATTGACCAGGATGCCCGCAGCTCTTGTTTCCCGTGCGATGGTTTCGCTGACGGCGCGGTCATTGACGGCCACGATGACAAGATCCGCATTCTCCAGGTCGGCGGACCGATAAGGCCGCTCGTATAGCACGACAGCCGGATGCTGGGCCGCCAGTTCGCTAATAGCCTTACTGATCTCCGGCGCCACGATCGTGACCGCCGTAGCCGGTGAGTTCTGTAATACAGCCTGTAATTTTTCCAGTCCTACCTTCCCGCCACCGACCAGCAATAGCCGCAGGCGTTCCATTTTTACAAACAGCGGGAACAATTTATTCTCCGTCCCGGTATCGGTATTTTTTGATAAGCTCATTACTTTTTGTGCGTGTTGGTATCAAAGACGATCGTGAAATAATAGAAACCTCCGACCGATGGCCCCCCAAGATACTGGTAATATTTTTGATTGAGGAGGTTAGTAGTCCCTAATTTTAGTGTACTAAACAATTCTGGTATCCGATAGTTCACTTGTGCATCGATAGTGCTGTACGCGGGCACACGTCCTGCAGCGAGGGGACTGTTCCAGTAGAACGCATTCTGCCAGTGCCAGCCGACGTTGAAGCCCGTATTTTTCAGGATCTCGCGGTTGCCTACCGACAAGTTGGTGATCCAGTTGGGCGTATTGAACGCCGGTGTGAACGCATCGGTGGATTCCGTGCTCACTATCGCCGCATAGCTTGCATTCCCCGTGATCGTGAATTTCTTATAGAAATTATAATTGACTCCCAGTTCCACGCCCTGGTTGGTAACCTCGCTTTTTGAATTGGTCCACATCTTATATTTCGTAACCGTCCCGTTGTAAATTTGCGTAGCCGTGTTGATATTCGTTCCGCCGCCGATGGTTCCCGTCTTTGGCTGGGTAATGTCCAGCTGACCGATAAAATGGTCGTACGCGCTGAAATAATAATCGATGTCTACAAAAAGCTTGTTGTCGAAAAGGACTCCTTTATAACCCGCTTCAAAGGAGTTGATATGTTCCGGCTGGATATAGTTGTACGTACTTTGTACCAGCAGACCGGCTTCCTTTTGGATCGCATCCGCCTGGCTGGTGCCGCTGCCATTGTTGAGGTCGGCATTCACCGCGTTCCTGAATGCCGTCACCGAAGAGTTGATATACGAGTTCTCAAACGCCTGGGTATGCCGGGCTATCACCGGCAGCCCGCCAAGCCGGCGGACACCGCCGTTGTTAACATAGGCGAATCCTTCGAAGAGGGTAGGGAAGCGGTAGCCATTCTGGAACGAGATCCGGAAATTATTCTGTACTGTAGGAGAATATACGGCTGCCACGCGCGGGTTCAGCTTCGTGCTGAAATACTCCGTTTTATCTGCACGCAATGATGCGGTAATTTTCAGTTTTTCTTCGAAAAGCTTTTTAGTGGCCTGGACAAAAGCGCCATACGTAAAGTAATCGAATTTCCTGTTAGCCTGCTTCGGATCGGCATAGGCATTTGGATTGACATAGTTGTTTCCGTCAGGTGTCACGATATAGTCCCGGTAGTTCGCACCAGCCAGGATTTGGATAAAGCGGATCAGGTGCGAAAAGTCATACTGTCCCTCCACATGCACGAATGAAGACTTCAGGACCATCTGGGCGCCGACGGTGTCCCAGTTATTGGTGTGGACGATCTTGTTGCGGACGCTGTCAAAAGCCGCAGTACCAGGTTGAAAACGACCATTGTCCGCAAATTTGCGCGCCGCATCGAGCGAGGCGGCCACATTCTGGGAAGTGGGCCCGGCAACGGCATTGTAGGCCTTGTTGAAGCCGGTCGTATAGTCATTCCACCATTGCGGGGATTTCTTAAAGGCCATGTCGATATTCTCGCCCAGCGGCCGGAAGTTGAAGGAATTGGTACCGGTATTCTCGTTGGTATAATACCCCTTGAGCGAAATGTCCCTTGTTCTGATATCCAGCGCATGCTGCTGGATGCGTTCCCCGTCCAGCCTCACCCGGTTGCCGCGCTGGTAGTTGTTGGTCACCACGCCGATGCGGTAGGTATAAGAGATCTCCGTCGTGGCGTTGGGCCGGTAATGCAGCGAGGCATCGGCCTTGGTATTTTTTACGGCATAGTCCGTCAGATCTTTTTCCAGGTAGCCTGTCCTCGACACATCATATTTCTTGCCTGCGAGGGACAGGGTCCTGAGATCGCTGTTGTATTCGTCTCCATAGCGGTTGATCAGGTCCGCAGCCGGATTGTGGGCAGCCACCGATGCATTCGTCTTATTGCCGGCATCGAAGTACTGGTCGTGCTGGTTGTTGGCGATCCAGTCCGTCCCTTCAGAATGCGCCACATTGATCTTGAACGCGAATTTCGGACTTACCACTTTCGCCCAGCGGATAGCGGATTCGGAATACAAGGCGGCGTTGTGGTCCTTGTCATTGACATGGTTGACGCCGATCTTCTGGTATACGCTGAGTCCTTCGTATTGAAAAGGGGATTTTGTCTTGAGATTCGCAATCCCGTTGATGGCGTTCAGCCCATAGATGGCCGAGGCGGCACCGGGTATCAGCTCCACGCTTTCGATGTCCAGTTCCGTCGGTCCTACCGCATTGGCGACAGGGGCTCCGATGCCCGGCGAGATATTGTCCACGCCGTCCACCATTTGCAGGAAACGGGAGTTGGTGGTGCCGCTAAAGCCCCGCGTGTTGGGTACTTTATAGCCAAGGCTCAGCGTCGTCATTTGTACTCCCTTTACATTCTCCAGCGCATCATAGAAAGTAGGAGCGGGGCTTTCCTTGATCGCCCGTAAGTCCAGCTTTTCGATGGTTACCGGGCTGCGTAGAATACTTTCCGATACACGGGAGGCCGTCACCACGACCTGGTCGACCAGTACGCTCCTTGTGTTGAGGGCAATGGTGATCCCCTGGGTGGAGGCGGAACTGACCGTAAATTCCTGGCTTTTAAAACCGATGGAGCTGACCACCAGCGTCAATGGCAGCTTCTGCGCGGTTTTGAGATGGAAGCTGCCGTCCTCTGCAGTCGTCGTCCCAGCCGATGATCCTTTCACCCGGATGGAGGCCGCATTCACGGGCTGTTGCCCCAGGGAGTCGAATATTTTTCCCGAGATAATAAAGGGGTCCTGGGCAAAAAGGGAGGTCCCGCCAAGGACGGCTAAAACTGTCAGTAGGAATGTAAGCTGCTTCATATAAGCTATTAGTCTAGTTTTTTAGTAGAGTAATTAAGGCTGCGGCCGCAATTTAATAATATTCTATCAAATTAGTAGACTATTATGTTAAAAATTTGCCCCGGTGCAGGCCGCATCCGGGGCGCATTATGATTAGGCTTTATAATATTTCTGCCGCAAAGCAAAGTCCCCGAAGGTCTCGCCGGTGATCCGCTCCTTTTTATACAGCCAGAACAGCAGGTCCAGCTCTTTTAAAATAGCGGTCTCGTCCAGGTTCTCTTTATAGATCCTGTTCAATCTTGTTCCTTCATGGTCTCCCGCAAGATGCATGTTGTAATGACCGGGGCTGGTGCCGACAAAACCTATTTCCGCAGCATAGGGCCTTCCGCAGCCGTTGGGACAGCCGGTCATCCGGATGATGATGTTTTCGGGTGTCAGCTCGTGTTTCACCAGTATGGTTTCGATCTTACCGATCAGATCCGGCAGGTATCGCTGCGCTTCCGCCAGCGCCAGGGGGCAGGTGGGCAGCGCCACACAGGCAATGGCATTCTTCCGGATAGCGGAGGCTGCATCCGTATGTTCGATGATCTTGTATTTCTCCAGCAGCTGTTGTATCGCCGCCTTATCCTTTTCCAGGATGTCGGCGAGGATCAGGTTCTGATTGCAGGTAAACCGGAAGTTGGCCTTTCCCGTCTGCGCAATTTCCAGCAGGGCGGTTTTCAGCGCCAGCTTTTCATCGTCGAGGATGCGGCCGTTCTCGATAAAGGGAGTATAATACCAAAGTCCTTTATGGTTCTGTTGCCAGCCGTAGTGATCTTTCCGGTCGGTGAAGACATATGGCCTGGGGTCGCCCAGGGCAAACCCCGTTCTTTTAGCGAGCTCCGTCTTGTACCAGTCGGTGCCGTATTTGTCGACGGTATATTTTAGCCGGGCCAGCTTGCGGTCGCTGCGGTTGCCATAGTCCCGCTGGATGGTGACGATCTCGTAAATGGTTTTAAAAAGCTTTTCGTCGTCGGCGGGCACAAAACCAATGATGCTGGCCAGTCGTGGATAGGTCTCCGCATTGCCATGTGTCGCCCCCAGTCCGCCGCCGATGGCGACATTGAACCCTATCAGCTTGCCCTTTTCGATGATGGCGATGAGTGCCAGGTCATTGGTGAATACGTCGAGATCGTTATTCGGGGGAATGCCGATGCCGACCTTGAATTTGCGGGGCAGGTAGCGGTCCTGGTACAGCGGATCTTCCTCCTCCTTTTTGTCGGTGAGCTTTTCCTCATCCAGCCATATCTCATAAAAAGCCCTGGTCTTTGGCAGCAGCAGCTTGCTGATACGGGCGGCATAAGCATGTACTTCGGCGTGCAGCTCCGATTCTGAAGGATGCGCGGCGCAGGTGACATTCCGGTTGACGTCGCCGCAGGCTGCGATAGAGTCCAGGTGCACCTGGCTAAAGGATTTCAACGTGGGCTTGATCTTATTTCTTAAAATGCCATGCAGCTGTATGGTCTGACGTGTCGTGATCTTGATGACACCGGTTGTATTTTCTCCGGCGACATGATGGGTGGCGATCCATTGTTCGGGCGTAAAAAAGCCTCCCGGCACCCGAAGCCGCACCATAAAGGAAAAAAGTCTTTCCAGCTTTTTCTCCGCCCGCTCTTCCCTCCGGTCACGGTCATCCTGCATATACATACCGTGGAATTTCACCAGGGCAGTGTCATCATCGGCGATGGCGCCGGTGGTCTCGTTCTGCAGGCTTTCCTGTAACGTGCCGCGAAGCGCGTCGCTTTTTTGCTTGATCCTTTCGACCGGCGATAAATTCTTGTTGTCGCTCATAAATTTATTTGCGTCTTAATGCGTCTTAATAAACGTCTTTTACATACCGGCCGGACTCTTTCAGTTCATCGAGATAAGCCTCTGCCTGTGCCAATGGTTTCTTCCCTTCTTTCTGGATAATATGAAGCAAAGCTACATCCACATCCACGCTCATCGGCTCTTTGGCGCCGCATACATAGACATAGGCGCCCGCTTCCAGCCAGCGGAACAGTTCGGCCGACTCGCGCAGCATCTTATGCTGGACATACACTTTCTCCGCCTGGTCTCTTGAAAAGGCGGTGTTCAGTTTCGTCAGCACACCGGTCTGCAGCCAGTTCTGCAATTCCGTCTGGTAAAGAAAGTCCGTCGTGAAATGCTGGTCACCGAAGAAGAGCCAGTTTCTTCCGCTGGCGCCTGTGCTGTCCCGCTGTGCAAGAAAGCTGCGGAAAGGGGCGACACCGGTTCCCGGTCCGATCATGATGACGTCCTTTTCCGGAGCCGGCAGGCGGAACTGTGAATTTTTATGAATATAGAATTCGAATGTCTGGTCCGGCGCCAGCAGTGAGAGCTGGTCCGAGCACAAGCCATGTTTGATCTCTCCGTTGACAGCAAACTTGTCCTTTGCTACCGTGAGATGGATCTCACCGCCATGCGCTTCCGGAGAAGAGGAGATGCTGTATAACCTTGGCGCCGTGGGCTCCAGGATAGCCATTACTTCATGGAATTGGGCCGCATCCCGAACGGGGTAGATCTTCAGCAGATCGAGCAGGCCGATCCTTGTTTCAGGGATGTCCTGCTGCACGATGGCGGCATATTTCTTTACTACTCTCTCCGGTAGATAAACGATATTCAGCTTCTTTCTCAGCAGGTGACCGATTTTATGTTCCTCCTGGCGAATGGTGATCTTACGATCTGCATCCACACCGGTCAGACCAAGGACGGTCTCTACCATCAGGGCCGGATTCTCGGGAACCAGGCCGAGCGAGTCACCCGGCTGATAGTCGACCTCTTCTGCTACGATCTCCAGATGATGGGTTTGTTTGGATGAGCCGCGGTCGTTGAGATTGATATTGGCGACAACTGTGCCGGTATAGATCTTTTTTCCTGTGGGCTTTGCGATGACCGATGCGCCATTGGGAGCTGCTGACGGGCCCGTCGATGTACCCAGCTGTTGTAAGATATGATCAAACCAGCCGACGGCCTGTGACTCATAATCCGTGTCACATTTCTCCAGCGAGGCTATCCGCTGCCCGCCTGCTTTTTGCAATTGCTGATCGACATCTTCCCCCGCCTTGCAGAATAAGGGATAGGAGGTATCGCCCAGCGCCAGGACACCATACTTCAATTTCTCCAGCTTCAGCCCATTCTGGTGAATATGATCATAGAATTTCTTTGCAGCGGCCGGTGGTTCGCCATCCCCCTGGGTGCTGATCACCGTAAAGAAATACTCCTCTTTTGGGAGATCGTTGAGACGATACGTCTCGAGACCGACCAGCTTTGCATTGATGCCTTTCTTTTTTGCCTTTGCCGCAAAATCACTGGCCAGCTTCTTCGAGTTGCCGGTCTCGGTGCCATAGGCGATGGTGATCTTGTTGATGGATGGTGTCGCGGCTGATTCCGCAACCGGTGCCGCAGCGCTTGCTATTTGCGCCAGCACCTGTCCGGCCGCCGCCGCCGGATGCCCCTGCGCAGCAACCACACCGGCAAGGTAACCGCTCAGCCAGATCAGCTCTTCGCGTGAAGACCCGGCGATCAATTCCTGCATTAGATTCAATTTCGGTGTATTCAGCATACCAATTTCTTTTTTAAAATTTGCTCCACCACTGGCGGAAAATAAAGTTCTCCATTCCCCGCCCCGGCTTTCCAGCC
This sequence comes from Puia sp., assembly GCA_036499285.1. Taxonomy (GTDB): domain Bacteria; phylum Bacteroidota; class Bacteroidia; order Chitinophagales; family Chitinophagaceae; genus Puia. Next base: position 294,131 of record DASYEB010000019.1, on the reverse strand, counting down.
AAAGCTCGCGTGCAGAGCGGCTACCCTGCCAATGACGATCAGTGAAGGGGAGGCATAAACGCTGCCTTTTGCCGCTGCCAGGTATTCCCTTACCGGAAGGGCGGTGATGCGTTGCTGTGGGGTCGTAGCCTGTTCGATCACGGCCACCCAGCGATCTTCAGGGATGTCGTGTGCTACCAGCTGCGAGATCAGCTCGTCCAATGGCTGGGAGGACATATAAAAGACCAGCGTATCTTCCGTCCGGGCCAGGTCCTGCCAATAGGCGGTATCCAGCAGGTCGTGACGATAAGCCGTAAGGAAACGCACTGCCGTCGAATAACCCCTTGCCGTCAGCGGGATGCCGGCATATGCGGCAGCTCCGAGGGCGGCCGTCACGCCGGGTACCAGCTCATAAGGGATGTTGTACTTCACCAGCGTCGTCAGTTCGTCCAGCACATTGGAGAAGATGGATACATCCCCGCCCTTGAGCCGTACGACCCTTTTGCCCTGTAAGGCATGTTCAACCAGCAGGTCGTTGATGGCTGTCTGGGGCGTGCTGGCGCTGCTGCTGCATTGCTTGCCGACCGGGATGACCAGGGCTTCCTTCCGGGTATATTCCGAGAGGACCACCCGGCTAACCAAACGGTCAACGATGACCACATCCGCCTGTTGCAGATGGCGCAGGGCTTTTAGGGTCAACAGTTCCGGATCGCCCGGTCCTGCCCCAACAAGGATCACCTTTCCGATATGTTTTACAGGGTGCATTATTATATTTTTATTGTACCATGCAGGCGCCCACCGTTACATAACTTGTTTCATCGATCAGGATCGCGCCTCCGCCTACGGGCAGGTCCGCATACCTGTCAAGGGGTAGGGGTGTGGCCGTCCGGATGGTAGCTTTTACGATATCGTTGAGCCCTACCTGTTCCGGGGCTGGCAGCTTCTCCAGGGTGTTGACATCGAGCTTGTATTCGATCTCCTTTACCATCCCGCGCACCGTCCGGCTGCCCATCTGTACCAGGTATTTATTACCGGGAGACAGGGTCTTGGCGTCCATCCAGCAAAGCAATACATCGAATTGCTGTTCGACGCTGGGCGGCTGCTCGCCATTGACCAGCAAGTCCCCCCGGCTGATGTCAATGTCGTCTTCCAGCTGTACGACAACACTCTGCGGAGCAAAGGCTTCTTCAACTTCTTTTCCACCGGTCTCGATGCTTTTTATGCGGCTGATCAGCCCGGCGGGCAATACGGTGACGCTATCTCCCTTGCGGTAGATGCCGCTGCTGATCTTCCCGGCATAACCCCGGTAGTCGTGCAGATCGTCTGTTTGCGGGCGGATGACATATTGAACACCCAGCCGTCCGCGTTTGAGATCGACGTCTTCGTCCAGCTCCGTCGTCTCCAGCAATTCGAGCAGGGTCGGTCCCTCGTACCAGGAAAGGGCCTCCGATCTGTCGACGATATTGTCGCCTTTCAGCGCGCTGATCGGCAGATAGGTCACATCCTTTAATCCCAGCGTACGGGCCAGCTCCGCATAGTCGATCACGATATTGTTATAGCGGTCCTGCGAATAATCCACCAGGTCCATCTTATTGATCGCAACCACGACATGCGGAATATTCAGCAGGCTGGCGATGATGGAATGGCGGCGGGTCTGTTCCACCACGCCGTTGCGCGCATCTACCAGGATGATGATCAGGTTCGCATTGCTGGCGCCGGTGACCATGTTCCTTGTATACTGGATATGGCCGGGCGCATCGGCGATGATGAATTTGCGCCGGGGCGTAGAGAAATATTTATAGGCTACGTCGATGGTAATACCCTGCTCGCGTTCGGCACGCAAGCCATCGGTCAGCAGGGCCAGGTCGATTTCCCCGTCCTCTTTGTTCCTGCTTTGCTTTTCGAGAGCAGCCAGCTGGTCAGCCAGTATGCTCTTGCTGTCATATAAAAGCCGGCCGATCAAGGTACTTTTCCCGTCGTCTACGCTGCCTGCTGTTATGAAACGAAGTAAATCCATAGTAATAATTTAAAAGTAACCATTCTTCTTTCTGTCTTCCATCGCCGCCTCCGACACCCTGTCATCGATACGGGTCTCACCCCTTTCGCTGGTGCGTGTCGCTGTGATCTCTCTAATGATATCATCGATCATTATTGCCGACGATTCCACCGCCGCGGTACAGGTCATGTCGCCTACCGTCCGGTAACGCACCTGTCTTTTTTGTACGCGGTCATCCGCATCCAAACGGATAAAAGGAGAGACAGCTACCCACTGCCCTTCGAAGTCTATCACCTCCCGTTCGTGCGCGAAATAAATGGAAGGCAGGTCTATCTTCTCCCTGCGGATATAGTTCCAGATGTCCAGCTCCGTCCAGTTGCTGATCGGGAAGGCCCGTACATTCTCTCCTTTCCGGATCCGGCCATTGTAGATATTCCACAGTTCGGGCCGCTGACGTTTGGGGTCCCAGCCGCCAAACTCATCACGAACAGAAAAGATCCGCTCCTTGGCCCGGGCCTTCTCTTCATCGCGTCTTGCCCCGCCGATGCAGGCGTCAAATCCAAACTCTTCGATGGTGTCCAGCAGGGTAAACGTCTGCAGCCCGTTCCGGCTCGCAAACTTCCCGACAGGCTCCGCCAGCTGTCGTTGCCTGATGGTGTCTTCCACCTTGCGTACGATCAGCCTCTCGCCGATACCGGCCGCCAGGGCATCACGGAAATCCAGGGCTTCCTGGAAGTTGTGCCCGGTGTCGATGTGTACCAGCGGGAAAGGGAATTTCCCCGGCCGGAAAGCTTTTAATGCCAGGTGTACGAGGGTAATGGAATCTTTGCCGCCGCTGAAGAGCAGGGCAGGACGGTCGAACTGGCCGGCTACTTCCCGCAGGATGTGAATGGCTTCCGATTCCAGCTCGTCGAGGTAATCCAGGTGATAATTATTTTCTTTGCTCATAGTTTCTTTTTTCTGCGGCGACCGGGTCGCCGGACATTTAATTCGAGTGAAGCCCGCATTCTTTTTTACCGGCATCTTCCCACCACCATCTCCCTGCCCGGAAATCCTCCCCGGCACGGACAGCCCGTGTACAGGGCGCGCAACCGATGCTGACAAATCCCTTATCATGCAGCGGATTGTAGGGTACGTCGTACTGGCTGATATATGCCCGTACTGCGTCGGTGTCCCAGTGCAGCAGCGGGTTATATTTGATGATCTTATTATTGTCGTCCCATTCTATCAGCGCATGGTCCTTTCGTTCGGGGGAGTGTTCGGCCCTTAAACCGGTGACCCATACGGCCTGCCCCTGCAATGCCCGTTTCAGAGGCTCCACCTTGCGGATATAACAACACCCCTTTCGGTTGGCTACAGACTCATAAAAGGCATTGGGGCCTTTTTCATTGAGATAAACCTCCAGCAGCTCCCGGTCGGGATAATAGGCTTTGACGTGTGTGGCGTATTTTTCATTGGTAGCGCTCCAGACGGAATAGGTTTCGGCAAAAAGCCGTCCCGTGTCCAGCGTAAAGATGGATACGGCAATCCCGGAGTTGAGTATATGATGCGCGATGACCTGGTCCTCGATGCTGAAGCTGGTCGAAAAAGTTACCTGGCCAGGGAAGCGGTCAGCCAGCAGGGAAAGCGTATCCGAAATGGATAATCCACTAATTTGGTCGAGTAATTGATGCGAGCTTTCCTCTATGGTTGTTGTTGTTGAATTGTTCATGATCCGTTGGTGGTGGTTGTTTCGAAAGAAAAGTTTTCTGGCGAAGGCTTCGGATAGACAAAGATCAACAGCAACAACAACAGGTCATGCTGCAGGAAGAGGAGAATTTAGATATGAGAGAGAATGTCTTGAGCATCATTTTTTAATTGTCTACCAGTATTATGGACAAAGATAATAGCTATCGGCTATAAAAAAAAAATTTTGAGGAAGAATAGTTGATAATAGTTTGTTATGAACGATAACCTCATGTTATTAGCCAAAAAAGGCCGGCTATCAGTAGCCGGCCTTATATATAGTTATATATCAACTATTTATTTCAATTCTCCACCTGCCGGAGCCGGTGTTGCGGGCGCCCCTTTTGCATACTGCTTTTCCCATTCCGCCAGCTGCATCGACAGCTGATAGGTCGAAAGGATATCCTGGGCGAACTCCTGCTGCCGGTCGGAAAGATTTCCTCCCTTGCCCTGCACTGCCATCTGGGCGTTGATCGCAAGCTGCTCGTCGGTCATATTATCTCCCATGGACTTGTAGTACCGCATCTGTTGGGTAAGGTCCTTCTTCAGAGAAGCATTGACTTTTTTTGCAAGGGTAAAGTCTTCAGACGTATAGCAGACATTCAGGAACCGGAACGAGAAGTAGTCGTGCAGGTTGTTCTGATTGGAGGTCATTCCATATGGGAAGTTGGACTCCAGCACGTTCTGGTCATAATGTTCCAGCACCTTACGGGCTGAATCTTTCCGGCCGGCTGCAACAAGACTTTCCGCTACCTGCGCATGGGCATATTTGATACTATTGAGATGTCTCCGGTTCTCCTCGTCATAGTATACACCGGGCAGGTTCGCGCCGCCGTAGGTGAACTTCTCCATGAGTGTTTTATAGGCGACATCATTATCTACATTGTCACTGTTACGTGGGTTGCCGCCTTCTACGGGTACCAGCTGGTACGCAAGACCTCTCAGCCTTACATATTTCGCAATGCCCAGGTCACCCAGATCCTGCGGAGAGGTGAAACAGATAGGCCGTTTCCACTTGTTCCTGGCGATAATGCCCAGGATAGCCAGATCGTTCTTCAGCAAATAACGCTTTTCAGCAGGCATGTCAATATGCAGCTCGCTGACGGCACTGTCGCTGCCATGCACGGTGCCATTGCTTCGTACCGTATTGATGTCTACCGGAACGGTAAACTTATGCGTAGGCACGATATTCAACGGAGTGCCGTTGTCCGACTGCATATTGTATTTAGGATCATCGCTTGCTACCACGTTTGTCAGGACGGAGTCGAGGTCATAATACCTGCTCGCATCCGTATAACCGGGGACCTTGTCTGAAAAATAAGCAACATTGCGTTTGTCTCCCATGATCTGTTCGGGCGTGAAAAGCACGTCAAATGGTGCGCTTTCATTGATCTTATACCGCAGCTGGTTCATATACCAGTCGGTACCCAGCAGCGTGTTGACCATCACCCTTACATCGGGGCGGATGCCTTCTACTTCCTGCGCATACCACAGAGGATAGGTATCGTTGTCGCCAAAGGAAAAGAGAATGGCATTTGGCGGGCAGCTTTCGAGATAGTCGCGGGCCAGGTCCCGGGCGAGGGTCTTTTTGCTTCGGTCATGGTCGTTCCATTCCTGGCTGCACATCAGGACAGGCACTGCCAGGAAACAGATCCCTGCGGCTGCATATCCCGACAATCTTTCCTGTTTCTTCAAGGCATATTTTTCCAGTAATTCCTTTACCCAGATGACCCCAAGGCCGATCCAGATCGCAAAGGCATACATGGCGCCGGCATAGGCATAGTCCCGTTCGCGCGGCTGCAGCCCGGCCTGGTTGAGGTAGATGACGATGGCTTCACCGGTAAAGAAGAAGAGTATGAAGGTGACCCAGAAATCCCGGCGTCCCCGGGTGAACTGGAAGACCAATCCTACGATGCCCAGGATAAAGGGCAGCAGGTACATCCGGTTATAAGACTTGTTATTGGTATGAATGCTGTCCGGCATCCGGCTCTGGTCGCCAAGCCGCATGTTGTCCAGGAACGGAATGCCCGTGATCCAGTTGCCGTCCCGGGGGTTACCAAACCCTTCCAGGTCGTTCTGTTTTCCGGAGAAGTTCCACATAAAATACCGGAAGAACATCCAGTTGTTCTGGTAGTTGATGAAGTATTTGATATTATCGGCCATAGTAGGCTGGTCGCCTTCCATGTTCGAGAACTTCTTATAGGTATTCACTTCCTGGCGTTCGTTGCTGCCATTCCACATACGCGGGAAGATATGCGCAGAAGGCGTGTTGCCCCAGTCCTGTCCCACTGCCTTGCCTGCTACCTCATACTGGTCTTTACCCATGGCATAGAGATCGCCCTTGTCTACCGAAGGAGGCTGATCCTGGAAGTCGGGGCCATACACGATCGGCCAGTCACCATACTGGTCACGGCTAAGATAGCCTACAAGGCTCACGGGATTGTCCACATTATACATGTCCACACCGGGATTGGCCGTACTGCGGATCAGGGTGGTGAAATAGGTGGAATAACCCAACAGCATAAAGGACGCGCACCACAGACCGATCTTCAGATAATAATAAGCTTTCTTTGTCGCCCAGCGGATCCCAATGACCAGCGCAGCCACCAGCAGCACGAAGAAAGTGCCAAAACCAGAGAAGAAGGGCAGGTGCAGGCTGTTGACAAACCAGATATCAAAAGCGCCGGCGCCCTTGATGGTATATTGTATCACGAATTTCTGAACGACACCTGTAATGACGCAGCCGATTAAAAAGGCCCAGATCGTGCCCCATAGGGTCGGCTTGTAGCGTTTGAAATAATAGACCATCACGATAGCAGGGATGGTCAGCAGGTTTAGTAAGTGGACACCGATGGAAAGGCCCATCATATAGAAAATAAATACGATCCATTTGTCGGAGCCGGGTTTGTCGGCATTGTGCTCCCATTTGAGGATGGCCCAGAAGACCAGGGCGGTAAAGAAAGCGGAAGAGGCGTATACTTCACCCTCGACAGCGCTATACCAGAAGGAGTCGCAGAAAGTATAGGCGAGGGCGCCTACGACACCCGCGCTGAGGATGGTAAACAACTGATTCCGGGTCGGCTCCGGCATCTCATGACCGGGCCCGGGATTGGCGCCGGCCGGTGTATTCCCGTTCTGCACGATCTTACGGGCAAAATGGGTGATGGTCCAGAATAAGAAGAGGATAGAGAGTCCGCTGGCGATGGCGCTCATGAAGTTGACGCCGCGGGCGGCCGTCAGCGGATTATCGCCAAAGAGAATGATAAAAAAACGGCCAAGGAGGATAAACAGCGGGGCGCCGGGCGGGTGGGGGATCTGCAGTTTGTAACAGCTGGAGATGAATTCTCCGCAATCCCAGAAGCTGCCCGTAGGCTCCATAGTCATCACAAAGACAGTACAGGCAATCAATCCAACGATCCAGCCTACGACATTGTTCGCTCGATTAAAATTCATAATAATTGGGTAATAATTTTTTGGCCCCATCCGCCACGGGCGGATGGGGCGGGCAAATATAAGGTTCTATTTAATAAAAACCTTCTGTACCGTCGTTCCGGTATCCGTATCCACGATAAGCAGGTAAATTCCCCGGCTGATGGCTCCGACAAAAAGTGTCTGGTTAAAGCCCTGGGTCTGTTTCCTGATGAGGAGCTTCCCGGACACATCCGTCAGCCGAAGCTGCCGGCAATTGACCGAACTCCTGATATAAACGGTGCCGTCGTCCACCGGATTGGGATAAATACTGATCAGGCCATTGCCCGAACCGTCGATGGTCCGGACCGGAGACCAGGTGCTGCGTCCGTCGACATCCGTCATCCGCAGCCGGTAATAATTGGCTCCCGTTAACAAACGGGTATCGGTATATTGATAGGAGTGCGTTGTGCTGCTGTCGGCGGTGGCCGGCAAAGAGTCCAGGTCGGTAAAGGTCACTCCGTCGCTGCTTTTTTGGATAATAAAGCGTTTTGCTTCGTTGTCGTTGGTCGTGTTCCATTGCAGGAGGCCCTTGTCTCCCGATCGTACTGCCGTAAAGGAAAGCAGGGTCAGCGGCAGGGCGATAGTATTGGACGGCCCGCCATTATTGATCCAGAATTCGGAGAAGCCGTTGACGAGGTACTCCGCATAATAGCCATTATCATATGGAATAATGCTGACATCCTGGTGGGGCAGATGGAAAAGCCTGGTACCGCTGACATCATTGGCCAGGTCCCCATCCTCTTCGGCAGGAGCATTGCTATATTGCGTAACACCGGCCTGGTAAGGGTCGGCTATCGTCGTACAACCTGCGCAACCCGAGGCGTTGATCAGCCGCTGGGCCTCTGCATCAAGGAAATAATACCGCACACCGACAGCCGCAGTCGGCGCGATGGCCGGCTGGATCACGATATTGCGGTCAAGATAATATTGAACACCGTCATTTCTGACGCTGCCTGTATTGAAATATACCTTCACGTTGGTGAGACCCAGGTTCTGGCCGTTGGGATTGATCGACGCCACCCGGTGACCGGCGACATCGAAGTCAATCCATCCGCTGCCACTGACCGTCTGGCTGAGGCCGCTGGTAATATTTGATCCGCTGTAAACAGCAGCCTTGTCAAACACATGGATATCATCGATACCCACGCCTTCATAATTGGTTGCCGGATCGCTTTTCATTACGATGCGGAATTTGACGCTGGTCCCCCTCACAGGCACGTCATAGCTGGATACATGCCATTGGGGATCTGAATTTCGCCATACCTGTATGGCAGCGCTGTCATACCAGTTCATGCCGCTGCCGACACTGCCCAGCTTCGTCCAGCTGACCCCGTCGGTGGAATATTCAACATAGTGATAGTCGCAGTCACAGGCGTCTTCCGTCTTGAAGATATGACTGAATGAGAACACCGGCTGCGCCAGGCCGCTGAGATTAAAACAGGGTGAGTATAAATAGGACTGCTCGTTGTCGTTGTAATTGCCGGTCAGGTTGGTTACCCAGGCGTTGCTGCCATTGGCCGCCTTGTTGATGATCGTTTTGGCCGGCGTGCCCCATTGCCAGCTCGAGTTGGTGCCGCCGGTATACCAATAACCGTCGCCGCTCTCAAATCCTTCTAAATAGGGGAATGTAGAGATCAACGGTACAGTGTGGATCGTCACCGGCGCCAGGGTATCATTAGCGCTGTAATTGTCGCCGGTCAGTTTAACCCAGCCTGTAAACGTATAGTATCCATAAGCCGACAAATTGACCAGCTGTGTAAAGGTATAATTGACCGAATCTTTTCCGTTGATGGATGGGATGATCTCCGGATGAGTGGACCCATTGATGGAAAATGTCACAGGGACATTGGTGACTGTCGAGGAGGTATAGTTCTTTACTTTGAACGTGATGGCCTGTGCGGAAGAGAGCGAACAGTTGGAACCCGGGTCCGGCGAGATCAGCGCGGTGATGCCGATATCATTGGTCGAGCGGCTCAGATTGACGTCGTCGAAGGTATATCCTTCGTCTGTCGTGCCATTATCCACGACGATATTATTCGCTGAGGTAAATCCCTCTTCCCCGAATTTGACCTGGAAGCTGCTGCTGACCGTTTGTGCAGGTGAGGCAGCCTTGAATAGTCCCGTGATATCGATAGGCGTCGAATGCTGATAGACACCCACATTGGCAGCGCTGGTATCCAGGATATAGGACTCGATCCAGGCATCCTGGTCGCTGCCCCTGATCCAGACCTTATTGGCCGTGCGGACGGAATTATTCCCCTGGTTCTTGTAATAGAAATCGAGGAACAGCTGGTCGCCGGTGCCGTAGCCTGACAGGTTAAAGGTCATGAGCAGGCTATCGGCCGTGGTAGCGGTGGCGGCATGCGACTGATCCAGCGTGACGGCGCGGGTTCCGGATCGGGCGAAGCCGGTATTCACGAATGTTCTTGCTCTTCCATTGTCATTGTTGGCATAAAAGTCGCAGCGGTCAAGCCCGGTAAAGCCCATCGTCGGAGCCGTATAGGTTCCGCTGCCCGCTGTCTCAAAATTTTCCGTATAAGAAGTATTCAGCGTGATAGGGGCGTTGCCCAGCTGTTTCACCACTGTAGTAAAAGTATCATTGCTGGCATTTGGGTCGCCCGTATATTTAATCCAGGCCGCTATCGTATAGGTTCCCGCCGCAGAGAAGTCGGCATTGGTCGCGAACGTATAATTCGCGCCGCTGTGAGCCGCAAGGATAGCCAAACTATTCTCCACTACCGGCGTGCCGCCGTTGATGCTGTAATATAGATTGAAGGAAGAACCTGTCGGAACAGATCCCAGGTTCCTAAGATGGATCTGCACGGCATTGCTATTGCCCAGTTGGGTCGAGGTATTAAGACGTCCGGATCTCAGCCCTATGATACTGTCTACCGTGTAGTCATTGTCCATGCCCGCCAGACTACAGGGCCCCGAAGATGGCTGGACCTTAACGGCCCAGCTGCGCCTGCCGGCGGTGGATCCGTTGACACCCCGGACTGCCAGCCAATAGGTACTGTCCTTGTTCAGGTTATTTATCGAATAGGTGGTGGCGGTAGTGCTGCCTGTCTTTTGCATTGTCGTCCCTATCAGCTGGAATACGTCGTAGCTGCTGGCGGACGGCACTGCATTCCAGTCCAGCTGTGCATAACCCGGGCAGGTATTGGTGACCGTGACGACGGGTGTTTCCAGGATGCTGAAGTTGTAGGTACTGACGCCGCTGTAGGCCGTATTGTTGCGACTGATCCTTACCAGGCCCTGGTTGGTAGGGGCGGTAGGCGTTGTCCAGGGAACACGCCGGGCATCGGATGGGATATTATCCTGGATAAGGGTCCAGGTCGTCCCATTGTCCGGGGAATATTCCGCCTTAAAGGTATTGGGTTCTCCGCCTATGGCATTCCAGTGGACGTAGTTCAGGTTATCCAGTTCTCCATAATCTTTGGGCACCAGCGTTTCATTTCCATAAGGGAATTCGACAACGACAGCGGGTTTGAGCCATTGCCAGGTCAGGGTATACATTTGCGGACCTGCAGGCACACTGTAGCCTGCGACGTTGAGCGTGTAATTCCCGCTGGTTGGAGTATTGATCACTACCTGTTCGATATTATTCAGATGGTCTGCCCCTTCGGTCGCAGGGTCTGTTACATGCCCGGCAGCAGGGTTAAGGATCAGGGGACGATGCACTCCACCGAGGGGATCGGTCACCGTAAGGTCAAGGTCGTTGACCAGCGCCGTGGAAGAAAAAGGAGCAGCCGGATAGTCCGGCCAGTACAGCATTACCCGCACCTGTTGTTGCCCGGCCGGGACCGAAATGACCTTGGGGGGTATGGTCTGCCCGGTGGAGGAGATGCTGTTTGTCAGCAGTTGAGCGGCTTCAAGACTCTCCACAGCCGCGCGGCCATTGATACTGCCAAATCCATATATATAATCCGGGCCTGCGTTGCCCATGTCATTGGCGGTGTTGCAGACCAGGGCCTTCAGGATCATGGAATAGGGGGTGCCGCTGCCATAAAGCTGGTGGAATCGCTGGATCAGAAGGGCCATCGTGCCGGATACCGTCGGCGTAGCCATGCTGGTGCCGGTCTCCCATCCATAGCTGTTGAAGGGAAGCGTGGAAAAAATATTTGTCCCCCCTGCTACGATCTCCGGCTTTATCCGCCCGTCGCTCACCGGACCACTGCTGCTGCCGGGATTTACTCCGGGGTAAAAGCTCGTGTTGTCGATGTTGCCGACCGTCAGGGAATTCTTGGCCGACTGAAAACCGGATTTGACAGTAAAATACTGTTGCGGGAAAGGGCTGCAGATATAAAGTCCGTCATTGCCTGCTGCAAAGATGTGCAGCAAACCCGGATATACATCCGTCTGGTAGTCCGTATAGTAGCTGAGGTTGTCGTATTCCCCGTTGTACTGGCAGCCGCTGTTGTAGACGGTATACGAATTACTCGTCAGCTGCATGCCATAATCACTTAAATAGTAGGGAGCATTGTAGACGATGTCGTAGAAGGCCTGATCGATGACGGTGGCGTGCGGAGCCATGCCTATATTACGCGGATGCAGGATCCCCCCGCCGGCGACTGTGCCGTTAACATGGGTGCCATGATCATCCACGGTCGAAGAGGACCGGTCGATCAGTCTTCCTGTCAGGTCCACATGCGTATAGGCGGAAGAGTTATCCCCGATCCCTACCGTCACGCCGTCGCCTTGCAGGTTTCTACCGGACAACGCACCCAACGCCGATTCACCATGCGCGCCCCGGTTGTTATAGTTCAGGATCCTTGCCTTCATCGGCTGCGGAGCGATATAGCTGACATAAGGGAGAGCCGCCAGCTTTTGAAGGATGGACGCATTACTCACGCGAACGAACAGGGTACGCGGAGGCTGGATCTTTTCCGGGACTATTGTAGCACCCGCTTTTATGATGTCCTCTTTTATTTCGGCTTCTGGCAAGGACCCGAAATAGTTGATCGAGATCACCTGGTCCTGGTCGTGTATGATCTCGTCCGTATTCGTCAGCAGGCGACTGGCGATGCGATAGGCTGCGGGCATCGGGGAAATACTGCTGATGCCATACCTCGCCAGTTCCGTCGTCGAAGCGCTATCCCCCATTTCGGCCAGCCAGGTCCGTTCGGGCAGATAGTCAAAAAGGCGAAGCCCCAAGGCCGTCATTTCCTGTTTTTGCACAGAATCCGGCAGCTTGTCAAATTGAACGAGAACATAATATTTCCTTTTGTACAACATCGTACGAAGGGAGTCATGCTGCAGTCGCATCGGGCCGAAATTCCTTTGCAAACGGTAAGTGCCTCCTTTGAAACGAACGACGCCAGGCTGCTGCGCCTTCACGGAAAGGCCGAGGCCGGTCATTAAAAGAAAGTATGTAAATATCTTTATGTGTAAAGTTCTTATTATCAAATGTAAACGAGGGATTTTAGGATTTAGAAAGGCAATTATATATAACGAAAAGTTACGCTAAATATTGCAAATAAATTTCCCTTATTTCCTATACCTTTCTCCCGTTAACATAGTGTGATCAACCGGTGGTTGACCTTTCTGCAAACCAGATTATGGATACAAATCGTAATAGTGCAATTGGATAATAATGATTTGTTGCCGGTTCCAATAAAATCTCCTAAATTCCGGGTCTCGAACCACAATCAATGACAAAACCCACGACCTCGTCCCGATCGCTCGCACTCGACATATTCCGCGGCATGACCGTCTGTTTTATGATCATCGTCAACACGCCCGGAAGTGAGACTTTTACGTACTCGCCACTGCGGCACGCCGCCTGGTTTGGGTTTACGCCGACGGACCTTGTCTTTCCCTCTTTCCTGTTTGCCGTCGGCAATGCCATGAGCTTTGCCATGAAGAAATTCGAGACGATGGGGCAGGGGGCTGTCCTCGGAAAGATCTTTAAAAGGACCCTGATCATTTTCGGGCTGGGTTTCCTGATGTATTGGTTCCCTTTCTTTCACCAGGAAGGAGGCCACTGGGCATTCAATCCATTTTCTGATACGCGCATCTTCGGCGTCCTGGAGCGCATCGGTCTTTGTTATGGCATCGCATCCCTGCTGATCTATTATACATCTCCCCGCACCGTTTATACGATAGCCTGGGTCCTGCTCCTTGGTTACTGGGCCGCCTTGTTATTGTGGCCTGTCCCCGGGGGCGATCCCTATAGCATGACAGGTAATGCCGGCCAGCGCCTGGACCTCTGGCTAATGGGTGAACACCATCTGTATCACGGAGAAGGCATTGCTTTCGATCCTGAAGGTTTTCTCAGCACATTCCCTGCGGTCGTCAACGTCATCGCGGGTTATTTCACCGGTGTCTTTGTCAGCCGGAAAGGCAAGACCTATGAAGGCCTCACCCAAATGCTCTTATGGGGCACCGCGCTGATCGCCGTCGCCTGTGCCTGGAACCTTGTTTTTCCCATCAGCAAGAAACTATGGACCAGCTCCTTTGTCCTGCTGACCGTCGGCATCGACCTGGTCCTGCTGTCGTTTCTGATCTACATCATCGAGATGAAGGAAAAGACACGCTGGACGCCTTTCTTTTCGGTCTTTGGAAAGAATCCCCTGTTCATTTATCTCCTTTCAGAACTGTTTATCGTTATCCTGTTCACCATCCCGGCCGGCAATGGCGAGAACAGCGCCGAATGGATCAACCGCGTTTTGTTTCAGGCTGTTTTCCCGGGGCCGTTTGGTTCCCTGCTGTTTGCGCTGGCGTACATGCTTTTTTGCTGGAGCATTGGTAAGGTACTGGATGCAAAGAAGATATATATACGGGTTTAAGGCCTGCCAGAGGGGTTATATTGCCTGCGGGGTCCGCGCATTCTCGGAATTATACCCTAAATTGCGGATTCAAATTAAAGCCCCGCATGTATAAAGCTGTATTCCTGGACATGGATGGCACTCTGCTGAAGTCTGATCATTCTGTTAGCGAAAAGACTATACAAACGATCCAAACCCTGACCAATAAAGGCATCCCGGTGATACTGGTCTCCGCCCGGCCGCTGAATGCCGTGCTCCCGACATTCCATCATATCGGCCTTCCAAAACATTACCCGATCATCACGTTGAACGGCAGCTATATCGTCGAAGCGGAACAGCCCATCTTCCAGGCTATGGTCGACGCGGACACCACGGCGGCAGTGACCGAACAGGTGCGGCCCTTTGGCGCTACCATTGCCTATTATCTGCAACGCGAATGGTATTCGGAGGTGAGTGATTCCTGGACCGATCACGAACAAAAGATCATGGACGTAAAGGTTAAGGTCGGCCCTATCGACGAGCTGGTCAAAGAATGGTCGGCGCGTAAGATCGGCCCCAATAAAATGATGGTGATGAGCGAGCCTGAAACCATCGCAAAGATCCAGACACACCTGCGAACAGTTTACAATGGCAAGCTGAATATCTATCCCTCCAAACCCACCTACCTCGAAGTGATGGAGACAAGAGGCTCCAAGTCAAATGCAGTCAAATTTATCAGCGGGCGGCTGGGGCTGACCCCTGCCGACATCATCGCGATGGGTGATAATTACAACGACAGGGAAATGATCCAGTTTGCGGGCATGGGCGTAGCCATGGGCAATGCACCTGATGAGATAAAGGCGGCCGCCGACTACATAACAGATACCAACAACAATGATGGGGTAAGACTGGCGCTGGAGAAATTCTTTGAATTGTAAGACCCGGTTCCGGAGCACCCTGCTTAAATGATCTCGTACAACCGCGCCAGGTTGATCAGCTCGACGGTATTGGAGATCTTCAGCTTGTCGAGTATACGCGTCTTATGCGTACCGACAGTGGATTTATGCAGGCTTAGCGTATTGGCGATCTCCGAGACCGAACTTCCCTTCAGCATCTGCAGTACGACCTCAAATTCCCGGTCGGAGAGGTCTTCAAAGGGATTATCCTTTAGTTTTTTGGTCAGCTCGCCCGATAAGATCTCGGCGAGATTGTCGCTGATATAACGCTTGCCGCCCAGAACTTTCTGGATGGCATATTTTATTTCGGATTCCTTCGAATATTTGTTGAGGTAACCATGCGCCCCGATCTTCAGGAACCGTTTGGCAAAAAATACCTCCTGGTTCATCGTAAAGATGATGATCTTTAAGCCCGGATACTCTTTCAGCAGATAGGAAGTAAGACTGAAGGATTCGGTATGCGGCATATTGATATCCAGCACCAGCAGATCGAACGACGCCGACTTCATTTTTTTTATGACCGCCTCCCCATCTTCCGCCTCGTCGATGACCACATCCCGGATACAGCTGTTGATCAGGAGCTTCAACCCTGCCCGGACTATCGAATGATCGTCTGCTATTAAGATATTCTGCATTTGCTTGTGTTGATGGGGAACTTATCCCAAATATAGATGATAATAACTATATTGGGATTATGGGTTTAGGTCTTTATTTATTTTGCGCTTTTGCCTGAATACCTTCCTTGTACTTACGAACGGTGGTCAATAATTTTCGATATCCCGGAATGATGGTATGCATCAACAGGATGTCGACAGAAACAGAGATAAAAATCAATATCAGCCATTTATACCAGTCATTGTGACTGAGGGATTCCTGGGCGCCCTTGCTCCATACCGATAGTAGTAATTCTATGCCCCACAGCAGATAGAATCCCGCGAGGCCGCTGATAAATTTGAAAGAAATTATATATTTATCCAGTACCGTTTCCAGCTTATTTAAAAAGCTGATCAGTGGCAGTGTCAGCAGGGTGGGGTAGTCGGCGAACAACAATAACCGGATATGAAAATAGACCGTATAGGTGAGCAGGCCGAACAAGGCCACGGTCTGGTACAGATCGGGTCCGTCTGTCTTCCATTGGTTACGAAGCTGCCAGATATTGACCAGCCACAGAACCGAAATGACAATGATCCGCGCCAATAATTTCTTTCGCAGATAAAACGCATCGGACAGAGGATTCTTTACGACTATCTTTTCCAGGTCGGAGGATAATACGGGTCGCTCTTCCATAGAAATTTCAGGAAAGTCATCCCAGTGCTGCTGAAACTTCTTTAGCTCCATACCAGTTTTTCCTTTAAGTAGGGGATGAAATTAAAAGCCTTTCGTGCCGTGGGTGACCCGGTCTCTTTTTCTTTCTTTTTACCCGTCGCAGCCTTTGGCAGGGACAGACCGGTCAGATGGGTCAACTCTTCGGCAGGCATCTTTTCGAATTGGAGGAAAAGACAAAACTTCTCATAGTCGGATGCATCGCTGATAGAGTCCCTGAATTTCGTCATCGACCGTTGATAATCGGGAGACTTAAATTGGAGAGGCCGCTCGATCGCCGGCTGCAGATCCATCGTAATGGAGTGCAGGGCCGCCATATTGATACAGGCTCGCATGATCAGGGTCTGTTTATCGCTGTTCTCCCGGCGCGCCCGGATATTCTGGGAAGCCGCAGCTATAATGTTCGTAAAGAGATCCTGGTGTTCTTTGTAATTGTGGGCGAAAAGCCTGCAGACAGAGTAGACTCTTTTGTGCTGGTGTTTCAGCAATGAGCGGATGTCGACATCAAAGCCGCCCTTTCGGGAAGAATTGTTCATATTCGGTATGGATTTTAAACATAGGTGTGGATTTGGATCGGGCAAACCAGACCAGGGTCCGGTTCTGACGGTAAATATTTCACAAAAACGATCATTCGGATAACCTTATTGTTGATTTCGAAAGCGAGAAAAGACCATCCTGAACGGCGCCGGCAGGCCGACTAAGTGTTTTTACGGATATTGACTTAGTGAAAAAACTACACTAAATTCGTTTTTGTACTATACGTACAGGCGAGCCTAATTAATACCTTGTCGCCGATTCTGAGGCAGTACGTCAGTCAAGCGAAACCAAACAGCTTATATAGAGATTAGTAGCCTGTATAAGTTCTTTTTGATAGGAATAAATTTAATTTCAATGAGCTATGTATCTCTTGAAAATTCAGAGCCTTTTCTGAAATGTTTTGAGGTGCTTGCAGAGGACAAAAGTTGTATTGTATCAGATTCGGTGCTCTATTTTTCGGGAAAAACGGGTAAAGGCTTTATCACGGTTGCGGGCATTGCTTCCGGGATCGAAGTGCTGGCTGTCAATCTATCCCAATTAACAGAAGATCTGACTTTCCATTTTCAACCTTCAGCCGGCGCATCTTCATATCTTTTATGTTTCGACGAAATAGATGTCCCTGGTAAAGGAGATAATGACCTGGTATTGCCGCCGGCTGCCGAGACTTCCCGGCCGGTTCATTCTACCGTCTCTATAACGGATGTGATCAAGGGCAGAACAGTAACCTATCCTAAAGACAGGATCATCCGGTCGCTTATCGTACGCGTCAAACGGGAAAGCCTCGAACAGCTGATCCATGACTTCGACGCCGGTACTATCAGCACTATTCTGCAATCTACCGGCAACGAAGCTACGCTGACCTGGCCCATTACCTTTAAATATCGCCTCCTGCTGAATGATTTCATGGCAGAGATCATCCAGCATCCATTCCGGGAGCTGTTTACCATTCGTAATATCTCTATCCTGATCGAATACCTGCTTCAGCAGTTCTTTGTGATGAACAAGCTCAGCCAGGATGGCAATTCCCTCAGTATCCAGGATACCCATAGCCTTTCAAAGGTAGAGCAGCACCTGTGCCTGCATTATAAAAAGGAGTTTCCGGGAATCGAAAAATTATCCCGTATTTCGGCCATGAGCCCGACCAGCCTCAAGACCAAATTCAAAAAATATTACGGCGAAACATTGTTTGGCTACTACCAGAAGAATAAATTAGAGCACGCCCGCAAACTGCTCGACAACAAAGTACCGGTGAAGGTCGTAGCCACGGAGATCGGTTATTCCAATCCGTCCCATTTTACCCTGGCTTTCAAAAAGGAATATGGTTTTTCCCCCTGGCATTACCTGAATCCCCATTGATAGCCCCCCTGAATTTGCCCTTAACTCTAACCCAGAAATATGACTATGAAATCCCAACATCCTGTTCAGACCGCCAGGGCATTGCATTGGCATCAATTGCAGTTGCCGGTAGGCCTGCAGGCGGCTGCCATAAAAGTCTCGGTCGATGGACTGGAACTGGCCCAACCGACGGTTGACCCCAACGGACTCGTGCTTACCTTTATCAATCACAAAGGAGACCTTCACGTCCGACCGGTGGGACATTCCCAGAACGATGATCAGCCGGCAAGTCCTGGTCTTGGTCTGTTGTCCTTAGCCAGCCAGCCGCTGCTTTACCGGTCTTCCGCTCCCATTCTTTTCTCTGCGCTGGTGCTGTACATCCCCACCGCCTGGATCGACCTTTTCCTGCGGGAAAATGTTCAATTCCAGAAGATCGGGCAGACCCTGGAACAGGACGGGAATATCATTACCTGCCGGCTTGGGCGACGACAGATGTCCCTGTTCTCCGCTGCTCTGAACTTGCTGCAGGACAACCCGCAGGACCTGCTAAGCATCCAGAACAACCTCCTGTCCTTACTGGAATATTTTTTATGCAACCGTCATCGCAGCCTGCTCGGTGTCAACCCTTCTTCCGATATCGACAACGAAGACGACCTCACGCTGATCCGGGAAGTAGAGTCCTATATCTCCGAGTATTATTGCTCCGATACCTTTACGGTAGACAGCATCCTGAAGAAGACCTACACGAGCTATCACCGGCTGAACTTTCTGTTCAAGTCTATTCACGGAATGACCATTTCGGAGTACATCCGAAACAAAAGGATCGAGAAGTCGAAGGAGATGATCGCGGACAATGCCAAGTCCATCAGCCAGATAGCTTATGAGATAGGGTATTCCAGCATCAGCAACTATATTCTTGCCTTCAAGAAAGTTTACCAGATAACTCCCGGTAAGTACAAAAAACAGATGGATAATATGATCTAACCCGACGCATCTTTGCTTTCGCTGCCGGGGAACCGCAGTAAGACCGTAGTGCCTTTCTCCTGCGTGCTCTCCACCGTAAGTGTACCGTCGAGCCGCTGTGTCAGGTCGAAAATGAATTTATGACCAAGCTGGCTGCCGCTTTTTACATTGTCCATATTGTCGTTCCCAAGAAAAGCCGCCACCTGCTGCGGGCTCATCCCCCGGCCGGTATCGGCAACCGATATAAGGATGTCCTGTTCGTCCTGGCTGGCTGTAATGTGGATGTTTCCGTGGTTGGTGTACTTGTTGGCGTTGTCGACCAGGTTGCGGATGATGGTGATCAACACGTGCGGATCGGAATAGATCATCTGGTCGTCGGCCGCCGTAACAGATAAATTATTTCCCTTTTGAAGGACCTGTTCCCGGAAGAAGTCATCAATCTCCTGTAATAAAGGCTTCAGCGGAACGAGCCGCTTCGTGATGCTGAAATTATCGGACTGACTGGTCACCCATAACAGGAAATCTTCCGAGAAATTATAAATGTCCTGGGTTCCTTTTTTGACCCAGTAAGTTCGGTCTTTCATTTCGGAGAGCGACAAACTGGCCTGGTTGTCGTGCAGGTCACCCGCCAGCAGGGTCAGGAATCGCAGCGGTGACCGGAGATCGTGGATGACCAGCGAGATCAGCTTTTCCCGCTGCCGGCTGGTTTTCAGCAGCTCCTGCTCGGATTGCTGCAGCTTTGTCACCGTCTCTTCCAGCCGGACCACGGCCCCTCTTAATTTCTCCGCTTTTACCCGGATCTCTTTTTTCTTTTCTACCAGTTTCAGCCGCAGCTGGACCAGGAAGAAGAACATGATCAGTACGCCGAGGGCCAGCAGCAGGATAAACCAGGTCGTCCGGTAAAAATATGGCGGTACGATAAAGGTCCACTGCCGGTATTGATAATTGTTCTTCCCGAACCCGTTGACCTTACGTACCCGCAGGGTATATTTTCCGGCTGCCAGCCTGTTGAGCATAATGATCCCGTCCGGTGCGATCGGCGTCCATTCATCGCCAAGTCCTTCTAAATTATATTGCAGATAGAGATTGTTTGGATTACCCAGGTAAGGACAGGAGATCTCTATGGACATGCTGTTGTAGCCCGGCTTGAGCCGGATAGTATCCTTCCTTTCCACGGATGCGCCATCGATATCGAGATGGGTCATGTCAATGGAGCCATGGGGAAAGTCGGTAGCCAGCGAATCCGTATAAAAACATACCATCCCTTTCATGGACAGCAGGGCTACAAAGCCTTCCGGTGTGATCACGCCGCTGGAATTGAACCCCCCGTTGAACTCATTTGTCAGCAGCCCATCCTGCCTGCCATAATAATAGTAGTATAGTTCACTGTTGTTGCCCTCACACCAGGCATCCATATCGGCCTTTGGGACCTTGAACAACCCCTTGTTGCTGGGAATCCAGACATAACCATGGCTATCTTCGAGGAAACAGTGAGCCGTGACCAGGAACTGATTCCTGTCCAATGGCATCCGGAAGAACCGGTTATGATAATAATAGAAGTATCCCTGTCCATAAGTACCCACCAGGATATTCCCGTCGGCACAGATATGGATCGTGCGGACATGGGTATTCCTGAACTCGGGGAAACGCCGGGCCTCCTTTTTTTCGAGGTCATATTCGAGCAGTCCGTCAGTCCCCGCGATCCATAACCGATGCGCGCCCACAGGCGCAACCGATTCATTGGCCTCTCTTCCTGAAAGGCGATCGATCGTAAAAAGTCGCCGGAAACTGTCTGACCGCGAGCCCCCTAAGCCATCGCCCGGCGCCGTATCCAGCTGCCACAGCGATCTTTCCGTGAGACAATAAAGATGTCCCGCAGCATCCTCGGTATAATCCACGATGTTGGCGTCCAGCGCCGGCAGGACGTCGAGCGGCCTCATGGCGGTATCCAGCCTGCGGGGCAGGTTATAGAACGCCGCCCATACCTGGTCTTTTTTGTCGATGTGGAGGCAACGCTGCCAGATAGGTGCAGTATCTTTTATCGGGATCAGCTTCCCTCGGGGCGTAAAAATGAATTTGTCTGTCAGGATCTCCCGCCCCCGGTTAAGGGCCATCGGTCCAAAAAGATGGCGGGTTATTTTCTGTTGCAGCGGCGGCGGCCAGCCGTTAGACTGAAAATGATTCTTTCGAAGGAAATAAAAGCCTTCCGTACGTGTAGCCACCAGGAGCAGGTCGAGCCCGGAATTGTATTCCACCGCGGAGATATTGGGAATAAAATCCAGGTTGATCAGGAATTTACCGGTCAGCCTTCCGCCCGCGGCCGGGGTCAGCAGATAAAGACGATTGCCGGCCAGAAGATGGGTGGTCTTGCGACAGGAGTACAGGCGGTATTTCCCACCGCCTTTTTTTATCGCTGCCCGGTCCGGCCGGAGATCGCCTTCGATGAGCGAAGTCCCTCCTGTCTTGCGGCCGTTTGAATACACCGCCATCACCGAATCCTCTTTCAGGACATAGAATTTCTTATCCTGCAGGAGATACTGCCAGTTGTTTCCCGGCAAGGCCGACAACGCCGTCAGAATAGGGCTGTCATAATAATACAGACTATCCGAATAGATCAGGTAAAGGTGTGCAGTATCGGCAGCGAAAAAGTTCCGGTTGTGCTGGAAGAGGTATTGAAAGATCTTTTTGCGACGGCTCGCTTCTGCTGTGCTGCCGGCATGGTTCAGAAAAACGGAGAAATCGTAAAGCTGTTTGCCCGCATTCAGCAGGAGAGGCCTTTTGAGCGCTTCCGTAGGAGTTATCACCGGGCTCATGAAGGGACTGTTATTGCCGGGATAGGTATAGAGGTTGTGGTCGTCGGTCTGGAAATAAAAGATTCCCCTATGATCCTTCCCCAGGTAAAGGATATTGGATTCCATGATCGGCTTGTCATTCGGGTAGAAGAGCTTGAAGGATCTGCCGTTAAAACGCACCAGGCCAACCTGGGAAGCCAGCCAGAGATAGCCGTCGTTGTCGAATAGCATATCATTGATGCTGTTCTGAGGCAATCCGTTTTCGTCGGTAAAATGCTGAACAGAGTAACCGTTGGAAGAGTCGGGCTGAGTCAGGGCAGGTGTTGCAGATAAAGAAAGAACAATAAAAATCAAAAAGACCTTGTTTCTCATGCCTTGACCTTGGGCGTAAATATAATAAAAAAAATGCAACCGCTTAGGAGTGAAGGCCTTTGTCTGATGTCGCTAGTCTTTTTGTTATGGTGAGTAAGGACGGGTGGAAGGGCAGGGTACTTTTATAGGAACAAAAATCAGTATCCGATGAATAAACTTTACCCATCAGGCAAGGCCTACCTTTCTTATTCTACCGTTTATTCCCTTCGATGTAGAAACGCATAATCAGATCACCTTATTTTATTTAATCACCCAATTCGATTAATTTAATGATCTTCTTATGCCAACATTCGACATTAAGCTCGACATATACACTCTGCTGTTGCTAATGCTTGCAGGAGCGCTGGTTGGATTCCTGGGAAGAAGCCGGCAACTTGCAAAAAAGGATCGCCAAATTGCGCAGCTTGAACGGGAAATGATGGCGGCTCACGCCGAAGTGCTTAGTACACAACGCGATTATTGCGAATTGGAATCAAAAGTAAAAGAAGATACCAGTCCGGTCATCGCGATGAAAAAGAATACAACGGAGGAACCGCCTCCAAAGACCTCAGAACAGCGGGATAGGATCCGGAAATAGATCCATCCTGGTTGTCCTATTGCGTTAGTGTATTTTAAATTTCTGGTATTGATTTGCCTGATATTCGTGTTTTTTTACATACACGAACCCTTTTGACAATGCCGTACTCTAAACTTTCACTGGGAAAGACCACTTTCTCCAGTCTCGTCCTTCTACTTCTCACCTTCCGTGGGCTGGCTGTCAGCTCATCCCAAAAAATTTTTCAATCAACCTTTTCCCTGCCTCATAATTCCCGGAATTATGCGTTATATAACAGGGATACTGTTCAGGAACATGCCGCTTCGGGCTATGTCCGCCGCGCAGCAAATGGCGACCTGGTCATCACCGTTCCTCAGACGCCTTCCGGCCGGTATAAGATCCGCTTCTTCGATGAAGGGAATGCTTTACTGTTCGAGATCCGTCAGATCCGGGACCCCCTGCTTATCGTAGAGAAATACAATTTCGAACACGCCGGGCAGTTTAGATATGAGCTTTACCGGGATTCGTTCCTCGTCGAAAAGAGCAGCTTCGCGATTCGAAGGGAATGATGACCAACCGTAACCCAAATCCTATAACCAATGCTAAAATCCAAATCCCATGCGTGTACTTACTAACCTTTTATTTAAGGTTACCCTATCATCCATGGTTTTGACGGCTCCAGCCATGATCACGGGCCGTGCAAAATACGATGGAGACAGCCGGCTAAAAACCAAAGAGGCGATACTGCCCTTTTACTCTTCTGCAGTCATTGCAAAATTTATCGAACACCCGTCACTCACCGTTCTCCCGACTTATGCTGTGGAAGAAAAGATTGCTGTGTCAATGCCCTCTCTGGCAAACATTGAGACATCGCCGGCCCCTGCAAACATTACGGCAGCGCTGGCTCCCGTGTCCAGCGTGAAAGTGTCGTCCCCGGCCGCCGCAACGGTCGCAGTACCTGCGTCCGCTATGACAACGCCGGCAACTACTCTGACGTCCGCAAATATTCCAGCCCCCGGAGAAAAAGAAGCAACCGATAATGGGGTCGCTTCGAGTACAGCCGCAAAGGCTGCCGAACTCCGGATGGTGATCACCCAGGCCGTGATGATCTACAGCAACATGAAGCTGGTAAATCAGGGTCTTGACGAAAAAGCATTCGAATATGCCTGGCGCGGTTATCACAACCTGTTGAAAAAAGGTCTTATCCATAAAAGAACGGTCCTTTCCATCTGTGACTTCAGCCAGTCCTGCTGTAGCAAACGGATGTATGTCATCGACGTACAACACCGCAAGCTGCTTTATCGTACTTATGTGGCCCACGGCCAAAACTCCGGTGAAGAGTATGCCACCAGTTTTTCCAACGAACCGGAGTCCTTTAAAAGCAGCCTGGGATTTTATGTGACAGACAGGATCTATTATGGCCGTAATGGCCTTTCGCTGCGTCTCAGGGGAGTAGACAGCGGATACAACGATCTGGCGTTGAAAAGAAAGATCGTTCTGCACGGATCGTCCTATGTCGGCGATAAATACATGGCGAACTTTGGTACCCTGGGTACCAGCCTGGGCTGTCCGGCCCTGCCCTTTGCTATGAGCGGCCGGATCATCCGGGCCGTAAAAAATGGAAGCTGCCTGTTCATTTATCACCCGACACAGCAATATCTCGAGAATTCGCCAGTTATCAACGGATGATGTTTAACAAAAAATTCAGCTCATGACGTCTGTAAAAACCCGTTCAAAAGAGATATCTTTCGTAGGCGGCCTGGCGCTTCTGATCTGTTTTTTAGTAGGCATCGCAGCCGCAGTCCTGCTCTTATATACGTTATTGTGACGATAATGCATAGCAGCTGTCGCAAAGTTTGCTTCCCGGAGGCTGATCGAAAGATCAGCTTCTTTTTTTGTAGAAAGGCGCCGGCTCATGCATCACCCGGACCAAGCGGACCTTTGGTGCTGCGCTTTACAAAGGCACCCACACCGTCACCCTTGTTCCCACGCCCTTCTCACTCTGGATCACCAGGCTGCCCCGAAGGATCTTCAGCAGATCCTTTATGATCAGGTAGCCCAGTCCATTCCCTTTCCTGTTGTCGACATTTGCGGAAGAGATAATGAAGTGATCGGCCATGATATTATTGATCTGCTCCTGGGTCATTCCCACTCCCGTATCCTCGATCAACAGGGCCATCCCGTCCCCGCGGCGGGTACAGCTCACCCGGATAAAGCCAAATCCTTCCGGCGTAAAATTGATGCCATTGAGAATGAGGTTATACAGGACGATCTTCACCGGCTCGATATATTGGAACAGCGTCAGCTGGTCGTCAACGGTATTGAGAAGCTGCACCTCTTTCTGACGGGCCATGGCCTGGAAGATGCCGAATAGCTGGGTGACCAGCTCATGCAGATTGAAGCTTTCCTTCGCCAGTCTCCGGTCCTCGTTGCGATATTTTATCCAGTTGAGGATATTCGTGGATAGCAGCTCCAGTTCTTTGGAAGTGGTAGCCATCTCACTGATGACCTCCTGCTGCAGCTCTTCCGTCAGCCCATGTTTCCTTTCGATCAGGTTCTTACCCGTCAGGTGGAGGAATCGCAGCGGGGTCACCAGGTCATGGCTGATAATGGAGATCAGCCGGGTCTTGATCTGGTCTGTCCTTTCCAGCTCCTCGTTCTTAGACTGTAATTCGCGGGTCTTTTCGGCTATCTGACTTTCCAGCTTGTCCTGCCGTATCTCCAGGCGACGGGTTTGCCAGCGTACGATCCCGCCGATAAAGACGGTCACGACAATAATGCACCCGATCCAGCTCCAGGGACGCTGCCACCAGCGCGGGGTGATATAAAAATTACAGACCGTCAGGCTGTAGTTGTTGCCAAAACCATTGGGCTTGCGGATCTGCAGTTTGTAATTCCCTGAAGGCAGATTGCTGAAATGGAGTTTGGGATTGTTCTGAATGTCCACCAGCTGCCAGTTCCGGGAATAGGGCTCCAGCTTATATTCGACATAGAGGTTTTCCTTGCTCACCCATGCCGGAAAGCCGAGTGAGAATGTCAATTCCCGTGTACCTGCCGGCAGCTGGCTTCTGATCAGCGAAGTACTGTTCACCAGCTGGCTGTCAGCCATAAATTCGTCGATATAGATCGCGCCCCCGGGTAGCCCGGTAACCGGTCTGGCAGGGTTTACCCATACAAGCCCATCCATCGAAGGAAACGACAGTGTCGTATCATTGAGGGATAACGCACAGGGGGTGCAACCGCCATTCAGCTCGGTCATATCCATTCCGTCAGCACGCCCATAATAATGATAATAGATATCCCGGCGGCTGCCATCGAAAGCCTCCGTCAGGTCTTCCGGTTTTGCCCTGAACACGCCCTTGTTGGTGCTGATCCAGCAGAAACCCCGTTTGTCCGGAACAAAACAATGGGCGTATTGCAGGTAGTTGTTCTTATCCCCGGGAACAGACCTGATCTGTCCGTTCTTATACAGGAAGATGCCCTTCCCATAAGTGCCGATGAACAAATACCCCTTGTATTTCCACAATGCCCTGACACAAATGCCCGGCATTCGCCACAGGGTATCTACGGTGTGGCTTACGATATTATAGCGGAACAAGCCGTTACAGGTGGCAATGGCAATCAGACCGGGACTTATTTCCAGCATGGAAAAAGGAACATTGCTGTTGATATCCGGTTTGGGATACCGGTACTGATAGTCGACGCGGTTGTTTCGGACAGGCCCTATCCCGATGGCATTGGCTATATAAAGATTACCCTCCGACAGGGCGAAGCCATCCGTGATGGACCCTTCACCGACTGGCATCGCTGTGGTTCGGCGTGTTGTATAGGAGTAAGTGTAGACGGTGTCTAACCAGCTATACCATAAGAGGCTGTCATTGGGATCCGTCAGTACAAAATTGTTGAAAGGCCGGTGGATGGGCAAACCGGCGGGGGAGGGGATAGGGCTGCCCAGCACATCCCCATTGCTGGTCAGGATCGCGTTGCCCGCCAGCGCTACCTGGCTGTAATAGGCGGTAGGCCCATCGCTGCCTTGTGAAACCGGGGCTCTTTTTACCGGCTTCACCGCATTTTTCCGGATTATAATGATGCCCTTTGAAACGGTACCCAGGAACAGCATGCTGCTTTTCTCATCGTATTTGGCAAAGATCAGCAGCGCATCGCGCGGCAATACATCACAGATCAGCGTTGCTGTCAGCTTGCCCTGCCGGTAATCCAGTGTCCAGACGCGGGCGCCGTCTACCAGGATCGGGTTTTTCATGCCGTTGTCCCAGAAAAGCTGGGGTTTGCTGAGGCCGGTCCAGGCTCCGGCGTCCTTAGCCCTGACCGCTCCCCCCGGCTGCGTTGAACTCGTTACTCCCGTCAGCGCAACGGGTATTTTAACCGGAAAATCCGGATCAGTCCGGTAAAACCCCGTATGCGCATTAAATACAAATAAGGAATCTTTCAGGTAAAAGACTTTTGAACCGGGCTCGACTGCGGTGATAAAAAAGGGGATTGGCCTGCCCAGCCGATAATCGAACAGGCTGTCATGCTGCTCAAGCAGCAGCCGTCTCTCATTCAGCGGAAGCAGGGTCTCAGCCAGGAAGTCGAAACCAAACACGGGAGGCGGCTGAAGCGATGACTGTCTGAATAGCCGCCCCGAAGCGACGAGCCCCACCAGCTTGAACGTAGACGAACGGGTATCCACCTTCACCTGGCCGGTGTACTGGGGCTTGTTTTGCAGGATCAGGAAGAGGTTGCCCACCTCGTCCGATGTATAAAGCCTGCCATCCCTTGTCTTTAAAAGGAAAAGCATCCGTTCGGAAAAAAAACCCGGGGTGTTGAGCCGGTTGAACGTCAGGAAATCCGATCCGTTGTAGCGCGTGATGCCGGCCTCCGTCGCGATCCAGAGGAAGCCAGTCCGCTCATCCCATTGCAGACCCTTGATCCCATTGGAAGGAAGCCCGTTGTCGGTGGTAAAATAGTCAACGTGATAGTCCCCCTGGGCCTTCGGATAAATAGTAAAACACAGGAGTAACAATAAAAGGCACGTAGTCCTAATAATTGACATTGTATAGTGTGGCTAACTCGATCAGCTCTTTGAGATTTGTGGTTAGCGTCTTTTCAAATATACGGTTCTTAACCGTCGAAACCGTATTCATTTTGACGTTGAGCGTTTCCGCGATGTCCTTTGTCCCCAGCCCCTTCAGGACATAATGGAGGATCTCCAGCTCCCGCGGGGCCAACGCCGAAAAAGGATTGTTGGGGTACCGGATCCCCGGAACATCCCTTACCGACTGTTCATTCAGGAGAAACCGGCGCAGGAGCCTGATCGTCTCCTCCTCCGGTGTCGTCTTGGGCAGATAATGGTCGATGCCGTATTGCCGCAGTGCTTTGCCATAAACTTCAGCCGGCTGCATGGAAAAGACCATGATCCGCAGATCAGGATATAATTTTTGTATATTCGGTAAAATTTCCAGCGTGCTGCCATCGGATAGAATAATATCCAGCACCATGTGCGTATATTTCTTCTTTGCCAGTTCCTTCATAAGCTCGTTGCAGCTGACCACTTCCGAAACCTCTGTAAAACCCAGGTGTAATTGCAATAATAGCTTCAGACCTTTCCTGATCATGCTGTGATCATCCGCCAATAGTATTTGTGGTTGCATTAACGCTAAATTCATCAATAAAAAAAAAGCGATCTGTAGAATTAATTCTACCTGATCTTCTGGTAAAGCTATTAATTTGCTTATTGTAATGATCAGGCATTCTCAAATGCTGATTCAGATCAAGTAGTCACTAGCGTTTTTTTCGGGTGTTAACCTTGCGTCCAGTAGCATATATCCTGTTAATCCTTGTTTTTTGACCTGCTCAAGACCTGTCGTTCATGTTCGTTTGATTGATTATCGTCTTATTCACTTAATTTATCATTATGTCTGGTTTTCGCTTAAAACTCAACAGGTTAAGAAATATTCCCTATGCGTCCTCGATCCAGGAGCTCCTGCCTTTTGAAAAGTCCTTTGAGCTGGAGTACTTCTTCGAAGATCAATGGAACCTTATCGTCGTCAAACCTATTCTCATCAATACTGTTGTCATCTTTCTCGTTCATTTTCCCGAAGGCAGCGAAGATTCTATGGCGCTGGTGTATAATAAAAAAGACGTTTGGTCGGACATCGAAAGAGAATCCACCGGTCAAACCGAAGCCATCGGCCTCGCCATCGAAAATTACTACTCGGACTGTTACTTGCCCTGGAATGGTAATACCAAAGACGGATCATCTCATACGCATTGGGATAATCACTTTTTAAATTAAGCCTGACCATCCTGACCAGCAGACCATCTTAAATCTCAATCATGATTGTAAGTATGACGAACTCGCAAGCAACAGACGAGGACGATCCCAGCGTGCTTTGGTTTCAGCAGGGGGTTCCGGAAGCTTTTAAAGTTTTCTTTTTTCAGTATTACCCGGAGCTGTTCGCTTTTGCAAAACTGCTGGTGGATGACGGACCGGCTGCTTATCAGCTGTCGATCGATGCTTTCTTTTTGTGCTGGAGTCGTCGTGCCGACTTTACCAGTGATGAAAAGATCAAGGCCTTTGTTTACCTGGCAACCCGTAATAACTGTATGGATCATCTTCGCCGCATCGCCGACCCTGCTGTGACCGATAAGACGGTGCTGGCGGGCCCGGTACCCGATTCGCTTCCGGCTCATCTACTTAGGGATGTTTATGCCTATGCAGCCGTAGGCCTGAGGCAATAGCCCAACCCTTATTTTATTTTGCCGGTCTCGCAGGAAAACCTAGTTTTATAACAATGGCCCATGCTGAGATCCTGCAAGATGCCAATTCCCGCCAGCTTGAACAGGCTGCTGCCTTTAATCATCAGCAGCTGTTCAGAAAGGAAGCGCTTACCCTTGGCGGCAGCCTGCTGAATGCAGAAGGACTTAGCTGGACATCGGGCAACTCCCAAAGCCCCTCCATGGTAGCCTTCCCCGAGCTGACCGAAGAAAATGCCGGCCGAAGTCTCGACGAACTTCTATCTTTTTATCTGAAACATCCGCCCAAGGGAGCAGGCTGCTGGTCTCTTGATCCTCCCAGCCCCGCTGACCTCGGTGTCCGGTTGCTCGCAAGAGGTTTTCAACCCGGCTGGCGTCCCCGCTGGATGGCGCTCGACCTCACAACCGTCAGGATAGAACATCCATATCCGAAGGGGCTGACCATAAAAGCAGACAATGATGCTTCACTTGCCGACGTAAAGAACCTGCCTTATGCCCATGTCATCATCCCCGCAGAAAACACGACCGATATGCCGGGCCAGTGGGTTCGTTTTGTCGCTACGCTGCATGGAAAGGTCGTAGGACATAGCGTCGTATTCCTCACCACAGGACAGATGGGCGCAGCCGGGATCTATCATGTTGGGGTTGTCCCTTCGGCCCGGCATAAAGGTGTGGGTAAGGCCGTAACCCTCGCCGCTTGTCTTTATGCCCGGGACAAAGGATATCGTTATGCCGTGTTAAATTCCACCGGCGCGGGGCAGCGGACCTATGAGCAGCTAGGCTTCACCGTTACCGGTGATGGGTGGACCTGGTGGCTGATCACCGAACGGCTCCTGGCCAGGCCGCCCTCGTCACGGGATGTACAGCTGGCCGAAGCCATCGGCCGGGGAGACCAGGCTGCGCTGGCAGCGTTTCCATCAGACTTTAGCAGACGCGATACCGGCTCCGGCACTTTGGGCAACGGGGACAGCGATTTTCAGGGCTATCTTAACAAAACGCTCAGCAATGGCCTGACGCTGATGCAGCTGGCTGTGCATTGTGCGCAGCCTCTCTCCGCGGAGTGGCTGGCCGCAAACGGCGCCGCCTATACGGTGCTGGATGCCTGGGACATTGGCTGGAACGATCGCGCCGGGCTGATGCTGCAAAAAGATCCGCCGTCGGTGAATCAGCGTTATGGCGAATGGGATAAGACCCTGCTGCATTTTGCAGTCGAACGCAACGATGAAGACCTGGTGCGGCTGGCTTTGTCAGCCCGCCCCGACCTGCGGCTCAAAGACAATGCTTACCAGTCCACAGCCCTCGACTGGGCAAAACACTTTGGCCGCCATCGGCTCATCGAGCTGATCCTTGCGGCGCGCTAATGCTTCTTTCCCAACCACAACAGGCAGTTGATGATCAGTTGCTCCTCCGTCTTATTCTGCAGCGTGAAAGACAATTCCTTATTGGTCTTGTGCTCATAATCCATATCATTATGCCCCATGTTCATATACACCATATGATATCTGGTATTCGTCCATACGACAGGGTAGTACCCGCTGTGCCAGATCTCAGATTGCTTTGGCCCGGTACCAAGCGGGAAACTTGAAGAGTCGATGGAGAGCAGGATCTTGATATCCGGGTTCTTCCGCAGGTCCTCCGACCACCGGTACCACTCATTGGGCGCCGTAGCCCACTTCGCCGGGAGATGCCGCATCGGGGCGAACTCCGGGTCCTCGACATCCAGGATCGCGCTGGTCGGCCGCCAGGTATTGCTTACATAAGAACCCGAACCTAAGAATTGACGGTGATACCAATCCCAGTTCTGCGGGACCCCGGAAGGCGTCAGCGCAAACGCCGCAAAATGAAACCCCATCCAGCCTCCGCCATGTTCCATATAATGCTGAAAAGCCAGCCGCTGCGCAGAGTCCCCGGGCCGCGTGTCCAGGAAAAGCACCACCTGGTACCGGGACAAAAAGTCTTCCGTCATCTTTGTCCAGTCATTGGTCGAGTCATAGCTGAAATGATATTTCTTCGCCATTTCCGGGAACCACCGGTTGGCTTCATGAACGAAACTGATGTGTGCGAGGTCGTTTTTTGCCGTGTAAAAGGCGATGACCCTAAAGGACGGGGTTTTGCCGGCTGGCTTTTGGGCCGACGCCCCGTGAAAGGCTAATGCTAAGATGACAATTACTAATGCGGCTACAGAATGTCTACGGAATTGATGCATTATTTGTGTGGATTTCGGTTAATTAAGGAGATTAAAAATATCATATCTCACTCACCGACCCAAAAAAGTTGATGGGCGGTTTCGACCAGCCCATCGTTATGTCGTAATTTTTGCCTGCTTATAACCAAATACACATGAAAAAACTGCTTTGCTTTCTGCGCAGATCGTTTTTGCTTTTCCTTTTTGCCGGCGTCGGGCGGTGTGCCATCGCCCAGTCGCCTGACACATCCTTTTTCGGCAACCTGCACTGGCGGATGATCGGCCCTCACAGGGGTGGTCGCACGGTCGGTGGCTGCGGTGTTACCCAACAACCCAATGTTTTTTACATCGGCGTCAACAATGGCGGTGTCTGGAAAACGACCGACTTTGGCCGCACCTGGGTCCCCATCTTCGACAAAGAGTCTACGGGCTCCATCGGTGATGTCGCCGTTGCGCCTTCTGATCCCAACATAGTTTATGTCGCCAGCGGTGAAGGCATCCAGCGGCCGGACCTTTCCGTCGGGAAAGGTATTTTCAGGTCTGACGATGCCGGTCATACCTGGACCCATCTTGGGCTGGAAGCCGGGCAGCAGATGGGTGGTCTTGCCATTGATCCGAAAGATCCCAACCGCGTATTCGTGGCAGTGCTGGGCCATCCCTATGGTCCCAACCGGGAAAGAGGCGTCTACCGCAGTACTGATGGCGGTAAGACCTGGGAGAAGGTATTATATAAGGATGAGAACACCGGCGCCGTACAGGTCACGATCGACCCGGTCAATCCACAGATCGTCTATGCGGATCTCTGGGCCGGGCGACAGGGGCCATGGGAGAATGGCTCCTGGAATGGTCCCAACAGCGGTCTTTTTAAGTCCACGGATGGTGGAACGACCTGGCGTCCCCTGACACAGGGTCTTCCGACGGCGGCAGAGGGCCTGGGCCGTATCGGCTTTTGTGTGGCGGCTTCCGATCCCAGCCGTCTGTATGCGACCGTCGACGCGGGTGCCCATGGCGGTATCTATCGCAGCGATGACGCCGGGGAGTCCTGGAAAAAGCTCAACAGCGACCAGCGTTTCTGGGGCCGCGGGGATGATTTTGCCGAGATAAAAGCCGATCCGAAAAATAAAGATATCGTCTATACAGCAGATGTTGTCGTCTGGAAGTCGATGGATGGAGGGATGTCCTGGAATGCCTACCGGGGCGCTCCCGGTGGCGACGATTATCATCGTCTCTGGATCAACTCCGACAACCCGCAAATCCTGCTCATCGCGTGTGACCAGGGCGCCATCGTCACCGTCAATGGCGGCCAGACCTTTTCTTCCTGGTATAATCAGCCCACTGCGCAGTTCTATCATGTCAATACCGACAACGCCTTTCCGTACAACGTTTATGGCGGTCAGCAGGAAAGCGGCTCGGTTGGCATCGCTTCACGGAGCAACGATGGCGCCATCACCTTTCACGAATGGCATCCTGTCGGTGTCGAAGAATATGGTTACGTCGCGCCGGACCCGCTCGACCCCAATATCATTTATGGCGGAAAGGTCACCCGTTATGACAAACGTACGGGACAGATCCAGAATATTGCCCCCGAGGCAATCCGTAGCGGCAAATACCGCTTCCTGCGTACCGCCCCAGTCTTATTTTCTCCCACCGACCCGCGTACGCTGTTTTTCGCGGGTAATGTCCTTTTCAAGACCTCCAACGGCGGGCACTCCTGGCAGGTGATAAGTCCTGATCTCAGCAGGGAGACCTGGGAGATCCCCGCCAGCGTCGGGATCTATACTACGGAATCGTTAAAGAAAATGCCGCGGCGCGGGGTCATCTATACCGTTGCTCCTTCACCGGTAAATCCGCTGACCATCTGGGCGGGTACCGATGACGGTCTTATCCATATCACCCGCGATGGCGGCAAGAGCTGGAAAAATGTTACTCCGCCCGGCATAGCCGACTGGACAAAGATCTCCCTCATCGATGCCGGTCATACTGACGCCCTCACCGCCTATGCTGCCGTCAATGGCATCCGCCTCGACGACATGCATCCGCATATCTATAAGACACATGATGGCGGCAGGACCTGGACGGCCATTGTGGACGGACTGCCGGACGAACCGATCAATGTGGTCCGTGAAGACCCCCGCCGGAAAGGTTTGCTGCTCGCCGGCTCCGAGACGGCTGTGTATGCTTCCTTTGACGATGGGGCTCACTGGTCGTCCCTGCGGTTAAACATGCCCGCTACCTCCATCCGCGATCTCGTCTTCAAGGACGCCGACGTCGTTGTGGGTACACATGGCCGTTCGTTCTGGATCCTGGATGACATCGCCCCGCTGCGTCAGCTGCCGGTCATAAGGCCTATGGTCGATGCAACTTTTTATAAACCCGAACCGGCGATCCGTGTACGTTGGGATATGAACCCCGATACGCCGTTGCCGCAGGAAGAACCTGCGGGAGAAAATCCGCCGGATGGGGCGATCATCGACTATCTCCTGGACCGGGACGCCACAATGCCGGTGACCCTCGACATCACCGATGCAGGAGGTAAGACCGTTCGCCATTTTTCGAGCAGCGACACCCTGTATACCATCCCCGATGTCAATATTCCCCCCTATTGGATCCGGCCCCAGCAGCTGCTTTCCGCCCATGCCGGCCCGCATCGTTTTATCTGGGATCTGCATTATCAGCCGCTGAACGTACCGGCCTCCTATCCGATCAGCGCCGTTTACGCCAATACTGCCCCTGTGGCGACGTCTCCCTGGGTTATGCCGGGGACATATAGGCTGAAACTGACTGTCAACGGAAAAGCGTACACGCAAACTATCACTGTCCGGATGGACCCCCGTGTAAAGACCCCTTTGCCTGCCCTGCAACAACAGCATGACCTGGCATTGCAGGCCTATAAAGGCCGGGAGTCGGCGATGGCTGCCTTTAACAGCATTCGCGGGCTGCGGGCAAAATTGGCTAAGTCCCTGGCCGCCGGTTCGGCGGCAGCGAACTTGCAGGACCTGGACGCGAAACTCGCCGCCCTCGAGGGTGCCGGCCGCCGCGGTGGCAGAGGTGCTGCTGCACCGGCTGCCAATGGGCCTAAATCTTTCTCCCAGCTCCAAAACGATTTTGCCGGTCTTTTCACCATCCTGGAGGAAGCCGACCTGCCGCCGACTACACAGGCCATAGAGGGTTTGCAGGCTACCATACAGGCTGCACAGCAAACGAATGCCGCCTGGCAGCAGCTGCAAAAACAAATTCCGACCATTCAATAATCAAACGCTCGCATGAAATATCTTTTTTTCCTGTTCATTTTGTCACCGGCCATTCTTGTGGCGCAGAAGGGGACGACGCAACGATCAACCGCCATCGATCATACCGACTCTACGTATTTTGCGGCCCTGAAATACCGGCTGATCGGTCCTTTCCGCGGAGGCCGCGCCGATGCTGTCTCGGGCAGCCTGAAAAATAAGAACACCTTTTATTTTGGCGCTACAGGCGGCGGTCTCTGGAAGACCACCGATGGCGGCAGCAACTGGAAGAACGTTTCCGACGGATATTTCGGCGGCGGTGTCGGCGCCGTAGCCGTTGCCCCTTCCGACGAGTCCATCGTATATGCCGGGGAAGGCGAAAGCACGCTCCGCAACAATGTCTCCGAAAACCTTGGCGGTCTCTGGCGCAGCGACAACGGCGGCCGAAGCTGGCACAACCTCGGTCTGAAAGATAGCCGGCATATCGCGCGCATCATCGTTCATCCTGGTAACCCGGATATCGTTTGGGCAGCTGTGATGGGGCATCTCTTTGGTCCCAATACCGAAAGGGGAGTGTATAAGACTACCGACGGGGGCAAGACCTGGCGGCGGGTGCTGTTTGTCAATGATCAAACGGCCTGCTCGGATGTCGTCATGGAGCCGGGCAACCCCTCTGTTCTTTATGCCGGCATGTGGCGCGTGAAACGGACGCCATACAGCATGGAAAGCGGCGGCGAAGGCAGCGGGATATATAAGAGTACGGATGGCGGCGAGACCTGGACGAATCTGTCGGTCCGGAAAGGACTACCAAAAGGCACCTGGGGGGTAGTCAACATCGCTGTTCCCGCCTCCAATCCTGATAAGGTCTACGCCATGATCGAGAACGCCAACGGAGGCCTTTTCCTCAGCGCCGACCGCGGCGATACCTGGACAAAGGTCAACGGAGTCAATGACATCCGCCAGCGTGCCTGGTATTACAACCGCATATATGCCGATCCCACCAACGAGAATATCGTATATGTGCTGAACGTACAATTTCAACGCAGCCTCGACGGGGGAAAGACCTTCAACGTCGTCCCAAGTCCGCATAGCGACCACCACGATCTTTGGATCGATCCGGAAGACGGCCACCGGCTGATCCTTGCCGACGACGGCGGTGCGCAGGTCAGCTTCAATGCCGGAGAGGACTGGAGCTCTGTAGACAACCAGCCCACCGGCCAGATCTATCGCGTCACTACCGACAATGCTTTTCCCTATCATATCCTTGGTGCACAACAGGACAATTCAAGTGTCCGGATCAAAAGCCGGTCGGCTACCGCCGCCATTACGGCAAAGGACTGGGAGCCGACAGCCGGTTTCGAAAGCGGATATATTGTTGCGGACCCCTTGAATCCGGACATCGTATATGGCGGCAATTATGACGGTTATCTCGGCCGTCTCAACCACCGTACCGGCGAGAACCGCGCCATCGACGTATGGCCCGATAACCCGACAGGTTCAGGTGCCGACTCGCTGAAATATCGTTTTCAATGGAACTATCCCATTTTCTTCTCGCCTCACAACCCGCACCGGCTTTATGCCGCCGGCAACCAGCTCTTCATGACGGAAAATGAAGGGCAGACCTGGACGGCCATCAGCCCCGATCTTACCACCAACGATAAATCCCGGCAGGGTCCCAGCGGCGGCCCTATTACCAAGGATAATACTTCGGCGGAATATTATTGCACCATTTTCACCGCAACCGAGTCTCCGCTTGAAAAAGACCTGCTCTATACCGGCAGCGACGACGGGCTTATCCATGTCTCCAAAGATGCGGGAGCACACTGGGAGAACATTACGCCTCCTCAGGCCGGAAAATGGACCTTGTGGAACTGCGTCGAGACCGATCCCTTTAAGAAGGGAACGGCCTATTTTGCGGGTACCCGGTTCCGTGAGGACGATTATACACCCTACCTCTTCAAAACAGAAGACTATGGCAAGACCTGGAAGCTCATCACAAAAGGCATCGCTCCATCGCATTTTACACGGGTCATCCGTGCCGATCACCGCCGGCCGGGCCTGCTCTACGCCGGCACGGAATACGGGATGTATATCAGCTTTGACGGCGGAGAGAACTGGACCTCCTTCCAGCTGAACCTTCCCATGGT
Source organism: Puia sp. (assembly GCA_036499285.1). GTDB lineage: Bacteria > Bacteroidota > Bacteroidia > Chitinophagales > Chitinophagaceae > Puia. Next base: position 257,086 of record DASYEB010000019.1, on the reverse strand, counting down.
CCCCATTACCGATCTTACGATAAAGAACAACGACCTGATCATCGCCACCCAGGGCCGTGCCTTCTGGGCGCTCGACGACCTCAGCCTGCTGCAGCAGCTGTCACCGGCCGCGATCCAGCAAAAGCTGCACGTATTCGACGTCAACGAGGCCTGGCGTACCGAAGGCGGTGGACGCCGTCGCAGGGACAATGTCATACACAACGCCGGGCAAAACCCGCCCAACGGGGTCGTATTCCATTACTGGCTAAGATCTCCTGCTGATACGCCCAAGGTGTCCATCACGATCTTTGACAAACAGCAAAAGCCCATCCGCACCTTTACCACCCGATCGAAAGACGCAGACACAAAGCTCGAATGTGAACCGGGAATCAACACCTTTGTCTGGGATATGCTGTATGCGCCGGCGGAGAAGATCCCGGGAATGCTGCTCTGGACCGGTGGTGCAGGCACACCCAAGGCTACCCCCGGCAAATACACGGCCCGCTTTCGCTATGACAACGATTCTTCGGATGTTTCCTTTACGATCAAAGCCGATCCCAATTATAACCTTACGGAAGCCGACTACGAAGCACAGCTAGGTTTCCTGTTACAGGTCCGGGATAAATACAACGCCGTTCAGAAGGCGATACTCCGGATAAGGACCATCCGGACACAACTGCAGGACCTGGATAGCCGGCTCGACAGTACGGCAAGACCCATCAGAAAATTATCCGACAGCCTTATCCGCGGGCTGACGGCGATCGAAGAGGCCTTGTACCAGACAAAGTCGAAAAGCGGCCAGGACATGCTCAACTATCCTATCCGTCTGAATGATAAGCTATCCGGGATCTATGGCTTCGCCTCCGATGGATATGCCGCACCCAGCCGGCAGGCGCACGAGGTATTTGCCCTGCTTAGCGCCCAGGCCGATGTACAGCTGGAAAAGCTGAAGACGATCATCGACACCGGCATCCCTGCGCTGAACAAGCTGGCCTATCAGCAACAGATACCCGTTGTCAGCATAAAAGAGAACAGCACAACCAAATGATATGGAAACAAATTCGAACTGGCTCGATATATCCTCTACTCTTGGTCTTGTCGCCACCTGCATACTGACGTTCAATCTGCTGCTGGGCATCCTGCTCAGCACGGCATACCGCCGATCGCCCCTGTGGAAAAAGCTGCCGCCCCTGGTAAAAAAGGTCAGCCTCGATGATCTTCATAACTGGACCGCCTATGTGGCGCTGGCCCTTGTTCTGGGCCACGTTTTGTTGCTGTTGCCCGACGCGGCGCTGAAATACCGCCTTGTCGATATTCTCTTTCCTTTATACGCACCGCATCAGGTCGTATGGACCTTGCTTGGCGCCCTTGCACTGTATGCGCTGGTCGTGGTCATCGTCACCACACAGAAGAAGATAAAGAACAGGATGGGCTTTCGGCTGTGGAAGAATATTCATCTTATCTCCTATGGAACAGCGCTGTTGTTTGTTGTCCATGGCATAGTGATGGACCCCTTATTAAAAGACAGGCCCGTCGACTGGTTCGACGCAGAGAAAATGGTATCGGAATTATGCGGGCTGGCGCTGGTGGCTGCCACCACCATCCGGTACCGATACTATCGTCGTAAGCATTCCCCTGATTTTAACCAATGATATACCGATTTTCACGGTTGTGGTCTTTGTTGAATTTCATAAGGTAATTTCCGGAAAAACCCGCAAGGTCTGATAAAAAGAGCTGCCACCATATCGTTAATGCTGCTGCTTTGGTATACCCAGCTGGGATATTATGGGCAGTTCCTGTTCCTGCAATGGCAAATGAAAGAGGCTGCCCGGGAAGCATGGATTGCCGCTTTACCGGATACGTCATTTTTTCGGATATCCCTGTCCGATGTCGATGCCCGCGGAAAGTGGGAGGAGGCGGGAAAAGAATGCTGGCTCAACGATCATCTTTACGATGTGATAAGGCAGAAGACCATCGATGGCAGGACCTGGCTGTTCTGCATCGATGATGAGAGGGAGGAACGGCTGATCCGGGGTTCAGGAGAATTTGCCCATGCCGGTCATGATCAGTCTGAAAAACATACGTCTCACGCCTTTTCTTTCCGTTTTGGCGATGCCGTATGTGATATGAGCAGCCTTCGCGTTTTTCGTCCGGCAGTAACCTGCCAGACATGGTATCCTTCCAATACCAATCCGCTGCCTGAAAGATATACAGAGATCACCATTCCTCCGCCAAAAGGATAATACGACCTACCGTTTCCTTCTATTTTTTTACCAAAACTTATCATGATGTTGATATCAAAAACAACAGGTATTTTCCTTTTGTCGGTTTTGTCCTTACCCATTTTCTCATTATCGGCCGACGCACAGGTCGCGCATAAAGACACCACACATACGCAGACCCTCAATACCGTCCAGGTCACCGGCTGGTCCAATGGCCAGAAGGGTAATCAGCTGGACATCGCCCGTTCGATCGGGATGCTGACGCCTGTCGACTTTCACCGGAATAACGGTCTTTCGCTTGAGAACTCCCTCAACCTGATCCCCGGTGTTGTCATGCAGTCTCGGTCGACCTTTGGCGGTCAGCGGATCAGCATCCGGGGGTATGGCAATAATACTAACTTCAACGGCCAGGGCGTACAGGTCCTGCTCAATAACATTCCCGTTACGGATGCCACCGGTACGACGATCCTCGATGATGTGGATTTTGCCACCCTTGGCAAGGTGGAAGTCATCAAAGGACCTGCCTCAAGCCTTTATGGCAGCGGCATCGCAGGCGTGGTAAATCTCTATACGCTGAAGCCACAACCCAACCAGACCCGTTTTGTGGAAGAGAACACCTTCGGGAGTTATGGTCTCTGGCGCAACAACACCCGTATCGAAACGGCCGGCGAACACTCCGCCCTGGTCTTTAACTATGGCCACCAGGAGTCGGAAGGTTTCCGTCAGCACAGCGCCAGCAGCAAGGACTATGCGCAGATGAGCGGGGATTTCTATATCAGCGATAAAAGTACTATCTCCACCTATTTTGCTTATGCCAACTCCCATGAAGAGCTGGCCGGTGAGATGGATAGCCTCCAGTTTTATGGCAAGCAGAAATGGAGCGACCCTGCTTACCTGGTCAATAACTCAAAAGTCGACATCGAAAGCTTTCGCGGCGGCGTGACCAGCGACTATAAGATCGACGGGCATTTCAGCAACCTGAGCACGGTCTTCTTCAACGGGTATACGCTGTATTCTCCGTTTGCTCACGGGCTTACCGACAACCAGGCCTTTACCTTCGGCGGCCGGACCGGCTTCGTGTATTCCTCGGGACCCGGCGAGAAGATCCATGGCATCCTTGGCGCCCAGTTTCAGAAGACCCTTGCCTTCAATAAGTCCTATAACCTGAACCATGATACGATCGGGGCTATACGCGGTGACCTGCAGAACCCTTCCATGGCATACAACGTCTTTACCGAATGGAAGTTTCTTTTGCCTTCGCATTGGATCGTCACCATGGGTGGCAGCCTCAACTTCACCGAGTTCGGCATCACCGACATGCTGGCCAACAGCGCCAATCCTACGCATGCGAATGGTTCGGGCACCCGCAGCTTCCCGGCTGTTTTTACTCCCCGGCTCTCGCTGCTGAAGATGCTCAGCGACCATGTGTCGGTCTATGCCGACGTCAGCAGGGGGTATACGCCGCCGGCAACTTCCAATGTGGTCGTCGCAGCCCTCGGCAGGGTCAACCGCGACCTGTCACCCGAATCCGGTTTCCAGTATGAGATAGGCACAAAGGGCGACCTCTTCGACAGTAAGCTTTCTTACCAGCTGGCGCTGTTCGACCTGGACGTACACAATAAGATCGTCTCCCAGACCATTCCCGCCGCCGGCGGCCTTCCGCAGTACACGGAGTATGTCAATGCCGGCCGTCAGCAGGATCTCGGAGCCGAGCTGACTTTGAGCTATTTGCTACAGGACGACAAGACTGCCGCTATTACCCGGCTACGGCCTTTTGTGACCTATGCGTATTCCGATTTTAAGTACAAGGATTTTAAGAGCGATCACAACAACAATGCGGCTACCGTCGACTACTCCAACAAGAAAGTAGCTGGCGTAGCACCCAACGTGCTCAACATTGGCGTCGACCTGGAGACGAAGCCGGGTTTCTATGCGTATCTGACCTACCGGTATAATGGCGCCGTCCCCTACACATTCGATAACTTACATTACGCGAAATCCTATAATCTGCTGAATGCGAAGATCGGATACCGCAGCATGCTGGGCAGTCATTTCTCCGTAGACCTTTATGCGGGAGCAGACAATCTTACCAGCAGCACTTATTATACCTTCCTGTTCTATTCGGGGAACCTGGCAGGCACTACGGATCCGCATTTCCTGCCGATGCCTTACAAGACAACCGTATATGGCGGGGCGAAGCTGGCTTATATCTTTTAACTTTATCAAGTATGTTATACAAACAAAAACAACTGTGGCGTCTTTTGCCTGTATACTCCGGCTTATTGGTAACAGGGGTACTCTTTCTTACGGCCTGCGGCAGCCGCTTCGGGGACAAAGGCAATAACAAACAGGGCCTGCGTATCGTCAGCGTAAGCAAACAGCTCACGGAGATCATCTTCGCCGTTGGCGGAGACACCGCCCTGGTCGGCGTGGATATTTCCAGCACCTGGCCGCCGGCGGCAAAAAAGATCACGGCCGTGGGTTATCACCGGGCCCTTAATCCGGAGGGCATCATTTCCCTGAACCCTACTGCCGTATGGAATGACGGCAACTGGGGTCCGCAGGCGACTATCGATCAGCTGAAGAAAGTAGGGGTCCCGCTCCGTCAGTTCGATGGCGGATCGACTATCGATTCGACCAAACTGCTTATCCGGCAGGTTGCGGCGGAGTTTCACAATCCTGCGGCAGGTGACTCCCTTTGTAACCGGCTGGACAAAGACATGGCGCGGGCCGATTCATTGCGCAAGACCTACGCGGGTCAGCCGCCGCTGAAGGTGCTGGTCATCCACTTTGGTCAGGCCGCCAACCAGTATTTTGTGCTCAGCCATCGCGGCACCCAGCAGCAGATGCTGGATTGGGCAGGCGCCGTCAATGTCGCCGACACCGCTCAGAAATGGAAGAATTTGAGTGCCGAGGTTATCGCAAAGTCCCAGCCTGACGTGATCCTGGCTACCGACTATGGCTTCGATCTGCAGGGAAGCCTGGAGAAGTTTAAACAGCTGCCGGGGGTGAGTTTGTCACCTGCGGCAAAAAACAACAGGATCTATCGGATAGAGGAGCATGACCTGGTTTACCTGGGGCCGCGGACGGGGCAGAATGTTTATGAGCTGATCCGATTGATCCATCAGCCGGCAGCGAAGAAATAGCGGCCATCGCTGCCAATGTCACATTAACCAGTGGTGCAAACGTCAATATGCAGTTGAAAAAGATCCCATTCCGCGTTTATTACATCGTTCTGGGCCTGCTCCTGCTCGTGTCGCTGATCGTATCGGCAAGGGTAGGGGCGGTTCCCATTTCGTATGACCATATTTTTTATTTTCTCCGTCACGCGCTTGGGGGCTCGCCGGCGCCCACCGGCATCGGGAGCGTGGCTGGTTTTCCTGGTAGTTCCGGCACATCCATCGAGGAACAGCTGTTCCTGCAGATCCGGCTGCCCCGTGTGCTGCTTTGCGCCTTTACCGGCGCCGCGCTGTCGGTATCGGGCGCCCTTATGCAGGCCCTTTTTCGCAACCCCATCGTCGAACCGGGACTCGTGGGCACTTCTTCCGGAGCAGCTTTTGGCGCCGCGTTTGTCTTTGTGATGGGGAAAAGCCTCGCTGGCTCATGGGTGGATGCACTGGGGCCTTTCCTCCTGCCTGTCTTTGCGTTTATCGGTGGAGGGCTTGCCACCTGGCTTGTTTATCGCCTGTCAAATGTCTTTGGGAAAGTAAATGTCAATACGCTTCTGCTGGCAGGCATTGCCGTCAATGCCCTTGCCGCAGGGGGTACCGGCTTCTTTTCCTATATCGCCCGCGACCCGCAGGCCCGCAGCATTGTGTTCTGGAACCTGGGCACCCTTTCAGGTGCAGACTGGACGAATACCGCTATCGTCGGGGTCGCTACCGTCAGTGGTATTTTTCTGTCTTTGTTTTATTCCCGGTCGCTCAATGCCCTTTTGCTTGGCGAGGCAGAAGCCGGTTATCTCGGCGTCCGGACCGAAAGTTTAAAGACCCGGATCCTGCTCCTGAACACCTTCCTGGTGGCCGTGGCAACTTCTGTGGTAGGCGTCATCGGATTTGTAGGGCTCATCGTACCACATATCCTTCGTCTGCTGAAGAGTTCGGACAATCGTTTTCTCATCATCGGCTCGGCCTTGCTGGGTGCTATTCTGCTCAATGTCGCCGACATGCTTGCCCGTGTCATCGTAGCGCCTTCCGAATTTCCGATCGGCGTCGTTACTGCTTTCGCGGGTGCGCCGGTTTTTCTTTTTTTATTGATCCGTGCCAACCGGCAGCAACAGAAAGGAGGGTTTTATGCTTGAGATCCGGGATCTCGTTTGTAAGGTCGGCTCCAGGACCATTGTCGATGGCGTATCTCTTAGCTTCGATCCCGGCCGTCTGCATGTCATCGTGGGCCCCAATGGCTCAGGCAAATCCACCCTGCTCAAAGCTTTTAGCGGGGAATGGGTCCCGTCGTCCGGGTGCGTTACCTATGACGGAGCCGACCTGGCAAGGATCGGCAAATTAAGCATCGCCCGCCGCCGGGCTGTCATGACCCAGTTACCCGAGCTGCATTTCCCGCTTAGTGTAGACGAGATCGTTATGATGGGACGTTATCCGCATTTTTCCTTTTCGCCTGCGCCGAATGACCGGGCTATCTGTGCGCAGGTGATGTCGCATTTGTCGATACAATCGCTGTCCGGCAGGGATTACCTGACCCTCTCGGGCGGCGAGCGCCAGCGCGTACAGTTTGCCCGCGCCCTGGCACAGATCTGGGAGGCGCCCCATCTATCTGCCGGGCTTCCCCCTTCCGGCAGCCGTTATCTTTTTCTTGACGAACCCGTATCCAGTCTGGACATCCATTATCAGCACCAGTTTCTGCAGCTGGCCCGCGATCTTGTAAAAGAGAATATCGTTCTCATCGCCATTCTGCACGACCTGAACCTTGCGCTGCATTATGCCGATCGCATGATCTTTATGAAACAGGGGCGCATCGTGGCAGAGGGAGCCGTTCCCGGCATTGTGACGCCGGCTTTGATCCGCGAGGTCTTCGACATCGAAGCCCGGTTGCTGGAAGATCCGGAGAGTGATACACCGGTTATCACTTTCAACCACTCATCAAACGGTTAATTTCCCGCTTGAATTGGCTAATTTTAGAACACCTGTTCTGCCAATGTTCAGGGAATTTTAGGAAGTCGCATCAGATCATTCAACACAAGGCTTTCGATCATGAAAAGATTCCTTCTTCCCCTCTCCATTTTTACTTTTACGCATGTCTATTCCCACGACCTGCGCCCTATACATCACAACCCGTTGCTGGCCCATCTGGCAAAAGATACCGGCCGGCTCAGCCCGGAGGAAGACGAAGAGGAGGAGGAAGAGCAGGAGAGCCGCAGAGACCGACATCAGTCTGCCGGCCGTCACGAGCGTGACGCCGCAGGCATAACGACGAACTATCACCTGTCCCCGGCCGAGACCGCAACCCGGGCCGCAGCTATCGAACAGACCTGGTTCGGCTCCCGGCCCGCGCCGGAGCTGATCACCAGTTTCGAGGGCCTTGGCGAAGGTTTCCGGGGTCCCCAGGGCACAGCCTTTTATCGCAGCCCTTCCGACAATGCCCTTGCCGTCGGACCCGACCATATCGTCCAGATCGTCAACAGCCGTATGGCCATCTTCAGTAAAAAAGGTAAAAGATTCGACAGCACCGGCCGCGTTCTTTATGGACCGGGCGAGACCCGCAACGTCTTCCGGGGATTTGGCGGCCCCTGCGAGAGGATGAACAATGGAGATGCCGTCGTCCGTTATGACCAGCTGGCCAATCGCTGGCTCATCGTGATGCCTACGTTTAGACGTGGTATTCCCCGCACCGAAGAAAAGGATTCTGCACATGGCGGCATCCCATACCCGCCTCAGCCGGGGGAAGCAGTACCGTTGTACCAACCCGGTCCTACCTATGCTGAAGAGCCGCGGCCCGGCGGGGCTCGCACCCGTGTCCGGACAAAAGCGGATTCGACCGGCACCTATTGCATGTGCTATGCGATCAGCACCGGCCCTGATCCGATGGGGCCCTATTACCGCTATGAATTTGACCGCCCGCTGTTCCCCGATTATCCCCGTCCCACTATCTGGCCCGACGGATATTATACCACCAGCAGCACCAGCGACAATCTTATCCAGCGCCAGGCTTTTGTCGTGGACAGGGAGAAGATGTTAAAGGGTGAACCGGCAGCCGAACAGGGCTTTCTTATCGACAATGTCAATTTTCTGCTGAACTCGGACGTGGAAGGACAGGCGCTTCCTCCCAAAGGAGCACCGAATATTATGGTCACCAACGGCGGCAGACAGCTGAGCAAACAATTTGAAGACGATGGCATCTATTTCTGGAAGTTCCATGTCGACTGGAAGGACACGACAAAAACGAAACTGGAAGGACCGATAAAGCTGACCGTAGCGCCTTATCATTATATGGGCGACGGACAGCTGACAAAGGCAGTACCCCAGCCAGGTACCGACCAACGCCTCGACTCACAGGGCGATAAGCTGCTCGGCCGTCTCATCTACCGGCGGATAGGCAAACAGGAATCCCTGGTTGTCGTTCATTCTGTCAACACGACCGCCGGCGGGGGCGGGGTCCGCTGGTATCAGTTCCACCTGGGACACCACCGCAAACCCATACTTTATCAGCAGGGAACCTATGCTCCCGGTGGGGACTATCGCTGGCTTGCCGGCGCGGCCGTCGACAAGAGCGGCAACATCGGCATCGGTTATTCCTATGGCAGCGCCACGCATTTCACCGGTCAGCGTTTTACGGGCCGGCTGGCGGGCGATAGCCTTGGGATCATGAGCTTTAATGAGAATGTCCTTGCGGAAGGTGCGGGTGTACAGACCAATACCCTGCGCTGGGAAGATTATACTTATACGGTAATGGACCCCTCCGACGATGAAACGTTCTGGTATGTGGGAGACTACATGAAAAAAGACGCCAGGAACTATTCTTCGAAGATCGGGGCCTTCCGGCTTACGACGACCAAAAAATAAACAGCTTTAGTTATAGCGGGCAAAAATATAGGTACTGCCTCCTGCCGGTGTGATCATTGTCTGCAGATATAATGTATCCCCGCTGATCCAATGACGCAGCCGTTGAAGAGGAAGAGCTGCACCGGCGCCCAGCGTGATGGTCCTGTCAAAAGTATAGAATGAATCTATCACGGGAATGCCCGGATTCCCTTCGTTGGTTGTATCACTTTTGTAGTAGCCCGACGGCGCCGGCTGGCTCCCCCCAACGGAATAGGTTAGGTCCGGATTCAGCTTAAGGATCGTCAGGGAGTCAGGATCAGGGGTGATGACGCCGCCATTCTGTAAAAAGAACCAATTCTCCTGTACCCAGCGCCAGTTCCCCGGGCCGGTAAAGAGAGGATGAGAATGCCGGAGGGTGTCATCTGATTTATGACAGCCCATACTTATCGCGGCACAAAAAAGGGCTATAAGGAGTAAAGGTTTCATGGTTGATTTGACAAACCTTCCTGGCGAAACGTTGCAAGTCCTCTTCCATATTACTGGCGGCAAAGCTGCCGCAAAGCCCGCCATATTGTTCAGCCTTCTCGAAGGCAAGATGCGGTACAGTCAATTGTTGAAAACGATCCCCGGTGTTTCGCCGGGACCGCTGTTGCAGACTATGTCGGATTGGGGCAACGGGCTTCGGCCGCAATAAAACAGGGACATCATTGGTAAATACTGGGGAAATTTATATATTTAATCTATTATTAACCCATTAATTAGAAAATATCATGGCAAAAGCAAAAAAAGCTGCTCCAAAAAAGGCAGCAAAAAAGGCGGCTAAGAAAGCCGCCCCGAAGAAGGCTGCTAAGAAGGCAGCTCCCAAAAAAGCAGCAAAGAAAGTTGCAAAAAAAGCTGCTCCAAAGAAAAAGAGAACTCCTAATGCCGCATTCATGGTTGCTCTTACACCAAGCCCGGCCTTAGCGGAAGTCATCGGTAATAAGCCGGTACCTCGCACCGATATGATCAAAAAGATCTGGGACTACATCAAGAAAAACAATCTGCAGGACAAGACGAACAAACGCATGATCAATGCAGATGCCAAATTGAAAACATTGTTCGGCGGCAAGAACCAGGTGTCTATGTTCGACCTGGCAAAAATTGTAAGCCAGAACGTAAAATAGGCGATCAGCCTATATGCGATAAACCCCGGAAGCCGCTACCAGCCGGCTTTTGGGGTGTTTTTTTTCTACAACTCCACGAACTCCCAGGCGCTCAGGTAAGCCTCCCGCTGTTCCGCATACGAAATAAAGTTGGCATAAAAAGGAAGGCGTGAAAGCGTACCGCTGTCACCGATGACCACCAGTTTTTTGCGGGCCCTGGTCATCGCCACATTCATACGGCGGATGTCCGACAGGAAACCGATCTTACTGTCCGCATTGCTCCGGGTCATACCGATATAGACGATATCCCGTTCCTGTCCCTGGAAACTATCAATGGTATTGACGGCGATCTTATCCGCATAACGCCGAAGGACAGCCGAATGTGACAGCAGATCCTGCAACAGATGCACCTGGCTGCGATAAGGGGAGATGATGGCGATGGTCGGGAATGCTGCTGCGCCGGCTCTGTCGCTCTCCGCGAGGCCGTTTCCCCCGTCCTTTTCAAAACGGTCGCTTAATTCACTGACCAGCCGGGTCGCATGTTTGATCAGGAAGGCGGCCTCTTCGGGGTTGGTCAGACCGGACCCCTCCGGTTTTTCGTCAAAACCGCAGCCTGCCGTGTCGACAAAGGCGAGGGGGCTATCCCCATCGAACAGGAGATGGGCCGCTACAGAGGGGTGGGCCCGCAGCCGGTCGGCATAAAAGACCCCCGAGGAATAACCCATGATCGCAGCATGCATGCGATATTGCTCTTCGAGCAGGACCACCGCTGCGGGGTGCAAAGCCACATTTTTCTCCAATAGGGTAGTGTTGAGGCCTCTCCGGGCGGCTTCCTCCGATTTTATCGTCGGCGGCAGCTGGCAGTGGTCGCCAGCAAGGACGACCCGCTCGGCTTTCAGGATAGGGATCCAGCAGGCGGGCTCAAGGGCTTGTCCCGCCTCATCGATGACCACCGTCCTGTAACGCAGACCACGCACCGTATAGTGATTGGCGCCGACCAGTGTGGCCGTGACCACCTGCGCCTTAGCCGTGACGTCGTCGAGAATATACTGCTCCAGGCGTTCGACCTCCTTTAGCACATTGCGCGCTTCATCGAACAGGGCCTTGCGCTGCTCCCTTTCCGCCTTCCCGAAATTGCGTTTGTATTTGTGCGCCATGTCCCTGAACTCACTGGCCCTCTTCTTCAGCTTCTTTATCTCTTTTATGCTGCTGTGCTCCGCCATCCTGCTGTCCAGTGTCAGCGAAAGCAGCCGTTCGGATACCCTTGCCGGGTTCCCGACACGTAATACGTTGAGCCCTTCATCGGCCAGCTTCTCGCTGAGCAGATCCACAGCCGTATTGCTTGGCGCCACTACCAGCACCCGCTCCCCATCCCTGCGGACGAGGGCCTTTATCGCCTGTACCAATGTCGTGGTCTTACCTGTCCCGGGTGGACCGTGGATGATAGCCAGGTCGTTCGCGGACAATATTTTGGCTACGGCAGCTTGTTGTGAGGAGTTGAGGCCGCCGGCGACAGCCATTGGCTCCGTGCCATTGCCATTTGCCTTTTCGGTGGCCTTGCCCGCTGCGGCCGCATCGCCGGCGCGCCCATCCGCCGAAAACTCCGGCGCCTGCTGCCCTGTGAGGACACGGATGAGACGCCCTTCCCGGGCTTTCTCCACCAGCGCCCCTGCCTGCCGCAGCGCACCAAACATCTCCGAGTAACTATTGTCATCAAACAACAGATCGATACCCAGCTTCCCGTTGCGCGTCCACTCGGGCAGATCATCGGTATTGAGTGTGATCTTTAGCTTATTGCCGCTCTGGAAAGAGATGGTCCCTTCCACCCTGTCGTTCTGTATGTCGTGATTGGAAAACAAGGCGGCCGACGCCCCGAAACGTAGCTGATGCGTGATATCCTGATGGGTCGTCCGCTCCACTTCTACCGTCAGATAATCGCCCCGGCCCATTTCCGTGTCCCGGATAGCGATAGGGTACCAGGCCAGCCCGCCGGCCCTGCGGTCATTGATCGAGGCCGTCTCAGCCATCTCCCGGTATAATCTGCGGTCCTCAGCCTGCTCCGTTTTCAATAGGTCGGTCAACTCTTTAAAATAATCCATCGCGCAAAGATACGCCGCTCCGGCAAAATGGCCGTTCGTCGCGCCCTGTTTGTTAATGATCGTTAACGAAAGCCTCCGCTAATTTTCCCTATTTTTCAGGAGTATTTTCCGTTAACCATTAACCAATGAAACCAATTGCGAAGCGAACTGCTGCTATTTTTCTGCCGGCCTGTCTCTTCCTGCTCCTGGCAACGACAATTCTCCGGGCACAATCCGAGGCGGCCAGCCAATGGCCCGGTTCTCCCGGCCGGCCCGACATGACCTTCGGTACCATAACACCCGCGAGCTTTACGCCTCCGCTTATCGGGGATAGCGCTCCCCGCGCCGTCATCTTATTCGACCGGGGCGAGGTAGTCTTTGAAGATGGCCGTGGCGGCAAGGGTGGTTTTGGAGTTGTATTCCGCCGTCATACCCGTATTCTCCTGCTGCACAAGAGCGCCTTTCACCTGGCCGCCTTAACGCTTTCCTCGTACCGGAAAGGAGAAACAAGCCTCGAGGACTTCAAAGGGGCAACCTATAACCTGGAGAATGGCAGCGTAACGACCTCGGATCTTGACAGAAGCAATATCTTCAAAGACAGGAATACGAATTTCGACCTGGAAAAGATCGCCTTCCCCAATGTAAAGGAAGGCTCCATCATCGAATATAGCTATACGATAGTATATCCCACCATCGGCTTTATCCCACCCTGGAGCTTTCAGGGAGGATACCCGGAACTATGGAGCGAATACGACATCACCGTCCCCCGTTTGTTCGACTATGCGGTAAAAATGCAAGGCTACGAGAAATTTGTTCTAGATACGGTCATCACCTACAACGACAATGCTCCTGGTCTGCCTTATGCGATGTCCAATCGTACTTTTTTTGGCAACCAGACGGTGCGGCATGTCTGGGCGCAGCACAATGTTCCACCCCTCGATAAACCGGAACCTTATACCACCACGTTAAAGAACCACATCAGCCGCATTGAGTTCCAGCTCTCAGCCATTCGCCAGAACAACGGATATGTCCAGACCTATTCGACCACCTGGCCGCAGCTGACGCACGAGCTGCTGAAGAACGACAATTTCGGATCTTCCCTCAGCGACCACAACCGATGGATGGATGAAGAGCTGACAAAGGTTGTCGCGGGGTCCGCATCCAATGCCGAAACGATCCGCCGGCTATATGCCTGGGTCCGGGACCATTTTACCTGTATCCCGGTGGACAGGATGTACATTTCCCAGCCGCTGAAGAAGACCTGGGAAGAGAAAAAAGCAGGCAACGTCGCCGACATCAACCTGCTGCTTACCGCCGTTTACCGCCATGAGGGGCTTGATGCTTCGCCCGTCATTCTCAGCACAAGGTCCAACGGATACACCAATGCTAACTACCCGCTGCTGAGCGAATACAATTATGTCATCACCCGCGTCAGGGCAGCCGGAAAAGACTACCTGCTGGACGCTTCCAGGTCATATGTCGGCTTCGGCCAGCTTCCGGAAGCCTGTTACAACGACTGGGCGCGGGCCATCGACTCCTCGCACGACCGCATTTCCCTTTTTGCCGATTCGGTGAAAGAAAGCCGGCGGACACTGGTGGTGCTGGCCAATACGGACAGTGGCTATGTCGGAACCTATTCCCGTACGGCGGGCGTCTTTGAATCCATGAGCCTTCGCAATCAGCTGAAAAAGATCAGGCCGGAAGACTTTTTTGAGAACATAAAGAAGACCTTCCCCGGTAACCGGCAGATGGGCGCGGCCGGTTTTGATTCTGCCGACGTCGCGGAAGTGCCGCTTGTCTGGCATTATGATATGAAATATCGTTTTACATCAAAGACGTTGTACTTTAATCCCATCTTCCACGAGCGGTTTAACAGCAGCCCCTTTAACGCTGAGGAGCGGCATTATCCCGTAGAGATGAATTTTTGCATCGACAACCGGTATGTCCTGAACATGGAAGTTCCAAAAGGATATGCCATCGAACAGCTGCCAAAATCCCAGCGTATAACCCTTGAGGACAGCAGCGGTCTCTTTGAATACGCCATCAGCGCGGATGGGCCGCTGATCAGCTTCGGGATACAGCTGAAGCTAAAAAAAGCCGTTTACTCCGTGGAGGAATATGCGGGTCTGCGCCGCTTCTTCTCGATCATAGCCAATAAAGAAAAAGAACCTATTGTTTTTAAAAAGATCGATTAGTATGTCTTTTTTACCCATCAGCCGGTCGGGCTTTTTTATCTTGTTTTGTTTTCTTTCCCTCCGGGACCTTGGTCAGCCGCCGGCGGCCCCCATCGCTGACTCGCTGAAAAAGGAAGCCGTCATGATCGTGCGAAAAAATGAGCTGGAGATAGAGATCATTTCTCCCCGAAAGGCTAAAATGATTCATCGGTATGTTTATACTATACTGAACAGCCGCGGCGATGTCTATGCCAACGTTCATACCTTCTATGATAAATTCCACGACCTCGTCAGCGTGACAGGGATCCTGTATGACGGGGACGGACGACAGCTAAAAAAGATCCGGAAAGGGGATATGCAGGACTGGAATACCGACGGCCCGGGGATCCTGATGAGCGACATCCGGCTAAGATACTATCCGTTCGTCTGTCGCAATTATCCCTATACGGTGAGCTACGAGGAAGAGGTGGAGATGAACGGTCTTTTTATGCTTCCGGAATGGCAGCCACAGCCGGCCCGGAATGTTTCGGTCGAAAACTGCAGCCTGGTGATCAGGACACCGGCAGGATTTCCCCTGCGATATAAGACCTATCATTATCCCGGAGAAGCCCTCGTTACCGAGGCAAAAGGGGAGAAGGTCTACACCTGGCAGATGAAGGACCGCCCTGCGATGGCCGAAGAGCCTTATGAACCGGCGTGGTTCCATCTGGCTGCCAGCGTTCAGCTGGTGCCCGCAGCATTCGAGCTGCAGGGGTATAAAGGCAGTCTCTATTCCTGGGCCGATGTCGGGAATTTCGTCGCAACGCTGTACCAGGGCCGTGACCAGCTTCCCGACGAAGCAAAGGAACGGGTTCACCAGCTGGTGGATGGATTGAGGGACGACCGGCAAAAGATCGATGTGTTGTATCGTTTCCTCCAGCACAACACACATTATGTCGGCATCGAGCTGGGCATCGGCGGCTGGCAGCCTTTTGATGCCGCCTATGTGTACAACAAACGATACGGGGATTGTAAAGCCCTGTCCAATTACATGGTCGCCCTTCTGAAGGAAGCGGGTATCCGAGCAGCCAATGTACTGATCCGCGGCGGCAATGTGCCGGCATTGGATACGGGTTTTGCCTGTCCGCAGTTTAACCATGCCATTGCCGTGGCTTTCACCGGTACCGATTCTGTCTGGCTGGAATGCACCAGCTCCCTGCTGGCGCCCGGTTACCTGGGCAGTTTTACGGCAGACCGGGACGGCCTGCTGATCGACCCTGCCGGCAGCCATATCATCCACACACCGGCATATGGGGTAAGGGAAAATCATCTGGATCGCAAAATGGAGGGGAGCATATCACCGGATGGAAGTCTCGATGCTCATCTGAGCTGCAACTATACAGGGCTTGAACAGGATGCCCTGCAATGGAGGATCGACCAGCTTACAAAAAAAGACCTGCTCCAGGAAAGAAGAGCGGCCCTGGGTATACAAAACGTCACGGTAAAAGACCTTTCTTATTCCTTCGACTCATCGGGTATTCCCGCCATCAGGGAGACGATGTCGTTATCTGCCGGTCAATTTGCTACGATCAGCGGCGACCGGCTGCTGATCTCTCCCGGCTATTTTTTGCGGCGCGGTATAGGATTAAGGGAAGAGGCGCATTCGCGGCCTTTCGAGCTGTCTTCCGGCTATGAAGAGACAGATTCCGTCTCGCTGCTCCTCCCTCCGGGGTATCAGCCTGAGGGAAACCCATTCAACGCTACTTTTTCCTGTCCCTGCGGCAGCTATCGCATCCGGAGCACATTCCAGGAAGGCGTCCTTACGATAACCTGTCATTTTCAACAAAACAAAGGATTGTATGATGCCGCGGTATGGCCCCGGCTGGTCCGTCTTTTCAACCTGGTACATCGTGAAGGCGACCGGCAGGTGGTCTTTGTAAAAAAATGAGCCCGCCGGCGGCCTTAGGAACTAACCTTCTTTCCGGAAAAAAATGTTTCCGCTGATCGTTTCAAGGTCTATGCCTTTCCCACCACCGCCATTCAGCTGTGCTGAGACGGTGCCCCCGCCTACCTGTTTGATGCGGCGGCTCATCGCATTGAGCTCGATATTGGAATACATGGTACCGCTGATGGTCCGCATCTTCACATCGGCCTTGCGCTGCGGTGCAACGGCCAGGTCGATAAACCCGCTGATGCTTTTGGCCCTGATCTCGGCCGTATTGCCGGTGATAATGATATTGCCGTTGATGGTCTCCACGGAGAAGTCGGCATTCTCGGGAATATAGACCTCGTGCATGATCTCGCTATGGACATTGCAGCAACAGTTGCAGGAATCATTGTTTTTGTATTCCAGCCTGGCAGAGACATTGATGGTATTACCCGTTTCGCCAAAGACCATCTTGTAGTCTTCATTGTTCCTGTTGTTATTGACGTTGATGCTGCTCTTTATATATACTTCATTCTTCTTCCAGGTGATGATCCGGATCGAGTCGGAGATCTGGAAGTTCATACGTACATAACCGCTGGGGGCGAAGTCGATATGTTTTTCGACGATCCTTTGCGCCCTTGCCGGCAACAGGCCGACGGAGAGCAGGAGGATGAGTATGCTATTTTTCATGATAGGCCGATTTTGTTTGTTTATCCTTTTCTCAAATAAATATTGCCGCTGATGTCGCGCAGCTTCAGGCTGGTGCCGCCGCCATTCAGCTGGGCCTTGATATTTCCTCCACCTATCCGGTGCATGTCCTGTTTTGTAGACGTCAGGTCGAAATCGGAGTACATATTTCCCGAAATGGTGGACATTTCCAGGTCTACAGGCGACTTTGCAGGCAGGGTCACGTCGACGTCTCCGCTGATGGCTGAAAGATAGATCGGCTTGTCCTTCGAGATCTCGGTGAAGACGACGTTGATGCCGCCGCTGATGGTAGAGACGACCAGCGGACCGGTGACATTCTTTAGCGTTACTTCATGACAACCTTTCATTTCGATCTCGTTCCTGATGTTTTGAATGGTCGTCTCACCGCTTCTGGCGCAATCCCGTTCGATCTTCAGGGCCATGTTCTCCGGCACTCTGAGCTTGTAGCTTGCATCCTGGCCAAAAGATAGCAGGCAGCGCAGCGTAATAATACTGCCGTTCTTCTCCATAGAAAGGCCGATGCCCGTATTGTCCGTCCCGCCGCCATAAACGGGTTTCAGGCCTTTTGCCCTTTCCGGCGTTTCAAAATGCCCATGGGTAGGCACCACAATGACCTCGTTGCCGCTGTATCCTTCTATGGGCAGCTCGCCATTAAAATCAATGAGGGTTAGCTTAGCTTCCTTGTTATTCTCTACAGGTATTTTATACTCCTGGGCTTGTGACCATTTAGCAGCAGCCAGCAGGACGAACAGCGAAAAGATATACTTCATTTTTTTCATGTTTTTCTTTTTTAGCAAAGGGTTCCCCTCCAGGTAAACCGGTATTACCTGTCAGCACCCTGATTTATAATTGTGTTTGTGATTACAATACTCTCAGCCCTTTCTGAGCAGCGTCCTTTACTTCCTTCAGCGCCTTTCCGTCGGAAAGTATGGCCTTCATCGGAGCAATGGCGCGGGTCTCTCTCTTATCCGCCAGCAGATTGATCAGCACGATCTGTACGATCGGCTCGGTCTGTTTACTTAGTGACAGGACCAACGAGTCCCGTACCGCGCGGTTATCGGCCCACCGGGCCAGGGAATATAGAGCCGCCAGGCGGACATTGGCATTCTTGTCGTTGTTGAGCGTGTTCATCAGCGCGTCGATTACATCCTGGTTGGGATTGGACATTTCTTCGGCATAGTTCACGGCCTTGATCCGCTGGCTGGCTGATTCGTCGTCGATCAGGGAGAATAACAAGACCTGTTTCATTTCCTTTACCTCTTTCTGCAGGGAGGCGAGCTGATCGGGTTTTGCATCCTTTTTCTCCTGGAGGATACTGCCGATCCAGGCGCCGCCGACGAGCAGGACAACGGCGGCCGCTACTTTCCATACGGGACCTGAAAAGGGTAGGAGGGCAATCGCGCCGCCGGACCTGGCGCCTGTTTTGCGCGCGCCGGAGCTTTTTTGGGGACTACCAGCCTCGCCGCCGCCATCGGCCGGATCTTCTTCGAGAAGGTGGGTCATCGAGACCATATTCAGCTCCGATTGCAACAGCGTATTGAAATTGTCCCGCAGGGCTTTCGTGGGCTTTTCAGCAGGACTGTCCTTCATCGCCGCCAGCAGCTGCTGCACCTCCTGTATTTCCTGCTGACAGGCCGCGCAGGAATCGATATGTTTTTTCACCACAGCCGCAATGCCATCGTCCAGCGACTGGTCAAGATATTCGATCAATAAGGCTTGTACTTCTTTGCAATGCATATTCACTCCTCCTAAGATTGTTTGAAATAAAGACTTCTCAATTGTCGGATGGCCCGGTAGACCTGTACCTTGATTGCCGCCACTGATATATCCTTGATCTTCGAGATCTCTTCGTATTTCAGCCCCTGGTATCGGCTCAGGACCAGTATCTCCCGATGCTCGGGTGGCAGCTGGGCCAGGACTTCATCCAGCCGCTGATAATCGGTTTCGCTGTATCCGGTCGTATGACCCGGATCCGGCAGGCCTTCTTCGTTCTCCTCCCGGTCTGTCAACCGGCCCGGCGACCGTTGTTTTTCCTTGCAGTGGTCTGCGTGGATATTTCTCGCCATCCGGTAGATCCAGGACCGGAATGTCCCCTGGGCCGGCTGATAGCTCTGCCGGTATCGTATCACCCGGTAGAACAGGTTCTGTGTCAGATCTTCACTGGTTACCTTGTCAAGCGTCAGCCGGAGGAAGAAATTATACAATGGCACATGGTAGCGGTCGAACAATTCTGTCAATTCCGACAGATGACCGTCTTTTACCAGCAGCATTATTTTTTCGTCAGATAGTTCCGGCACCAGGGATAAAAATTAAAAGGTTCTATATAGTTTACTTCGAAAGGTGAAAAAGGTTACGGGGTGGCGGAAAATATTATGAAAATTTATCCAAATTTCTCTCCTGCAACTAAAATTTTCTTTTTTTTAGCAAAATCTCCCTAAATTCGATTAAGAATGTAACCGATTGCATAATCATCACTGCTGCACATGAAAGACAATTCCTCCCAGCCGGAACTCAACCTGCTGCTGAGACTGCAAGAGAACGACCCGCAGGCACTGGCACTGCTTATGGAGCGGTATTATCCTGAATTATATAACTATGCCGCCAGCTTCAACCGCGACTCCGCCCTTGTAAAGGATTGTATCCAGGAGGTATTTATCAGCCTCTGGCAGCGCCGGGACAACGCTACCGCCATCCTCTCGCCCAAGTACTACCTGCTCCGGGCCGTAAAGAACCGCATCCTCAAATCCGCCCATAGGTCTACCCGTGACATCGATACCCTGACGCTGGAAAAAGAATATACCTTCTTCTGCGAATTTTCCATTGAAAAAATGATCATCGAACGACAGTTGTCGGAAGAGAAGGCCATCCGCCTCAAAAAGATCATTTCCACGCTGACCCGGCGACAGCAGGAGATTATCTATCTCAAATATTACCAGCATCTTGAGCACGGCCAGATCGCTGAGTTGATGAATATTACCACACAGTCGGTTTACAATTTGCTTCATGAGACGATCCAGCGGCTGAAGACCGTTTGGCATTCGGAGTTTGTGGCGCGGTAAAAAGCCGGTAAAAGATCGGGCGCGGCAGATCAGGACCCGACGACCATGTATTCAGCTGTACCATTTGTTCCAAGCCGGACCATCTGTCCGTTCTTCCAGTATACGGGAACGTCTTTGCCACTTTCGTATATGAATCCGGAAACATAGACATCCTTTCCGATCACGGCGATGGCCTCCGCAGACGAGGAGGCATCCTGGGTGTCCAGCGTTGTCAGCACCCCGTTCTTCCAATAAACGGCGCGGTTGCTGCTTCCATTGCTATTTCGAATGGGCATGACCCCGGCAACGTATACATCCGGGCCGGATATGGCCATACCAAGGGGAAGAGTGGGCTGGAGCGGAACAGGATTGTCGGCCAGCGCGACCGCCTGACCATTCTTCCAGTAAAAGGGCTTTCCTACGGAGTCACCCGCAACATAAATATCCGTTCCAGCAACGATCACACTGTTACAGGTGGCGGCAGGGCCCATACCTGTAATGGCTGGACCGCCGTTCTTTAGCAGATAGACGCCTCCAGCTATCATATATATATCTGAGCCGGCTGCGACGACGTCATAGACGGAGGACGTATAACCATAAAGGCTCAGCGGTGTCTCGATCCCATTCTTCCAGTACACCGGTGTATCGGGATTGCCTACCGTCACTCCCCCGACATAGACATCCGTTCCAATAACGGCAATCCCATAGGCGTTGGCAAAACGCATTTCAGAAAGATCATACCGCGTATTATTCTTCCAGTAAGCCGCCGTCGCTTTCTGATCTCCGCTGAGGGTTGCCGATACATACACATCGGTGCCGGAAAGGGTTATACCTGTGGCCTCTCCGCCAACGCCCAAATCGACCAGCTGGCCATTCTTCCAGTAGGCAACATGACCATTGGCCTCTCCGGCCATATAGACGTTGACGCCATCCGGGAAGACATCAGCGGCTGGTCCTGATCCGGATTTTTTGCATCCTGCAATAAAAAGAAGGGTGATAACAACTGTAACATAGCGGGACAGGGGAAAACGGGTTGGGCTTTTCATTTGAACGATTTAGATTTTGCAAAATAGGGAATAGATGACAAAAAAAAGTCTTTAAAATACCAGTAGATTGACAGAACAGGGGGTACTTCTATATATCAGCATGAAAGATTTCCGGTTGTACGATATAGCAGACTTTGTCATGGACGAAGACTTTATCCGGTGGGTCCAGCGAAAAGACCCCATCGATAACCTGTTCTGGGAGAACTGGCTCGAACAAAACCCCTCCCGCCATCTTATCATCGCAGAAGCCCGGCAGATCGTAGAGTTCATCCAGCTGGAACAGCAACCTATCCCCGCCGCAGACGTCCAGGTCGAAATAGCACAATTACTCACGACTATTCATCAATCGAAAAAAAAGGCTGAGCCCGATGGCCGGACCGAAATGCGCTTACTCCCGGCATCTCCGAGAAGGAGGTTCGGCCTGGTCATCCTGGCTGGCGCCGCTGCCGCCGCTGCAGTGATCATACTGCTGATGGTCAACGGCATCCCCCGGGTGACACGTCCGAACAAGGGCCTGACGGCAATGACCCTTGCCCCATCCGCCAGCTCCCTCATCGAAAAAGATAATCCTTCGGATAAGCCCCTTTCATTCTCCTTACCGGACGGCACCGCCATCAGCCTCTCTCCCGGGAGCCGTATCAGCTATCCAAACAAATTCGCGACCTCGGCCACCCGGGATGTCTATCTCTCGGGAGAAGCCTATTTCGCCATCGCCAAAAACCCTGCAAAACCCTTCCGGGTCCTGACCGGCGAGCTGATTACCCGGGTACTTGGAACGACCTTCTGTATACGCGGCTTTGAAAAAGACACCGTCATCCGCGTCACGGTGCATACCGGAAAGGTCAGCGTCTCTACCCAGTCACCTGTTGAAGGCGTGCCCGAGTCCAGCCCTGACGGACTGATCGTCAGTCCCAACCAACAGCTCGTCTATCACCGTGAGGTAAAGAAATTCCAAAAGATCCTCGTAGAGAAACCGTCTTTCGTTGTACCCGATACGGTAGATCACAGCATGGTCTATGAAGATACCCCGGTTGAAAAGGTTTTCGAACAGATGGGGAGATACTATGGCATCAACATTGTCTTTGACAACGAACTGCTGAGTAAATGCACTGTCACGGCAGACCTTGCGAATGAACCTTTTTATCATAAGCTGGACCTTATCTGCAAGGCTATCGGGGCCAATTATGAGATCGTGGACGCGCAGGTGGTGATCCAGAGCAATGGCTGTCAGTAAATGGTGTCAGTAAAAATGCAACTGTTATTTCTTAAAACATAAACTACACATGATGCACACAAACACAACACCCGGATAAGCCCCCGCACATAAAAGAAAACCGATACTGCTGCGAACAGTACCGGCTTATTCTATCCTGGCAGCGCTGAAAGCGCTGCAGAAATGGTTTTGCCAAAACTTGATTGCTTAAACAAAACATTGCAAGCTATGAAAAAAAATGAATTCTTTAACCAGTTAATATACCGGTTTATGAGAATTGGATTGCTGCCTTTAGTCCCTGTCAGCTGCATGACCGCAGTGGTCTCCGCCACCCCCACCAGCGGGCAGGAGGTGCTGGACCGGAAGATCAACCTGGTCGCCGAACAAAAAGAAGTGAAGGTCGTTCTCTCCGAGATCAGCCGGCTCGCTGCTATCAAATTCGTATACAGCAGCCAGCGTATTCCCGCCCATCAGAAGGTCTCACTGCTCGCGCGCGACCGGCGGCTCAGCGAGGTGCTGGATATCCTTCTTCAGCCCCTGGATATCTTCTACCGGGTATCCGGTAACCAGATCGTCCTGATGAAGAAAGGCGACGAGGCCAACGAACTCCTCAACTTTAAGGATGATCCTTTGCCTCTCGACGTCAATACGGTCGTCACCGCAACCATCACCGGTAAGGTGTCCAATGATGCCGGCGAGCCGTTGTCGGGTGTTTCTGTCCTGGTGAAGGGTACCTCCCGGGGCACTACCACCGGCGCTGATGGCAACTTCTCCATTACCGCAGAGCCGGGGGAGACGCTGGAGTTCTCAATCGTAGGGTATAAGCTGTTTAGCTATAAAGTGAGCAAAACTTCCTCCGTGAATATCCAGCTGCAGGCCGACGCCTCGAAGCTCAACGAGATCATTGTCATTGGTTATGGTACACAAAAGAAAAGCACCCTCACAGGCGCGGTTGCTTCCGTCAGCGGCAAACAGATCAACGAGCTGCCCGTAGCCAGCGTCGACCAGGCGCTGCAGGGCAGGGTAGCAGGCGTTAGTGTCACCAACAACGGTTCGCCCGGCACAACTCCCATCGTTGCGATCCGCGGGATCAGCTCCATCAGCTATGCCTCCGATCCGCTTTATGTGATCGACGGATTCCCCACGGGTAACCTCAGCAGCTTCGACTCCCGCGACATCGAGTCCGTCCAGGTGCTTAAGGACGCCAGCGCTGCCGCCATCTACGGTTCGCGTGCTACCAACGGCGTCATCATCATCACTACAAAAAAAGGCCGCCGCGACAATCGCATGCAGGTGACCTTCGATTCCTACGTCGGCGTGCAAAGCCCCTGGAAAAAGATAGACCTTCTGAATACCAATCAATACGTCGCATACGAAAGAGCCATCGATGGCGCCGCAGGCATCGGCCTTCCCCCGCGTTTCCTGCCCGCCAATTTCAATATGCCCATTTATGCAGGCGCGAAACAAACTTTTGCGCAGACCAATACCAACTGGCAGGATGCCTATTTCAAGAACAACGCTCTTATCACCCAGCATGACATCGGTCTCAGCGGCGGTAATTCCGTGTCCCGTTATTATGCGTCGGCCGGTTATTTCCGGCAGGATGGCATCGCCGCCGGCACCAGCTATGAAAGAGGTAACTTCCGCATCAATTCAGAACACAACCTCAGCAAGGTTTTCACCTTTGGCGAGAATCTCTACCTGGCCTATGGCAATCAGCATTACGACAATACCTCCGGCAATCGTACCCGTCTGACGAATGTGGTAAGGATGCAGCCTTATATCCCCGTGTATGATCCTACCAAGGCGGGCGGATTTCAGGGACCGCTGAACAGTTTTGACGGCGCCGATCCTACCAACCCGGTGGAGGGCGCTCTTATTGGGTTTGCCACGATCAAGACGCTGAAGCTATTGGGAACGGCCTACCTGGACGTGAGCTTCACTCCCTGGCTGAAATTCCGCAGCACCTTTGGAGTAGACTATTCCAATGCCATGAACCAGCAGTATACTCCCATCTACAATGATGGCGGTACCGGCAGCGCGGTCCTCGCAACGGTAAACAACGAAAGACAGATCTATACCACAAAGCTCTTCACGCAACAGCTGACCTTTGACAAGACCTTTGGTGCGCATCACCTCAATGTCGTCGGCGTATTCGAGCGGCAGGGTCAGAATTTCGATGACGAAACGGCCACTGGTAACCAGCCTACCAACACTATAAAGACACTAAATGGCGCCAGCAATATCAACACCAACTACAAGGTCGAGCAAAACCTTATCGTCTCTTATGTCGGCCGCCTGACCTATGACTTCGCCGGTAAATACCTGCTCAACGCCAGTATCCGCCGTGACGGTCTTTCGGTCTTCGCCCCGGGTCATAAGTACGAAAGCTTTCCCGCGGCTTCCATCGGCTGGAAGATCGACCAGGAGAATTTCATGCGGGATATAAAAGCTATCTCGGAATTGAAGGTCCGTGGTGGTTATGGCATCACCGGTCTCAACGGCGCGACCCTCGGCAATTATCCCTGGGAAGCGACGGTGCAGGTTGCGCAGACGACCTATCCGTTTGGTCAGGCTCTGCCCCTTGGCAACGGTACCTTTTACAACCAGATCGCCAATACACAGCTCGAATGGGAAAAGACCAAACAGCTGAACCTCGGACTGGAACTGGGTCTGTTCAATAACAAGATCACCTTTGTCGCGGACTATTTCCATCGTAAGACCGACAACCTGATCATCAACGTGCCGATACCTCCCTCCTTTGGATTTGGCAACTCCGGTGTCATTGCCAATGCCGCAGCCATGCAGAACAATGGTTTCGAGGCACAGCTCGGCTATCACCAGACACAGGGTGAGTTCAGATGGGATGTAACCGGTCTGATCAGTTTCATCCGCAACAAGGTCCTGAGCCTGAATGCCCAGACTGCCTCCTTCACCGCCGGCGGTGATGCAGACTTTGGCGGCGGCGGACCCATCACCAATACCGTGGCGGGACAGCCCATCCAATCCTTCTACGGGTATGTGGTCAGCGGCATCTTTCAGTCGGCCAGCGAAGTCGCCAACAGTCCTACCCAGGTGGCTGGCAAGACCGCCGCGGGTGACCTGAAGTTTAAGGACATCAGCGGCCCTAATGGCAAGCCGGATGGCGCCATTACCGATGCGGACCGCGCCTATATCGGCAGCTTCATCCCTAAGTTTACTTATTCGCTCAACTACAGCGCCAGCTATCATAATTTTGATCTGTCTGTTTTCTTCCAGGGCGTTCAGGGTAATAAGATCTTCAATGCTGAACGAATCATCGTAGAAGGCATGGCCCGTCTCTTTAATTCGGGTACCAGGGTCCTTAATGCATGGACACCTACCAATACGCATACCGATATTCCGCGCGCCATCAGCGGTGACCCCAACCAGAATGTCCGTCCTTCCACCCGCTGGATCGAGAACGGCTCTTATTTAAGACTCAAAAATCTCATGCTTGGTTACACCATCCCGGAAAGGATTCTTTCTTCGATGACGAAGAACACCGTCACACGCTTCAGGGTCTATGTTGCTTCACAGAACCTGCTGACCTTTACCGGCTATAAAGGGTGGGACCCGGAAATTGGCGCCAAGAACGGTACGCTGACCAACGGCATCGACTATGGGCAGTATCCTTCCGCAAGGTCCATCCAGGTGGGAGTACAAGCAGGTTTTTAACCATTAAAATTGACTTCTTTATGAAAAGAAATAAAAGATTGCTTTTTGGGTTTTTTGCGGCTGCGGTCGTGGTTGCCTTCACCATCATCTCCTGCTCGAAGGAACTGAACAAGACCAGCCCCAATGCACCGCCCGTAGCCGGGTATTTCAGCACCAGCGATCAATTGCTGTCCGCTACCAATGCCATCTATTCCGTTGTCCACAGCGTCAACCTTGCCGGAAGAGAATGGTTCTTTATCCATGACCTGCGCGGTGACGATGTGGCGGCTGGCGGCGGACAGCTCGAAGTGCCGCGTGCCCAGATCCTCAACGGCGCCACCGATCCTACCAATGCAGTCATGAACGCCGTTTGGAATAACCTCTACAGCACCATTCACCGTGCCAATACCGTTATCTCCAACGGGCCCAACGTCACCGACAATACCGCCCTCCGCGACCGCTGTGTCGGCGAAGCCAAGTTCCTCCGCGCCTGGGCCTATTTCGAGCTCGTCAGCATGTGGGGCGCCGTACCGCTGTATACCAAACCGGTAGTCACTCCCGCGGACTTCCAGCCCCGCACGGCGGTGGATGCAGTATATACTCAAATCATCCAGGACCTAACCGATGCAGCCGCCGTCCTTCCGGGTAAGTCCGGCTATGGCAGCGCCGACCAGGGCAGAGCGACCAATGCCGCCGCCAATGCCATGCTGGGACGGGTCAATATGCAGAAGGGAGATTACGCCAGCGCCAAGACAGCTCTTTTGAAGATTCCCACCAGCGGCGCCGACGGCTATTCGCTGGTCCCGCATTACAATGATAATTTTCTCGAAGAAACGGAGTTCAACAACGAGTCTATTTTTGAGATCTCCTTCTACGATAAAAAAGACGCCAACTTCAACTGGGGTGGTACTA
Source organism: Puia sp. (assembly GCA_036499285.1). Lineage (GTDB taxonomy): Bacteria > Bacteroidota > Bacteroidia > Chitinophagales > Chitinophagaceae > Puia. Next base: position 229,998 of record DASYEB010000019.1, on the reverse strand, counting down.
CCACCACCGGCGATGGTCCAACGGCCGATCAGACCACGGTCCGCAACCAGGAATATTGCCCCGTTGCCTGGCGTAATCTTATCCCTTCCGACCACGTGCTGAATGAGTACGAAAGCACTACGACGGGCGCGACAAAGACCGACCCGCGTTTTGCCTATACCATCTATAAGACCGGAGATATGTTTGACTACGACACGGTGCCTCTCACTGACGCGCTGCAGAACGGCAATGGTTCCACGCTTCATGGCGCTGCAGTAAAGGCCAGCTGGCGTAAATACACGCTTATCTACAAACAAAGTGTCAGCCAGGCCAACTTTTATCCCGGCGGCGACAATATGCGCATGATCCGTTTTGGAGAAGTGCTGCTGATGCTGGCCGAATGTGCCAATGAAACCAATGACATTCCCGGCGCCCTCGGTTATCTCAACCAGATCAGGGACCGTGCCGATGTGGCCATGCCGCATTACCCCACGGCTCAGTTCCCCACCGGCAGCAAGGACCAGGTCACAAAAGCTATCATGCACGAGAAAACAGTGGAAATGGCCTGCGAGGAGGTCCGTAACATCGATATCCTCCGCTGGCGCGCAAAGGGTTATTTTACCACCGAGCCCTTGTCCTATTTCCATGCCGGAAAGGATGAACTGATGCCCATCCCCCAGGCCGAGATCGACAATAACCCGAAACTGGGGAGCGGCGGTATAAACAAACAAAACCCTGGCTATTAGGCGGTACGAACAAATGGAAGTTCTTTGAATTTGAAATTTGATGCTTTGTAAAAGATGGGAGTTGGCCTCCCGGGAACGACGTGCAGGCGTTGTTTTCAAACTACTCTTAAGCTGCTGCGGTTAAGTAGCCGTGGTGGGGAGCGTTAGGAGAAAAGGCATCGCTAAAGGTGTCAGGTGGGCTGTAGGAAGACGAACGCAAGTGAACCTCCGATGAGGTGTCGAAAGGGTTAGATGATGTCAAAACCGGGTACAGTAGCGACCCGGGATAAGTAAGAGAATTACCTGTTTTATGCTCTTGTGGCATCCGGCATACAGGAGGCGTGATCCTACAGCAGGCTTTTACAAGGAACGTGCGAAGCTGTCGTCACGATGCTAACGGAAAATCTGCAAGCCGGTGAACCGGCAAGAGAGAAAGTACGGAAGCGTGGCACGGTGGCAGAACAACCCGTATTAGCGAAGAAACTCCTGTAATAGGAGAGGAGCGAAGGGGTTGTATTATCCAGTTTTTATTCATCCAAGAAAACTGAAGGCGACTTCAGGAGGTACAAAGATGAGCGAAACAAAACCATTTAGGATTGAAAAGCGATCAGTAATGGAAGCTTACGGAAGGGTAGCATCCAATCACGGGGTAGGCGGCGTAGACGGAGTAAGTTTAGCTGAGTTCGCAAAGGACTGGCAGAACCATCTGTATCGGCTATGGAACCGGATGAGTTCGGGAAGCTACATGCCGCCACCGGTCAAGTTGGTGGAAATCCCGAAGAAGGGCGGAGGTGTAAGGCCTTTGGGCATACCGACCGTTGCTGATCGCATTGCCCAGACGGTAGTAGCTGGTTTATTAGAGAAGGCAGTAGAACCGGTGTTTCATGAGGATTCATACGGGTATCGACCGGGAAAGTCAGCGATCCAGGCACTGGAGAAAACGCGAGTGAGATGCTGGAAGTATGACTGGGTGGTAGATATGGATATCCGAAGTTTCTTTGACAACCTGCCGCACGACCTGCTGATGAAAGCAGTGAGAAAGCACACAGACTGTAAATGGACGCTATTGTACATCGAAAGATGGCTGGTAGCGCCGTTACAGAAGGAGGACGGGACGATAGCGCCGCGAACGAAAGGGGTCCCGCAGGGATCAGTAGTCGGACCGGTGTTGTCAAACCTCTACCTGCACTATGCAATGGACGAATGGTTGAGAAGGAATTATCCGAATTGCCTATTCGAGCGTTTTGCGGATGATAGTGTGATCCACTGCCAGACAGAGGTAGAGGCGGCACAGGTGAAGGAAGCATTAGAAGCGAGGTTTAAGGCATGTGGACTGGAAATGCATGCGGAGAAGACAAAGATTGTGTATTGTAAAGACAGCAATCGGAGAGGGAATTATACTAACGTGGAGTTCGACTTCCTGGGATACTCGTTTAAGCCAAGGATGGCACAGAACAGTATACGAAAGGTGTGGTTCACCAACTGTTTGCCTGCGGTCAGTAACAAGTCGATGAAATCGATGCGGGAAAGGATGAAGAAGTGGACAACACTCAAAACTGCTGGATGTGAAATAGAGGATATAGCCAAAGAGATCAATCCGGTAGTCAGAGGGTGGATCAACTACTACGGTAAATTTTACATATCAAAACTGAGAAACTTTATGCAAGTAATCAATCACAGGATCGTAAAATGGGTAAGAAGTAAATACCTGAAGGTCCGAGCGAGCGAGCTCAAAGGACTGAAATGGCTGAAAAGAATCAGCCTAAAGCAACCCAATTTATTCGCTCACTGGACCATTGGCGCCGTGCCATCGGTTGGATAATAGGAGCCGGATGAGGCGCGAGCCTCACGTCCGGTTCTCCGAGAACTTAAAGTTGAAACACTTTGATTTACTCATTGAGTGAGTGAAGCGAAGTTCCCGAGCGAGGGCAGGATGGTGTAGGTTGCGCGGTTGTGGTGAAGGCCTTATTTTTGCCAAATGCGAACAGCCATCTTTATTTTTTCAATTTTAGCATTATTTAGTTTTACATCCCGGGCTCAAGGGGTAGGTCATCTGCGATGTGAGTACCTGGAGAATCCGTTGGGGATCGATGCTGCGCATCCGCGGCTTTCGTGGCGGCTGGAAGATGGCCGTGACGGGGCGGGGCAGTCGGCCTATGCCGTTGTAGTAGAAACGGATTCGATGGCAGTAGTGAAGGGCCAGGGTACTGTGCATAAGTCGGAGGCGCAGTTGGTCACTTATGCGGGGCAGGCGCTGAAGCCTTTTACGCGTTATTACTGGAAGGTGGATGTTTGGGATAAGAAGGGGAATCGAAAGACGGAGGCGAAGGTTGCCAGCTTTGAGACCGGTATGATGGAGGTGAAGAACTGGCGGGGGGCCTGGATCAGTGACTCGCGGAATATTCATACGAAGGCTGCGCCGTATTTCCGGAAGATGTTTAGACCATCGGGGAAGATCCGTTCGGCGCGGGCCTATATTGCTACCGCGGGCCTTTATGAATTATATATCAACGGTCAAAAGATAGGCGATCACCGGCTGGACCCGATGTATACGCGATTTGACCGGCGCAATCTTTATGTGATCTATGATATTACCAATGAGCTGAGGTCGGGGGACAATGCCGTCGGGGTCCTGCTGGGAAATGGCTGGTACAATATGCAGTCTACGGCCGTCTGGTATTTTCATGAAGCGCCATGGCGTGGCCGGCCTTGTTTTTGCCTGGACATCCGCATAACTTATGAAGATGGTTCGACGCAGACTGTTTCTTCGGGGAAGGACTGGAAGACCTCGCTGAGTCCAATAATTTTTAACAGCATTTATACGGGCGAGCATGTCGATCACCGGCGGGAGCAGGCGGGATGGAACAGTCCGGCTTTTAATGACAGCGCATGGGCGGCCGTTATCTACCGGGCCGCGCCATCGGAGCAGATAGTAGCGCAGGTGTTACCGCCTATCCGGGATGTGGAAGAAATACATGCGGTTTCTATGAAACGTCTCGATGATACGACCTGGGTCTACGATCTGGGGAGAAATATTGCCGGGGTCAGCGCATTCAGGGTTAGTGGCCCGGCCGGAACGAGGCTGCAGCTGCGACATGGGGAAAGACTCTATCCGAATGGCCATGTCGATCAATCGAATATATCGGTGCATTACCGGCCTACTGATGATAGTGATCCTTTCCAAACAGATATCTATATCCTGGATGGAAAGGGGGTAGAGGAATTTAAGCCACGCTTTAACTATAAAGGATTTCAATATGTTGAGGTCACCTCTTCTTCGCCGGCTGTGCGTCCCGGTAAGGATGACCTTGTGGGTTGGTTTATGCATAGTGATGTCGCTGCTGTCGGTGAGATACAGAGTTCGGACAGCCTGCTGGGAAAACTCTGGGCGGCGACGAACAACTCTTATCTCTCAAATTTGTTTGGCTATCCTACGGATTGTCCGCAGCGGGAGAAGAATGGCTGGACGGGGGATGCGCATATTGCGGTGGAGACAGGGCTTTATAATTTTGACGGGATAGGCGTATATGAAAAATGGCTGGCGGATCACCGGGATGAGCAACAGCCGAATGGGGTATTGCCGTCGATCGTTCCGACGGATGGATGGGGATATGAATGGGGGAATGGTCCTGATTGGACGAGCACTATTGCGATAATACCCTGGAATATCTATTTATTTTATGGCGACAGGAAATTGCTGACGGACTGTTATGATAATATCCGAAGATATGTGGATCATATCGATCAGCTGAGTCCGTCGGGTTTGACGGACTGGGGGCTGGGGGACTGGGTGCCGGTGACGACAAAACCGCCGGTGCAGTTTACTTCGTCTGTCTATTATTATACGGATGCTTCTATACTGGCCAAGGCGGCCGGATTGCTGGGGAAGGCGGATGATAGGCGGAAATATAAGGCGCTGGCGGAGAAGATCAGGGCGGCGTTCAATGCGAAGTATTTGGATCAGGCTACCGGGATCTATGGGACCGGTCTGCAGACGGAATTGAGTATGCCGTTGTATTGGGGGCTGGTGCCGGATGCTATGAAGGGTCGCGTTGCGGCAAGCCTGGCTCGCCGGGTGTTGGCAGATAGCAGTCATTTGAATGTGGGGTTGTTGGGTACGAAGGCAATTTTAAATGCGCTGAGTGAGAATGGGTATGCCGATGTGGCTTATACTGTTGCGACGCAGAAAACGTATCCGTCGTGGGGTTGGTGGATAGTGAACGGGGCTACTACGCTTTATGAGAACTGGCCGATCGATGCGAAGAGTGATATTTCGATGAATCATATCATGTTTGGGGAGATCGGGGCGTGGCTGTTCAAGGGGATCGGGGGGATCTTTCCTGATGAGAAGGCGCCGGGGTTCAGGCATATTTTGCTGCGGCCGCATTTTATGCCGGGGCTTGCTGCTTTTTCGGCCAGCCATGATTGTCCTTATGGGCGGATCGGGTCTTCGTGGAAGACGGAGGGGGGAAGGATCGTTTATACGGCGGTAGTGCCTCCGGGTGCGACGGCGACTTTGGAGTTGGAGGTGAAGGGGCGGCCTTTGGAGGTGCGGCAGTTAGGTGCGGGGACGCATGTAATAAGATTGTAAAAAGCCGGAGAGCGTCAGCTCTCCGGCTTTTTTTTATTTCTTGAGGATGTTCTTCAGGATCCGTGGGTCCAGTTTCCTGGCGATCTCTCTGTCCAGGCTGGCAGAAGCGGGGTCGGCGGGATTGAAATTCCAGGTTACCAGGAAGAAATTGGGTTTTTCGGGGGTGGCTGTGGCGTCGACGGCAGCGGGTTTTATCCCGACCAGCATTACGGAACCGGGTTCGGCGTCTGCGAAACCTTCAAATTCTTTTGCTGTGGGGGAGACGATGGCGGGGGCGGCAAGGGTAGCGGGCGAAAGGTGGTGGAGCATGCCGTCGATAAAGCTGATGGTAGAATCAGTGTCCGCTGTAGCGGCATCGATCTTCTCTTTTTGGTAGTCTTCGTCGCTTTTATAGTGTTGCAGATAAGTTCTCTGCCGCATTTCCAGTTCGGCGCCGGTATAGGTAGTGCGGAATGATTCGAGGTCTTTATTTTTTTGCGCTTCCTGATCGGCTGTGGTGCGTGTCGGGGCTTTTTGTTTGACGTCGGCGATGATATGTTGTTTGACTGTATTCAGGGAGGCGATGACCTTTTCGAGATAATCCTTGCGGGTGAGAACGGTATAAGGGAGCTCGTCGGGTCTTGCGGTGACCAGCCAAAGTTTTGTTTTGGCGGCGGTAGTGGTCGGGGTTGCGGCGGCCGGGGCTGCGGCGACCGCGAGAGGGGCGCCGGGTTCGAAATGTGGGCATTCGTTGCGGACGGTTGGAATGGCGACGAGGGCTGTATAATCCTGGCCATAGACCTCTATGTGCCGGAGCAGGGGGCCGATATCATTTGCCATTATGCTCAGGACGGAGGATTGGGTAAAGTTGCAGCGGATGCCGTAGGATAGGTTAGGGGTGGCGGCCTTTTTGTCTGCGGTATACTCACCATGCCACATGGGGTGGAGGGTGGAATCGGCCAGGCAGGAATCTTTCAGGAAACTGACCAGGCTTGTATTGGCGGCTTTTAATTTGGCAAGGGAAATGCGGCTGATGCTTCCGTTGGTCTGGTCTTCGGCTTTTTGCCATGGGACCAGGTGAAGGGGAACTTTTTTGGGATCTTCGTTTGCCAGCGGGACCGGTGTTGGCTTATTATCGCCATCGGCGGAGACAGAAACGGGGAGGTTATTGTTTGTGTTGTCCGCCAGGTTCTGGGCATGGATGAAACAGGGGCATGCGAGAATAAAAATCAATACGATGTTGTGCATTCGGATCATGGTCTGGTTTTTTAGGGGATATTAAATAGTTAAAACAGCAGTTAGAATGTCACGAAAAAAAGGCCAGATTATAATTTGTTGATTATTATAGGATTAAAGGTGTTCTTGAACAGGGAATTGTCTCTTTTTGGGAATGTTAACCAATTTTGGTACTGAAATAAGGGTATATAGGTAACATGGATGATTTCACCGTAAATTTGACCTTTCACATTCATTCTCAATATGAAAAAGCTAACCATTCTACTCTTTATACTGGGTATTTTTCAGGGTACTTATGCTCAATTCGAGGGCACGCTGGTTTATGATTGTACCATCAAAACCAAGGTGTTGATGACGATTTATGAGACCAAATCAAAGGTTCGGATAGAGTCGAAGATCTATCCGATGAAGGAGGGGGCGGCTGATATCGCAAAGGGGAAGGAACAGGATGACCTGCTTTTTGATTTTGAGACCAATAAGGAATTGCGTTTTGTCCCTAAGCATCATGCTTTTGTGGAGACGGGGTTTAGCCAGCTGAGCACTGAAAAGAGCATGAAGCTGACAGAGGCGGATATTTCGGTTGAGTCTGTTGGTACGGAAAAGATCGGCAAGCTCGATTGTCAGCATTTTGTGGTGAAGGTAAAGGGGGAGAAGAAAGACCTGTGGATCACAAAAGAGCTTGGGAGTTCGAATGTGTGTCTGGCGGGTATAATGTTATATTATCCCAAGGGGTCGATGATCCTGGAGAAGATCAAGAGTGCCGGCGGGGATGGGGTTGTTGTGAAGGTGCAGTTTGGGGACCAGGTGACGACGCTTACGAATTATCAGACCAGGCCTCCTGCGGCATATAATTTTGAGATCCCTGCGGATTTTAAGAAGATGTAATAAATGATGATGGTTGCGGCGGCGATCAGCGGCCGATGTTGTGATGGTTGCGGTGGCGATCAGCCGAGTATTCCCGAGATAAAGTCCGAGTGTAAGCTAATCTTCAGGAAGGCTGTTATTCCGAAGATGATGCCGAGCCCGCTCATGCCGCTGGCAAACCAGAGGAGCCATTTGCGTTGGGTCAGAGAGGCAATCCCAAACATTGCGATGGAGATGGTCAGCAGGGCTTCTGTCATGTCGAACTGGTCGTCGAAGAGGTTGAGATCGTCATATTGTTTTTGATATCCTTCCGCCTGTTTTTTTATATCTGCTTTTTCGGTGTCGTAGCGGCTGATCTGGGCTTCGTATTTTTTTATGAGGTCGTCGGTGCCTGTTGTCTTTTGGAGCCGGGCGAGTTCGAGGACGCTTTCCACTGTTGCCTGTTTGGTGCTTTTTGCCTGGAAGTAGGACCAGGCGTCGATGCTGTGTGCCTGGGCCTGATCCATGGCCTGAACGATATTTCCGTCCTTGACGTTGCAGATCGCCATAAAGGTTGCCGTGATGGCTACGAAGAGGGCTACGAGGGCATTGATGTTAGATCTGCTGGCTTCTTCGAGTGGGGCTGAGAGGGTTTCTGAGACGTCGGGCATGCTTTATGGATATATGGTTGGTAAACGAAATTTTTTGTGTTTTTATTGAGTGGTTTTTTGAAGTTGCGGCGCTTTGGTTAGAGCACCAGGGTGGCGTGCATGCGTTGGAGCGCTGCTGCGGGGTCGCCGCAAAATCCGGGATGTACTTTTGAGGATTGGAGGATCGTGCTTCGGGTTGCTGTCAGCCAGCGGAAGCGGTTGGCGAGGTCCAGTTGTGCTATGGGACCGCCGTCTTTGCTGCCCTTTGTAATGGCTTCGAATGCTTGCAGGTGTTGAGCCAGCTCAGCGATGTCCAGCTTTGGGTAAAATGCCAGGAGCCGGTCGGTGTCCAGGGTATAGATGAGCTGCAGGTATTTCAACCGGGAGCAATAGACAATGACCCCGACGTTGAGAAACTCTTCCCGTTCTACCCTTGGTACCACTCGGATAACGGCATATTCAAATAGGTGTTTGTCTTGCATGCTGGGCTTGGTTTACAAAGATAGAGGATACTTCGATCCGGGTGTTGAGGAATTGCGTATAGACGTCGCGGATATCATCGGGAGATTGGTCGGAGGACCAACTGGTCAGCCATTGGTCGGGGATCAGCGCGACGATGCTGCTGATATGTTCGGGGGTGAGGATAGCGCGGAAGTGTTGGTCGACCTCCTTCAGTTTGGAAGCCCAGGGCAATAATACATGGTCTTTTATTTGTACGAAGGGGCGCCGGGCCTGTTCTTCGAGAGACGAAGGGGTTTCTGCGGCGGCCCAGTTATGATGAAAATAAAGGGCTGCACCGTGGTCGATGATCCACAGTTCCTTGTTCCAGAACAGCATATTGGTATTGCGGGCGGTACGGTCTACGTTGGTGAGCAGGGAGTCGAGCCAGACTATCTTCGAGGCGGTGAGCGGGTCGACCGGGGCCACTGCGGGATCGTAGGTGATGGAGCCGGACAGGTAGTGCAGGCCGAGATTGAGTCCGACGCTGGCTTTTAGCAGGTCTTGGATCTCTTCGTCGGGTTCGGTCCGGCCGAAGGCGGGGTCAAGTTCTGCGAAGACGATCTCCGGCACTTTAAGACCGAGCAGCCGGGCGATCTCTCCCCCGATGAGCTCTGCGATCAGCGATTTTACGCCTTGTCCTGCGCCGCGAAATTTGAGGACGTACAAGAACCCGTCGTTTGCTTCGGCGATGGCGGGCAGGGAGCCGCCTTCCCGGAGAGGAGTAACATAGCGGGTCACCTGGACGGTCCTGAGTGAAGGTGGATTGTATTGCATAAAATAAGAAACCGGGGCAAATTATGAATATTTGACCAAAACCGGACGGAGTCCGGTCGTGCCGAAGGCACAGTCATTATGATAATGCGATAAAAAATTACATTTGAGCAATTTTTTATCGCATTTTTACTTTTATGTTTATGGAGTTGTTACAGGTACTCGGGCTTAACGGGCGGATCAGTTTTACGCAGGAAAAAGGGCGGAAACTGGCCATAGCAGGGGAAACGGGCTCGGGGAAGAGTACGCTGTTAAAAATGATAGCGGGGCTGGTTGAGGTGAGCTCAGGAGAGATCCGGTTTGAGGGAAGCCGGGTTTTGGGTCCGCTGGAAAGGCTGGTCCCTGGTCAGCCGGGCATTGCCTATCTGTCGCAGCATTTCGAATTATGGCATAATTACCGGGTGGAGGAGGTGTTGTCCTATGCCAATGATCTGTCGGTTGAGGAATCTGCGGAGCTGTATGGGATCTGTCATATCGATCATTTGCTGGCCCGGCGGACGGATCAGCTCTCGGGTGGGGAGAGGCAGCGGATCGCGTTGGCGCGGCTGCTGGTAAAACCACCGCGGTTGTTGTTGCTGGATGAACCCTTTTCGAACCTGGATATGATCCATAAGGATGTGCTGAAGAGGGTGATAAGGAATATCGGGGACAAGCTGGGTATTACCTGTATCCTGGTTTCTCATGATCCGTTGGATCTTATGGCCTGGGCGGATGAGATCATTGTGTTGAGGGATGCCGGAATTGTGCAGCGGGGGGCGCCGGAGGAGGTGTATCGGATACCTGTAGACGCATATGTGGCAGGATTGTTTGGGAAATATAATTTGATCGGGAAGACCTTTGTAAGACCGGAAGATATTAAAATTGTTAATGAGGGTCTGGCTGGCAGGGTGGAGAACGTGATCTTCCAGGGCAGCTATTATGATATAGAGGTACAATTAAAAAATTCCCGTCTGATCGTACGAACGACCAGGGGCGGGATCTCTGTTGGGGATGTGCTCTATCTGGCTTTGAATTATTGAAAATCTACATATAGTCTCCACTCCCCGGTCTTGCTGTTCTTTGCTAAAAAGATCGTGCCATTATCGATGATGTTCAGCCTGGCTTTTTCATCGGAGGCGATCTGTAGCATGAAGGCAAAGTCTTCACCAAAGTCAACGCCGGATTGATAGAAGGTGGCATAACCGCCCAGCTTATGGCCATAGTTGTTTTCGACCATATCATAATAATCTTCTATTTCTCCCGCATCTTCCAGTTTCAGGATCTCTTCCTCGAGGTCGGCGGGGATATCCCCTCCATCCCAGACGGGGTAGTCTTCCCGGATAAAAGTTGCTTTTAAGGGGAAGGGGCGGATATAGGAATCGGGGTTGCCGAGGTTTTTATGGACGAGCTGGTCGTCTTTGGAGTACTCACGCAGCAGCCAGTCGTCGCCGTTGTCTGCGAGGCCTGTGGGGAGGTCTTCGCTGATGAAAACGGTCAGCATTTTTACGTTTTCCAGCCCTTCGGGGACAAAAGGCAGCCCTTCCAGGCTCAGCTGTACCAGCGGGAGCATGGGCAGGCCGGCTGTGTCTTCGGGGATGCCTTCGTCTTCCCTGTAGAAAGATATACGTCCGAGCCAGCTTTCTTTATCCGAATATGTAGGTTTAAACCCGCCTATGGAAAAACCTGTCGCTCTCTTTGTTAATCTGCCTTTAATTTCATGGATATCCATAGAATGAAAATAGGAAAATCTACCTTCGCAACCATAATAAAAATTACTGTTAGATATGAGAAAATCAATTGAGTTACTAGCGTTGGGGGGATTGTTGTTAGGGCAGTCTGTTTCTTACGCTCAGTCTGCTACACCACCGTCAACCCCTTCATCGTCTGTATATGATGTACATGAAGCGTTTGCGCCTTTGTTTTACCCGGCTTATGGAGACGATGTTCGTGCTGCCGATGGGAAGCCCGGTCCAAAGTACTGGCAGAACAGTGCCAGCTATAGCATCTCTTCGCGGCTTGACGAAGTGAATCAATCGCTTTCGGGGACAGTGACTATCACCTATAAGAATAACAGCCCGAATGAGCTTCCTTTTGTATGGCTGCAGATGGATCAGAACATCTATAATCTTCAGTCACGGGGTGTGGCCGGTACTGAGCTGACGGGTGGCCGTTGGGCAAACCGGGATGCGTTTGACGGGGGGTATGAGCTGAAATCGGTGGAGCTGATCAATGCCGCCACCGGTAAGGCAAGCGCTGCGGACTACCTGGTCTCCGACACGCGGATGCAGGTGAAGCTGCCGGCCAGTCTGAAAGGGAATGGCGGATTGCTGAAGATCCGGATCAATTATTCTTTTAAGATACCTCAATATGGTACGGACCGTACGGGCCGGCTGGAGACAAAAAATGGCTGGATCTATGAAGTGGCGCAGTGGTATCCCCGGATGTGTGTCTATGACAATGTGGTAGGCTGGAATACGCTGCCTTACCTGGGGCAGGGGGAATTTTACCTCGAATATGGCAATATCGACTATAGTGTCAATGTTCCCGGAGACATGATCGTGGGCGGCAGCGGCGAGCTGATGAACCCGGCGGAAGTGCTGACACCGGCGCAGCTTCGCCGTTTGCAGGAAGCGAAGGGGAGTGACAAGACGGTTGTGATCCGCGGGGAGAATGAGGTGACGGACGCGGCCAGCAGGCCTGCCAAGGATCGGCTGACCTGGAAATTCAAGTGTATTAATACCCGGGATGTGGCCTGGAGTGCGTCGAAGGCTTTTATCTGGGATGCCGCGAAGATAAATTTACCAAGTGGTAAGAAAGCGCTGGCCGAATCCATCTACCCGGTGGAAAGTGCAGGTGATTCCGCCTGGGGGCGCAGTACAGAATATGTGAAAGGCTGTATCGAATACTATTCCAAATATCTCTATGAATTCTCTTATCCTGCTGCTACGAATGTGGCGGGTGTAGTGGGAGGGATGGAATATCCGGGGATCGTGTTTTGCAGCTATCGTTCGCGCAAGGGCAGCCTTTGGGGTGTGACCCGGCATGAATTTGGTCACAACTGGTTCCCGATGATCGTAGGTAGTAATGAAAGGAAATATCCCTGGATGGATGAAGGCTTTAATACTTTTATCAATACGGTGGCGGACTCGGCCTTTAACAAAGGAGAATATCTGCGTACGGAGAGAAGCCGCGGCCGTCTTGCCAATGCGTTCTTTAATGCTACCAATCCTATCCTGACGATTCCGGATGCGATGCCGAGCAGGGAATGGGGAACGCTTTCGTATAACAAACCGGGAACCGGGCTGGAATTGCTTCGTGAAGAGATACTGGGCAAGGACCGTTTTGACTATGCCTTCCGGTATTATGTTCATGAATGGGCTTTTAAGCATCCTACCCCTTATGACTTTTTCCATGCGATCGAAAATGCTTCGGGTGAAACGCTGGATTGGTTCTGGCGGGGCTGGTTCTTTAACAATTGGAAGATCGATCAGGCTGTTACGAATGTGGAATATGTGAATGGCAACCAGGCGCAGGGGGCGGTGATAACTATCGAGAACAGGCAAAAGCTTCCGATGCCTGTCACTGTCGAGATCAAAGAGGAAAACGGGAAGACCGAACGGGTGAAACTTCCGGTAGAGATATGGATGCACGGATCGGTCTGGAAGTTCCATTATGCTTCGACCAGCAAGATCGTTCAGGTTACCGTGGATCCAGACCAACGATATCCTGATATCGACAACACTAATAATGTTTGGAAACCTTAATTTTAAACTTAATATTAAAAGCCGTTCATAAAGAACGGCTTTTTTGTAAGTTTGTATATGAGCAGAAAAATCTTCCCATCGGCGATAACCATTTTTGGTGCAAAAGGCGATCTTACGAAACGCAAACTGATCCCGGCTCTTTTCAATTTGTATGCTGACAATCACCTGCCGCCAATTTTTTCTATTTTTTGTGTTGACTTTGTAACTGTCGATGAAACGGAATACAGAAACGATCTGCTTGCCGGTGTCGATGAGTTTAGCCGCAATGGGAAGGCTGATCCTGAGAAGTGGGCTGCTTTTGCCGCGCGCATCAATTATGTGCAGGGCGACTTTATGAAGAAGGAGACCTATGAGTCGCTGAAAGAAAAGATAAAGGAATTTGAAGAACATGAGCAGCAAAGGGGTGTACGGATGTTCTACCTGGCTGTTGCGCCGAGGTTTATCGAAGCTATCGCGGATTCATTGTGTATACAGAAGCTTTGTAACAGGGACGCATTGGATCGTATCGTCGTGGAGAAACCTTTTGGGACCGATCTTGATTCTGCGCGTAAGCTAAACCGGTATTTAAGCAAGCGGTTCAAGGCAAAGCAGATCTACCATATCGATCATTATCTCGGGAAGGAGATGGTCCAGAATATCATGGCTTTTCGTTTTGCGAATTATGTTTTTGAGCCGTTGTGGAATAATAAATATATCGATCATGTTCAGATCAGTGTGGCGGAGGAAGTCAGTGTGGGTAAGCGGGGCGGGTATTATGACAGCAGCGGGGCTCTCCGGGATATGATCCAGAATCACCTGCTTCAGCTGTTGTGTATCATCGCGATGGATTGTCCTGATGAATATAAGGCCGAGGCTATTCGGGATTCGAAGGTGAAGGTGCTGAAGAAGGTGAGGCCATTTACTCCGGAGGATGTATATAAGAACGTCGTTCGTGGTCAGTATACGGCGGGTGAAGTAGGTGGTCAGCATAGGGTTGGCTATCGGGAGGAGGAGCAGGTTGCAAAGGACTCTACAACGGAGACTTTTGTCGCGGCGAAGTTTCTGATCGACAGTGATCGCTGGAAGGGGGTTCCTTTCTTTTTGCGTACCGGCAAGTCGATGCCTAAGCAATCGTCGGTGATCATGATCCAGTTCAAAGATTCTCCGCATAAGATATTCAAGGATGATATTGTTCCGAACCGGCTTATCATCAGTATTCAGCCTGAACTGGAGATAGGGCTTGTCTTTGAGAGCAAAGTCCCTGGTCTTCATATGAAGCTGTTGCCGGTGGAGATGGACTTTATGTATAAGGATGCGTATGCGCAGTCGCTGCCTGAGGCTTATGAGGCTTTGCTGCTGGATGTGTTGGAGGGGGATGCTACGCAGTTCATGCGGGATGATCAGATCGAGGCGGCGTGGAAGGTGGTGATGCCGATACTGGATGCGTGGAAGAAGTCACCGGGGAAACAATTGAATTTTTATGAGGCCGGGACATGGGGGCCTGTGGCTGCGAATAAGATGCTGAAGCCGTTTGCGAAGGAGTGGTTTGTGCTGAAGCATCTTTTGGATGGGAAGATGAGTGGGGCGGAGGCTAAGGCGCAGATGGTCGCGGCGACATAGATGTAATTATTTTATGACTTCCTGTATTACTTCACCGATATTGCCGTTGGGAGCCTGGATGTGTAACAGGGCTGAGACGGTGGGCGCGATGTCGGTCATGTGGACGGTGCGATAAGACTGCCCGTGTCTGATGCCCCAGCCCATGAAGACGAGTGGGATATGGGTATCCTGTGGGTTCCAGGTGCCGTGAGTGGTGCCCTTGTCGGAGCCGTCGAACCAGCCGGGTTCAGGAAGCAGTAATATCTGTCCGCTGCGTTTGCGGTTGAAGCCGTTGATCACCATTTCGCGGATGGGATGAGGAAGCAGGGCTGCGTCGGGATTGGCCATGTCGATGACGTACTGGAGGCCGGTTTGTCGTTGGAGATAGCCGAGTGCAACCTTTTTTAGTGAGTCCAGGGGAAGGTTCGCCTGCCGGATCTTTGCCAGGTTGAAGTTGACATAATAGTTGATACCGGATAAGACAAGGTCGTTGATCCTGTAGATGGAGCTGAGCGTGTCGTTGAGTCCTTTTATGATATTGCGGATGCCCGAGATGCCGGCCGGGATCCGATGGGCTTTGAGGAAATTGACTGCGTGGGAAGCGCCGTGGTCTGCGGTGAGGAAGACGGTGTAGTTGCCTTTTCCGACCTTGCCGTCGAGGAAGCTGAAGAAGTCGGCCAGGTCTTTATCCAGTCGTAAGTAAACATCTTCCACTTCTATAGAGTTAGGGCCGAATCGGTGGCCGACATAATCTGTCGATGCGCAGTTGATGGTCAGGAAGTCCGTGACATCGCGCTGGCCGAGTGAATAGCCTTCGACGGCTGCCTTTGCGAAGTCAAGGGTCAGGGTATTACCAAAGGGGCTGCTGCGGATGTTGTCGTGGTCTTCTTTGTAAAATTTTGCCATGTCGTGCGGGAAGACGGGCGCAGATTCTCCTTTGAATGTACCTTCCCAGGGTGTAGAATCGGCTGTGCTTTGGAGATAGGTGTTGATGGGATATAAGGTATTCCAGCCTTTGGCTACTAACTTTTCCGGTTCGTTGCTGTCATTGAAGCGGGTGACCCAGGCGGGTAATTCCTTCATGTACCATGTGCTGGTGCTGAAGACCCCTTTTACGTCATCAAACCAGAAGGCGCCGGTGGGAGTATGCCCGGCGGGGAGGATGGATGCTCTATCTTTGAGCGAGACACCTACTACGCGTGACCGGAAGTTGGTAGCCAGCATCAGCTCGTCGGTAACGGTCGAAGCCAGGAGATTTTTTGGGGACATGTTGCCGGCAGGACTTGTTCCGCCGACGGGCTGGACGTCGGCGTCGCTTACGCAATAGACGCTTTTTCCCGTGGCCTGATCGATCCAGTCATTGCCGGTGATGCCGTCAATGGAAGGAACCGACCCGGTAAACACAGTGGTATGCCCTACGGCGGTATAAGAAGGTAAATGACTGATGTAGGTGTCCTCGCAGGTAAAACCTTCGTTGAGGAGTCTGCGGAAGCCGCCGGTGCCATAGCGATCGGAATAGCGGTAGAGATAATCCCAGCGCATCTGGTCGACGACGATGCCGATCACGAGTTTGGGACGGGGGACTGCCGCGGAGGGTGTTTGAGCGGAGGGATGAGCGGAGGATGTTTGAGCGGAGGGATGAGCGGAGCGTTTTGCTGCGGGCTGGGCCTGCGCCGGAGATTGGATCAGATATACCGACATCAATAGGAATACGATGGCATGACCTCTCATAAATGTAAATTTGAATTTTTGCAGGGGTCGAAGGTAGGGAAAATGCGGTAAAAAAGGACCACAGAGGGATGGTCGGGGATTTTTGTTATTTTCAATGTTCATTTTGTATCAAACTATTTATTATGCTTCGCCGTAACTACTTTTTATTATTACTATTTGTTGTAATGGGTATGGCTGCTTTTACTGCCGCGACGCCCGCTGAAAACAAGGGTTGGGTATCTCTTTTTAACGGGAAGAACCTCTCGGGATGGGATACGTATCTGGGGCCGCCTGCAGATGACAACGGGAAGCCGCAGGATAAGCCCATCGGTTTGAATAAAGACCCGCATCATGTATTCAGCGTTGTCAAAGACGGTTCGGAAAATGTGATCCGGATCTCGGGGGAGGGTGTGGGCGCCATCACGTCAAAAAAGGAATTTTCCGATTATCATCTGCAATTACTGTTTCGCTGGGGGAAGCTTACCTGGGGAAATAAAAAGGGTAAAAAGAAGGATAGTGGTCTGCTTTATCATTCCGTGGGAAGGTATGGCGCGGACTATGGCGCCTGGATGCGCAGCCAGGAATTCCAGATACAGGAGGGAGATTGTGGCGACTACTGGGGTTGTGCCGGGGCGATTGCAGCCGTGCCGGCTGTAAAGAAATCCGACAGTGAATATGTGTATGATCCGACCGGAGCCTTGTATACTTTTCGTGTTGACGCCTTGACAGGCCGGCATTGTATCAAAGGCTCCGATAGTGAATTGCCTTCGGGGAAATGGAATACGCTTGATCTGTATTGTCATGGAGATACCAGTGTGCATATCATAAATGGCAAGGTGATGATGGTGCTTTATCATTCGGGACAGGTAGATCAGGACCAGGTGACCGCGCTTACGAAGGGGAAATTGCAACTGCAGTCGGAGGGCGCGGAAGTCTTTTATAAACAAATCAGGATACGGGGGATAGACCGGATACCTGCGGAGGTGGTTAAGACGGGGTGGTTAAGAAAATAATTTAACTTGCCTTATGCAGGATTATAAAAAAGATGCCGCTAAAGAAGCGCTAAAGTTTGTAAAACCGGGGATGACCGTTGGTCTTGGAGCCGGGTCTACCATGGGACATATAATTGGGTTTATTAAGGAGGATGCTGCCTTGTTTGGGTCACTGACGATGGCAAGCTCCTCTTTTTCTACACGTAGACTGTTGTTGGAAGAGGGATTCAAAGTTGTGGAAGCGGGTTGGCTGGCTTCGCTGGATCTTTATTTTGATGGTTGTGATCAGTTCGACTGGAGGCTGACGGCTTTGAAGAGCGGGGGTGGGGTTCATAGTGCTGAGAAGGTTCTGGCTGCGATGGCTTCTGAGTTTGTACTGGTGGGGGATTCTTCGAAGAAGGTGGACAGGTTGGATGGCCGGTATCCGTTGGTAGTGGAGGTGATACCGGAGGCTTTGGGATATGTATCTTTTTGCATGAAGAAGTTCTTTAGTCCGACGCGGTCGGAACTACGGATGGCTGGTTCCGTCAAAGATGGGGCTGTCGTGACGGAGCGGGGGAATTTTTTGATCGATAATTGGTTTACTGCTTTTCCTGAGCCGGCTTTGCTGAATGACAGAGTTAAAAGTATTGCCGGGATATTGGAGCATTCTTTATTTTTTAATATGGCTCATAAGGCGGTGATCGCGGGTCCGCAGGGCATTGAAATTTGCACCAAGCCATGAAGACAGTATTGATATTGGGAGCAAATTCGGATGTGGCGAAGGAGGCGATGGTCTTGTATGTGGGGTTGGGGTATAAGGTTGTGGCGGCTTCGCGAAGTGTGGAGGAGGTCGGCGCTTTCGCGGTGAAGAGGGGAATGCGGGTAAATGAGGGGGAGGAATTGTCGGCAGGTGTGATGACTATGCATTTTGACGCAACGGATTTTGGGTCACATGCTGCGTTTTATGCCTCATTGCCGGAGAAACCGCATATTGTATTGTATGCGGCGGGTTTCCAGGTTACGAATGAGGTTGCGTTGGTGGATTGGACGGGTTCGTACCGGATGATGAATGTGATGTATGCCGGAGCGGTGTCCATCTTGAATATTATTGCGATGGATGGGGCTAATGGTCATCTTGAGCGGATTGTTGGATTGTCGTCCCTGTCGGGTGTACGTGGGCGGAAGAGCAATTTTGTGTATGGGAGTACGAAGGCGGCGTTCACGACCTACCTGGCGGGATTGAGGCAGTATTTGTCTACGCGCGGGGTGGTAGTGAATGCGGTGATTGCGGGTTATATCCGTAGTAAGATGACGGCGGGTCTGGATCTGCCGGAGTCATTGCTGATGGAGCCGGAATTTATTGCGGGGAAGATAGTGGGGGCAGGGAATGGGTTTACGATCGTGCCGGGATTCAAATGGAAGATCATTTACCAGATATTGAGGGTGTTGCCGGAGGGGTTGGTGGCCAAGTTGCCGTGATGGGGCGATGGGGTGCGTGATGGATTGATGTTGTGGTTGTTTGGGAGTTGGGACCGTTGATGGTGACTAATGGATGGGTTGGGGCGTGTCGGAGGAACCTGCGGAGATGGTTAGCTTACCACTGCGTTTGCCGGCGAGGAGGATGAGCAGGGCGGCGAGCGAGGAGATGGCCATGATGACTATCATCGGGTTTGCAGTGCCATTGCTGAAGGCGCCGATGCCTAAAGCGGCCAGTCCGCCGACACCCATCTGGAGGGCGCCCAGGAGGGCGGAGGCGCTTCCGGCATTTTTGGAGAAGGGAGCAAGAGAAAGGGCTGCTGCGTTGGGGTTGGTAAAGCCAAGGCAAGCGAGGAAGAGGAAGATAAAGAAGATCGTTTGGGGGAGGCCATACCAGCCGGCGAGGTTACCTGCAAGGAAGAGGGCTGCCACTATTACCTGGGCGGAGAGCGCGACCCAGATGATCTTTTCACTACTATATTTTTTCAGGAGCAGGCTATTGAACTGGCTCAGGCCGATAAAGGCGATGGACAGGAAGGCGAAGATCCAGCCATAGGTCTTTTTGTCGACGTGAAAGATGTCCATGAAGATGATGGGAGAGCCCGAAACATAGGCAAAGAGCCCGGCAAAGGCGAGGGCTTCGACCAGGACGTATACGAGAAACTGCGGTTCGCGGATAACGGAGATAAAGTTGTTGATGATGGGTCTGGGTTTCAGGGAAAAGGTCTTATCGGCCGGGTAGCTTTCCGGGAGAAAGAAGATGGTCAGCCCGGTGATGAGTACGCCCAGGATCAGCAGAACGAGGAAGATGGCGCGCCAGCCGAAGTTGACAACGATATAGGCACCGGCTGTCGGGGCGATCATCGGGGATGTACCAAGGACAAGCAGGAGCAGGGAAAAGACCTTTGCGCTTTCTTTTGGCTGGAAGAGGTCACGTACCATTGCCATGGCCGCTACCTGTGCGGCGCAGCTTCCTACGGCCTGGATGAACCTGAGTACGATGAGGGTGTGGATGTCTTTTGCCTGCATACAAACAACTGTGGCCACCAGGTACAGGGCCAGACCGACGTAGAGGGGTTTTTTCCGGCCATAGCGGTCGAGCAGGGGCCCGTATAAAAGCTGCCCGAGCGAAATACCGATGAAATAACTGGAAAGGGAAAGGGCTACTGTCGCTGCGGAGGTGTGGAGGCCTTTGGCTATGTCTTCGAAGCCCGGCAGGTACATATCTATAGAAAAAGGTCCGAGGGCGGTGAGCGCTCCCAGGATCAGAATATAGGTGAGATAGGTCTTTTTAGTCATTGACGCGGCAAATTTATGATAATTGAGTAAACATTGGAGGTTGATGTAAAGTTCTATCTTTGCAAAAACGTAAAATCATGAGTCTTGCGGATAAACTGTTCAATATGAAGAATGAGAAAGCCGGTGCCAATCTTAAGGCGGGGCAGGATTTTTTGGAAGCCAATAAGACAAAGCCGGGTATTGTCACCCTGCCAAGCGGTCTTCAATATGAGATCATCACGGAAGGCAGTGGTGCGAAACCGCTTGCCAGCAATAAGGTTACCTGTCACTATCACGGCACGCTGATCGACGGGACGGTCTTTGATAGTTCCGTCAAGCGCGGCCAGCCGGCTACTTTTCCGCTGAATGCGGTGATAAAGGGCTGGACGGAGGGTTTGCAGCTGATGCCGACCGGTAGTAAGTGGAGGTTCTTTCTTCCTGCCAACCTTGGTTATGGGGAAAGGGGAGCTGGTGG
Organism: Puia sp.; assembly: GCA_036499285.1. Taxonomy (GTDB): domain Bacteria; phylum Bacteroidota; class Bacteroidia; order Chitinophagales; family Chitinophagaceae; genus Puia. The sequence goes on along the minus strand of DASYEB010000019.1, from coordinate 209,489 downwards.
CCAGATCGGGCCGAACAGCGCACTTATATTCGAGGTGGAATTGCTGGGGATCAGCTAAGCTTCCACTGCGTCATATACAATTACTTTCTCCCACAGGTGGCCGTAGTTCTTTATGAACTCGAGGTGTACGGGATGCTGCTGATAGGTGTCCTGTCCCTGTACGTCATTAAAGAACATGAGTTCGGATACGGCCCAGCTGGTGTCGACTACGTCCCGTTTTTCTGTGCTGGCGGGTATGCCGACGTGTAATTCTTTTACGGTCTCAATTTTGGCGAGCGTTTTTACTCCCTCCACCAGCTGATCGCGGTCGGCGGTCGAGGAAGGGTTTTTCAGCCAGAAGAAGACATGATGGACTAATAGGGGGGATGTTGCCGGTGAGCTCATAAATGAAATTTGGCGACAAGATAGCTAAATTATAGTGCCTGTTTTATAATCTGCAAAATTTTTGGGATACCATCGTTCCTATAATAGTGAATGCCTGTAGCATCGAAAGAAGAGCGTAGTCTTTGTACAGAAGGGGATGAGATCTGCCACCCCAGCGGTAAAACCGGTTCATACCATTTCCCATCGTTGTATTCTACGCAGGAGCCTGTGATCCAGACCGAGTTGTAGCCGGCGTGAAAGCCTCCGCCCAGGGTGTCGGCCGAATACCGCTGCTGGAGGGTTCTATCGGCTTCTATCGCATTGCCCGAGATGCCGCTGTTGATGATGCCGACCAGGGGGCTTATGGGCTCCCATCGATTGGAAACCAGCTTTCGTTCGTCGCGGATGAAGTTGGGGTTGTTGGTGATCGAAATAAAATAAAAATGTACTTTCCTCATCAGGCTATCTATCTCCGAAAGCGGGTGGGTCTTTTTCTCTTTTTGCATTTCCTTACTAAGGCTGATAAAGATGGCTTCCGAAGTGGAGGCGCCGGAGTTGTCTTTGGCGCCGCCATCCATAAAGTGATAACCCGGTCCCATTTTCCCTGAGGGGCTGATAAAGGGGAAGCGGGCGCTTAAGAAGGCGCCGGTCAGGAGGGACAGGTCCTGCATTGGCTGGTCGCCGCGATGGGCATTGATGGAGTCCAGCCGGGAGCGGATGAAAATGGCGCCGGGGAAATCGGTTTTATTTAGGACGACAGGGGCGCAGATGCCTTTCTGACCGTTGTCGACGTTGAGCGTGTTGGAGAATAATAGCGGCACCTCGTAGCGGGCCGGATTTGACCTGCTTGTATCCCACAAGGCATCAAAGGGAACGGACAGGTCGAGGTCCAGTGTCTTTTTCCCGAAGCCTTCCCAAATACTGGTCTGGACTGCGATGCGGTCGTGCCAGCTGTGCTGGCCCGTTATGGACGCCCAGATATCCCTCCCGAACATAGCGCCGAGGGTGGGGGTGAGGAAGTCGTGGTCATAAAAGCCAGTGAAGTGATCGAGTGTATAACCGCTGCTGTCGAGGTGACGGGCACGCCAGGCACACTGAACGGCGGAACCTACGGTGCCTCCGGAAGCGCCGGAGAACGAGAAAGTATAATGTTCGAAACCTTTGTTGCCGGATGCGATGAGTGTCGAGTCAAGATAAGTAACGACGAGATTGGTGAAGGCGGCGGCTTTTATACCTCCGCCGTAGCTGTTGACGAGGAATACGGGATAGGTGGGAGATCTGTTGATCTCGTCCTTTCTTTTTAGCAGCCATTGTTTAAAATAGTCTTCCAACTGAGCGGGCTGTTGCTTTGCCGGGGTATCCCTGGTCTTTACGGAATGATAATCGTTGTCGACGGAGATCGAGACCGTCACGGCTATCCCGATAAAGAAGAGGACGAAGTTGGTTTTTCGCCAGAGGCTGATGCGGATGAGGACAGTCAGTAAAAGGATGTATGTAATGATCCCGGAGAGGAGGACGGGGAGGCTTAGGAAATTGCAGTCGAGGGCAAGGATGGCTTGCGGAAAGACGTTGAAAAGGATGAAGCCTATGGAGAGGAGTCCTGCTGCGATGATGATGGGCGCTCCGATGTGGCTGCCTGCGAGGCCTTCTTTATAGATACAGGTCCTGATGCTGACGAAGACCAGGAAGGCAAGGGCCAGAAAGACGAGGTGCCAGAACAGAAAGATCAGGGAATACGGCGTGTTGCTGGAGCCCCTGATGGCTGTGAGGCGAATGATCGATGGGATCCCTATGGCCAGGAGGAAGAGGGCCAGGAAGGCGATGTATTTGCTTTTTTTCTGTCCCTGCTCTTGCTGAAGCCTTATATAGGCCTTCTCTATTACATTGTTTTTTATCAGCGCAAAGAAGATGACCAGGAGCAGGAGCAGCCAGAGGGGAGCCGGGAAAAAATCCAGGATCGAGGGCATACGGATGACCTGGAGGGCATTGACAATGGCTACTGCGGGGATGATAATCGTGGCGACGCCGAGGAAGCGGGATGCTTTTTTCTCTTGTTTTTCTTCTTCGGGTTCGGTGACGGGCAATTCCTTAAAGGGGAAGATGGGTCTTAGGGCTTTGTTCTCGAAGAAGAGTTTGGCGAGCCACCAGTTGAGGAAGGCGGCGACGAGGACTACCGTCATGAACAGGAAGACACCCTGATCGGAGGAGTTAATATTGATGAGGAGGTCCTGTCCCTGGTCCATCATCCAGATGGGCAGGGAAAAGAAGGCGAGCCCGATGAGCAGGACGCGGTAGCGGAAGACCTGGAAGGTCTTGTTGCGGATGTAGTCGGAAAGAAGGAGGAGGCCGTTATCCCGGATGATAAGGGTTAAAGGGAGATAAAGGCCTAATAATAATACCAGGATGATGAATTTGATGAGTGCGGCGGCTTTTGTGATCGTGGTGGCGCCGGCTGTGGCATCTTCATTGATGAAGCGGAGCAGACCTATGTTCTCGATACCGTCAAAAATGCCTGCCAGCAGGACGAGCGCTATCAGGAGGCGGGTAAATCCGGGTGATCTTTGTTTGAGCCGGGATTGGAGGGCAAGGACGATGATGATGCCCAGCAGGGTATAGAGGAGAATAAAAAGATAATCTATATGGACGTCGAAGCGGGCCTTTTGAAGCCGGTTGATGGGTTGGGGGGTGGGTTGACAAATGGTGACGGAGGTACGATCCAACGTGTCTGTTTTCCAGGACTGTATGATCGCGGTGTCCCGTTGGAAGCTGCCGCCTAATTCGAGGGATACGATGCCCTGTGGGGCGGTGTCATTTTGTAAATAGGTTTTGTCTTTGAGCTGGATGAAAGCGACAATAAAAGTTGCTACCAGCACAGGCCAGAATAGAATATGGAAATAGCGCATAGGCTAAAGTGCAGATATTTTTTAGTATCTGCAATACCACTTATAGGTGATGATGGTTAGGGGTGGCCGGTGATGACGGGTTGCAGCGTTCGATGCCAGGTATTGGCGCCGGCGGCCTATTTGCTTACCCGGACCTCGAAACTGTCCTGAAGACAGTTGTTGGGATCTTTTACGGTATAGGTCTTTGTAGCGGAGGGCTTTACCTCGATGCTACGACCGGTTTCTTTGCTACTGTTCCATCGATAGGGGTGGTCCTGATCATTGGGGAACGAGGCGGTCAGCGTGACGGACTGGCCTTTTTTGATGGTAAGGAGATGTCTTTTGTTGACGTTCTTAAATACGGTGAAGTGGTCCCTGATCTCGCCGTCGGAGCAGATCCATTTCCAGTCGAGCCGGTTGCCTTTTATCTCGAGCATGCCTGCGCCGCCGTGTGTTGCGTCGGAATAGGGTAATGCGTCGTGGGGCCAGGATGGTTGTTTTCCGCCGAGCTGGCCTGCCGATCCGCTTACGATATACATCGTGCCCGCGTAACCGGTTGTTGAATCCTTGAGATAGGGGCAGGAATTGGCGCTGGTATCATAACGGCCGGAAGAATTGCTGATGTTGAGCGAGGGGGTGAAGGTTGCCTCCATTCCGTAATGGCCTTTTAATAATTTGGAGCGTTCGTAGTCATGGCTGTGTCCGCAGATGATGAGGTCTACGCCATAACGTTCGAGGATTTGGATGAAGTTCTCCCGGATGTGGACCAGCTCTTTTTCCCTGTCTGAGTTGTGGGAGCCCATGGTATAGGGCGGGTGGTGCCAGTAGGCGATGACCCAGCCTTTGTGGCCGTTGGCTTCCAGGTCTTTTTTGATCCACTGGACCTGTGGGCCGAGGGTATCATAGATCCGGTAGCGGTCTTCTTCGATGCCGTATGAGTCGAGGGAAAGAAAATGAGTGTTGCCGATGTCAAAAGAATAAAAAGCGGGGTTATGGGAAGGGACGCCACCGGCTTCTCCATCGATGGGCATGGTGAAGTTCTGGAAATAAGCTACCTCGTGGGTATGCTGTACTTTTTGTTCTGTTGAATCGCCATCATAATAATCGTGGTTGCCCGGGCTGGGGTAGAGCGGGTATTTTGGAAGCAGGTTGTCCTTATAGACATTGAAGAAGTTGGACTGAAACTCCGCATCCCGGCCAGTGCCATAGGCGTTGTCTCCGAGGAGGATCCAGGCGTTGAGGTAGTTGTCGCCAAGATATTTTATCAGGGCGTCACGGACAGAGCGCTGGTTGACCGAATTGTTGCCGCAGTCGCCTATTGCTGCGATGCGATAGAGGGTTTCTTTACCTGGCTCGGGTTCGGCTACAGGGATAGGGAGGGTGACGAAATAGTTATCCGGGCCACCCTGCAGGGTATCTTTGAAGGAGCCGATGGAATAATAATATTTTGTATTGGGTTGGAGGCCTTCGAGCCTGATCTTGTGTTCGGTTACGAGGATGGAGTCCTTTTCGTTGCGGTCGAGCAACTGGTGTTCGGTCCCGAAGTGTATGATGCCGCGTGTGAGTACGTCTGTCCGCCAGCGGATGACGATGCTGTTGGTGGTAGCTGCCTGCAGGTAGGGGCCGCGAAGCAGGATTGCTTTTATGTGACTGACGGGGCGCTGCGCGCTGGAAACGAGGGTGAGGAGGAAGAATGAGAAAAAAAAGGCAGATCTTTTTTGCATAGCGGCGAAATTACTTTGTGTATGTTATGCCAACGTTAAGACTATTATTTAGGGTGTCTGTCAACGTATGTATTAAAAGGATAATGTTGTTTATTTCTTTATTTGATAAGTGAAGGGGAGAGGGGGACAGGGTTTGTCCGGGGACGTCCAGGCCGAGGCCGGCGCCGCCGCCTTTGTTGTAAAATTCGAGAACGCTTTCGAGGCTGTGGAAGGCGCCGTTGTGCATATAGGGGCCGGTTTGGGCGGAGTTGCGTACGGTTGGGGTTTTGAAGGCGCCTTTGTAGAAGGGGAAGGGGTAGATCTTATAACGGCCGAGGTCGGGGCTCAAATGAATTTTGGTAAAATTATCGGTGCTGGTGGTGCCGAGGACCTCAAATTCGGTTTGGGCGTAATAGGGTGGGATGAGGCCGTTGAAAAGGGGGATGAAATGGCAGGTGGCGCATTGGGCTTTGCCCATGAATAAGTTGGCACCGGCTTTTTCTTTATCGGTGAGGGTTGGTTTACCGCGGAGGTACTGGTCGAAGCGGGAGTTCATGGGGTGGAGGCTGCGGACGTAGGCTGCGAGGGCTTTGATCGTAGAATCGATGCCGCCGTGTTTTGTAAGGGAGGCCGTGTCGGCATTGATTTCTTTTGTATCGTATAAGACGGTGCGGATCTGGTCTTCGAGGGTTCGGGCGCGGCCGTCCCAGAATTGATTGTATTGAAAGCTGCTGTACAGGAGTGTTGGGGCGTTGCGGTCGAGGTGATGGCGGCCGTCGAAGGCTATGCTGGAGGCGCGGCCGTCGGTGAAGGATCTTTCGGGGTTGTGGCAGGAGGCGCAGCTTTTTTTGTTGTTGGTGGAGAGGGAGGAGTCGGAGAAGAGTCGGCGGCCGAGGGTTATGAGGGATGGGTCGCTTGCTGCGGTGGCAGCGGTTGGGATGGTTGCGGTGGTGTTGCCCGGCGCGGGCAGGAGGGCATCGGGGCTGAAGATGTCGCCGGCTGCGTAGTTGAGGGCTTTGTTGGTATTGAGCTCCAGGCCTTTTTCATGAATGAGGAGGCTTAGCTGGCGTTGGAGGGGAAGGGCCGCGTCTTTTAGAAAGGAGAGGCGGTCGAAGGAATCAAAGGATTGGTTTCTGTTAAGGAAGGTTGTGGTTTTGTCGAGGAAGTATTGGAGGCTATCGGCGTGGCCGGGGCAGTTGCCGTGTCCGGGATCCTGCAGATAGGGTTGGAGGGATAGAGCGAAGGCTTCCAATGCGGCGCGGGATTCGCGGATGCCGGTCTTTAGCAGCGGGGCTTCGTAACCGGTGATGTCGAGGGCTATGATGCGAATAAGTTCGAGGCGAAGGCTTTCCAGCAATTGCGGGTCGCTGGCCTTGAAGTTATAAAGCAGGGCGGGGAGATCGGACGCGGAGCTTTCGACGGCTTTTGCCTGGTCCAGCAGGTTTTTGTGGTTGGGATGGGTTTCATAGAGCAGGGATTCGATGACCTGCAAGCCGACGGGTGATTGGTATTCCATGTCGGGCTCTTCTGCTTCAAACTTCGGAGGCCGGTTATATATGGTCGAACTGCTGCGGAAGAAGTATTCGAGGAATGCCTCTATTTTTTTATATTGGCAGCGGCAGTCGATAAGCTGTTGGCGGGCCAGGGGAAGTGAGGGGTTGGGGGCTTCCAGCGTTTTCCGCAGCCGCGTGCAGCTGGCGGCGAAGGTGCGTGATTGGGTGGTGAAATAATCCATGGCGGACTGGACTCCGGGGGATATGGCAGCTGCTCCGGGCGCTGAGGCGAGTTGGGGCATAGGGGTGATAAGGCGAGGGATGGCCATGAACCCGAAACAGCTTAAAAAAATAATGAACAGACGCATGAAGGCGGCAAAGGTATTACACTATAAAAGAAATTAGATTACCTTTCTGTAAACAAGTTGTTGCATGAAAAAACTAATTGCTGCCAGCCTGGTTTTTACCATTTGGATCCTTTCTGTTCCTGCCCAGACCATAACTTCCGGCACTACTCCGGACAAGTCCGTAGACCCGGCCCGGCTTGCCCGGATCGACACCTTGGTGAATGATTATATCAATAAGGGGTTTGTCAATGGCGTCGTGACGCTGGTGATACACGACGGGCATGTGGTACAATATAAGGGATATGGTTTTTCGGATAGGGAAGCAAAAAAACAAATGCACCGGGACGACCTGTTCCGGATAGCGTCCCAGACAAAGGCCATCGTCAGCGTTGGGCTCATGGAGCTGTTTGAAGAGGGAAAGTTTTATCTCGATGAGCCGATCGCGGATTTCCTGCCGGCTTTTCGCGGGGCGAAGGTGCTGGATAATTTCAATGCCGCCGACACTACTTATACAACGGTGCCTGCCAAACGGGACATCACCATCCGGGATCTGCTGACGCATACTTCGGGGATCGACTATCCCGGTATTGGCAGTCCTAAAATGAAGGCCATCTATGCGAAGGCGGGGATACCATCGGGGCTTGGGGTATTTGACTATGACCTCCGGGAAAGAATAGAGGCGCTGGCGCGGCTGCCGCTGATACATCAGCCTGGTGAGAAATGGACCTATAGTCTTGGTGTGGATGTACTGGGCTGCCTGGTGGAGGTTATCAGCGGGGAGAACCTGGAGCAGTACCTGACGGAGCGGTTGTTTAGTCCGCTGGGTATGAAGGATACCTACTTTAATGTTCCGGCGGCCAAAGCGGGGCGGCTGACTGCTGTCTATACGGAGGATTCTACCCATCATGTAGTGCGATGGACTAAGGAACGTACGGGTATGGATCCGGATTATCCGGTACAGAAAAAGCGTTATTTTTCTGGCGGGGCGGGTCTTACTTCTACCGCCTGGGACTATGCTGTTTTCCTGCAGATGCTGTTGAATGGCGGAAAATACAATGGCGTCCATATTCTTTCTCCGCGCACGGTGGAGATGATGACCAGCGGGCAGCTGAGCTTTTTGTATAATGGGAGTGATAATTTCGGACTGGGCTTTGGGATTACCAGTGAGCGGTCGGCGGCGCGGGAAGTGAGGAATGCCGGAACTTTTTCCTGGGGCGGTTTTTTTGGGACTACGTATTGGGCTGATCCCAAAGCGCATCTTGTTTGTCTTATCATGACGCAGCAAACTCCGAATAGTCATTCCGAAATGGAAAGGAAAATGGAGCAGCTTATTTATCAGAGTTTTATTAACTAGGCAAACCAAATTGCCTGTCAATTGTTGCAACACAGCATGGCACTATTCCCTCAATTTGGCAAAGCACCGGCAGGTGAACGTCAGCAACGTATCGAGCAATCGCCTAACTACAGGGATGGCAGCTTTCAGAATCTTGTACCGACGGAAATGAGTCTGAAGGATGTCTCTGTTGTAAAGGTCCTTTGGGAATTTGTCCGAAAGCCGGCGAATACAAAGCCATCGCGGCCTATTCCTTCGGTACATACGGATCTGCGGGCTTTGCCGGATGATCAGATATCGATCGTATGGTTTGGGCATTCTTCCTATCTGATGAAGATCGGGAAGGTGCATGTTTTGGTAGACCCGGTGTTTAGCGGGAATGCTGCGCCATTCCGGATCTTTGCAAAGGCTTTTCGTGGTACGGACGGCTATGATGTAGACAAGCTGCCCGATAAGATAGACATCCTATTGCTGACGCATGATCATTATGATCATTTGGATTATAAGACGATATTGAAATTGAAAACGAGGGTGAAGCATATTTATACTTCGCTTGGGGTGGGGGCACATTTGGAGGCGTGGGGGATATCGGGGGAGATGATCACGGAATTGGATTGGTGGGAGGGGTGTGATGTTATAGATGGGTGGGGAAGGCTTACTGCTACGCCGGCGCGGCATTTCTCGGGGCGGAGTACGAAGAGAAATAAGACGCTTTGGTCTTCATTTGTATTAAAGACAGCGGCACATTCTTTCTTTTTGGGCGGAGATTCGGGGTATGGGGAGCATTTTAAAGCAATCGGGGATCGGTTTGGGCCTTTTGATATTGCGATATTGGAGTGTGGGCAGTATGGGAAGTACTGGCCGCATATCCATATGTTTCCTGAACAGACGGTGCAGGCGGCACAGGAATTGAAAGCAAAGAAGCTGTTGCCGGTGCATTGGGGTAAGTTTTCGCTTGCTTTGCATCCGTGGAATGAGCCGATAAAAGGTATGACGGCGGCTGCGGTGAAGGTGGGGCAGCATTTTACTACGCCGCTGATAGGGCAGCCGGTGGTGCTGAATCATCATTATCCGAGTAGTGACTGGTGGGATTTTGAGTAAATCAATAAATCGCTAACTATATGGAAAATGAATTTGTCGTTCGGCTTCTTGACATAAAGCAGGTGACACACAATGTGAAGCGGTTTCGGTTTGAAAAGCCGGAAGGATATAATTTTCATCCTGGTCAGGCTACGGATGTCTGTGTGAATAAGCCCGGCTGGCAGAAGGAGAAAAGGCCTTTTACCTTTACGTGTCTGGCTGACGATCCGTACCTGGAGTTTACGATCAAACGTTATCCCGATCATCATGGCGTCACTGATCAGCTGCACCAGCTGGCGGTGGGGGACGAATTGATCCTGCATGATGTCTGGGGGGCGATAGAATATAAAGGCCCGGGGTGTTTTATTGCGGGGGGCGCGGGGATCACTCCTTTTCTGGCTATATTGAGGCAGCTGCACAGGGCGGGGGAGACGAAAGGGAATGTGCTTTATTTTTCCAATAAGAAGGCGGAGGATGTCATCCTCGAAGAGGAGCTGCGTGGGATATTGGGTGGTGATGCTCATTTTATCCTGAGCCGGGAGGAGAAGACGGGGTATGAGCATGGGCATATCGATGCGGAGTTTTTGAGGAAGCATATAACTGAGTTTAAGCAGCCGTTTTATGTGTGTGGTCCGGACAAGATGATCGCCGATGTGAATGGGTTGTTGACGGGGCTTGGGGCTTCGGCCGAGTCACTGGTGTTTGAGAAGTAGGTATGGTAGCGGTTGACGAAAAGGACGTGTTTGGGCCGCGTAGCGTAAATAGTAAAATGTTCCATCAAAATAGTAAAACCTGACATTGCTCACCGGACGGGCTCCGTGTAACTTCAGCTTTCAATATTTGCTGCAATTCAACTGTAACGATTGCTTAAAATGAAAGCTTATGAAGCAAAATCCACAGCTATGTGGGTGAAGAAGTACTTTGAAGAGTTTGAACCGGGATATACCCGGCAAACTACCGGTCGTACGATCACTGAAACCGATATAGTTCTTCATGCCGGGCAGACCGGAGATTTTTTCCCACATCATATGGACGAAGAATGGTGTAAGACGCAACCCTTCAAAAAAAGGATGGCGCATGGCACCCTTATATTCAGCATCGCCGTAGGGCTTACCGCCAACGAGATCAACGAGGTTGCTATGACCTATGGGTATGAGCGGCTGCGGTTTACCCGGCCGGTATTTATTGGGGATACGATAAGGGTGGAGATAAAGATCGCCGATAAAAAGGACCATAAAAAACCGGGATATGGTTTGGTTGTAGAGTTGGTAGAGGCCTACAATCAGCATCAAGAGCTGGTGATGGTTTGTGAACATATTCTGATGGTGGAAAAACGAAATTCCTGATGGAGCGAAAATTAAAAGGTATTACCTGGGGGCATAGCCGTGGTCTGACGCCGCTGGCCGCCGCTGCGCAGCGATGGTCGGAACTGTATCCGGATGTAAGCATCAGCTGGGAGAAGAGAAGTCTGCAGCAGTTTGCCGATTATCCGATTGAAAAATTAACGGAAGAATACGACCTGCTGATCATCGATCATCCCTGGGTAGGCAAAGCTGCTTCGCTGGGCTGTGTGCTGCCCCTGGACAAATATCTATCTGCGTCCTATCTGAAAGAGCAGGCAGAATCATCCGTCGGCTATTCTCATCACAGCTATCATTACGATGGGCATCAGTGGGCGCTGGCTATCGATGCGGCCACTCCTGCGGCCAGCTGTCGTGCCGATCTGTTGCACAAGGCTGGTGTCCGGATACCGGAGACCTGGGAGGAGGTGCTGCAAATTGCGCGGCTGGGGAAACTATGTGTGCCGGCCATTCCGATAGACCTGCTGATGAACTTTTATATGTTTTGTATCGCTCATGGGACCCGTCCTTTTCAGCGTGAGGGGGAGGTAATCGATGCGGTTACGGGCAGGGCGGCGCTGGGCACGATGCAGGAACTTTATTCGCTTGTGGACGAGAAAATGTTCCGGGCCAATCCTATTGCTGTCGCTGAATATATGACGACGACGGATGACTACTGGTATTGCCCGTTTGCTTATGGCTATTCCAATTATTCGAGGGAGGGATATGCGCGGCACCGGTTGACCTACACCGACCTGGTGAGAATAGGGGAGAAAGGGCATCGTTTGCGGAGTACTATTGGGGGAACGGGGCTGGCTGTGTCGGCTTATAGCCGTCATCCCGAGCTGGCGCTGGCGTTTGCGGAATGGGTAGTATCTCCAACGATGCAGTCGACCTTTTATGTTGAGCATGGGGGGCAGCCGGGGCATCGGATGGCGTGGACAAATAATATGGCCAACAGGCTTACGAATAACTTTTTTTATTCGCTGCTGCCGGCCATGGAAAGGGGATATATGCGTCCGCGTTATGATGGCTATCTCTTTTTCCAGGATCATGCGGGCGAACCTGTGCAGGAATTTTTGATGGGGAAGAGGGATGTGGAAAGTGCACTTGATGTGATGAATAATTTTTATAGGGAGAGCATAAACCTTGTTGTATGAATCAGCTGCCTCTGAATGGACTTACCATATTGGAATTCAGCCAATATCTATCGGGGCCTTCGGCCGGTCTGAGACTGGCTGATCTGGGGGCCCGTGTTATAAAGATCGAACGTCCGGACATTGGAGACGCCTGCCGGCGGCTATCGATAAAGAATTTATGGGTTGATGGGGATTCGTTGCTATTCCATACGATCAATCGCAATAAAGAGAGTTTTACCGCCGATCTCAAGTCACCGGAAGACAGGGAGATCGTCAAAAAGCTGATCGCCCGGGCGGATGTGATGACGCATAATTTCCGGCCGGGTGTCATGGATGGTTTTGGGCTGGACTATGCATCGGTCCGGGCCCTGAACCCCCGGATCGTCTATGGGGCTATCAGCGGATATGGCAAGGAAGGTCCGTGGAAGGATCGTCCGGGGCAGGACCTGCTTTTGCAATCGATGAGCGGGCTGGCTTATATGACGGGGAATGAAAAAGACAACCCGATGCCGTTTGGGCTGTCGATCGCGGATAGTATTTGTGGCGCCCAGCTTGTGCAGGGCATACTGGCGGCCCTGGTCCGCCGGCACAAGACGGGTGAGGGAGCGCTTGTAGAGGTGAGCCTGATGGAATCTCTGCTGGACTTCCAATTTGAGTTCCTGACGACCTACCATAGCAGCGGGCAGCTGCCGCGCCGGAGTAAATTCAACAATGGGAACCCTTTGCTGAGCGCTCCTTATGGCATCTATGCGACGGGGGACGGGCATATAGCTATCGCGATGGTAAATATTCCACAGCTGGCACGGGCTATTGAATCGGAATCGCTGGCGGGATATGACCAGGAGCAGGCGTTTAGTCACCGGGATGAGATTAAAAATATATTGTCACAGCACCTGGTTTGTCAGCCTACGGCCTATTGGCTGGAAAGACTGCATGCGGAGGATATGTGGGCGATGGAGGTGCTGGACTGGAAGAGTCTTACGGCTCATGAGGGGTATAAAGTATTGGAAATGGAGCAGGCTGTGAGTACGGGGAGGGGAAAGAGTCTGTTGACGACGCGGTGCCCGATACGGATCAATGGGGAGAGGTTGTTTTCGGGGAAGCCCGCGCCCGGATTGGGCCAGGATAATGAGAAGATAGTGATGGAACTCTTAAAATAAGAAGCGAAGATGAATTTATTGCAGGACATAATTGTTGTTGATTTTAGCCAATTCCTTTCGGGTCCTTCTGCCGGTCTTCGCCTGGCGGATATGGGTGCGAGGGTCATCAAAATAGAGAAACCCGGCACCGGGGATATCTGCCGTCAACTATATGTATCCGATACCCGTATTGAGGGTGAATCGACTATATTTCATGCGATAAACCGGAACAAGCAAAGCTATGCTGCCGATCTCAAGAAGGGGGAAGACCTGGAAAAGGTTAAAAAGCTGATTCGGCAGGCGGATGTGGTGCTGCATAACTTCCGGCCCGGTGTGATGGAGCGGATCGGGCTGGATTACGAAACGGTGAAGGCGCTGAATCCGCGTATCGTATATGGCGAGGTCAGCGGTTACGGCAGTGAAGGGCCGTGGAAGGATCTGCCGGGGCAGGATCTGCTTGTTCAGGCCTTGTCGGGACTGACCTGGCTGAGCAATAACAGGGATGAAAGACCGACCCCGATGGGGGTCTCTGTCGTAGACATCCTGGCCGGGACCTATTTAACGCAGGGGATATTGGCAGCTTTATACAGGCGGGGGCTGGATGATCAGTCAGTCCTGGTCCAGGTCAGCATGATGGAAGCCATCCTGGACTTTCAATTTGAAGTATTGACCTGTTTTTATAACGACGGGCGGCAGCTCCCGGTGAGGAGCCAGGTCAGCAATGGGAATGCCTATATTCCGGCTCCCTATGGTATATATAAGACCCGGGAAGGCTACCTGTCCTTAGCCATGGGAGATATCCCGAAATTAGCGGGGCTTCTTCAGTGTCCGGCCCTTGCTGTCTTTACCGATGCCGCCGAATGGTTTGACCGGAGGGATGAGATCAAGGAGATCCTGACAAAACACCTGGTGGGTCGTACCGCCGATGAGTGGTTGTCCGTGTTGCAGCCGGCGGATATCTGGTGTGCAAAAGTGATGGACTACAGCGATCTGCTGCAACAGGTGGGATATAAGGTCCTGAATATGGAACTGAGGGTAAAGACGAGCAATGGGCTGTCGCTGAAGACGACGCGTTGCCCGATAAGGGTGGATGGCGAGATCGCGGTGTCGGAAAGGGGAGCGCCATTGCTGGGGGAACATAATGAACTGATCGACGGTCAGTTTGGATTAGGTATTTTTGGATCATGAAATTGATCGACACACATATTCATGTTTGGAACCTTGAGAAGGTTAGTTATCCCTGGCTGGAGGGGGATACTTCGATCCTGCGCCGGAATTATACGCTGGAGGAGCTGGAGCCGGCGCGGCAGGCGGTGGGGGTGACGGGTGGGGTGCTGGTGCAGGCGGCCAATAGTTGGGAGGACACGGAATGGATGTTGAGGACGGCTGCGGAACATGAGTGGATCAGCGGTGTGGTGGGCTGGCTGCCTTTGGAGGATCCGGATGCTACGGCGCGGCTGCTGGAGGAGGAGTGGGCGACGGGTAAGTCCGGGAAGGCGGGCAATTTGCTGAAAGGCGTCAGGCATTTGATACATAATGAGGCGGATGCGCGTTGGCTTTTAAGGGAGCCGGTGTTGGAGAGCCTGGGATTGCTGGCGTCGCGGGACATACCGTATGATGTGGTGGGTATTATACCGGAGCATATAGCCACTGTGCTGGAGGTGGCGGAGCGATGGCCTGATCTGAGGATGGTGTTCGATCATCTGAATCAGCCGCGGAAAGGGGCATGGGAGGGATTGATGAAAGAGGCGGCGAAGCATGAGAATTTCTATGTAAAAATATCGGGACTTGGGGGGAAGAAGGAAATGGAGCCGGCTATCGAATTTGCGCTGCATTATTTTGGAGGGGATCGTTGTTTTTGTGGAGGTGACTGGCCGGTAGCGTTGCTGGCGGGAAGTTATGAGGAGACCTGGGCGATGTACAAGTCGATCGTTGAGAAATATACGAAGGCGAGGGATAACCTGTTTTGGGGAAATGCGGAGCGATTTTATGGATTGCTAAAATAAGGCCATATGAATGTCATCATTGGGTTGGGGTTGCTGATAATGGGTGGGCTTTCCGCAGGTAGCAGTTACGTACCTATGAAGGGCGTGAAGGGCTGGGCCTGGGAGAGTCTTTGGGCGGTGCAGGGAATTGTTGCCTGGCTGCTGCTGCCGTTGCTGCTGGCACTCCTGGCTACTCCTCATTTGTGGGCGGTGTTGCGTTCGGTACCTTTTTCGACGTTGGCGACGACCTGGCTTTTGGGGTTTCTCTGGGGGCTGGGTGGTCTTGCCTGGGGTATGGCTGTCCGTTATATCGGGCTGGCATTGGGATTCTCGATCGCTACGGGATTTCTTTCTTCACTGGGCACGATGGTGCCCATTATTGTTGCGGGCCGGCTGCCGGAGGTGCTATCGACCTTTTCGGGTAAGGTGACGCTGGTCAGTGTCGGGGTTTCGCTGGTGGGGATCGTCATCTGCGGGAAGGCGGGGATGCGGAGAGATAAGGAGATAAAGAAGGAGGGATCGTTCGAATTTAAGAAAGGGATCCTGATCGCGGCTGTGGCGGGGGTGCTGGCGGCCTGTTTTGCGTTTGGGATCGCTGCGGGTGAGCCGATAAAACAAGCGGCGATCAGTGCGGGGGCTTCGCCCTTATGGGCGACATCGCCTGTGTTCTTTGTGGAGCTGCTTGGCGGGATCACAATCAATATTTTGTATTGTGTTGTCATGAACAGGAGGAATAAGACTTTTTCCGACTATGGCAAGGCGGAAAGCCGGGGAGGGAATTATTTTTACTCTGCGCTGGTGGGGGCCTTGTGGTATTGTCAATTCATTTTTTACGGACTGGCTGCTTTTTTTATGGGTCCCTATAGTTTTACGAACTGGTCGATACATATGTCCTTTATGGTTGTGGCGAGTAATTTGTGGGGTTACTATTTTAAGGAATGGAAGGGTGTTTCCGCCACCACCATCCGGTGGAACAATGCGGGGATACTGGTACTGGTCGTCGCGGGCATCCTGATGGGGATTGCCGGGTACTAAAAATAAACCGAATTATGATCATCGATACGAATAGTCCTTTGCCTCAGCGCCCCCGGCCGGTGATCATCATCGGGGCGGGTGGGATCGTCAATGACGCGCATCTGCCGGCTTATAAGATAGCCGGTTTCTGGGTGACGGGGATCTATGATATCGACAGGGATCGTGCATTGCAGACCGCGGGGAAGTTCGACATACCGCTGGTATACTATAGCCTGGAGGATATGCTGGCCCGGAGTCCGCGATCGGTAATATTTGATCTGGCGGTGCCTGGCTCGCAAATACTGTCCGTGCTGCGTCAGCTGCCGGAGGGTGCGGCTGTGCTGATGCAGAAACCGATGGGGGATGACCTGGCGATGGCGCGGGAGATCCTGAAGCTTGTGCGGGAAAAGAAGATGACGGCGGGTGTCAATTTCCAGCTGCGTTATGCGCCTTTTATCAATGCGGCGCGGGATATTATCGGGCAGGGGCTGATCGGGGACCTGGTAGACATAGAAATAAACGTGAATGTGTATACGCCCTGGCATCTCTGGAAGTTCCTATACTCCTTACCGAGGGTGGAGATACTCTATCATAGCATTCATTATATCGACCTGGTGCGGACCTTCCTGGGCAACCCGGAGAGTCTCTATGCCCGTACGGTAAAACACCCTGAGATGTCCGAGCTGGCTTCTGTGCGGACCAGCATCATCATGGACTATGGGTCGATGAAAAGGGCTACTATTCTTACCAATCATAATCATGACTTTGGATTGGAGCAGCAGCAATCCTATATAAAATTCGAGGGAACGCGCGGAGCGATAAAGTTAAAGATGGGGGTACTGATGAACTATCCCGAGGGGGTGGCTGATTCTTTTGAATATGTGATCGTGGAGAAAGGGCAGCCGCCGGTGTGGAAGAAGCTGGAAGTGAGCGGGGGCTGGTTTCCGCATGCTTTTATCGGATCGATGTCGCAGGTGATGCTGACGATGGAGGGTTCGATCGAAAGGCCTGACAACTCGGTGGAAGATGCGATACAGACGATGGCTTGTGTAGAGGCTGCGTATGAGTCGAGTGAGAGAGGCGGGGTTAGGCCAATTTTTTAAAACATTGATGAAAAAGGGTATCTGGATCATATTATTGGCGATTCCGGCTTTGTCTTTTGGACAGAGGGTAATTGTACCAAAGGGCGCTGCTCCGCGGGTAAGATATGGCGCCGGGCGTTTGGAGAGCCTGCTGAAAGGAGATGAGATGGTAGTCGTGAGTATTCATGCGGATACGGTGAAGGAAGGGTATTCGATCTCGCAGAAAGGGCGTGTTATCAGGGTAGTCGGGTCTGACGCTTCGGGTGCGCTCTATGGGTGTCTCGAGCTGGCTGCGCGGATCCGACGGTCGGGCTGGCCTTCCGGACTGCGGGTGTCGGATCACCCGGAGATGGTATTGAGGGGTAGCTGTATCGGTGTGCAGAAACCTACTCTGCTGCCAGGCCGCGGGCCATACGAATATCCCTATACGCCGGCGAATTTCCCCTGGTTCTATGACAAGGCGCTTTGGGTAAAGTACCTGGACTCGATGGTGGAGAACCGGTTGAATACCTTGTATCTGTGGAACGGGCATCCATTTGCGTCGCTGGTCCGGCTTGCCGACTATCCCTATGCGGTGGAAGTGGATGAAGCTACGTTTAAGAAAAATGAGGAAGTATATCGTTTTCTTACTACGGAAGCTGACAAAAGGGGGATATGGGTCATACAGATGTTCTATAACATTATCGTATCGAAACCTTTTGCGGAAAAGAATCATTTAAAGACACAGGATCGTAACCGGCATATTGTGCCCATCATTGCGGACTATACGCGGAAGTCGATTGCGGCTTTTGTCGAGAAATACCCCAATGTAGGGTTGATGTTTACGTTGGGGGAGGCGATGGAAGGGGTTGGGCAGGATGATATCGACTGGTTGACAAAAACCATCATACCCGGGATCAAGGAGGGGCTGAAGGCGATGGGGCGAAAGGATGAACCGCCTGTGGTATTGAGGGCGCATGATACGGATGGCCCTGCGGATATGAAGGCGGCTTTGCCTTTGTATAAGAATCTTTATGTGGAGGCGAAGTTTAACGGAGAGGCTTTGACGACCTATACGCCGCATGGGGCCTGGGCTGATCTGCACCGGGAGCTGAGTCATATCAGCAAGGGGCTGATCGAGAATGTGCATATAATGGCGAACCTGGAGCCTTTCAGATATGGGTCGGCGGATTTTATTCAGAAATGTGTGCAGGCGATGCATGAAATTATGGGGGCGAATAGTCTTCATCTTTATCCGCAGGCGTCTTACTGGGATTGGCCTTATTCGGCGGATAAGGTCACTGGCGGCGGGTCGGCGGGTGCCGGCGCTGATCTGAGATTGCTGGAGATGGACAGGGATTGGATCTGGTATAAGGAATGGGCGCGGTATGCGTGGAATTGTCATAGGGATAGAAATGAGGAGGTTAAATATTGGAGTGGGTTATTGGGCGCGAAGTATGGAGGGGGTGGAAGGGAAATACTGGAGGCATATGAGCAGGCGGGAGAGATAGCGCCGAAGCTGCTGCGGAGGTTTGGGATCACCGATGGGAATCGGCAGACTTTGACGCTGGGGATGCTGATGACACAGCTGATCGATCCGGAGCGGTATGGGCTTTTTACCTTGTTGTATGAATCGGAGGGACCTCCTGGAGAGATGTTGAGTCAGTATGCGGCGAGGGAGTGGAAACATTTGCCACATAGCGGGGAGACGCCGATGGATGTGGTTCGGGATGTAAGGGAGGAGGGGAGACTGGCGGTGGCGGCGATTGATCGGGCGGCGGCGGAGATTGGCGCTGGCAAGGCGGGCGGAACGAATGGTGAAGACGGGCGGGGTGCGAATAGTGCGGAGGAGTTTGGACGGCTGCGAAATGATATGTATTGTTATAAGGCGCTGGCGGATTGTTATGCTGCGAAGGCGGAGGCGGCGCTGGCGGTGCTGCGATATAAGTATTCGGGTGATATCGGGGATCTGAGGAAGGCATTGGGATTATTGGAGGAGAGTCTGGCTGCTTTCCGGGAGCTGACAAGGCTGGCGACGCCGGCATACCGGTATGCGAACAGTATGCAGACACAGCAGCGAAAGATACCGGTGCGCGGGGCTAATGGAAAGTTTATCACGTGGGAGGAGATGCTGCCGATTTATGAGAAGGAAGTGAATGTGTTTAAGGGACATTTGGATTCTTTGTCGCTGTCATCTGCGAAGCCCGGGACGGTTGTGGCTCCGGCGGCTTTTCAGCCTGCGGCTGTGGAGGTGAAGGGGGATCTTTATCTTGTGGATAGTGCGGCTTTACCTTTTAGTGATAGCGGGTTGATGATAAAGGCTGTGGCGGCGCCTTTGAGAGGATTGAAGGGGTTGCGGCAGCCGATAGAGAGGAGGGTTTCGGGGACGAGGATAGAATTTAGCTGTAGCGAGCCGGTGGATCTGCTGATCGGGTTCTTTAATCAGAAGGGATCGGCTTTTGTGCAGCCGCCGCAATTGGAGACGGATGCCAGCGCGAATGATTTTGGGCAGGCAGAACCGAGGATAACGAATGCAGTGGTAGTAGGTGGGATGCCTTCGGTCAATGTGCATGTGTGGACGTTCAAGCCGGGCCGGCATGAGCTGGAGTTGGGTAGGGGGCTTTGCCTGGTGCTGGGTTTTGCAAAGCCATCGGAGAAAGTGACCGCCTATGATGCAGGGATGAATGAGCCGGGGAAGAAAAACCTGGACTGGCTGTTCGAATAAGCGACTATGTGGAACAAAATTGTATATACGGTCTTTTTGTTTTGTAGTATAGAAGGGATGGGGCAGGATAATCTGCTGTGGTACAGGCAGCCTGCGCAGAAATGGACAGAGGCTTTGCCGATCGGTAACGGGAGGCTTGGAGCGATGATCTATGGGGGCGCCGGGGAGGAACATCTGCAATTCAATGAATCTACGCTTTGGAGTGGTCGTCCGCGGGCGTTTGCCCGGCCGGATGCGGCGAATTATCTTCCGGAGCTGAGGCGGTTGTTGACTGAGGGCAAGCAGGCGGAGGCTGAGCAGCTGGCGGAGCTGCATTTTATGGGATTGAAGGATGGGGATGAAAAGGAATATAGTTTGGCGAAGGACGCCTGGTTTAAGAAAGTGCGTCGGGACACGTCGTTCTCGGGATCGGTGATGGATAAGGCAGATGATCAGGGATGGAAGGAGATGAGGGTGCCTACGTCGGATGGCTGGGAGGCGGCGGGGTTGCAGGGGCTTGACGGCGCAGTGTGGTTTCGGACGAGCTTTGATCTGCCGGCGGGATGGGAAGGGAAGGATGTAGTGTTTGAGCTGGGGCGGATAAGGGATGTCGACTATACCTATGTAAATGGGGTGAGGGTTGGTATGGAGGAGGGGATCAGCAAGAAAAGAGTATATACCGTTAAGGCTTCGATGTTGAAGCGCAGCGGTAATGTGATCGCGATACAGGTCATCAACTTTGATGATAAGGGAGGCTTGACAGGGTTGAAAGGAAGTGATAAAATGATGGTGAGGTCCTCATCGGGGGCCTTTGCGTTGCCTGTTAAATGGAAATATAAGATACAGGATGAAGAACCGCCGTTGTTGCCGAAGTATGAGGCGGATTATCAGCCGTTCGGGGATCTGTATTTGAAGTTTAGGGGGATGGATAGTGTCGGCAGTTATCGCCGGCAGCTGGATCTTTCTGATGCGGTGTCGACGGTGAGTTATGTGAAGGGTGGGGTTCATTATGTGCGCGAATATTTTGCGAGTGAGCCGCAGCAGGTACTGATGTCTCATATCAAGGCAGATAAAGCGGGAGCTATCGATGTGGAGGCATCTTTGGGTACGCTTCACAGGGTTTTTTCCGTTCGTCGTGTCGATGCTCACACGCTGGCCTTGTCGTTAAAGGTGCGGAACGGGGTACTGAGGGGAGTGAGTTATTTGCGGGTGAAGGCATTGGGTGGCAGCGTGATGGTTTCGGGGGATAAGATTGTCGTTAAGGCGGCGGACGATGTGGTGTTTTATCTGGCGGCGGCGACGAGTTTTGTGAATTATAAAGATGTGTCGGGTGATCCGGAGGCGAAGTGCAGGGCGGTTATGGGTGCGTTGCAGGGGCTGCCTTTTGAGAAGATCAGGGCTGCGCATGTTAAAGAGTATAAGGGATATTTTGATAAATTTTCGATTGATTTTGGAAAAGGGGCGGGAGTTGCGGGGCCAATGGGTGCTACGGCGAATGGCGAGTCGCCGACGGATGAAAGGATCGTCCGGTTTAGCCCTGCTGCTGATGCGGGATTACTGGCTTTGTATATGCAATATGGGCGATACCTGATGATCGCCTCTTCGCGTCCTTCTTCGCCGTTGCCGGCAAATTTGCAGGGCATCTGGAATGATCAGCTATCTCCTCCCTGGGGGAGCAAGTTTACCACCAATATAAACCTGGAAATGAACTACTGGCCGGTGGAGGCCTTGAATCTCTCTGCGTGTTCGCAGCCGTTGTTTCGATTTATACGCGATCTTTCTGTGGCGGGGCAGGAGACGGCAAAAGAGAATTATGGGGCCTCAGGCTGGGTCTTACATCATAATACGGATATCTGGCGGGCTACGGCTCCGATCAATGCCTCCAATCATGGCATCTGGGTCACGGGCGGGGCCTGGCTTTGTCACCAGATCTGGGAGCATTATTGTTTTACAAAAGACAAGGCTTTTTTGCAGGCCTATTACCCCGTGATGAAGAGTGCGGCTTCTTTTTTTGTGGATTTCCTGGTAAAGGATGCCCGTACGGGGCGGCTGATCAGTACGCCTTCGAACTCACCTGAACATGGGGGACTGGTGGCGGGTCCGACGATGGATCACCAGATCATCCGGGACCTGTTCAGGAACTGTATGGCGGCGGAACAGGCGCTGAGACTCTATCCGGAGTTTTCAGGGACGCTATCGGAAAAATACGGGCAGATCGCCGGGAACCGGATCGGTAAATATGGCCAGCTGCAGGAGTGGCTGGAGGATAAGGATGACACGAGCGACACGCACAGGCATATCTCTCATCTTTGGGGAGTATACCCGGGGACGGATATTACGTGGAAGGATAGTGTTCTTATGAAGGCGGCGCGGCAGTCGCTGATCTATCGCGGGGATGATGGTACGGGGTGGAGTCTTGCCTGGAAGGTCAACTGCTGGGCGAGGTTCCGGGATGGGGATCATGCGCTGCGGCTTGTCGATAAATTGTTGTCGGATGCGGCGGGGACGAAGGGGGGAGAACGGGGCGGTGTATATCCTAATCTATTTGATGCGCATCCTCCTTTCCAGATCGATGGGAATTTTGGCGGAGCGGCGGGGATATCCGAGTTGCTGCTGCAAAGCCAGGATAGTGTGGTCGAACTATTACCGGCGTTGCCGGCGGGGCTGCCTGATGGCAATGTGAAGGGGATCTGTGCCAGGGGCGGGTTTGTGCTGGACTTTACCTGGGTTTCGGGGAAGCTGCAAGGAGGGAGCCTGGTGTCGCGCGCGGGTGGGGAATGTGTGCTGAAGTATATGAGTAAAGTGGTGAAGCTGAAAACGCAAAAGGGGAAGATATATCGTTTTGATGGACAATTGAAATCATTGTAATGATAAGGGGCTGGACAATTTTTCTTTTGTTGCTGTCGGCGGCGAGTGGGGCAACTGCGCAGGCGGCTCGCCGGGATGTTTTATTGAATGCCCGCTGGCGGAGTATTGTGGATGAAAAAGATTCCGGTGCATATAGAGGATTTGAAGTGGCTGGTTTTGATGATCGGCGGTGGAAAACGGTGGATGTGCCGCATAACTGGGATGCTTATGGCGGGTACCGGCGTTTGCGGCATGGGAATTTGCATGGGTATGCCTGGTACCGGAGGCGTTTCAGGGAGGGGAAGGTGGAGAAGGGCAAACGTTATTTTCTATGGTTTGAGGGAGTGGGGTCTTATGCGCGGGTATGGGTTAATGGAAAGTATGTGGGATATCATGCGGGGGGGAGAACTTCTTTTACGTTGGATATTACGGGTGTGTTGAGATCGGGGGATAATATTGTTGCGGTGCGGGCGGATCATCCGGCTTTTATCCGGGACCTGCCCTGGGTTTGCGGGGCTTGTTCGGATGACAGGGGATTTTCAGAAGGATCGCAGCCGTTGGGGATATTCCGGCCGGTGCACCTGGTGACGACGGGGACTACGCGGATAGAGCCGTTTGGGGTGCATGCCTGGAATGACACGACGGTGTCGGCTGAAGTGGCGAAGGTCTTTTTGGAGACGGAGATAAAGAACTATGGGGCGACGTCGTCGGAAGGGATGGTGGTGCAGCGGCTGCTGGACCGGAATGGGATGGTGGTGGCTGAGGCAAGCGTGGGACAAAGGATTGGAGGGGGACAGACGGTGGTGGTGAGGCAGCAATTGGTAGTTAGGCATCCACGTTTGTGGTCTGTGAAGGATGCTTATTTATATAGTCTGAAGACGGAGTTTTTGGGGGATGTTGCGACTACACCTTATGGGATAAGAAGAATTCATTGGTCTGCTCATAATTTTTTGCTGAACGGGAAGCCGGTCTTTATCAATGGGATTGCGGGGTATGAGCATAAGATCGGGGCGAGCCATGCCTTTACCGATGAAGAGATAACCGCGCGGGTGGGGCAGATAAGGGCTGCGGGTTTTAATGCCTTCCGGGATGCTCATCAGCCGCATAACCTGTTGTACCAGCACTACTGGGACAGTCTTGGGATACTTTGGTGGCCTCAGCTGTCTGCGCATATCTGGTATGACACGCCGGAGTTTAGGCAGAATTTTAAGACGCTGCTTACGGAGTGGATAAAAGAGAGACGTAACAGTCCTTCGGTGATCCTTTGGGGATTACAGAATGAAAGCAAGCTTCCGGAGGATTTTGCGCGGGAATGTGTGGAGCTGATCCACCGGCTTGATCCGACGGCTATTGATCAGCGTAAGGTGACTACCTGCAATGGCGGCGCCGGTACGGACTGGGATGTTCCGCAAAACTGGACGGGGACCTATGGGGGCGATGTGGCTACTTATGGGGCTGATCTCAAGCGGCAGGTGCTGGTTGGAGAATATGGCGCATGGCGGACGTTGGGATTACATGCGGAGGATGCCAACTATAAGTCGGCGGCATTTACGGAGGACCGGATGGACCGGATCATGGAAGATAAGATCAGGCTGGCGGATAGTGTAAAGAGCGAGGTTGCAGGGCATTTTGCGTGGCTTTATAGTTCGCATGATAATCCGGGGCGGGTGCAGTCGGGTGAAGGGTGGCGTGAGCTGGACCGGATTGGTCCGGTCAACTACAAGGGGCTGCTGACGTCATGGGGGGAGCCGTTGGATGTATATTATCTTTATCGGAGCAATTTTGTATCGGCTTCCAGGAGTCCGATGGTATATATCGTCTCGCATACCTGGCCGGACCGGTGGACGGCGCCGGGGAAGAAGAACGGGATTGTTGTGTATTCGAATTGCGAGGAGGTGGAATTGTTTAATGATATCGGGGGACGATCGCTGGGTAAAAGGACGAGGAAGGGAGTGGGGACGCATTTTCAATGGGACGGCGTGGATGTGCAGTATAACGTTTTGTATGCGGTTGGATATATGGGTGGAAAGGCGGTGGCAAAAGATGTGATCGTGTTGGATCATTTACCGGCTGCGCCGCATTTTGGGGAACTGGTTGGAGGAGATCAGCTGATCAAGAAGACGAAGGGATATAATTATTTGTACCGGGTGAATTGTGGGGGAGGGGACTATACGGATCATAATGGTCAGGTGTGGATGGCGGACAGGCATTTGTCGGGGGATGGCTTTTGGGGGTCGCGTTCGTGGACGGATGATTATCCGGGACTGCCGCCGTATTTTGCCAGTCAGCGGAAAACGTCTGAACCGATAGCGGGAACGGCTGACTGGTCTCTGTTTCAGAGTTTCCGTTATGGCCTGGATAAACTCGTATATAGCTTCCCGGTACAGGATGGACACTACCGGGTGGAATTGTATTTTGCGGAACCCTGGCTGGGCAGGGGTGGGGGGATGGATTGCAGGGGATGGAGGCAGTTTGATGTGGCGGTGAATGGAGAGACGGTTTTGAAGGACCTTGACATATGGAAGGAGGCTGGATACAGCAGGGCGTTGAAGAAAGTGGTGGATGTGGATGTCACTGGCGGCAAGCTGGTGATCTCTTTTCCGCATGTGGCGTCGGGGCAGGCGGTATTGTCTGCTTTGGCGATTGCTACGACGGCTGGCGGGATGAAGCCTGCGCCGCCTTCGCCTGGATTGATCAGCGGCGTGAAGCCGCGTTTTTGGTTTGACATTGGAGATGGGCCCAGGCTGCCGGCAGAGCTGTATGGAGCGGAGTGGATAGCGGGAGGGAAAGATAGCAGCGTGACATTTACGGTGACGGCGGCTGCGGATGTATATGATACGACGGGGATGAAGGGCCGGCGGCGTTTTGGCGCGGGTGCGACGGTGACCGCAAAGCTGCCTGTTTTTGTACAGCCTGCGACTACGCTGGAGCCCGCCTATGACTCCAAGCCGGTGACGCACTATAAAGCAGCTGCTGCAAGGGTGAGCGGGGATACGACGGAGTGGGATATGCTTGTCGGGGTGGGGGATGTATATTCGCTGACGGTAAAATACC
This sequence comes from Puia sp., assembly GCA_036499285.1. Lineage (GTDB taxonomy): Bacteria > Bacteroidota > Bacteroidia > Chitinophagales > Chitinophagaceae > Puia. Next base: position 184,005 of record DASYEB010000019.1, on the reverse strand, counting down.
GATATCTCCCGGCTCATGAAGGTGTTGGGAAGATGGAAGTAAGGATGCCGGATGGGACATTGATCAAAGAAGAGCCGGTCAGGCTACTGACGACGCCGGCCAATAAGTGGAATTATATTACGACATCGACGGGAACGATGATCAATGCCGGGCATTATAAAGTCAGGCTGATCGCCGGGACGGGAGCAGGATTTACCGTGGATGAGCTACAGGTACAATAAAATTTTTTTCATGAAGCCGTTGGTATCTCTCTTTTTCCTTTTTGTTTCTTTTGGGGTGCGTGCGCAGGAGATCAAGCTCGTGGATCTGCGTTGTGAATACCGGGTCAACCCGATCGGTATTGGCACGGGGACGCCGAAACTGAGCTGGGAACTGGCATCGTCGAAGCGGGGTGTGGTGCAATCGGCTTACCGGATACTGGTGGCGGAGGATAGTGTCAGCCTGATGAAGAATACGGGTCTTGTATGGGACTCGAAGAAAGTAGAATCCGATGTGTCGATAGGGGTCTTGTATAATGGGCCGGCTCTTGTTGCGGGGAGGAGCTACTGCTGGAAGTTGATGGTTTGGGATGAGGCGCGGAAGGACAGCTCGAAGTGGAGTCATATCGGCTATTGGCGGACGGGGCTTTTGACAGCGGCGGACTGGAAGGGGGCGCGTTGGATCGGGTATGCCGAAATCCCGGATTCGAGTGTGCAGCTGCCTGCGCCTTCTGTCAAGGGTTTTAAGAAGTCAGGACCTGCGAGGGATGTGTTGCCCTTGTTCCGGAAGGAGTTTGTGGTTGGGAAGCCCTTGCTGAGGGCCACTGCTTTTATCAGTGGGCTGGGGCATTTTGAAATGCGGCTGAACGGGAAGAAGGCAGGGGATCATTTTCTTGATCCGGGCTGGGTAACTTATGATAAGAAAGCATTGTATGTGGGGCTTGATATTACCGCGGATTTGAAACAGGGTGTGAATGCGGTTGGGGTGATGCTGGGGAATGGGTTTTATTATATTCCCCGGGAGCGATATCATAAACTGTTGACGGCATATGGTTATCCGAAGATGATCGCGCGTATTGTGCTGGAATACCAGGATGGGTCTGTTTCGGAAGTCATTTCAGACACGTCGTGGAAGACGGCGGCGGGGCCGATAACGTTCTCGAGTATCTATGGGGGTGAGGATTATGATGCGAGATTGGAGCAGGCTGGTTGGGATGGACCGGGGTTTAATGATGAGAAGTGGCGTCAGCCGGTGGTTGTGAAGGGACCGCCGGTATTGGAGGCGCAGTCGGCGGAGCCGTTGAAGGTGATGGAGCAGTTTGCGGCGAGAAGGATCGTGCAAAAGCCGGTCGGGGCCGGCGGAACTGGTGGGGGGACTTTTGTATATGACCTGGGGCAGAATGCTTCGGGGATTGTGCGGATAAAGGTGAGGGGGCCGAAAGGAACGGTGGTAAGGATCACCCCGGGTGAATTGCTGGGGGAGGATAGCCTGGCGAATCAGAAGGCGACCGGTAAACCTTATTACTGGGAATATACGTTGAAGGGAGATGGTGTCGAGACCTGGGAGCCGAGGTTTACCTATTATGGGTTCCGGTATCTGCAGGTGGATGGCAATGCGGAGGTGGTCGAGCTTACGGGGTTGCATACGCGTAATTCTATGGAGACGGCAGGGAAGTTTAAAACTTCGAATCGGCTGTTCAACCGAACGGATACGCTGATCAACTGGGCAATAAAAAGTAATGTGGCCAGTGTGTGGACCGATTGCCCGCACCGGGAGAAGCTGGGATGGCTGGAAGAAGCGCACCTGATGGGCAGTTCAGTACGATATAACTATGACATCACGAGTCTTTACCGGAAGATCGTCTATGACATGATGGATGCGCAGACGGCGGATGGCCTTGTTCCGGAGATCGCTCCGGAGTATACGGTCTTTGGGTCGCCATTCAGGGACTCACCGGAATGGGGAAGCAGCTGTGTGCTGGTGCCCTGGTATCTTTATCAGTGGTATGGGGACCAGGAGACATTGGCTGCGGCTTATCCGATGATGAAGCGGTACCTGGAATATCTTGGAAAGCAGGCTTCCGGTCATATCCTGTCGGAGGGGCTTGGTGACTGGTATGATATCGGGCCGGCGCATCCGGGGGTTTCGCAGCTGACGCCGAAGGGGGTAACGGCTACGGCTATCTATTATTATGATCTTTCCATACTATCCCGAATAGCCCGGTTGCTGGGGCATGCGGATGAGGGGCAGGGGTATGCATCGCTGGCGGTGGAAGTCAGGAAGGCATTCAACGATAAATTTTTTGATCAGAAGACGGGGCAGGTAGCCAGTGGGAGCCAGGCGGCAAATGCGATGGCCTTGTATATGGGGCTTGTGCCGGATGGGTTCAGGGATAGCGTGCTGGCAAACATTGTAAGGGACCTGCGGCAACGGAGGAATAGCCTTACGGCCGGGGATATCGGGTTCCGGTATTTATTAAAGGTATTGGATGAAGGCGGAAGATCGGATGTGATCTTTGATATGAACAGCCGGTCGGATGTACCGGGTTATGGGTATCAGCTGGCGAAGGGCGCGACTGCGCTGACGGAATCGTGGCAGGCTTATCCATCGGTATCGAACAATCATTTTATGCTGGGGCATATCATGGAATGGTTTTATGACGGGCTTGCAGGTATCACGACCTCCGATAGTTCGACGGCATTTCATCATAGCATCATCAAACCTCAGCCGGTGGGGGATGTACAATGGGTGCAGGCGGACTATCACAGTCCGTATGGTTTGATCGCATCTCACTGGAAGAGAGTGGGTGGTGTTTTTGATCTCAGTGTGACCATACCGGCGAATACGACGGCTACGGTGTACCTGCCTGCGGCTGCGGGGGCGGTGATCACGGAGGGATGGAAGGCTATTGAAGGGCGCCCGGATATACGGCTTGTGCGTTGGGATAAAGGGATGGCTGTTTTTGAGCTGGGATCGGGAAGTTATAATTTCCGGTCGACTACTGAGAACAAAGTATCGGCGGCTAAGATGGCCTCGGTATATGAGCAGGTAAAGACGCCGTATAAGTATGGGCTGGTGATGGTGCCTCCGGAGAGATCGAAAAAAATGGATTGCCCCAGCATTTTCCGGAAGGGAGACAGCTGGTATATGGTATATATCATTTTTGATGGCCGGGGTTACGAGACCTGGCTGGCGAAGAGTCCTGATCTGTTGCATTGGACGACAAAGGGAAGGATTATGAGTTTTTCGGATAGCGCTTCGGCTGGTGGTTCCCGCTGGGATGGGAACCAGAAGGCTGGTTATACTGCGCTGGAGGATTATGACTGGGGTGGTGATTATAAACTGCAACCGTATAAAGGAAAGTATTGGATGTCTTATTTCGGTGGGAATACGAGGGGATATGAAGCGGGGGTATTGTCCGAGGGGATGGCATTTACGGATAAGGATCCGGCGACAGTACACGAGTGGCAGCGGCTGGATAAACCTATTCTGACGGTAAAGGACTCGTCGGTAGCGTGGTGGGATAATCATACGATGTATAAGAGCTGGGTGCTTTGGGACAAGCGGAAACTGACGGGGCATCCCTTTGTTCTGTATTATAATGCCAATGGGGATAGTCTTGACAGGCGAAGGGGGAGTGAGCGGATCGGGATGGCGGTGTCGGATGATATGGTGCATTGGACGAGGCCGCGTCGTGATCCGGTGCTGGATCATTTGACGGGTATAACGGGTGATCCGTATATCCAGAAGATGGGTGATCTGTATGTTATGTTCTATTTTGGAGCGTTCTGGCAGGGTAAGGGGGGCGCGTTCAACCGTTTTGCGTGTTCATATGACCTGGTGCATTGGACGGACTGGACGGGGCCCGATCTGATCTCTTCTTCGGAGCCGTATGATGAAGTGTTTGCGCATAAGTCGTTTGTGATAAATTATAAGGGGACGGTATATCACTTTTATTGTGGGGTAGACAAGAAAGGGAACCGGGGGATTGCGGTGGCGACGTCGAAGGATATGGGAAAGAGTGAATTGAATTTTGCGCCGGCGCCGGGTCGTGTGAATTTTGATGCGGGGTGGAAGTTCTTTTTAGGGGATGATTCGGCGGCTCGTGGGGCGGCGTATGATGATAGCAAGTGGAGAACGCTTGATCTGCCGCATGACTGGAGTATCGAGGGGAAGTTTGATTCGAGTAACCCGACGGGGCAAGGGGAGGGCGGATTACCTGCGGGAGTGGGTTGGTACAGGAAAAGTTTTGCCGGGAATTTCCGGTATATCGATTTTGATGGGGTATATCGAAATAGCGAGGTGTGGATCAACGGGCATTATCTCGGGAAGCGCCCGAACGGGTATATCTCTTTTCGATATGAGATGGGGCCCTGGTTGAATAAGAGTGGGGAGAATGTATTAGCGGTGAGGGTCGATAACAGCAAGCAGCCCAATTCGAGGTGGTATTCGGGGTCGGGGATCTACCGGCATGTGTGGGTGAGCGATGCCGCGCCGGATTATTTTGTGCATACGCGGGAGGTGAGTGCAGGCAGCGCAAAAATCGTTGTGAATGGGAATCTGCCGATGGTTGTCTATGATGCGGATGGGAAAAAGCTGGCAGCGGGGAAAGGGGAGGTGGTTTTGAATACACCGCATCTTTGGTCGCCTGATCATCCTTATCTCTATACGGTGAAAATAAATGATGACTATACGGTGGCGGTGGGTATCCGTTGGTTTCGGTTTGATGTTTCGCAGGGGTTTATATTGAATGGAAAGCCGTTGAAGATAAAGGGGGTGTGTATGCATCATGATCTTGGGGCGTTGGGGGCGGCGGTGAATACGAGCGCAATCATTCGTCAGCTGAGGTTGTTGAAGGAGATGGGTTGTAATGCGGTCCGGACGGCGCATAATCCGCCGGCCCCGGAGTTTCTTGATCTTTGTGACCAGATGGGATTTATTGTAATGGACGAAGCGTTTGACATGTGGAGGAAGAAGAAGAACAAATATGACTATTCGCTGGATTTTCCGCAGTGGGGCGAGCGGGATCTGAGGGACCAGGTGATGCGTGACCGGAATCATCCGTCTGTATTCATATGGAGTATTGGAAATGAGATCAGGGAGCAGTTTGATACTACGGGGATCGGGATTGCGCGGCGGCTGGCTGCCATTGTCCGTGAGGTTGATCCGACGCGGCCGGTGACGTCTGCGTTGACGGAGACGGATACTACAAAGAATTTTATTTACCGCAGCGGCACGCTGGATCTTATCGGGCTCAATTACAATCATGCGCTGTATGACTCTGTGCCGGTGAAATATCCGGGTCATCCTTTTATTGCGACCGAGACGACATCGGCATTGGAGACGCGCGGGCATTATGATGGTCCGGCGGACAGTCTGCGTCGCTGGCCGGCTGCGGCTAAGGCGCGGTTGGTTGGGGCTAACCCGGACTATACGGTATCGGCCTATGACAATGTATATGCCTACTGGGGGGCGACGCATGAGGCGACCTGGAAGGCGGCGAAACGGAATCCTGCCGTATCGGGGCTGTTTGTATGGGCGGGGTTTGATTATATCGGTGAACCGACGCCATATCCCTGGCCGGCGCGCAGCTCGTATTTTGGGATCATCGATCTGGCGGGTTTTCCGAAGGATATTTATTACATGTATCAGTCGGAATGGACCGCTAAACCGGTTTTGCATATTTTACCGCATTGGAATTGGGGGGGAGATGGAACGCGGGGGCGAATAGTGGGTGAAGGGGTACGGGGACGAATAGTGGGTGAAGGGGTACGGGGACGGAAGGTGGATGTGTGGGCTTATTATAGCCAGGCGGATGAGGTCGAGTTGTTTTTAAACGGGCGGAGTCTTGGAATAAGGAGGAAGAAGGGGGAGGACCTGCATGTCAGCTGGTCGGTGAACTGGGAGCCGGGGGTATTGAAAGCGGTGTCGAGATCGAAAGGAAAGATAGTGTTGGTGCGGGAGGTAAGGACGGCGGGGGCTGCTGTGCGTATCGAGCTGAGTGTGGACAAGAAGATGATGCAGGCGGATGGGTCTGATCTGGCTTTTATAACGGCGAGGGTAACGGATGCGTCGGGGCAGCTGGTGCCGGATGCGGGGAATGAGCTAACCGCCCATGTTGAGGGGGAGGGGGAATTGGCGGGGATGGACAATGGGTACCAGGCGAGCCTGGAATATTTTCGGGGGACTACGCATGCCGCCTATAATGGGCTTTGCCTTGTTATTGTAAGGGCGAAACGCAAAGCAGGGAAGATCGTTGTGACGATTAGCGGGAAGGGGCTTGAGCCGGCCAGCATTGAGCTGACCGCTCGTTGAAACTACTTTCGGGTATATTTTATCTCCATATTCTTAAACTCTGTTCCGTTGGTGACGGAGTACATTTCCATGATCTGGGTATTGTCATCTACTAATTTATAGACTTCGCGGACTTTTACGTCACCGCCGGCGGTGGGGTCTACCATGGTGCCGGTGAAATTGATGGTTTTGTTGGCTGCATCCCAGGTGCCGGTGAGGTACATCATGCCGGTGCCCATGTTGTCGATCCAGGAAGTGATGAATTGTTTTTTGGCGTTGTCATAGCCGATATAACCGATGCCTTCGAAGGGGGCGCCCATGAAATTCCCTGTATTTTTTGTCTGGAGATAACGGCCGCCGAGGATCATTACGTTGGTGGATTCGCCTACGGATCTCACCGGGGCTGCGCCGGGCTGCATCCACATGGTGATGTCTCCGTGCCATGAACCGGCGCTTTTGGCCAGCATCTGGTGGATCTCGCCGGGAGTGGAATAAGCCATCATGGCTTTCATGTCGGCGTCGCTCTGGCCAGCGGCGGAAAGGGTGCCGCAGATAATGGCAGCGGATAGCATAGCATACGTTAGCCTGTTCATATGAAAAACGTTTTGGTTTCCTAAAAGGTACGAAAAATAGTAAAATATTCCATCATTATAGTTAAACCTTACATTGTTTTGGGTTTTGGCCGCCTGTACCTTTAGTTCTAATCCCCAATGGTTCGCCGCTAAAGTTCAGGTATATGAAAAGAAGCTTGCTTGCATTCCTTACGATGCTTTCTGTCTCGGTAGTTTACGCCGGAAATGAAGATTCCACCTATATCCGGGTGATCACTGAACGAGCCGGCAAGATCGTCTCTACTCTTGGCTTACCTGATTCCACCAGCTTCTATCGTATCCGTACACTGGTAGCCAATCAATATTTTAATCTTAATGTTATTTATACCGAAAGGGACGCGCAGCTGAAACAATCAGGCGATAAGGCGACGATCCAGCAGGATGTGGATGGGAAGGTTGCAAAATTGCATACAGACTATCTGGCGAAGCTGGGGGCGGTGCTAAGCCAGGAGCAGGTAATTAAGATAAAGGATGGCATGACCTATAGCGTGCTGGAAGTGACCTATAAAGGATACCAGGACGAACTGCCCAATCTCACGGACGAACAAAAGGCTTATATCCTGACCAATCTTACTGAAGCAAGGGAACATGCGATGGATGCGGAGTCTTCCCAGAAAAAGCATGCCTGGTTCGGGAAGTACAAGGGGCGGATCAATAATTATTTATCTGCACAGGGGATTGACATGAAGAAGGCGGGTGAGGAATGGCGCAGAAGGGTTTCAGGGGGAACATAGCCCTTCTGCGCCATTCGGCTAAAGACGGGCCTTCGGCCTGCGGACCCGTGGTCCGCATTGGGCAGAAGAGACTCAAAGGACAACAATAGAAATTAGTTGCTTATTTTTTAATACATTGATTGCTATATGAAACATTTAACGAAATGCTTTTTATTATTCTTTTTATTGGCGGGCGTAACCTTGTCTGTCCAGGCACAGAAAAAGGCGGTGTCCGGGACGGTGGTAAAAGAGGACACCAATGAACCTCTCCAGGGCGTTACGGTGAACGTCAAGGGTACATCTCAAACCGCCATTACCGATGCCAAGGGATTTTTCTCCATTTCTGTAGCCAACCGGACCAAGGGCATTGTGCTGGTCTTTTCTTATGTGGGATATGAAAAGAAGGAGATGTCCTCTGCTCCCAACGAGATCCTCACGGTTCCTTTAGCTGTTTCCAACAAGTCTATGAATGATGTTGTCATTGTAGGTTATGGCACTCAGAAGAGAAGTTCTCTTACCGGTGCGGTATCCACTGTCGATCTGAAAAAGATAGAAGACGTGCCTGCACTGAGCATGACTGCTGCGTTGAGGGGAACGGTCCCCGGTCTGAGCGTCTCGGGTGGTGTGCAGCGTCCGGGGCAGGGGACTACCGTCACGATACGCAATCCCGTGGCCTTCGCCAAGGACGGCGGCCAGGGCACCAATCCGCTGTTTATCATCGATGATGTGATCAGGACGCAGGCCGACTTCGACCTGTTGGATGTAACCCAGGTCGAGAGTGTTTCGGTGCTGAAGGATGCCGAGGCTTCCATCTATGGGGTACAGGGCGCCAATGGTGTCATTATCGTCCGGACCAAGAGAGGACGTGCGGGTGCACCGACGCTCAACTTCAGCGGTTCGGTGGGTTCGCAGGATGCGACGACACTGCCCAAGATGTTGAACAGCTTTCAACTGGCGACGCTCAACAATGACTATAACCAGACTTCGGCATACCAGCAAACGGCTTCTTCGGGTGTTGGCGTGCCGGTAAATCAATTCTATGATACGGCTGGCTATCTGCATAAATCAGACGGTACGGTAGCGACGACGCGTCTTGCCAGCTGGTATACGCCTGACGAGCTGGCTTATTTCTCTACGCATAGTCACAACTATCTAAAACAAGCTTTCAAGACTGCGTATGTGGAGCGTGGTGCGCTGAATCTGTCGGGTGGTACGGACAAGCTGACGTATTTTATCGGCGGTGATTTTCTCAACCAGAGCAGTAACTTCAAGGGTATCAACTCCTATAAATACGGGCTGCGGGCGACTGTGGACGCCAAGCCGGCCAAGGGTCTGGACGTCATGGTTTCGCTGAGCGACGACATTTTCTTTAGCAAGAGCTACTGGTACAAGGTAAATGGCACACAGGAGGCTCTTGACAATGATGTTGCTTCGCTGGAGACCGTACAGCCCTGGCAGGAGTATTTTATCAATGGAAATCCTGTGATCACCGGGGCCAGCAATACGGGGGGGTACGATAACGTGAATTTATTCCTGATACAGAATTCGAACAATTTTACGACCGCGAGCACGACTACGACGAATATCCTGGGTAAGATCACTTATGAGATACCGGGTGTGAAAGGGTTGTCGGGGACATTCACTATCAATAAGAACATCAACAGCGCCAACGGGAAGCAGTTTGGCAGTACGTTCCAATACGCTAAATATGGCGGTACGGGAGAGAACAATCATATTCCCGGCGGGACGCTGCTGCAGTCCTACCCGATCAGCAATGGCAACAGGGTGCGGCTGAATCCGACGTTCTCCAATTCTTACCAGATGGATGCCGGTTTGAGCTACTCGCGCAGCTTTGGCAAGCATACCATCTCGGCTATAGCTTTGTATGAGCAGCGGGAACAGAACTTAGAGGGTGTTGCGGCTGAATCCGACGGTGTGGTAAACGGGGCGTTGCCTTACCAGACCTTTACGACTGGCGCGCAGTCCTCTTCGCAGAGCGGCTTTATCAGTCAGTTCGGGTTTGAGGCCTTTATTTCCCGGCTGAACTACAGCTATGCCGGCAAGTACCTGCTGCAGCTGGTATATCGCGCGGATGGCAGCTCAAAGTTTGCCCCGGGGCATAACTGGGGTGGTTTTCCTGCGGCGTCGGTTGGGTGGGTACTATCAGAAGAGCCTTTTATCAGGGACAAATATCCCTGGATCAACCTGTTGAAGATAAGGGCTTCTGCGGGGTTAACCGGTACGGACAATACGAAGCTTTACCAGTACCGGCCTAACTATTCACTGGCTACGGGCAGCAGCGGCGGCGCGGTATTCAATGAGGGCGCCAGGAGCATCGGCGTAAAACCAAATATAGCCATCGGCAATCCGAATGTTACCTGGGACCATGTAACGAAGCTGGACTATGGTCTTGACATGGGAGTGCTGAACAACCACCTGAATTTCAGCGCCGACTATTTCTGGAGCCATGGCTACGACCTGCTGACGACGCTGACCTCTTCTGTTCCAGCTACTATTGGCGCCGCTGTGCCCACGGAAAATTTCAGCATCGTGAATATGTTCGGGTATGAGCTGTCTGCGGGATGGAGGGATAATATAGGAAGCAAGTTCAGCTATAGCTTTACGCCCTTCTTTACCTGGTCGGACAATAAGAATATCCTGATCGATGTGGCTTCCGGTAATAAGGGTGGTCCTCTGGACCTGACAGGGAAGTCGAGCGATATGGGGACTTACGGATACAAGTCACTCGGGATCATCCGGACGCAGGACCAGGCTACGGCAATAATCAGCCAGCGTGCGCAGGCAGCGGGAGGCACCAAGAATGTGACTATCTTCAGCACGCCTGTTCAGCCGGGTATGATCAACTATGAGGATCTCAATGGAGACGGCATTATTGATAACAAGGACGTGAAATATTTGAACAAGAAGCAAAACAATCACTACAGCCTTGGTCTTAACTGGAGTGTAAGCTATGGATCTCTGAGCCTGAACGTGATCATGGGGGCATCCTGGGGTGGCTGGACGACTATCGATGGTCTGGTGCCTGGCAATAACAATGCTTCCAGCGGCTACTCGATCACAGATAACCGGCCTGTCTACTGGAAGGACCACTGGACGCCGGGAAATATTGGTGCGAAGTACCCTGCGCCTTATTTCGTGAGCGATTACAAGGTGACGACCGATTTCTGGCTGGTGAGGGCTACGACGCTGAACATCACCAATGCCACACTGAGTTATTCGCTCCCGACGGCATGGACCAGGAAGGTGGGGATTGCCAGCTCGCGGTTCTTTGTGGTGGCGACCAATCCCGTACAGTTCATCAATCCTTTCCCTAATCACTACCGGGATATGTCGACGTCGTTGTATACCTATCCGACGCTCAGGACGATAACGGCAGGTTTAAATGTTGGATTCTAAATCAAGCAAACATGAAAAAAGTAAATTCAATTATAAAATTATCGGCAATCGGATGCCTTTTGTTGGGTGGCTGTAAAAAAGTATTGGAAAAACAGGACATCAGCAATTTTACGCCTTCACAGGTATTCAATGATTCGACCGTAGCCAAGTTAGACATAGACTATATCTATAGCCAGAACCAGCCCGGTTGGTTTGGCAATTCGGGGGGCACTCTGGGGGGATCGTATTCGTCCATCTCTGATGAGCAGGCTGGGGACAATCCCTATGTAAAGGGTACGGTCACCAACGACCTGGTGACGGATATCGGTAATCAGGCCACGAGCGGCAACTATTTCAAGATAAGGACGATCAACATGTTCATTCAGAATATGAATGCCGGGACGCTGGACCCGAGCGTCAAGAGGCATTTTAACGGGCAGGCATTTTTCTGGCGCGCCTACCGCTATTTTGAGCTGGTGAAGCTGTATGGCGGCGTACCGCTGGTGACCACACCGCTGGATGCCGTCGGTCCGGCTGCGAAGGCAGCGGCGAATCTGCCGAGGAATACGACTACCGAGACTTATACTCAGATCGTGAAGGACCTGGACAGTGCCATAGCGTATCTGCCGACCTGGTGGGGGAACAATGCCGACTATGGCCGTATCACGATGGGGGCTGCGCAGGCTTTTCTGGGCCGTGTGCTGCTGACCTGGGCGAGCCCCCAGTTCAATCCCGGCAATGATGTGAGCAGGTGGAAGGCGGCTTATGATGCCAGTACGGCGGCCATAGCTACCCTTTCCGCCAATGGTTTTGGTCTTTATAAGAAGTGGGATTACACCATGTGGGCGACGACAGATGGAAGCGCCGGGGGAAGCACTCCGCGCAATTCCGAGGCTGTGTGGGTGACCGAATACAATACTTCCGACGTCGACAACGACAAGAACAATGAGACCTACGACGCCGGCAGCAGACCGAAGTACCTATCGACGGGCGGCGGGTCCAATACCCCGAGCTGGGAGCTGGCTGCTGCGTTCCCGATGAAAGACGGGAAGGACACGTTGAACAGCAAGTATGCCTACAGCCTGCAGACCTTCTTTGATAACAGGGATCCGCGTTTCTACGAGACCATTGCGTATAATGGCTGTGCGTGGGGGCTTAACGGTAATTCTGCCTATCGTCTCTGGACCTATTTCTATCCCAACACGAAGAGCAGTCCAACCAAGACGGCCAGTACAGAGTCTGCCGCCAGTGCATCGGGATTTTACCTGCGCAAGGGGATCGATCCGTCGCTGACCCTTGCCTCTCTCCCTCAAGCGGGAACCGACTGGATCGAGATGCGGTATGCCGAGGTATTGCTGAACCAGGCGGAGTCTGCGGCGGAGATCGGTAACCTGGGCGTCGGGCAGGAGGCGTATGCGAATCTTATTGCTATCCGTAAAAGGGCGGGTATCGAGGCCGGCAGTGATGGTCTTTATGGCCTGGCTGCGGGGATGAATCATGACCAGATGATAAATGCCATTATGTTTGAAAGACAGATCGAGCTGGCTTTTGAAGGGAAGCGGTATTTCGATCTGCGCCGCAGGAAGCTGCTGGAGAGCACGCTGAACGGGAAGATGAGGAATAAGATGGTCGTTACGCTGAACAATAATACTACTTATACTGACTATCTTTTGAGCACGAGGGATGCGGCAGCCAATGCGTCGCTGGACAACGTGTATACGACCAACTTTACGGTGAGCATACAGACGCAGGATACTTATCCGCTGGCGGTGCAGAGCGCTGACTATTTCTTCGGCATTCCGCTGAGCTCACTGCAGAACAATGTTAACCTGCAGCAGAACAACACCTGGGGCGGTCCTTTTGATCCATTGAAGTAGTAGTGAAGATTTTAAAAATTAGATAAGAATGAAGAATAGATCTTTTCTGTTTGCAATGCTGGCAGCCTCGATGGGGATCGCCCAAACGGCCTCGGCACAATATCCTGACATACCCGCTGATGTGAAAGCTCAAACAGAAGCGTTGATGAAAGAGACCTACCGGCGGAGCGACTCTGCCTGGCAGGTAGCATTTCCGATAGTCGACAATGACGCCAAACATGGCAAGCCTTATATACCCTGGGCGGCGCGGCCTACTGATCTGCCACAGTCCCCGATGCTGGCTTTTCCCGGTGCGGAAGGCGGGGGGGCGCATAGTTTTGGCGGGCATGGCGGCAAAGTATATGTAGTCACGAGCCTTGAGGACTCGGGGCCGGGTACGCTGCGCTGGGCCTGTGAGCAGGGCGGGGCACGGGTGGTGGTCTTCAATGTGGCGGGTATCATTCACCTGCACAGCCCGATCATCGTCAGGGCTCCCTATATCAGCATCGAAGGTCAGTCGGCTCCGGGTGCCGGGGTCTGTGTAGCCGGGGAATCTTTTTGGGTGAACACGCATGATGTCATCATCCGTTATATGCGGTTCCGCCGCGGGCAAACCAATGTGGGACGTCGTGACGATGCGCTGGGTGGAAACCCGGTGGGCAATGTCATCGTCGACCATGTGTCGACCAGCTGGGGGTTGGATGAGAACATGTCTATGTACCGGCATATGTATGACCCTATGGACGGATCGAAGGAAGAGAAACTGGGAACGGTGAATATCACCATTCAAAACTCCATATCGGCAGAATCACTGGATACCTGGAACCATGCGTTCGGGACTACGATGGGTGGTGAGAACTGTATGCTGGTGCGGAATCTCTGGGCGGATAATACGGGCAGGAATCCCTCTGTCGGTTGGAACGGCGTCTTTAACTTCGTCAACAATGTGGTATTTAACTGGCATCACCGGTCGATGGATGGCGGAGACTATACGAGCCTGTTCAATATCATCAATAATTATTTTAAACCCGGTCCGGTGACGCCACGGAATGAAGCTGTAGGGCATCGGATCCTGAAGCCTGAGTCCGGAAGGAGCAAGCTCAAGGCGAAATATTTCGGGCGTTGTTATGTCGAAGGCAACATCATGGATGGCTATCCTGCCATCACTAAGGACAACTGGGCCGGAGGGGTACAGGTAGAAGAGGAAAAGGATGCGGGTCCCTATAAGGACTATATGAAGGTAGACAAGCCTTTCCCTATGCCGCCGGTGAAGATCCTCTCTGCGACTGCCGCCTATAACTTTGTATTAACGAATGTTGGGGCCACGCTGCCAAAGCGGGATGCGGTGGATGCGCGGGTCGTAGAGCAGGTCCGTACGGGGAAAATAGCTTATAAAGATGTCAATACGGATTCGTTGCCTCAGTTCCATGTTCGTAAATTGCCTAAGGATTCCTATAAGCAGGGGATCGTTACGGAGATCTTCGAGGTCGGCGGTTATCCGAACTATAGCGGAACGCCATACAAGGACTCGGATAATGACGGATTGCCTGATGCCTGGGAGATCCAGCATGGTCTGAACCCAAAGAACCGGGATGACTCGGCTAAGCCGGCGGTGAATGGGGGTGGGTATTCGAATATTGAAGTATATCTTAACACGCTTGCGCTGAAAGGTGAGAAACCAACAAAATAAGGATTCATGTCTGCATTTACGAGCGCTTTTTTAGCCGCTGTATTATTATTGTCCTGCCCTGCGATGGCTCAGAAGAAAGCAAAGGCTCCGGAGCCACCGCCACCGGTGGCCTGGAAGGGGGGGCACCTGGTGTATACACCGGATGAGAAGGGAGATCGGATACCAGATTTTTCTTATAGTGGATATAAGGGCGGAGACTCCGCCATACCAAATGTAACTGTTCGCGTCATTGTTCCCTCCGGGGCCGGTGACGCGACTTTTCGTATTCAGCGGGCCCTGGATCATGTAGGGTCTCTCCCGATGGATGCGTCGGGGTTCCGGGGAGCTGTGTTGCTGGAGAAGGGTGTTTATGAAGTGTCGGGGAGTCTTTTGATCAAGGCGTCGGGTGTGGTATTGCGGGGGAGTGGGATGAATGCAACTACGTTGCTGGCGACGGGAACGGACAGAAGGACTTTGATACGGGTTGCGGGTGTGAATGACCGGGAAATGGAGAAGGAGGTGAATGTTGTGGATGGGTATGTTCCGGTGAATGCGATGCATTTGCGGGTGGCGGGAACTTTTCAAATTGGGGATCGTGTTCTTGTGCATCGTCCCTCGACGGCGGAGTGGATCAAATTATTGGGTATGGAAACCTTTGGCGGGGGGATCTCGGCATTGGGGTGGAAGCCGGGGCAGCGGGATGTATATTGGGATCGCCGGGTTATGGCGGTAGATGGGGATGGAATTACACTTGATGCGCCTCTGACGACTGCGCTGGATACGGCCTATGGCGGTGGAAAGGTGGCGGTGTATCATTGGCCGGGTCGTATCGAGAATGTGGGAATTGAAAATCTGCGTTGCCGGTCGGTCTATGATGTGCATAATCCAAAGGATGAGGCGCATAGCTGGATGGCGATCACGATGGAAAATCTGTCCGATGCCTGGGTAAGGCAGGTGATCGTCGAGCATTTTGCGGGCTCGGCGGTAGACGTGCTGGAGACGGCGAACCGGGTGACGGTGGAGGACTGTAAATATCTGTCGCCTATATCCGAGATAGGGGGGCAGCGGAGAAATGCTTTTATTACGATGGGGGGGCAGACGCTGTTCCAGCGGCTTTATTCCGAGAGGGCTTTTCATGATTTTTCGGTGGGCTATTGCGCGCCGGGTCCGAATGCCTTTGTACAATGTCAATCTTATTATCCTTATAGTATCAGCGGTGCGATAGACAGCTGGGCGTCGGGTATTCTCTTTGATGTCGTGAATGTGGACGCACAGGTCTTAAGTTATGGCAACCGGGAGCAGGATGGGCAGGGTGCGGGCTGGTGTGCGGCGAACAGTCTTTTCTGGAACTGTACGGCCGCCAGGATCAACTGTTACCGGCCGCCGGGTGCGCAGAACTGGTCATATGGATCGTGGGCGCAGTTTGGCGGGGATGGATACTGGAATGAATCAAATTCGACGATACAGCCAAGGAGCTTTTATTATACGCAATTAGCGGAGCGATTAGGACAACGTGGGGGACAATCTGCGGAGGGCTTGAAAGCCGAGGTTGCGAAGAGAGGGCAGATCCTGCCGATGGAATCGGAAGCGTCGAGCAGTCCTACGGTGGAGCAGGCTGCGGCGCTGATCGCCTTGTCGAAGAAACCGCGGGTACAGATGACCGAATGGATCGACCAGGCTGCGGTGAGGAACCCGATACCGGTGGCTGGTAAAAATGCAATTAGTGTTTATAAAGTGCCGGTGCTTTCTAAAAAAATGGCGCTGAAGGCGGCGCCAATGAAATTAATGAATGGATGGTTGGTAAGGGGCGAAAGCGTGCTCGCGGGCAGGCGGGATTATGAGCCGTGGTGGACGGGGACGGTGCGTCCGTATGGGGTGGCTGAGGCGAAGCCTGCCATTACGCGTTGGGTGCCGGGCAGGACGGGGACGGGGTTGACCGATGACCTGTCTGCGTTGACGGATACGATGCGTGATCGTCATATCATTGCCCTGGATCACAACTATGGTCTCTGGTACGAGCGGCGGCGGGATGATCATGAACGGATCAGGCGACTGGACGGGGATGTATGGCCGCCTTTCTATGAGCTGCCGTTTGCGCGGAGCGGGAAGGATACGGCCTGGGATGGGCTTAGCAAGTATGATCTTACGAAGTACAATGCTTATTACTGGTCGCGGCTGCGGACCTTTGCCGATCTTGCCGATGGGAAGGGGCTGGTGCTGATACATCAGAATTATTTCCAGCATAATATAATAGAAGCGGGTGCGCACTATGTCGATTTCCCCTGGCGGCCTGCCAACAATATCAATAATACGGGATTTCCTGAGCCGCCTCCGTTTGCGGGCGACAAGCGGATCTTTATGGCTGCGCCCTTCTATGATACGACAAATGCTACGCGTAAAGTTTTGCACCGGGCTTTTATCCGTCAGTGCCTGGATAACTTCTCTTCGAATACGGGGGTCATACAACTGATCGGTGCGGAGTTCACGGGGCCATTGCATTTTGTCCAGTTCTGGCTGGACAATATCCATCAGTGGGAGCAGGAAAAGGGAAGGCGCGAGACCATTGGTCTTAGTACGACGAAGGATGTGCAGGACGCTATCCTCGCCGACGCGAAGAGAGCGGCTGTGGTGGATGTCATCGACATTCGGTATTGGTATTATGAGGAGAGTGGAAAGCTCTATGCGCCGTTGGGCGGGCAGAGTCTCGCTCCGCGTCAGCATGAGCGGCTGTTGAAACCAAAGAGACCGTCTTTTGAATCGGTATACAAGGCGGTGAGCGAGTACCGGCTGCGTTATCCGGCGAAGGCGGTGCTATATTCAGCGGAGGGTTGTGATAACTTTGGCTGGGCGGTATTTATGGGTGGCGGGTCACTGGCCAATGTGCCGGTGAGTGATGCGGGATTTTTGAGAGCTGCAGCTACGATGTTGCCGGTCGAGTTTGGTGGGCTGCACGCGCTGGGGAATAAGAATGGGGAATATATTGTTTATGCTGTTGGTGCTGAGACGGTGAAATTGAGTGGAAAATGTAAGGTGGTGAGATTGGATGCGCAGACGGGAAAGATGGGTGATGCTACGGTTGTCGAAGGGGGAGAGGTGCCGGGGAAGGCTGTATTATGGATAACGAAATAACAATATGCGGACTATACTAATAGCTATATTATTATTGGCATCGATGGTGGCAAGGGAGCAGGAACTGCCGGGGCTGCAAGTATCGGAGAATGGCCGGTATTTCAGGACGGCAAAAGGGGAGCCTTTTTTCTGGCTGGGGGACACGGGCTGGCTGTTATTGACGCGTCTTACACGGGAGCAGACAGAGCAGTACCTGGAAGATAGGAGCAAGAAAGGATTTACTGTCATCCAGGTGATGGTGGTGCATGGGCTTACCGATACGAACGTATATGGTGACTCTGCATTGGCGGGGAAGAACCTGGCGACACCGAAGCCGGGTGGATACTGGGACCAGGTGGACTATGTGGTGGACAAGGCTGCGGCGAAGGGGCTCTATGTGGCGCTGGTTCCGGTCTGGGGAGGTGTCGTCAAGGCGGGGAAGATCACTCCTGCGCAAGGAAAAGCTTATGCGGGCTTTCTGGCTTCGAGGTATAAGAACAAGACAAATATCATCTGGATGAATGGTGGGGATATCAAGGGGAGTGACTACCAGGAGACATGGAATGCGATTGGGGCTGAGTTGCGGGCGCAGGATCGCAATCACCTGATAACGTTTCATCCGCGGGGGAGGTCCTCTTCTTCCTTTTGGTTTCAGCAGCAGGCCTGGCTGGACTTTAACAGCATACAATCGGGGCATAAAAGCTATGAGCAGGATACGGTTGCGGATGACCCGAATTACGGGGAGGATAACTGGCGATATATCAATGTGGACTATCAGAAGAAGCCGGTGAAGCCGGTATTGGATGCGGAACCTTCTTACGAGGGGATCCCGCATGGGCTGCATGATACGCTGGCGCCGAGGTGGGGGGCGGATGACGTCAGGCGTTATGGCTACTGGTCGGTGTTTGCCGGCGCGTGCGGATACACCTATGGAAACAACTCCGTGATGCAGATGCTGCGGCCGACGGACAAGGGCAGCGCCTATGGCGCGAAAGCGCCGTGGTTCGAGGCGATGAATGATCAGGGTGCGGGGCAGATGGTCTATTTGAAGAAGCTGATGCTCTCGAGACCGTATTTTGAACGGGTGCCTGATCAGTCCCTGGTTGCCAACCAGGGTGAGAAATATGACTATGTGCTGGGGACGAGGGGAAAACAATATGCTTTTATCTATACGTATACGGGCCGCCGGCTGAAGGTGAAGGCTGCGAGGCTGAGGCTGCCGCAAGTGGAGGCATCGTGGTATAATCCGAGGGATGGGAGCTGGTCGTCTATAGGATTGTTTCCGGGGGACAAGGTGCTGACCTTTGACCCGCCGGGGAAGCCGGCTCCGGGGAATGATTGGGTGCTGGTGCTGGACAAGCCGTCGAAGAATGCATATCTTTTTACGTCGTTTCGCGAGCCGGCGACGGATGGGCTTTATTTTTTGTCGAGTACGGATGGCAAGCACTGGACCGATCTTGGCGGGTCGTGGCTGAAGCCGGCGATCGGGGAGAAGAAACTGATGCGGGACCCTTCCATGGCTGTGGGGCCGGATGGTGTCTGGCGCCTGGTATGGACCTGCGGCTGGAATGGGGACAAGGGGTTTGGGTATGCCTCATCGAAGGATCTTATTCATTGGAGCAAACAGCAGTTTGTACCGGTGATGGCGAAGGAGGCTGATGCTTTTAATGTCTGGGCGCCGGAGATCTTTTATGAAAAGGACAGTGCGCAGTTTATTATTGTCTGGGCTACTACCATCCCACTCCGGTTCCCTAAGGGGATGGAGGATGAGAAGAATAATCACCGGCTCTATTGTACGACGACGAAGGATTTTAAGAAGTACAGCCCGACGAGGCTGTTCTTTGATCCGGGGTATAGTGTGATCGATGCGATGATCGTTGAGCGAAGTGCACATGATTTTGTGCTGGTTTTTAAGGACAATACGAGACTGCAGCGGAATATCAAGGTCGCTTTCAGCGACAGGGCTTCGGGGCCTTATCATGATGACTCGAAGGCTTTTACGCCGGAGTTTACGGAGGGACCGAGTGTTGCAGCCGTAGGGGATGAATATTATATTTATTTTGACAGCTACAGGGATAAGAAATATGGAGCTGTAAAAACCACCGACTTTAAGACCTTCACGGATGCTTCTGCGGAGGTGGATGTTCCTGCCGGTCATAAGCATGGTACTGTAGTGGTCATCGACAGGGAAACACTGGAAAGACTAAAAAAATCAAAACATGAGCACACGCCGTAATTTTTTGAAAACGGCTTCTTTGGGAAGCCTGCTTGCTGTCAATATACCGGAGATCGTCAGCGCTGCGATGCCTTCGGGATCGAAGCGGATCGCTTTATCCAATGAAGATATCATTCTTTTCCAGGGGGACTCTATTACGGATGCCCATCGGAAGAAAGATGATCTGGCGCCGAACAGTCAGTCGGCGTTGGGGAACAGCTATCCTTTTTTTGCGGCCGGCGAATTACTGTATCGTGGAGCGGGGAAGAATCTCCAGGTCTACAACAGGGGGATCAGCGGGAATAAGGTGTATCAGCTGGCGGAGCGCTGGGATGCGGATTGTCTGGCCCTGAAGCCAACGGTACTGAGCATACTGGTTGGGGTGAATGATTTCTGGCATACGCTGGTCAACGGCTATAAGGGTACGATAGAAACGTACAGGGATGACTACAAGAAGCTGCTGGATAGGACGAAAGGGGCGTTGCCTTCGGTAAAACTAATTATTGGGGAACCTTATGCTATCAATGGCGTGAAGGCGGTGGATGACAAATGGTATCCGGTCTTTAATGAATATCGTGCTGCTGCGCGGGAGATCGCGGATAGTTATGGGGCTGTATTTGTGCCTTACCAGACCGTCTATGAAAAGGCGATGAAGTCGGCGCCGGGTTCTTACTGGACTATTGATGGAGTGCACCCCAGTCTGGCCGGGGCCAGACTGATGGCAGAAGCCTGGATGCAGGCGGTTAAATTATAATACTATGAAGAAGAAGTTTATAATAACGCTGGTATTGCTGGCTGGAGTTGTGGCAATGCGGGCGCAGGATATTGTGCATTATAGCGGGACGACGATCTCGAATGTCGACTATCATCATGGGCAGCTGGCGCCTGTGGTGGGGGTTCATAATATGCAGGTGCTGCGAGCTAACCGCGAACATCCGGAATTAGCCGAGGGATCGGGATGGACGTATAATCATGCACCGATGCTGGCCTACTGGAATAAGAAATTTTATTTAGAATATCTGAGCGATAAGGTTGGTGAGAGTATTCCGCCGGGGCAGACGCTGTTGCTGAGTTCGGCGGATGGGTATAGCTGGTCGAAGCCGGTGGTCATTTTTCCGCCGTACCGGGTGCCGGATGGAACTACCAAAGAGGGGCATCCGGGAGTGGCGAAGGACTTGTTTGCGGTGATGCATCAGCGGATGGGGTTTTATGTATCTAAGTATAACCGGCTGCTGGTGTTGGGGTTTTATGGCATTTGTCTTGATCCGCATGACGATCCCAATGACGGGAAGGGGATTGGCCGTGTCGTCCGGGAGGTGAATGCGGATGGAAGTTTCGGGCCTATCTATTTTCTGCATTATAATCCGGCGTGGAATGTGTCAAATACCTCTTATCCTTTTTATACTTCGAGTACGGATAAGGGGTTTGTGGCTGACTGTAATGAACTGATGGCGACTCCGCTGATGATGATGCAATGGGTGGAGGAGACGGATAGAAAAGATCCTTTGATACCGCTGCATAAGGACTACAAGGCGTTTAACTTCTATCACCTTCCCGATGGGCGGGTCATAGGGCTTTGGAAGAATGCACTGACGGGGATCAGCCATGATGAAGGCAGGACCTGGAGCGCTGTCAGGCGGGCTCCGCATTTTGTGAATGCGAATGCGAAGATCTGGGGGCAGAAGGTATCTGACGGGTCTTTTGTTACGGTGTATAACCCTTCTGAGTTTCGGTGGCCGCTGGCTATCTCTGCGAGCAAGGATGGGCTGGATTATACGAATTTGATGCTGGTGCAGGGGGAGATCTCTGCGGCGCGTTATGGCGGGGCGTATAAAAACTATGGTCCTCAATATACGCGGGGGATCGTGGAAGGGAATGGGGTGCCGCCGGATGGGAAGATCTGGATCACGTATAGTATGAACAAGGAGGACATATGGGTGAGTACGATCCCTGTGCCTGTGACGGCGACGGTGAGTGCGGATGTGAATGATGTCTTTGATCAGCTGCCGGCGGGGAAGGAACTGCAGAACTGGAATATATATAGTCCGTTGTGGGCGCCGGTGAAGGTTGGTGCTGCTGCGTCCGGGGGCCGGTGTTTGATAATGAAGGATGAGGACCCGTATGATTTTGCGAAGGCGGAACGGGTGTTTCCTGCTGCGCGGAAGATGCACGCGGAATTTTCGGTGACGCCTGGGCAGGCGGATCATGGGGAATTACAGATCGAATTCCAGGACGAGAAGAATATTCCGGCGATGCGGCTCAGCTTTGGTGCGGATAGTATGCTGATCACGAAGGCGGGCGCGCGGGTGAAGAATATTTTGAAATATAAAGCCGGTGAGACCTATGTGATCCGTGTCTCGCTGGATATGGATACGCGGATGTATACGGTGAATGTAAATGGGAAGGACATGGTGACGCAGCTGTTTTTTTCACCGGTGCTTAGTTTTGGACATATCGTGTTCCGCACGGGTGAGGCGCGGCATTATCCGACGGCGGATGCGCCTGCGGAAGCTTTTGAGGATCTGCCGCATGCGGGCGATAAGGTGCCAGCGGCGGTATATAGTATTCAATATTTAAAGACGAGCCGATGAGGATTGTTGGGAGTATATTATTTTGTTTTGTTACTGCTGTGGCGCTGGGGCAAAAGGTATCTGATGTGGAGGTTTCGGTGCCGGCTACGAATGTGGTGGGTGTGGGTGGTTTTGCGGGGAACCGGATCGCTAAGAATCAGGCTAATTATATCAGGACGTTTCCGATAGAGAAGTATGTGGGGATGATAGAGGCGCGTGATTTTACGGCCTGGGACTGGAGACAGGGGGAGCAGCCGGGGAAATGGCTGGAAGCAGCTATTCTTAGTTCGGCGCGGACGCATGATGCGGCGTTGGAGGCGAAAGCGCGGAACATGTATCAGCGTGTTTTGAAGTCGCAGGCGGCAGATGGATATGTTGGGATCACTTCTGCTGCGGTGCGTACTGCCGGGAAACCTTTGCGGGGTATGGATGCTTATGAGCTTTATTTTTTGCAGCATGCTTTGCTGACGGCTTATGCCGTGTGGCATGATCCGAAGGGGCTGCAGGCTGCGAAGCGGCTGGGGGACTATTTTGTCAATCATATCGGTCCGGGGAAGGCAGAGTTCTGGCCTTCGGCGGTGCATGATCCGGAGAACAAGGGGAAGACCCTGAAGGGGACGATGCATTCGGAAATCGCCGGGCATAGTATCCACTATTCGTGGGAGGGTACTTTGCTGATCGACCCGATGACGAGGCTGTACCAGCTGAGTGGTGACCGGCGATATTTTGACTGGTGTAAGTGGGTGGTGGGGAATATTGATAAATGGAGCGGGTGGGATGCTTATTCGAACCTTGACAAGGTGGCTTCGGGCGAGATGACGATCGATAAAATTCAGCCTTATGTGCACACGCATACTTTTCAAATGAACTTTTTGGGGTTGCTGCGGATGTACCAGGTCAGCGGCGATACGTCTTATCTGCGGAAGGTTGTGGGAGCATGGAAAGATGTTGCTGCGCGGCAACTATATATTACGGGTGGGGTTAGCGTAGGAGAGCATTATGAGCGGGACTATGTAAAACCGCTGACGGGTGAGATGATGGAGACCTGTGCTACGATGTCGTGGATGCAATTGTCGGAGTATTTGCTGGAGTTGAGTGGGGATACGAAATATGCCGATGCCATTGAAAGGATCCTATGGAACCAGGTGTTTGCGGAGCAGACGATCGATGGGGATGCGAACCATTATTTTACGCCGCCGAATGGAGTTACGCCGAGAGGGTATTACCGGGAGCCGGACTGTTGTATGAGCAGCGGTCAGCGGTTGCTGGCGATGTTGCCGGGGTTTATTTATGGAACGGGTGTAAACGGAGGTATCTATATCAATCAATTTATACCGTCTTCTTTTGTAGTGGGGAAGGTGAAGGTGAGCCAGGAGACGGAATATCCGCAGGATGGAAAGGTGGCGATCGCCATTGACCCGGCTGCACCGAAGTCTTTCACTGTCAACATTCGGATGCCGGCCTGGTGTAATGCACCGGTAGTTGCAGTTAATGGAGTGGTGGTAGGGGGTGTGGGGCCGGGACACTATGCGGTGATAAAACGGGTTTGGAAACGCGGGGATAAAATTACGCTGGACCTGCCGATGGAATTGAAGTGGGTGAAGCATGCGCATTATTTGCGGACGGCGGACAGGAAGCCGTATAAAACTTCCGCTGATCCCGATGAGCCTGTTGCGTTGGTTCGCGGGCCGGTGGTATATGCGGCGGATGATGTCTGGTATAAAGGGGATACGGCGGATTTTTCACATCATGGGATGGATAGCGCACGATATGTGGTGGCTCCGGTATCGGGGTTGAGGAAATTGCCGGCGCCGGATGGGGAGACATTGGGGCCGGGGTATGCCGTGTCGTTGGTGCTGAAGAGCGGGAAGAAGGTTGAGATGCCGGTGTATCCTTTTGCGAATATCGGGAAGTGGTACCGGGATGCGGCGCATAAGCCGGATAGTAATGCGGCGGTGTGGTCTTATGCGATATGGTTGAAGGGAGTGGATGCTGCGGCGGCTTCGGCGCCGTTTTCGATGCCGAAGATCTTTGAGAACAATATGGTATTGCAGCGCGACAGGAAGGTGCCGGTCTGGGGTGTGGCGGCGCCGGGGTCTGCTGTGCTGGTGCGGTTTGGCGGGCAGGAGAAAAAAGGGATGGCGGATGGGAAGGGGAATTGGAGGGTTGAGCTTGATCCGATGGAAGCGAGTGCGGAGGGCAGGGAAATGGAGGTGGAGGAAGGGAGTGGGGTGCGACAGGTTTTTACCAATGTGTTGGTTGGAGAGGTCTGGCTTTGCAGTGGTCAGTCCAATATGGAATATAGCATGCGGAAGAATAGTAAGTTTGAGAAGGCGGCGCATGGGGCGGGGCCGGAGAATGAATTGGAGAAGGCGGATAATCCAAATATCCGGATCTTTTTGGTCAGGACGAATTACAGCAAGCCTGACACGAAGAATATACGACGGGCCTGGGATACGGCTGCCGGTGCGCCGCTGCGCGACTTCTCGGCGCCGGGGTATTTTTTTGCGAAGGAATTGTATAATAAGCTGCACGTGCCGATCGGGGTGATTGCGAATGCGGTGCCGGGGAGTGCGATAGAGCCTTATTTACCGGGTGGCGAAGGGGCCGATACTGCCGCATTGCGGGGAAAGTTTTTTTTGACGATGGTAAAGCCGCTGGCACCGTATGCGTTAAAGGGATTTTGCTGGTACCAGGGGGAGACAAATTGTTTTATGAATGATACGCTGCGATATCCGCAGAAGATGAAGACATTGATCGAGAGCTGGCGGGGGCTTTGGGGAAGTGATGAACTGCCCTTTTATTTTGTGCAGATAGCGCCATTCTATTATTCGCATAGCAATGGTGGGGGGCAGGCGCATACGCCGGAATCGGAGGCGGCATTTTGGGGCGCGCAGGAGAAGGCATTGGCATTGCCGCATACGGGAATGGTTGTCACTTCGGACCTGGTGGATAGCCTGCAGGATCTTCATCCGGCGTATAAATGGGAGATCGGCAGGCGATTGGCGCTGTGGGCTTTGGCAAAAGATTATGGTCAGCCGGGTGTGTATTCGGGACCGGTGTATAAGAGTATGCAAATAAAAGGGCGTAAGATAGAATTGAGTTTTGTGGAAGTGGGAAGTGGCTTGGTTAGTCATGATGGACGGCCATTGGACTGGTTTGAGGTCGCGGGGATGGATGGTCAATATGTGAAGGGAGCGGCGAAGCTTGACGGTAATGGTAAAGTGATCGTATCGGCCAGAGGCGTGAAAACTCCGGTGGCGGTACGTTTTGGCTGGAATGAAGCGGCACAGCCTAATTTATTTAATAAGGAAGGGTTACCGGCGATGCCTTTCCGGGTAAATAACGAAAGATGAGAATAATATTTTTTATAGCATTCCTATTGCCTGTTGGCGTATTTGCGCAGGGTACGGAAAAGGTATATCTGTCGGGGACGGGCAATGATCATACGGTGAACTGGCCCTTCTATTGTACGGAGGGGCAGAACTCGGGGAAGTGGACGTCAATACCGGTACCCTCCAACTGGGAGTTACAGGGATTTGGGAAATACAACTATGGGCTGGATAAAGACTCTTTGAGGGGGCATGAAAAGGGGATGTATAAATATAAATTTGAAGTGCCGGCGGGATGGAAAGGGCGGGTGGTGAATATTGTTTTTGACGGGAGCATGACCGATACGGAGGTGAAGATCAACGGGAAGTCGGCGGGCCGGGTACATCAGGGATCGTTTTACCGGTTCAAGTATGACATATCGGGTCTGTTAAGATATGGCCGCGAGAATTTGCTGGAGGTGACGGTGAGCAAGGAATCGGCTAACAAGTCGGTGAATATGGCGGAACGTCATTGTGACTTTTGGGTTTTTGGCGGCATTTACCGGCCGGTATTCCTGGAGGCGATGCCACAGCAGCATATCAGTGCAGATGCTGTCGATGCAAAGGCGGACGGGCAGGTGACGGCAGTATTGAAACTGGGGGGGATAAAAAGCGCTAACAAGCTGACGGGGCAGGTCTATACGCTGGCTGGGGAGAAAGTGGGGGAACCTTTTTCGGCGGATGTGCATTGGGGTGATACGGTGGTTCGGCTGAAAGGCGCCATATCCGCGCCGCAGACCTGGACGCCGGAGGCTCCGCATTTGTATAAGGTAGTGTATGTTTTATCGGGAGGGGGCGTGGAAATTCACAGGGTCGAAAGACGGATAGGATTCAGAACGGTGGAATTAAGGGAGCGGGATGGTATCTATGTGAATGGTGTCAAGATCAAATTCAAAGGGATCTGTCGTCATTCTTTCTGGCCGGAATCGGGAAGGACATTGAGTGCGGGGTTGAATCTGCTGGATGTACAAATGATAAAGGATATGAACATGAATGCGGTCCGGATGTCTCATTATCCGCCTGACGAATCCTTCCTGGATCTTTGTGATTCGCTTGGATTGTTTGTGCTGGATGAGCTGACGGGCTGGCATCATGCTTATGATACGGAAGTGGGATCTATATTGGTGAAGGAGATGATCGAAAAGGATGTGAATCATCCCAGCATTGTCGTCTGGGATAATGGTAATGAGGGAGGGTTCAATTTCGATCTTGACCCGTTGTTTGACCGGTACGATGTACAGGGGCGGCCGCTGATACATCCCTGGGCGGTGTTTCGTCATACGGATACACAGCATTATATCAACTATGACTATGGCAATGGGACTTATTGGCATGGGCATGATATTGTGTTCCCGACGGAGTTCCTTCATGGTCTGTATGACGGCGGGCATGGGGCAGGGCTCTCCGATTTCTGGGAGCTGATGTGGAATGAGCCGCTGTCTGCGGGAGGCTTTTTGTGGGATTTTTCTGATGAGGCTGTTGTTCGTACGGACCGGAAAGACTCGCTGGATACGGATAAGGATCATGGTCCGGACGGGATATTGGGGCCTCATCGGGAGAAAGAGGGCAATTACTATGCGGTGAAGGAAGTTTGGGCGCCTGTAAAGATCGATCGCCGGGAGATCACGGCGGCGTTTGATGGAAAGTTTGTTGTGGAGAACCGGTTTTTTTATACGGATCTGGATCAGTGTAAGTTCTCATACCGGCTTACGCCGACGAAGGGGCCGGGAACATCGGCCATGGCTGGGGTTGCGGGGGCGGTGGATGCGCCGAACATTTTGCCGGGGCAAAAAGGGGTGTTACGTTTGTCTTTGCCGGCGAATTGGAAGAATTACGATGTGCTGTCGGTGACTGCTACGGATCCTTATGGCCGTGAGATCTATACATGGACCTGGCCGATAGTTTTACCGGCAGTGGTAGCGGCCCGGGTTGTGGATACGGTTGGTGCTGCGGCGGCGACTGTTATGATGGCGGACACGAGCTATACATTGAGTGCGAATGGGGTGAAGGCGGTATTTGGACGTGCAAGCGGGTTGTTGAGAAGTGTCACGAATGCGCGGGGTGTGGTGCCATTTGCGGATGGGCCAACTCTGGCGGCGGGGGCTGGTGAGTTTCAGCAGCTGGTGTCGCGGATGGAGGGGAAGAATGTGGTGCTGGAAGCCTCTTATACAAAACAAAGCCTTGTTCAACAGCTGAAGTGGACGATGTATCCATCTGGCTGGCTGAAAATGGAGATACATTATTTCGCGCCGGACTATGAATATAATTTGCTGGGGATCAACTTTTCTTATCCTGAAAAACTAGTAAAGGGGGTGAGCTGGATGGGGAATGGGCCGTACAGGGTCTGGAAGAACCGGATGCAGGGAGTGACGCTGGGTGTATGGGACAAGGCGTATAATAATACGATAACCGGTCAGGGGGAATGTATCTATCCGGAGTTCAAGGGGTATTTCTCCAACTTCTATTGGATGAGATTACAGACGTCTGAGCAGCCTTTTACAGTGGTATGTGCTAACGAGGATGTATATCTGAGACTGTTCACGCCGGCGGAGCCTGCTAAGACCTATAATACGGCTCCGGAGTTTCCCAGGGGGAATATTTCTTTTATGCAGGGGATACCGGCGATTGGAACGAAATCGCAGAAGCCGGAGAAGCTGGGGCCTTCGGGTGAGAAGAATATGTATTATGATTATGGGAAGAGTAAGGACTATGCGAAGGTGATCACGCTATATTTTAATTTTTCGGGGAAATGAGAAGGTACTTTATCATATTGTTTTTATTGATTTTTGGGCAGGTATCTGCACAAGAGGTGGGGAAGCTGTCTTGTGAACAGCGGACGAACCCGGAGGGTATCGATGTGCTGCGGCCGAGACTTAGCTGGCAGATAATCGGGGAGCAGAGCGGAGTGAGGCAGGCGGGAGGAGATGCAGGGTTGAAACAAACGGCCTGGCAGGTAATTGTTGCGTCGTCGGAGGAAAAGCTGGCGAAGGACATGGGTGATCTTTGGAATTCGGGGAAGGTGGGCAGTGATGAAAGTGTCCTGATCGCCTATGCGGGTTTGCCGCTGAAGAGCCGGATGGCTTGTTACTGGAAGGTAAAGGTTTGGACCAGTGCGGGGATGAGCGGCTGGAGCAAGCCTGCGTATTGGAGCATGGGGTTGTTGAGTGTGTCTGACTGGAAGGGGAAGTGGATCGGGTATGACCAGGGATTTGCGTGGGATAGTGTGTCAAAATTCTCGAGACTGTCGGCGCGGTATTACAGGAAGACCTGGGATGCGGGCGGTTCTATCCGGAAAGCCATGCTATATATTGCGGGACCGGGTCATTATATCGTTTCGGTGAACGGAAAGGCGATTGGTGACCAGGTGCTGGCACAGGCTCCGACGGACTATACAAAATCGGTAACCTACAATACATATGATGTCACAGAGGAATGTAGCAGCGGGAAGAATGTGATGGATGTGGTATTGGGGAATGGCCGGTTTTTTACTATGCGGCCGAAGTATAAGCCGAAGAAGATAAAGGAGTTTGGTTTTCCGAAGTTACTGCTGCAACTGGAGATTATCGATAACAAGGGTCAGCGGAGAGTGATCGTGAGTGATACAAGCTGGAGGTTTACGGCGGATGGGCCTATCCGGTCGAATAATGAATATGATGGGGAGGAATATGATGCGAGGAAGGAATTGGGAAATTGGATGAAGCCGCAGCTGGTAGCGGCGCCGGGGGGAAGGCTTGTCGCGCAGATGGATCCGCCGATAAAGGTGATGACGACTATTAAACCTGTTGGGATAAAGGAAGGGAGGGATGGAACCTGGATATTGGATATGGGGCAGAACATGGCGGGATGGGTGCAAATGAAAGTTCGTGGTTCGAGGGGACAGCAGGTTGTGTTGCGCTTTGCGGAGACCTTGAAAAAGGATGGGTCTCTTTATACAGCGAATCTCCGGGACGCCAAGGTGACGGACAAGTATACATTGAAAGGCGGTGGGGAAGAGGTGTGGCATCCGGTGTTTGTTTTTCATGGGTTCCGGTATGTGGAGATCATTGGATACCCGGGGCGGCCCGGCCCTGGAGATTTTGAAGGGCAGGTGGTCTATGATGACCTGGCGAATGTCGGGGAGTTCCATTGTTCTGATACGATAGTGAATCAGCTGTTCCGGAATGCGTGGTGGGGGATCAATTCCAATTATAAGGGCATGCCGGTGGATTGTCCTCAGCGGAATGAACGGATGCCGTGGTTGGGGGACAGAGCGACGGGGTCGCTTGGAGAAAGTTATTTATTCAATAACGGAACGCTATATGCGAAGTGGCTGGAGGATATCGAGGAATCGCAGAAGCAGGATGGGCAATTGCCGGATGTAGCCCCGGCATATTGGAATTATTACAGCGACAATATGACCTGGCCGGGGGTATATATCCTGGTAGCGGATATGCTGTACAACCAGTATGGGGATGTCCGGCCTATTCAATTGCATTATGCTTCGATGAAGAAGTGGCTGCAATATATGAGCGGCAAATATGAGAAAGACGGAATTATTACCAAAGATAAATATGGGGACTGGTGTGTCCCGCCGGAGTCGCCGGAATTGATCCATTCGAAGGACTCTACGCGGAATACGGATGGGCAGCTGATCGCGACGGCCTATTATTATCATTTGCTGGGGTTGATGCGGCAATTTGCGGGGCTATTGCATGTGAGCGCTGATGCTGCGGCGTTTGCGGCGGAGGAGGAGAAGGTGAGGGCGGCTTTTAATAAGAAGTTTTTTGTGGAAGATCATTATTCCAACAATACGGTGACGGCGAACCTGCTGCCCTTGTATTTTGGAATGGTGCAGGATGCGATGAAGAAGGAGGTGTTTAAACATATTACTGACAAGATCGAGAGTAATGGAGGGCATATCAGCACGGGTGTTATCGGGACGCAATGGCTGATGCGGGGTTTGACCTTGTATGGGAGGGCTGATCTGGCATACCGGATAGCGGGTAATACGGACTATCCGAGCTGGGGGTATATGGTTAAACATGGCGCGACTACTATCTGGGAGCTGTGGAATGGGGATTCGGCTGATCCGGCGATGAACTCGCAAAATCACATTATGCTGCTGGGGGATCTGTTGACGTGGATGTTCCAGGATCTGGCGGGGATAGCTCCGGCGGCGCCGGGGTTTAAGAGGATCAGGATGAAGCCGGTGTTCCCGGCCGGACTTAATTTCGCGGAAGCTTCTTATGGCACGCCTTATGGGAGGGTGAGCAGCAGCTGGAGGAAAAAAGATGGGGGGATCATCTGGGATGTGGTTGTTCCGGCGAATGTGCGGGCGCAGGTTTATTTACCCGACGGGAAGATGAGGGAGATCGGATCGGGGACTTATCATTTTGAATCAAAATTGAAATCATGAAAATAGTAATGGTATTTTTTATGAGCCTTATTGGCCTAGGTGCTATGGCGCAGACGGACTCTGCTGCGAGAGTTGCTAAAGCGAATGCGGATGTGGAAAAGAAGGCCGGTGAATGGGTGAAATCGTTGCAGCTGAACGATGCTAATAAGGAGGGGCGGGTGACGGCAGTGATCGCGACGCATCTGAAGGCTATCAGGGATTGGAATAATGATCATCCTTATACGACTGTGCCTGCCGGGATCGATCCGGCTACTGGAAAACCGTTGTCTACGATGGACAGGCAGATCATTGCCAATTCAGCTATGCCGAAGTCGGTTCATGAGGACCTGATGAGCGGGCTTCGGAAAGACCTGGCGGATTCGCAGGTTGCCGCTATTTTGGATAAATACACGATCGGAAAGGTCGATTTTACGCTTCGTGGATATAAGGCTATCGTACCTGATCTTACGGCGCAGGAGGAAGCGGTTATTTTGGGGAATCTGCAGCTGGCGCGGGAGCAGGCGGTGGATTATAAGAATGTGAAACAGATCTCGGCAATCTTTGAGATCTATAAGACGAAGAATGAGCAATATTTGAATAGTAATGGAAGGAACTGGCATGAATTATTTAAAGCTTATGTCAACGCGCAGAAGGCGAAGAAGGCTGCGGCGGCGAATGGGGCAAAAAAATAAAAATATGAAGATACTTTTTTGGTCGGTTGTGATCTTTTTTTGTGTTGGTAGCGTGAGTGCGCAGTCGGGGGCGGTAGTGAAGGCGGAGTTCCTTTATGACACAGCATCTTTTCCGGAATGTCATGCTGCTACTATTGCGGAGACGCCGGGGGGGCTTGTGGCCGCGTATTTTGGCGGGACGAAGGAGCGGAACCCGGATGTCTGTATCTATGTCAGCAGGAAGGGGCAGGGATCGAAGAAATGGTCTGCGCCTGTCAATGTAGCGAATGGAGTACAGAATGATACACTGAGATATGCCTGCTGGAACCCGGTGTTGTACCAGGTGCCTGCCGGGGAGCTTTTGCTTTTTTATAAGATAGGGCCGAGCCCGGCCAAGTGGAAGGGGTGGCTGATCCGGTCGAAGGATGGCGGGGTGAACTGGTCGAAGCCGGAGGCTTTGCCGGAAGGATTTTTAGGACCTATAAAGAATAAGCCGGTGGCGTTGGGCAATGGGACGCTGCTCTGTCCTACGAGTGTGGAAGGGAATGGATGGCATATTCATTTTGAACTGTTTGATGGGAAGAGTAATTGGAAAATGGCGGGGGAAGTTGCGGCTTCGCCGGAGTGGAAGGCTATTCAACCCACTATTCTTCTTCATAAAAATGGAACACTACAGGCGTTGAGCAGGACGCAGAACAGGGCTATTGTATCTACGGAATCGAAGGATGGCGGGTTGACCTGGTCGGCTTTGGCGGCTACGGGTCTGCCGAATAATAATTCGGGTCTGGATGGCGTGACACTGCGGGATGGCCGCCAGCTATTGGTATACAATCATGTTCTGCCGCCGGCCGGAAAGTCGAAGGGGGAGCGTTCGCCACTGAACGTGGCTGTCTCGTCTGATGGTAAGACCTGGGAGGCGGCCCTTGTGCTGGAGGACGATCACACCGGTCAGTATTCTTATCCTTCGGTCATTCAATCCTCGGATGGCATGGTACACATCGTCTATACCTGGCATCGAAAGAAGATAAAATATGTGGAGATCGATCCGTCCAAACTGAAAACGAAAAAAATAGAAAACGGTAGCTGGCCGAAACTGGACTAAGTCCGGCCACCAGTTAAAAAATAAAAGGAGGTTTTATGGATACGATAGGGAAGAAATTTGTCCCGGTGATGATCACCCCTTTCAATCTGAAGGCGAAGGTTGATCTGGACGTTGTGTCGACGCTGGTGGAATTTTACCTGGCGGCGGGTGTCAAAGGTTTTTTTGCCAACTGTCTCAGCAGTGAAATGTACAGTATCAGCGAGGATGAAAGGCTGGAGCTGACCCGGCATGTCGTTCGTGCGGTGGATGGGCGTGTACCGATAGTGGCTACGGGCTCTTTTGGTCTGACGATAGATGACAAGGCCGATTTTGCGGGTCGGATCTATGACACGGGTATCGATGCGGTGATCCTGATCACCGGTCATTTTGCGAATGTGGAAGACGGTGATGAGGTGTTGCTCAGGAACTTCGAAAAGATGTTCAGGCTGACGCAAAAGATTCCGATCCCGATGGGTTTGTATGAATGTCCTGCTCCGTATAAGCGGATCATCACGCCGCAGGTATTCAAGACCTTGCTGGATACAGGCCGGCTTGTATATCATAAGGACACATCGATCGACCTGGAGAAGGTAAAGGCAAAACTGGATGTGGTGAATGCCGGTACGAATGCGCTGGAATTTTATGATGCACATACGCCGAATGCCATGTATTCGCTTCAGATGGGCGCCAGGGGCATGTCTTCTATCTCCGGAAATTTTTATCCGGAGATCCTTGTCTGGATGGTCGAACATGCCAATGATCCGGAACGGCAGGATGATGTCCGATGGCTGCAGGGCGAGCTAAGCCGGGTGGACCCGCTGATCCATGTTGCGTACCCGATGAGCGCCAAATACTTTTTACAGAAGAGGGGTCTTCCGGTTCGTACTATCAGCCGGGCGCATGCGCTGGAGCTGACGAAGCAGCAGAAGGAGACGCTGGATGACATACACAATAGTTTTTTGGGCTGGTGTGAGCGGTTGGGGATCCAGCCGGTGCAGACCAGTCGCTTGGTAAAGGCAAAAATGCCACTTGATCCACCTATATGATGCAGATATATTTTCCGGGAAAACTGGTATTTGGCAATGGCTCGCTGAGCGGGCTTGCGGGTGAAGTAATGGGGCTACGGCCGGCCGGTGAGCTGATGCGGCCGTCGCGGGTGTTTGTCGTGACGATCACGCCGTTGTTGGAGGCTATACAGGGGCTTGTTTCGGACCTGGAGGCAAAGGGAGTGTCTGTCTTTGTCCATACGGGGATCGTACAGGAGCCTACCTATGCCGACTTTCAACAGCTGATGCTGCAGGCCGGCCCTTTTGATCCGGACATTGTGATAGGGGTCGGGGGTGGCAGCGTGCTGGATGTAGCCAAGATGGTGGCTGCGCAGCTGGACAATGAGCAGACGCTGGACGAATATGTGGGCATCGGAATGCTGAAGGGTAGGGCAAAGAAGCTGATCTGTGTGCCCGCTACATCGGGTACGGGCAGTGAGGTGTCGCCGAATGCGATATTGGTCGATGACAGGGATAATCAGAAGAAGGGATTTATCAGTCCGTTCCTGGTGCCGGATATCGTGTATGTCGATCCGTTGCTGACGGTCAGCGTGCCGCCGGCTATCACGGCTGCGACCGGGCTGGATGCGCTGACGCACTGCCTGGAGGCGTATACCAATAAGCATGCAAAACGGTTTATCGATGTATATGCCTATGAAGGCATGCGTCTGATCGCCGCGCATTTAGTAAAGGCGGTGCAGGATGGCGGGGATGTGGAGGCGCGGGAGAAGGTTGCGATGGGTAGTCTGCTGGGTGGGTTTTGTCTGGGCCCTGTCAATACGGCTGCGGTGCATGCCTTGTCCTACCCGTTGGGAAGCAGCTTTCACCTGCCGCATGGATTGTCGAATGCCTTGTTGCTGCCCTATGTGATGGAATTCAATATTCCCGCGGCGACGGAGCGGTATGCGGATGTCGCGGTGGCGTTGGGTTGCATACGGGAAAGGGATCCGATGGCAACGGCGCTGAAGGGCGTCGAAAAGATCCGGTCGCTGATCAGGGAATGTGGTATACCGGCGACTTTAAAGGAAGTCGGGATCCCGTTGGACGCTATTCCGGAGATGGCGATGGCTGCCATGAAGATCACGCGTCTGCTGAATAACAATCCAAGATCTGTGGGCCAGGATGATGCTATTGCTATCTATAAAGCCGCATATTAACTATGAAGAAGAAATACAGGGGCACTATTGTGCCGGCTATAACACCGCTGAATGCGGATGGTACATTGGATATAGGCGCGGTGGAACGGTTGTTCCTTTTGTTTCGCCAGCATGGGGTACAGCCTTTTATACTAGGAACGACGGGTGAGGCGGCTTCACTGCCCGCTTTGTTGAAGCAGGAGTATGTGCGGGTGGCGGGGCGGTTAAAGCAAGCGGGGGACGTCTTATATGCCGGGATCTCTTCCAATTGTTTGCGTGATTCCATAGAAGCGGCAAAATATGCTTTTGGGGAAGGGGCAGATGTGGTGGTAGCTACATTGCCTTCCTATTATATGTTGACGGAAAGCCAGATGCTTAGCTATTTTGAGCAGCTTGCTTCGAAGGTGGGGGGACCGCTGATCATCTATAATATTCCGGCTACGACGCATCATTCTATCCCTTTGTCTATCATCGATAAGCTGAGTCATCATCCTGATGTTGTTGGAGCGAAGGACTCGGAGCGGAGTGAGGAGCGTCTGCTGGCTTCTTTGAAATTATGGTCGGGCCGGTCTGACTTTAGTCATTTTCTGGGATGGGCGGCGAAGTCGGGGGTGGCTTTGCTGGCAGGCGGGGATGGGCTTGTACCGAGTACGGCCAATTTTGCTCCTGCTGTTTACAGTGACATGGAAAAGGCGGTGGAAAGGGGTGATACCGGGATGGTTGGGAAGCTGCAATTCCTGTCCGATGAGCTTGGAAATAGTTACCAGTCGGGACGTACGCTGGGTGAATCGCTGGCTGCATTGAAATTGATCATGGAGAGGGAGGGGCTTTGTCAATCGTATATGATGCCTCCTTTGTAAAAAAGTAAAACAAATGTCTGCAAAACCAATCATAGGAATTACGATGGGCGATCCGGCCAGTATCGGACCGGAGATCGCCATTAAGGCTTTATTAACGGAGCAGGTTGGGCTTATATGCCGGCCTTTGATCGTCGGAGATGCGGGGGTGTTGCGATTCACGGCGGAGAAGCTGGGCTGGCGGGTTGTCATACGTGCCATTGACAAGGTCGGGGACGCGCTGTTCGAGCCGGGGACTATCGATGTGCTGGACATGAAGACGGTGGATCTGTCGCGTCTGGTATGGGGAGAGATCTCTGCCATGGCGGGTCATGCGGCCTTTGAAGCGGTGCGGAGGGTCATCGAGCTGGCTATGGCCGGGGAGGTGGATGCGACGGTGACGGGGCCGATCAATAAAAAATCCATCAATGATGCGGGACATCATTTTGCGGGGCATACAGAAATTTATGCGCATTATACCGGAACTGCCAAGTATGGAATGTTGCTTGTGGAGGAAAATCTGAAGGTGATCCATGTATCAACGCATGTCTCGCTTCGCCAGGCCTGTGATCTTGTAAAAAAGGAGCGGGTGCTGGCTGTGATCGGGCTGTTGAAGGATGGGTTGGTCAGTCTTGGGGAGAAGAATCTGAAGATAGGGGTGGCCGGTTTGAATCCGCATGCGGGTGATTCGGGTTTGTTTGGAACGGAGGACGACCTGGAAATCCTGCCGGCTGTGCTGGAAGCGAGGGCACTGGGATATGATGTAGATGGGCCGGTGCCGCCGGATACCTTGTTTGCGAAGGCTGCGACGGGTCATTATGGGGGTGTTGTGGCAATGTATCATGACCAGGGGCATATACCCTTTAAGCTGAATGGGTTTAAGTGGAATGCGGAAAAGCAGCGGATGGACAGTGTGAAGGGGGTGAATATTACGATGGGGCTGCCGATCATCCGGACGTCGGTGGATCACGGGACGGCGTTTGAGATCGCGGGGAGGGGGATAGCGAGTGCGGATGCGATGATACTGGCGATAGAGGCGGCTGTGCAACTGAATAAAAATAAAAAATGATAGTTGTTATTGCGGATGACTTTACGGGCGCTGCGGAGCTGGGCGGCATTGGGCTTCGGCATGGGCTGAAGACCGAGATCTGTACGGTTGTGCCTGACCGTTCGGAGGCTGACCTGTTGGTGATTGCTGCGGATACGAGGTCGACGGACGTGGAGGCGGCGGTTGCCGGTATGCTGGAGATCACACGGCGGGTTCGTGAGCTGAGCCCGGAGCTGGTTTATAAGAAAACGGATTCGGTGTTGCGGGGGCATGTGGTAGCCGAGCTGAAGGTGCATATGGAGGTGTTGGGTTTTAAGCAGACGTTGCTGGTGCCGGCGAACCCGGCGCTGGGGCGTGTGATCCGGGATGGACATTACTTCGTGAATGGGGTGCCGGTTCATGAGACGGCTTTTGCTAAAGACCCGGAGTTTCCTGTCCGGTCGAGTAATGTGCAGGAAATGCTGGGGAGGGGATCTTCGGGGAGCGGGATCATTGTCGGAGAGGCAGAGAGTGTGGATGATCTGTGGGATTGGGCTGGCCGGGCGGAGCCGGGGATGTTGCTGGCGGGTGCGGCGGGTTTTTTCTCGGCAATCCTGGACCGGAGGCGGCTGCCGGTTTTGTATGTGAGCGGAACGACATTCGATAGCAGTAGGGAGGGAGTACGTAGGTTGTATGAAGATGGAGGGCCGGTATTATATATGCCGGTTGATATGAATCGGGCGGTGGAGCTGTTGAGCCGGGGGAAGCTGGTAGTAGCGGAAGGTGGTGGAATGAGCGCTTTGGAATTAAGGACCAGGATGGGGCGCGTTATTGCGCAACTATTGGAACAGGTGAAAGTAGGTGAGCTGGTGATCGAAGGAGGTTCGACGGCTTATGCGATATTAAAAGAGGCGGGATTGAGCCGGTTTGTGCCGGAGCAGGAGCTGGCGCAGGGGGTGATCAGGATGCGGGTGCTGGGCGGGATGCTGGTGACGGTAAAACCGGGCAGCTATCAGTGGCCCGATTCTCTGCAATATTAATCTAACGAATTGACCATATGAACAAGTACTTACACTATCCGGATATCATTATCATCGCTGTGTTTCTGGCGGTGACGCTATATCTCGGCCTACGATTTGCCCGCAGGAAGCAGTCAACTCAGTCTTATTTCCTGGCGAAGGGGAAGATACCTGCCTGGGCTATCGGGATGTCCTTGTTGTCGAGCATGATCAGCAGCGTCACCTTTCTGGCTTATCCCGGTGAGGGGTATTCGTCGAACTGGATCCTGCTGGTGCAGGGGTTGATGGTGCCGGTGGTATTGGTAGGGATCATCTGGTTTGTGGTGCCGTTGTACCGGAAGATCATCGGGCTGAGCACGTATGAATACTTCGAAAGGCGTTTTGGCTCATTTGCGCGGTACTACAGCTCGCTGGCTTTTGTTCTGCGGCAGTTCTCGGCGATGGGGACGATCTTTTTTTTACTGGCGCTGGCGCTGAGCAATATGATCGGCTGTAATACGACGGTGATGATCATTGCCATTGGATCGCTGATCATCCTGATCAATCTGTTAGGGGGGATCGAGGCGGTGATCTGGCTGGATGTATTTCAGGGGTTCCTGCTATTTGCCAGCGGAATTACCTGTCTTGTCATCCTGCTCTTTACGGCAGCGGGCAGCCCGGCAGAGGTCGTGCAGATCGCGCGGGAGTATCATCACACGGGATTTGGGCCTTACGACCTTAATTTTACAAAGCTGACTTTTATTGTGATGGCTATCAATGGCGTATTCTATGCCATTCAAAAATATGGGACTGATCAGACGGTGGTGCAGCGATATCTGACGGCGAAGACGGACAAGGCTGCTATCCGCGCTTCTCTTATGGGAGTATTGCTGACGGTGCCTGTCTGGATGTTGTTCATGTTTATCGGGACGGGTCTGTTCGTTTTTTATAAAACTCACCCGGTACCTGCCGGTATGCGGGCGGATGCGATATTCCCTTATTTTATCATGACGAGGCTGCCGACGGGGCTGGTGGGGTTTATCCTCTCGGCTATGACCTCGGCGGCGATCTGCAGCATGAGTGCTGACCTCAACTCGCTGGGTGCGGTTGGGGTGGAGGACTATTATAAAAAACTAAGGCCGGGCCGGGTCGATACCGAATATCTCCGGGCGGGAAAGATCATCGTCGTGGCTGGGGGGATCATCTCTATCCTGATCGC
The DNA here is from genome assembly GCA_036499285.1 of Puia sp. Lineage (GTDB taxonomy): Bacteria > Bacteroidota > Bacteroidia > Chitinophagales > Chitinophagaceae > Puia. The sequence continues at coordinate 144,835 of DASYEB010000019.1, read as the reverse complement.
CATGTTGTATGTCAATGCGGGCAGTGATGGGGTGCTTGGTATTGTGTTCACATTGTATGCCATCTTCTCGGGTGGGATCTCGGGGATCTTTTTGCTGGGGCTGTTTAGTGCCCGCACCAACCGGCAGGGGATGAATATCGCGATCATCGCCTGTATCCTTTTTACTTCTTATGCATTTTTGACTTCGACAAAAGTGGGGGTGGGTGATCATAAGACGCTGTTGCTGGATATGGGGATCTATAATTTTACGCAGCACAAGCTGATGCTGGGGGTATATAGTCATTTGGTGGTGATCGTGGTGGGGTATGTGGCGTCGCTGTTCTTTCCGAAGCCGGAGATCGATCCGAATTTATTGTTTAGCGGGTGGAAGAAGGCAAGGCGGCTGGCGCCGGTGCTTTTGCTGATGATCATTGGTGTTCGTGTTCAGGCGCAGTTCAGAGTACGTATGAGCTATGAAGAAGGGAAGGCGAAGCTGGATCATATCGCATCGTTGTATCATAATAAAGCGGAATGGGAGGCACGGAAGGCTGTGATCCGGCCTTGTCTGTATGAAACGCTGGGGTTGTCGCCGATGCCGGCCAGTCCGGGTACTGCGCCTATTACGACTCCCTGGCGGAAGAAGGATGGATATGAAGTATGTAATGTAGCTATCGAGATATTGCGGGGATTGTATGTGAATGGGTCACTGTACCGTCCATTGAAGATAAAAGGAAAGATACCCGTGATCCTTAATCCGGACGGGCATTTTGAGCGGCAGCGTTACCGGGCCGACTGCCAGATCCGTTGTGCGGCATTGGCCCGGATGGGGGCTATGGCTTTCAGCTATGACCTGTTTGCCTGGGGGGAATCATTGTTGCAATTCAAGGAGGCGGATCATCGTACTGGTCTGGCTATGAGTATCCAGATCCTGGGTGGGATCCGTAGTCTTGACTATCTGTTATCGTTGCCTTCTGCTGATAAGAGCAGGGTAGGCATTACGGGCGGCTCGGGCGGCGGGACGCAGACGGTATTGCTAACGGCGCTGGATGACCGGATAAAGGTAAGCGTGCCGGTGGTTTCCCTGTCGTCCTATATGTATGGGGGATGTCCCTGTGAAAGCGGGCTTCCTATACATGCCTGCGGCGGGGAGACGGATAATGTGGAGCTGGCTGCCATGGCTGCGCCGAGGCCGCAACTGGTGATCTCCGACGGGCATGACTGGACGGATCATGTGCCGGAGCATGACTTTCCCTATTTGCAGCAGATGTATGGATATTATGGGGTTACGGCGAATGTCGAGAATGTTCATCTGCCGAATGACAAGCATGACTATAAGCTGTCGAAGCGGCGGCCTATGTATGGGTTTATGGCGAAACACCTGGGGTTGAATCTTAGTGCGATACAGAATAAGGATGGAGCGATCGATGAGTCGCGCTGCACGGTGGAGAAGGATTCTGCGCTGTATGTATTCGGGGCGCACGGGGAGCGGCTACCGGCGGATGCGATCATGGGCTTTGTGAATTTGGAAAAAGTGTGGGGGGCCATGCATACCGGAGTGCAGCGATATAAGGTGGCGGTAGTCGACTTAATGCTGATCAAAAGGCAGAAGCTGGGGGCTTTCCCGTTGGCAAAGGCCGTGGGGGCGGATGGTGTGGAAGTAGATATGGGCGGGCTGGGGAATCGGGAGACGTTTGACAATGCGCTGGCTGTCGATTCGGTGCGGAAGCGATTTTTGGATACGGCGCGTGGGTTGGGGCTGGAGATCTGTTCGTTGGGGATGACGGGATTTTATTCGCAGTCTTTTGCGGCGCGTCAGACCTGGGAGCGGATGGTGGGAGATTGTATAACTACTATGAAGAAAATGTCTGTGCATGTGGCTTTTTTACCGTTGGGTGTGAATGCCGATCCGGGAAAGCATCCGGAATTGAGGGATTCGGTGGTCGCGCGATTACGGGTGGCGGGTCAGCTAGCGGAGGAAGCGGGGGTTGTGATCGGTATCGAAACTACGCTGCCGGCTGCTGAGGAAGTGAAGCTATTGGATGCCATCGGGTCTCCTGGTGTCAGAAGCTATTTCAATTTTGCGAATGCTATCGATGCGCATCGGGATCTGTATGCTGAGCTGCGGACATTGGGGAAGGATCGGATCTGCCAGATACATTGTACGAATACGGATGGGGTTTGGCTGCAGAATGATACGGCTATCGATATGAGAAAGGTGAAATCGACGCTTGATGGGATGGGCTGGAGTGGGTGGTTGGTCGTCGAACGTAGCCGGGATGCAAAGGATGTGCATAATGTAAAATCGAATTTCGGGGCGAATACCCGGTATGTAAAATCAATATTTCAATGAGACTGCTTTTTATTGGATTGTTATTGATGCTGCGGCTGTCGGCTGTATCGGCTGCGGAGATCTGGGTAGCGCCGGGTGGGAATGACGATAATGCGGGGACAAAGGAGATGCCTATGGCTAGTGTCGGGGCTGCTTTGAGGAAGGCGAGGGAATTGAGGAGGTTGGGTGAACTGGAGGGCATACATATTATTTTAAGGGGCGGAGAATATGCGTTGACCGAGCCTGTTTTTGTACGGCCGGAGGATTCGGGGGTTATGATCGAGGCGGCACATGGTGAGGAGCCGGTATTGAGTGGGGGTGTGGATGTGAAGGGATGGAGGAAAGTAAAGGGAAAGGAATATTGGGAGGCTGATCTGCCGGTGGTTGGGGGACGATGGTTATCGTTCAGGCAGCTGTGGGTCGATGGGAAGAAAGTTGTGAAGGCAAGGGATGAGGATATGAACAGGATATTAGATGTTGATAGGAAGAACAAAGTTATTTGGGTTCCGGCGACAAAAGTTGATGATAAGCTGGTAACTGCAGGACAGTTGGAGATGGTGATTCACCAGATGTGGGCTATTGCTATATTACGTGTAAAGACGATCGATAGAGTGGGAGATAAGCTGAAGCTGAGCTTTTGGGAACCGGAAAGTCATATCGAGTTCGAGCATCCGTGGCCGGCGCCGGTGATGGATAGTGGGCACAAACAAAATGGAAATTCTGCTTATTACCTGACGAATGCTTTGGAACTATTGGATCAGCCGGGGGAGTGGTATGCCGACGAGCAGAAGGGGAAAGTTTATTACTGGCCGCGTGCAGGGGAAGATATGAATACGGCGAGGGTTATAGCTCCGGTGTTGACGACATTGGTGCAGGTGACTGGTACGGTGGACAGGCCCGTGCATGATGTGCAATGGAAGGGGATCGGGTTTGCTTATTCTACGTGGATGCGGCCTTCCGAGCAGGGGCATGTGCCGTTGCAGGCGGGGATGTATCTGTTGGATGCGTATAAGCTGAAGATACCGGGAACGCCGGATAAGAAGGGACTGGAGAATCAGGCCTGGATAGGGAGGCCGCCGGGTGCGGTGGAAGCGAGTTATGTCAGCGGTCTGGTCTTTAGCCGGTGCAGGTTTGTTCATCTGGCTTCTACGGGGCTTGATCTGATACGCGGGACGAGCGGGGATAGTATCAGTCGTTGTGTTTTTGAAGATATTGGTGGTACGGGGATACAGGTCGGGGTGTATTCAGAACCGGGGTTTGAGACACATCTACCGTATGATCCTGCTGACTCGCGGGAAGTTTGTCATGACGACTACATCATCAATAATAAAGTGACGGACTGTACGAATGAGGATTGGGGTTGTGTGGGGATCAGTGCCGGTTATGTACATGACATCCATATAGAGCACAATGCCGTCAGCGAGGTGTCTTACTCGGGGATCTGTGTAGGGTGGGGATGGACGAGGACGGTCAACTGTATGCGTAATAATAAGATCATCGGAAACTCCGTGGTGCGTTATGCGAAACATATGTTTGACGTGGGCGGCATTTATACGTTGTCGGCGCAGCCGGGGACACTGATCGCGGAAAACTATATCGACTCTATCTATCACCCGGTGTATGCGCATGATCCCAAACACTGGTTCTATTTTTACTTCGATGAGGGATCTTCTTATATCACGATAAAGGACAACTGGTGTCCGGGGGAGAAATTTATGCGCAATGCCAACGGGCCGGGTAATACCTGGGAGAACAATGGTCCGATGGTCGCTGATAAAATCAAACAGCAAGCTGGAATACAAAAATGATCTTTATATGTTAAGACTTGGAATACTGGGATTAGGAGAAGGCCGGAGTACGATGTCTGCCGCGCTAAACAGTCCTAAATGGCAGTTAAAGAAGATCTGTGATCTTAGCGAGGAGCTGTGTCGTCATAGGGCGGAGGAATTTAATTTTCCGCATTACACGTTGAAATACCAGGATCTGCTGGATGATCCGGCGATCGATGTCATTGGGGTATACACACCGGATAAGTTTCATGCGGGCCATGTTGCTGCTGCTTTGTCTGCCGGCAAGCATGTGGTCTGTACCAAACCTTTTATCGATGACCTGAGTGAAGCGAAGGCTATTCTTGCGTTGTCGGAGTCCAGTGGGAAGAAGGTGTTTGTCGGTCAGAGCAGCCGGTTTTTTGAACCCATGAAAAGGCAGCGGGCGGATTATGAAGCGGGGCTGATCGGAGACCTGATCACGATCGAGGCCTATTATCATGCGGATCATCGCTGGTTTTTGGAGAAGGGCTGGTCATTGGAAAATGCTTTTAAATGGCTGTATGGGGGACTAAGCCACCCGGTGGACTTTATCCGCTGGTATCTGCCGGAGATCGAAGAAGTAATGGGATATGGCATGCTTAGCTCCAATGGCAAAAAGGGCGGGCTTCATCATGAAGATACGATGCATTTTATATTCAAGGCTGCCGATGGGCGTGTGGCGAGGGTAAGCGGGGCTTATACGGGGCCGGTACAACCGGTGATCAGGGATAGTGAGATGAGCTGTATCCTGCGGGCTACGGAAGGCTGCAGCCAGGCCGATTATATGGACCTGCGTTATGCCGTCACCACGAAGACGGGTGAGGAACAGGTGATCACCTGGGAGCATAAGCTGAAGCACTACTTCCGTTTTGAGGGCAAGAGTCATCATGCGGGGGAATACCAGAACTACCTGGAATATTTTCATGACTGCCTGGAAAGCGGGGAGACGGCTTACCCGGATGCGCGGGAAGGGATTGGGACGATATGTTTACTGAAAGCGATGGAAGAATCGCTGGCTACGGGGCTCCCGGTGAGGGTGGATACTATAAAAAAGAAGTATGATCTATAATCTTTTGAAGCCGGTGGACTTTATCATTGTGGTGGTGTATCTGCTTGCGTTGCTGGCTATTGGTTACTGGGTGAGCTTTGTGCGGAAGAAGAAGGAGGGGGAGAACCTGTTTTTAGCGGAGCGCAGCCTTGGCTGGGGGAGTATCGGGTTGAACATGTGGGGGACGAATGTGGGTCCGTCGATGCTGATCGCTTCTGCGAGTATCGGCTACACTACGGGGATCGTGGCCGGTAATTTTGCCTGGTATGCTTTTGTATTTATTCTTCTGCTGGCGGTGGTATTCGGGCCGCGGTATCTTGGCGCCAAGGTGTCGACGCTGCCGGAATACATGGGGAAGCGTTTTGGCGAATCTACGCGGAGCATCCTGGCGTGGTATACGCTGATCACGATACTCATCTCCTGGCTGTCGCTGGGGTTATTTGCGGGTGGGGTGCTGGTGCGGCAGCTGCTGGGGCTGCCGATGTGGTTGTCGGTGATCAGCATGGTTGTGCTGGCGACCTTTTTTACGGCGGCGGGCGGACTGAAGGCTATTGCTTATACGAATGTGTTCCAGATGCTGTTGCTGATCGGGGTATCAGGCTGCCTGGTGTGGATGGGGATCAGCAAGATCGGCGGGGTTCATGCTTTGTATGAAAAGACGCCTCATACCTATTGGAATCTTTTTTTGCCTTCGGGCGACAAGGGCTATCCCTGGCAGGCGATCCTGTTGGGATATCCCGTTATGGGCGTTTGGTTCTGGTGTACGGAGCAGTCGATGGTGCAATCGGTACTGGGGGCGCGTAACCTGGAGCAGGGGCAGCTGGGGGCCAACTTTATCGGCTGGCTGAAGATACTCGATGTGCCGTTGTTTATCATCCCGGGGGTAGTATGTTACATTCTTTATCCGCATTTGAAGAATCCGGATGAGGCCTATCTGACATTGGTGACGGGGCTGTTCCCGCCGGGGATGCGGGGATTGATCATTGTCGTGCTGATCGCGGCATTGGTGGGAAATATCGGATCTTCGCTGAACTCTGTAAGTACTGTATTTACGATGGATATCTATATCAAGAAATATAAACCAGGGGCCAGTAATACCGATATTATCCGTATTGGTCGTTGGATCACGGTAGCCGGGGCAATTGTCTCGGTTGGCATGGCACTGGCTATCGACAATATAAAGGGGTTGAATTTATTTGATGTGTTCCAGTCGGTGCTGGGATTTCTTGCTCCACCAATGTCTGTGGCGTTTTTGATGGGGGTATTGTGGAAGGGGACGACGGCGCGTGCTATCAACGGGGTGCTGACGTTGGGTACGGCTTTTAGCGTAGGGGTAGGGGTGCTTTATTTATGGGTATTTCCTGCTTCGCATTATCCGTGGCCTCATTTCCTGCTTTTGTCCTTTTATATATTTGTCGTGATCACGCTGGGGGCTGTTGTTTATTCATTGCTTGATCGGAAGAAGGTACTGGATGCGATGGTTGTGGTTGCTGAGACACCGACTCCGAGGGTCAGGTGGTTGTGGGGGGCGCTGAGTGTGGTGATGATCATTCTGTATATACTATTTAATGGACATTCAGCTGTTGCGCAGGAGAGGGCTTCGTGGCTGACCTATCCGGGTGATTTTGAGGTATGGCTTGGCAACCAGGTACAGAACCGGCGGACCGAACGGGGGACTTTTTTGCCGCCGTTCTGGAAATTGGATAATCATTATACGCTGATCGATTTTCGGAAGGAATTTGAGCTGCCTGCAGATGACGATGTATCGTTGATGACGGAGGGGAGGTTTAACTGTAAGGTGGATGGTCATATGGTATCGGGAGCGCCATCGCGATTGCATTTATCGAAGGGTGCGCATACTTTGGAATTTAAAATTTATAACCAGGTCTCGCCGCCGGCCTTGCGGGTTGAGGGGCGATACCTGATATCGGATAGTTCGTGGGCGGTGACTTTTGAGGACAAGGAATGGATCGATGCTACGGGGAAGGCTTCGGATAAGTCGGGGACGGTCTGGCTGCCGGCTGAGGCATTGGGTTTTAATGTGCCGCCTTCGCAATGGAAACTGAAGACCGAGGCGCGGAGTGCGGTGCGGTCGGAGAGGGGAGCGCATTCGCTGCTGGTGGATTTTGGCAGGGAGTCGTTTGGTTATATCGATCTGCATGGACTGAGAGGAAGGGGGAAGCTGTCATTGTATTATGGAGAGTCAAAAGAAGAAGCGTTGTCTACGGATAGCTGCGAGGTGTTGGACCGGCTGGATGTGGATAGGAGCGGGGACTCGGTGTTGCCGGGGTCGCGAGCTTTCCGCTATGTGAATATCCGATGGGAGGAGGGTGTGAATCTTGATTCGGCGTCAATGCTGTTCGAATATCTGCCTATCGCTACAAGGGGCAGTTTCCGTTGTTCGGATGCGGAGGTCAATAAGATCTGGGATGTGGCGGCATATACCCTTCATTTGAATACACGGGAATTCTTTATCGACGGGATCAAAAGGGATCGTTGGATATGGTCGGGGGATGCCTATCAAAGCTATCTCATGAACTATTATCTCTTCTTTGACTCGAGTTCTGTCACACGGACGTTGTGGGCATTGAGGGGTAAGGACCCGGTTACGAGCCATATCAATACGATCATGGACTATAGCTTCTACTGGTTCATGGGGATCTATGATTATTACCAGTATACGGGGGATGTACGTTTTATCCGGCTTTGTTATCCGAGGATGGTGAGCCTGATGAACTTTATCCGTGGCAGGAGGGATGCCCGTGGGTGGTTGGAAGGACAGGCAGGCGACTGGCTGTTTATCGACTGGGCCGATGGGCTGACAAAAAAGGGTGAGCTGAGCTTTGAGCAGCTGTTGTATGTCCGGAGTCTTGAGACGATGGCGCTTTGTGCGGGGCTGGCTGATGATGAGGCAGCTGCGGCAAAGTATCGGGAGGAGGCTGTGGGTCTTCGGGCGCGGTTGTTCTCGGATTTTTGGGACAAGAAGCGACAGGCTTTTGTGCATGCCCGTGTGGATGGGGTGGCTGGAGAAAAGATAACGCGGTATTCGAATATGTTTGGGATCTTTTTTGGGTATTTTGATCAGCAGCAGAAACTTGCCGTCAAGGAGCATGTGTTGCTGAATGACAGCATCCAGAAGATCACGACGCCGTATATGCGGTTTTACGAGCTGGAAGCTCTGTGTGCGATGGGGGATCAGGCGCATGTGCTTCGCGAGATGAAGGATTATTGGGGGGGCATGCTATCCCTTGGGGCTACTTCTTTCTGGGAGAAATATGATCCTTCGGAGTCGGGTGTGCAGCACTATGCCATGTATGGGCGGCCGTTTGGGCGTAGTCTTTGTCATGCCTGGGGTGCGAGCCCGATCTATCTGCTGGGGAAATATTATTTGGGGGTGAAGCCATTGGAGCCGGGGTACCGGCGTTATTCCGTAGAGCCGGTACTGGGTGGATTGAAATGGATGGAGGGGGAAGTGCCGACGCCTCATGGGAATATAAAAGTATATTGCAGTACTTCGGTTATACGGGTTACCACTGTTGCCGGAGAGGGGGTATTACGTTTTAAGAGCAAGTCGCGGCCTGTGTGTAAAGAGGGAGTGGTGAGGGGTAAAGAGACGGGTGTTTATGAGGTTGATCTAGGGGCAGGTAAAGAATATACGATCAATTATGCAGCGGGTGATTAGAATAACCATCTTATTGTTTTTTGTGTCTGGTGTTGCGCGGGCTCAGCTGGATAGTGCTGTGTTTATGCATCCGCCGGATGCGGCGAAGCCGTGGGTGTTCTGGTATTGGATGCAGGCGGCGGTGTCGCGGGAGGGTATACGTGCGGATCTGCAGGCTATGAAGGATGTAGGTATTGGAGGAGCCTATCTGATGCCCATCAACGGCGCGGCGAGTCCGCCGATATATACGCCTGCTGCCGAGCAGTTGAGTCCGGCCTGGTGGGGTATGGTGCGGTATGCCATGGAGGAGGCGGATAGTATGGGGGTGAAACTGGCGATGCATGCGTGTGATGGGTTTGCTGTGGCGGGTGGGCCGTGGATCGATGCGGAGCATTCGATGCAGAAGGTGGTGTGGAGTAGCATGAATGTGAATGTTGCGGCGGCTGTGGATATGGTTTTGCCGCAACCGGAGACGAATGTCAATTATTACAGGGATATAGCTGTTTTTGCCTTTCCAACACCTGTGGGTTGGGATCAGTCTACGCGGACGGCGGTTCCGCGTGTGACGACGTCTACGGGTGTGGCTGCGCAATATCTTGTTGAAGGTGATCCGAAATCGTTCAAGAGCGATGTACCCTGCTGGATACAATATGCTTTTGACCGGCCCTTTACCTGCCGGACGATAGTCGTTCGTGCTGTCAATAACTACCAGGCTCAGCGGTTAATTGTCGAAGTAAGTGATGATGGGGTAAAGTTTAAGCGGGTATCGCGATTGGTGCCGCCGCGGCATGGCTGGGAAGATGGGGATGAGGAGGTGACGCATTCGATACCGGCGGTTACTGCGAAGTATTTCAGGTTTGTATATGATAAAGCGGGTTCTGAACCGGGGGCGGAGGACCTGGATGCGGCGAAGTGGAAGCCTTCGTTTAAGGTGAGCAGGATCGAGCTATCGGCGGCGCCGGCTGTGAATCAGGTCGAGGGAAAGAATGGCTCTGTCTGGCGGGTGAGCCGTCGGACGACGAGGGATATGGTACCGGATTCACTGTGTGTGGATCCGCGTAAACTGGTGGATCTGAGCGGCAAGATGGATAGCTCCGGTCATTTGGTCTGGCGGGCTCCGGCAGGGCATTGGACGATACTTCGGATCGGTCATACGTCTACGGGGCATACGAACGCAACCGGCGGCGGTGGCAAGGGCCTGGAATGTGACAAATTTGATCCGCGGGTGGTGGAACTACAATTCGACAAATGGTTTGGGGAGGCTGTTCGCCAGGCGGGGCCTGAGCTGGCGGCGAGGGTGCTGAAGATATTTCACGTGGACAGCTGGGAATGTGGGAGTCAGAACTGGTCGCCGGTGTTCCGTTTGGAGTTTCGACAGCGCCGGGGATATGATCTTTATAAATGGCTGCCGGTGATGGCGGGGGTACCGGTGGTGTCGGCGGATAGTTCGGAGCGATTCTTACATGATATCCGGCAGACCATTATGGAGCTGGTGCATGATAAATTTTATGTAACGATGGCCCGGCTGGCGCACGAAAAGGGTTGTGTATTTAGTGCGGAGAGTGTGGCTCCGACCATGACGAGTGACGGGATGCTGCATTATAGTGAGGCGGATATCCCGATGGGGGAGTTCTGGATGCGGAGTCCTACGCATGATAAACCCAACGATATGCTGGATGCGATATCAGGGGCTCACGTCTATGGGAAACCGATGGTGCAGGCGGAGGCGTTTACCGAACTCCGGCTGAGCTGGGATGAGTATCCGGGGATGCTGAAGACGCTGCAGGACCGCAACTATGCCTTGGGGATCAACAGAATGGTCTTTCATGTGTTTACGCACAATCCCTGGATGGATCGAAAGCCCGGGATGACCCTGGGCGGCGTGGGGAATTTTTTTCAAAGGGATCAGACCTGGTGGGAGCAGAGTAAGGCCTGGATCGACTATACGCAGCGATGTCAGTGGATGTTGCAACAGGGGAGGCCGGTGGCGGATATAGCGGTGTTTACGGGGGAGGAGATCCCGCGGCGTGCGGTGTTGCCCGAGAGACTGGTCGGGATATTGCCGGGGTTGATGGGAGCGGAGCGGGTTAAGAGTGAGGCGGTGCGACTGGCGAATGAAGGTGTACCGACGACGAAGGCGCCTAATGGGGTGCTGCATGCGGCGAATATGGCTGATCCGGCGGATTGGGTTGATCCGCTTCATGGATATGCGTTTGATTCTTTTAACCCGGATGTGCTGCTGCGGCTGGCGAAGGTTGTGGATGGGCGGGTTGTGTTGCCGGGTGGGGCGAGTTATGGGTTGTTGGTGTGGCCGGGGAGTAGTGCGATGAATCCGGATTGGAGTGTGGTAAGTAAGGCGGTGGCTTTGAAATTTTTGCAGCTTGTCAGGGCGGGGGCGAATTTATTGATCGATACGGTTGGTTCCTATCAATCTATTGGATTACGGGACGTTTTCGGATCGTTGCTGAAGTCTGGGCGTGTTGGGAAAGGGCGGGTCCTTATCGGACCTTATACTGCTTCTTCTTTAGACGCTATAGGTATACAGAGGGATCTTGAAACTGACGCAAAGGGAATCACGTATACACACCGGACGGCGGCGGATTTTGATATTTATTTTATATCCAATCAGCTGGACAAGGCGAATAGCTTTTTGGCTTCGGTGAGGTGTGTGGGTCGTGTTCCTGAGACCTGGGACCCGGTGACGGGAGAGACAGCTTCTGTGGGGAAATGGTCGGTTAGTAAAGGGCGGACGAAGTTTGGGCTGGTGCTTGGGGCTGGCGGATCGGTGTTTGTGGTGTTTCGTCGCGTTGCGGGGCCGCCGGTCGATCGGGGGGCTGCTGCGGGGCGGAGGGGGTCAGATGAGTTGAAAGAGGTTAAGGGGGAATGGAAAATCAGGTTTGACACGGCTTATGGAGGGCCTGCGGCTCCGCTGGAAGTGCCGGTATTGTTTGACTGGAGTAAGTCTTCAGATTCTGCTATCCGGTATTATTCGGGATCGGCTGTGTATACGAATAGTTTTGAGCTGAATATTGTGGGAGGAAAAGTTTATATTGATCTTGGCCGTGTGGAGAATATTGCTACGGTGTTTGTCAATGGGATAGATTGCGGGACGGTCTGGACGGTTCAGTCGCCGGATATCACTAAGGCGGTGCATACTGGCCGGAATGAATTGAAGATCGTTGTGACGAATACCTGGGCGAATCGATTGACGGGAGATCAGCGGTTGCCGGTGGGTTTCAGGCGGACCTGGACTACGTCGCCGTGGAAATCGGATGGAAAGCTGTTGCCTGCGGGTTTGCTGGGGCCTGTGTATATAAGATATTAGGGGATCCTGACCATGTTCCGGCAAGCTGATGTGATGGATCCGGCGCCGGTGGCAGGGGTAGCGTAACCCGCCGGTGCTCCAGGTTAAAAGTTGAAGTTGGAGCTGATGCGAAGTCCTACGGAGGAGACGTTGGGGTGATCGAGGTAGGTGAAGCGTTTGACGAGGTCGAGACGGAAAATGGAAAAGATATTATAGATGCCGACGCTGGCTTCCGCATATGGTTTTGAACCCAGGGTGTAGGTTGAAGTAACACCGTCGGTCAGCGGAAACTTCATTTGATTGGGATTGATGTTGGGATTATTCTCGTTGCGCAGGCCGCCATAGAGGATCTTGGCGCCTATGACCTCTCTTAGCCGCAGGCGTTTCAGCCCCGGTATTTTATTCAGGAAGAAGCCATTAAAGAAATGATCCGCGTTGATGCTTGCGTAGTGATCGCTTGCAAACTCCCCAATGTTCATCAGGTTATATGCGCGCAGGCTATAAAAATAGGAGGGGTTGCCGGGGTGGATGATCAGCAGCGGGAAAGGCAGGCTGCCACCGAGATAACCGGCATCGAAATAAACATCCGTGAAACCTAATGGCGCGATATAACATCGTTTGTATACATTCAGGTGCAGCGCGTCGGAATTATACTGACCGCCATAAAGGCCTTTTATACCTCTTGTATATTGTAGTGTAACGATGGGGTATTTGTTGATGACGTTGACGCGGGCAGCCTTATTTTGAAAGAATTGTTCATGGGGCGCCCAGCGGAACGTCGCGGATATTTCACCGGTTGTGATCTTTTTTATCGTATCGGCCTGGTCGCTGAGTGGCTTGTAAATATACAGGAGGGTGCCTGTTGGGCTTTGTTCCCAGTATTTTGACCCCAGGGTAAAGGTCAGGTGGTTGCCATATTCATGTACGTAAGAAACGCGGGCTATACGATTGTACAGCCATTTGGAATTATCGCCATGACTGAAGGAGGTGAAGAAATTACTTGCTGACGCGAAGGCGTTCTCCGCGCCGAGGGTTTTGGCATCGTTCTGATAGCTGGCCTGTATATAATGAAGCGGGAAGGTATAAATGGATTTGTTGTTAAACGCATACGATAAGCTACCGGAATATTTCCAGCGTTTGTCTTTTTCACCATAGGCCACATAGCCCTCGCCGAAATAGCGGGTGCTTAATTTTGTATTGGTGCGTCCGCCGACGCGGAGGCGCTGGCCTTCGATAGGGTTGAAGGTATAAAAATTGCCGATGGGGCCGATGTCTACTTTGCCTGCGGACTTATACCCGGCTGTAAAGACGGTGATATAATCCATCAATCTCCGATAGGATTTCATCTTTACGAGGCGGTCCGTATTGGCATAGGTTCGGGCCTCTGTCTTACTCAGTGGGGTAAGCCGGTTATCGACCCAAAAACTGTCTGTTTCCCCTTCGGCTTTTATCAGGGTGTCAATGGATTGCCCTTGAAAGAGGGAATCGGGTAAGGTATTGTTCTGGACGCTGTTGACGGTGATGATGCGTTCGCCGACCACGCCCGGAGTTCTTGGAAAGGGGCTGAACGTGGCGATGACGTCGGAGTTTGCCAGATGATAGCGGTTGTTGGGGCCTTTTTCAAAATCCTGTTTGATGTCGAGGTCACGGATATAATTTAGGTTAATGTGTTTGCTGACGCCCAGCTCCACTCTGCGGACGGCGTATCTTCCATCGAGTGTGATGTATAGTGTGCCGCGGAAAAGAAGATCTTCCGGATTGCGGGGTGTGAAATACAGTTGTACCAGCTTTTCGCCATTCTCCACCAGGGTATCACGAATAAAGTACATATAAAAGGTAGGCGCCAGATCGGCTACGGGGCTGACGAACTGCATGGTAAAAGCCGTGATCGTATTATCGTAAATATTAACGTCTTCGTATAGCCGGTTGAGGATGGTACTGATGCCCCTCATGTCGATGTATTCACCGTAGTCCACCCCTTTCCGGCCGAGGACGATCTTTTTGTTCTTAGCGGGCTGTTTACGATAATAGTTCTGGGAGAATACTTCTTCGATATAGACGGGTACGAGGGACTTGCCCGGGACGACGAGTGTATCCCTGTTCTCGAACATAAAATGATATCGTTTCAGCAGTTTGTTATCGATGATGATGGGCGGGGCTCTGTCGAGCAACAAGCGGGTCTTCTCGTACTGCTCATAGGAGGTAAAGTTGTCGGCGCCTGGGCCATTTTGAGCTTTATGGGCTATCACCTCGCGGATAAGTTGTACTGCGGGGTTGTTCTTGTTCCGGTAATGTCCCTTTCTACGGGTGGTGACTACGACGTCTTTTAATGTCGAATAGGATTTGGAAAGCAGGATGATCATTGTCGTGTCGGGAATGCCGATGGTCCGTGAAATATAACCGGAGGTGCTGATGGTAAGGCGCATGGCGTCAAGGCCGACGCGGATGGTAAATTTGCCTTGCGCGTCGGTGAGCACTCCGTGGTTGCTGTTTTGGACGCGGACGCTGACGTTTGGTAAGACTGTGTGGGAAAGCGAATCCTCGACGACCCCGGCGATCGTCCTTGTCTGGCAGATGCCGGTGGTCCAGGTTATTCCGGCAAAGAGGAGTAGAATGATCTGTTTTAAGTTGGGAATCAGGTTTCTATATTTTTTTTCGCACGGATGTAAGAAAGGCAATATACTAATAAATAGCTAACTAATTTATTAATGAAAAAGATAGAAAATGTGGGAGAGGTGGATGGAGGTAGTTGATAAGGGAAGGTTATGGGAAGTATTTATAGAGCATTGCAATTTCACTTTGATATCGATCTATCGCTAAATGGGTATTTTTTACCAAGCCAAAATTGAAAAAATATCAAAAAAGGTCCTAATGTACCAAAAATGTAGAAGCAAATATTATAAGGATTTATTTTGCCTTTTTCAATCGAAATCAAATGTGCTGCTTCAAATTTATCTCCGCTACCATTTTCTGCGGCGATAATATTTAATTTTGTGATTACGGATTTTAACCTATCAGTATCATTGATTTGCCTCCATTGAACAATACTATCGTAGAGTGGTTTCATTGTTTGTTGAATAACTGCGCCGCTGTCATTTGATAAATTGTGTAACGTTGCAAGAGCTGACAGATGAAAATTTATTATCGCTGAATTCGCCGCAGCAAAGAGCATATCTCCTCTATAACAATTAGTATAAAAAGAGTCTTTCTGGAATAGTTCTGACGCCATATTTGCATGAAGATCAATGACGTTTTTGAGAAGATCATTAGTTTGCAGCTGATTAACTATGTATTCTCTCTGTGAGATTTTGCTTTTTATATCGGGAACAAATTTGTTTTGGATTACCCAAGTAAAAAAAACGAATAACGTTCCAATCCATTTAAGACCCTCATATTTGCCTACCCATTTAAGTTGTGCAAATCTTTGAATGCGAGCGCTGGATTTTTCTTTAACAGGCTTTTTCACCTACTTGTGCAATTTTGCCATACAATTAGGTTTTGGGGTTATTAATAAATGTGACCGAGTTCAGCAGGAATGATCTTCTTCTTTTAGAAGGGCATTGTTTAAGAAGTGTTCTGTCACGGTAGATAAGCTTTTTCTTGTAATCATCTGTTTGGCTTGATCCAGACGGTCATGTCAGAGGGACCTCGGTTGACCCAGGCAGATGGGGTGAGCTATTTGTGTATGACAGAGTTTTCTTCAAACATTCGTGGGAAAAAATGTTTGGCAAGCCTCGATGGATCATAAACAGCCATCAGGTTTTCCTGTAGCAGGGTGCCGGAAAGATTTTTTGCCAGGAGCGCTCTTGTATGGGAAAGGGAGAGTCCTACAATAGCAGTTATGGTATCAGACGGCAATATAATCTCAGAAGGGGCAACCTGAAATCTTTTCAAGTCTTCAATTTCAAAAACATTTTGAACATGTATATCGGTTAATATTTCGGTTGGCTCCGCATTTGGAAAATGGTAGTATACCCTTATAAGCAAAAAAACCATATTTGTATCGAGCGTGAATGAGAGTTGTAATGAAGTTCCAACTTGTAATGGTTTGTCTGCGTTTTGCGCTACTTTTTCGGCGTAAAGCGTTTCGTTTAAATAAAACCCAAATTCTTTTATTCTTTTTACCGATAGGGTGATTGCGTTTTGTGCATGCGTCATGACACTTTAATCGTTTGTTCAGAAATTATTAGATGGTTGTTTAGTTTTCCAATACAAATGGCGCCTTTTGCGTTTGCATAGTGCGGGGCGGAACATATTTTTTTAATGCCTCAGTTGAAGGGGTTTCGACAATATAAGTGTTGTATTGTACTGGCTTAAACTCTTCCTGATACATCTGTAGATTATTATTGGCATCGTCGTGAATATATTGATCTGCATCTACAAAGTGTAGGATGGGTACTTTTCCAAATGCCAGGGATAAATCCACCAATTTGCTTATTTTATGATCAAAATCACCATTTAATACCTGAGTGACATATCCTTTTGTGACGCCTAACTTTTCGGCAATCTGTGTTCTTGTGAGGTTATGTTTAGTTTTATAATTTTCTATGAGCTTGAAAAGCTTTAACTGAATTTCGGTTATCCAGTACTCGCGGCTATTAATGAATTCACTTCTTTTCATGGTTTATTTGTTTTTAGGCTTTCTAAAAACGTTGCTTTGATCGATCTGAATTTAGTAATATCAGGATCTTGATTGTTTTTATAACCACCCAGGACGATTACTTTTTTTGATGGCAACTGGATAGCATAAATTCTTAGATGTTTGCTCTTGAATTCGTGCTCCGGTATTCCATCTTTTACTCCCTTTAAGTGTCTAAATTTTTTTTGGGGTAGTGAATTACCATTGGCCAAGTACTCAATATATTTTAAAATAGTCTTGTATTCGCTTAAATAAGAAGTATCTACCAATGACTTTTCAAAAGTTTCCAATTGTTTTGCACCATCGATAACAAGTTGTTCAACGGATTCTTTTGCATTTATTTCTTCAACCTTTATCGTGGCAAATCTAAGCATAATAGTGTTTAGCTGCAACTAAACATTTGTTATTCTTACGAAGGTAGAATTTGTGGACAGATATAAAAATCTGATTTTACGAGATTGAATTATAAGTATGCAATATATGTAATATATTTATAGTTATATTTTTATATCAAATTATCTAGCAATTTCCATCCAGACGGTCATATCGGAGGCGCCGCGGTTGGCCCAGGCGTAATAGGGGATGAGGCGGATGGGGGTGGGGATCGGAGGGGTAGTGGATAGCGGCTGGTAGAGCTGTGTGTTGGAAGGAGGTAAGAGGAGGGCTGTGCCATCGAGGGCCATGAGATGGTGGTGGCCGATGGATATCGGGGTTGGATGGAGGTTGATGTTTGCGGGTATTGCGATGTTGAAGATGGAAGTTGAGGGGGATGAGGTTGGTGAGGATGTGGCTGGGACAGAGGCGCGAATGGATGGCTGCGAATTGAGGTCGGGGGACTCTAGGCAGTAGACAACGGGGCCGCGGCGAACGGCTATCTGGCCGCGGGTTTCTTCGACGAGCGGGTTGGCTTTTATGAGGACGGCCGGCATCGGAAGATTGAGCGTGATGATGTCGCCGGGTTTCCAGGTTTGATCCAGTTCGGCGTATGTGCCCGGGGTTAATGTCGTTGAATTGGGCTTGCCATTTAAAGAAAGTGAGGCGTCTTTGCACCAGCCGGGGATACGGAGGAAGATGGAAAAGGGCTTTGCCGGTGTTTTGTCGATAGTGAGTGTTATTTTCCCGTCCCAGGGATAGTCGGTTTGTTGCTGGATCTTTAGTGTTGGGGTTTCGAGGATATTACCGCCATAGAGGTTGACCCAGATACCTTTTTCATTAGTGCTATACGCATAATCTGCCACTTCGGCGATGGTGCGTGCGAGGTTGGGCGGGCAGCAGTTGGATAATTTTATATACTCTTCTCTTCCTCCTGCCCACCTTAGCGTGTAGGGGAAGGCGCGGGACGCGCGGAGAGGGTTTGTATAGAAATAGCTATCGCCGTCGAGGCTTACGCCGGACAGGACGCTGTTGTAGAGGGCCTGTTCCAGCACGTCGGTGTATTGCGCATTACCGGTGAGCAGCAGCATACGCCAGTTCCAAAGCATGTTGCCGATGTTGGCGCAGGTTTCATTGTGGGCTGTGGTGTTGGGAAGCTGGTAATCGCGGCCATAAGCCTGATGTACTTCCTGGATATCGGGGGGATTGTAGGAGGTGGCATCGGGAGAGACGCCGTCATAGAGCGCTCCACATCCGCCGGTGATATACATTTTCCGTTCTGTAACGTCAGACCAGATCGCATCGAGGTTGTGACGAAGGGAATCGTCTCCGGTCTCCGCCACTACGTCGGCCACACCGGCATAGAGATAGTTGGCTCTTACTGCATGTCCCATTGCTGTATACTGATCACGGAAGGGGATCCGGTCCTGGTTGTCGTCGGTGCCATTGCTGACGAGTCCGCGGATGTTGATGAGGTTTTTTGCCAACTCGAGATAGGCGGGATCTTTTGTGGTCCGGTAGAGCTCGACGATACCCATATAATGCGAGGGGCAGATAGCGTTGCGGGCCAGTTCGGGGGAACTGCGATGATAGAAGTTTGCGAGGTAGTCAGCCGCTTTGATGGCCACATCCAGGAAGGTCCTTTTTCCTGTTGCGCGAAAGTGGACGCAGGCTGCGGTCATGAGGTGGCCCATGTTGTAGGTCTCGAAGTTGAGCCGGTCTTCAAAGGCTGTAGTTTTGCCGCGATGTTTTTTTTCTTCGATCATCACGGGCGTATGGATGTAGCCGTCTGCCCGCTGGCATTTTGCTATGACGGCTATGGCATGATCCATGAGGCTATCCAGTCTTTTGTCTTTGGTGACGGCATAGACTGCCGCCATCCCTTCCAGCAGCTTGTAGAAGTCGCCGTCGTGAAAGGGCGGACCTTCGTGTGAGCCGGTGTCCAGGCCTGCGGCAATTTCGAAGTTGGCGAATGCGTGGCTGATGTGCGGATCGTTGTATATGCGCCAGAGGCGGGGGAGCATGGAGTCGTGGAGGATGGAGAAACGGTCGGCCCAGAAGCCGCGGGTCCATTTTACGGCGCCCATGTCGGTGCCTGAGAGGACGGCGTGCCGGCTATTGGAAGTGTTGACGAGGGAGTGGGATGAGCCAGTTGATGTGTTGGAGAAATTGCTGACCGATGCGGGTTTTTGCGCCCGGGCGGATAAGCTGAGTATGAATAAAAAATATAATAACCACTTCTTCATATCAGCGTAAGTTAATAAAAATGTCTTTTCGACGGTTATCCGGATCGACTTTTAACAGTTGGATCTTTCCATGTTTCAGGATGCCTTCTACTGTTGTGTTATAGGGGGCGTGTAATTTAAAGTGAACGTCCCAGCTGCGTGGCCACGCGGGGAAGAGGAATATCTTTTCCCCGTCGGTTTGGAGCAACATCTCCTGGAGACCAATCATCCCTGAGCCGCCCCAGTTGTGGTCGGGCGTCCAGTCGAAGCCGGGTCCCCAGAAGGCCGGGAAGCGGCGTTTGGAATCTTTTAATTTTTCGACGGTAAGGGCTGCTGCTTCGTCGGTCAATCCGAGTCTTGCTGCGAAGATATTGTCTTGTTTCCAACCTATATAGGACCGGAATTTTATAGCATCGGTATCGTATTTCCAGGTGTTGAGGGCGGTGTCGAGTCCGGGTTTGCCAACGCCGTAAAGGCCCCAGGGGTAGACGGGATAGAGTTGAGGCACCTCTTTGTTGTTGAGCCGTTCCCACGCTTGGGCAGGGGCGATGGCCGGATGCCCGTCGAAATTTCGGAATGAAATGGGGGGCAGCTGTCTGAGCATGGTGCTCCATCTGGCCCGTGTGGAATCGTTTCCGTATTGGGGTGGAAGCTCCAGCAGACGGGTCAGGATGGTGTGTAATCCCGCTATCGTGGACGTGGAATTATACGCCATCTTGTAGGTCTCTGCGCCGGAGCCGGGATAGAGAATGAGGTGGCCGGAGCCATCGAGCGATCGGCGGCCGCGCCGGGAAGCAAGGTATTGATAATGTTCGTCAAAGAAGGTGAGGCAGCTTTGGATAAAGGGAATGTATTCGCTGATGTCTGTGCCGGCATATCGCTGTCTTTCGAGCATCATCAGGCAGAACTCCAGCACTGTATCCCATTCGTATTCCAGCCAGGCGTTGTATTCGACGCCCTTATCATGATCGGCGGGCATGTCCCAGCCATATTCGGCGGGATTGGGCAGACCGAAATTTTCGAGCTGTTCGGTGAAACAGGCGCCGGCGTGTCCCCAGTATATGCGGCTGCGCAGTTCGGCGGTTGGTAACAGACGGAGGTAGAAGTCGAGCTGTGGTTTCTGTACATCGAAGTCTCCGCTTTTGATCAGGGGGAAATAAACCAGTCGCTGATTTTGGGCGGTCATTGTTCCGCCGCCCCAGTTGCGAAAGTCGGGTGTATAATGGAGTGTGCTGTCCGTAAGCACGGGGTCATAAGTAAAAAGACCGCCGTTGAATTTTGACGGGTAGCGGCCGAAGGCGTTGCATCCGAGCATATAGCGGAAAAGCTGGTAGTTGCGGCCGGCCTGCCATTGGAGCGAGCGGTCGGAAGAACCGGGATCGATATAAATAAAGCTTCTCTGCCAGAATGCCTGCCACCAGGCTTTTGTAGCTGCGAGGGCCGTGGTCCTGTGGCTATAAACATCGGTTGTGGCCAGTTGCAGGCTGTCTTCCCAGTCCTGTTGTTTTGTTGCCTGGGCTGTTGCAAGGACGAGGAGGATCTCGTGGGAAGAGTGGGCGCGTCTACTCACGAGGCGCCAGCCGGTGAAGTCCGTGTCCAGGTAGCGGCCGCTGGTGATGCCGCCGGGGACCATGTCTGTACCCCGCATCAGGCCGCCAAAGGTAAGGTGTTCCAGGGGGTTGAACAGTCGTGCTTTTACCGAGTCGAGGCCTTGCTGGTGGACGGTGACATCGAAAACGGTATTTCCGGGTTTGTTGCGATGAAAGAAGACGACCTGGTCGTTTTGAAAACGGATGCTGTCGCGACCAGTGATGACCTTGCCGCCGGGGGCGTGTTTCCACGTCCATTTATAGGAATTGGCATTGTTGGCTTTGCCGGTGGTTTCATGGTCTTTTGTGCGCCAGCTTTCATAAATAGCTTCGGCTTTTACCGGCTGATCGCCGGAGAGGTCGATGTGGATGGACGGGCGGAAGACGTCGACCCAGACATGGGCTTTTGTTGTGCGGTTTCCTTTTTTCCCTGTGATGAAGATGGAGCCATCCTGGAGATTAAGCTCCTGCCGGAAGTTGCCGGATTGGAAGGGGTTGGGGTTTAGTCGTATTCTGATCCGTCCGCCTTTGAGGAGGGTGTTGTTCTCGTCGAAGCTGCCGCTGCGGGCAAAGTATATTAAAAGATCGCCGTTTTCGACCCAGACGTTGAGGCCGATGTCGCCGCCGCCGCAGGGCATGGATTCGCCGGCGTCGTGACTTGGGGTGGTCCAGATAATATTGTCCGGGGAGATAGTGACCGGGGAATCGGGAGTGGCGGAAATGTGTTTACGCTGAGCGGAACAAATGGAGATTAGACAAAGATTAAAGATTATACAGAGATATATACGTATCGAAAGCATGCTTATATTTACCTGTGGAATTAACGAATCCTTTGGGAGAAGTTGTACTAAATTACGACAATGGAACAGAATAAAGTAGGGTCTCACAAGAATATCTGGCACGGTGTCGGGCGGCAGCGTATTGAGATACCGAGATCCGTTCTCAAGTCGCGTGTTCAAAATAACATACTGTTACGACAGCTTTATATCTGTGGTCTGGGCTACTATCCCAGGGCAAAGGGTCATTATACATACCGGAAGAAAGGGCTGCCTGAGAATTTTCTGTTCTATTGTGTGGATGGGCATGGCTGGTACAAGATAGGGGACAAAAAGTATGAGGTCGGTCCCAATGAATGTTTTGTGTTGCCGCAGCATGTTGAACATGCTTATGGTAGTTCGGAAGATGATCCATGGACGATCTACTGGATGCATTTTGGCGGGAGCCTGTTACCCAACTTCAATGCGCTGCCTGTCATCCAAAAGCATTTCAAGTCTCACCCGGTGCGCAGCAGTAACGAGATGGTCTCGCTTTTTTCCCGGATCTATAAAACGCTGGAGCTGGGTTATAGCATCGACAACCTGCTTTTTGCCAATATGTGTCTTTCTCATTTTATCACGCTGTTCATCTATAACCAGAAACATTTTGTGGCTTCTCCTGCGGCAAAGGTAGACTGTATCGACAGCGCCATACTTTTTATGCAGGAGCATATCAATGAGAATATTACGCTTAATGAATTAAGTCACCGGTATAATTATTCGCCCTCGCGTTTCTCCAGTCTGTTCAAACAGCGGACGGGGTATGCTCCGATAGACTATTTTATCCAGATGAAGATGCAGAAGGCCAGTCAGCACCTGGGGATTACCGACAAGTCGATCAAAGACATTGCGTTGAGCATGGGTTTTGACGATCCGTATTATTTCTCCAAGCGGTTTACAAAGGTCATGGGAATGTCGCCGACGCGGTACAGGTCGGTGACGAGGGATTGAGATAATGGGAAAATAATATGAGACCCGGCTGATTTTTGACAAATTGCGATCATGAAAATCTTATTTATCCTTCTTATGAGTGTTGTTGGCGTTATTGCGGGTGAGCAGCCTGCCGGAGCGCAGCCTACTGGTGTGCAGTCTAAGCTGGATCTGCAAGCTCACCGGGGAGGCCGGGGGCTGATGCCGGAGAATACTATTCCGACGATGCTGCATGCTATCGATCTGGGGATCCGTACGCTGGAGCTTGACTGTGTCATCTCTGCCGATGGGAAGGTAGTGGTATCGCACGATCTGTATATGTCTTCCGATTTTATGCTAAAACCTGATGGCTCGGAGATCGATATGGCTGAGCAGAAGAGCTATATCCTTTACCGGATGACCTACGACAGTATCCGCCGGTATCCGGAGGGTGTGAAGAAGCACCCGGGATTTCCGGATCAGACGATGGTGAAGACCTATAAACCTTTACTGGCTGACCTGATCGATAGTGTGGAGACGTATGTCCGCTTGCATCACCTGAAGCCGGTGTATTATAATATGGAGACCAAGTGCGGGCCTGAAGGGGATGATATTTTGCATCCGGCGCCCGAGCGTTTTGTGGCTTTGCTGATGGGGGTAGTGAAGGAGAAGGGTATTGGTGCGAGGGTGACCATACAGTCTTTTGATCCAAGGACTTTGCGTATTGTGCATAGGGATTATCCTTCCCAGACGACGGCTTATCTTGTCGAGAAGGGAAGTTTTGAAAAGAATATAAGCGAGCTGGGTTTTACGCCTGCTATATATAGTCCTGCTTTTAAGCTGGTGGATGCGGAGCTGGTGAAGATGGCGCACGCCAGTAAAGTGGCTGTTCTACCCTGGACGGTGAATAAGGAAGAGGATATGAATCGCATGGCCACGCTTGGCGTGGATGGGATGATATCGGATTACCCGGACAGGCTGGTACGGCTTTTTGGGAAGTACCAGTGATCGTGGGTGCAGCGACTTGCCGGGTGAGTGGGCTGTCGGTCGCGGCGGACTATTTTTTTGGCTTGGGTGCGACGATGGTACCGTTGAAGCTGATGGGCTGCCGGCTGGTGCTGGTCACCTGTACAGTGGCGTAGCCGGTAGAGGAGATAGTCAATGTCATTTGCTGCACATCCCGGAAATCTTTTGGTTTGATAAGAACGCTCCAGCCGTCTTTTTTACCTGGTGTCAGGGTATAGTCAAAGTCTTTGGAAGTAAATTGTATCCCACCTTTTGTCGGGTCCATCGGCGCCGAATATGCGCGGCCGAAATAGGGCAGATAACTGATAATACTTTGTTTGGTGATCTTTACGTCGTAGTCTGTTGTCAATTGGCGGGTCGGGCCGCTCATTGGCAGGACGGTTTGCGCTTTGAAGACGTAGTTCTGTGATTCCACCATATTTTTTATGGCTGCTAGTTTGGCCGCTTTCTTATCTTCGGTCCTGGATTGGGCTAAGGTGACAAATGGGGTTGCCAGGAGTAATGCGAGTATGAGTTTCATGGCTTTGATTATTGTATTATAAATTTAAGTAATTACTCTATACGTGGGAAAAAGGATTTTATCACTTGGGACCGGATTGTTCTTTTCTATTTTGTGGGCCTCGGCTTCGGCTGCGACAAAGATAGGGCTTCGGGCTGCGCAGCCTTTTGTTATTTGCGTGCTCCGGTTCTTTTTGGCCGGGACGATAATGTTGCTGATCAGTCATTTGATCCTGCGCAAACGGCTGCCGCGAGGGAAAGAATGGGGGCAGATCGCGTTGTATGGTCTGCTGGTAAATAGTATCTACCTGGGGTTGTTTGTGCTGGCGATGCAGCGGATCTCGCCAGGGTTGGGGACTTTGGGAGTTGCCATTAACCCTGTTTTTATAAATATACTATCGGCTATCTTTTTGCGGCAGCGGCTGCGGGCTGCTACATTGCTGAGCTTGTTGCTGTGTGCTGCGGGGGTTGTGCTGGCGGCGTGGCCTTTGTTGCGGAATAGTACGGCTACGCCTGCGGGTTTGCTGATCCTGCTGGCCGGGATGGTGGCTTATTCTATCGGGGTCTTTTATTTTTCGAGAGTCGAATGGAATGGGCTGTATTTGCTGACCATCAATGGCTGGCAGGTGCTGATGGGGGGGATCTTTTTGTTGCCGCTGGCTGCGCTTACGTATAAACCTGCGCTGAACACCTGGAATAGTTCTTCTGTCGGGGGCATATTATGGTTGGCTATCATGGTATCTATCGGGGCGGTGCAGCTGTGGCTGTATTTGTTGAGGGAGGATGCGGTAAGGGCTTCTTTCTGGTTATTTCTTTGTCCTGTTTTTGGTTTTATGATCGCGAATGTAGTGACGCATGAACCGATCACTCTTTTCACCATTGGAGGGATGACGCTGGTTATTTTTGGCATCTGGTGGCAGAATACGAAGGTGCCGAAGGTGGTTGTTGAATGAGGCGGTGGAATAGGAATTGCGTGAGTTGCAGGTGAAACGTCATGGAGATCTTCGACCATACTGTGAAGAGGGCGGCTAGGGGTTGTTTTGCCGTTTTGATGGGTATCAGCTTGTTTCTGACTCCTTTATCGGCTAAGTTTTATATAAGAGCGAGCCGGCCGGTCACAAAAAGTTTCCATGTCACGGAACACAGGACCTTTCTTTCTCTCGATAAGCGATATGAGCTTCAAAAATTCTTTGCAATAGAGCCTTTAGTTTCGGAGCCTTATTTTGAGCAGCCCCGGGGAGTACTTTCCTGTGAATATATCTGCGATGTTGCAGTGTCTGCAACTTTAACATTTTTTCTGCTCAGGGGGCCTCCTGTTGGAACGATATAGTTATCGTTCATTAAATCATTATTTAAAAGATCAGTTATGAAAAATATTTTGCCCCTACGGGGAGGGATGTTATCCCAATGCGCATATTAAAGGCTGGGAAAAGAAGAAGGATGAGTATGTAATAAAGGTCATGCAGGACGGGAAGAAGCTGATGGCTTGGTATTCGGAGGGTAGTAACTGGATAAAAACTGAGAAGCGCATTCCGTTGTCAAAGGACCTGCCATTGGCGGTAAAGAAGGGATTTGATAATAGCCAGTATATATCCTGGCATATCGACAATATAAAAGAGGTATCGATGAGAAATGCCTCGTCCCCGGTATATGTGATCCATGTCGACAATGGGGACAAGCTGGATTCGGATCATTATGATGCTATGAAAAAGGATGTATACTTATCGTTCGATCCAGAAGGAGTTTTGGTACATTTGGAATAGATGGATACAAAACGTTCAGGCAGGCATGATTATGATGCGGTAGTTGTCGGGTCTGGTCCAAATGGGCTGGCGGCGGCAATAACGCTGCAGCGGGCGGGGTTGTCTGTTCTGTTGATGGAGGGCAGCAAGGCGATTGGTGGCGGAATGCGTTCGGCGGAGCTGACGCTGCCGGGGTTTATCCATGATATATGTTCGGCTGTTCATCCGCTGGCTGCGGGCTCTCCTTTTTTCGATACACTGCCTTTGCAGGCGCATGGATTGGAGTATCTCTATCCGGCGGTGGCAGCGGCACATCCCCAGGATGATGGATCGGCTGCTTTGCTGGCGGGGTCGGTGGAGGATATGGCGGCGAGGCTGGGCCGGGATAAAAAAGCATATATGGAGCTGATGGGGCCACTGGTGCGGGACTGGCCCTTGCTGGCGCCTGAGATCCTGGGGCCTCTTCGTTTTCCCGAACATCCGCTGGTGCTTGCCCGTTTTGGGCTGAAAGGGCTGACTTCGGTGACTTCGCTGGCGCGGCGGTTTGAGACTGCTGGCGCCCGGGCTTTGGTGGCGGGGATGGCGGCTCATTCCATACAACCGTTGAGTAACCTGGCGACTTCGGCTTTTGCGTTGGTTATGATGGCGTTGGGACATGTCAGGGGATGGCCGGTACCGCGGGGTGGGTCTATGGCTATTGCGGATGCCCTGGCTTCTTATTTTATATCGCTGGGAGGGAGGATCGAGACGGGGGTATATGTCCGGTCGCTATCGCAGCTGCCTTCTTCGCGGGCGGTGTTGTTTGATCTGACTCCGCGGCAGCTGTTGCAGCTGGGCGGACATAGATGGTCGTCCTTATATCAATGGCAGCTGGAAAGGTACCGGTATGGGATGGGGGTGTTCAAGATCGACTGGGCATTGGATGAGCCCATTCCTTTTGCAGCTGCCGGTTGCCGTGCTGCGGGGACGGTTCATATCGGCGGGACGATGGAGGAGATAGCGGATGGAGAGGCTTTATCGGCGGCGGGAGGCTACCCGGAGCGGCCTTTTGTGCTGCTGGCGCAGCAAAGTATTGTCGATCCTTCACGGGCTCCGCAGGGGAAGCATACAGCCTGGGCTTATTGTCACGTGCCCAATGGATCGGTGCAGGACCGGACGGAGGTGATCGAGCGGCAGGTGGAGCGGTTTGCGCCGGGATTCCGGGAGAGGATACTGGCGCGGCATGTATTTAATACGGCTCAGCTGGAGGAGTATAATCCGAACTATATCGGAGGGGATGTCAATGGGGGGGTGATCGATATCAGGCAGCTGTTTACGCGGCCGGCTTTGCGGTGGTCGCCATACCGGACGTCGGAAAGGGGGATGTATATCTGTTCGTCGGCCACGCCGCCGGGGGGTGGGGTGCATGGGATGTGTGGGTATCATGCGGCGAGGAGGGCGATGAAGGATATCTTTTTTACATAATACTTACGCTGAATTTATTGCCGACTTTTCAGGGAGCACTTTGCGTTTGCTGGTGCGGTATTTTTCGGAGATAATCTCGCTCATTGGGCGCTGGTACACTTTGCTTTCGACCCAGGAGACGAGGTCGAGGTAGGCGAAGGCGCGGGCTTCGTAGCGATTGCCTTCGAAGGCGCGGATCTTTTGCAGGAATTTTTCAAATTCGGCACGGAGGCTTGAGCGCGAGGTATGGAAAGAGGTGCGCAGGAACCGGAACATCTCTTCTTCTACGCGGGTGAGGCGTTCGCGTTTGGCCATGAAGCGATAGACGGATTTGGTGAGAGACTCCATCAGGTCGAAGTTGCCCAGCTCATAGTGTGCCATCAGGTGAAGGACGCGGGCGTAGCTTTGCAGGTCGTTGCGGAGATCCATCTGGTCATTGATGATCCGTTGCAGGTAGTCGATGCAGGTGTCATAATCTCCGCTACCGAAATAGAGGGAAGCTATTTTATAGTTGAGGACGAGGATACGGTGTCTGTCGATGAAGAGATCGTACTCGGTCAGTTTCTGTTCGATGTCGGGCACCAGTTTGATCGCTTCCCTGAAGTTGCCCATCATAAAGACCTGGTTGATCTTGGCCGTGGTGATATAGACAAAGGACTGGATGCGGAAGTTGTCATTTTCTATTACGCGGTCTGTCTGGGCGAAGGCTTCGAATTTACGAAGGATGAGATCGAACTGGCGGTGATTGTGCAGGTCGAAGTGGGCGTTCAGCAGATTGTGAAGCGCCTTTATATAGTGTCCTGTTTCGACGCGGACCATCAGGGGTTGTTCTTCGAAGAGGTCGAGCCATTTCTGGGAGTAGCGGTAATACATCAGGAAGTCCTGGCGGATGAAGGCGTACCAGTTATAGCTTTGATACAGGTAAAGGCGTTCGTAGAAGCCGGTCTGTTCCCAGGCATTGGCGGGAAGCTGTTCCTTGAGATATTCTCTTACGCGGGCTTCGTCTTTTTCGTTGCGGGAATGGCCATTCTGGATATACCAGCTATAGACGAGGAGGGCCAGGTTGGAAAGCCGGGCGACCATGTCGATGCGATCGATGACCTCGCGGGACTCGGCTGAGAGCTGTTCGGCGCGCATCTGCATGCTATGGGTGATGTGCAGGGTCTCGATGCGTTTTTCCAGGGCCAGGACCTGAACCAGGAAATTGAATTTCTGGTTGGCTTTGGCTGTTTCCTTTGCGCGGTCGAGGATGCGCAGGCTTTGCTGAAAGAGTCCTTTCTTATACAGGATATGGGCGTAATCGAAAAACTCATTTAGCTGAAGATCAATGCTTTCGGCGCTTTTTAGCAATCGAAGACTTGCCAGGATCTGTTTGTAAAGATGGGTCTTGAGGTTGGATAACTGGGGCTTTTGGATGCCGGGCAGTTTTTTCAGGAGACTTTTCTCGTCGTAGTCGCTGAGTTTATCGAGTGCGTCAAAGAGCTGAACGATCTTCAGGTCTTCTTTTGTAGAGCTACGTTTGATGTATAATTTAAAATGTCTTTTTTCGGACTTTTCGAGAGAATGTATAAGTTGGAATAAGGTATCTGAGAACCGGTTGGCCATAATGAAGAGATTATCCTAAAACTCAATCCAGTAAAGGGTTTCAACAAAAAAAATATCATTTTGACATGATTAACTCACCAATAAGTTGATTAGAACAGCGAGCTTAAGCATTGTACCTTTACACCAGTGAATGAGATGAAAAAAATGGCAGCAATCGTTCAACAGGCATTCGTTAGAGGCTCATTTACAAAGCTGAGATAATCAGCCAAAAAGATATTACCACCTTTTTTCATATGGCAAGCAATCGTTAGCGCCCTTTGTTTCTACATGGGGCTTTTTTTATTGGGCTAAGTCCCATTGATTTTGCAATCTAATTAAGAATCGACATATAAACGGCATTTTTTCCTGATTTATTTAGCGGGTACTGTTTAACTCCTTGTTACTCGCTGTTTTACCTTCCATTTTCTATCTTTTTTTCTTTCTTTTCGGCTCGGGCCGGCGTCTTTGCTAAAAGTCTGCTAAAGCAATTCGGCTTAGTGGTTAAAAAACTACAATTCGTGTAGTGGATACAAGGATTCATGTAGTTTTTTGAAAAACTGTAAGGGAAGTTTCTAATTTACACGTCTGATTGACACTTAAAAAAATATCAGACAGAATCGTTTGTTTTTAGTTATATAAAGTGTAGTGTTTTCTCATGTGACCTTTGAGTCCACCAGGGGTTTGTTTCTACAAGGCCCTTGCTGTTTTTCTGTTCTACTGCGTCCTGCGTTTAAACCTTTCTTATTGACAATGTTGCAGGGGTTCTGCGTATATATGAAAAAAGGGAGGGTAAATGAGGCCTGATTATCCAACGAAATTATTTCCGGATAAGCGGAAATCCTATGTGCTGCTTTTGGTGAGCTTAACGCGGGAAAGCTCGTTGCACCGCTGATAAAACAACCTTCGCGGGGAAATTTAATTTTTGAAAGTAAATATAACAGCAAGTGCAATCTTTTTTCTTCATCCGTCACGAAGGCAGGTTCGTGAAAGTGGATTTTCAGCATATTCTTTACATTGAGGCCCGTAAAAATTACACGAGGCTGGTAATGGAGGACAGGCCCACCGCCCTGGTGCTGGTCACGTTAAAACAATGGGAGAAGCTGCTTCCACACGATCTGTTCTGCCGGGTTCACCGGGGATATATCGTTGCGATCGGGAAGATCATTTCTTTTGACAACAAGTATGTGTATCTGCCGGGGGAGAAGATCTCGATCGGCGAGCAGTATCGGAATGCTTTGCCGCTGGCGGTAACGATATTGGCTAATGAGCCGTCGCGGAAGGATGTGTTTTCCGAGCTGGAGATACAGACGCTTTAGCAAGTAATTTTTCCAGGTTTTTCCAGGTCCAGCTGTACAGCATGCCGGCGTTGGGGACTCTTTTATGTTTCCCATCCTTATGGCCTATCAGCTGGACTATTTTTTTCTTTAGTTTACGGGCTATTTTTATTTCTTTGAGGACTCCGTGGGCCTGGTGGGTACGGGCGCCTATGAGGACGATGACCAGGTCGGCATTGCCGATGCTGGTTTCTGCTTTTTCTTCCCAATTCTTTTCAGGGGCGGGTTCTATGAGAGAGCTGTCGATGACTTCGAAGGGGCAGACCGGGTTTTTGGACTGGCCGATCAGGAGGTCTTTGAGGGCTTTGTCTTCGTCGAAATCGAAGCTGATGAATACTTTTTTCATGGTTCTGGGGAATGTCTGCGGGGATTGAGTGTTTTTGGGGCGCTATTGTGCGATCTGCAGGATAGTATCGATCAACTCTTCGGGCCGGGCTTCGGGATTGCCCAGCTTTTCGTACAATTCAAACTTTTCCCTGTTATTAAAATAATCATCGTATTTCCGGACCATTTCCAGCCAGAGTTTTTCGGATGTATACCCGGAGGCGCCTACCGGTATGAGGAGGGCCTGGTGTGATCGGGCGATCTCAAATTCTTTTTGCATGCCGTCGGCTTCACGGATGCAGATGTCTTCCAATTTATTTCCAAAGAGAAAGATGGCTGTCCCTGCCTGGGAGATCATATCGTCGCGATAGCTTTTCTGGATGTTTTCCAGCAGGTCTGTGAGCACAGGAAATGGGAAAACCCTGAGCTGGTCGGCCAATTTTCGGTCGGGGCTGGCATAGATCTCGTGGAGTGCGCCTTCGACAACATAATTGCCTACTCCTGATCCGAAGCCGGAAATGATGCTAAAGCCATTCTTTAATAAGGTTTTACTCAGCTCACGAATAAAAACTCTGCCCTCTTCTCCAAACCTTCCGTATTCATAGGCACTTCCAGAAATGAATACCGTCTTCCGTTTAGTCGACTGCATACGAGATCGCATATTAGGTAATCAAAAATCGGTAATTTGCCGGGTTATTCCCTTTTTTATGACAAAATTTGCTCACCTTGAATATTGGTTGCGGGGGCCTGTGCCCGGGATTCCTTCGTTGCTGCAGCCGGCGGCGCATGCTATTTTGCAGGCGCGGGAGGAGGTAACGAGGGGAGGTGCTGGATCGGGTGCAGTTGGAATATTTGGCTGGGGAGGGGACGCCCCGAGGCGAGATGGGAGAGTTAGTGGATCGATTTAATAAACAGGTAGACAAGGCTTTAGCTCGGAGCACACTCAACGTCATCTGGGGCAGTTGCTGGTTACGGTCCGGGTTTTAAGGCAACCCCTATGAAAAATAAGGCGTTTAGACTAAAACATACATTAGAAACACCGGTAAGTAAGGACAATTTGGAAAAATTACTTCATATTATTACGGGATGTGCCGGACAGGATCGTCAGTGTCAGAAAATGCTGTATGATCAGTATTATGGCCTGTGCCTTAAGATTGCTTTCCGGTATGTCAATACTTATGAACAGGCCACGGAGGTGACGCATGATGCTTTTCTGAAGATGTTCCGGAATTTCGGCCGTTTTGAAGTTCGGGATAAGGAAAAGGTGGAAATGCTGCTGATCGGCTGGATCAGGAGGGTTGTGATCAATGCGGCTATCGACTATATGCGGCGGGAAATCAATAATAACCATACTTATCCTATCCCGGAGCACGTTTGGGAGCATAAGGACGAAAGTGCTGCTTCCGATAACTCCGTGTTATATAAGGAATTAATTGCATTGGTTAAAGAGTTGCCCCCTGCTTATAGGATGGTGTTCAACCTGCATGTGATCGAAGGATATTCACATCCGGAGATTGCGAAGATGCTGGGCATCACTACCGGAACCTCTAAATCAAACC
The DNA here is from genome assembly GCA_036499285.1 of Puia sp. Classification (GTDB taxonomy): domain Bacteria; phylum Bacteroidota; class Bacteroidia; order Chitinophagales; family Chitinophagaceae; genus Puia. Next base: position 112,647 of record DASYEB010000019.1, on the reverse strand, counting down.
TTTCGAAGGCCCGGGTGCATTTGCAGAAGGCCCTGACCGTAGAAAACAGTGAAAAAATTGTATGCTAGACCAAAAGGACAACGATTTTGATGATCTTTTCCGGCGGGCGTCCGACAAATACCCGCTGCGAACAGATAGTGCCGACTGGGACAGGATGTCCGCTGCCCTGGATGATCCATCCTCGTCCTCTGCCGTGGCGGAGATGGAGGATACCGATAAGCGCAGGAAGCGCAGATTTTTATGGTTTTTCCTTTTTTTACCATTAGGTGGTGTTGGATATTATGCTATGTATCGGGCTGGGGTTGGTCATGGTCATGCTGTGGCTACCGAGTCGGTAGTGAAGGCGCCCGCGAGTGGTTCGGATGAGAGCGGTCTTGGTGCGGGTGATGCGGGTGCTGCCGGTGCGGGTGCTACCGGTGTGGGTGCGAATGGAGCGGTTGCGGGTGATGCGGATGCTGCCGGTGATGCGGGGAAGGGTTCGGGAGTTGGGGATGCCAGTGGCTCGCGTGCGGTTGGTTCGGGAACGGTCGCGGGTGGTGCGGGTAAGGTTAGTACATCTGCGGATGGTGCCGGGAATACGGGTGGTAGCGCTACTGTGACGCGGGGTGTGTCGACGGCAGGCGGAGTAATTGGTGGAGCGAGAAGTGGAGTAGTTGATGCATCGAAAGATGGAGTGGTTGGAGCATCGAAAGGCCGGGCAATCGGTGGAGCGAGAAGTGGCGTGGTTGGAGCATCGAAAGATGGAATGATTGGCGGAGCCGCGGATGGAATGGCTGGTGAAGCGGGAGGCGGAGTAGTTGGTGCGGGTGCCGCATTGAGGGTTGCGAATTATCCTGTTAACCGGGCTCATATTTCAAAAGATTACAATCTCACTGTCAACGTTGCGGCACCTGTTATAGCAAAAGATAGCAGCAAGGTGAAACCCAAGGCATCTTCCAAACAAAAATCATCGTTTTTATATGCGGGTCTTCTTGCTGCGCCTGACCTTAGCACGGTGAAGTTTCAGTCTACCAATGGGGTGGGAACGACCTTCAGCCTGTTGTTGGGGTATCAATTTAATAAACGTTGGGCGGTGGAGGCGGGTGTAAGCCTGGACAGGAAGAAATATTATACCAGTGCGGAGTATTTTAAATTGAAACCGTATGTTCAGCCGAACCAGGACCTGAAAAGTCTGGATGGAACCTGTTATATGTGGGAGATACCCATTAATGTCCGATATAATTTCAGCCAGAGTGAGAAAAATAAATGGTTCGCGACAGCTGGATTGTCTACCTATCTTATGACGAGCGAGAACTACAATTACAATTACGATTGGTGGGGACCCACAGGTAATACCGGGACCGGGTCGAAGCCGTGGGATATAAAAAAGCCATCTCAATACTGGTTTTCCATCATAAACCTGAGCGCGGGTTACGAGCATCGTATCGGCGGAATAGGAAATTTGCGGATAGAGCCTTACGTGAGAGTCCCTCTCACGGGGGTGGGCACCGGCAAATTGAATATCCTGAGCACGGGCGTCAACATTGGGATCACACGCAGATTGTGGTGATCACACGCCGCCTCTGGTAATAACAACTTAATGTAAATCTATGCTGAAAAAAAGAACCATTTTGTGGGTAGGCATACCCTTGCTTGCCCTTATCGCTTTTATCTGGGCCTGGCGCCTTTACCACAAACCACACGAGTCGGCTGCCGGTGAAACGGCTGCTGTAACCATCGACGCCGACTCTCTTTATCACCAGTACCAGACGGACGAGCACTCTGCAGACTTAAAGTACATGGGGAAGGTGATAGAGATATCCGGCAAGCTGATGGAAATACAACATTCCGGGAATGTTGAGATATGGATCGTTTCGACGCAAGCGGGCGGTGGGGGGATCAATTGCCAGATGTTTCCCGGAGCGAAGCCGGAGGCAGCGCCGAAAGCCGGTGATATGGTTACGTTGAAAGGGCGCTGTACGGGATTTCTTATGGATGTCAATCTCGCAGATTGCGTCCAGAGTAAATGAGTGATCAAGCGAATGAGAGACGAGGTGGGGACGGGGGTAACTAATCAACTTAAAAAAAACATCAGAACTATGAATAGTAAGTTTCTATTGGCGGTAATGTGTATCGGTGGTTTTGTCCTCTACCTTACCGGCTGTTCGAAGACAAGCGAAGACAAGCTCACCGGCGGCAACCCGGTTTGTGATACGACAAATGTGAAGTATTCCGTGCAGATCGTCCAGATCCTCAGCGACAATTGTTACGAATGCCACAAGGGGTCCGGGATCGCTACCAGCGGTAGTAGTGTCGACCTGGGCAACTATACCGGGCTTTTAGGTCATGTTACCAATGGCGATATAAGAAGCGCCATCACGCATGACGGCAAGGTCACGCCCATGCCTTACCAGAGAGCCCAGCTTCAGAGCTGTGAGATCGAAACTATCCTTGCCTGGATAAACGCAGGAGCACCGAATAACTAATCATTAAATCTACTATTATGAAATTTACCGTATCTGCAATTATCTGTCTGATGCTGATCTGCCCGGCCATCGCTTTTAGCCAGCGTTATACCACAAGGAACGGTTTTGTCGGATTTTATTCCAAGACAGCGCTGGAAGATATCAAGGCGGAGAACAACCAGGTCTTTGCCATCATCGAGCCGAGTACGAAGAAGATCGCCTTCTCTTTGCTGCTGAAGGGTTTTATATTCCCCAAGGAGCTGATGCAGGAGCATTTTAACGAGAATTATGTCGAAAGCGATAAATATCCCAAGGCCAACTTCACCGGGACCTATACGGGTGATGTGGATCTGAGCAAGGATGGTGTCTACAAAGTGATGGTGAAGGGCGATCTCAACCTGCATAACACGGCCAAATCTCTGGAAGCACCGGCTACGCTGGAGGTCAAGGCGGGACATCTGATCGGTACGGCAGAGTTTAAGACCAAGCCTGAAGACTACAATATTTCCATCCCTTCTCTTGTCAGGGATAAGATCGACAAGGAAATGGCGGTTAAAGTACGGATCGACTGTCCTATCACTAAATAATTACAAAAAATCTACTAAAAAAATGAAGCGAATATTATTTATCATGTTGTTGCTGGCTGCTATCGGCCGCGTGACCGCACAGGACAATTCCCTCCTCAATGCGCTGAGCGACTCCATGACGGCGCATAAGGGCAGGTCTTATGTTACGGGCACATTTAAGGCAACCCATATCATCAACGAACAGACGATAGAATCTCCGGCTAAGGGGAATCTCAATTTTGTCATCCAGCACCGGTTTGGCCAGCTGAACAGCGGGTCCTATAATTTCTTTGGTCTTGATAATGCGACCCTCCGGCTCGGACTGGAGTATGGTATCACCGATGACCTGGACGTAGGCATCGGCCGCAGCAGCTACCTGAAGACCTTTGACGGGTATCTGAAATACAAATTGCTAAAACAGACGGAAGGAGGGGGAATGCCTGTCTCGGTAAGCGTGCTGGGGACGGTGACCAACTATACGCAGGATATGTCGAACAAGCCATTTCTGAATACCAAATACCGGACGGCCTATTCGGGGCAGCTGCTGATCGCGCGGAAGTTTACCCGTAACCTATCCCTGCAGGTTACACCAACCTATCTGCATTATAACCTCGTGCCCACTGTTGCAGACAAGAATGATGTCTTTGCAGTGGGGCTGGGGGGCAGGTATAAGTTCACCAGGAGAATGAGCATCGACGCGGAATATGATGTCGTGCCCAAGAACCAGGTCGTGTCGACCACGGTACACAATTCATTTTCCCTTGGCTGGGATATCGAGACCGGCGGACACGTCTTCCAGCTGGTGTTCAGCAATTCTCAAAGCATGGTGCCTACGCAGTATTTTACCCAGACGGGCGGCACGTGGGGAAAAGGAGATATTTATTTTGGGTTTAACATATCCAGGAACTTCAACCTGAGGAAGAAACGTTGATCCCGTGGCGGAATATATCATTGAATACCCTGCAGGTTCTTGGCAATCAGATCCTGGGGGTATTCGTCTTTTTGCTCTTATCTCGTTACCTGGATAAGAGCAGCTATGGGGAACTGAACTGGTCGCTTGCTGTGATCACGGTGATCACGACTATTCTCAGTCTGCGTCTTGAGCAGATCGTCGTCAGGAATGTCGCAGCCGGAAAAAATGCTTCGGCTATGCTGACGCTGTTTCTCTTCCATACCATCGGTGCCGCGATCGTGTTCTTAGGGGCACTGGCCGCCTGCCGTCTTCTTTGGCCTGTTTTTTTTGGGCAACACCCGCTGATATGGCTGCTTTCTTTCAGTCAGCTGCTGTTGTTTATCTCGCTGCCTTTCCGGCAGCTGGTGACGGGCAAGTCGGCGTGGGGCCGGCTGGCGGTGCTGTCTTCCATCTCCAATGTGATCCGCTGCGTTGGATTGCTGGGGTTTGTCCTTTTTTCGCGGTTTACCTTGTCGACCGTGATCCTGTTGTTTACGGTGTCCGCCCTGGCGGAATGGGTGTCAGGAGCGTTTATTGTTTTTTATCAGCTGCGTATCGGGTTGGACAGACGGGTCTCTTTCGCGGATTATTCCGAGCTGATCAGAGGTTCGCTGCCACAAGTCGGGCTGGTATTTCTGAATGCCGGCATGGCGAGGATAGACTGGATCCTGATGGGGCTTTTCTCGACACCCGGGCACACTGCGGAATATAGTTTTGCCTACAGGGCGTATGAATTCTCGCCATTACCGCTGCTGGTGCTGGCGCCATTTTTATTAAACAGCTTTTCGCGGCGGTGTGCGGGTGGGGTTATTACCGTTCCCGTTTGGATGGAACGGTATATCCGGGCCGTGGTCATCTTTGGCACATTGCTGCCATTGCTGGGTGTCCTGGTCTGGATACCATTGGTGGATGGGTTGACGCTTGGTAAATATGGCCAGGCGGGCCTGCTGCCTTTTCTACTTTTGTCGTGCAGCATACCTTTTCAATACCTGATCAATGTCTATTGGACAGCGGAGTTTGCGGCTAACCGGCTTGGGCGCATTTTTTTTATCACCGGCATTGCGGCCGTAGTCGTGCTGGCGGGGGATTTTTTGCTGATCCCGTATTTTGGCGGGACGGGCGCTGCCATGACCTGGCTGGCTGCGATGGTGGTCCAGTTCTTTCTTTTTTCGCGGAAGCCGCTGCTTGAGGGGGCTTTTGGGTGGAATAATAAATTGTTCCTTGGCATAGCGATCGCTCTTATTTCAGGGGGTATCGCGGTGTGGCTGACGCCATCTGTTGTGCTGAGGATCGGGATTGCTGTTGCGTTGTATGGGGGACTGGCCTGGATTGGAGGGTTAGTGGAGAGGGAGTGGGGCATAACAATCAAACGGGCTATCCGGCTGCCATCGATCGACTGCTCCTTATTGTTCTTTTTAGTGGGGGTACTTAATGTAAAGCTTTATATCAAAGTAGCCGCTATATTGTTTGCCGTGATATTGTATCGTAAGAAGGCTATCCCTGCGACTATCTTCCGGAGAAATCACCTGTGGTTTTATGCGGCTATGCTTTTTCTTGCCCTTTGCAATCTTATTTTTTCGATCTCCACTCTTTCTGCCCCTGCCTTTATTGCGTTTAGCCTGGGATGCGGGTATTGGTTACTGGCGTTGCTGTCCGCTTATTATATCCATCTTTTTGTACAAGAGGATGAACAACGGCTGCACCGGACGGTCGGATTTTTCTTTCTGCTGAACGGGCTGGCCATGTTGATGAGCTTCCTTGTCGTTTGTATTAAGGCCGGGGCAATCAACCCCTATACCTATGAGGGGCAGCACCGGAGATATTTTATCAACACGGGGGATATGATCACGGGCCTCGGGCTTGACGGGTCGGTTACGACGGCGCTGATCGGGGCTTTTGCCGTCATTTATTTTTTTTATCGAAACCAGCGGCTGGCTATGCTGTTCTGTCTTTCGACGATGCTGCTGGCGGGCAGCAATTTTATAGACCTGATGCTGGTGGTGATATTCCTGTTTATTTTTATTTTTCGCAGTGACCGGCTTCAGAAGAGCATGATCATCCTCTCGATGATGATGATTGCCGTATTTTTTGCAAAGGTCTCTCCTCAGAACGGGCAATATATAAAAGAAGTAATGAGCCGGGTGGATGGGAAAAATGTATATAAGCCGCCTGTGCCGATCCCCAATGCGAAGGACAATGAATTTGTCGAGAGAAAGGAGGTGCAAAGAAGGGAGGCCGTCATGAAAAGTTTTGAAGACACGCTCTATCCGCCAAAGAGGGAAGACAGTTTCAAGGTCCGGTTCAAAGGCTATAACCGGTCGGGGAGATGGGTGGCCTGGCAGCAGATGGCTGATTTCTTTGAAGATCATCCTGCTCTTATTCCATTGGGCGCAGGCATGGGCCGATTCTCTTCCCGGCTTGCGTTCAAGACTGCTGCGTTGGATATTGAGGGCAGTTATCCTGTCGGAAAGCGTTACATCGATCCCTTTTTCCGGGACAACTACCTTTACTTATATCTTTATTACCACACCAGGGATGAAGGTCAGCACAGCGTGGTCAACAAACCGGATTCCGTATACGGGCAACTCTTTAGCGAATATGGCCTTGTCGGTCTTTTACTGTTCGGAATATTTTATATGACCTTTTTTATGAAAGGAAGCTGGGGGCTAACCTATGGTTTGCCGATATTGTTACTGATGGGGATGGCGTTCTTTACGGAATATTGGTTTGAGCAGTTGTCCGTCGTCATCCTTTTTGAATTGCTTTTGTTATTGGATAAAAAGAAACACCTATTATGAACCCCAGGGTCACTGTTCTGATGCCTGCCTATAATGCAGGGAAATACATCGCGGCTGCCGTAGAGTCTGCGCTGGATCAGACGTTTGCCGACTTTGAGCTGCTGATCGTCGACGATGGATCATTTGACGATACGGTTGCTGTAATAGAAAGCTTTGACGATAAACGGATAAGGCTGATCCGGCAAGAGCAGGGCGGGGTATCGGCTGCGCTGAATAAGGGCCTGGAGCATGCGAGGGGTGAGTATATCTGTCGTTTTGATGCCGACGATCTTTGTTTTCCCCACCGGCTGGCCCGGCAGGTGGAATTCCTCGACGCCAATCCCGACTATCTCCTGGTGGGCAGTGATGCGGAATATATTTCGGAAGATGGCGAGCATCTTTTTAATTTTCGGTGTGCCGGTCATACGCATGAAGAGATCCTCGATAAGCTATACCGGTTCTGTCCTTTTATCCATTCCGCCGTTATGTACCGCAAGGGGGCCATTTTGCAGGCGGGGGGATATTCCCTGCTGGCCCATAATTTTGAAGATTATCTGCTGTGGGTAAGACTGGTGGCGTCAGGGCGGTGTCATAACCTGGAAGAGGCGCTGATCCGTGTCAGGATCAATCCGGCTTCCGCCACTATCGACGAAAAATGGCGGGGAAGGCGGTTCAATCATCTCAAGCAGCAGGTGATTCGCCGGGGTTCGATCACGGAAAAGGAATCGGCCGAACTGTTGTCGATCATAAAAAAACAGGAAACAAAGAAAATAAAGGAAGGTGCGTATCATGCCTTATGCGGAAAAAAATTCTTACAGGAGAATTACCGGCCGTCGCGGGCCCGCTGGCATGTGACGCGTGCTATATATGCGCACCCCTTACGTCTTGACAATTATGCCATACTGGCCGTTAGTTTTTTGCCACCGGGATTTATCCGATGGCTGACACATAAAAGGATATGATCCGAAAGATATTACTCATACTGACGCGCAAGGAAAAGAAGCATCTGGTGATCCATATGCTACTGGATATTCTTATTGCTATTGCAGATATCGGGTTCCTGGCGTTGCTGTTGCTGCTCTTAAACCATTATACGAACAAAACCGGTCAGCCGGGGCGTTGGGCTTTTGCGGAGGCCTGGTTTGATGGAAAGGACCCGATGCTGCTGATCATTGTTTTTTTCCTGTTGTTCAGTGGGAAGAACGGGCTGGCTTATTTTATTTTTCGTGACCAATTGCGATATCTGATGGCTGTAGCATCCCGGATCTCGCGTAATAAATTGCTGGCCTATCTTGAGGGAAGCTATACGAATTATGTCAATGTCGACACTTCCGTGCATATTCGTGCGATCAGCTATCATCCAAGGGATTTTAGTCTGCATGTGCTGGGTGGTATTCAGCAGATCTTTACGCAGTCGCTGCTGATCGTCCTTGCCGTGGCGGGTATAGCCTTGTTCGATGTAAAGCTGTTCGGGCTGTTGTTGCTGATCCTGCTGCCGCCTGTATTCGTCTCCTTTTATTTTATGCGGAAGAAATTGAATTCGGTGAGGGTTGTTTCGCGGACGAGCAGTGAGAAGTATCTTCAGCACCTGCAGGAGGCGCTGGCGGGATTTGTGGAAAGCAACGTCTATCATAAGCAGGAGGCTATTGTCGACCGGTATCTTGGTGTCCAGCGGGAATTCAATGAATCGGTAGCGGATCAGCAGATAATTCTTGGGATACCGAGCCGGCTGGTGGAGGTGTTTGCGATTTTTGGGCTTGTCATCATTATAGGGCTTAGTTATTACTCGGGGAATGGGGATGGGGCGGCGGTGCTCACTATCGGGGTCTTTATGGCTGCGGCTTATAAGATCATCCCCGGAATTGTAAAGATCATGAATTCGGTGGGGCAGATGAATACGTATGCGTTTACGATGGATCACCTGGCGGTGCGGGGGGAGGAGGGTATGAATGGAGTGGGTTGTCCTGTTCCGGTTATCAGCCGGATCGACTGTCGGCGCCTGGTGTTTACTTATAATGGTCAGCGGATATTGAACGAGCAGGACCTGGAGATCAATGCCGGGGAGTTTGTCGGTATCTGTGGTCCTTCGGGGAGGGGAAAGAGTACGATATTAAATCTGTTGCTGGGCTTCCTGACACCGGATGGCGGAGATATATCCATCAATGGGGTAAGTACGGATGCGGCGGCGCGGCGGGCTTATTGGGGAAGGATCGCTTATGTCAAGCAACAGCCTTTTTTACTGCATGATACGGTTTTATATAATGTGACGCTTGGTGGAGGTGGGTATGACCGGGACCGATTGGAGAAGGCGGCGGGTATGGCGGGGCTGTTACCGATGATCGACTCTTTTGATAAAGGTTGGGATAAGGTGATCGCCGAAAATGGCAAGAATATCAGCGGCGGGCAGCGTCAGCGGGTTGCTTTTACGCGAGCCTTGTATAAAAATGCGGACCTCCTGATCCTTGACGAGCCGTTCAGCGAGCTGGATGAGGAATCTGAAAGGGAGATGATGGATCTTTGCCTGGATCTGACGCGGAGGGGGAAGACGATACTGCTGATCACGCATAACCGGGAGAATTTATCTTTTTGTCATAAAACAGTTGTATTGGATGAATCCTAAAGCGGAGACTTTGATCATTCTTACACCGGGGTTTCCTTCGGATGAGCAGGATACGTCCTGTCTGCCGGCGCAGCAGGTATTTGTGCGGGCGCTGAATCGGGTCTTTCCGGAGCTACGGGTGGTGCTGCTTTCTTTTGAGTATCCGCACAGGAAGGAGACCTATCAATGGTTTGGGAATACGGTGATAGCTTTTGGCGGCTGGCGTAAGGGAAAGGTCAACAAGCTGAGAACGCTGATAGCGGTGCGGCGAAAGCTGGCGGTCCTGCGGCGTGAGCATTCTGTCGTCGGCCTGCTTAGTTTCTGGTGTGGTCCATGTGCGCTTGCGGGTAAATATTTTGCGGGAGGGTTGCCGCATTTTACCTGGATCCTGGGGCAGGATGCCCGGGCGGGTAATCAATTCGTGCCTTTTATCAGACCGAAGGCCGGGCAGCTGGTTGCGATGTCGGGTTTTCTTGCTGAGGAATTCAATCGTAATTACCATATCAGGCCTGCTCATATCATTCCGAATGGCATAGACCCTGAGCTTTTTGGTCCGGGAAATGTTGTCCGGGACATCGATGTGCTGGGTGTGGGCAACCTTACGACGCTGAAACGATATGAGCTATTGGTTTCGGTGGTGGACAGATTAAGCGGCTTTTTGCCTGATGTGCGTGGGGTGATCTGTGGAAAGGGGGAAGAGGAGAGGACTTTGCAGGAAATGGTATGGGCGGCTGGCCTTAGTGAGAATTTGCAGTTTGCGGGCGAGCTGCCGCACAAGGAGGTGTTGTCGATGATGCAGCGGAGTAAGATATTGTTGCATACGTCTTCCTATGAAGGCTTTAGCACTGTCTGTCTTGAAGCCTTGTATGCGGGTGCACATGTCATTAGTTTTATTGATAATGCGGGTAAGGCGGTGAAGAACTGGCATGTGGTCGGCAATGAAGAAGAGATGATCGCGAAGACCCTGGAGCTGTTGCAGTCGCCGGATACGGAATATGTTTCCCGTCTGCCTTATAGTATGGACGAAAGTGCCAGACGGATGATGAGGTTGTATGGTTATAATGACGCTGCGATATCGTGAATCGTGTCGGCGATGGCCTGGAAAGAAAGCTCCTTTTGAAATTGAGTAAGGGTCTTTTGTTTTTCCGTCGTTTTGTCTTTTGCGGTTATTTGAGATAGTGTGGAGAGGAGGGCGCTGGCGTCGCCGGGCGGGTAGAGGATACCGCAGGCGGGGGAGGGGGAACTGGGGCTGGCGCCGGTCATCATTCTGAAGGAAAGGATGTCGGTCAGGATGGGGATGCAGCCGCAGGACATGGCCTCGCAGACGGCTATTCCGCCGCCTTCGTAATGGGAGCCTGAGATGATATAGTCTGCTGCCCGGAACCATTGTTCCATTTCTTCGTGTTTTTTTTCTCCGATCAATATTATTTTTTCTTTTCCTCCGGGGGTGGCTTCGAGCAGGTTCATTAGATCCGGCAATAGTTCGCGGGTATGGAAGAGCATGTAGAGTTTTGCGGTAGGATGGGAGAATTGTAGAAATGCATTGACTACGGTGAGAGGGTCTTTGTTTGCATCGAGTCGTCCTACCCATAAAAAGACAGGGTCTCCTGTGACGCCCAGGGTGGTGCGGGCGATGTGACTGTTGCCTGGCGTGAAAACGGAGGACGCTTCCATGACCTGTCTGATCTTGTCCGGATGGCGGATGATGCCGTGGTCCAGCCATTCCTGGCCCATTTCTTTGGCGGTGAACAGGTAGGCGTCGATGGCGGTATCGGCGAGGCGCTGTAATAATTTGCGCCGGCCTTTGCCGGCTTTTTCCGCGTGGTTCTGGACGATTATTTTGACTTTTCGGCCGAGTTGTAGCCTTAGCAGAAGGACTTGCACGGGGAAGATCATGCCTTGTACGAGGACGATGTCGGGGTGAAAGCTTTTGGCGTGTTGGTTTAGTCTCCAGGCAGAGGAGAAACGGCCCTTGCCTGCATCGGGAAAGGAATGGAGGACACCATTCATCTTTTGCTCTCCGATATAGCCGATGCGATCGATGCTGATGACGGAAGTCTTTCGGGCGAGGGCTTCGAGCAGGCCGGCGTAGCCTTGTACCCGGTGAAGCCAGACCATTGGATCCTTGAATTGCGATTTCCGGGTATAGGTAAGACAGATAAAATTCATGGATTTAAAATATGTCAAGATCTGCGGATGTGAATTTTAGTTGATGAAGGGGAATATTGGCGCCCAGGTCTATGACCATGACGGGAAAGGAAGGCACGGGCTTATAAAACTGTGTAAAAAGCTGGTGCAGCGGTGTGCCCGGGCTGCTGTGAAAGAAGATGCGGCGATGGCCCAGACGGGCGGCCAGTCGCCGGAGCCGTCGGATCGTTTTGGCGAAATCCTGTGTTCCGGTTTCGATGTCACCGACAAGAAAGGTATCGGTCAGCTTCAGCCAAACGGTAGCCTTACCGAGGAGGACCATGGTGGTGTCGCTGTAGGCTTTGTATTGGAACCAGGAGGTGTCGCGGTGGATACCGCCCAGGTTTTCGCCGATCGCGGAGCTGGCGATGGTTTGTTCCGGGGCGGCGTTGTTTTTTAAGATGGCGGCGGCATATTTTGTATAGAGGCCGGATAAAAAAGCAAGCCGTTTTGAAAGGCCGGGGAGTGGAAAGGTGGTCACTGGGATGGTAAAACAATCGAGATGTTCGGTGACGGCCCAGCCGAACTTTTGTGCGCCGGAATATGAGTTCTGGTTGGGAAAGCCGAAAAGGAGCCGCAGCTTTTCCTGCCGGCAAAGTTCAATCGTCATATTGCCGAGGCGGACGAAGAGTCCTTTACCGCGATGGGCCGGATGTGTCATGGTATCTCCGGACTGAGCAGCGAGTAGCAGCTGGTTGTTGAACGTGAGCAGACAGGGCATCACACCGTAATAAGCTGCGGGTATATTTTCGTGATCATAGGCAAAGTAGCCAAGGTATTCGGCGCCGGTCCAGGAGGTAGCATATTTTTTTGAAAAGTCAGGGGGCTGCCGCTGTTCGCCATAAACGGCATGGTAGAGTCTGTCCAGGTCGCCGAGGTTATCCTGACATAGTCTTTCGATGCGGAAATATTCTGGTTCAGAATGCATAGGTTCTCTTTATGGTGGCGATCATTTGATTGACGGTCGATATATAAGGGTTTACAACGAAACGTTCTCTCATGGTATGGTCTTCTCTGTCCTCGCTGAAATAAAAGTCCAGGGGCAGCAGCTGATCAAAGCCTGCGTCTTTGGTGATGGGTACGAGCTCACGCGTATAAGAGCCGTAGGGAAAGGCAATTGCGTTGATGCGTTGTCCTGTCACCTGCCGTAGCCAGGACCGGCAGCGACGGATCTCGGTGTTGGCCTCAGCGGGTTTTATCCTGGCCAGATCGGTATGGTAGTATCCGTGACAGCCAATGGTCACGAGAGGGCTGGCTGCCATTTCTGTCAGCTGTCGCCCGGTCATCTGCCGCCAGAAATCATCTTCGTCCGTCGTATCCCTGAAAGTAAATAAGCCGGCCAGGGATGTCATCATTGCCGCCTTGTTTTCGAACCCTCCTTCCCTTAAGATCTCAGACAACCTTCGGCCATCCGTTTCAGATACGTAGTGCGCATATTTGTTTTTCCGGTATCGGGCGCCATCGAGATCCAAGCGTCGCGGTCCGTGTTTGCTCACGATAGCCAGGAAGTCATTCCATAGGATGTCGCGGCCTGCGTCGAGGATACCCGTGATAAAAAAAGCAGCGGGCAGGTTGTATTTTTTTAATAACGGAAATGCGTATTTGTAATTATTGGCATAACCATCATCAAAGGTGATGCAGACGTTAAACCGGTCTTTGCTGAACCTGTTGTTGTAATAATCGTCCAGTGTCAGCACATTGAAATATTTCTTATAATACCGCAGGTGTCGTTCAAATACTTTTCGTGTTACAAAACTATTGTTGTAGCGGAGCGGGTCTTTTTCGCAGATGCCGTGATAGACAAGGATGCGGACGCCTCGCGCCTCTTTGAAGAAACGCAGGTTACTACCCCAAAGGTTGCCCAGGTCGTTGCCTAAATACATAATTTTTTTGCGAATCTTTTTCAGAAGCATGGCTGGCAAATTCATGTTGAAAATAGTAATTTTATGCATCAATGTGGTTTATGATAAAGAATCTTTTGAGTAAATGGTTTCGTAGTTTGCTGGTCGGTAAAACGGAGATCAAAGAATTCTCTACGGTGGGGATCGGGGATGTGGTCAGTGAAAAGGTGTATCTGCAAACGGAGGGATTGGTGATGGATGTGACTTCCAATCAATGGATGCTTGGGCTGGAACCGTTGACGTTCGGCATATGGATAGAGGATGAAGGGTATCGGGCGGCGCTGGAGAAGAAGAGCGGGTATACCATTTATTTCAGGCGTAAGGCAGTGGAAGAGAGTGGGAATGTTGGCCGGGGTGCTTTAGCGGTGGCTGAGCTTACTTATTTTGACCGTGTCGACGACGAGAAGGGGACGTTGTTCTTATTACAGATCAGCAATAGTCATATTCATCATGTCAGCGGATTAAAGGCGAGGCTGCTGTATCAGAAATTCTATCGTAAGCCTAGTCTGACTTTTGAAAAGCTGAAAGCGGTCGTGACGGCGTATAGTTATCCAAGAAGGGTGAGGGTCATATCTTTTCAGGCCGGTGCGGAATACAATTATATTTTCCCGATGGACCTGTTGGGTGATATTCGTCAGTCGGGGCGTTTCCTCCTGGGGATGCGTCACTCCAACCAGGTGTTGAAGAAGATCGTAGACGTTAAAAAGATCGTCGTTTCGGAGTTTCCTGCTTCGTACAAGCCGGCGATCTATAAATTAGGCAGGAACCATAGCGCCAATCCTCCTGCTCTTAGTGAGCTTCCGTTTTCAGTGATCCCTACACGGCGGTGGGGCTTTTTTGTCCCGGAATGGGTGGAAAGCTACAAAGAGGTGACTATTCGTAAAACTGTCGACCTTGGCAGTCATATGTTGTTGTTTGGGGAATGGTCGGAAGACCAGGTATTGAAGGTTGCTACCCCGCGTCTGCATCACATTCATTTCCTGCATTTTTTACAACAAAAAAAGAGGGGTCAGGCTTATCCGCTGGTTTGATCAGGGAACTGAACGGCGGGATAATAGCTGCGAATCTCTTTCATCAGCCCCATGATATCGCCGGGGACGTATTTGCCATTGGGTCCGGCCTGGTGGAAGTTGTTGCCGATGAGACCGGCTTCGGTCAGGGTTTCTTTTAGTGATGGGTCGAAGAGTACGATGTTTCCCCCGGACATGACGAGGAGGAGGTCTTCGGGTGAGAGATCGTAAAAAGCGTCCCAGCTGTTGGTATTGCTACGGGGTCTGGCTATGACGAGGTCTGCGGGCTTTCCTTTTTCAAGTGTGCCTTTTTGAAGACCCCAGGCGGCGTCAGGGTTTGAAGTTAGTGACTGGAAGAGCTCTTCGTCTGTCAGGGCCCCTTCCTGCCGGGCGAGCCTGATCTGTGACCAGCAGTCCCAGGGGCCTGTGAGTGTGCTATCTGTCCCGAAGAGAATGGGGAGATGGCTTTTTAGTTTGCTGACAGGCGCGGTTTGACCGAGGAGAAAATAATTGGATGCGGGGCACCATATGAGGGCCTGGAAATGTGCGGCCTGATCTTCGGTCATGGCGACTCCGTGGATACCGATCAGCGGCCGGCGGAATAGATTCCATTTTATCAGTTGGGTGATTTCGCGATGCGCTGTCATATCGGTGCCTTCTCCGACGTGGATGACGAAGGGCCAGGTTTTGCCGGCGGCTCCGGCAGCGCGGTTGGCGAGTTTTGCGGGGAGCGGGCGGTTGAGCTTCCAGCGCCAGTTGCGTTCGAAACCGATGGAGTGAAGGTTGTGACATTGCTGGTGGACGGTGATGGGCGCGTCTTTTGTGTCGAGCCACTGCCCGTGATTGACTACGGTTGTAAAACCATTCAGCAAATTTTTATAGATACCCCATAGGGTTCGCAGGGGTTGTGGGATCTTTAAGATATCGTTGATCTCGGTTTTGTTCTTTTTATGGATGTCCCAGCCCCAGTCCCTATAGTTTTTATAGCGGGTATTGGCGAGGGCGGGAAAGAGGTTAAAATCGAGGTGGTCGTGGGAGTTGATGAGACCGGGGAAGACGAGAGCTTCCTCAAAATCCAATATTGGATCCTGGGAGGCGGAGGGGGTTGTGGCGAAGATCTTTCCATCCCTGATGTGGAGGGAGAGGGGATCTTTTTGTCCGGGCAAGCGCAGATTAGTCAGCCACATTGGATCTTTTTAGCTGTAGGCCATAAATGATGGGAACGCCGAGATAGCGTTGGAACAACGGGATGGCATTTTGTTTTTCATACCAGGGCCGCATGGAGGCATCGATCCGTTGTTCTACTGTCCGCAGGACTTCCAGACCGAGCTTTTCCGCTATTTGTTTTATGGCGGAGATGGAATGGATGTGGTTGCGAACGGCTATTGTCCTGCCTTTGTCGCGGAAGGTCCGCTGGCCTCCTTTGGCGAGCGCATCGGGGTGATAGTCGGTGAGGAGGATCTGTCCGCCGGGTTTCAGCACCCTGTTCCATTCGGTCAATGCCGCTTCCGGATCGGGGATATGGGCGATGGTGAGGGTGGAGATGACAAGGTCACAGGTGGCTGTACCGAGCCCCGGCAAGGCGGAGTCTTTTAGCAGCCGGGTATCGGCCTGCGGGTATTTGGCTTTTAGTATGTCCAGCATGCCTTGTGAGACGTCGAAGCCCAGTAAACGGGCGGGCTTTTTTTCGTACAATTTTGCCCAATGCCGTCCTGTTCCGCAGCCGACGTCGGCAATGACGCTACCGGTTATGGGGGTAGTGTCGAGGAGGAGGGAACAAAGCCGTTCGTCCAGCGCCAGCATTAAATTATCTGGTTGATTATCATATTGTCCTGCCCAAATGTCATAGGCGGTGGAAGGGTCCGATTCCGGTAAACGGGTCGGGCGCAAATACTGTTTGAGTTTACTTAGTAGAGGCATCCTTTGGTATAAAACGGACGTTTATTGTAATCGGATGCCTAAAGAACGACAAAATATGCATAAGATACTACTGTTCAATCCAAGAAGTGCCACCTATAAATTTCGCGTACCTAATTCGATCCTTCAGGTAGCTGCCTCGGTCGACCACCTGATGGAATGGACCATTGTCGACGGAAACCGTGAAACTGATCCCTGGAAAAAGATACATGCCTTTCTGATGACAGGGGAATACAAATACATTGGATTTACGGTGATGCCTGGCCCGCAGCTGAAACAGGCTATTCCCTATGTCCGGCGGATCAAGCAGGAGTTTCCGGATACGGTGATGATCTGGGGTGGTTATTTTGCCTCCAACCAGTATAAGGTCGTGTTAAATTCGGGATGTGTGGATTTTGTGATCAATGGTCCCGGCGACAAGGCTCTTCCTGCGTTGATAGCAGCGTTGGAAAACAACACCCCTTTCGAGATGATAAAGAACCTGATCTATCGTAACGGGGAAAAGATCATCAAGAATCCAAAGGAGGACCTGATCGATCAGTCGACATTGCCGTCGCTGCCCTATGATAAGCTGGACAAGTATTATCCGATGGTGAATTACCTGGGGAAGACTTACCTGGGGAAAAAGACGCTGGCTTATCATTCCAGCATCGGCTGTCCGTTTACCTGTAGTTTCTGTGCAGTAGTCCCGATCTATGAAGCCCGATGGAAGGCCAAGCCGGCGGAGCAGGTGTACAACGACGTCAAGTATATAAAAGACAGATGGGGGGCGGATTCTATCGAATTTCACGACAATAATTTTTTTGTATCGGAAAAGCGGACAGCGGAATTCTCCCGGTTGATAAAGAAAGAGAACATGATCTGGTGGGGGGAAGGCCGTATCGACACGATAGATAAATATAAGGATGAGACGTTGGCGTTGATGCGCGAGTCAGGATGTAAGATGATCTTTAACGGTGCGGAAACGGGCAATGACGAGATCCTGAAGAAGATGGACAAGGGTGGGACGCAGTCGGGGGAACAGATCAGAAAATTTGCCGCGCGGATGAAGAAGTTCGACATCATACCGGAATATTCGTTTGTGCTGGGCACTCCTGCCGACACACCGGAGAAGGCGATGGAGTATATCGAACAGGACATTGCTTTTATCAAGGAAATAAAAGAGATAAATCCGGATACCGAGATCGTGATCTATACCTACAGTCCGGTACCGACCGAGGGGTCCGAGCTTTTTGTAAAAAGCCAGGAATCGGGGTTCAAATTCCCTGAGACGCTGGAGGACTGGATCAGCCCGCATTGGGAGAATTTCGATCTGCGGAAGAACCCGCTGACGCCCTGGCTTACCCCGGAGATGATCGACAAGATCAGGGATTTTGAAACGGTGCTGAACGGGTATTATCCTACTGTATCGGATATCCGGCTTAATGGCTTGAAAAGGAAGCTGATGCATATGGTTGCCGGATTGCGGTACAAGACCAGTCTTTATAAGTACCCCTATGAGATCAAGCTGCTGCACAGGCTATGGAATTACAGACAGCCTGAAATACAGGGGTTTTAGAAAATAAATTAAAAATCAATAAAAATGTACCTTCCGGATTCTTCAATACTGACTAACATCGAAGTACAGGGTCATCCCCGCTTCAGGGAGATCCTCTTCGAAAAAAAGTACATCCTGATCAGGACACTGGAAAACAGGCTGTACACGGATGAAGAACTGTCGGGACTGCCGGAAATATCACCGACGCATACGCATTATAAGGAATGGCAGGTCCGGAAGAACTCTGCCAGCCGCCTGATCCGTTATCTTTCCAGCTGGAAGCGGTCACCGCAAATATTGGAGATCGGCTGCGGGAATGGGTGGCTGAGTCATCAGCTTGCGGAGATACCGGGTACAAAGGTCACGGGAATGGATATCAATTTTACCGAGCTGCAGCAGGCGGCGCGTGTGTTTAGCAATGACCCGAACCTGCGTTTTATACACGGGGATATCGATTCGGGGATCCTGGACAACCGTCAATTCGACTGTATCATTTTTGCCGCATCGATCCAATATTTCTCTTCGCTGAAGAAGGTATTGTATAAGACCTTATCCTGTCTTAAACCCGGCGGCGAGATCCATGTGCTGGATACGCCATTTTACAAGCCGGAGCACCTGGAACGGGCGAAGAGACATACTATGGCCTATTATACGTCTTTTGGCTATCCGGAAATGGCCGACTATTATTTTCATCATTCCATTGACGATCTGCGTCCTTTTCATCATATGCTGCTGCACAATCCCAATTCGATGAAGAGCCGCATCTGGGGGACGAGAAGCCCTTTTCCGTGGATCAGGATCAAGGATAATTAAAAGAGAACTATGAGCGCTGCGTCTCTGATGCATACTTTTAAGCGGTATCGGACCCTACAGACGGACAGGATCACGGCCCTGCCGATAGTGATCCTTATGCCGCATAGCGCCTGCAATTGTAAGTGCGTCATGTGTGATATCTGGAAAGGAAATCACAATCTCCGACAGCTGAAGGAGGAAGATATTGAAGATCTTCTAATCAGCCTGCGGAAACTAGGTACTCAGCAGGTATTGATGTCGGGTGGAGAGGCCTTACTGAACCCGAATTTTTTCCGGTTTTGCGCCATACTGAAGAGGGAGAAGATCCGGATTACTTTGTTGTCTACGGGCTTGTTGATGGCCCGGCACGCAGACAAGCTGCTGGAACAAGTGACCGACATCATTGTGTCTTTGGATGGAGATGCGGCTTTGCATGATAAGATAAGGAATATACCCGGTGCTTTTCAGAAGATGAAGGAGGGTGTAACGCATCTGCGTGCCCGAAAGGCGGATTATCCGATAACGGGCCGGACGGTGATACACCGGCTTAACTTCCGGAACTGGCCTGCCATAATCGAGGCGGCTGTCGACATGGGGCTGAACCAGATAAGTTTTTTGCCGGCGGATGTGACCAGTGAAGCCTTCAACCGTACGAATGCCTGGGAAGAGCCGAGGCAGCTGGAGATATTACCTTCCCGGGAAGAGCTGCCGGAATTGCTGGAGATGATACAAACGATCATCCGGGAGTTCAAGCCTCTCTTTGACTGCGGGTTTATTGCGGAATCTCCGGCCAAGCTGGCGAAGATCGGAGAATATTATACGGCGTCGCATGGGCTTAATCCTTATCCGTATAAAAAATGCAATGCTCCCTGGGTATCGACGGTGGTGGAGGCTGACGGTACGGTACGGCCTTGTTTTTTTCTGCCGTCGCTGGGGAATATCCATGAGCGGCCGCTGGATGAGATCCTTAACGATCCGGCTTCCATTGCTTTTCGAAAAACGCTGGACATGGACAAGAACGAGGCCTGTATCCGCTGTGTCTGTTATCTTAATCTTCAACCCCGTAATAAACTGAATGATTAAACAGGATATAACCCCTATGCGGCTGACGCTGGCGCTTCCTATGTTTCTGATATATGTGGCTATTGTCGGTGTGGGAATGCATTTTCACGAGCTATGGCTGGATGAGTCCCAGCATTTCCTGATCGGCAGGGACAGCGACTCTTTATCGGCATTGTATTGGAACATGCGATATGACGGGCATCCAAGGTTGTGGAATTTCATGATCTTTTTTGTTACTCATTTTATCAGTTCCGGTTATATAGGGATGCAGGTGCTGCACCTGATCATCGTTGCCGGCGCGGCGTGGTTGTTCCTGCGATATGCGCCTTTCACGCTGCTGGTAAAGGTGCTGGTCCTGTCGGGGTATTATTTTTTGTTTGAGTATTCGGTACTGAGCAGGAACTATGCGCCGGGGATATTATTGTTATTTGGAGTTTGTGTGCTGCTGCGTGAACCGAGGAGGCATTTGTTGTGGATAGGGCTGCTGCTGTTTGTCATGTGCAATGTGCATTTGTTCTTTGCCTTTGCGGCGATGGGGGTGTTCTTTTATCTGGGGATCGAGTACAGAAAGGAGTGGCTGGGCTGGCGTTTTCTTCTTTTTACACTATTGTTTGTTGCCGGTTTTGTTTTGGCAGCTATTCAAACCCGTACTCCGCCGGAGGAGAATTTTCATCATGCTTATCCGCGGGAATGGTTGTCGGGGACTAACCTGTCCTTTGCGGCGTTTGGGGTGATAAGGGGATGGCTGCCGATGCCGCAGGTCGGGGAGCTGATGAGCGGGCATTTCTGGAATACGTATTGGATGAATGACAGGCATATCAACGGGGTTTTTTGTTTTATCCTGTTTGTGTTCTTTTTGGTCTTTCCGGGGATGCTGCTGAAAAGGGACAGGAAGGCGATGGTCTTTTATTTTGTGTCTTTGTTCTGGATCTTTGCCTTCTTTATCGTAACGCAGCAAACGGCCAACCGGTATTTCGGTATGGTCTTTATCTATTTTCTGGCAGCCCTGTGGATGACGGGCGGTCTGCCTGAGCTGTCGAGGGGTATGAAGACTTGTCTTTATGGGATATTCATGATCCAGACGGGGTTGGGACTGGTCGCTTTGCAGCAGGATATTTCCCGGCCTTTTTCGTCATCGAAGGACGCGGTTGATTTTTTGAAGGAAAAGGGGCTGGACAAGAAGACGATAATCCTGGACGGGTATAATGGCGGACCTATGATCAGCGCTTACCTTGGGCGGAAGCTATATTGTACGACCACGCGTTCGGAAGGGAGCTATGTGATCTGGAAGACATCTTACTGGCCGAGGCCGCGGCCGACGATAGCGCAGGAGATGGCGGGCTCGCCGTATCTGCAGAGTCTGGATAATTATATCATTGTGTCTACGGGGAAGCTGGATACGGGTATGATCGGGGCTGGCGGTAAGCGGTTCAGGGTGACGTCGCTGGCATCGTTCACGAACAGTATTTTGCGGGAGAATTTTTTTATTTATCAATCATCGAGACAGTGAATAAAGTGCTTTTCTCACATTCTTATTTCATGCGGTTTGATCCCAAGCAATGGGCGACGGGTCAGCCGTATCCGCCGCTGGCTACTATAGGAGCGGCGGCGCTGCTACGCCAGGAGGGCTTTGACGTCGCTCTGTTCGACACCATGTTTGTAGAAAATCCGGATGAGGTGTCGGGGAAGCTGCGGAGTCAGCGGCCGGAATTTTTTGTCGTGTATGACGATGGGTTCAATTATCTGACGAAGATGTGTCTTACCAATATGCGGGAAGCGGCATTCCGGATGATAGCGCTGGCGCGGGAGCAGGGGTGTGTGGTCATACTATCAAGCTCAGATTCTACCGATCATTACCGGGAGTATTTGGGAAAGGGGGCTGATTTTGTGTTGCTGGGCGAGGGCGAGCAAAGCCTGCTGGAACTGGTGAGCGCGATCAGGGCGGGAGATAATGATTTTAGTGGGATCCGGGGGTTAGCCTATATGAAGAGCGGGATGCCTTTTCAAACGCCGGGGCGCCCGGTGATGAAGGAGCTTGACCATCTGCCTTTACCGGCCTGGGACCTGGTCGATGTCGAAAGCTACCGGCAGATCTGGGCGGAGCATAGTGGTTATTTTTCGCTTAACATAGGAACTACGCGGGGCTGTCCATTTAAATGTAACTGGTGTGCAAAACCTATTTATGGTAACCGATACAATGCGCGTTCGCCGCGGCATGTAGTCAGTGAGCTGCGTCTGTTGAAGGACAGGTACGGATTTGATCATATCTGGTTCTGTGACGACATCTTTGGATTAAAGCCGGGGTGGGTAAATGAATTTGCGGATCTTGTTGAAAAGGAGGGGTTGTCCTTCCGGTTCAAGATACAGTCGAGGGCAGATCTTCTTTTGCAGGAAAACTATGTGGAGGCGCTGGCGCGTGCAGGCTGTGAGAATGTCTGGATGGGGGCTGAGAGCGGGTCGCAGAAGATATTGGATGCAATGGACAAGGGGACGACGGTTTCACAGATCGCGGAGGCTACGGCGCTGCTGCGTAAATATGGTGTGCGGCCATCCTTCTTTATACAGTTTGGATATCCGGGAGAGACAAAGGAGGACATTGGTAAGACGGTGCGGATGATCAACCGGCTGCTTCCGGACAGTCTTGGGATCTCGGTATCGTATCCTTTGCCGGGGACGGTGTTTTATGAGCGGGTGAAAGCTGAGCTGAAGGACAAGACCAACTGGACGGACTCTGATGAATTGCAGCTGCTATTTAAAAATACTTATCCGCCGGCCTTTTACAAGATGTTACATAGATATGTACATAAGAGCTATCGCTGGCACCTGGCGTGGAAGCAACATAAGGTGGCGGCCTTTTTCTGGTATGCACCTGCGGCGATGGTGGACCGAATAAAAATGAGAAAATGGAGCTTTTAGATAAAAAAAATGAGATGGAGGCCGGGCTTGCTTTTAGCAGGCAGTCGGTGATATTCGACGAATACGAGGCGGGTAACACCATTATCCAGTACAAGCGTAAGCGGGTAAGGGAGCATGTGCTGCGTCACATGCCGGGTTCGGGCTCTATCCTGGAATTGAACTGCGGAACGGGAGAGGATGCCAGCTTTTTTGCCGGGCTGGGGTATCGGGTCCATGCTACCGACATTGCGGATGGGATGCAGCAGCAGCTGAAGGAGAAAGTTTTACGGCTGGGACTGGCAGATAAAGTGACTTCCGAGCTTTGTTCTTTTAACGATCTGGATGGTCTGCAGCAGAAGGGGCCTTATGATTGTATCTTTTCGAATTTTGCGGGTCTCAATTGTACGAACAGGCTTGACGAGGTGCTGGCGTCGTTTGCGCCGCTGGTAAAACCCGGTGGGTTGGTGACGCTGGTGATCCTGCCTTCCTTTAGTTTGTGGGAGACGTTGATGATCTTTAAAGGAAAGTTCAGGACGGCTTTTCGGCGGTTGTTGAGTTTCCGCGGTGCGAAGTCGCATGTGGAAGGGGTGTATTTCAAGTGTTGGTATTATTCTCCTTCCTATGTGGTAAGGCATCTGGCTCCGGAGTTTGACCTGGTTGACCTGGAGGGGCTTTGTACGATCGTACCGCCTTCTTATATCGAGCATTTTGCGGAAAAGAGGCCCGGGCTTTTTAACCGGCTGCGGCGGTGGGAGGACCGGTTGAAGTCGAGCTGGCCGTGGAGGAGTATCGGGGATTATTATATTATCAGCCTTCGGAAATTTCCCATCTGAGCTGAAGCTCTTTTAGCCTGGTCTCGTATCGGCCGAGTATGCGCTGCTGGAAATTCCCGGGATTTGGCCGGGAGAAATGTTTTTCGTTTTGCAGGGACATCCGGTTCCCTTTTTTGTTGCGGTCGCCGCGTTGTTCTTTTTTCTCCCAGCGGCGGCTTGTCCAGCGTTGAAGGAGGTCGTCGAGGCGATCGCCCCAGCGGTTGTTGAGCAGGTTTTCCAGCGTTGTCTTGATCCGGGATGATGGGACGGGGCCAGGCGCCTCTTTCTGGCGGGTTCTATAGTGAGGGAAGTAGCGGGCTGTCCAGTCGTTGGCATCGAAGAATTTGACCAGGCCGCCATTGCCGCTGGCGGGTAATAAGGTGATCATTTCGGTTGCCGTGAAGATATTCTTCTCCTTTATTTCAAGGGCTTCTTCGTCGACATAGTAGTTCATGCAATACCAGTTCTGGCGGTTGCGGAGGTAGTTGATCTTTTTAAAGAGATGCATGAGGGTCCTTGCTATCCAGAGGCGGTTGCGCCGGGTAATGATAAAATAATCGATGTCGGCCTGTTCGTCTGCAAAGTGTTTGGACAGCGAGCCGGAGATGCCTATGCCCCGGACATAGGGGAACAGGTATAATTGCCGGGAGATGCGGGCGGCTATTTTTAGGAGATCGTCGGCGTGGCGGTTGCCGCGGATCCGCCGGATCGCGAGTTGCGGGTCGTTTCTTAGGGCATAGAAATTACTGTCCGGGAAGAGCAGGCCTTTGTGGGTGAGCGCTTCCAACTCGGCCTTGAGGTCGATGAGGGAGACCTCCTTGTCCATGAAGAAGAGGATCTCGTCAGCAGTAACAGGATAATCGAAAAGGTCGAAATAGGTTAAAACCTTTAATATGCTTGGTTTCATGGGCATAATAAAGTAAAACGGGGTTTAGAGAGACTCGGTTGCCTTAGATAGTGGTGGGGTGGTTGAGAGTTGGGGGATGGTTGTTGGGGACGATGCCTGCGGCATCTGCCGGGGCCAATGATTTTTGCCGCAAAATCGACCGAGGCGGCCGATTTTGCGGCAGGGGCAACCGCTTGTTTTATCGCTGCGTTTGAACTATATAGAATGAGAGTTGCGTTCATCACCAGATCGACATTGTATACGGTAAGAGGCGGAGATACCTTCCAGGTGGCTCAGACTGCCCGGCATTTGGAAAAGCTGGGTATAGCGGTAGATATTCTCCTGACCGACGAAGTGATCGACTATGGGCGGTACGATCTGTTACACTTTTTTAACATCATACGCCCGGCCGACATACTCTGCCATATCCAGCCAGGAAGGCCTTTTGTCGTCAGCACCTTATTGGTGGATTACAGCGGCTATGACAAATTTCACCGGAAAGGGTTATCGGGGTGGATCTTCCGTCTGCTTTCTCCCGGTTCCATAGAATATTGCAAAACCATCGCCCGTTATTTTTTGGGAAAGGACAAGCTGATGACGAAGAGTTACCTGTGGAAAGGGCATCAGGGCTCCGTGCAGGAAATAATTGACAATGCGTCGCTGTTGTTTTCCAATTCAACTTTAGAGAGCATGCAGCTGGCGGAACAATATGCCGTCAAGGCTGATTGCATTTCCATACCGAACGGGCTGGATGCAGAGTTGTTCACTTATGACGAAAGACAACAAAAGGATGAGCGGCTGGTCCTGTGTGTGGCGCGGATCGAAGGAATTAAAAACCAGCTCAACCTGATAAAAGCGCTGAATAATACCCGTTATCATCTTCTTATTATCGGCGATCATGCTCCGGGTCACATGGATTATTACCGGGAGTGCAAAAGGATCGCGGGCGGGAATGTGGAGTTTATCCAACATATCCCTCAGCATGACCTGGTACAATACTATCAAAAAGCAAAGGTGCATATATTACCCAGCTGGTTTGAGACCTGCGGGCTTTCTTCGCTGGAGGCGGGGGCGATGGGCTGCAACATTGTTATTACCGACAAAGGGTATACGCGGGAGTATTATGGCGACTACGCCTTTTACTGTGACCCGGATGACCCGGTTTCTATATTCAGGGCTGTAGACAATGCTGCGAGATCCATCTTTAGAATTGGCTTACGGAATAAAATTTTAACTAATTATACCTGGGGCCGGGCTGCTGCCGGAATAGCAAGGGGGTATGACAAAATATTACGTACGATATGAATCTAAGGATCGCAATCATGGGAACGAGGGGCATACCGAATCACTATGGAGGGTTTGAGCAACTGGCGGAGCATTTAGGACCGGGATTGGTAAAGGCAGGGCATGAGGTTACGGTATACAACTCCCATAATCATCCGTGGCAGGGAAAGGTCTGGGAAGGCGTCAATATCGTACATTGTTATGATCCGGAATATCTTATGGGCAGCGCGGGGCAGTTCGTTTATGATCTCAACTGTATCCGGGATGCCCGGGACAGGAATTTTGATGTGATCCTGCAGCTGGGGTATACGAGCAGTTCTGTCTGGGGGCTTCTTTTTCCGGAACAGACGGTGATCCTTTACAATATGGATGGGCTGGAATGGAAAAGGGCCAAATATTCACGAATAACGCGCCGTTTCCTGCTATATGCGGAAAAGCTGGCTGTGCGGTACAGTCATTTCAGGATCTCGGATTCGCCGGTGATCCAGGACTACTATAAGGAGAAATATGGCATTGGAACGGAGTATATAGCTTACGGGGCGGATCTTTTTTCTGAGGCGGATGCTTCGGTGCCCCGGGAGTATGGGCTGGAGCCAGGCAGCTATCTGCTATTGATGGCCCGGATGGAAGAAGAAAATAATATCGAAACTATCCTGAATGGTTTTGTAGCGAGCAGGACTGAAAGAAAGATCCTTGTCATTGGGAATATATCGAATCGTCTTGGGCGTTTTCTTATCGAAAAATTTGGTGCGGATGAGCGGATCATATTTACCGGCGCCGTATTTGAAAAGGAGAAGCTTCATTCCCTGAAATCCTTTTCCTGGCTGTACTTTCACGGGCATAGCACGGGCGGGACGAACCCGTCCTTGCTGGAGGCGATGGCCAGCAAGGCACTGATCCTTGCGCATGAAAATGTGTTTAACCGGAATGTATTGGGTGCGGATGCCTACTATTTTTCATCTGCCGGGGATGTAGGTGGTTTTATCGAGTCTTTCGTCCGCGGTGAAGGCGATATTGCCATGACGCAGCGTAATTATGAGAAGGTGGTGGGTAAATTTACCTGGCCCGCGATAGTCACACAATACGAGCGATTCATCTTACAGAGCTTATTCTTGTTCAGGAATGAAAGAAATATTTTATACAGAAGATACTCCCGAGAATAAGATCAGCTATTATTTACTGCTGGTTTTCCTGGTCACGCTTCCCTTTGACCGGGTCTATAGTGAATTGTCCCTGATCGGGCTTTTATTGCATACCCTTCTTCACCCGGCGACGGGCAGGAAGTTTTCATTTCGCTGGGCCGGCTGGCTGGTGACGGGGTTGTTTTTTTTGATGCTGATCAGCTCGCTTTATACTCCTCACTTCAGCGATGCGGGCAGACAGCTGGAGAAACAGCTGGCTTTATTATTGTTCCCGTTGATAGCCTGGTATTCGAGGCTGGACTGGAATAAGGTCCGTGCTCCTTTGCTGAAAGCCTTTGCTTTTTCGTGTACTTTTACGGTGATCTATTTATACGGTTGCGCTTTTACTGCGATCCATCAGCAGGGGTTGGGTTGGGCGGCTTTGTTTACGCCTGATTTCCTGAATCATTCTTTTACTGCACCAATAGATCTTCATGCCACCTATTTCTCTATGGACGTGGGGATATCGGTGATCGTTGCGGTTGGGCTGGGTTTGAAAAGCGATAAGATCCTGGTGAAATGGGGGTATGGGCTGATGTCCCTTTTATTACTGGCGGCAATCCTGCAGCTGGCGTCGAGGGCTGTCTGCCTGGCTATGCTGGTTGTGATCAATGTGCTGGTCCCGTGGCTGCTGTTGAGCGGAAGATCCCGTCGTATCGCGTTGCTGGTGTTTGTGTCGATGAGCCTGTTGTCGGTGGTGCTGGTGACGACCAATAAGGATCTCTATACGCGATACCTGGTGTCCCTGAAACAGGATATGCAGGACGTCAGGGGAAATGCGGAAGACCCTGAGCCGCGTATGGTGCGTTGGGGCTGTGCGTGGGAGCTGATACGGGAATCTCCGTGGATCGGTTATGGCGCGGGCGCCGAGGTCGGCCGGTTAAAAGAAAAATATTATACTCGCCACCTGGTTCTTTCCTATACGCATGAGCTGAATGCGCACAATCAATATCTCAGCTATTGGTTGAATACAGGGATAGGAGGAGTGCTATTGTATTTGTGCGTGCTGATAGCCGGAGGGATGGTTGCTGTCCGGCGGAGGGATATTCTTTTGAGCACTTTTATCGTTATGATCGTGTTTGTCTCTTTTTCGGAAAATATACTCGATACCAATAAGGGGATATTTTTCTTTAGCTTCTTTTTTATTCTTTTTCTCTACGATAGGGTCGAACTGCCGGTTGCGCCGGTTGGTTCGGTTGAGCCTGTTAGTTCGGTTGAGCCTGTTGGCTCGGTTGCGCTGGCGCAGGTTGTTTAGGCGAATGTTTCGTTGCGGATAATGGTTTCTGCGAAGCGTTCCATCTCTTCCAGCTGCGGGCTGCATTGGAGGAGGAAGAAGTCTACACCGGCCTTTTCGAACTCCCCGATATGGTCTTCGACCCGGGCGGGTGTGCCGATTAACCCACTGCGAAGGCCGCGGTTGGAGACAGAATAATCTTCGAGGGATACCTTTTGTTCCAGCTGTGTGCCGGACAGCCATTGCTGGTAGTTATTATAACCCGCGCTGCCGGGCTGTACGTTGGTGATACGCTGGATCTCTTTTTTTAGTTCGGCTTCGGTGTCGCGGATGATGCTGTATGCGGCGACGCCATATTTCAGGGGCGGGAGGCCCTTCTTTTCTCTTCTTTCCTTCATGTCGGCAATTCGTTTGCCGATGGTTTCGGGAGTATCGCCGTGCATGACATAACCGTCACAGGTAGTCGAGATCAGGTCTTTTGCGGCTTCCGACTCTCCGCCGGCGTAGAGCGCTGGTCTGGGGCGGGAGAGGGGCTTTGGCTGCAGGGTATTATTGGTGACCTGGTAGAATTTACCATTGAAGGTAAAGCCATCTTCGTTCCAAACGCCGTTGAGCACGGTGAGCCATTCGGCCGTTCGGGCGTAGCGGTCGTCATGCTGTTCGAAGCCGATGCCATATTTCGTGGCTTCGTCGCGCCACCAGGAGGAAACGACGTTGAGGGAAAGGCGGCCATTGCTGATATGGTCGATGTTTGCTGCCTGTTTAGCGAGCAGGGCAGGGTTATGAAAGGTGGGCCGGACGGCTACCATCAACTCCTGCTTATGCGTAACGGCTGCAAGGGCGGCTGCTGTCGACCAGGCATCGAGGGAGGGGGCCTGTTCTCCTTTGATATCATTCAGGTATAGCTCGGCAATGAGGGCGAGGTCGAAGCCGATCTCTTCGCTTCGTATAGCCAGCTTTTTGACATATTCCCAGGTGGTGGGCATATTCTCGTCTTCGACGTTGCGAAGCCAGCCGCCAAAAACGGGCATCCAGTATCCGTATCTCATAATAGTTAGTTGGTTTAAGCGTGTGCCAAAAGGCTTCCTGTTTTTATACCGGCTCTTTTTTCCAGGTAATCCACCAGTTTATGGTGCGGGTTGAACCCAATGACATTGACGGCGTCTGCAACAAAGTTGGAGAGGGCGTTGACGTCATAATATAACAATTCGCCGTCCCGGTCATCAATGATGTATTCGATGCCGCCGACGTCGATACCCGACTGTTGAACGATGGTCTCGATGGTCTTGATGACATTGGGAGGCGGGGTATAGGCTTCGACCTTCAGTCCGTTCTTTGGTGCGTCGAGCGCGCAGGCATTTCGTACCAGCTCGACCCCTGTATTTGTCTGGCAGATGTCGGCCGGGCAGAGGTTGAATGTATCGCCGGTGAGGTATACGCGGATGGCGTAGAGGAATTTTCCACCCAGGGTCTCTACGCGGGTGATGTAACCGTCCCGGGCCGGGATGAATTCCTGCAGCAGGGCTGTATGGTCGACGCCAAAGTCGAGGTTGCCTTCGGCTACGGCAGCGCGTAGGTCTTCGATCGTCTGATATTTTGTTATGCCGGCGCCGCTGCCGCCGATGTTGGCTTTTACGACGACGGGAAAACGTAGTCCGTTGGCGGCTGCTTCGAGTTGTGAAGGGTGATTTACTACGTGTGCTTTTGGATATTTGAAACCCAGGGATTGCATCAGCTGCAATTGGAGCGCCTTGGAAGTTTCGAAGGTCCAGGCTTTGTAGCCATTGACTACGGGAACGCCCAGGGTCTCGAGGTGTTTCAGGTAGTATAGTGTATAGAACATGCCCTGGATGCCATCGCGCAGATAGGCGGAGGGGCTCATGCGGTTGAAGAATAGGGAGAAATCGGGTTTTGCTTCTTCGATGGCGAAGTTGTGTTGGGCAGGGTTAAAGCGGGTGTATGGAATACCCCTGTGGCTGAGCTCTTCGAGAAGAGGTTTGAACCAATCGGGGTGTTCGTGATAAATAGCGATGGGTGACATTATGTAGTATGTTATTTAAGTGTAGTAAGGGCAAAGATACTTGAAAAGGCAGGAAATTTTGGGTTACTACGGAATTTGTGAGGGTAGGGGGGATTCCTTATCTTTCGGGCATGCAAAAGTATTGCCTGTCAATTACACTCCTTCTTATTCTTTGGGCCGGCGCAGCGGATGCGCAGAAAACGACTTCTTCTCTTCGTATTCAGGGTGATAGCCTGATCAGCTTTTGGGGGCGCAGGGTGCTGCTGAGCCACCAGGGATTTCCACAACAGATAACGACATTTTTTACGGCTGACGGGAAGGATACGACGGGTTCGCCGACGAACATCCTGGCGGAGAATATTCACTTTCACTTTACTGGGTTAGCCGATGGAAAGGATATACGGCTGAAGAGCGGGCCAATACGATTTACAGACCGGTCGGCAAATAGTATGGCATGGCAGGTGACCAGCTCGGCGGAGGGATTGGCGATGGAAGTAACAGGGAACCTGGGCGCCAATGGATTGCTGCAATATACGGTCAGGGTGACGGCGTTGCAGGATCTTGATATGAAGGAGATCGTGATGCACATACCGTTTGAAAAGGACGCGGCCAAATACGCGATAGGATTGGGATTGAAGGGAGAATATCACCCGGACAGCCTGTACCACTGGAAATGGAATCCGGGTATCACCGATCAGCCGGATGGGGCATGGGTCGGTTCTGATGATACCGGCCTGCGATATTCGCTTTTGGACCTGCCCCATTGGATCAATGATGGAAAGGGGGGGATCGACATTGGGAATAAAGGCAAGTCCATGCTTGTGAGTAATTACAGCGGCCCCCGGAAACTGCAGAAGGGCGATGTCCTTTATTTTAATTTTAGTTTGAAGATCACCGGGGGGAAGTCAGCAAGGGGATTGTCACGGTAAGGGTACATCCCTGGCCGGGGGCGGACAATATGGTAATGGCCCCGTTATAGAAGCCCACCCGATTCCGGATATTCCTGATACCGATGCCGCTGGTCTTTTTTTTCGTATCGAACCCGATTCCATCATCCTGAATGATCATTTCCAGCTGTTGAGGGGTTCGTTTCAGCTGTATGGTCGCCTTTTTTGCCCGGGCATGCCTGATAATGTTGTTCAGTTGGACCTGTACGATCCGGTAGCAGGTGAGTTTCATGTTCTCGTCATTGATATCCTTCTGGTAATTCGCTGTATCCAGGTTTAATTCCAGGGAAGTGGAGGACGGCATATTATCGATAAGCTGCGACAGGGCCTGGCTAAGGGTGATGCCTTTTAGTGAAGGAGCTACCAGGGATTGGGACAGCTGACGTATCTCTTCAATGGCAAGGCTGAGGTTGTCATGGCTTTTCAGCAGCAATTCCAAAGTGGCTTCCTCCTGGATCGCGGTGTCGAGGTATAGTTTGGTGGCGGCCAGGATCTGGTTGATATTATCATGCAGTTCCCTGCCTATTTCTTCCCTTTCTCTTTCCTGGACCTGTATACTGGTTTCGGTGATCAGCTTTTTCTGCAGGTCGGCTTGCCTGGCTAGTTCTGCCTCCGCTCTCAGTTTTTCGGTTATGTCTATGGCCAGGATCAGGATGACCGGTTTCTCTTCGTGTATCAGCTGGTGGGCGATGACCTCCACATCGATGAAGGCCCCGTTTTTTTTCCGGTGTTTCCATATACCGCTGCGATATACGCCCTGGTTGTCACCGGACCAAAGACTGCCAGCCGCGATGCTCAGGAATTCTTCTTTGGAATATCCATAATGTGTTGTGGCTGCTTCGTTCACATCGACAACGCTAAGGCTGTCAAGTGAGACCATCCACATAGGCATCGGATTGCCTTCGAAAAGCAGCTTGTACTTTTGCTCGGAAGAGCGCAGGGATTCAACCGCCTGTTTTTTTTCTTTTTCCGTCAGGTATTTGTCGAGCGCACTTTTTACCGCGTTGGGCAGTCGTTCCAGCCTGTCTTTCAGAATATAATCGCTCGCGCCTTCCCTGATCACGCTGACTGCAAATTCTTCAGACACGGTCGCCGTGATGAGGATAAACGGCGCCGTTAAACCTGTCTCTCTTGCTATTCTCAGCGCTTCCAGCGAGTTAAAGGCGGGCAGCGAATGATCGGACAGAATGATATCCGGCTTGAATTCTGTCAGGGCCCGGACGTATTCGGGTTCGTCGCTCACTACTTTCTTTTCAAAATGGAATTGAGCTTTTCTCAATATGCGGTCTACCATTTCTGCGTCGGCGGTGAGGTCTTCGAGGTGAAGAATTTTTAAAGGTCGATCCATGATAAGTTCATTTACTGTTTACACAGGGCTGGTTAGTGAGCAGCCAATATAGTCCCAACTGGCTGACAGCTTTTGCAAATCCCTCAAAATCGACGGGTTTGACGACGTAGCTGTTGACCCCCAGCTGATAGCTGTTGATGACGTCCTGCTCTTCTTTTGAAGAGGTCATGATGACTACGGGAATAACCTTGCTCTCCTCCCGGCTCTTTAGCTGGCGTAATACTTCGATGCCGTCTACCTTGGGCATTTTGATATCGAGCAGGATCACTTTCGGCAGATTGGAGGTTTCCCGGCCGGCAAATTTGCCCTGTGCAAAGATAAAGTCCAGCGCTTCCTCGCCGTCTTTTACATGGAACAGGTTGTTGGCCAGGTTAACTTTTTTCAAAGCCCGGATGGTCATTTCTGCGTCGTGAATATTATCCTCTACGAGTAAGACTTCTACCTGGTTAAACATATCGGGTATGATTTAAACGTTATTATTCCGGAGACTGAAATAGAATGTGGCTCCTGATCCGGGCCGGGATTCAGCCCAGATCCGGCCTTTGTGTTTATCAATGATGCGTTTGACCAGCGCCAGGCCTACTCCCGTACCCTCGAACTCTTCCTGGGTGTGGAGACGCTGGAATACTTTGAATAATTTATCTGCGTATTTCATATCGAAGCCGGCTCCGTTGTCTTTAACGAAATAGGCAATCTCTGTTTTATTCCTGACAATACCTATTTCGATCGCGGGTTCTGCCTGTTTGGATGAATATTTAAATGCATTACTGACCAGGTTCATCCAGACCTGTTTAAGCAGGTCTTCGTCTCCCATGCAGGACGGTAATGGCGCGATCGTAATGCTGAAATTCCTGTCGCCCCAATGGAGCGACTCCTGGGCAATACAATGTTCTACTACTGCAGTCATGTCGACGGGGCGCAATGTGACCTCTCTTTTTCCTAAACGGGAGAAAGCGATGAGGTCGTCAATCAGCCGGCCCATCATTTTCACATTGGTGATAATATTACCAGTGATCCGACGGGCCTCGTCATCAAAACTGGCTTCGTAATCTTCTTTGAGCATCATTGCGTATCCGCTAACCGCCCGCAGCGGGGCTCTGAGGTCATGCGATACGGAATAGGAGAAGGCTTCCAGCTCTTTGTTAACGATCTCCAGCTCTTCGGTACGGGCCCGCACTTTGTTCTCCAGCTCGTCGTGCGCCTGGCGAACCTGGGCAGTCATCGAATTGAACGATTCTGCCAGCATGCCCAGCTCATCCGTCCGGTCGACGACAACGGGAGAACTATAGTCACCTCCGGCAATGGCGGTAGTCGCCAGGATCAGCCGGTCGAGCGGCCGGGTGATATTACGGCTTATTTTCCAGGCGATGAGACTTCCGATCACAATGAGTATCGCGCCTATCGCGATCAGTAAATAAAGAAAGCGGTTGGCAGCTTCGAGAACCAACCCCTGGGAAACCTCTATCATGATGGTCCACTTAGAGCCGGCGATGGGTGTTGCAAAAGCGATGACCTTGTCGTCAGAACGGCGGTAGGTGAAGGGAGTATGGATATTATGCACGTCAAAAGGAGGGGCTGCAACGGGCCGTAACATATCCGTCCATAAACTTCCGTCAGTATTGCCAAAATAAAGTGCGGCTTTTGAACCTACTAACCGGGACAGGACGGAGATAGTCTGTTTGGTGGCCCTGACCACCCGCCAGCGCAGAAGATAGCCTACCTGTTTTTGACCTGCCATTACCGGTGCGATAATGGGGTAATACATTGAGTCGCCGAAGAGATAGAGTTTGCCGACAAAAGCGCTGTCCCGGTTAGCATGGCGAATTTCTTCCGCGGCATCCGGTTTCGCGAGACTTCCGGCGACAGCCGTCGCGCCATCTCTTTTTGCAGGGGGTGTATTTATCCGGATGTCGGTGTATAGCAGGGATCTTCCGAGTGTATCTGTCAATTCGATCCAGGCCATTTGGGAATCGACCAGCACTTTTTGCAGGATGCCTGGCATGGAGGGGGAGACAAGCTGCTGATGTTGGGCGTCCGTTGACAAATAATTCACTATCTCCTTCTGTCCGGCCGCGTTCTGCGTAGCCACAGACAGGTTGCGGGCCGCCTGGCTGTAAATGGAGGCGAATTCCTTCGTCATGCTTTTAAGCCTTTCCTGGCCCATACTCAGGGCAATACGGCGGATCGCTATATAAGTGACCGTTCCGAATACGGTGATCAGGGTCAGCAGGAGCAGGCATATCAATAAAGGAAGCTGTTTCCGGAAAGAGGTAGGTCGAAAGGAGAAAGCATTTGTTTTTGTGCGTGTCGGATTATTGTTCTTCAAAGGCAATAGGCTTGGTTTAGAGGTTTTTGAGCACTTTAATGTAAGTGTTTTTATGCAAAAAAGGGATTAAAATGTTTTTAATCCGGTGATTTTGTCTTCCCGGATTGGGTAAATTTGGTCGATATGAAACTATATAAAACGCGCAAAGGGAATATTCTCGAGACAGATAACAACTATTACCGGATCGACCAGGATTGGGATCAATTGATCAACCGGGAGAGCCTACATGCTTATTTATTGTCGTTGGTGGCGGTGGTGCCTGTTTCTGCTGAGGCGGAGAGTGTAACGGCGGAAGAGGTCACCTTGTGGCTGAAGGAGGGGATATTGGCGCCGGTCGGATCGCAGGAGATATGGGCTGCGGGTGTCACTTATCTGCGCAGCCGGGATGCACGGATGGAAGAATCGAAGGAATCGGGCGGCGCCGACTTTTATGATAAGGTCTATGCTGCCGAGCGACCCGAGCTTTTTTTTAAGTCGCAGGCGCACCGGGTTGCCGCCGATGGCGAGGAAGTATATATCCGCCGTGACTCAGGATGGAATGTGCCGGAGCCGGAACTGACCCTTTTTATCAATAGCAAGGGACAAATACAGGGGTATACTATCGGGAACGACATGAGCTCCCGGAGCATCGAAGGGGAGAATCCTCTTTATCTGCCGCAGGCAAAGGTCTATGAACGCAGCGCGGCGCTGGGACCGGGGCTTTATGTGCCTGCCAACCCTATTCCTCTGACCACTATGATCAGGATGTCCATTTATCGGAAGAACGAATCGGTTTATGAGGGGGAGGTGGCTATCAGCCAGATCAAGCGGAAACTGACCGAACTGGCGGAATGGCTCTATAAGGAAACTGATTTTGTTTATGGGTGTTTTTTGATGACGGGGACCTGTCTTGTGCCGGGGAATGAGTTTACGCTGGCGCCGGGGGATAGGGTGAATATTTCCATCGATGGGATAGGGGTCTTGAGCAATGTGGTCAATTATAAGCCCATTTAGCCGTTTGGGAGTTATATTTGCGTCCGATGGAAAAAATGAACTGGCGGCAGCTGTATAGTCCTTTACGAACGGGGTCGGCCTCCGCGGCTATTAAAGGGATGCCGGGGTCGGTAGGGCCGGATGGGGGTGTCCGGACGTCCTTTCTCCGGGATTATGACCGCATCATTTTTTCCTCTGCCTTTCGCCGTCTGCAAAACAAAACCCAGGTCTTCCCCCTTCCGGGACCCGTGTTTGTCCATAACCGGCTGACGCATAGCCTGGAGGTGGCTTCCGTGGGCAGGTCGCTCGGGAAGGCCGTAGGGGATGCGATCGGGGACAAGTATGCGGGGATAAGCGAAGATTTTACCGAATTTTATAAATACGAGCTGCCGTCTGTGATCGCGGCGGGATGTCTGGCGCATGATATCGGCAATCCGCCGTTTGGTCATTCGGGAGAGGATGCGATCCGGAATTTTTTCCGGGAGTTGACGGGGGAAGCAAAGAGGCGGTTTGACAGCGAACTGTCTCCCAATCAGCAAAGGGACTTCCTGTTTTTTGAAGGGAATGCGAATGCTTTCCGGACGCTGACCCATAACTTCAATGAAAAGACCCTGGGTGGTTTCCGGCTGACCTATGCTACGCTGGCTTCTATAGTAAAATACCCGTCAGACTCTTTGAACGGATTTAACAAACAACGGCTGGTTACCAAGAAATCCGGGTTTTTTGATTCGGAGATCAATACGTATAAAACGGTGGCTACGGCGCTGGGGATCCCGCAGGCCGAAGCTGGCAAAAACGTCTACGCGCGACACCCCTTTGTGTACCTGGTAGAGGCTGCGGACGATATATGCTACCGGGTCATTGACTTTGAGGATGCGCACCGGCTGAATATTATATCCATAGAAAGGATCAGCGAACTTTTCCTGTCTTTTTTTGACGGGGAAAAAGGGTACAACTCGCGGGCGAAGGTCGAGGAGACATTTTACAGTATCAATGACGACAACCAGAAAGTACAATATCTCCGGGCAATGCTGATCGGTCTGCTGATATACCGGGTACGGGATATCTTTATGGAGAAGGAAGCGTTGCTTTTGGAGGGCGGGGTTACCAGGTCGCTGATCGACTACCTGCCTGAGCGGGAGCTGGCGCTGATGAAAGAGATCGATAGTTTTTCGATACGGCATATCTACAATCACCGGAGCGTGGTGGAGATAGAGATCGCGGGCTATAATGTCATAGGCGGAATGCTGAAAGAATTCTTTGGGGCCGTACTCAACCATAAAAGTGTTAAATCGGAGAAATTACTACAGCTTATCTCCAAACAATTTCCCATTACGGGCGAGGCTGGTCATTTGTACAATGATATGCAGTCCGTTGTGGATTTTATTTCGGGTATGACCGATCTTTTTGCCGTGGATCTTTACCGTAAGATCACGGGTATGACTTTTCCACAGATCAGATAGGTTGCGGCGCGGGGTTGCCTGCGGAACTGCTTGCTGCGTCCGCCGGGTCGGCATTGCTGGCACAATATTTTTATTCCTTCCTTTATTATTTCACTTTTAAATTGAAGTTTATGCCAAATCCGAAAACAGATGCTGGCGGTTTTTCGACCAGCAATGCGGACGAAGAAAGGGATATGGGCGCCAAAGGCGGTCCTGCCACGGGTCTTGGGCAGCCTGACGACAAACACGGGGTGGTAGCGCCCTATGACTCCGACCTTCAGACCCAGATAGTTGCAAAGGGGAAAAATAAAAAAGACCAACGCAATAAACCTAATCACAGATCGTCCCTCTAAGAATTAACAGAGAACCTGCCTATTGGCGGGTTCTTTTAAAAACCAACTTTATGTTTAACAGATTTCCTATCAACTTCGATTACGATGGCAAGCATTATAACGGTGAGATCAAACCCTTGCTGGGGGGCCTGCAGCACAGGATCCCTACGACCTTCCAGGTATTTCTTAACAATGTCTATTGCGGTCTGATGAAAAGACGTGGTGAAGACTGGGAAACGGATTCCCCAAAATGTGCGGTCATGGTAAACGTTATTGGAAACCGCATTTACGACTGGTATGAATAAGACGGGATGGAACTGGGTGCATTGGTTATTGTTTATCGGCATGGTCTCCATGCTGTTCCTTGGATGCGTCCGGAATTTATAGTGATCCGTACTTTATTGGATAAACAGGGCCGCGATTTTTTTCATCGCGATAGCAAGTTGTGCTTCCACTGTTTTTACAGAAATGTTTAGTAAGACGGCTACGTCTTTATACTTCAGGCCATCCTCTTTTATGAGCTTGAAGATCAGTTTGCACCTTGGGGGTAATTCGTCGATGGCTTTTTGCATCTGGCGTATGGTCTCCGAACTTTCCATCATGGACCCGGGGGTAACTTCCAACTTTACGTATTGACCGGCCTGTTCGCTGATGTCTACGACATGCAGGAAATGATTATCGCGCAGATAGTTGAGAGAAAGATTTTTGGTGGCTATATACAGATAGACCTCGAGGTTCCTGATGTCACCGGATTGTTCCCTTCGCTTCCAAAGGTATAAGAAAACATCGTTGACAATTTCTTCAGCTGCTTCCTTCTGATGGACGATGGAAAAGCAAAACCTGAACAGCCGAATAAAGTATTGTCTGTACACTTTTTCAAAGGCTAGCTCACCCGTGAGACCGCGTTTTACCGCTGGTATTATGTTTAATGCTGAGTCCATTGACTGTATAAAGCTAAATTTTTTTATTTTCTTTTAGGGGTTTTTTGAAAAAATGGTTTCCTTGATGGTATGGATCAGGATAGGATCGAGTATTTGTTGACAAAACTTCTGGCTGGCGAATTGACTTCGGAAGAAGAAGAGGAGCTGGAGTGGAATAAGCTGGCTAATCCCCGGATAATGGAGGTTATACGGGTCCTGTTGTCGATGCGGGATCAACCGCCGGCGGGGTTGTCGGCCGATGACGAGCAGGCCATGCTGGAGAAGGGTTTGCAGCAGTGGAAGAGCCCGGTCGAATCGCGGTTTATGGGGATGAAGGCGGTGCCGCGGAGCGGTGCGGTTGGAAAGGAGCCAAGGGCGAGTTCGGTTGAGCAGGAAGTTATTGGAATGCGGGGGATAGTACGTGGAGATGGAGCCGGTACGGGGAAGACCTGGAAGCGGTGGGTGGTGGCTGCCAGTATGCTGGTGATAGCTACGACGGGGGTGTTGTACTGGCATTCGGGACAGCAGGAAAGAGGAGTGAGAGCTGCCGTGGCGGTGCAGGCGAAGGAGATCGTCACAAAATATGGCACCCGTTCGTACCAGGAACTGCCGGATGGCTCGAAGTT
Organism: Puia sp.; assembly: GCA_036499285.1. Taxonomy (GTDB): domain Bacteria; phylum Bacteroidota; class Bacteroidia; order Chitinophagales; family Chitinophagaceae; genus Puia. The sequence continues at coordinate 73,678 of DASYEB010000019.1, read as the reverse complement.
GTGGCTGAATGCGGGTAGTAAGGTTGTCTATTCCGGCGATTTTTTGGCTGGGAAAAGGGAGGTGACTCTTCGGGGTGAGGCATTCTTTGACGTACGTCATGATCCAAAACATCCTTTTATCATTCATACCGGCCAGGTGGACGTAAGAGTGCTGGGTACCACGCTGAATGTGCGGGCGTATCCCGAAGATTCTACCATAGAGACCACCTTAATAAATGGAAAGGTCGAGATCGATGTGAAAGGCAGGAAGGAACAAACCATTGTTTTGCGCCCCAGCGAGAAGGTAAGCGTTGCGGTCGGGAAGAATCCTGACGGCCAGAGCGGCTTGAATGTTCCGGCGGGGGATGGGATCAGGCTTCGGCCGGTGGCGCCGGATTCCGCATATGGTACGATCGTCGAAACTTCGTGGGTAGAGGACAAGCTGATCTTCAGAAATGAGCAGATGGCGGAGGTAGCGGCCCGCATGGAGCGGTGGTATAATATCCGGATACGGTTTGACAATGACAGGTATCAGCAGCAGATGCTGACGGGATATTTCAAGGATCAGCCGGTGGAGAATGTGATGAAGGCTTTACAGGTAATACTTGGGTTTCACTATAAAAAGGAGAACGATATGATCCATATCTGGTAGAATAACGATAAAAAGCTTGCCCAACGATAGTAGGCCAGTGTAGTGCTGGCTTAAAACGAAACAAGAGGTGCTGACACACCTCCTGAGTTGGGTATAATCATGTATTGAACCTAATCTCTGGCGGGATCTCAGGTTTTTGATTATTTAACCTCAACATTTCAAATGTATGAAAAAAAACGTTAGTTCATCCCAGACTAACCATCCGATTCTGCACAAAACGATTCTGCTTATGAAGCTGTCCCTAGCCTTTCTGCTGTTGTTCATGCAGGTTTCAGCAAACGTTCGTTCCCAGGACAAGTTGACGATCACGGAAAAAGGTATCAGCTGGGTCCAGTTCTTCGATCTGTTGCAGAAAAAAAGCAATTACACTTTTGTCTACAAGGATGAGACTTTACCACGAAAGGAAAAGTTCGATGTGACGGCTGTTGACCGGACTGTTCCGCAGATACTGGACAATGTGCTGCGGAATTCTTCTCTCTCCTATCAATTGATGGCGGGTAACCTGATCGTGGTGACGCCTCGTCCCGCGGGACTTTCCGAGGGACAGCCCGTTGGAATGGCAGACGCCGACCTGCGGATCACGGGAACGGTGGTCAGCGCTTCGGGCGAACCCCTGTATGGCGCGTCCATTACGGTGAAGGGGGCGACAAATGGCACGCATACGGACAGCAGCGGGCATTTTGTGCTGGTGGTGCCGGAGAGCGCGACGACGCTGATCGTGTCTTATGTGGGATACCAGGAGCAGGAGATAGCGATCGAAGGCAGGGTGCGGATATCGGTGACGCTGCAGCCGGTGGCCGGCAGCATCAACGAGGTGGTGGTGATCGGTTATGGTACGGCAAAGAAGAAGGACCTTACCGGAGCGGTGTCTGTCATCAGCGCGAAGGATATCAACGATATTCCGGTCGGAGGTGCGGACCAGATCCTGCAGGGTAAGGCGGCGGGTGTGGCGATAACCCAGGTGACGGGCGCTCCGGGCGATGGAGTGAATGTCCGGATACGAGGTGTCGGAACGATCAATAACAATGATCCTTTGTATATCGTAGACGGGATCCCTACCAAGGATGGCATCAATGAAATCTCACCTAATGATATCGAAAGCATCAGCGTCCTGAAGGATGCCTCTTCGGCCTCTATCTATGGAGCGAGGGCTTCGAATGGAGTCGTGGTGATCACCACCAGGAAAGGTTCTTCGGGCAAGCCTAAACTGAGCCTTAATGCCTATGGAGGCGTTCAGGAGAGGGGACATCTGATAAAGATGGCGGACACCAAACAATATGTCAACGCCTATAATATTGCGGCGGTGAATGACGGCAGGACAACGATCCCGTTGGGGATGCTGGACAGCTTACCGGATGTCAACTGGCAGAAGGAAGTATTGAAGCCGGCTCCGCTGGCTAATGCACAACTCTCTATCAGCGGGGGAAATGAGAACACCCGGTATATTGTATCGGCCGCCTATTTTTCGCAGAAAGGGCTGATCGAAAACAGCGCGAATGACCGGGCGAATATCCATACGGCGATATCGAGTACCCTGTCGAAAGTATTCAAAGCCGGGATCAATATGAACCTGGCATATACAAAAACGCGGCAGGTGGGAAGCTCGGGTGATGGCTATAACCTGGGGGCGGGCGCGGGCAATCCCGGCGCCAGTGTCGTGCGGTATGCCTTGTTCCGGACACCTGCAACGCCGGTTTATGACAAGTTTGGTCAGTTTGTCGATCTTCCCAACCCGACCGTGTTTTTTGGAGATGGGTTAAACCCGGTGGGACTGGCGGCCAATACCAATCGTAATTTCTATAACTATACGCTGCTGGGGGATGTCTTTTTGGAAATAACGCCTGTCGCTCATTTAAAGATCCGGTCGGATCTTGGAACGAATGAGATCCTGACGGAATACAAACAGTTCTTCCCGACCTGGGGAGGTGGTGGGGCAGGGTCACAGGGCCGTGTGCAAAATTCCCCTAATTCGCTATCTCAATCTTATACCAATAACTTCAACTACAACTGGACCAATACGGCGACCTATGACTGGATCATGGGTAAGAGTATTGTGAACATCCTGGCGGGTACGGAGATCATCTATAACGATACGAAGCTGCTATCCGCCTCGCAGAATATCTTCCCTAACCAGACTCCCAATTTTCAGTTCCTCAGCAATGGCACGGGGCTGACGCCGGGTGTCGGCGGCAACGAGACCAACTGGGCGCTGACGTCTTTATTCGGCAGGCTGGGGTATTCCTACGACGACAAGTACCTGGCGACCTTCAATTTCCGGCGGGACGGGTCTTCGAGACTGGACCCGAATAACCGGTACGGGAATTTTTATTCCGGTTCCGTAGGATGGAGGCTTGATAAGGAGGCTTTCATACAGAACATAAAAGAGATCTCCCTGCTAAAGGTAAGGGCCAGCGTCGGACAGCTGGGTAACCAGGAGATACCGAATTACGGTTATGCCTCATTGATAGGTACAACAGGATTCTATCCTTTTGGTACGACTGCCAGTCCCACCTATACTATATACAGCAAGGGCTATCCGAATGTACGCTGGGAAACCAGTACGATCACTGATATTGGTCTTGACCTGGGGCTTTTCAACAATGCGCTGAATATTACCGCGGATTATTTTAGGAAGGTGACCTCTAATCTGCTGGTCAATCCTCCTGATCCCTCCAGCGCGGGCGCTTCGGCGGCTGCAGCCTTTGTGAATAACGGGAAGATCCTGAACAGGGGTTTTGAATTCGAAGTCAACTACCGGACAAGTCTTAATAAGGACTGGTCTATCGATCTCACGGGTAACCTGGCGACCCTGCATAACCAGGTGCTGTCGCTGTTTAACAACCAGCCAATTCCGGCGGGTCGTGTCGATAACAATATATTCGCGACCAGCACGGCGGTGGGCCATCCTATCGGGGCCTTTTATGTGCTGAAGCAGGAGGGGATCTTTCAGAATGCGCTGGATGTATTTAAACATGCTTACCAGGGAGCGGGGATCCTGCCCGGCGATGTAAAGTTCAGGGATGTGAACGGGGATGGAGTGATAGATCAGAATGACCGGGTATTTGCAGGCAGTCCTATTCCCACCCTTACTTATGGATTCACGGGAAACCTCAGCTACAAACAGTGGGACCTGAGCCTTTTCTTCCAGGGGGTTACGGGCAACAAGCTGTACAACCAGGTGAATACGGAGCTGGATGGTTTCTACAGGGCGTTCAATATCACGGAAGAGACGGCTACGAAGAGCTGGAGCGGTGAGGGAACAACCAATACCAGGCCGCGGTTGTCGTGGACGGGAGGACAAAATAACAAGCAAACCTCTACGCGATTCATCGAAGACGGGTCCTATACGCGTCTGAAGAACGTTCAGCTGGGGTACCGGCTCAGCAGCGCCGCACTGGGTCGATTAAAGATATCTTCGATGCGGATCTTTGTGAGTGCGCAGAATGTGTTCACCATCACCAAATATACCGGTCAGGACCCTGAGATGACGACCAGCGCCAACTCCGCTGCCGACGGCGTCAAGGCGGTGGGTATCGACTGGGGTACTTATCCTTCTGCCCGGACCATTACCGGGGGTGTGAATATCAATTTCTAATTTAATAACGCTAACGATCATGCGAATAAAAAATAGTTACTGGCTGATGGCTCTTCCACTGGTATTGGCGGGTGGAGGGTGTAAGAAGATACTGGATCAACAGATAAACGGCGCCTTTACGCCCTCGAATTTTTTTACATCCGATGCCAATGCGGCGCTGGCGGTGAACAATGCCTATAAACCCGTGTCTTTTTCTTCGGGGGCCAACAATGCGATCTGGGTATTGGGCGATGTGGGTTCGGACGATGCGATAAAGGGCGGTGATCCCGGTGACCAGGCGGATTTTACGGCTATTCACAATTTCAATATCCTGCCGACCAATTCGGCGGTGGAAGCGGTGTGGCAGAATTATTACAACGGCGTCTTTTACTGTAATGTGGTGCTGGATGGCTTGTCGGGCAGCACCCCTGCGATACCGGACAGCTCGAAGAGCAGCTATATCGCACAGGCAAAATTCCTGCGCGCCTATTACTATTTTATCCTGACGGGCTGTTATGGAAAGATCCCGATGCACCTGACGGTCGAGACGGGAGCTGCTGCGCAGAAACCGCTTTCGTCACAGGATAGCGTGTATCTTCAGATAGAAAAGGATTGTACCGATGCTGCTGCGGTGTTACCTGTGACGGTTGGGGATGGCAATCTGGGCCGGGCAACGAAGGGGGCTGCGCTGGCTTTGCTGGCCAAGGCCTATCTCTTTCATACAAACCTTGCCAATCATTATACGCTGGCTGTCCAGGCGGCGCAGCAGGTAGAGGCGCTTGGGTATAAGCTAACGGATAATTATTATGACAATTTCAGGTCGACGACGAAGATCAATACCGAGTCGATATTTTCCGTCAACCATGTGCCCGGGACGCAGGGGATAGGGAACGAACTGAATGCGTGGTTTGCTCCGAGGGTCATCGGCGGGTACGGATTCTTTTATCCTACGCAGAGCCTGGTCAGCAATTTCGAAGTGGCGCCGGGCGGCGCCGTTGATCCGCGGCTGGACTATTGTGTAGCAAGGGGTGGTCATCCTTATTTTGACATTCCTTTTGACAGCAGCTGGACGACGACGGGATATCTGACCAAAAAGATGGTGCAGCCTTTGTCGGAGGTGCCGACCGCCACCAAGAATGTCGGTACGGTCAACTATGAAGCCATTCGTTTTTCGGATATCCTGCTGGTCGAGGCGGAGGCGTTGAATGAAAGCGGGCAGAGTGCGCAGGCATTGGTGCCGCTGAATGCGGTTCGTCTTCGTGCGAAGAATTCTTACCTGCACGATACTTCGCTGGTCGGTTATGGAACTGTTCCAGCCGGGCTGTTGCCGGAGATCACAACCACGGATCAGTCGCAGCTGCGGGATGTGATCCGGAGGGAGAGAAGGTCGGAGCTGGCGCTGGAGTTCCATCGTTTCTTTGATGTCATCCGTTATGGCAGCGCGTATGCTACGGCGGCTTTATCGCCGGGCACGAGCTTTAACTATGACACCAATAAATGGTATCCTATCCCGCAGACTGAGCGGGATGCCAATCCGAATTTATTCAAATAGAAACTCTTTAGACAATGAGAAACTATATTATATTCTTTTTGATGGTCGCCTGTTTTGGGACGGTGACACTATCCTGTAAAAAGGATCATAAGACGCCCGACTATAATGCCAATAAAACTTCGTTGAAAACTTTGGTGGATTCGATGCAGCAGGTATATGATACGACGATGTCGGGTAATCGTCCCGGGCAATACGACAGCTCGGCGCGGACGGCGCTGAAGACAACCATCGCTCTGGCTAATGACATCGTTTCGGGGAATACCTATACCCAGCAGGAGGTGAACAATGCGTATGCCAACCTGGTGCGGGAAGGGCAGGTATTCAGCACCCAGCGGATATTGGAGGTCTCGCCGGAATTCCTGGTGGCGCAATGGAAGTTTGACGGGGATGCTACGGATGCGACGGGGCATGGGCATGACGGGGTGTTGAAAACCGGATACCTTGGGACGAGTGCTGCGCCGGTGGATGGGGGTGTATTGCCGCAACTGGTGACGGACCGGTTTGGCAGGGCTAACAGCGCATATAGTTTTGACAAGGCGGCCCTGATCGAAGTACCGTATGCGAGAGAGCTGAATCCGGCCAAGATGACGATCAGCATGTGGGTATCCATGACGGCCAATACGGCAGGGAGCTATATGATCTCGATGGACCGGTGGAACGGATATAAGTTCAATCTGAACGGTACAAACGTTCCGTTCTTTACGGTGACCTCCAGCACCGGACCCATTTATGACCGGGATGCAGGTGGCGGTAACCTGAATGTATCGACCTGGACGCATATCGCAGTCTCTTACCAGGATGGCACGGAGAAGTTTTATGTCAATGGTCAGCTGATAAAGACGTGGACGGATACAAAGGGAGCGGCGGCTACGCTGGCTTCGCCGGTAAATTTGTCTATTGGGAATGAGATGCCGAAGGAGTTTTATAACGTGACAAACTCCGCTGATCCGAACTACTTTTACGGGCCCAGCTATTTTATCGGCTCGATGGATGATATTCGTTTTTATAACACGACGCTGACGGACGCGGAAGTATTGTCTATCTATACACTTGAAAAAACTTTATGAGAAATCTAATTATTGTAGCGGCCATTTTCTTTTTTAGTTGCGGCGGGGCGGGGGATCAGCGGGGCAGTGTTGTGACCGATACTACGGCGGCGGCGGCTTCTGTCACGGACTGGGCGTTGCTGCCCTTTGTCAAGGTAGACAGTGTGAACCCGGTGCTGACGCCGGGGACGGGTGTGTTTACGGACCCGATCACGAAGAAAAGGATCAGCTGGGAGGAAAAGGATGTCTTTAATCCGGCGATCGTGGTGAGGGGTGATACGATCTATATGTTATACCGTGCGCAGGACAAGGTGGGTCATCCGGCAGGGACTTCGCGGGTCGGGCTGGCCGCGAGTACGGATGGGTATCATTTTACGCGCTGGCCTTCCCCGGTTTTGTATCCTGAAAATGACGCGCAGAAAAAGTATGAGTGGGAGGGAGGCTGTGAGGACCCAAGGGTGGTGGAAGACGGGAAGGGGGTGTATTATATGACCTATACGTCGTTTGACGGGACGCTGGCCCGGCTGCTGGTGGCGACATCGACGGATCTGCTGCACTGGACGAAGCAGGGGCCCGTATTTGCGAAGGCTTATAATGGCAAGTATCTCGACAAATGGTCGAAGTCGGGATCTATTGTCTCGAAGTATGACAATGGGCGAATTATTGCAACGCGTGTCAAAGGAAAGTATTGGATGTACTGGGGGGATCAGAATATCTGGGCGGCTACTTCCGATGATCTGATCAACTGGACGCCTGTGGAAAAGAGTGCGGGTGAAGCTGATCCTATCGCGTTGAGGGGGCAGGCGATCAACATGCCCGATCTGAAGATCGTCATCCCTACCCGGAGCAAAAAATTCGACTGTGATCTTGTGGAGTCGGGGCCTCCGGCGATGCTGACGGATAAGGGGATACTGCTTATTTATAACAGCCGGAATATTCCGGCTATCGGGGATACGACGCTGGCGGAGGGAACATATGCAGCGGGGCAGGTGCTACTGGATAAGGATGATCCTACGAGGATATTGCATAGGCTGGATCAGTATTTTATGAAGCCGGACAAGCCATATGAGGTGACGGGGCAGGTGAATGAAGTGTGTTTTTTAGAGGGGCTGGCGTTGTTGCATGGGCAGTGGTTTTTGTATTATGGGACGGCGGACTCGAAGATCGCTGTAGCGGTGAGCAGTCACCACTAAACGCTATGATCGCCAGAGAATGAAGAAATTATTAACTTTGAATTGCGGCCTTTTAAGACCTCAGTAGTTTTGAAAAAATCTTTCATCTTAGGCTTTCCTTAGAATAAAGTATAATGATTACTCCTACTGATAAGAAGGTCTTAAAGAAATTTGGAGAGAATTTGAGAAAGCTCCGTAAGGACAAAGGACTCAGTCTCCGTGAAATGTCGTATGCCTGCAGCATCGATAACAGCAAGATCGCAAAGATCGAAAAAGGAATGATCAACATTACCTTTACTACTCTTTTGCAATTGGCCGTTGCTCTTGAGGCTCAGCCTTCTTCTTTGCTGGACTACCAGCAGGAGTAGATAGTGGAAGGGTTTCTTTGATCCCCTCATGGTTATTATTGTCTTTTCCCCGTATTGGGTGTATTACCTTGTCGTGTCCAACCAAACAGGATATTTATTCATTTATTCTGAATGCATCGTTATGGACAGACGGGAAGAATCCTTACGCAAATTAGGCCAGCGGCTGACTTATCTGCGCGAAAAGCAAAATTTTACTATTTCTGAACTGGCGGCCCGCTCGGGGCTTGATCCGGATATGATCGGGCGAATTGAGGCTGGCCGGCTTGATCCTGAGATAAGTGTGATCGTTGCGATTGCCGGGGGATTGGGTGTGGCGGTAGGGGAGCTGGTGGATGCTTTCTGATGGTATAAGGTGGTGCGTCTGGTGGGCTAGCCGGTGGATTTCCTTTGAGATATATAGTATTTTTCGCATAAATGGCTAGCCGTGGGGGGAACCTTACGGCGCAAATTTGCTATTGCGGGATGGCAGGCGGGGTCGTATTTTGTCTGATAGTATCATAATCCTATCTATGAAAAAACGACTACACTATGACTACGCTTGTGGGGCTATTCTTTTCCTTTATCTCCGTCCTTGGTCTTTTGAAGGGTAAATCCAAGGGTGCTATCCGCCGGATCGTCATTATTGCCTTTTCTATTGTCCTGATCCTGGTGCAGGTCCTCTTTATGTATAATCTGCTTCGGCTGGAAAGTCAGGAATTTATTACCGTCTCGGGATTCCTGAGCGGAATAATTCTTATTTTGGCGTTTCAGAAAAACGAAGCATGGTAAAAAAGACCTTTTTAACGAGCGCTGCTTGCCTCACCGTCCTGTTCCTTTCCGCACAGATCAAGCCAACTGCCATTTATCACGAGGGTTGGATCGATTTCAACAAGAATGGCGTCAAAGACGTCTTTGAGGACCCGGCTCAGCCCGTGGAGAGGCGGATCGCTGATCTGCTGGGGCAGATGAGTCTCGAAGAAAAGACCTGCCAGACAGCGACGCTGTATGGCTATGGCCGTGTATTAAAGGATGAGCTTCCTACACCCGGCTGGAAAAGTGAGATCTGGAAGGACGGCATTGCCAATATCGACGAGCATTTGAATGGCGTGGCGAGGAATGCTGCCGCTCAGACTCCGTTGTCATATCCTTTTAGCCGTCACGCGGAGGCTATCAACACGGTACAGCACTGGTTTATTGAGCAGACCCGGCTGGGGATCCCGGTAGACTTTACCAATGAGGGGATCCACGGGCTTAACCACGACCGGGCTACCTCTCTGCCTTCCCCTATTGCGATCGGCAGTACCTGGGACAAGGCGCTGGTGCGGCAGGCGGGGGACATCGTAGGCAGGGAAGCAAAGGCGCTGGGGTATACCAATGTCTATGCCCCCATTCTTGACCTGGCCCGTGATCCGCGCTGGGGAAGGACGCTGGAATGTTATGGGGAGGACCCTTTCCTGGTTGCCGAGCTTGGTAAGCAAATGACGCTTGGCATACAGGGCGAGGGGGTAGCTTCCACCCTCAAGCATTTTGCGGTATACAGTGTTCCGAAAGGCGGCCGGGATGGCAGTGTACGGACCGATCCGCATGTCGCGCCCCGCGAACTGTATCAACTATACCTCTACGCTTTCCGCCGGGTCATACAGGAGGCGCATCCCATGGGTGTCATGAGCAGCTATAATGACTGGGATGGGGTGCCTATCACGGGCAGCTATTATTTTCTGACGGAATTGTTGCGGGAGAAGTTTGGTTTCGATGGGTATGTCGTCTCCGACAGCGATGCTGTAGAATACCTGTTTACCAAACATCATGTGGCAGAAACCTATAAAGATGCGGTGCGACAGGTTATGGAGGCGGGTCTTGATGTGCGTACGAATTTTACTCCGCCCCAAAACTTTATCAACCCGTTGCGCGAGCTGGTCAGGGAAGGGAGCCTGTCTATGAGTACGCTGGACAAGCGGGTGGCTGATGTCCTGCGGGTCAAATTCAGGCTTGGTCTGTTCGACAAGCCTTATGTAGAACCAAAAAAGGCGGATGAGGTGCTTAAGCCCGGTCGTACGGCGCCTTTTATCCTGCAGATGGCGCGGGAATCGCTGGTATTGCTGAAGAATGACGGTAATCTCTTACCTCTGGATAAGGGCCGGTACAAACATATTTTAGTTACGGGTCCGCTGGCTAAGGAGACGTCTTATGCGATAAGCCGTTATGGGCCATCGCATATCGATGTGACTTCGGTGTATGAGGGGCTGCGCGGGTACCTGGGGATCGGCGCTGCTGCGGGTAATGGTTCTGGCGGCGGTGGTTGGGTCCTTGACTATGCAAAAGGATCGGAGATGGTGGACAGCAGCTGGCCGGAAAGCGAGATCATCCCAACGCCTCTTACGTCCACAGAACGGGCAGGGATCGAAGAAGCTACGGCAAAAGCCAACAACTCCGATCTGATCATTGCCGTTCTGGGGGAAGATGAAAAAAGGGTGGGTGAAGGCATGTCGCGTACGGGGCTTGATCTACCCGGCCGGCAGGAGCAATTGCTGGAGGCGCTGAAGGCTACAGGGAAGCCGGTGATACTTGTGCTGATCAATGGTCAGCCTCTTACGATCAACTGGGCGAATCGGTATATACCGGCGATCCTGGAAGCCTGGTTCCCCAATTCTTCCGGCGGGCAGGCCATTGCCGAGACTTTATTTGGCGACAACAACCCCGGCGGCCGGTTGTCCATCACATTCCCAAAAACGACGGGTCAGATAGAATGGAATTTCCCTTATAAGCCGGGCTCCCAGCCTTCGGGGAATAAAAAAGAGAACAGCACCAGCGTGTTTGGGCCTTTGTATCCGTTTGGTTTTGGGCTTAGCTATACCAGCTTCTCCTATAGCAATCTTGTCGTATCTCCTGAAGAGCAAAGGGCGGAGGGGGATGTAACCGTATCGGTGGATATAACGAATACAGGCAGCCGAAAAGGAGATGAGGTGGTCCAGTTGTACGTCAACGATGAGGTCAGCAGCGTGACGGTGTATGAACAGCAGCTTCGTGGTTTTGAAAGGGTGTCGCTGGCTCCGGGGGAAAAGAAAACCATCTCCTTTACACTTCATCCGGATGATCTTTCGATGCTGGACAAAAATATGGTCTGGCGGGTAGAACCCGGTAAATTCCAGATCATGGTGGGTGCAAGCTCGACTGACATAAGATTGAAAAAAGAGCTTCTCATCAGGTAATTTTCGTTTAGAAAAGATCAAAAATGAGGAAGCACTGAAGAGTGCTGCGATCTAAATTTGGTAACACCAACCAAATTAAGTCGCAATGAGAAAACTGCTCTTCAATGCGTTGTGCATTGTCATGGCATCAATGCTATGTATCAATGCCGAGGCGCAAAAAAAACCCATCACCGGTAAGGTGACTGATTCTACGGGAGCACCGATCCCCAATGTTACTGTCAGGCTAAGGTCTTCAAGGGGGGGTGTCTCCACAAACGAAAATGGTGGTTTCCAGATCTCCGCCGCACCATCGGATGTATTAATGATCAGTAGTGTTGGCTTAGCTGACCAGGAGATCAGGATCGGCAACAGAAGCAATTTTGTGATCGTCATGGGCAGGAACAGCCAGGCCCTGAACGAAGTTGTGGTTACGGCTCTTGGTATCCGGAGAACCAAGAATTCTCTTCCCTATTCCACACAGCAGATCTCGGGCGACCAGGTCACCAAGACCATGAATACCAATTTTGTCGACAATATGTCGGGAAAAGTTGCCGGTCTGCAGATCACGTCGAGCAATACGATGGGGGGCTCCAATAACGTTATTTTACGGGGTATGAAATCGCTGACGCAGAGCAACCAGGCTTTGTTCGTCGTGGATGGCGTGCCGTATGACAACAGCAATCAATCGACCAATAATTCAGGTAGCCAGGGGTATTATGACCTTGGTAATGCTGCCTCTGATATCAATCCAAATGACATCGAATCGATCAGCGTACTGAAGGGTGCTGCTGCATCCGCGCTTTACGGATCGCGGGGGTATAATGGTGTTATTCTCATCACGACCAAGAAGGGATCGAAGCTGACAAAGGGATTGGGTGTATCGGTCAACTTCGGCGTGAACGTCGGAACACCGGATGGCAGCACGCTGCCGCAGTACCAGACCCAATATGGGGAAGGTTATGGCGCTAACGCTGCATCGGATCCGGGGAATCCCAATCCTTTCTTCTATTACAGGCCCACTTTTAACAGTAACGGAAATCCGGTGCAGATTGCAGAGACGGATGTGGACCAGATGACGGGCCCGGCTTATGATCCCAACCTGATGGTATATCAGTGGGATGCTTTTTCGCCCGGTAACCCCAATTATGGAAAGGCTACACCGTGGAAACCTGCGGCGCATTATAAACCCACCGATTACCTGGAAACGCCTGTATCGACGAGCACCAGCGTCTTTGTAAACGGCGCCACGGACAAGAGTTCGTTCAAAATGGGTTATACGCACAGCAATGATAAGGGGGCTCTTCCTAACAGCTCCGAGGCAAAGAATCTGCTGTCGTTGGGGGTGAGCTATAATCTTGATCCCAAGGTGACAGTAGGCGGCGAATTCAACTATTCGGATGTCAGCGCTATTGGTCGTTATGGCTATGGTTATTATGGCGGTAATGGCACCCAGATCAATCCTATGACGGATTTTCGTCAGTGGTGGCAGACGGGTATCGACCTGAAGGAACAGAAGAACGACTTTTTCCGTACACAAACGAACGCCACCTGGAACTGGCTGGGCGGATATACTACCAATGTGCCGGGTAATATCGTCAAGCCGGCTTATCATGACAATATCTATTGGGTAAGGTATAAGAACTACGAATCCGACAGCAGGAGCCGTTATTTTGGGAATGCTTATGTCAATTATAAGGTAGCTCCCTTCCTCAACCTGCTTGGCCGGGTATCGAAGGACGAATATAACCAGCTGATCGAAACGCGATATGATATAGGCAGCGCCGGTACGCCTCTTTATGGTAAAACATTGGCGACCTATAGCGAGACCAATTATGATTTCCTCGCCAATTTTGATAAGAACATCGGTGAGAAGTTCAATGTAAAGGCCCTGCTTGGCGGCAATATCCGGCAGAACAACTTATCCTCTACGGTGTCGACTACCAATGGCGGGCTGGTCGTCCCCGGGTTTTTTGCGCTGGCCAACTCTGTGAACACGCCGAATGCTCCTACCGAGACATATCAGCGAAAGGAAGTGGATGGGGTCTTTGCAGGGGCAACGATCACCTATAAGGACATGATCACGCTGGATGGAACAATCAGGCGGGAGAAGGCCTCGACCCTTCCCACCGCTAATAACACCTATTACTATCCCGCGGTAGCGGCTAACTGGGTTTTCTCCAAGCTGCTGGATGTACCGTGGCTGACCTATGGCAAGCTGAGGGCAAATTATGCCGCGGTGGGTAGTGATGCGCCTTATTTCAGTCTGCAGAATACGTATGTGTCGACGACGCCTTTTAATGGCCAGACCATCTTTAATTCACCAGTAACCAATAACAATCCCAACCTTTTGCCTGAGATGAACCATACCTATGAGGTAGGTGCAGAATTTTCCTTCTTCAATGGCAGGGTAGGTGCGGATGTGACCTATTATCACGCAAGGTCAGTCAACCAGATCACCCCGATCAATGTCTCTACGGCGAGCGGTTATTCCAAGTTCTATGTCAATGGCGGGACCATACAGAACCAGGGCTTCGAAGTCGTCCTTAATCTTTCTCCTGTCAAGACGCGGAATTTCTCCTGGGACATGAATATCAACTGGGCTGCCAATCAGAGCAAGATCATCTCGCTGTACAACAACCAGCCCTCCTTTATCATTGCCTCGTATCAGAACGCTGTACAGCTGGTGGCGGAGAAGGGGCATCCTTATGGTGTGTTGCGTGGTACCGGATTTACTTATGTGAATGGCAAGCCGCTGGTCGACACCGGCGGTTATTATGTCAAGCAGCAGAACGCCCTTTCCGATATAGGAAATATCAGTCCTAAGTGGATGGGTGGGATTAACAATACCTTGCGATATAAAGCTATCTCGCTGACCTTTTTGATCGACATCAAGAAAGGTGGAGACGTATACGATCTTGACCTCGACTATGCCGCAAGTGCGGGTTTGACGCCTCACACGGCAGGATTTAATAAGAATGGAAAGCCGGTGAGAAGCCCCTTGTCCGATGGCGGCGGGTACCTGATGGAAGGTGTGACGGCTGACGGGAAGGCTAATACGAAGCTGGTCGATGCGTCGGATATCAATAAAAAGAAATTCCCTTTTAGTTCCGACAACCAGGAAGTGGCGAAACAATATATATATGATGCCGGTTTTGTCAAGCTGAGGGAAGTGGCTATTACCTGGTCTGTTCCGGAGGCTACGATCAGCAAGCTGCATTTTGTAAAGGGCATCGATCTTTCATTGACGGGCCGGAATCTCTGGATCATTCATAAGAATGTACCATATGCCGATCCGGAGCAGGGCGTACCGCTTTCGGGGACTTATGGCGCCAATGCTTCACAGGGATTCCAGTCGGGTTCATATCCTGTCTTCAGGACGTTTGGATTTAATGTAAGAGCGAAATTCTAAAACCAATTACAATGCGAAAACTACTTATAACCTGTATACCTGTATTGCTGCTGGCTTCTGCCTGTACGAAGAATATACAGGACCTGAATAACAATCAGAAGGCGGCGATCACGGTGCCCGCTACCTCAATCTTTCTGGCGGGTGAAAAAAACCTGGTGGATGACATCACTACTCCGGCGGGTGGTACTGATCCGTTCCGGAATTTTGCGCAGACCTGGACGGAGATAACTTATACCTCTGAGGCACAGTACATCCTGAGCCAGTATAACTCCCCGGACAACTGGTGGGGGGTGTTGTATGGCGGCGCCAATCCCGGTGTGCTGAACAACCTTGTAAACGCCAAGTTGAATTTTCCTGCTACGGCGCCGACGGCGGGTGCATTGAAGAATGATCTGATCATTACGGATCTCCTGGAAATATATGCCTATAATCTGCTGGTAACGACTTATGGTAATATCCCTTATAGCCAGGCAAACAACCGTGCTGTTCCTTTTCCCAAATATGATGATGCCAAAACGGTATATGCCGACCTGCTGACCCGCCTGGACACTTGTATTGCCGGTCTGGATGTCAACTCGTCTGCTATGGGAGCGGCCGACCAGATCTACAAAGGCAATGTGACTGCCTGGAAGAAGTTTGCCGCGACGCTGAAGCTGAAGATGGCGATGTTGCTGGCGGATACCGATCCGACGACTGCTTCGAAGAAGGTACAGGAGGCGGTGGCGACGGGTCTGTTTGCCTCCAATGCGGATAATGCAACTTTTACTTATCAGTCTTCTCCTACCGGGAATACCAATCCTATCTGGCAGGCTGCGATCAACAGTGGAAGGCATGATAATTTACCTGCCAATACGCTGGTCAGTCAAATGGTAACGTGGAGTGATCCCCGTTTGCCACTATATTTTACTACGGTCAATGGTGCATATCTCGGTGGTCAGCCCGGGGCGGGGAATAGTTATATCGGGTTCTCCACCTTCTCCGATCAGATGCTGGCGCCATCTTTTCCAGGGGATGTGCTGGACTATGCGGAGACGGAATTCCTGCTGGCTGAAGCGGTGGAAAGAGGATTTCCTGTCAGCGGTACAGCTGCCGATCATTATAATGCCGGTGTCACTGCCTCCATCCTGTTCTGGGGTGGCAGCGCTACGGATGCCTCGACTTACTTAGCGCAGCCTTCTGTGGCCTATGCTACAGCGACCGGAGATTATCACCAGAAGATAGGTTACCAGGCATGGATAGCTCTGTATAACCGTGGATGGGATGCGTGGACATCGGTACGCCGTCTGGGATACCCTGACATCAACACGATAAATCCTCCTTTTGGGGCTGTTTCGAAAATGCCGTTGCGATTCTATTATCCTTTGTCGGAGCAGTCGGCCAATTCAACAAACTATGCAGATGCTGTTAAGGCGATCGGGGGTACAGACGCTGTGAGCACCAAGTTGTTCTGGATGAAATAATCGCTAAATACGTAAATTAGATTATGAGCACACTACGTCAGCTTCTTTTCCTGTCATTACTCGGGCCAGCCTTTTGCCAGGCTCAGACCCATCCGCAGCCTAATCCCGACAGCGTCCGTGCACAGCGGGCCCGGATGGTGGCCAGGGCTTCGGAAGAATACAAGAATAAAGTCTTTACCCATGCCGACACCTTACGGGGCAGCATTACTCCTGAAAGGGCGTGGTGGGATATCCAGCGATACGATATCACGGTGAAGCCGGATTTCCTGGCTAAGATGGCGCCAGGGAATGACCTGATCACCTATAAGGTGATCAGCGATGTACAGCCCGGCATGCAGCTGGATCTGCAGGCTCCGCTTCATATCGACAGCGTGATCTGCAATGGGAAGGTTTCGTTGCCTTTTACCCAGGAAGGAAATGTGTGGCATGTAAAGACGCCGAAGCAGAAAGTTGGATCGATCAATACGGTGCAAGCCTATTTTTCCGGAGTACCGCATGAGAGCACCCGTCCGCCGTGGAGCGGGGGCTGGACCTTTGCAACGGACTCTCTTGGCCGGCCCTGGATGACTGTCACCTGTCAGGGGCTTGGCGCATCGATCTGGTATCCCTGTAAGGACCTTCAGTATGATGAACCTGACAAGGGGGGCTCGGTGACGATGATCGTCCCGGACTCGCTGGTGGGGGTATCGAACGGGCGTATGCAATTTAAAAAATCAAACGGGGATGGCACTACGACCTATAAATGGGCGGTGGTCAACCCGATCAGCAACTATTGCCTGATCCCCTATATCGGCAAGTATGTGACCTTCCACGAGGACTTCCAGGGTGAGAAGGGGCATCTGGACCTGGACTACTGGGTATTGGACTACAATCTGCCCCGGGCGAGAGATTATATGCCTACGCAGGTGCATAATATGCTGCATGCTTTCGAACACTGGATGGGGCCATATCCTTTTTATGAGGACAGCTATAAGCTGGTGGACGTTCAACATACCGGTATGGAGCATCAGAGCGCAGTGGCCTATGGCAACCATTATGCTTTTGGCTATCGCGGGCGCGGCTCGAAATACGGGATGATGTATGACTTTATTATTATCCATGAGAGCGGTCACGAATGGTTTGGGAATAACCTAACGACAAAGGACCTTGCTGACATGTGGGTGCATGAGGGATTTACGAACTACAGCGAAACGTTGTTCGTGGATTATATGTGGGGTAAGGATGCCGGCAATGAATATAATGTTGCTGCCCGCAAGGGGATCCGGAATGACCGGCCCGTCATTCCCAGGTATGGTGTCAATGAGCAGGGCAGTGGCGACATGTATCCCAAAGCCGGCTCGATGTTGCAATCCATACGGCATGGCATCGATAATGACGAAAAGTTTCGCCAGATCTTGAGGGGCCTTCAGAAGGACTTCTATCACCAGACTGTCACGACGCAGCAGGTGGAACATTATGTTTCAGCGAAAGCGGGGTTCGACTATCAGAAGGTTTTCGATCAGTATCTGCGGACGACGCAGATCCCGGACCTTGAATACTATATCAGCGATGACAAAAAGAAGGTGACGTACCGGTATACCAATGCTGTGAATGGTTTTGACCTGCCGCTGGTGCTGAAGAATGAGAAGGATCGGGTGAAGATAATTCCTACCACGGAATGGAAGACGACGGAATTAAAGGGGGATGAAGTGGCGCTGTTTACCGAAGAGGGTATTAAAAATATGTACTACATTGGGGTCAAGCCCAACGCGGAACATTAAAATTTTAATTACACGATATGAGAATTTTTTGTTTGTGCATTCTTTTATTTGTTTTTTCTTATGGCCAGGCCCAGCGGGGCGGTGGCGGCGTCAAGTGGGCGAACGACGGCAAGAGCTACTATGCTGTAGAAAATAATACGATCGTGCGGTATGACCTGCCCGGATTTCAAAAGGTGGTGCTTGTGGATGCGGCCCAGCTGACACCGGCGGGGCAATCATCCTCCCTGACGGTCCAGAATTTTGCCTTTAGCGATGACGGGAAGAAAGTACTTGTTTATACCAATAGCAAAAAGGTCTGGCGTCTCAACACCCGGGGTGATTACTGGGTGCTTGATCTATCCGCGCATAGTCTGAAGCAGCTGGGGAAAAGCCGTCCAGGTTCGTCCCTTATGTTTGCCAAGATCTCGCCGGACGGGACAAAGGCGGCCTATACGAGCGAGCACAATGTATATGTGGAGGATCTGGCTACGGGTGAGATCACTCCGCTGACGTCGGATGGGACGTTTAGGCTGATCAACGGGACGTTCGACTGGGCTTATGAAGAGGAGTTTGGCTGCCGGGATGGTTTCCGGTGGAGCCCTGACAGCAAGAGTATCGCCTACTGGCAGCTCGACGCGCGCCAGATCCGGAACTTCCTGATGATCGATAATACGGATTCGTTGTATCCGTTTACGGTCCCGGTGGAATATCCGAAGGCCGGTCAGGACCCTTCTCCCTGTAAGGTGGGTGTAGTCAGCCTGGCGACGGGTAAGACTACCTGGATGCTGGTGCCTGGGGACAGCCGTCAGCATTATATTCCACGGATGGAATGGGCGGACAACAGCAGCGAGCTGGTGATAGAGCAGCTGAACCGTAAGCAGAACGAGGCCAGGGTCTTTATCTGTACCGCGGCTACGGGTGCTGCCAATGAGATATACAGTGAGTCGGACAAGGCGTGGATCGATGTAAAGGAAAGATGGAGCAATGGTATCGACGGCTGGGAGTGGATCAACGGCGGCAAGGATTTTCTTTGGGTGTCCGAGAAAGACGGATGGCGTCATATCTACCGGATCAGCAGGGATGGCAAGAAAGAGACTTTGCTGACAAAGGGTAATTATGACCTCATCCGGACGAATACCATCGACGAGAAAGACGGCTATGTATATTTTATGGCATCGCCGGACAATGCGACGCAGCAGTATCTATACCGGGTATCGCTGGATGGGAAGGCTAAGCTGGAGCTGATGTCTCCGGCTACGCAGAAGGGGACGCATAATTACAATATTTCGCCGGGAGCGCAGTTTGCGACGCATAATTTTTCGAATCATCTTTACGAATCGGTGTCTGAGTGGGTGAGCCTGCCAAAGCATGTTACCATTAAAACCAATGAACCGATGGCGGGTCGTGGTGGCAATCGCCCGAAGTATCCTGTGAAGATGTTCCAGATCACTACTGACGATAATGTTACGATGGACGGCTGGATGATCCTGCCGAAGAATTTTGACAGCACAAAGAAATACCCGGTGCTGTTTATGGTCTATACGGAGCCTGCTTCAGCGACGGTAAAGGATGTGGCTGGTTCGGCCGGTACGCCATTGTATGCGGGTGATATTGCTGCTGACGGCTATATCCAGATCAGCCTCGATGGCCGGGGAACGCCTGCTCCCAAGGGCGCGGCCTGGCGGAAGTCGATCTACCGGAAGATAGGCATCATCAATATCCGGGACCAGGCTATGGCTGCCAAAAAGATATTGTTATGGCCTTTTGTGGATAGCAGCCGTATTGCGGTGCATGGATGGAGCGGAGGTGGCAGCACTACGCTGAACCTGATGTTCCAGTACCCGGGCATTTACAAGACGGGGATTGCCATTGCGCCGGTTGCAAATCAACTACTGTATGACAATATTTACCAGGAAAGATATATGGGTCTTCCACAGGAGAACAGGGAAGACTTTGTGAACGGATCGCCTTTGGCGTATGCGAAGAATTTGAGAGGGAACCTCCTTGTCGTTCATGGAACGGGGGATGACAATGTACACTACCAGGGAACGGAAATGCTGATCAATGAGCTGGTGAAATATGACCGGAAATTCCAGGTGATGGTGTATCCGAACAGGACGCATGCGATCCGTGAGGGCGAGGGGACTTCGTTGCACCTGTCACATTTGTTTACCGACTACCTGCGGGAACATTGTCCCGGGGGCGGACGATGAAAATTAGCCTATGAATCGCT
Source organism: Puia sp. (assembly GCA_036499285.1). Lineage (GTDB taxonomy): Bacteria > Bacteroidota > Bacteroidia > Chitinophagales > Chitinophagaceae > Puia. The sequence goes on along the minus strand of DASYEB010000019.1, from coordinate 53,327 downwards.
TATCCATCTTGCTTGCCGCCGGTTTGAGCGGATTGGCTTTGGCTGCTTCGGCTCAGTCCTATGCACCGGAGTATAAGGCTAAGTCTGTGCGGGTAGCGCCTGTCGTGGACATCAGAGCCTATCCTTTCCCCATAACCGATGTGCGTCTGCTGGACGGGCCTTTTAAGGAAGCAATGGAGGCGGATGAACGATATCTTTTAGAAATAGAACCGGACAGGCTATTATCCGATTATCGTGCGGGGTCGGGGCTTAAGCCGAAGGGACAACGTTACGGCGGCTGGGAAGCCATGCGTTACCGGGGGCCTGCCCTGGGGTTTTATCTTTCGGCCTGCGCCATGGCGTATGCATCTTCGGGCGACCGGCGATTCCTGGACAAGGTAAATTATATTGTTGGCGAGCTGCTGGTTTGCCAGGAGGCCCGGAAGACGAGTCTGATGTCCGGGGGATTCAGTATGGGTGGATATGTCGGTGCTATTCCGGGGGAAGACAGCATATGGGCGCGTGTATCGAGGGGGGTGATCCGTTCCCATGGTTTTGACCTCAATGGGGGCGCTTCTCCATGGTATGTCGTTCATAAGGTAATGGCGGGTCTGCTGGACGCGTATTATTATTGCGGCAGTGTCGCGGCTCTTGGGATCGAAAAAGGGATGGCCGACTGGACAGAAAGAGTTGTCGGTGAGCTGCCGGATTCCGCAGTGCAGCGCATGCTGCTTTGTGAATATGGGGGGATGAATGAGGTCCTGGCGAATACCTATGCGGTCACCGGCGAGAAGAAATACCTGAACCTGTCCTATAAATTTCACGATCATATCATACTGGATTCGCTTTCGATGGGGCTGGACGATCTGGCCGGGAAACATGCGAATACGCAGGTGGCAAAGATCATCGGCTGCGCCAGGCGTTATGAGCTGGCGGGTATGAAAACAGATCAGCGGATAGCGGAATCGTACTGGTCGATAGTGACAAAAGATCATTCCTATGCTACCGGAGGCAATAGCGATTACGAGTACCTGCAGAAAGCGGGGAAACTAAATGATGAGCTGACGGATGCTACTACGGAGACCTGTGTGACATATAACATGCTGAAGCTGACGCGACATTTATTTGCCTGGCATCCGTCCGCCGGATTGATGGACTATTATGAGAAGGCTTTGTACAATCATATACTGGCTTCGCAAAATCATGACGACGGGATGATGTGTTATTATGTTTCGCTTCGTATGGGCGGGCATAAGGTATACAGTGACCGTTTCAATACGTTCACCTGCTGTGTGGGCACTGGCATGGAAAATCATGTCAAGTATGGGGAGAGCATTTATTCGCGGGGTGCCGATGGCAGTCTTTATGTGAATTTGTTTATTCCTTCCCGGCTTCACTGGAAGGAAAAGGGTATAACGGTTGAGCAGCGTACGCAGCTGCCCGACAGCGACCGGGTGGTGTTGACTATCGGCGCCAGGATTCCTTCCACTTTTGTACTGCGGATCCGCAAGCCGCATTGGGCAGGTAAGGGGATGAAGCTGCTTGTGAACGGGGAATCGCAAAAAATCGTCGTCGGCGACGACGGATATATTTTTGTCAGCCGCAGCTGGAAGAATGGCGATAGGGTGGAGGTCCGGTTTCCCGAGGACTTTTATACTGAGGCGCTCCCCGATAATGGCTCGCGCATCGCCATCTTTTATGGTCCTGTCCTGATGGCGGGGGAACTTGGCGACAAAGAGCCTGAGCCTGAACGGGGGAATACGGTATTGGTCAGCAAGGTGACGGATCCCAACCGGTGGTTTCGGCATGAGCGCGGGAAGGGACTTGTATTTCGTACCGATGCTGTCGGTCAGCCCAATGATGTCACGCTGATTCCTTTCAACCGGACGAAGAATGAATATTATACTGTCTACTGGGATCATTTCAGTCCCGAAAAATGGGCTGTCCGGCTGGATAGTTACCGGGAAGAAAATAAAAAGAAGCGGGAGCTGGAGGATAAGACGGTCGATGTACTTCGCCTGAACGAGATGCAGCCGGAAAGAGATCATGAATTCACCGGCGACAGTCTTCATGCGGGGGAGGATCATGGCAGGAAATGGCGTTCGGCGGAGAGCGGCGGTAATTTTAGTTTTGTGATGAAAGTAGATCCCAACGCGGGTAATACGCTGGTTTGTACTTATTGGGGCGATGAGTATCATGAAAGGGAAAGATATTTCAGCATCCTGGTCGATGGGAAGGTGATTGCCACGCAGGATATGAATCCTTTCCGGCAAAGTAAATATTATGAGCTCAGGTATCCTGTTCCTACGGACCTGGTAAAGGGGAAATCAACCGTAACGGTCAAATTTGCAGCGCTGAGACCGCGGGCGGGTGTGGGGCCGGTTGCCGGCGTCATCCGTATGGTACGGGATTAGAATCGAACATCAACCTTCTGAAAATGAAAAACCTGATATATGTTTTGAGCATGGGCTGTCTGACTGCCGGCACTGTAACTGCCCAGTCTTATGTGCCCGAGTATAAAAATAAGGATATGCGGGTGGCCCCTGTGGTGACCATCAGGGCCTATCCATTTAGCATAAAGGATGTGCGTCTCCTCGATGGTCCTTTTAAACAGGCGATGGAGGCGGATGCGCGTTATCTGCTGGAGATAGAACCCGATCGCCTGCTCTCGGATTTTCGGGCGCATGCCGGTCTTACTGCCAGGGGTGCGAGATACGGGGGCTGGGAATCTTCCGGTCTTGCGGGGCATACGCTGGGGCATTATCTCTCGGCTTGCTCGATGTTGTATGCGTCTACAGGGAATCAGCGATACCTGGACAAGGTGAAATATATCGTGGAAGAGCTGGCGGTTTGCCAGGAAGCCCGTTCGCGGCTATCGGCGCCGACAGGGATGGTGAGCATGGCGGGCTATGTAGGAGCTATACCGAGGGAGGATAGCTTATGGTCGGAGGTGTCGGCGGGGAAGATCCGTTCGCATGGATTTGATCTGAATGGTGCCTGGTCGCCCTGGTACACGGTGCATAAGGTGATGGCCGGGCTGCTGGATGCTTATTTGTATTGTGACAATGCGAAAGCGTTGTCGGTAGAGAAGGGTATGGCTGACTGGACGGCGACGATCGTGGGCCATTTGCCTGACTCGACGGTGCAGAAGATGCTGGCCTGTGAATATGGGGGGATGAATGATGTGCTGACCAATACTTATTCCATTACGGGGGAAAAGAAATACCTGGACCTGTCTTATAAATTTCATGACAAACGGATCCTGGACTCGCTTTCGCGTGGTTTGGATGATCTGGCGGGGAAGCATTCCAATACGCAGATCCCGAAGGTCATTGGCTGCGCGCGGCGGTGGGAGCTGACCGGGGATGACCGGGACCGGCAGATCGCGGAAAGTTTTTGGAAGATTGTGGTATCGGGGCATTCTTATGCGACGGGTGGGAACAGTGACTATGAATACCTGGGTCAGGCGGGAAAGCTCAATGATGAGCTGACGGAGAATACGACAGAGACCTGTAACACCTATAATATGTTAAAGCTGACCAGGCATCTGTTTGCCTGGCATCCTTCGGCTGACCTGATGGACTATTACGAAAAGGCGTTGTACAATCATATTCTTGCATCGCAGAATCATGAGACGGGGATGATGACCTATTTTGTACCGCTGAGGATGGGTGGCCGGAAGGAGTATAGCGATCGTTTCAATACGTTTACCTGTTGTGTGGGATCGGGGATGGAGAATCATGTAAAGTATGGGGAGAGCATTTATGCGCGCGGCTCGGATGGAAGTCTTTATGTCAATCTATTTATTCCTTCGCGGTTGACGTGGAAGGAAAAGGGGGTGACTATCGAGCAGACCTCTTCGTTGCCGGCGAAGGACAAGGTCAGTTTGCTTGTGAGTGGTGCGGCGAAGTTTGCATTGCGGATCCGTCGTCCGCATTGGGCAGGGAATGGGATAACTATTACGGTAAACGGGAAACCAGAGAAGATTACGATGGGGGCGGACGGATATATGGTAGTGGAGCGTAGCTGGAAAGATAAGGATATGATCGAGGTCCGGTTCCCCGAATCTTTTTATACGGAGTCGATACCCGACAATGCTTCGCGTGTGGCGGTGTTTTATGGGCCGGTGCTGCTGGCGGGGGAACTGGGCGCTACGGAACCTGATCCGGTGAAGGGGATACCTGTGCTGGTGGCTGCAAATCCTGATCCGAACCAGTGGGTGAAGCGTTTGAACGGGGATGGGCTGGTCTTTCAGACTTCGGCGGTAGGGCAGCCTGCGGATGTGAAGCTGATACCTTTTAACCGGACCAAGGATGAATATTACAGTGTCTATTGGGATCTGTTCACTCCGGCGAGCTGGGCGGCGCAGCAGGAGCGATATGCTGCGGAGCGTCGTAAAGAGCAGGAGCTGGAAGATAAAACGATCGACCGGCTTCGGCTGGGCGAGATGCAGCCGGAGCGGGATCATTCTTTTACGGGGGATAATTTACAATCGGGAGAAGTGCATGGGCGTAAGTGGAGGGCTGCTGAGAATGGGGGTGGGTTTTCGTTTGTGATGAAGGTGGATGCGAATGCGGGGAATACGCTGCTTTGCTCGTATTGGGGGGATGATCACAGGGGGCGGATCTTTGATATCCAGGTGGATGGGCAAACGATTGCGACACAGAACCTGGCGTCTTTTAAGCAGAGTAAGTTCTATGAACTGAGCTATGCGGTTCCACAGGAATTAGTGAAAGGGAAACAGACGGTCAGGGTAAAGTTTGTGGCGCATGGGCCGCATACCAGTGTCGGGCCGGTTTCGGGGACGATAAGAATGGTTAGGAATTAGGTTTATTCGGCGACGGCGACGTTGGCGAAGTATGATTCTACATATTCGCTGGGTGACTTTTGTGTTACGCTTTTGAAGACGCGGTTGAAATTTGTGATACTGTTAAATCCGCAATTATAGGCTACGGTAGCGATGCTGTCGTAGTTGCCGTCTGTCAGCTTCTTACAGGCTTCATTGATCCGGACCTCATTCAGAAACGACACGAAGGTGTGCAGGGTATGTTTCTTAAAATACCGGCAAAAGGCCTGCGGCGTCATGTGCGCCTGTTTGGCTACATCTTCCAGTGTGATGGGTTTGTCATACTGCTGCATGATGTAGTTGTAAATGGCACCGATGCGGATGCCTTCGTGTTCGCTGTAGGCGGCGGGTTGTCCGCAGGATGACAGGGGTTGTAGTTCCTGGAAGGTGCTGAGCTGTTTGAGCAGCTCGATGAAATGGATCAATTGGTCTACGCCGGTGCTATTTTGGATCCGCACCATTTTTGCCGAGATCTCGGTCGTGTATTGAGGTGGTACTTTAAAGCCGGTCTGTTGGTTCTGGAGGAAGTTTTTTAGATTCTTGATCTCGGGCAGCTCAAAGAAGCCATCCAATTGACCCTTGACGTTGAAAAAGATGTTCAGGGTCTGGACTTTTTTCCTGCTGGTGGGAGCGAAATAGGAAGGATCGCTTTTAAAAACATGCGGCAGGTTGACACCCAGCCAGTAGATCTCTCCCGGGCGGAATGCATACATGTTGTTTTCGGCTACCAGGGTTCCCTCTCCCTGCTGGATCCAGGTCAGCTGGATCTCCTGGTGGCGGTGCAGATGTGGATAAAAGTGGGGAAGTTCATCTTTTTGCACGATGACAGTCTTGTCATGCGGCACCGGAATGGTGAATTGCAATACTTTCATCTCTGTGTAGTTTTGGCGTAATGATTAACAAATTGTGACCTAAACATGACCTTTATATGAATTTACTCAATTTACGGATATTATCACTGGATTATTAAAATAGGGTAAAAGGTGGTTAAAATACGGTTAGTATGGTCGTTTGTGACCGCATTGGGACGGGTGGCAAGGTGGCGGGATGAGCGGAAGGAGAGGGGGTATTTGTTGCAGCGAACCGGGGCTGGGGACGTGGAAAATGGAGGTTGAACCAGGGCTGGGGACGTGGGTAATAATGACTAAAAACAGGTTAAAATAAGTGTATAGGGACCCGGCCGGAAGCGTTGCAATAGCGCTTATTTTTGCTTAATGAAGAAAAATGTAGTTGTTATTGGAGGTGGTATCATTGGGTTGAGCTCAGCGTACTATCTCCAAAAGGCCGGACATCAGGTTACCGTATTGGATAAGTCGGATTTTATGGATAATTGCTCTTATGGCAATTGTGGTTATGTGTGTCCCAGTCACTTTATACCCCTGGCTACACCGGGTATCGTCCGGCAGGGTTTGAAATGGATGATGAATTCACAGAGTCCCTTTTATGTCCAGCCGCGGCTGAGCCGGTCGCTGATCGACTGGGGGATGAAATTTATGAAGAGCGCGAATGCTGCGCATGTGGACCGGTCGGCTGTTCCTCTTAAAGATATTGCTTTGTTGAGCCAGTTTGAATATGAGAATGAATGGCTCAAGCTGCCTCATTTTGAATTTGCCTATCAGCACAAGGGATTATTGGAGATCTTTCAGACGCAGGCTGCGGCGGAGCATGCGCATCATACCGTGGAAAAGGCTCATGAGCTTGGGCTTGATGTAGAGATGCTGGATGCGGCTGCGCTGCAGGCGAAGGAGCCGCATACAAAGGTGAATGGCCTTGGGGCTATTTTCTTTAAATGCGATGGGCATCTTTATCCTGACAAGCTGATGCGGGGGCTGATCACGCTGTTGAAGGATTCCGGCGTGCAGCTGTTGCCGCAGGAGGAAGTGAAGAAGATAGAAACGAATGGAAGAACCGTTACGCGGGTGATCACGTCTTCGAATGCTTTTACTGCCGACGAGGTTGTCATTGCTACGGGTTCCTGGAGCCGGGAGATGGCTGCCTTGCTGGATACGCGTCTGCCTTTGGTGGCGGGTCGCGGCTATTCGGTCACGCTAACGGATTCGCCTTATACACTGAACTATCCGGCTATATTGGTGGAAGGCCGGGCTGCTATAACGCCGATGGATGGGAACAAGATCCGTTTTGGCGGGACGATGGAGATTACGTCTACGGATGCGCCTCCGCGGTATGCGCGGGTGCAGGGGATATTGAATGCGGTGAAGCGATTCTTTCCGGAGTTTGATGTGCCTATGCCGCCTGTTGAAAAAATATGGTATGGATACCGGCCTTGTTCGGCGGATGGGTTGCCTTATATCGGAAGGATAAAGAAGTATAAGAATGTGGTGATGGCGACGGGGCATTCGATGCTGGGGCTTAGTTTGGGCGCGGGGACGGGGTTGCTGGTGAGTCAGCTGGTGGATGAGGTGAAAACCGGCATAGATCTGACGCCTTTTGCAGTGGAGAGATTTGACTAAGGCCGCCACGGGCGGACTGGCCGAAGGCCCATCATTGGCCCCGATAGGCAACTGAGCCCTGGCGAAGGTTGCGAGCGAGAAGGACCGCGGCGAAGCAGGTCCGACGAAGCTCTGAGGCACCGGGAGAATTTAATTTGTGAGTAGCACATTAAGAGATTAACTCCGATCATATAAATTACTGAAATGAAAAAACTACTGCTTATGCAGGTGGGTGTGCTTTGCGCCTGCCTGAGCGCTCTTGCGCAACCTTATCAGCCTTTGAGCGCGCGTGATGGCGCGGTGAATCGCGTTGCTGCGGCGCCGGTGAGTGCCGCGGAGGCGCCGGCGCCTTATCAGCCGTCGCGTTCGGAGATCCTGGAGCGATACCGGAAGGCGAAGGTCCTGGATAGCCTGGCTACGCACTCGATCTTTAAGGCTACGGTGAGACCTCACTGGGCGGCGGACAACGGGAGTTTCTGGTACCGGAATTTTTTGAAGGATAGTGTAAAGGAATATATCTCGGTTGACCTGATACATGGCACGCGCAAGAAGCTGGATGCAGAGCCTGCCGATACGGCTATGCGTTTCACCGGGTTTGCCCGCTGGGGAGGCCGCCGGTGGGGTTCGTTTGCAACGGACTCCCTTTCACCCGACAAACAATGGGTCGCTTTTATAAAGGACAATAATGTCCTTGTTCGCCCGGCTAACGGGACGATAAGCGATGCCTTTTCTTTTACGGATGACGGAACTGAAGCAAAGCCTTATGGACAGCTGGCCTGGTCGCCGGACAGTAAATATGTAGTCGGCTATCATATCGATCCTGTCAAGGATTCGGCTGTCTATTATGTATTGTCTTCTGTGAAGGGTACGACGCGGGGGCAGCTGAAAAAAAGACCTTATAAGCAACCAGGAGATCCATTTACCACCTATGAAATGTATCTCTTCCGGCCGGCGGACAAAAAGACGATGAAGGTAAACACGCCGGTGCTGGATTTTTTTGGCGCTCCTGAACTACACTGGCGGTCCAAGGACAACCGTTATTTTACCTTTGAAAGGGTCGAGCGCGGGCACCAGCGGTTCCGTGTCATCGAGGTGGATGCCACGACGGCTGAAACGCGTACTGTCATTGACGAAAAGACGAACACATTTATCTACGAATCGAGATTGTTCACCCATTATTTGCCGGAGACCAATGAACTGCTGATGACCTCCGAGAAGGATGGCTGGCAGCATCTTTATCTTATGGACCTGCTTACGGGCAATCAGAAGGTGGAAGTGACGAAGGGCCAATGGATCGTCCGTGGTATCGACAGTGTAGACATAAAGAAAAGGGAGATCTGGTTTTCGGCCAGCGGTATGAATCCGGGTGAGGACCCTTATTATGTCCATTATTACCGGATCGGTTTTGACGGGAATCATCTTATAAATCTTACGCGGGAGAAGGCCAATCATATTGTAGCGTTCTCCCCTGACAGGAAATTTTATCTCGATGCGTATTCGGAGATCAATGTACCCACGGTTACGGAGCTGCACCGGACTGCTGACGGGAAGAAAGTGCTTGAGGTAGAAAGGGCAGATGCGTCTGCTTATTTAGCCGCTGGATTCCGGTTCCCCGAACCTTTTCATGCGAAGGGGCGGGATGGCGTGACGGATATCTGGGGGGTCATTGTCCGGCCGAATGATTTCGATCCCACCCGGAAATATCCTGTCATCGAGAATATCTATGCCGGTCCGCAGGATGCGTTTGTACCAAAGGATTTTACGGGTCGTTATGGTGAGATGCAGAGTATTGCGCAGATGGGATTTATCGTGGTTCAGATCGACGGGATGGGGACTGCCAACCGGAGCAAGGCCTTTCATGATGTCTGCTGGAAGAATATTGCAGACGCTGGATTCCCGGATAGGATCTTATGGATAAAGGCGATGGCGGCTAAGTATCCTTATGCGGATATCGATCGGGTAGGGTTGTATGGGACTTCGGCTGGAGGGCAGAACTCACTGGGAGGATTGTTGTTCCATCCGGAATTCTATAAAGTCGCTGTCAGCAGCTGCGGCTGTCATGACAACCGGATCGACAAGCAGTGGTGGAATGAGCAATGGATGGGGTATCCTGTAGGCAAACAGTATGACGAGCAGTCGAATGTCACCAATGCGTGGAAGTTACAGGGAGATCTGTTGTTGATGGTTGGCGAGGCGGATAATAATGTGCCGCCCGAGTCGACATACCGGGTAGCGGATGCGTTGATCAAGGCGGGGAAGACCTTTGAGTTCTTACCGATACCGGGATCGGATCATACGGATGGGGGACCTTATGGGCGTATAAAGAGAAGGGATTTTTTTGTGCGGCAGTTGTTGGGAGTTGAGCCGCCGCATCGCAATGAGCATGAGTTGTGAGAGGGGAAGTGGGATGGTGCCGTGTTGCGGGTGAGCGGGGTAGTGATCTGGCATTGGTTAATATCTGCGCAGAATTGATTAAAAACCAATATACGTTGTAGTTTTTGAATAAATATATTTGGTAAAAGAAAACAAGATCTTATGGCTATTGTTTGGAAAGGGGTCTTCCCTGCTCTTACTACAAAATTTACTGCGAAGGACGAATTAGACCTTAAACTATTTGAGAAGAACCTGAAATTCCAGCTGGCTTCCGGTGTGGATGGAATCATCCTTGGCGGGAGTCTTGGAGAAGCGAGTGTATTGACGGTGGAAGAAAAAGAAAAACTCGTAAAGTTTGCAGTAGAATCGGTTGACGGAAAAGTGCCCGTGGTACTTAATATCGCTGAGGGATCAACGCGTGAAGCATTGCAACAGGCTGCTTATGCGAAAGCCTGGGGAGCTGCGGGGCTGATGATGCTTCCTCCGATGCGTTACAAGGCGGATGAAAGAGAGACTGTGACCTTTTTTAAAACGGTCGCCAATTCTACTGATCTGCCTATGATGATCTATAACAATCCTTACGACTATAAGATCGAAGTGACGCTGGATATGTTTGAACAGTTGATAGAATGTCCGAATATCCAGGCTGTGAAGGAATCCACGCGTGACGTATCAAACGTGACCCGGATCTTCAACCGGTTTGGGACGAGGCTGAAGGTCCTTTGTGGGGTCGACACGCTGGCTATGGAAGAAATGCTGATGGGCGCCGACGGATGGGTTGCGGGATTGGTTTGCGCCTTCCCTGCGGAGACGGTGGCCATCTATCGTCTTGTAAAGGCGGGCCGGATCGAAGAAGCCCTGGCGATCTATCGCTGGTTCATGCCTGTGCTGGAACTGGATATCCACAGCAAGCTCGTGCAGTATATCAAACTGGCTGAAGTGCAGACGGGTATCGGCAGCGAATATGTGCGTGCTCCGCGTCTTGCGCTGGAAGGAAAGGAAAGAGAAAAAATATTGAAGATCATTGGTGAGAGTGTTGCTACGCGGCCTGCATTGCCTGATTATCTTTCTATCCGGCTTGAGAAAACCTTTGCTTAATGGCAGAAGAAAAAGTAGGCTTCAAACGATCGCTTGGTTTATTGGACGCTACGATGATCGTGGTCGGATCTATGATCGGCTCGGGGATCTTTATTGTCAGTGCGGATATAACCCGGAGTGTCGGTTCGGCCGGATGGCTGATCCTTGTCTGGGTCCTCACCGGCTTACTGACCCTTACGGCGGCGCTCAGCTATGGAGAATTAAGCGGGATGTTCCCGAAGGCGGGCGGTCAATATGTATATCTGAAAGAAGCTTTTAATCCGCTGACGGGATTCTTATACGGGTGGAGTTTTTTTGCGGTCATACAGGCGGGTTCTATCGCGGCCGTGGGGGTCGCTTTTTCGAAATTCGCGGCTTATATCTTTCCCGGGCTTAGTGAGCATAATATTTTACTCGATCTGGGTTTTTTGAAAATATCGGCGGCACAGGTGATGTCCATCCTGTTGATCGTGATGCTTACCTATATCAATACCATGGGGGTCAAGGAAGGGAAGCTGATCCAGACGGTGTTTACGCTGGCCAAGATAGTGGCATTGGCGGGTCTTGTCATCTTTGGCTTTTTGCTTGCTGCCAGGAAGGGGATCGCCGCTGCCAACTGGAGCACTGGTTTTTCGCTGGGCAAGCTGGAAGGGGGAGTGATAGTCCCTTACCTGGGATTTGCCGGTCTCGGCGCGATTGCGGGCAGTATGGTGGGTAGTCTTTTTAGCAGTGACTCCTGGAACAATGTGACCTTTATTGCGGGAGAGATCAAGCAGCCTCAGCGGAATATAGGTCTGAGCCTGTTTTTGGGAACGCTGATCGTGACGGCCATTTATGTGGCGACCAACCTGATGTACATCAACGTCCTGCCTCTCGATGCGATTGCCAATTCGGAAAACGACCGGGTTGGGGTGACGGCATCGTTACGGATCTTTGGGGCCAGCGGTACGACGGTGATGGCTATCCTGTTGATGATCTCGACCTTTGGCTGTGACAATGGGCTGATCCTATCGGGCGCCCGGGTTTATTATACGATGGCCCGGGATGGGGTATTCTTTAAACAGGTGGGGGTGCTGAATAAGAACTCGGTACCTGCGCGCGCCTTGTGGATGCAATGTATCTGGGCGTCTGTCCTTTGTCTCAGCGGTAAATATAGTGAACTGCTCGACTATGTCATCTTTGTGGTGCTGATATTCTATATCCTGACGATCATCGGCATTTTCCGGCTGAGGAAGACAAGGCCGGATGCACCGCGTCCTTACAGGGCGTTTGGTTATCCTGTTTTGCCATCACTATATATTTTGTTAGCCGGGGCTATCTGTGTACTCTTATTCATTTATAAACCTAAATTTACGTGGCCGGGTCTTGGGATCGTGTTGCTGGGTATACCGATATACTATTTTATTACAAAAAATAAAAGTCTACATGCTGACTTCACCGATTAAGCTGGCATCACTGCTGGTTTTGGTTAATGGATCCCTGCTATTCTTAGCGGGGATTTGTGCGTTTGGGCAGCCTGCGGCTGGGATGCGGGGAGCGGGTGCTCCGGCGCAGGATGTAGTGGTGGATTATGCGAAGCAGGGGCGGCCTTTTTCGACGTTCTGGGCGCAGTTTGGCTATGACGAGCCGAACTATACCTATATGAAGGATGGGCGTAAGCTCTTGTCTGAGCTGGCTGCGCTGAGTCCTGTTCCGGTGTATGTGCGGTGTCATAATTTGCTGACGACGGGGGATGGGGTGGCTGCGTTGAAGTGGGGATCGACAAATGCCTATACGGAGGATTCGAAGGGCAACCCGGTTTATGACTGGCATATAACGGACAGCATATTTGACAGCTATGTCAGCCGGGGGATGAAGCCGCTCGCTGAAATCGGATTTATGCCTGAGGCTTTATCTGTACATCCAGAGCCATACCGGCATCATTGGAAGCCGGGTGTTAAGTATGACAGCATATATACGGGATGGGCCTGGCCACCGGTCGACTATAATAAATGGGGAAGGCTGGTCGAGCAGTGGGTACGGCATTGCGTGCAGAAATATGGGGAAAAAGAAGTGGCGACATGGTTGTGGGAAGTGTGGAATGAGCCGAATATCTCTTATTGGAAGGGGACGAGGGCGGAATACTTTAAACTATATGACTATGCGGCGGCGGCGGTGAAGAGGGCTTTACCGACTGCGCGTGTGGGCGGACCTGCAACAACGGGGCCGGGATGGGATAAGGCGGCGGACTGGCTGGAGACTTTTTTGGAACATTGTAAGAAGGATGGTGTGCCGCTGGATTTTATCAGCTATCATGCGAAGGGAAGTCCGAAGGTCGTGGATGGACATGTGCGAATGAATATGAATCCGCAATTGAAGGACGCGGCGAGGGGTTTTGCGATAGTGAAGGCCTCGGCTTTTAGCCAGCTGCCTATCTATATTACGGAATGTGATCCGGAGGGATGTGCTGCCTGCGGGATGGCTACGAACCCGGAGAATGCCTATAGGAACGGGACGATGTATTCGAGCTATACGGCTGCTTCGTTTGCGCGGATATTGGATTCGGCGGAGGCTTATGGGGTTAACCTGGCGGGTGCGACGAGTTGGTCTTTTGAGTTTGAGGGGCAGAAATGGTTTGATGGGTTCCGGGATCTGGCTACTAACGGGGTGGATAAACCGGTATTGAATGTGTTTAGGATGTATGGGATGATGCGGGGGAATAGGGTGAAAGTGGAGCCTGCTGCGGCGGCGGCGGCCGGGGGTGATGCTGGGGTTGGCGGGGGCGCTGTGGCGGGTGTTGCGGCGAGTGTGCTGGCGGCGGCGGATGCGCATACGATGACGGTCATGTTGTGGAATTATAGTGACGATGATCTGCCGGGTGAGAAGGTGGCGCGGACTTTACGGTTGAAGAATATACCGGCTCATGCGGTGGTCTTGCAGCGGTGGGGTATCGATGAGACGCATAGTAATGCCTATACGGTTTGGAAGAAAATGGGTTCGCCGCAGGATGTGAATGCCGGGCAATATGCCGTTCTGGAGAAAGCGGGCCGGTTGCAGCAGGTTGGGATGGAAACGACTGCTGCTGTGGCGGGTGGGGAAATGTCTGTTTCGGTGAGTCTACCGGCTCATGCGGTGGTGCTGGTGCGGGTGAGCTGGTGAGGTTTTTACGCCGGCAGGTTGGTCTTTGCCTGCGCTGGCAGCCCGGGTTTTGCTTCGTGTTTTTTTCGATTTTTCTTTATCGTTTCGAAATTCTGATCTGCCCATCTGACCATTTCTTTTATCAGGGGCAGGAGGCTTTTTCCCAGCTGGGTAAGCTGATATTCTACGCGGGGAGGAATCTCCGGATAGATCGTTCTTGACACGAGGCCGTCTGTTTCGAGGCTGCGCAGGGTTACTGTCAGCATTTTTTGCGAGATGTCGCCGATGGCGTGGCTTAGCCGATTGAAGCGTAAGACGTCTTTTTCACCAAGGAGGATAATGACGAGGGTCGACCATTTGTCGCCGACGCGGTCGAGGACCTGGCGGACGGGGCAGTTGACGGTGTCGATGGTATTATTTTCCATTATTTTTTCATTGTATGTATTTGAATGCCAGTAATAGTTACTCCGGGGTTACTATGTTCCCCGCGCGTGCCTTATTGGAGGTATGGCTGGTTCCCTGTTACCTTTGACTCTCTAAAAGTAACTAAATTACTAAAGTTATGAAAATAGCATTGATCGGAGCCAGCGGTTTTGTTGGGAAAGCGCTTACGCGTGAATTATTGGATCGTCATCATGAGGTGACCGCTATTGTCAGGCATCCGGAGGCGTTGGGTGCTGTTGAGGCGGGGGGTGCGATAGGTCGCGGAGCAGGAGTAGCGGCGGGTGGGGGAGCGGGGGGTGCGATGGGGGGAGGTGCGTTGCATCCTGTAAAAGGGGATGTTTTTCAGCCGGATCAGATCTCTGCGCTTGTCAAAGGGCATGATGTCGTGATCAGCGCGTATAATCCGGGCTGGACCAATCCGGCGATCTACGAGGAATTTATTCGCGGTTCGCAGGCCATACAGGAAGCGGTGAAAAAGGCGGGTGTGAAGCGGTTTATCGTGATCGGAGGAGCGGGGAGTCTTGATATCGCTCCTGGTGTTCAACTGGTGGATACGCCTGAATTCCCTATGGAATATAAGTCTGGTGCGCTTGGGGCAAGGGATTATCTGAATATTTTAAAGAAAGAACAGAGGCTGGACTGGACCTTTTTTAGTCCTGCCATATTGATGAATCCAGGGACTTCGGGTGTGCGTAAGGGACAGTATCGCACGGCGCTGGACAACCCGGTGTTTGACGAAAAGGGGCAGAGCATCCTTTCCGTAGAGGACCTTGCTGTTGTTATTGCGGATGAGGTGGAGAAGCCGAAGTTCGGTAAGAAACGTTTTACGGCGGCTTATTAGGATAGGGAGGCTGGCTCATCGCCAACCTCCGCCGACACTGCGATAGAGATCGATAGTGTGTATCAAAATACTTTTTTTTGCTGAGTTGACTTCCAGCTCTGCATCGAGGACACTGCGCTGCGCAGTGATGACTTCGAGATAGGAGGCCCTGCCTACCCTGTAGAGATCGTTGGCTACTTCGACTGCATTGTTCAGGGCTTTGGCCTCCTGCTGTTTCAGCCGGTAGTAATCGGTGAAGTTGTGGATACCCTTCAGGCTGTTGGTGACCTCCATGAAACCGGTGAGGACCGTCCGCTGGTAGTCGTAGAGGGCGATGCGGCCTTCTGCTATGGTTCGTTCGTAATCGGCCTTTATCGCATTGCGGTTGAAGACCGGCGCCATCAGACCGGCTATGATGCCATAAGCGACGGAGCCGGAATTAAACAGCAAAGAGGGCTTGAAGGCGTTGTACCCCACATATGGCGACAGGGTCAGCGAGGGGAAGAAGGCCGCCCTTGCTGCGCGGATGTCTGCGTTGAGCGCCTGGAGATTCAACTCTGCCGCGTGGATGTCGGGCCGGTTCAGGAGCAGCTGGGAAGGCAGGCCAGCCGTCAGGTTTTCGGGGAGGGCGATATCGGACAGGGAGCTGTCGCGATGAATGGTCTGTGCAGTTCGCCCTGCCAAAAAATTCAATTGGTTCTCTGTCTCTGTGATCTGCTGCGCAGTGGTACAACGAAGGCTTCGGGTATGGAGCAACTGGGCCTCGAACTGTTGTACGGCCAACTCTGTTGCCTTTCCTGCTTCTTTTTGCACTTTTACGATGTCGAGGGCATCGCCCTGTAAGCGTATATTTTTTGTCAGCACTTTTTGTTCGTTGTCGAGGGCGAGCAACTGGTAGTATAATGCAGCGATGTCCGAGATCAGGGTCGTCGTCATCAACCGCCCTGCCTCCTTGCTTGCCAGCCAGCGGTTGAGAGCGGCCTCTTTCCGGTTATGAAGCTTGCCCCAGAGATCTATTTCCCAGGAGGCGCGCAGACCGATGAAAACGTCCGGGGTAGGATTGGGGATATGCTGGTCCCCATCTACGTTGGGAGAGAGGTTGGTATCATGGTTGCCGACCCCATTCATAGTATAGTCGCCGTATTTGTCTACGCCCGCTGTGACGGCGGCATTTACCTGTGGAAGCAGGAAGGCCTTATTGTAGCGCATGCCGGCCGCGGCTACCTGGATCCGTTGGAATGCCGATCCGAGATCGGGGTTGTTGACGAGCGCCGTGTCGATCAGCCGCCGGAGGTATGGGTCGGGGAAGAATTGGGATATGGGGATGGTGGCAATGGGAATGGTGTCGCGGCTTTGCGCGATAGTTTCTGTGTCTTTGGAGCCTGCGAAGGTTTCGGGGAGATTTGGCTTTGGTGTCAGGGTAGGGGCCTTGGTTTTACAGGACGAGATCATTAGTATTATGATCAATGTCATGGCTGCGGGAACGGGGACCATGGACTTGCGCCGGGTGGCCAGCGCAAGGCTGCTGAACAGGACATAGAGACCGGGGATGAGGATAAGCCCGAAGATCGTTCCGAAGAGCATGCCGCCCGCTGCGGCGGTACCGATGCTTCGGTTGCCCATGGCGCCGGCTCCGTCGGCAAAACATAAAGGCAGCAATCCTGCCACGAAGGCCAGGGAGGTCATCAGGATCGGTCTTAGCCGCTCCTTTGCCCCGGCTATTGCAGCCTGTAAAACGCCGGCGCCTTCTTTTTGCCGCTGGATGGCAAACTCGACGATCAGGATGGCGTTCTTCCCCAGCAGGCCGATGAGCATAACGAGGGCTACCTGTGCATAGATATTATTTTCCAGCCCGGCTATCTTCAAAAAGAAAAAAGCGCCGAAGATACCTGTCGGCAGGGACAGGATAACGGGAAAGGGCAGCAGCAGACTTTCGTATTGCGCTGCGAGCAAAAGGTAAACGAACAGCAGGCAGATGAGGAAAATGAAGATAGCCTGGTTGCCGGACAGGACCTGTTCCCGGGTCATGCCTGACCAGTCGAAGCTGTACCCTTTTGGGAGCTTGTCCTTTGCCGTACGGGAGATAGCGGCTATTGCGTCTCCGCTGCTATAGCCCGGGGCAGCGTCGCCGGTGATCATTGCCGAGGTATACATATTGTATCGCGTCAGCTGTTCGGGCCCATGGATCTTTTCCATTCTGATAAAGGTGGCGAGAGGGACCATATCTCCTTTTTCATTTTTCACATGCAGCTTTAGTACGTCTTCCGGTTTGGTCCGAAATTCGGGAGAAGCCTGGACCATCACCTTATACATCTGGCCGAAGCGGATAAAATTGGAGGCATAGTAACTTCCCATGAGCGTTTGAAGGGTAGACATGGCGTTGTCGAGGGTTATTCCTTTTTGCGCGGCCACCGCCTGGTCTACGGAGATAAGATATTGAGGGAAACTGGCGTCGAAGGTGCTGAAGGCGCCTTTTATCTCGGGGGAGCGATTCAACGCGTCGATAAAATTATTGGACGTAACGGCTGTCTTTTGCAGGTCGTCCGAGCCGCTCCGGTCGAGGAGCCTGATCTCGAAGCCGCTGGCATTGCCAAAACCGGGTATGGTAGGCGGCGGAAAATATTGGATCGTTGCGTCGCCGAGTGATCTTGTCTTTTTCTCCAGCTGGCTGATAACGTCTTCGAGTGAAGACTTTCGCTCATCCCAGGGCCGGAGGCTGATCATCGCCATTCCATAGGAAGCGCCTGCCACTTCGTTGACGAGGCTGTAACCGGCCAGCGTGGATACGGACTCCACTGTCTCCATTTTGGATGCCTGCTGCTGTACCTGTTTCAGGACCTGTTCGGTACGTTCTACGGTTGAGCCGGGCGGGGTAGTAACATTTACATAGATCATGCCCTGATCTTCTGTCGGGATGAAACCGCCGGGCAGGATACTGCTAAAGACCCATGTTATACCCACGAAAAATAAAAGCAAGGTCAGGGTAATCCATTTTCTTCCTGCTATACGGAGAAGCAGGCGACCGTATCCGAGGGACATCGACTCATACCCTTTGTTGAAGCCGCCGAAGGATCGCTGGAGCAGGGATTTTTTACGGCCCGGCGGAGCATGTTTTAACAGGATGGCGCATAAGGCCGGGGTCAGGGTCAGGGCGTTGATACCTGAGATGACGATGGAGATGGCCAGTGTCAGGGAGAACTGCCGGTAAAAAACGCCCACAGGCCCCGACATAAAGGCTACCGGCAGGAAAACTGCCGACATCACGAGCGTAATGGCGATTAAGGCGCCGCTGATAGCTTTCATAGCGCGGAGAGTGGCATCCATGGCGGAGAGGTGGAACTCTGTCATATTATAATGCACTGCTTCGACAACTACTATAGCATTATCTACCACTATACCGATCGCCAGAACGAGGGCGAAGAGGGTAAGCAGGTTGATGGAAAACCCCAACAGCTGCATAAAGAAGAAGGTGCCTATGAGGGCTACCGGAACGGCCAGGGCGGGGATCAATGTCGAGCGGAAGTCCTGCAAAAAAATGAACACCACGATAAAAACTAGGATGAAGGCTTCGAACAGGGTTCGCAGCACTTCGTGGATGGAAGCGTCAAGAAAACGGGAAACGTCGTAATTGATATTATAGGTCATGCCGGATGGAAAGGAACTGGCTTTCAGCTCGGCCATCTTGCTTTTAATACCATTGATGACATCGCGGGCGTTGCTCCCTGGCCGTTGTTTGATCAGGATGGAAGCGGAGGCCTGGCCATCTGTTTTGGAGATCATGTTATAGGTCTGGGCTCCGAACTCGACGTCTGCTATCTCTTTCAGGCGCAGGATCGAGCCATTGCTGTCGGCGCGGATGACGACATTCTCATATTGAGCCGGCTCGAAGAATTTACCGGGGTAGCGGAGTACATATTGCAGGGGCTGGGGTGAGCGGTCAGAACTCTGGCCGGTTTTGCCGGGCGCTGCCTCTACGTTCTGATCGCGGATGGCTTTTATGACCTCGTCGGTCGACACGTGATAGGCAACCATGCGATCGGGTTTTAGCCAAACCCGCATGGAGTAATCCTTTGATCCCATGATCTCGGCGCGACCGACTCCATCGATGCGTTTGAGCTCCTGGAGGATATTGATGTCTGTGAAATTGTAGATGAACTTTTCGTCGAGGGTACTGTCCTGGCTTTGGATATTCAGGTACATCAGCATGCTGTTGACCTCTTTCTCCGTGGTGACGCCGGCGCGGATCACCTCTTCCGGCAGTTCGTCGAGGATGGTCGCGACGCGGTTCTGCACGCTTACGGCGGCCTGGTCGGGGTCTACTCCGACGTTGAAATTGATGGTGATAACCGTAAGACCGTCATTGCTGCATACGGTGGACATATAGGTCATACCGGGAACGCCGTTGATGGCTCTTTCCAGCGGGGTGGCGACCGCCTTTGTACAGACTTCGGCATTGGCGCCGGTATAATTGGCGGTCACTGTCACCGAGGGGGGAACGATATCTGGAAACTGAGTTACCGGAAGGGTTGTCAGAGATAAGATGCCGAGCAAGAGGATGATCAAAGAGATCACCAGCGACAGCACGGGTCGCCTGATAAATAATTGCAACATGATAGATTATTTTTTTGGAGCCTGCAGGACGTCTGCGCTGACAGGCAGTGGCCGGATAGTCATTCCTTCGCGCACGTTTTGTGCGCCTTCATATAAGATCCTGTCATCGGCGTGCAGCCCTTCCCTGACCAGGTAATTACCGGACAAGCGGGTCAGCGGGACGAAGCTTTGCGTCCGGAGGGTGTTGTCCTTGTTTACTACATAGACATAGGACTTATCCTGGATGTCGAATACGGATCGTTGCGGAATGAGGAGGACGTTGTCGATCTTATTGGAAAGATAGAGCTTGCCTGTGGCGCCGTGCCGCAGCAGGCGCTGGGGGTTGGGGAACAGCGCGCGATAGTCAATCGAACCGGTGTTCTGTTCGATCTCGCCTTCTACGGTCTCGATGGTCCCTGTATGGCCATAATTACTGCCATCGGCGAGGATCAGCTTCACCTCGCTGCTGCGTTGACCGGGGGAGGAGCGCCTGGTCTTTTCGTATTGCAGGTACTCGTTCTCCGGGACGCTGAAATAGGCGTAGATGGAGCTGATGTCGGACAGCGTAGTGAGGAGCGTCCCCTCGTCAATGAGGCTGCCTGCTTTGAGCGGGATCCGGTCGATCAGTCCATCGAAGGGCGCGCGGATCAGGGTATAGGAAAGATGGTTTTCGGCGCTGGTAACGGTGGCGGTTGCCTCTGCGATATTTGCGTTGTCGGCGGCCAGCTTAGCGGCTGCCACTTCCAGTTCCGAAGCGGCGACTACGTGTTTGTCAACCAGGAGCCGGACGCGCTGGACTTCCACTTCGGAAGCTTTGGCTGTTGCGACGGCGTTGGAGAGGGCTGCTTTTGTTTTAGACAGGGTCACCTTGTATTCTTCGTCATTGATCCTGAACAGGGGCTGTCCTTTTTTGACCAGCTTGCCTTCATCGACATAAACAGATTCGAGAAATCCCCTAACGCGGGCGCGGATCTCGATATTTTTTATTGCCTGGATGTCGGCTACATAGGCCGTTTGGAGGATGGTATCCTTTGTTTTCAGGGTTAATACCGGCAATTGTAAGGTATCTGACTTTGCGTGATCGGGCTGGCCATAGGTGGTACAGCCTGATTGGGAAATAAATAACAGGATGATCAACACGGCGTTGACCGGAAGAAGATGTTTCATTATTGCTGTTTTCTCTGGATGAAATAATTATCTCGTCGGGAAAACAGATCTAGAATGGACTTAGCCGGAACAGGAAGTTATAATAGGCGGGGAGGATGGGTTTGCGGATCAGGTGGTTGCCGTAGAAATGCCGTGTTATGCCTTGAAGGCGGAAGGCGCCGAAGATCGATCTCAGCGGGGCCTGGATATTGACGGCTGCTGTGCGGACTTCCGAAAGGAAGTGACGGCAGGATGTCTTTTCGGGTGTCTTATCGTTGTCATTGTCGCCGTCATCCTGGACCTGGCTGATAAGCATGTCCAGCAGCGAATTGGAGCCGATATGCGAATGGAAATCGACCAGCAGCGGCTGGCTGTTGGCGAGGCAGAAGACGGAGAATATGTAAATCCACTTTTTCAGCATAGGCTAACGCGGCAAAGATAGTAAAAAATGGGTAACGCATGACCGCGCCGTTGAGAGTGAATGGTGAGACTGCTCAGGGCATGCGGAGACTTGAATCGCGGATCTTCAATTCTGTTTCGAGGATCTTTTTTTGGAATTGGGTCACCGGTCGTTTGCTTTCGATCAACTGGATGAGGAGCTCTGTGACGAGTTGTCCCATTTCGAGGGCCGGCTGCACTACCGATGTCAGTGAAGGGTGGAAGATGTCGGCGGAGATGGAATTGGTAAACCCTACCAGCCCGATCTGCCCGGGGACGTCGATCTGCATTTTCCTCAGCAGGCTCAGGGTGGTTGTGCTGAGGCGGTCGCTGGCGGTGAAGATGGCATCCGGTCTGACCTTTAGCTGCAGCAGTTCGGTCAGGGCCTGGCGGGTCTCTTCGGGGAGCATACCGCCATGCTGACAAAATTTAATATATCGGGGGTCTGGTTTCAGGCCGGCGTCTGCAAGGGCTTTCTTATACCCTTCGAGTCTTTCCAGGGTAATGGACAGGCTCCCGCTGCTGGTGATGTGTGCGATATGCAGGAAACCTTGCTCCAAGAGGTGCCTGGTTGCTTCGTAAGCGCCTTTAAAATTGTTGGCGATGACTTTATGGGTGGCTATTTCATCGGTGATCCGATCGAAAAAAACCATGGGCAACCCTTTTTCGTGCAGTTTTACCAGGTGATCTACATTTTTTGTCTCAGCGGAAAGCGAGATGATGAGGCCGTCTACCGACCGGGAGGAAAGGTGTTCGCTATTGGCGACCTCCCGTTCGTATGATTCCTGGCTTTGAGTAATGATGACATTGTAATCCTTTTGGCGGGCAATGGACTCGATGCCGTTGATGACCTGTGAAAAGAAGTTGTTGTCGATATTGCAGACGATGACCCCGATGGATTTGCTGAGGCCGCGTTTGAGGCTTTGGGCGATGGGGTTGGGTTTGTAGTTGTATTCACGGGCATAGGCAAGGACGTTCTTTTTTGTTTCTTCACTGATCTCATGACTCCCCCGCAATGCTTTCGATACGGTGGATACAGAGAGGTTTAGCGCCTTCGCAATGTCCTTTATGGTAATAGCTTCAAATTTCATTCATCGGATCTGATCGCAAACGTTTTCGTAAATAAAGTCGATTTATTCCACAATTCTTATAGAATTACGATGTACACTTGTGCACGGTCAAAGTTAACGACTTGTTCACTAATAATTTATGGAGAATCTTTTTAATTTAAAGGGGAAGGTTGCGTTGGTCACGGGCTGTAATAAGGGCATTGGGCGCAGTATGGCGCTGGGACTGGCGGAGGCGGGGGCTGACATTATTGGCGTATCGGCTTCTTTGGCTGTAGAGGGCAGTGAGATCGGGAAGGAGATCAAAGCCCTGGGGCGCAACTTTTTTGCTTTCCAGGCCGACCTTACCGATCGGGCGAGCTTATATGCCTTTATCGGGCGGGTGAAGGACAAACATGACAAGGTGGACATTTTGGTGAATAATGCCGGTATGATCCTGCGTCAGCCTGCTGCTCAGCACTCTGATGAGTTTTGGGACAAGGTGTTGTCCATAAACCTGGATGCAGCCTTTATCCTCGCCCGTGAATTTGGAAAGGAGATGCTGGTGAGGCGTAGTGGTAAGATCATCTTTACTGCTTCGCTACTGACCTTCCAGGGAGGCATCAATGTTCCGGGGTATGCTGCCAGCAAGGGGGCGGTTGGGAGTCTTGTAAAGGCCCTGGCCAATGAATGGGCTTCGCAGGGTGTCAATGTCAATGGGATAGCGCCGGGGTATATCGCGACCGACAATACGGAGGCACTGCGCAATGATCCGGTCCGGAGCAAATCGATCCTGGACCGGATACCCGCCGGCCGATGGGGAGAGGGGGATGATTTCAAGGGGCCGGTGGTCTTTCTGGCTTCGGCGGCGAGTGATTATATACATGGAACCATCCTTACTGTAGATGGCGGTTGGATGGGGAGATAATAAATAATTTGATCATTTATGGAAATAAGATTTGAACATAGCCCGAAGGAAGTTCGGGGAATGACTACTGAAGAATTACGCGGCTCGTTCCTGACCGACAAACTCATCCAGGAAGATGTTGTCAAGCTGGTATATACACATTATGACCGGGTCATTACCGGTGGGGCCTGCCCTGTGAAGAAGCGGCTTGTACTCGGGACGCATCCGGAATTAAAAGCCGATTTCTTTTTGCAGCGCAGGGAGATAGGTATCATCAATGTGGGCGGGAAGGGGAAGGTAACTACGGACGGGACGGCCTGCGAGCTGAACAGGATGGATTGTCTTTATGCAGGAAAAGGTGTGAAAGAGGTAGCTTTTGAAAGTGAGGATGCTGCTGAGCCGGCCTTTTTCTTTTTATTGTCGGCGCCTGCGCACGCTGTATATCCTGTGCAATATCTGCCGAAGGAAAAGGCATTGCCCGTGAACACCGGTAGCCCGGAGACTTCCAATGCGCGGACCATCTACAAGTATATTCATGCGGAAGGCATCCAAAGCTGCCAGCTGGTGATGGGGCTTACCATCCTTAAGACGGGAAGTGTCTGGAATACGATGCCGGCACATACGCATACCCGTAGGATGGAAGCTTATTTTTATTTCGATGTGCCGGAGCAGCAGCGTGTATTCCATTTTATGGGGCAGCCCCAGGAAACGCGTCATCTGCTGGTGGCGAATCACCAGTCCATTATCTCTCCTCCGTGGTCGATTCATTCGGGTTGCGGCACCAGCAATTATTCCTTTATATGGGGGATGGCAGGGGAGAATTACACGTATACAGATATGGATATTGTTAATATCCCGGATCTGAGATAGTTAAACTATATTGAGGGTTAATATTGATATTTCATGTCTAATGCTTCTCCTATTTCCCGGTCGACAGAAACAAGTCCCGGTATTGGCCGCTACAGGTGGACGATATGTGCATTGTTGTTTTTTGCAACGACGATCAATTATCTGGATCGGTCGGTAATCAGCTTTCTGAAGTCGACGCTTACCAGGGAGCGGCACTGGGACGATGCGGATTACGCCAATGTAGAGATCGCCTTCAAATTTGCCTATGCCGTCGGGCTGCTGTTTGCGGGCAGACTTATCGATAAACTGGGAACGAAGCTCGGATATGCGATGGCTACGGGCATCTGGAGTATCGCGGCGATGTGCCACGCGTTCACCAACACGGTATTTGGCTTTGGGATTGCGAGGAGTGCGCTTGGAGTGAGCGAGGCTGGTAATTTCCCGGCTGCGATCAAGACGGTAGCGGAGTGGTTTCCCAAGAAGGAGCGGGCATTTGCAACGGCTATTTTTAATTCGGGGGCGGGGATCGGAGCCATTATTGCGCCGTTGAGTGTGCCTTTTATCAATCATTATTGGGGATGGAAGGCGACATTTGTCATCACCGGCGCCATCGGCTTTATATGGTTGATCTTTTGGATCGCTATGTACGAAGTGCCGGCGCGGCATAAGAAGTTGTCTGCGGCGGAGATGGACTATATCAACAGTGATGACGCTGCAGCGACTGAAGCGTCGCCAGCTAAAGCTGACAAGGGGAAATTTTCCTGGGTTCGGCTGCTCGGTTTCCGGCAGACCTGGGCTTTTGCGATCGGCAAACTGTTGACGGATCCTATCTGGTGGTTCTATCTGTTCTGGCTGCCTGATTTTTTAAAGAGTCAGTATGGATTGAGCGATGAAGGGGTATCGCTGCCTGTGGCTGTTGTCTATATCATGGCCACTGTGGGGGGGATCTGGGGAGGCTGGCTGCCGATGAGCTTTGTCAATAAGGGATGGCCTAATTTCAAGGCCAGGAAGGTATCCATGTTCATCTTTGCGCTGCTGGTGCTGCCCATCGTTTTTGCGCAGGTGGCGGGTAATGTCAACATGTGGCTGGCGGTGGTGATCATTGGGATTGCGGCTTCGGCCCACCAGGCCTGGAGCGCGAATATATTTACGACGGTATCTGATATGTTCCCGAAGAAGGCGACGGGATCGGTGACGGGTATCGGAGGGACGGCAGGGGCATTGGGTGGAATACTGCTATCTGCATTGGTGCAAAAGAATATGTTTGTGTATTACCGGTCTATTAATAAGATTGAGACGGCTTACTATATTATGTTTGCCGTTTGTAGCGGGGCTTACCTGCTGGCCTGGGTGATCATGCATTTGCTGGTGCCAAAGATGACGCCCGCGAAACTGGACTAGGCTTTCAGGCTTGATGCTCGGACGGAGAGCTCGGTGTTGAGGACGCGGGTCTCGAATTTTGTTACGGGGTGTTTACTTTCGATCAGCTGGATCAGCATTTCCATTGCTACTTGTCCCATCTCGAAGGCCGGTTGTCTTACGCTGCTGAGCGCCGGGTGAAAAATATCCGTGAGCTGTGAATTGGTAAAACCTACAATGGCCATATCTTCCGGGATCCGGACCTTTCTTCTGGCCAATGCCGCCAGGCAGCCTGTAGATAACTTGTCGCTGGCCGCCACGATGGCGTCCGGTTTCTTTTTTAGACTAAGAAGTGCGTCCATGGCTTCTTCTGTTTCCCCATCGATAAGTCCTCCGTACTTGCAGTATTTTACCAGGGATTCATCGAACGGAAGGTGATGATCTGCCAGCGCGGCCTTGTAACCGGCCAGTCTTTCCTTTGTAATAGACAGGTAGGGGGAAATGGTCAGGTGCGCAATGCGCCGGAAGCCTGATTGGATAAGGTGTTCGGTTGCCTGGTAGGCCCCGTTGAAGTTGTTGGCGATGACCTTGTGTGTCGTCATTTCTTCTGTGATCCTATCGAAGAAAACGATGGGCAGGCCCCTGTCGTGTAATTTATTGAGGTGAGACAGGTCTGTGGTCTCTGTCGAAAGCGAGATGAGCAGTCCGTCCACTGACCGGGAGGCGAGGTATTGGGTATTGGAGACTTCCCGTTCGAAGGACTCGTGGCTTTGCGAGATGATCACATAATAACCTTTTTTATAGGCTACGGACTCAATGCCATTGATCACCTGGGAGAAGAAGTTGTTGGCTATCTCACAGACGACGATGCCGATGGAGCGGCTGCGCTTTTCTTTTAAGCTAAGGGCGATAGGGTTGGGCCGGTAGTTGAGCTTTTCTGCATATTCGAGGACGAGCTTGCGGGTTTCGGCACTGATCTCATAACTGCCTCTGAGGGCCCGGGAAACGGTGGAAGTGGAGAGTCCGAGGGCTTTGGCGATGTCTTTTATGGTGATGGCTTCGTATTTCATATGTATTGGTCGTTAGTTTAGCGGATGGGGAATTAAAATTAATGTTATTTTCGGTGTCAAACTGGATGGAGTCCAGAATACAAAATAAATTGTCTCCCAATGCTTTCTTACCCCGTTAGAATTGCCTTGATTGCCGCCCTGGGCGGATTCCTTTTTGGTTTTGAGACTGTTGTTATTTCCGGGGCGGAGCAGACGCTTGAAAAGATATGGCATCTAAGCTCCGGCTGGCAGGGATTTACAGTATCCTCCAGCATCCTTGGCACTATACTGGGGTCGCTGGTTGCTGGTTTCCCTGCGCAGAGATATGGCCGTAAGAAAACGCTCCAGGTGGTGGCGGTGTTCTTTATTGTTGCGGCAGTGGGCTGTGCGTCGGTTTCGGCCTGGGCGTTGTTTGTGTTTTTTCGGATCATCGGCGGTTTGGCGGTAGGCGCCTCTTCGGTGATCGCGCCTATGTATATTTCGGAGATCGCTCCGGCGCGTTTGCGGGGGCGGCTTGCCGGGTCTTTTCAACTGAATATCGTGGCCGGTATCTTTATCGCCTATCTCACGAATTTTGCTTTTTCGGGTATCGGGCCGGACGCGTGGCGGTGGATGCTGGGTATGATGATCATCCCTGCGGTGTTGTTCTGGCTATTGCTGCTGAGCATTCCTGAAAGTCCGCGCTGGCTGATCCTCAATCATAATGTGGCTGCCGCTGTTCCCATTTTAGGCAAGCTTGGCGAAGCGAATGTAGAAGCGGCTATTAATACGATCCGGGAGTCGGTGCATGAAAATTTGCCCGGGGCTTCGAACGAGAGGCTTTTCCAGCGCCGGTATCTCAAGCCTATCTTATATGCGATGTTGCTGGCGATGTTCAATCAGCTTTCGGGGATCAATGCTATTCTTTACTATGCGCCGCGAATCTTTAAGATGGCCGGTTTTGATGAAGGGCAGGCTTATCTGCAGCCTGTATACATAGGCGCGGCGAATCTGTTGTTTACTTTGATTGCCATGACGCTGATCGATAGGTTTGGGCGTAAGAAATTGCTGATCGTGGGTTCGCTTGGGATGATCGTTTTTCTGGGGCTTACGGCTTTGTTCTTTAAAAATGTGGATGTGACGGGTATGGCGGGTACTGCTGCCGCCGCAGGGGGCGGGAATAAACTTGTGCTTTTGTATCTCATCGGGTTTATCGCTTTTTTCGCTTTCTCGCAGGGCGCGGTGATCTGGGTCTTTATCTCGGAGATCTTTCCCAACTCTGTGCGTTCCAAGGGTGGTTCGTTGGGGAGCTCTACCCACTGGATCATGGCATATATCATCTCCTCTACTTTCCCGATCATTGTGGAAGGAAGCAAGGAAGGAGGGTATCATTCCTTTACCTTTTATAGTGTGATGATGGTATTGCATCTGTTGTTCGTATGGCGTTTCCTGCCCGAGACCAAGGGACGGACGCTGGAAGAGATACAAAAAGAATTAGGCATAAAATAATCTGTATATGTCCGTACTAAAAATTGGTTTATTTGGGATTGGCCTCGACACTTACTGGGAGCAGTTCGAGGGATTAAAACCCAGGCTCGAAGGTTATCTGCGGGAGATAGAGGGGTTTCTGACCTCCATTCACCCCTTCGTTGTCAATGCCGGCCTGGTGGACAATGCTGACAAGGCTTTTGAAGCAGGCAGTCTTTTTCGGCGTAATGAGGTAGACCTGATCTTTTTATACGTCTCTACCTATGCCTTGTCTTCGACGGTGCTGCCTGTTGTTCAACGGGTAGGGGCTCCTGTTGTAGTGCTGAATCTCTCGCCGGAAGCGGCTATCGACTATACCGCTTTTAATGCGATGACCGATCGTACGAAGATGACGGGAGAGTGGCTTGCATATTGTTCGGCCTGTCCTGTTCCCGAGATCGCGAATGTCTTCAACCGGGTAGGTATCCAGTTTCACCAGATCACCGGTATGTTGCGTGGGGATGCGGCTGCGGCGCTTGAGATAAAAGAATGGGTGGAAGCGGCGCGGGTCAAACATACTATGGCCTATAACCGTCTTGGCTGTATGGGTCATTATTACAGCGGGATGCTGGATATTTATACCGACCTGACGCAGCAATATGCCGGGTTTGGGGGGCATATCGAACTGATCGAAGTGGAAGAGCTGGCTTCTTTGCGGAAGGCTGTTACGGAGGCTGAGGTGTCAGACCGGGTTTCGTTGTTTTATACTGCCTTTGATGTGCAGGATGATTGTTCTGCGGCTGAACTGGCTAAGGCGGCTGTCACGTCGGTGGCTCTTGACCGGCTGATTGCGCGGCGCGGCCTGGGTTCTATGGCCTATTACTATAAGGGAACGGGCAATCCGGAAAATGAAGCGGCCATCAGCAGCATCATCCTTGGAAATTCTCTTCTGACGGCGCGGGGTATTCCTGTGGCCGGGGAATATGAGATCAAGAATGCGCAGGCGATGAAGATCATGGACAGTTTTGGCGCGGGGGGGTCGTTTACGGAATATTATGCAATGGACTTCAACGACGATGTGGTATTGATGGGGCATGATGGACCGGGGCATATCTCTATTGCGGAGGGAAAGACCAAGGTGCGTCCGCTGACCGTTTATCATGGGAAGGTTGGAAGCGGGTTGTCTGTAGAGATGTCGGTGAAGAATGGGCCGGTGACATTGCTGTCTGTGGTGGAGAAAAGGGGTGGGGGATTGTTGCTGCTGGTTGCGGAGGGGGAGTCGGTGTCCGGACCTGTTTTGCAGATAGGGAATACGAATAGCCGTTATCGCTTTTCGGGCGGGGCCCGTGGGTTTGTCAATCGTTGGAATAGTTATGGGCCGGCACATCATTGTGCTGTAGGGGTAGGGCATATCTATGGGAAGATAGAGAAGCTTGGCGCTTTGCTGAAGATGGAGGTAGTAAAAATTTAAATTGAATAATATATGAGAAACACGATCCTTGCCTTTGGCTTATTGTTGGGTTCCGGTACGGGCGCTTTTGCACAGGCTTCTTCATCGGAAAAAGAGGTGGCTACCGCTGTGGAGTCGCTGCGGAAAGCGCTGATCGATCCTACGAAGGCCAATCTTGATAATCTTGTCGTTGATGAGCTGACGTATGGGCACTCGAATGGGGCGATCCAGGATAAGGCGACATTTGAGGAGGCGTTGCTGACGAAGAAGTCGGATTTTGTGACGATCGATCTGACGAATCAGACGATCAGGGTTTTGGGGAATACGGCGTGGGTCAGGCATGAGTTGACGGCTACGAGTAATGATGGGGGGAAGCCGGGGACGGCGCATCTTTATGTGTTGCTTGTGTTTTTGAAGCAGAAGGGGGCGTGGAGGTTGATGGCGCGGCAGGCGGTGAAGGTGCCGGTGTGATTCGTGGGCAGACAGTGACTGTCTGATTGCGCATTTGCGGCCATCAGCTATTATTCTTCCGATAATTTTTTTGCAGTGAAAATCGGAGGAGAAGGATAAGATAAAGCGCTTACTTTTGCTTTTGAATAAACAGTGTGATTGAATATGGCAAAGGCAAAACCCCGTAATAAAAAAGGCAAACGACGTAACGCGCAGGTTAATCAATATGACAAGATATTCAGGGAGAACCTGGAAGCGGCATTGCCTGGCCTGATCAGAAACCTGTTGGGCATTCATGCCGTACATACGGAAGAATTGCCGGATGATATACAGCATACCAAAGAGCGTAAACCGGATGTGCTAAAAAAAGTGACCGATAACAACGGCGAAACCTTTGTGCTACATATCGAATTCCAGGTAAAGGACGAGTTGGAAATGGTCTACCGGATGGCGGAATATTATATTATGCTGCTTCGGCAATATCAGCTTCCCGTGCGGCAATATGTCATTTACATCGGTGCCGGGGAACCCACTATGACGGATCATATTCGTTCGGAGCCGATGAATTTTAAATACCAGCTAATATCCCTCTCGGCTGTTGATTATCAGTTATTACTTCGCTCGGAAAATCCGGAGGAGAAAATGCTGGCGATTTTAGCCGACTTCGGCAGCAATGACCCGGAACAGGTAATAGAAAAGATTGTAAACCAGGTTGTTGCTGCCTCAAAAGGAGACTTTTCGAAACAAAGGCATATACGGCAGTTGCGAATATTGGCGCAATTGCGTAACTTAGCAGTAGAAAGTTTACAGATCATGGATAGCATTACAAACTACATATCAGAAGAAAAAGATATTCTCTACAGGCGCGGAGAACTAAAAGGTATAGAGAAGGGTATAGAGAAAGGCATAGAGAAAGGTATGGAGAAAGGCATAGAGAAAGGTTTGGAGAAGGGGAAAGAAAGTTTCGTCAGGAACCTTCTGCTCAATACTGATTTTACAATAGCCAAAATCGCCGGTTTAACTAACGCTACAGAAGCCTTTGTAAAAAGGGTGAAGAAGACTTTAAAGTAAACACTTATTCCGACGCTCAAAATGTGTAAGGCCCCTTCTTTGGGGCCTTTGACGTTCTTGGGGGTTGCGGAAATAACCCAGGACAAGTTAATCATAATAAAAACTAAAAATAGTAGTAGCTGAGGAGTGGTGCGTGAACCATGACAGTCCATGACAGATGAATCTGATGTCCCCCTTAAATTTGACCCTTATTGCAGCCATATCGGAAAATTTCGACTACATGATACTATTCGGCATTCTCTTTCATTTTATAGGCGGGTTCGCCTCGGGCAGTTTTTATATACCTTATAAAAAGGTTCGGGAATGGTCCTGGGAAAGCTATTGGATCGTTGGTGGTCTTTTTTCCTGGCTGATCGTCCCTCCGCTGGCTGCGTGGCTGACTGTCCCTCATTTTTCGGAGATCATATCGCAGGCTTCTGCCTCCACTCTTGGGTGGACGTTTTTTTGGGGTCTCCTTTGGGGTATTGGCGGGCTGATGTATGGGCTGGGAATGCGTTACCTGGGTATGTCGCTCGGGAATTCGGTGTTGCTTGGTTTTACTTCTGCTTTTGGGGCGCTGGTACCTTCCATCTACTACAATTTTGTCCACACTCCCGGTAAGACCACTCTTCATGAACTGCTTACCACTTCGTGGGGAAGGATCGTACTTGGCGGTGTCCTGCTTTGTCTGTTGGGTATTTATATCTGCGGAAGGGCGGGGGTATTAAAAGAAAAAGAGTTACCTGAAGAGAAAAAGAAAGAAAGCATCAAGGAATTTAATCTGGTCAAGGGGCTGATCGTCTGTACCATCTCCGGGATTCTCAGCGCCTGTTTCAACTATGGTATTGAAGCGGGAACGCCGATGGCGGAAGTAGCTAACCAGTTCTGGAAGTCATCGAATCCGGGCGCCACTACTGAGTTTTTGTATCAAAACAATGTCACCTATATCGTGTTGCTATGGGGTGGGCTTACCACTAATTTCATCTGGTGTATGTTCCTGAACGCCAGGAACAGGTCTTTTGGGGACTATACGAATAAGAAGACGCCTTTGGCGAGGAACTATTTTTTTGCTGCGCTGGCCGGGACCATCTGGTTCCTCCAGTTCTTTTTTTATGGAATGGGCGAGAGCCGGCTGGGGAATGGTGCAAGCTCGTGGATATTGCATATGGCCTTTATTATCCTGGTGGCTAATTGCTGGGGTATCGCGCTGAAGGAATGGAAGGGCGTTAGCGGGAAGACGAGGGCTACGATCACGGTTGGGATCATTGCGATATTATTCTCGGTGATATTGGTGGGGTACGGGAATTCGCTGAAGTGAGCGGGGTAGGTGTCGGGTGAGGGCTGCCGGTGAGCGTTTTTTTAATTTAAAAAAGTAAAGTTTAAGTATATGTCTGTTACAACGTCAACGAAATTCAAACATGTCAGCTACCTGTGGGATGAGAAGAAAGCAGCCGAACTGGCGGGCGACGAAGTCGCGTTATTGATCTACCGGTCCAATCTGCTTGGAGCGGACCTGCGCCTCACCAATTACGGCGGTGGTAATACTTCCTGTAAGGCTATGGCCAAGGACCCGCTGACGGGAAAAGAAACGGAGATCATGTGGGTAAAGGGGTCCGGCGGTGACCTTGGAACGCTGAAGCGGAGCGGTCTGGCGGCTTTGTATGTGGACCGGCTGCTGAGTCTGAAGAATGTTTACCGGGGCATAGAATTCGAGGATGAGATGGTCGAGCTTTTTAATCATTGCATATATGACCTTAATTCCAAGGCTCCTTCGATAGATACGCCGCTGCATGGTTTTTTACCTTTTGCGCATATCGATCACCTGCATCCCGACGCAGCCATCGCCATCGCTGCCGCTAAGGATGGGAAAAAGATCACGCAGGAACTTTTCAATGGCAAGATCGGATGGGTGGAATGGCAGCGTCCCGGTTTTGACCTGGGCCTTAAGCTCCGCCACTGCCTGGACGAGAATCCCGGGATCCGGGGGATCATGCTGGGCTCCCATGGACTTTTTACCTGGGGTGACACGGCATACGAAAGCTATATCAACACGCTCGAAGTGATCGAACGCTGTGCACAATACCTGGAGGACAATATCGGGAAAAAAGCTCCTGTCTTTGGCGGCGCGCGTATGCAGTCACTGCCTAAGGAAGAGCGGCTGAAAAAGGCAGCTGCGCTGGCCCCGGTATTAAGAGGCTTTTGTTCTTCGAAAACAAAGATGATCGGTCATTTTACCGATGACGATCGCGTACTGGAATTTATCAACTCCAACGACCTGGCCAGGCTGGCACCGATGGGCACCAGCTGTCCCGATCACTTTCTCCGGACAAAGATCAGCCCGCTGGTACTTGATCTTACCACTAACCAGGATCTCGAAGATGTGGCTGTGCTGCAAGAAAAGCTGGCTCCGCAGTTTGAAAGCTACCGCCAGATGTATGCACAGTATTACGACAGCTGCAAACATGCCAACAGCCCTGCTATGCGTGATCCCAATCCCGTGGTCATCCTCTACCCGGGTATCGGCATGTTCACTTTCTCCAAGGACAAACAGACGGCCAGGGTGGCTGCTGAATTCTATATCAACGCCATCAATGTAATGAAGGGGGCAGAAGCCGTGTCTTCCTATACCTCTCTTCCCCGCCAGGAAGCCTTCAATATCGAATACTGGCTGCTGGAAGAAGCAAAATTGCAGCGTATGCCAAAACCCAAGGCGCTGTCCGGCCGGATAGCTCTTGTAACAGGCAGCGCCGGGGGGATCGGGAAAGCTATTGCAAAAAGATTTGCTGACGAAGGCGCCTGTATTGTCATCAACGACAACGACGAGCAGCGTCTCGAGTCAGCCCGACAGGAGTTTTTCAAACAATACGGAAAAGATGCTTTTATCGGTGAAGTGCTGGATGTGACCAATGGAGAAGGTATCCGTAACATCTACCGGGCAGCAGCACTTGCTTTTGGCGGGGTGGATATCGTCGTCAACTGCGCCGGTCTTTCCATCTCAAAGCCCAT
The DNA here is from genome assembly GCA_036499285.1 of Puia sp. GTDB lineage: Bacteria > Bacteroidota > Bacteroidia > Chitinophagales > Chitinophagaceae > Puia. The sequence goes on along the minus strand of DASYEB010000019.1, from coordinate 19,435 downwards.
ACAGGATCATACCGAAAAGGACTGGGACATCCTCTATGATGTGCTGGTCAAAGGGCAGTTCCTTGTGACGCAGGCCGGGGTAGAAGTAATGCGCAAACAAGCTATCGGCGGGGATGTGCTGAACATCGTCAGTAAGAACGCGCTGGTGTCGGGCCCCAACAATGCCGCCTATGGATCGGCCAAGGCCGCTCAATTACATCTCAGCCGTCTTAATGCCGCCGAACTGGGTGGGGATAAGATCCGTGTCAATGTCATCAATCCCGACGCGGTCATTTCCGACAGCAAGATCTGGGAAAGCGGATGGGCGGAAGGCCGGGCTAAGGCTTATGGCGTTACCGTTGCAGAGTTACCCGGGTATTATGCCAAACGTACTCTGTTGAATGAGATAATCTTACCGGAAGATATTGCGAATGCGTGTTTTGTATTGGTGGGTGGTTTGATGAATAAGTCCACGGGCAATGTGCTGAACGTAGACGGTGGGGTAGCGATGGCTTTTGTACGATAAACTTTCGATTATGCAACGTATTGCTTTCACCATGAAGCTGTATCCGGGTTTTGAGGAAGAATACAGACGACGTCATGCCACCATCTGGCCCGGACTGGCGGCTTTACTGCATAACACCGGGATCCGGGAATATTCGATATTTTTGGATGAGGCTTCGCTGATCCTGTTCGCCTGTTTCCGGATCGAAGAAACGGAGAAGCTGGACGATTTGCCGGCGCACCCGGTGATGCGGGAATGGTGGGACTATATGAAGGACATCATGGAGACCAATCCGGATCATTCGCCGGTGACAAAACAATTGAAGGAAGTATTTTATTTGTCTTAAACGCTATCAATATGTCTATAGAAAAATATAAGATAGAAGAGTTCAACCAGTCTTTGCTGAAAGACCATCGCCGCAAGCTGGACTTTGTCGTGGCAGGTTTGCCCGATGCAGAAAGGATCTTACAAAAGCTGGCCGACTTCCAGGTGGCTATCCCCAGCTGGGCGTTGGGTACGGGCGGGACGCGTTTTGGACGGTTCTCCGGTGGCGGCGAGCCCCGTAACCTCGAGGAAAAGATAGAGGACATCGGTCTGCTGCATGCGTTGAACCGCAGCAGTGGCGCCGTCTCCCTGCATATCCCCTGGGATATCCCCAGCAAGCCTGCTTCCATCAAGGCACTGGCTGCGCAGCACGGGCTCACCTTCGACGCCATGAATTCCAACACCTTCCAGGATCAGCCTGGTCAGGCAGAAAGTTATAAATTCGGGTCGCTGCAGCATGTGCGTAAGGAAGTGCGTAAACAGGCGATCGATCACAATATCGAAGTCATCCGTTACGGAGAAGAGCTGGGTTCGAAGTCGCTAACCGTCTGGTTGTCGGATGGATCCTGTTTCCCGGGGCAACTGAATTTCCGGCAGGCATTTCAACATACGCTCGAAGGGCTGAAAGAAATATATGCTGCATTGCCTGCGGACTGGAAGCTATTTGTCGAATACAAAGCTTTTGAACCAAATTTTTACTCCACTACCGTTGGCGACTGGGGACAGTCACTGCTGTATACTTCCAAGCTGGGGCCAAAGGCGTACACACTTGTCGACCTGGGGCATCACCTGCCTAATGCCAACATCGAACAGATCGTGGCCTTATTGCTGATGGAAGGCAAACTTGGCGGATTTCATTTCAACGACAGCAAATACGGGGATGACGATTTGACTGTGGGCAGCATCAAACCTTACCAGCTCTTCCTGATCTTTAACGAACTGGTGGAAGGAATGGATGCCCGTGGGATGAATCATGCTACGGACCTGGGCTGGATGATCGATGCTTCCCATAACGTGAAGGACCCGCTGGAAGATCTTCTCCAGTCGGTGGAGGCCATCATGCTTACCTATGCACAGGCGCTGCTGGTGGATCGTAAAAAGCTGGTAAGCGCGCAGCAGTCCAATGATACGGTGGCTGCCCAGGAGATACTACAGAATTGTTTCCGGACGGATGTGAGGGCGCTGGTCGCCGAGGCGCGTTTGAGGGCTGGCGGGGCGCTGGACCCATTGGGTTTGTACCGCTCTGAGAAAATAAGGCAACAGCTGACGAAAAAAAGAGGCGCAGGCGCCGTCGCAACAGGATTATAATTATGAATGTTATAGCCATACTCGATATTGGCAAGACCAATAAAAAGCTCTTCCTTTTTGACGAGCATTATAAGATCGTATGGGAGCAGTGCAGCTCTTTTGATGCCACCCTTGATGAAGACGGAGAATCGTGTGAGAATCTATCGCAGCTTACCGAATGGGTGTTTCAATCTCTGGCCGGGCTTTCGGCTTTGCCGGAGTATACTATCCGCGCGATCAATTTCTCGGCCTATGGGGCGAGCTTTGTGAACATCGGAGCCGATGGGAAGCCTGTCACTCCCCTTTATAATTATCTGAAGCCGTTTCCAGATGCGCTAAGGAAAAAATTTTATGACAGGTATGGCGGGGAGGTGACGCTGTCTATGCTCACCGCCTCTCCTGTATTAGGCAGTCTCAACTCGGGCATGCAGCTATACCGGCTGCGAGAGCAACAGCCTGAGCTTTTTTCCCGGATAAAATATTCCTTACACCTGCCACAGTACCTGAGCTTTTTGCTGACGGGGCAGGCTTGTTCGGAGATCACCAGCATCGGCTGTCATACCAATCTCTGGAACTTCTCCCAGTCGCATTATCATGAATGGGTATACCGGGAAGGTATCATCGACAAGCTGGCGCCTATCCTGCCTTCGACGAGCGTATTGCCGCTGCACCCTGTGTTCGGCGTGCCAACGGACACGATACCTGCTTTTCCGGGTCCTGATCTGAAGGTGAAGCTGCCTTCCATTCCGGTGGCGGGGATCGGGCTGCATGACAGTTCGGCGGCTATTATTCCTTACCTGGAAAGTTTCCGGGAGCCGTTTGTGCTGATCTCAACGGGTACCTGGTGTATCTCGATGAATCCTTTTAATGACTCTCCGCTGACTGTGGCGGAACTGCAAAAGGATTGTTTGTGTTATATGAGCTACCAGGGGACGCCGGTGAAGGCGTCGCGTTTGTTTGCGGGATATGAGCATGAGCAGCAGGTGCGGCGGCTGGCGGATCATTTTCATAAGTCGGCGGTGTTTGCTGCGGGAGTGGATTTTGATGCGGATATCGCGGAAGCGCTGCGGGCAGGAGAAGTGACTGAGACGGATGGGGATATTTCAGCGACTGTCGTCGGAACAGAGGGAACGGCAAGCGCGGGAGTTCAGGCTTCTGTGTTTAGTCAGCGGGACCTGGGAGCCTTTGACAGCTTTGAGCAGGCTTATCACCGTCTTATGATGGATATAATGGAGCAGCAGGTTGCCTCTACGCAGCTGGTACTGGAAGGCACGGAAGTGAAGAGGATCTTTGTGGACGGGGGATTTGGGAAGAACCAGGTCTATATGCACCTGCTGGCTGCGGCCTTTCCGGAGATCGAAGTATTTGCGGCTTCCGTACCACAGGCTACGGCCATGGGTGCGGCTCTGGCGATCCATCCCCACTGGAACAGCCGTTTTTTACCAGGAGATATCATAGAATTGAAATTTTATAAGTAGGTTTGATTATGCGAGTCGGATTGTTTATACCTTGTTATGTAGACCAGTTTTATCCGCAGGTAGGAATCGCTACCCTGGAATTGTTGGAAAAGTTTGGATGTGAAGTTGTGTACCCACCTAATCAGACCTGTTGTGGACAGCCTATGGCCAATTCAGGTTTTGAACACCTCACACAGGGCTGTAACGACCTTTTTATCAAAAATTTTGAGGAGTTCGATTTTATTGTTTCCCCTTCGGGCAGCTGTGTGCTACATATTAAGGATCATTTGCATGCGGAAGGGGCGGCTGCGCATTTGCATGGGCACGCTGGCGAGGGTGATCGTGCGGGCCAGGGAGATCGCGTGGGCGAGGGTGATCGTGCGGGCGAGGGTGATCGAGCTTCGAAAGGTGCGGGCAGTGTTGGTGAGAGGGGCACGACGATCCCGGGAAAGATCTATGAGCTTGTCGAATTTCTGACCGATGTCCTGAAGGTTGAGAGTCTGGAGGCCAGTTTTCCCTATCGGGTGGGTGTTCATCAAAGCTGTCATGGTCAGCGCGGGCTCAAGCTGAGTCAGATGACCGAACTGATGGCTGCGCCGTTTTCCAAGCCGGAGAAGCTGTTGAGAATGGTTAAAGGGATCGAGCTGATCAACCTGACGCGGGATGATGAATGTTGTGGTTTTGGCGGTACCTTTTGTGTTGCGGAAGAGGCAGTGTCGGTCAAAATGGGGAAAGACCGGGTTGCCGACCATCTTCATCATGGCGCTGAATACATTACCGGTGCGGACATGAGCTGTCTGATGCATATGGAAGGGATACTACACCGTCAGAAAAGTACCGTGCAGGTGAAGCATATTGCAGAAATACTGAATAGTCAATTATGAGTCAATTATGAAAGGAAAAGATCATGCCGCGCTTGCGGATGAATTTAATAAGGACGAGCCTCGTGTCAACTGGCATGATGAGACCTTGTGGTGGGTAAGACAGAAGCGGGATAAGGCTGCACACAAGGTGCCGGAGTGGGAAGAGCTGCGGGAGACTGCTTCGCAGATCAAAAACAATGTACTATCCAATCTGAGCGAATATCTTCAGCAATTTGAGGCTGCGGCTACTGCCAATGGCATTACCGTTCACTGGGCGGCCGATGCGGCGGAGCACAATGCCATTGTTCTTTCTATCCTTCGTCGTCACCAGGTGGACAAGATGGTGAAGAGTAAATCCATGCTGACGGAAGAATGTCATCTGAATGAATTTTTGTCGACGCAGGGTATCGACGTGGTGGACACTGACCTTGGCGAACGGGTCGTTCAGCTGGCGGGAGAACCACCCAGTCATATCGTTCTGCCGTGTATCCATAAGAAAAAAGAAGAGATCGGAGAGATCTTTCATGAGCATCTTGGGACGCCGAAAGGGAATGCCGATCCCCAATTCCTGACGCATGCGGCACGTCTGCATCTCCGGGAGAAGTTTCTGACCCGGCGGGTAGCCCTTACCGGTGTAAACTTTGCCGTGGCCGAGACGGGTGAATTTGTAGTTTGTACCAATGAGGGGAATGCGGATATGGGAGCACACCTGGCGGATGTTCATATAGCCTCTATGGGGATAGAGAAGCTTATTCCGTTGCGAAAACACCTGGGTGTGTTTCTGCGATTGCTTACGCGCAGTGCGACGGGGCAGCCGATAACGACCTATTCGAGTCATTTTAAGAAGCCGCGTCCGGGACAGGAAATGCATGTGGTGTTTGTCGACAATGGACGGAGCGTGCATCTTGGTCGCAAGGATTTTAGAAATTCGCTGAAATGTATCCGTTGTGCTGCCTGTTTCAATACCTGTCCGGTCTATAGACGGAGTGGCGGGCACAGCTATCATACGGCGGTGGCGGGGCCGATCGGGTCTATTTTGGCTCCTAACCTGGATAGGGAGAAATATGCCGACCTGCCGTTTGCTTCTACGTTATGCGGGTCTTGTTCGAATGTCTGCCCTGTGAAGATCGACATCCATGAACAGCTTTATAAATGGCGGCAGGTTATCGTGCAGGCAGGTACTGCACCGCTTGCCAAGAAGGTGGCGATGAAAACGATGAACTGGGTGTTGTCGAATCCTTCGGTTTATCATGGCGCGGGGAAGGCGGGGAGATGGTTTATGCTGAATGCGCCGTTTACGGTGAACAATGGGTTGAATCTGTGGTATAAGCAGCGGGATATGCCGGGTGTGCCGAAGGAGTCTTTTGGGGAGTGGTATAAAAAGAATAAGAAATGAGCAGTCGGGATAAGATATTAGCGACGGTTAAGGCGAATCAGCCTGAGCAGCGGGCGTTGCCGGAGTTGCGTTTGGGCGCCGGTGGGGCGGATGGTGCTGTGGCAGCCGGGGTCGGCGCGGGTGGGGGTGATCTTTCGGCAGCTGCTGGAACTGATCTTTCGGCAGCTTTTATCACGATGCTGGAAGCCATCGGCGGCAGCGCGTATATGGTATCGGGATATGAGCGGATCGCTACTATTTTGCGGGAGCAGCATCCGCGTGTCGGCCGGATCATCTCGGGATGTCCTGAACTGGAGGTGTTTGCGGAGACGGGGAAGCGGTATGCCGACCCGCATGTGCTGGAGGATGTGGGGCTTGCTGTTTTGAAGGCCCATTTTGGGGTGGCGGAGAATGGGGCCTGCTGGATCACGGAGGACAGGATGATCGAAAGGGCTTTGCCTTTTATCGCGCAGCATCTCGCGTTGGTGATCCGGTGCCAGGATATTGTGGCGGATATGCATGGGGCTTATGAGTGGATAGAGAAAATTGAGGGGGCTGCGGCGCAGGCAGAGGGGGCCGGGGCAGAGAAAGGTGTGGGTTCATATGGTTTTGCAACTTTTATTGCGGGGCCGTCGAAGACCGCGGATATCGAACAGTCGTTAGTGTTAGGTGCGCATGGGCCCAGGAGTTTGCTTGTGTTTCTTATTGATGAGGGGCTTTCGGATGCGGGGTTTTATTGATGGTCGGCCGCCCAGAGTGCGATATCATTAGATTGCAGAAACACAGGTAATAATCAGTATGGTATAGCGTGATCTTTGATGATGGGAAATATATGAGGCGGCAGCCATAATTTGGAAAAGGCGGCCTGATGGGCTGCCTTTTTTTTGTTAATTTCGGGTTGCATGAAGCACGAGAATATTTTCGACTGGATCCGGGTGGACGAATTTGCGGCTACTCCCAAGTATCTCCAACTGACCAATTCGATCCTGAAGGCGATAGAAATGGGCAAGATCAGGAAGAACGATCTTATGCCTTCGATCAATGAGCTGAGCTTTGAGCTTGAGATCTCGCGGGATACAGCGGAGAAGGGGTATAAATATCTCAAGAAGATGGGGGTGTTGGGTTCGGTTCCGGGGAAGGGGTATTTTATCCAGCATACCGATTTCCGCCAGACCCTGAAGATATTTCTGCTTTTCAACAAGCTCAGCGCGCATAAGAAGATCCTCTATGATGCGTTTATTGCCTCCCTGGGCGAATATACAGTCGTCGACTTTTATATTTACAACAACGATTTCAACTTATTCAAGAAGCTGCTGAGCGACCGTAAAGAGGACTACTCTCATTATGTCATCATCCCTCATTTTCTCGAAGGCGGGGAGCGGGCGCAGGAGGTCATCAACAGCGTGGCGAAGGAAAAGCTGGTGGTGCTGGACAAAAAGATCTCCGGGATTACGGGGGAGTATGCGGCGGTATATCAAAACTTCGAGCAGGATATTTATTCCGCGCTGGAAAAGGCCCGGGAGCAGCTGAGCAAGTACCATACGATAAAGATCATTTTTCCCAGCTATACCTATCATCCGGTGGAGATACTGAAAGGGTGCAGCCGGTTTTGCCAGGAGTATGCGTTTGCTTATAAGGTGGTGCATGCGATCGCCGATGAACCGATCGGGGAGGGAGAGGTATATATCAACCTGATGGAAGAAGACCTGGTGGTGCTGGTGGAGCGGATCGTTTCGCTGAAGCTGGAGCTGGGGCACCAGGTGGGGGTAATCTCGTATAATGAGACGCCGCTGAAGAAGATCATCTTAAATGGGATCACGACTATTTCCACGGATTTTAAGGAGATGGGGGTAATGGCGGCGAAGCAGATATTGGAGAATACGCATTTGCAGAAGGAGGTGCCTTTTTATCTAACTATTCGGAACTCGTTGTAATGTAAGTAGTTGTATTTTATAGGTAGTATTATTTGATAAAATAGACTGTCGATAGTGTAAAAAATCCGATAAAAATACCCATGTATGGGGTATAATATCAGATATTTGTATAAAAGATAAATGCGCAGGGAATTATTTAACCAGTTAGCCAGTCATTTGAGCAAGAAGGAGTTTACTATCCTGACCGGGGCGCGGCAAACCGGCAAGTCGACTTTGCTTCGGCAATTGGAAGTACACTGTAAGGAGAAATCCCTTCCTTGCATATCACTGAATTTAGAGAATAAGGACATTCTTTCAATACTGAACGAGCAGCCGCTGAATCTGCTGAATTATCTACCGGATGTAAAGGGACGGGTTATAGCTTTCATTGATGAAATTCAATATCTAAAAGATCCTTCCAATTTTTTGAAGCTGTTGTATGATGAACATGCCGAACGAGTGAAAATTGTAGCAACGGGAAGTAGTGCCTTTTATATAGACGACCATTTCAGGGATTCGCTCGCGGGAAGGAAAAGGGTATTTCAACTATTGACTTGCTCATTTAATGAATACCTGCAATTGAAGGGTAAAGATGAACTTTTACAGGAGCATAAAAGAATATTGTCGAATAAGCAGGCTAAAACCACCCAACTGGAATATCTCCGACAGGAGTGGCAGTCTTATATGTTATACGGCGGATATCCGGCCGTCATCACGGAACCGGATAATCGGGAGAAGATTGAAAAGCTGAAGGAAATCAGGGATTCGTTTGTACAACGGGATATTTTGGAATCAGGGGTACAGAATGAAACGGCATTTTTTCATTTATTCAGGCTTCTGGCAGATCAAAGCGGTTGTCTGGTCAACGCACATGATCTGTCCGTTACGCTTCGAATAAAAAGCGAGACCGTAAACAGCTACTTGCGTATTCTACAGAAATGCTTTCACCTGGCTTTGGTAAAACCCTTTTACCGCAATCTCAGGAAGGAATTGACAAAAATGCCAAAAGGATTTTTGCTCGATACCGGGTTGCGTAATTGTCTGCTGAATAACTTTCAGCAAATGCCAGATAGAATGGATAAAGGGGAGTTTTGGGAAACCGCGTATTTCAGGGTGCTGGCTGATAAATATGGATGGGATGCTATTTATTACTGGCGTACGGCTGATGGGAATGAGGTCGATTTCGTGTTGCCAGAAAAGGAAAACCCCTGTGCTATTGAAGCAAAATATGATGAGGCGCTGATTAAACCCAGTAAGTACAAAAAATTTACAGAAGCATATCCGGAGATACCGTTGTATTTTGCATGGCTGTATCCCTTTAGTGAGGATTTTTTCAGACGATTGGATCTATAATTGTCCTTTGTCCCTGTCGGAAATATGCCGGCCAGGTCCGTGCTGTCAGAGGTGAAGGCATAGGTTTGCTCTTCTCCCAATGGGAAGACTACGACAGCAGACGCGGCTAAAAGGTCAGCCCGATCAATGGATCCACCGGCGCTTGCAGTGGGCTCTTCACCTGTCGACTCTGCCGCACAGGAATGAACTTTCTTGATGTGATCGTATCCATTAATGCGAAGGAGGTTTTATTGGCTGCCGGATGATTCGGCGTGAAAGATGTATTTTTAGGATGCAATCAAAACCAAGGTCTTAAAAATCTTTTCTATGCAAAAAAATCGCTCATTTTTGTTGGCGGGGTGCCTATTGTTTGGCTATCTCGCGGTAAATGCAAATTATAAAGGCGGTCAGGGCAGCATTGCTAAGGACAGTTTACCACCTGTCGAAACAAAACCCGGATTCGCCAATTACAAACCCGCGTTCGCGGGGCAAACCAGGGTTGCCGGTGCCAGGACAACAACGTCCTATAAGGTGGAGAAAATCGCCAGCAAGCTCGGCAATCCCTTCGCAATTGCGGCCATGCCCGACGGCCGGCTGATGGTGACCCTCAAATCGGGGACTATGGAGATCCATGATAAGAATGGCACATTGGTCAAAAAGATCACCGGACTGCCGGAGGTGGTATATGCCGGCCAGGGCGGACTATTGGATGTAGCCTTCGATCCCGGCTTTGCCAGCAATAAGATGATGTACTGGAGTTACTCGGAAAAGTATGAGTCGGGAAGTGTGACTGCCGTTGCCAAAGGGAAGTTGAATGAGGCGGAAGGCAAGGTGGACAATGTTACCGTGATCTTCCGGGCGACACCTGCAACAAAGGGTAATTTGCAATTTGGCTCCCGGCTGATCTTTGACAAGAATGGTGAGTTGTTCGTCAGCATCGGCGAGAAATTTGCGTCTGAAGTCCGGGTGCAGGCTCAGGAGCTGAATTCCTACCTGGGAAAGATCATAAGAATAACGACGGCTGGCAAGGCCGCCGCGGGCAATCCGTTTGCCAATCGATCGAACGCGAAGCCGGAAATAATTTCTTATGGGCATCGCAACCCGGAGGGGTTGGATATTGACCCGGCGACCGGTGACCTGTGGGAAGCTGAATTCGGGCCGCACGGCGGGGACGAAATAAACCTTATCCGTCCCGGTAAGAACTATGGCTGGCCGGTGATAACCTATGGTCTTGAGTACTCCAACGACAAGGTCGGAGAAGGGATCCAGCAAAAAGCAGGAATGGAACAGCCTGTCTACTATTGGGATCCCGTCGTGTCACCAAGCGGCATCTGTTTTTATAATGGAACCGCCATTCCCGAGTGGAAGAATAATTTATTCGTCGCCTGTCTCAGCGGGCAGAATGTGGATCGTCTGATAATCAGAAACAACAGGGTTGTGGGTGAAGAGAGGCTTCTTACCGATAAAAAACAGCGGTTTCGGGATGTTGCCTATTCGAATAACGTGTTATACGCCATCACGGATGATGGTGATATATATCGAATAGGGAAATGATATGCTTTTTTCGCAAATCACCCCTTTTTTGTCGTGAGTACACCCAAAAGATCACGTTCTGTCTGCGGATATTTGTGATATAAGTAATTATTATGCGAAATCTAATCTTTGCAATCAATCTCACCATCGATGGATGTGCCGACCATACAAAAGGGATCGTTAATGCAGAAATACTCGAATATTACACGAACCTGCTGGGGGATGCAGACACGTTCGTCTACGGGCGCAAAACCTATCAATTGATGGTTCCTTATTGGCCTGATGTCGCAAAAGACCCCGCTGGCCAGACGAAAGAAGACGTCGACTATGCCCGGGCATTTGTCTCCATAGATAAGATGGTTGTCGTCTCGAGAACCTTAGACAAAGCTGAAGGGAAAAATACGAGAATTATTCGTTCGGATCTTAAAGACGAAATACTAAAATTGAAAGGAGAGCCGGGCAGGAATATTTTAACCGGTGGTGTAGAGATCCCCGCACAACTGATGCAGCTTGGCCTTATCGATGAATATCGTGTTGTCATTCATCCAACAATTGCAGGCGAAGGACGGCGGTTGTGGGAAGGCGTTGGCCTGCCGGAAAGTTTACTATTGAAGCTTGTTGATACAAGGATCTTTCAATCAGGAAGCGTTGCGCTTCGGTATGTGAAAAAGTAAAATGAAGGTCGTTCTTATGAGACTTCTTCTCACTTCCGCCGGTATCAGCAACACAAGCATCCGCAACGCACTGGTTGACCTCCTGGGTAAACCGATTGCCGAAGCGAGCGCCCTTTTTATCCCCACCGCAATATATGCCTTGCCTGGCGGTGGGGACATAGCCCGAAGGGTGATTTGCGGGTCATTGGGTGACCCCTTCTGCGAATTGGGTTGGAAATCCCTGGGAGTGCTGGAACTCACCGCGTTGCCCAGCATCAAACAAGAGATCTGGGTTCCCCTGCTCCGGGAGACTGACGCCCTGCTGGTCGGAGGCGGCGACTGCCAGTATCTGTGCTACTGGATGCGACAGTCCGGATTGGCGGATCTGCTGCCGTCGCTGCTGCGCAAGACGGTCTATGTGGGCCTGAGCGCGGGCAGTATGATAATGACACGCTTTGGAACGACCTATGGTAATCATACTCTACCGGCGGAAAGCGATAAATCACTGGGATTTTTTGAGTTTGCGCTGCATCCGCATTTGGATTATCCGGCGTTTCCGGAGAATTCCATGGCCAACCTCGAAAAGCTGGCTGCTACGTTATCTGTGCCATCTTACGCGATCGATGATCAAAGTGCTATCAAAGTGAACGATGGCGCCGTCGAAGTCGTTTCTGAGGGACACTGGAGGCTGTTTCCGCCTAAGCACACTAATATGGATGTTTAAAGCTTACTCCGTAGGGTATTTTACGCCGAGCTGCGCGCGGATAGCGTCCATAGTCCTGGCCATCAGGAGGCTGAAGGCGTGGCTCATTTTGGGACTTTCGGTAAGGCCGGCTGCGAGGCAGGACATCACTTCCTTTATCTGATATTCGAAACCGTTGATCATGGGTTCGACCTCGATGGTTTGGGCCGGCTCGCCTTGCTTGTTCCAGGTGAACTGATCATTTTTATACCAGGGTGTCGGGAGATGGATCGCGCCGGCGGTGCCTGCTATCTCGGCTGTGATACCGGTTTGGCATAAGAGGGTACTGGTGATAACGGCTGAGCGGTCATCGGGGTATTCGAGGATGGCGTGACAGCTGTCGTCGGCGCCGGTGGGGGCGAGGTGGCCTGCGGCGATGATCTTTTGGGGTTCGCCCAGGAGGTGGAGAGCGAGGAACAGGGGATAGATGCCGATATCGAGAAGGGAGCCTCCGCCGAGACGCATGTTATATAATCTGCCTTCGGGGTTGAAGGGAGCAAGGAAGCCGAAGTCTGCGCGGATATATTTGAGGTCGCCGATCTGTTGTTGGGCGATGAGTTCTTCAACTTTGTTTATTACAGGGAGGAAGCGGGTCCACATGGCTTCCATCAGAAAGGCTTTGTGGGCCTTTGCTGTGTCGATCATTTCATTGACCTGACGGGTTGAGAGGGCCATTGGTTTTTCGCACAGGACGGCTTTGCCCTGTTTCAGACAAAGGATGGCGTGTTCTGCGTGGAAGCCGTGAGGGGTAGCGATGTAGACCGCGTCGATGGATGGGTCGGCGGCGAGGTCTTCGTAGTTGGTGTAGACGCGGATCGCGGCGGGGGAAGGGTTGTCCACAGGGTTGGCCTTGCCGGAATCGGGGGCGCCGGATCGCGCTGCTGCTGCATGAGCGGCGGCGAAGGTCCGGGCTTTGGCCGCATCGCGGGAGGCGATGGCTCCGAGGATGGCTCCGTCCACCAGGGTGAGGGCTGTCGCAAATTTGTTGGCTATTTTTCCGGGCCCGATAATGCCCCAGGTAGTCGTCTTCATTCCACAAAATAAGGCTTTATCTTTGCAAAAAAAGACAAGGTTCTTATGGGTAAATACAAGGCTTTTATTTTCGACCTGAACGGAACGATGATCGACGACATGGAATATCACAGCATTGCCTGGTTCAATATTCTGAACAATGACCTCAACGCCGGTCTGTCGAGAGCCGAAGTAAAACGCGAGATGTATGGCAAGAACGGGGAGCTGCTGGAACGGATCTTCGGGAAGGGGCATTTTACGGAGGCGGAGGTAGATGCCATCTCGCATAAGAAAGAAACCAGCTACCAGGCCGCTTTTCGTCCACACCTGCAGCTGATTGCCGGGCTGCCTGATCTTTTGAAAAAAGCGGACGAAAAAGGCATCCAAATGGCTATCGGGTCTGCGGCCATCCCGTTTAATATCGACTTTGTTTTGGACAATCTTGGGATCCGCCATTTCTTTCCTATAGTTGTCAGCGCCAATGATGTGGCTATCAGCAAGCCACACCCGGAGACTTTTCTAAAGGCGGCTGCGGCGCTGAATGTATCAGCCGGGGATTGTGTCGTCTTCGAGGATGCGCCAAAAGGGGTAGAAGCGGCTCTCAATGCAGGGATGAAATGTGTGGTCCTGACGACGATGCATGAAAAGGAAGAATTCCTCCAATATCCCAATATCCTTGGTTATATTGTGGACTATAGGGACCCGTCACTTGACGAGTTATTTTAATCAATGAAACGGCTGCTGCTTGGGACTATATTGGGGTTGGCGTCGTGCCTGCCGGCAGTAGCTCAAGGGCGATGGACTGTCAGCGGGACCGTTCGCGATAAGGCGACAGGAGAGGTGCTGATCGGGGCTTCTATCAGCCTGCTGGAGGTCGCCCGTTCCGGTGTGATCAGTAATTCATATGGTTTTTTTTCGATTACCGCCCCTGCGGGGAGTTATTCCCTTCTCATAAGTTTTTCGGGGTATGTAACGGATACGGTGCCGGTTGCGCTTGATAAGAATATCATGCTGACGTCGGAATTGGAGTCGGCTCATTTGCAAACGGTGGTAGTCAGTGCGCAAAAGAAGAATGACAATATCACCCGGCCGGTAATGGGCGTTCAGAAGCTGACGACCAGTGAGATCAGGAATATTCCCGTGCTGTTTGGAGAGAAAGATGTACTTAAGACCATACAGCTTCTGCCGGGGATCCAGTTTGCCGGGGATGGGAACAGCAGCTTTTATGTCCGTGGCGGCGGGGCCGATCAGAACCTGATCCTGCTGGACGAGGCTACGGTCTACAATCCTTCTCATTTACTGGGCTTTTTTTCCACGTTTAATTCCGATGCGATAAAGGACGTCACCGTCTACAAGGGGGCTATGCCTGCGGAATATGGGGGCCGGCTTTCTTCAGCCGTGGATATTAAAATGAACGATGGGAATAACAAGGACTATCATTTTGGCGGCGGCATCGGGCTGATCTCAACGCGGCTGAATGCGGAAGGCCCTATCGTAAAAGACAAAGGCTCCTTCTCCATCAGCGGCAGGCGTACTTATGCCGATCTCTTTCTCAAATTGTCCAGCGACTCTTCTGTCAAGGATAACAGTCTCTATTTTTATGACCTGAATGTAAAAGCCAACTATAAGATCAGCGAAAAGGACAGGGTTTATCTATCCGGTTATTTTGGCCGGGACAATTTAGCTTTTGGCGAGACCTTTGGGATCGATTATGGAAATGCTACGGGTACGGCCCGATGGAATCATGTCTTTAACAGCCGGCTTTTCTCCAATACTTCTTTTATCTATAGTAATTATAGCTATAAGATCAAGATCAACTCGAATAACAACGACATCCATATTACTTCCGATATCCGGGACCTCAATCTGAAGGAAGATCTGCAGTATTATGGGAATGCGGATAATAAGATCGATTTCGGGTTTAGCGTGATCCACCATAATATCTCGCCTGGCGTCATTTCGGCGTCGCAGACCTCGAGCTATAATTCGATTGCACTGCAGAATAAATATAGCCTGGAGAATGCGGTGTATGTGTCGCATGAGTGGGCACCATATGAAAAATTACATTTTAATTATGGTCTGCGGGCCACCTCTTTTTCTGTCCTGGGGCCGGGCACTTTTTATACCTATGATGCGGCGGGGAATACGACGGACTCGGCGAAGTATCCATCGGGGAAGTTTGTAAAGACCTTCTATAATGTGGAGCCGCGGTTTTCTGTCAGCTACCAGCTGAATGAGACCAGCTCACTTAAGCTGGGGTATAACAGGAATACGCAGGTGCTGCATCTGCTGTCCAATTCTACTTCGGCAAACCCCACCGATCTTTGGTTACCCAGCAGCAACAATGTCAAGCCGGAGATAGCCGACCAGGTCTCTGCTGGTTATTTCAGGAATTTCAGTGAGAACCGTTGGGAATTTTCGGCTGAATCCTATTACAAGACCATGGCCAACCAGATAGATTATAAGAATGGGGCTCAGCTGGTGGCCAATGAAAATGTTGAGTCCCAGTTGCTTTTAGGGAAGGGGCGTGCTTATGGGCTGGAGCTGTATCTGAAGAAAAAGGAGGGCCGTTTCACCGGCTGGATCAGCTATACGCTGTCGCGAACGGAATTAAAGATCGATGGGATCAACAACAACAGTTGGTATCCTGCCAAACAGGACAGGACCCATGATATAGGGGTGGTTGGCATCTATCAGGCCAGCCGGAAATGGACCCTGTCTTCAACCTGGGTCTATTATACCGGGAATGCCGTCACTTTCCCGAGCGGTAAATACCAGGTCGCTGGTCAGACGGCGTTTTTATACACCGAGCGGAATGGCTACCGGATGCCGGCATATCACCGGATGGATGCGGCTGCTACGCTGCTGGGGAAAAAGACGGCTAAATTTGAAAGCAGCTGGACCTTTTCGGTGTATAATCTTTATGGGCGACAGAATGCTTATAGCATTGCTTTTCAGAATGATCCTGATGATCCGACGAAGACGGAAGCGTTGCGGTATGCTTTGTTCCGGTGGATACCGTCGGTGACGTGGAATTTTAAATTTTAGTGAAATGAGGTGGATCTTATTACTGTTCTTTTTAACGGGGGTTGCGGCCTGCAAGAAGGTGATCAGCGTGGACCTGCGGGACGCTGCCTCGCAGATCGTCATCGAGGGAGAAATTACCAATGCGTTGGGGCTGCCGGCACAGGTCAGGATCTCGAGAAGCGTGAATTTTTCTGCGAACAATACGTATCCGCCCGTCAGCGGGGCCAGGGTGCGTATGACGGACAGCAGTAATGGATCTAGCGTGCTGATGCCTGAGTCGGATTCAGGGCTTTATACTACCCAGCTTCTTATCGGGGCGCCCAACCATGTGTACCAACTGGAGGTGACCGTGGATGGTAAGACGTATAGTGCAAGCTCCAGGATGCCTAGGGCTGTAATACTCGATTCTGTCACGTTTGCCTTAAATACTGACTTTAACAATAAGCAGGATATCAATGCCGTCGTGAATTTCCGGGACCCGGACGGGCTGGGCAACTACTACCAGTTCACGGAATCTCTCAGGGGAAGGCTGGTCCCCGATATTTTTGTTTTTGAAGATCGTCTGTCGGACGGGAAATATATCGAACAGCCGTTGTTTAATGACAGCTCCTATCTTCAGAGAGGAGACACGGTATTACTGACAATGAATTGTGTGGACAGGAACGTATACAATTACTTTTTTACGCTGGCCGATGTAACGGGGAATAATAATTTTCAGACGGCGACGCCGGCTAATCCAAGTACCAATATAAGCAATGGGGCGCTGGGTTATTTCAGCGCCCACACTACTACGAGGGTAAAAGTTGAAGTATATTAAGGTTGATAGCTTTTGATCTTATTATATAAAGTCTTCCGGTCTATTTTGAGGATCTCTGCCGCCCTTGATTTATTGTAATTTACCTGTTTCAGAACGTTCATGATGGTGTCGTATTCGGCCTGGGCCGCCGCGTTCTTCAGGTCAGTCTCTTTGTGGGTAATAGGATGGTGCGACGGAGTGATGATCGAAGGAGCCGCTACGGGCGCTTCCTGCTGCTGCATATAGGTATAGCTATTCGTGTCCACTATTTCTGCGGGCAGCACGCGGGCATTGACATGGCCAGCCGAGGTAAGCAGGGCTGCACGGCGAATGACGTTGCGGAATTCGCGGAGGTTGCCTGGCCAGGGATAGTTCATAAAGATCTGCATGACCTCAGGTTCGAAGCCTGCCACTTCCTTATTCAGCTCTTTATTCGCTTTTGCGAGGAAGAAGTCGGCAAATAGGGGAATATCCTCTTTCCGCTGGCGGAAGGCCGGCAATACGATGGAGAATTCATTGAACCGGTGGAAGAGGTCTTCTCTGAATCTGCCTTTACGATAGGCGTCCTGGAGGTTTTCGTTGGAGGCAACGATGATGCGGACGTCGGTTTCCATTTCTTTTACTCCGCCGACGCGTTTGAATTTTCTTTCCTGTATTACGCGGAGCAGGGCTGCCTGGATCTCATAGGAAAGGTTGGCTACTTCATCAAGGAAGAGGGTGCCGCCGTTGGCCAGCTCGAAATGTCCGTCCTTGTCGTTGAGCGCGCCGGTGAAGGCGCCTTTTACGTGGCCGAACAGCTCGCTGCCTGCCAGTTCCTTGGAGAGGGTACCGCAGTCCATAGCGATAAAAGGCTTGTCCTTGCGGGCGCTGTTGAGGTGGATGGTACGGGCGATGACCTCTTTACCCGTGCCGCTTTCCCCGTATAAAATAATGCTGTAATTAGTTGGAGCTACCAGCTCGATCTGCCGGTATAACTCGCGGGTAGCGGGCGCGTGGCCAACCAGGTATTCTTCTTCGTAGGCTGATTTGCCGCTGTTCTTTTTGCTGGCGGGCTGACCGCCCGCGGCGGATGCCGTCCGGGGGGTGTCGACGTTGCCGTCGGCGGATTGCTGGAGGGCTCTTCCGATGACGTTCAACACTTCTTCGGGGATCAGGGGCTTGGTGATGTAATCAAATGCGCCTGCTTTGATGACGTCTACGGCCGTCTTGATGTCGGAATAACCGGTAATGATGATCACTATTGCGTAGGGATCTGTATTTTTGATCTCCTTCAGTACCTCTCTGCCTTCTTTATCGCCCAACCGGAAATCACAAAGCACGACGTCGAATTTGGATTCTTTGAATTTGGCAATCCCTTTATTGCCGCTGTGGCTTGCTTCCGTTTCGTATCCCTTTTTTTGCAGGAAACGACCGAGCAAATTACACATATCCATATCGTCATCAATGATCAGAATTCGCTTCATAGTTGAAAATTTCAAATTAAAATTACTGGAAAAAGTATAATCCGGGCTTGATCAAAATATTACCTATCCAGTATATTCTAAAACCCTTGCCAAACTGTAAGATCTCTACATTACCTCTAATATCTCTACATATACCTTTACCGTATGCGGTTTTGGGGGAAGGGGTGGGGATGAAATTCCCCAAATTGGGGAAGGGTTCATCCCGTAATTTACGAAAATACCTTGAGACAAGGGCATTAAAAGCGTCTTGGGTCAATTTTGAGGCATCCCGGCCCTATTATTTCTATGGCAATAAAATTGTAAATATTCTGTTATGAAATTGTAGGGTTACTTAAAACTTGATGACTAAGTGGAAAATACTATGATGACAGATGCTAATAAAGTGCTAATCGTAGATGATGAATTGGATATTTGTTATTTACTCAGCGGCATGTTAAAACAAAGAAATCTTCAAACCGGCTTTGTGAATTCTCTAACTGAAGCTGTGGCTGCATTGCAGACCGATACTCCGTCTATTTTATTCCTGGATAATCATTTACCGGATGGCTTCGGGCTTGATTTTATTCCTTTTGTAAAAAAGAACTATCCGGAGATCAAGATAATCATGATCACGGCCCATGACGGGGCCATCGAAAGGAAGAAGGCTTATGACGGAGGGGTCGATCTTTTTGTGGCCAAGCCGTTGAACCGGAAGCTTATCAATGATGCCATCGATAAGCTGTATAGTGCCGATCCTATGGTTATCAGTGCTTAGCCCGGTATGTGTGGGCGGCGGCGGTGCCCGATATGGAGGCGTTCAGGCAAAGTCGAGCTGGATCGTAAACGTGGTGCCGATTCCTTTCCTACTCTCCAGGCCGATATGGCCATTATGATTCAGAACGATATTCTGCGTATTTGTCAGACCCAGGCCGGTTCCCCTGGTCTTATTGGTAAAATAGGGTTCGAAGACCTTCGAAAGTGATTCTTCATCGATCCCGGGACCATTATCTGTTATGGATATAATGCATTTATCATCCCGGCTGAAGGTTTTTAGCTGAAGGATACCAGCGCCGGGTTCCATTGCTTCGATGGCATTTACGATGATATTCAAAAAGGCGATCTTCATTCTTTCCTGGTCTACTGCAATGTCGCAGATCCCATCCATATAATTCTTTGTGACCGTGATATTCTTGAGC